>CANLMN010000027.1 GCA_947492105.1 uncultured Aquimarina sp. | reverse complement strand
TGAGAGTTATACAGGTCTAATTTTTTTAGAAATTTCAAATTTCCAAAAGATGCAGGTATGGCTCCACGTATGCGGTTGTTTCTGAGATTTATTTCTGTGATATGACCATTTTCGGCGGTAACTCCATGCCAATTTCCGAGATGGATGTCATTTGTGGTGATATCCCACTTGTTGGTCCAGTTATCTCCATTGGTAGCGTTGTATAAATCTACTAATGCTTGATATTCTACGGTGGCTAAGGGAATGGCTTCTGTGGTCTGTGCAAAACTTGTAAAACAGAATGTAAGAAGAAATAAAACGGATAAGAAACTGTTACTTCTCATATGTCAAGGAAATCTAGTTAGTTAGATGGAATGATTTTCAAATATAGTTAAATAATCATCATATTAGGTTGTAGATTATCGAGTATAATATGCTTTTAAGCGGTGGTGTACTTCCAACTTAGGTATATAAAATCGTATTAATGACACCATTGTTTTTTTGTGTATAAAACACCAGGATTCTATTGCATAACCGTTGCTGTGGAATATAGGAGTAAGGCATTTAGATGGAAAAAGAACAAGTTGATATGCGATATTGTGCATCTAATTTATTGTTAATTAATTAGATGCAGGTGTTCGTAATCTCCGTAGGAAGTAGAGATTGGGATGTTTTTTGTTAGATTTGAATAAAAAAATTTTATTCAAAATTAGATGATGGATCTTGTTTTTTTTGCTCGAAATATTTGAGCTTCAGATAGTAATGAGATTGACTTTTTGTTTGCTTGGGATATGTCGATGCTTCTACGACAAATTTGATTTTTGTTCGGTCTTATTTACGGCATATTGAAGTATGCTAATTTGTGTATATATCGTGAAGTTTTATTAATTATTTTATGATGTTTGGATAGATAGTATAATACTTCTTCCTTACGAGAATCTATGTTCAAAAAGAAACATGATCACATTACATTTTTAGGGGAACATTAGATTACGAATTAGTGGTGAATAATACATGATAGCTGCATAAAACGAAGATCAGCAAGACTATTTTTTTAAGTATTTTAAGAGATATTTGGGCTCATATCGCAGTTCTATTCTTTCTTTTTGTGAATTTTATTAAATTTCGACGAAGTATTGTGTTTTTTGTCGAAAAAACAAAGTTATAATGCATTGATTTTGAATAAAAAAAATATAAAAATGTATTTTTCCATGTACTCCGCTCTTTTTGTATTGTTTTACTGTTGAAATCATATCTGTAATTTGAGTTCTTTTTTTTGATACGATGATTCTAATAGAGGTTAGAAATTTCTGTTGTTACGGAGTTGCGTCTGGGGTGAACATAGCAATGTAATAATACTAAATTGATAACTGTGATTTCAAAAGTTAAGAAAAGTGTGATACTTGTTAATGGAATAAACGTATATGGCGAATCTAGCAACTATTTCTGGTCAGTAAAAAAAATAGTTAAGTAGAATCTAGAGTTAAGTTGGGGAACTCTAGACGCAGTTTTTTTGTAAATAATGTAGTGCTATAGTTTTGAGAGTTGTTTACTGTTGGGAGAATAGTTAAGGCGCAAAAAGGATTTATTACTAATTTAACAGTTCCTTAATATGTCATATATTTGAGGTATAATAGTTGATGATGCTAATAGAATTACAGTATTTATCAATAATCTGATTTTGAGAGTGTTTACGATTTTATCCACAATAGAAGTTTTTTTGTTGTATGCAAGATGCAGACAAATATCATTCGAATGTCAATAATAAAACGTAAAAACAATCAAAATATAGCAGTAAAATGAACTTTTTGAGAAATGATCCTATAAATAATATTAGGGTTAATCATGAAGTTGGCGTTGTAGATTAGTATAGATTAGGGCTAAAATAATATTCAGAATGTTTTTAAAAAAGGCTAGATGATTTTTTGATTTTATTGAATCAATAATTAAGACAAGGCTGTAAAAACAGTAAAGGAGAGATTTCAAATAAAGAGGTAAAGAATAATAGTAGTTTTGTCAAAGGCTTAGAAGGTATGTTTGATGGTGCTTATCAAGTATTGTTTCAAATATCCAATTGTGCATGATCAATTCAAATGATTTTTTTTTTGAATATATGGTCAGTAAGGCAAAACGTAACTGTTTTGTTTCTAAAAAGGAATATGGACAAATACGAAGCTAATTATGAAGCGATACGGAAGAAGGTAAATATGGAATAAATCTATTTAAAAACTCAAAAAAATACAAATTCTGAACTGCATACGGAACTGTTTTTCTATTCTTTTAAGTAATACTGGTTAAAGAATAGTAAGACAAAAATATTTTTGAATTGAATTAAATGTTTATTATTATGACGCAAACAAACCCGCAAAACAAAAATACAGGAGATATTTTAATGTCCTTGCAAAAAGGAGCTAATATATTGTTGGTCGACGATAATAAATCGACAATTTTTTATAATAAAATTATGATTGAACGGACCATAATTGATGCTCACGTTACCCTAGCTAGTAATGGTTTAGAAGCATTGGAGGTGGTAAAGAAATCAAAGGAATATAATACGGTTCTGGACTTAATTTTTTTGGATATCCATATGTCGGACAGAGGAGGATGGGAGTTTTTGGAGGGGTATAGGCGTATAACTTCCCTCTCAGAAATGTCCATAATCATACTTATGTCAGGAGAAGTGCTTAATTGTGCTGATAGACAGCGAATACAGCGATTGAGAATGGTTAAAGGGCTCAGTGAAAAAATGCTCAAAAAAGAAACATTACTTAATCTAGTTATGATGCATCTCTAACAGGAGCATGTCTCTCTCAAAGAAGTGCTCCAGAAGATACTACTTGGGTTTAGAGTGCAGGAAATTTTTTGATGTTTTACCAAATTGTTTATTAATTGTTTGAATGAGTTAGAAGCTAATGCCAGCCCCGAGAGAGAATAAGGAAAACTTGGGGGTTCCTAGTTGTAGGTACTCATAGCCTCCTGATACTTTGATGTTTTTGATGTAATAATTGATTCCGCTATTGAATCGTGATATATGTTCTTGATTGATTATACTTCCGTTAAAAGTCGCCTCTAAACTAATGGGTTTTGCAACAAAAGCCTCTATGCCTAATCCGTAAGCAAAGCCAGACTTGTCAATATAACTTCCTATATGGTTGATGCCTATACCCCACCATCCTACAAAACGTTCTGTTCTTACTCGATAATATTTTGCTAAAACGGTGAGCATAGAAAATTGATCTTTTCCAAAATTAGGATTGTTTTCCCAAAGCACTAGGTGGTCTATTTCTAACCCTGCTCGATTCCAAAATCGCAGATTAAGGTTGGCATGGTTTCCTTGTATATTTTGATTCTCGTATACAAATCGATCTGATAAGGTGGCGGTAAACTTAGTAGGGTTCGTGGTGTTTTCATAAGTATATAGACCTTTGTCTCCATTTGCATAAGCGTATGGGGTCATTGTTGCTGCAGGTTTGGAGCTTTCTTTTTCCCAAGGACTTTCTATGGCAACGTAATAGGGGATTGTTACTCCTAGTTTTATAATTGGCCATCCTAGATCAAGGATCAAACTTGTCCAAAAGCTGAAATCAGAATCATCATAACTATCGGTGTAATTATAAGAATTAGTAGCGTTATTTGTGTTATTCTTTGATGTTCGTTTTGCTCTTGGTTTTGATTTGGCCGAAAGGCTCTGTTTTGCCCTTTTTAATTTTGTTTGACTTTGGGTGGTTTGGATTCCAAAAAATAATACTAGTAGCAAAAAAAGTATCCGCATAAATAAGGTTTTAAGAGATTTGTAATAGCTGTGCTCGTTGAATTTTTTACGTGGTCTGAGAGAGATTATTTTTTTACTTTGCTGAGGTAAAAAAGATTAATTCTCTTGTCAGGTTTTCAAAAATCTAACAGGAATTACTTTTACCACGAATCCTGCCAAATTTTTAGGAAGATCAAAAAAATCTTAAAAAAACAAAAAAGACATAATCAGTATTAGGGAGATTGTAAAAAGAATAGCTATTGAGCTAGTTCAAAAATAGTTATTTTTGCCAAAGTTTTGCTTTTGAAGATGCTATGACACCAATTAACTTTTTTGTAGCGATTTGAAAAAAAATAAGTTTGAACCACTTCTAGTATAAGTAGATTGCAGTGATGGATTATGATTTTATATTTGATATACAAACCGCTTCGGATTTTGAAGAAGCTGCACTTCGAGTTTTTAGACATCAATATGTCAATAATTCTGTCTATCAAAGATTTTGTAATTTATTAGGAGTTTCCAAGACTAGTGTTGGTGCTAGTAGTGAGATTCCTCATTTACCAATAGAGTTTTTCAAGACAAAAAAAGTATTGTCAAGTACTCACGATAGTCCATATGTTTTTGGTAGTAGTGGTACTACGGGTAGTGTTGTGAGCAAGCATTATGTGTCAAATATTTTGTTGTACGAGCAAAGTTTTGCAGCAACATTTCGTCAATTTTATGGTCCTCCATCTTCATATACCATTTTGGCATTATTGCCCAATTATTTAGAGCGTCAAGATTCTTCTTTGGTTTATATGGTCAAGAGTCTTATAGAAAATAGCGAAAGCCCTGATAGCGGTTTTTATCTACATGATATGGATCGTTTGGCGACTACGCTCAAAAAAGCAGATAAGGAAGGTCAAAAAATAGTGTTGATAGGTGTGTCTTTTGCACTGTTGGATCTCATAGAAGCATATCAATTTGATCTTAATAATACCATTGTGATGGAAACTGGTGGGATGAAAGGTCGACGAAAAGAATTAATTAGATCAGAGCTTCATGATATCTTGCAACGCGGTTTTGGAGTATCGTGTGTACATAGTGAATACGGAATGACAGAGCTATTGTCTCAGGCATATTCCAAAGAAGATGGGGTTTTTAGATGCCCTCCTTGGATGCGTATAAGTACAAGGGATACAGAGGATCCTATGACCGTTGGTAGGGTGTCAAAAACGGGAGGTATCAATGTGATAGATTTAGCTAATTATCATTCTTGTTCATTTATCGCAACACAAGATCTAGGTAGTGTTCAACAAGACGGTAGTTTTGAGATTTTGGGGCGCTTTGATCATAGTGATATCCGTGGATGCAATTTGATGTCTTTATAAGAAGATACATTATTTTGAACTAAAATAATGTTAGAAATGGTATTATCCCTAATTTAGCACTATGATATTAGTAACAGGAGCTACGGGTTTGGTAGGAACACATTTGTTGATCCATTTGGCACAGGAGCAACCCGCCATTCGTGCGCTTTATCGTACGGAGACTAAACGTGATTTTTCAAAAAAAATATTTTTTGATTATCTCATAGAAGAGAAAAATTATAGTCGAAGTACAGTAGAAAGCTATTTTAGTAATATCCAATGGGTACAGACAAGTCTAGAAGATATAGCGGGACTAAAGGAGGCATTTCAAGGGGTGCATTATGTATATCACTGTGCCGCATTGATTTCTTTTGCTGTCGAAGACTATAAGCAACTGCGAAAAACCAATATCGAAGGAACGGCAAATATTGTTAACTTTTGTGTACAATTTCAAGTGCAAAAGCTATGCTATGTAAGTTCTATTGCTGCCTTAGGTAATTCTATGAATGGGAATTTGTTAGATGAAACGTCGGAGTGGAATCCCGAAGCATCAAATTCTGTATATGCTATTACAAAGTACGGTGCAGAACTCGAAGTATGGCGAGGCTCACAAGAAGGTTTGGATGTAGTAATAATCAACCCAGGGGTTATTATAGGAACTGGTTTGTATTCAAGTGGTAGTGGCGTGCTTTTTGACAAAGTTTATACAGGACTCGCGTATTATACTCAAGGGAGTACTGGTTTTGTTGGAGTACAAGACGTTGTGAGAACAATGATTGTGTTAATGGAGACGGAGATACGAAACGAACGCTACGTATTGGTGACAGAAAACCTTAGGTATCAAGAAGTGTTATCAAAAATTGCAAATGCACTAGGTAAAAAAGAACCACATAAAGAAGCTTCCGAATTTATGTTACGCATATATCAAGCCATGACATGGATAGGGAGTACGTTATTTGGAGGGAGTGCAGAGTTTTCTTCGGCTACAGTAAAATCATTGTTGACCGAATCGGTTTATGATACAACAAAAATCAAAACAGTGTTAGCATTTGAGTTTGTTTCTATAGATACCGTGATCGAAAAAACGGCGAATCATTTTCTTAAAACAAAAAATCATCGCGCATAACGCGTCCACGTGTCATATAGGATTACTGTGCTAAATCCCCTATTTTGTACGCTATTTTTAGAGGTGTTTATACTTTTTGATTCTACCGGAAAATCCGCATTTTTATAGCGATTTAAAAAAAAGTTTCAAAACTGTTCGCTTCTCGGAATCAAAGGAAGTGTAGGTATGAGGAACCGTATTGTGTTATTTGATTGATTTATTGTTTTTGGTCTTTTTTTGTAGCTTGGGTGCTGTTTTTGATTTTTTCTTTAATGAAGCAATACTATCTTGAACGTTCTTTAGCGAATCTTTTATTTTGATCTGTTTTTCTAGACGTTCTTTTCTTGCAGATAGTGTATCACGAACTACGGTAAAGAGTTCGTGATACAATTTAGGATTTGCCGTATACCAAGCATTACTTTCTTTGAATATAGTACTATCGATAGCGTGTTTTTTATAGATAAAATCACTAGGAGTAATCCCTTTTTCTTTAATACTTTTCAGGTCGTAATCCTTGCCTGATTTGACAATTGCAATATCAATTAGTACTGCAATCATTTTTTCTTTAGGTAAGAAAGACGCTGGTTTCTGTGGTTTTTCTACCGTTTGGCATGAAAAAACAAGAGTTCCAATCAAAAAATATAGAAGAATTTTGTTGCTCATTAGGTAAAGAATTATCTGTTGAAGGTCAGTCTAGTTGCTCTTTTGGTTTCATAGAATTTAAAATTCTTATACACCAAACCTCCATTTATAAAGGTATGAGTTATTCTAGATTTAAATGTTGCACCATGAAAAGGAGACCAGCCACATTTGTATAGAATATTCTCATCATTAACAGTCCAAGGCGCATTGAGGTCTACTAAAACAAAGTCAGCAAAGTACCCTTCGCGGATATAGCCTCGTTTTTCGATATCAAAAAGAATTGCCGGATTGTGGCACATTTTTTCGACAATCTTAGGGAGCGTAATTTTTTCTTTGTGATATAACTCCAGCATTGCAGGTAATGCATGCTGTACCAGCGGGCCACCAGATGGAGCCTTGGTATATACATTTCTTTTTTCTTCTTTGGTGTGAGGTGCATGATCTGTAGCAACTACATCAATGCGATCATCTAGCAGGGCTTTGAGTAATGCTTCTCTATCCGATGCCTTTTTTACCGCTGGATTCCATTTGATCAATGTTCCTTTATTGTCATAATCTTCTTCACTAAACCAAAGGTGATGAATACAAACCTCTGCGGTGATTTTTTTGTCTTTTAATGGGGTTTTGTTGTCAAAAAGAGCTAGCTCCTTGGCGGTAGAAAGGTGAAAAACATGTAAGCGTGCCCCAGTCTTTTTTGCTAATGCAATAGCTCTAGAAGAGGACAAATAGCAAGCTTCTTCACTGCGAATCTCTGGATGCATTTTGATCGGAATATCATCGCCATATTTTGCTATATATTTTTCTGTATTAGCTTTGATGGTTGCCTCATCCTCACAATGTACAGCAATCACCAAAGGGGTAGAAGAAAATATTTTTTCTAGAACTTCGGGGTCGTCTACCAACATATCTCCAGTAGATGACCCTAGAAACAACTTGAGGGCAGCTACTTTTTTGGGATCTAATTTTAGGATTTCATCCAGATTAGAGTTTGTGCCTCCAAACATAAAAGAATAATTAGCGTAACTCGTAGCTTCTGCAATGGCAAATTTTTCTTCTAGTTTCTCTATAGTTGTCGCCTGTGGTACTGTATTGGGCATTTCTATAAACGAGGTGATCCCGCCAGCAATTGCTGCCTTAGATTCTGTAGCAATGTTTGCCTTGTGTGTTAGTCCGGGTTCTCTAAAATGTACTTGGTCATCAATTGCTCCCGGAAGCAGATATTTTCCTTCTGCATCATATATCTGTACATCAGGAGATTTGGCACTGATACTCGATGCCAACTCTACAAAAACACCATTTTCTACGTATACATCACCGTTCCAAACTTTGCCTTCATTAACAATGTTGGCATTTTTTATTAATATTTTACTCATTATCATGGTTTATAGCGCTTAAAGACACTTAGTAATTTCATTTTTAAAACTCCAAAAATCGCTTCAGAAATTATTCCTTTATTCATTTTGGAGGCTCCCATTGTTCTGTCTGTAAAGATCACAGGGATTTCTTGAATATTGAAATTCAAAAGATGTGCTTTGAATTTCATTTCTATTTGGAATGCATATCCCACAAATTTGATACGATCCAAGTGTATTTTTTGTAGAACTTTTCTCCTGTAGCAGACAAAACCAGCAGTGGTATCCTGTATATTCATTCCGGTTATAAATCGTACATACTTGGAGGCTAGCCATGATAGTAATACTCTACTCATAGGCCAATTAATTACATTTACGCCTGTGATATAACGAGATCCGATGACCATGTCGGCTCCTCTTTTAGAACAAGCGTGGTATAACTTGAGCAAATCATTGGGGTCATGAGAGAAATCTGCATCCATTTCAAAAATATACGCATAATCTCTTTCTAATGCCCATTTGAATCCATGGACATAAGCCGTCCCTAGGCCTAATTTTCCAGCTCTTTTTTCCAAAAACAACGAATCAGGGTATTCTTCCTGTAGCTCTTTGACAGTTGCGGCAGTCCCATCAGGAGAATTATCATCCACTATAAGAACATGAAAAGATTGTTGTAGTGAAAATATTTTCTTGATGATCCTTGTAATATTCTCCAACTCATTATAGGTTGGGATAATGACAAGAGCGTTTGTCATGTGCACGTGTTTTTTGCCACAAATATAACCAAATATTGTGCTTTTAAAGCCAAAAGAATGCATGGGGTATTTTTAAAAATTACCAAAACTAAAATATGCGTGCTATCTTTACCCCAGAACTTCGCAAAAAAATGGCTATAGATTTTATTTTCAGGGAGAATAATGCCAACAACTGGGCTACGATAGTATTGGTGGTATCTCTACTCATTCTTGCTACTGCTCGTTTGCTCAAAGAAAATAGTTTTCAGCGTTTTATAGCACTTTTGGTGTCCGATAAATATCTGATTATAGCACAGAAACAACGACCAATATCTTCAGTTTTTAATATGCTGCTGACATTATTCCAGTTGCTGTCCTTGGGTTTGTTCATTCATATAGTTGTCAAACAATTTTATGCTATTTCGGATGGTACTGATGCGATTCTACTCTTACAAGTGATTACTATTTGTTTTTTATTCACTTTGGGAAAATTTTTGGTAGAAAGAATTATAGGCGTAGTTTTTTCTATGGAAACACTGATGGATGAGTATCTGTTTTGTAAATTAAGTTATCGTAATTATCTAGGAATGTTAGTTTTACCTATGAATGGACTATTGCTTTATGCTTTTCCTAATTCAGAGATTGCGGTTGTGATTTTTGGTAGTGTATTGATTCTGGGTAATTTATTGAGTCTTGTTCTGGTTTTTAAAATGTATAGTAAATTAATTTTTGGGCAGCTGTTCTATTTTATTTTGTATCTTTGCACACTTGAAATTGCTCCATATTACATTTTATATAAGCTTTTTGAGGTATAGTTAACCATTTTAATAAAGGAATTTATATGAAAGTGAAAACCATTTTAGTGTCTCAGCCTGAACCTAAAGTCGAAAATTCACCATATTTCGAGCTCGAAGAGCGTCAAAAAGTAAAAATTGATTTTATTCCTTTTATTCATGTAGAAGGGGTTGATGCAAAAGAGGTTCGGCATCAAAAGATAGATTTATCAAGCTTTACGGCAATTATTTTGACTAGTAGGAATTCTGTAGATCACTTTTTTAGAATTGCAGAAGAGATGCGCTATAAAGTACCTGATACTTTGAAGTATTTTTGTCAAAGTGAAGCAGTCGCCTATTATTTGCAGAAATATGTAGTCTATAGAAAAAGGAAAATCTATGTTGGTAAGAGGACATTTGATGAGCTTTCGCCACTTATAAAGAAATATAAAAATGAGAAGTTTTTATTGCCATCTTCTGATAAATTAAAGCCTCTGGTACCAGAAACTTTGACGAAACTAGGAGTTGATTGGAAACAAGCTATTTTTTATAAAACTGTTATTAGTGACTTGTCAAATCTTAGAGATGTCTTTTATGATGTCCTTGTGTTTTTTAGTCCATCAGGTATAGAATCTTTATTCGAGAATTTTCCTGATTTTAAACAAAACAATACACGTATTGCGGTTTTTGGTAATTCAACAATCAAAGCAGCAGAGTCCCATGGATTAGTGTGTAATATACAAGCGCCTACGCCAGAAACACCATCAATGACGATGGCACTAAAGAAATATATTGCTTCTGCAAACAAATAGTATTTACGCATAAAAAATAAATAACAGAAACAACAAAAGGATGTGTCGATAGCACATCCTTTTGTTGTTTCTGTTATTTGTACTCAGATTTTGTAACAGTACCAACAAATGGTATAATGTCGTCTAGCGATTTGTTTCTTTTTTATATAAATGTCCTACTTATAGATGCTTTAGCTAAGCCGATACAATAGAGTTGCGGCGTTTCGATATAAAAAAAATGGCAATGTCTTTAATACGCCTGTATTTATCTCATGTGGGATAATGGTATCGTTTAAAATGCAATTGTAGATCAAAATATTTTGAACTATAAAATTTAAGCATAGCCGTGGGGACGATTTAATTTTCTACTGAAGTTGAAACAAAAAAATCTTAATTTTTCTTTCCGGTAAATTCAAACAACAAATAGTATTATTTTTTAATTTGGCATAGTTTTTTTGGTGATGCTTCGTCAAAATACCAAAGGAGTATTTTCTTATTTTTATCATACTTTTAAAATTACTCGCTAAGAAACTTTATATCTTATTTTCTGTATTTCCTGAATGAACTACTCAGATTTTATAGAGCTATTTACCAAGAGGTGGCAACGAGTATTTTGATACTGTTTGGTTTTGGAATAAGGTATGTTAGGAAAAAATAGATGACATGATTCTGTTTGTCGATACTTCCCAAAAACCAGTGAGTCTACTGCGTTTTTCGTAAAAAACCAGTCAATAACAATATCCAACCGATGATAAGTAATAATCCGCCAATCGGGGTTGTTAGCGCAATGGCAGAGAAATCCATTCCTAGTACTTCATCAAGAACCAATGCATAAATTGATCCAGAAAATAGAAATATCCCTATCAAGAAAAAATAATAGGCTTTCTTTTTTAGTTTTTGTGATAGCTCGGAATTTCCTCCTAGAAATAATAGTAATAATGCGTGATACATTTGGTATCTAACACCAGTATTGAAGGATGCTACCCCTGCTTGATCAACAACTTTTTGTAACCCATGTGCGCCAAATGCCCCTAGTATCACCGCTATCAGACCAAAACTAGCGCCTGTTATTAAAATTCTTCTGTTCATAAGATATGTATCGTTTTAAAACTGTAATTTACCCCCTGATAATACACAAAGGTATCAAAACATGCGCAACATTATTGTCATAGGAGCTGGAAAATCAACAGCTGTTCTTATCCAATATTTTCAGGACAAGGCAGCTGAACAAAAATTACATATTACAATTGCTGATCAACAATTGGAGCGTGCACAGTTACTTCAAAAAAACCATGCTGCAACGACAGCTATTCAATTGGATATAGCCAATACAGAGCAACGGCAAAAACACATAGCACTAAGTGATATTGTGGTTTCTATGCTTCCAGCAAGTTTGCATATAGAAGTCGCACGGGATTGTGTCCAGTTCAAGAAATCACTTGTGACGGCATCTTATGTCAGTCCGGAGATGCAGGCATTAGATGCAGAGGTCAAGGAAAAAGGGTTGATTTTTATGAATGAGATTGGTTTGGATCCTGGTATTGACCATATGAGCGCTATGCAAGTCCTTGATCGTATTAGAGAAAAAGGGGGTGAATTACTCCTTTTTGAATCTTTTACTGGTGGATTAGTCGCTCCAGAGAGTGATACCAATCTCTGGAATTATAAATTTACTTGGAACCCTAGAAATGTTGTTGTAGCTGGGCAAGGTGGTGCGGCCAAATTCATACAAGAAGGTAGTTATAAATATATTCCGTATCAGAAACTCTTTCGGCGTACCGAATTCTTGGATATCGAAGATTATGGTGTCTTTGAAGCTTATGCTAATAGAGATTCTCTCAAATATCGGAGTATTTATGGATTGGATACTGCCAAGACATTATATCGTGGAACTATTCGTAGAGTGGGATTTTCCAAGGCATGGAATATGTTTGTGCAACTGGGAATGACTGCTGATAATTACGTATTAGAAGGTTCTGAAAAAATGAGTTATAGGGATTTTGTTAATGCATTTTTGCCGTATTCTCCAACAGATTCTGTAGAGCTCAAACTGCGATATTATCTCAAAATAGATCAAGATGATCTGATGTGGGACAAGTTAATGGAGTTAGAGATCTTTAGTGAGACAAAATATATAGGACTCAAAAATGCGACTCCAGCACAAGCGCTTCAGAAAATATTGGAAGATAATTGGGCGCTAGAAGAAAATGATAAGGATATGATTATTATGTATCATAAATTTGGATATGATCTCTATGATAAACGGCAGCAGATCGATGCCACGATGGTTATTTTGGGAGAAAATCAAACCCATACGGCTATGGCAAAAACAGTGGGGCTTCCAGTGGCTATTGCAACACTCGCTATTCTTAATAAAAAAATTACCACACCAGGTGTACAAATACCAATAAGAAAAGAAGTGTACGAACCAATTCTGAAGGAATTGGAGCGTCATGGTATTATTTTTAAGGAAAAATTCACGGAATATACTGGGTATAATCCAAATGGAGTGCGGGGATAAAGGGTTTTAGGAAGGAATTTCTTGTCCAAAAGCGGCAGGTAAGCCTTGGGTTTGTTGGGCAACAAAAGTATGTTTTGTTTCAATGGAGAAGAAAAAGATTATTTTTATTAGAAGAGTATCAAAATCAGATAGGATATTAAATACACCAGTAACAATGTAATTATAGACCAAAATAATTGAACTGTTTTTCGCTAGTTTGAACTACAAAATTAAAGCATAGTTGTGGCTAGGGTTTATTTTTTCTAGCGAAAAAATAGTAGAAAAAGAACCAAATTATGGGCCTGTAATTATTTTTTGAAAGGTATCAGTTGCAAGAAAAATGAAAGAAAAGATTACAAATAATGTGGTTAAAGTTGATGGAATTGATAAGGAAATTCTACGTAGTTTAATGTCAGATGCTCGTAAACCTATTTTGGAAATCGCTCGCAAAGTGGGTATTTCAGGTGCTGCGATTCACCAACGATTACGCAAGTTAGAGGCTTCTGGTTTGATTGTTGGATCCAAATTTGTAATTGATCCAAAAGTGTTGGGGTACAAAACTATGGCGTTTGTTGGTGTGTATTTGGATAAAGCCGTGAGCAATCCAAGGGCTGTCAATCAACTCAAACAGATCCCCGAAGTAATCGAATGTCATTATACCACAGGTAATTGGTCCATTTTTATCAAAATCCTATGTAAAGATAATCAGCATCTCATGCAGGTTCTCAATAGGGATATCCAAGCTATCGAGGGTGTTTCGCGAACAGAAACATTTATTTCGTTAGATCAACAAATTGATCGGCAGATTCATATTTAGTTCCTTCTGCCCAAATACATACTGATAAAATATAAGAGTGTTGCCAAGGATCCTACTGCTGCGACAACATAGGTTCTAGCGGCCCATTTGAGTGCGTCTTTGGCGCCAGCGTGTTCGTCTCTAGTCAACATGTTTTTGTTTTCTAGCCAGGCCAGTGCACGGTTACTTGCATCATATTCAACGGGTAATGTTATAAAACTAAACAACGTTCCTGTACCAAACATAATAATTCCTATCAGTAGAACAGTGTTACCAAAACTAGAAGCTGCTGCAAGAGCAAAACCCACCATAATCACCCAGTGAGAACACTTGGAAGCAATACTGACTAATGGGACTAAGTTAGAGCGCATTTGGAGCCAATTATAAGCTTGGGCATGTTGTATTGCGTGACCGCATTCATGAGCAGCTACAGCAGCAGCAGCAGCATTACGTTGATTGTAAACTCCTTCGCTTAAGTTAACTGTTTTGTTACTTGGGTTATAGTGATCTGTAAGCATGCCTGGGGTTGAGATAACTTGTACATCTCGAATTCCATTGTCACTGAGCATTTTGGTTGCAATTTCTGCACCACTCATGCCGTTTTGTAACTGTATTTTGGAGTAGTGTTTGAATTTGCTCTTCAGTTTGCTACTTACATAGGTGCTGATCAAAAACATAAGACCAGCAATAATATAATATCCCATCATAGTTATATTCTTTTTATTTTTCGTTCAAGAAGTGGTTGGTATTTCTTCTTAATTTATGATTTTAAAAAGAGCCTTGCTTTTAAAGGCTTTTAATAAAGATACGAATAAAACAAAAACCCCGCCAATTTTAGGCGAGGCTCTGTAAAAGTCATTGTTTATGACAAATTCGACATATTTACTGGTCGTTAGCTCACATGATTTGACATTTTTTCAGGTAAGAAATCAAATGCGGTAGAAATCGCTTCATATACGATTTCTCCATGAACGATATTGAGCCCTTTTTGAAGCCCCTTGTTTTCTGCACATGCTTTTTTCCAACCTTTGTTGGCCAGTTGGATAGCGTATTGTAGGGTGACATTGGTGAGTGCTAATGTCGAAGTGTACGGTACTGCTCCTGGCATATTCGCTACAGAATAATGTATGACATCATCTATAATGTATATTGGATCCTCATGGGTTGTTGGTTTTGTTGTTTCAATGCATCCACCTTGATCTACTGCAACATCCACCAATACGGTTCCGGGTCTCATGTCTTTGAGCATATTTCTAGTGATTAGTTTAGGTGCTTTTGCTCCAGGTATTAATACGCCTCCAATAATCAGATCTGTATTTTTGATATGTTTTCGAATGGTTAATTCATTCGAGAATTCTGTAAACACATTTTTGGGCATAACGTCATCTAGATAGCGCATACGTTTCATGTTGATATCCAGAATGACTACAAGAGCTCCGAGTCCAGCAGCCATTTTTGCGGCCTGTGTACCTACAACACCTCCACCCAAAATGAGTACTTTGGCTGGTGGTACTCCTGGAACACCTCCAAGCAGTATGCCACGTCCCTTGAGGGGTTTTTCTAGATATTTGGCACCCTGTTGGATGGACATGCGTCCTGCTACTTCACTCATTGGAATGAGTAAGGGTAGAGAGCCGTCAGGAGCTTCAACTGTTTCATAGGCGATACAAACAGCCTTGGATGCTAGCATTGCTTTGGTTAACGACTCACTAGAGGCAAAATGAAAATAAGTAAATATAATCTGGTTTTGTTTGATGAGATTATATTCTGATTCAATAGGTTCTTTGACCTTGATGATCATCTCTGCAATGTCATAGATCTGCTCAATAGTGGGGGCCAGTTTTGCACCAGCTTCGAGATATTCTGTGTCTAGAAAACCGCTTTGTACCCCGGCTTGTTCTTGTATATAAACAGTATGTCCGTGTTTTACCAATTCCATAACTCCAGAAGGAGTTAGACCTACACGATTTTCATTGTTTTTTATTTCCTGTGGTACACCTATAGTCATAGTAGTTATTTTGAAAGAAAATTACTTTTTTTCTCAATATGTAAGCGTCAAAGGACTGTTAAACCAAGGTTAAACATCGTTACCGTGCTTAAGAGACATAAAGTTGATAAACAGTGGTATGTAGAATTTAAGTGTTAAAGGAGGTGTTGGTTAGGAGAAAATTAGTTTTTTTGTGGCTTAATTTAGTGGTGACGAGTGTTCGATTTTGAGGCTACAAATGCTTGTTTTTTTGCCAGAATCAAAAAAGTGTAAACTGCTTCGTACTGAAAAATGTTATTTGCGATACTTGAGTTTGAAATAAATAAGAAACCCACCAGAGAATGCAGTAATAGTGTTGGCGATGATTACAGGTAAGCTGTCGATTAGGATGCCGTAGTAGAGCCATAAAAGGACTCCGGTTAAAAAAACAATATACATAACAAGAGAAAGTCCTTCTACATCTTTGGTTTTCCATGTTTTGTAAACTTGTGGTAAGAAAGCGGATGTAGTTAATGTTGCTGCTACTAATCCAATGAACTCTACTTGATATTCCATCTTATATTTTTTATGTCAAATAAATATTAAAAACCAGAGCGTGCTGAAGTTGGGTTGTGATGCGTAAAAGTTGCTAAATATAACGAATATAGCAAGAGCTATCGTTTTAATCAAAGTATTTGTAGCAAGAAATTACTGGAAAAATACATGGAAGATTTTTTCTTTCTATGATGAAGAAAATTGATATAGAGGCATAACTTTTTCTTTTTTTGAGGTTAAGGTAAAAAGAAGGGAAAAGAGTTATTTATTACAGTAATTACAAATGATATAATACAATTTTGGTGTATAAATACGTGTTAATGATGCTGTTGTTTTTTTATGTAAAAAAAACATCGTGATGCTATTGCATAGCCTTGGTTATGGAATATATGAACAAGGCATTCGGATGGAAGAGAATAAGTCGATATGCTACATTATATAGCTAATTTGGTGTTAGTTCTAAAAAAGGGTTTTTCAGAAGCACAGAGCTTATTTTTTATTTTGACAGGTATTGCTGTATAGTGATGAGGCATAAAAATTCATGATAATTTTATAAATAAATGATTGATATATTGTTGTTTGAAACGGGATTGTCGACTAAAATAGCGGGGAACAAAGCAGCTTATTAGCTTGTGATAATTTTCTAAAAAGATGCTACAACAATTCTAGAATCACGTTGCGTTTTTGTACAGTGCCACAATTATACGACATAACCTCAGTTCAGAAATACTATATGAATGGAGTTTTAGGTAAAAAAGAACAAGTGTATTCAGATATTAGATGCTTAATTTGATGTTACATGGTAGGTGTCTTGTTGCTATATTTGATCTTGCAATAAATCAAGAATCCACCTGATATTGCGGTCAAAGCATTTGCGGCAATTACAGGTAGGCTGTTAATCATAATGCCATAGGCAAGCCAAAGGATGACTCCCATAAAGAATACGGTATACATGGCAAGAGATAATCCCTCTACGTTTTTGGTTTTCCATGTTTGGTATACTTGCGGCAAAAATGCAGAAGTAGTTAATACTGCAGCGACTAATCCTAAGAATTCTACGGTACTTGTCATAATTATCAGAAATTGGGGGTTATTATTTACTCAAAATTATGCTACAAAGATACAACTGTAAGATTATTGTAAATTGTCAGGATTAACATAAATGTGTGCTATTTTAACCTAAACCGATGTATATTTGTGTTTTTTTGATTAATTAAACATAAAAAAAGCATTGACTATGACTAATCAATGCTTATATAAAACTCATTTAACTACAAGATATACGATTGATGCATGGTGATATTTTGCAATTGAATGGAGTAGATTGTTAGCGATTCATGGAATTCTTTAGCCTACTAGATTTACAATTTTTCCCGGAACAATGATGATTTTTTTGGGAGTTCTTCCATCCAGTTGTTGTTGGGTTTTTTCGTGAGCCATGACAGCTGCTTCTATTTCATCTTTGCTTAGGTCTAATGGTAATTCCATTTTGAATCGCATTTTTCCATTAAAAGAGATTGGATACTCTTTGGTGCTTTCGATCAAAAATGAAGCATCAAACTCTGGGAACTCCGCGGTAGAAATTGATGTTGAATATCCTAAACAACTCCATAGTTCTTCTGCGATATGAGGTGCGTAGGGTGATAGCAAAATCAATAATGGTTCGAGTATTTCTTTAGAGGTGCATTTTTGTGCCGTTAGCTCATTTGTACAGATCATAAAGGTGCTTACAGAGGTGTTAAATGAGAAGTTTTCGATATCCTCTTGTACTTTTTTGATCGTTTTGTGTAGTGTTTTGGCACTTTCTCCAAGTTGTGTAATGGGAGTATCGGTAATAAGAAATGCGCCCTCTTTTCCTGTATGAAATAATCGCCAGAATTTTTTTAAGAAACTATGTACTCCAGTGATTCCTGCGGTATTCCAAGGTTTTGCTTGTTCTAATGGTCCAAGGAACATCTCATAAAGGCGCAAGGTGTCTGCGCCATATTGGTTGCAAATATCGTCAGGGTTGACAACATTGTACCAACGTTTGGACATTTTTTCAACTTCATTACCAACGATGTATTTGGAGTCTTCTAGGATGAATTCTGCATTGTTGAATTGGGGTTGCCAGTTTTTTAACCCTTCTACATCTAATTCATTGGATGCATTTACCAGATTTACATCAACCCTGATTTCTTCAACATCATATTCTTCTTTCAGGTTTTTGGAAACATAAGTATTTGTGCCACTCATTCTGTAAACAATGGCGCTAGTACCCAAAATCATTCCTTGATTGATGAGTTTTTTAAAAGGCTCGTCTACGGGTAGTACATTGCGATCTTTAAGGAATTTGGTCCAGAACCGAGCATATAGTAAGTGACCTGTAGCATGCTCATTTCCTCCGATATAAAGATCTACATTTTGCCAATAGTCCAAGGCTTCTTTTGAGGCAAGTTCTAGCTCGTTGTCAGCGTCCATGTATCGGAATAAGTACCAAGAACTACCAGCCCAACCCGGCATGGTATTTAGTTCTAATGGGAATATCGTTTTGTCATTGATCTTGTCGTTACTCACAACCATGGCATTTTCCGTGTCCCATGCCCAGTTATCTGCACGCCCTAGTGGAGGCTCGCCGGTTTCTGTAGGTAAATATTTTTCTACCTGAGGCAAGGTGATTGGCAGATGCACTTTGTCAATCATCTTGGGAATACCATTGTTGTAATAGACCGGAAAAGGCTCTCCCCAATAACGTTGACGACTAAAAACTGCATCTCGGAGGCGATAATTGGTTTTTCCGTAGCCTTGACCTTGTGTTTCGAGTGTTTTTATAGCTACATAAGAAGCTTTTTTGTAGTTGAGCCCATTCAGGAAGTCTGAATTCGTAATGGTGATATTATTTTTGTCTCCATAGGCTTCTTCTGAAATGTCAATTCCGTCAAAAATATTAGTAATTGGAATATGGAAATGTTTAGCAAAATCATAATCACGTTGATCACCGCATGGTACAGCCATTACTGCACCGGTACCATATCCTGCCAGTACATAATCTCCAATCCAGATAGGTATCGGTTGTTTGGTAAAAGGGTGTTCGGCATAGGCCCCAGTAAATACGCCGCTAATAGTTTTTACATCCGCCATACGTTCGCGTTCGCTACGTTTGGCAGTAGCTTTGATGTAGGCTTCTACCGCTGGTTTTTGCTCAGAAGTTGTGATTTTTTTGACTAACGCATGTTCTGGTGCTAGTGTCATAAAGGTGACCCCAAAAATAGTGTCTGGTCTCGTGGTAAATACACTGATAGTATCATCAGAAAGATGGGCGCTATTCTGATCATAACGTCCTTGCGCTGCGGTTTCCGAAACGCTATCAAATACGTTAAAAGTTACATGTGCTCCTACGGATTTTCCGATCCAATTGCGTTGACTTTCTTTAAGTGATTCTGTCCAGTCGATCCCTTCTAGTCCTTGGAGTAATCGTTCGGCATAGGCAGAAATACGCATACTCCATTGGGTCATTTTTTTTCTAAGAACTGGATGTCCTCCTCTTTCTGATACGCCATTAACAATCTCGTCATTGGCCAATACCGTTCCTAATTTGGGGCACCAGTTAACTTCGGTTTCTGCCAAATAGGTGAGGCGGTATTGGAGCAAAAGTTGTTCTTTTTCTTTTTCAGTAAAGGCGTTCCACTCCTCAGCACTAAAGGATGGAGTATCTTCATCACAAACAGCATTGATTTTGGTGTTTCCTTCTTTTTCAAATAGCGCTATTAATACTGCGATGCTTTGTGCTTTGTTGGACGTGTTGTCATACCAAGAATCAAACAACTCAATGAATATCCATTGTGTCCACTTGTAGTAATCCGGTTTACTAGTCTGTACTTCTCGACTCCAATCGAATGAAAAGCCAATTTTATCTAGTTGTTCTCGATATCTTGCGATATTTTCTTTGGTGGTAATTGCAGGATGTTGTCCTGTTTGTATTGCATATTGTTCTGCGGGTAATCCAAAAGAATCGTAGCCTTGTGGGTGTAGTACGTTGTATCCTTGATGCCGTTTGTATCGAGCATAGATGTCACTGGCTATGTATCCAAGTGGATGTCCTACATGTAGTCCTGCTCCAGAGGGATAAGGAAACATGTCGAGGACATAATATTTTTCTTTTTCAGAATTGTTTTCTGCTTTGAAAGTCTGGTTTTCTGCCCAGTATTTTTGCCATTTTTGTTCAATGGCATTATGGTCGTAATGCATGGTCCGAGTTTTACAAGGGGCAAATTTACGATTTTATGGTCGAAACAACAGTCTCATACCATTTGTAGTTTGAGATTCCTGGAAAATATAGGGGTGCTTTTTCTTTATAAAGTAAAGAAAAAGCCAAGATCAGTACCGTAGTTAGGGTTCTTTTGGTTGCGAAATTAGGAGGAGAGAACGGGTGGTTCTATGTCCTAATTTTTTAATTCATAGGAGACCTTATGGCTAAAATATATTCAGATGTTCTGAGACAAGAGTTGTTCGTAAGGGCTTATTTGGATAATAATTCCTGTTTTTTTGAAATTGTTTGGAGGTGGTTTATCGTGGTGTTTTGGGAGGATATTATTAAAAATAATTAAAAAAATAATGTTTAAATGTGTGAATTATGTATTAATATTTCCTTATAAAAGCTATGGCAATCTTTTTTTAACATTATTATAACGAAATTGATTACGTATTTTTTGTCGTATTTTTCTTTCGTGATTTGAGTGTTTTTTGTGTTGTAAGGTTGGATTGTAACGGTGATGTGTGAAAAAAGTAGGAATGTTTTTTATATGACTGAATAAGAGTGTTTTAATTCAGGATACTACAGGATGTCAAAGTTTTTTGGTTTCAATAGCTTCAAGAGTATTAAAAACCTAAAAAACAATAACATAATGTCAAAAAAACACACAATCTATTTAGTACTATTCATATTTGGTATGTCCCTAGCAAATTGTTGGTCACAAATAGCTAATGTCAAAACGTATTCCTTGACTGAAACCGCACAACCTCAGAATGCAAAAAAGCCTATAAACCTAAGGGGACATCAGCACAATGCTATCCTCAGTCATAATGGATTTCAATACGGTGTTTTTTATACAATTAACGGGAATAATCAAAAAAATCGTTTTGTAAATGTAGGACGTAGAAAACTACCAAACGGTCAATGGGAGGTAATCAAATTTGATGATTACACGCAAAAAGCTAATGATTCTCATAATGTTATTTCTTTGGGTATTTGTGAGGGGGATGGTACGATACACATGATTTTTGATCAGCATAATGGATCTGTACCATTGAATTATCGGGTTTCTGTAACAGGATTAACAACAAATCCTCAGGATCATAAATGGGAAGCATCAAAATTTGGAAATGTTCTAGGGTTCTTACCAGGTACCAAAGAAAATTCTGTTGCAAACAAAAATTTTACGTATCCAAGGTTTGTGAATGTGCCTAATGGAAATTTACAATTGATAAGACGTCATGGGTCAGCGATTTCAGGAGCAAGCCATATCTACACCTACAACAAAAACTCTCAAGAATGGACGCATCATGGAGAATTTATTACGGGTAGGGCTGTAGAATATACCAAGCCAGAAACTGGAGCAAAAACAAAATTAGGACCTTATCTAAATGGTGCAAATTATCATAAAGAACGATTGCACATATCGTGGATTTGGAGAACTACAGGTACTACTTCCAATAATAATTTTGATTTTATGTATGCTTATAGTGATGACTATGGTTTGACATGGAAAAATAACTCGGGTGAAAAAGCTGGAAGTGCAGGGAAACCTATGACATTTAAAAATGCTGTACCTGTCAAAGTTTTAGATTTTCCGGAAGGAACTGGGCTTACCAATCAAACAGGACAAACTGTAGATAACGATGGTAGAGTGCATGTGTATCAAACTAGAAATGCCGCTAATGGTAGACGTCTGAGTCATTTGTATAGGGATGTCAATGGAGAATGGATAAAAAACGAAACGAATGTGAGAAGCCAGAGAGGTAAAATTACACACGATTCTAATGGGAATATTTATGCAATCCATAAATCAGGTTCGATTTATAAAGCGACAGTGGCAGAAAATTTTACTAATTGGACTTCGATAAGAGCAAACACTACATATACTGGAGAAGCTTTATATGATGAAAATAGAATGGAAACCGATAATGTTATTTCTATGTTGGTTGCAAGTACGGGGGCATCCAAAAACATGTTTAGCATAGATTTAAAAATAAAGGAAACTTTTTTGGGATTGGAGAATTATCAATTATCAGATGTTGTCGTATATCCTAATCCTAGTGTATTAGGAGTTTTTAACCTCAAAACAACACAGTCATGGAGTATTTATAATATTTTGGGAGCCAAAATCAAGGAAGGTAAAGGAGCTATGATTGATTTGACAGATAAAGCAAAAGGAGTATATCTCTTAAGAATAGGTAAGAATTTAAATACCTATAAGTTGATGAAGAACTGAGTAGATTAGAACGACATCAAGCACGGATTTAGTTTGCCAGAATATGCTTGTTTGATAAGATTTGATGTAAACCACCTCCAAATTAAAAGGTAATTGCAGGCTAGACTACAATAACATAAAAGTAGTGAATTACTAGTCTGCAATTCTTTTTTTTTAATGGTATTAAACTTTATACGTGCATGTTATTTCTGGCATGCTCTTCCATGGGGAGCAAGCATTCATAGATAAAACGATTAGTTGGAGTTGGGATTCCTAGTTTTTCACCTTCTCTGATTAGATATCCGTTAAAGTTTTCGAGTTCGGATGGACGTCCTTCCATAATATCCCTTTGAGTGGATGCGGTAGAATTATAGGGTTGTTTGCTGATAAAATGCATACATTGAGCAACTGCATCTGCGGGCAGATTGATCTGTTTGGCTTTTGCGATCTTGTAGATTTCTGTAGCCGTTTGTTCTAGAATTGTTCTGGTTCCAGAATTTTTATACATTTTGCCGAGGCTAGCTCTTGTGAGTCCGCCTAATCCACTTACTGTAGCGATAAACATAAATTTGGTCCAAATGGCTACTTGAATATCCTCAGGAATCGTTGTTCTAAAGAGCGCGTTATCAAGAATAGCTTTGATTTTGGTGGCTCTTTCTGATTTTTTTCCATCTAATTCTCCAAACAGTAGTTCTGGATCATGACCAAAATGCGTTATGATTCCGGGAGCTTCTATCCTGCTGTAAATTTTGCATAATCCACCCATTACATATTTTTTGTCCAAAACTGTAAGTAATTGAGGTGCATTGTCTGCTCCATTTTGCAAGGGGATTACTACGGTATTTTCTTTGAGTAATGGCTGGAGTAATCTTGCTGCTTCTGTAACCTGCCAAGATTTGGTGCAGATCAAAATGAGATCTGCTTTTTCTATTACTGTAACTTTGTCGGTAACCAAATGAGGCTTCACAACAAAATCGCCATGGAGACTTTTTATTTGCAAACCTTTCTGTTCTATCGCTTCCAAATGCTTTCCTCTGCAAAGCATAGATACTTTCTGTCCTGATTGGGCGATACGTCCTCCATAATAGCCTCCAACTCCTCCAACTCCTATAATTACTATATGCATCTTTTTAGTGTCTTATGTTGTTTTGTAATCTACAAAAATAATGGAATAAAAACTGTTAGTAGTAGCGGGTATCCAATGATAAGCGGAAGTCCAAACGCTATCATTTTTCTATTTATTATTTTATACTGTAGTTCAAAATATGTTCTCATTCAGATTTTTCTAGTAGCTCTTAATTTATCAATTCAATGACCGTCAATACTCAAAAGAATCACTATTGACCTGTAACTATAGTTAGTTGCGGTAGCGCAGCTTTGATTTTTAGAATACCTTCTTCACTGATGTTAGTTTTCCATAGATATAGTTTTTTTAAGTTTTTGAGTTTTTGAAAACTTTCAATACTAGCATCGGTTATTTCATTTCCATATACATTCAAATATTCTAGATGTTTCAGGGGTTCTAGGTGCTTTAGTTCATTATCCGTTATAGTCGTATTGCTCACTCTTAGCTCGGTGAGATTTTCTAATTGCCCTATTTTGGAAAAAAGCGTGTCATTTAGGTCTAGATTAGACAAATTGAGCCATGTAATGTAGTTCTTTATTTTCAGTACAGCATCCATTTTTGCGGCGGTCAACGGATCCTTGTTGTAGGGCGAATAACTCAATTCGAGGACAGTGTTTGCGTTAGAAATTGGATTGATCCGAAAACCCAATGCCTGTAAAGGAGCTGTGGTGCTTTCGGGGATTTTTGGTAAATTTAATTGCTCCAAGAATGATTTTTTTAGACCAATGCCTATACTTTGTAAATAGGTTGTTATTTTGTCCGAAGGTTTTAGGTCTACGATTTTTTTGTCAAAGGGTAGTCCTTTGTCGATCCACCATTTGACTAGAAACGTTTCCTCATTAGTCAGTGGTGTTCGGCCCTCTGTAGGCATGAATTTTTCGTGGTTTTTGTCCAACGTTATCCGCTTATACAATTCACTTTTTTCGGCATTTCCAGCGATAACCACAACTCCTCCAGAGCCACCATTCAAAATGCTGGTTTCGTCTATTAAAAGTAATCCACCTTTTGCTTTGTCGTTGTTGTGGCAGACGTTACATTTTTTTTCAAAAATAACGCTAATGGCATCCTCATAAATCAGTGCGTTCTCCAAATTGGTGATTCGTTCTCGTTTGGGTTTGATCCCTGCTAGTGCTTGTATTGGTCTCGGCGCATGTTCAAACAAATAGGTAGAGCCATGTGTTAGGTTGCCGCCGTAATGTCCTGTGATAGTTAGCAGGAGAGCAACCAGACTCATGAGTATAGGATAGGCCTTTTTTGCCCAAATCTGAGTAGGTTTTTTTTTGTGAAAAAAGTAGAGCAAAAACGTAAGAGCAGCCATTGAAATGGCCGTCCATTTGTGTAGGTTTAGAGCTTCTTCATTATATCCGCCATCATTGGCCAACATTAGTCCCAAAATAATTGCAAAAACAGCTGCAATAGCCCCTATTAATAGGGCGTAGGAGATAGCCTCTCTTAGATTTATGCTTTTTTTCCAAGCAAGACCTTCAAAAATGATAGCTATGATAATAAACCCTATGGGTAAATGTACTATCAGGGCATGAAATCTGCCAAAAAACTGAAATATATTAGTTTCTAAAAACAAGATAAAAGTGTTTTAGGTATCATTAAAGGTGTTTTATGAATAACGTTTTTTGAATTCTTGTAACATATGTACATTAATTTCCCATTGATTGCTTAATGGTTGTTTGGTATAGGGTGTTGTCCACATATAGTTTGCAGGGCCAAATTCTGTAGTTACAGTAAGTAATTCGTGATTCTTTTTTTTGTGTAAAACAACCTTGTCCCACCATGCATAATGCGCTTGTACCTCTTTTTGCCATTCTGGAGCTCTCGGTTCGGTTATTTGTGGGCCTTCTTTGTGACCAATCCTAGAGTGAATATGAGAGGTACGCATCAGAGCTTTTTCTACCGCTTCTTTTTGATCATTCAACAAACTTTCGGATACGGTGCACCAGTGCGAAATGTCTAGAGTTAATTGTAGCTCTGGTATTTTGTCAATAAATTGTGCTGCTACATGTGCTGTGTATAAAATACGACCACGATGTGTTTCGTGATAAATAGGAACGCTACTACTTTTTGAAATAGCAATCCCTAAGTCAATAATTTTTTTGCTGTCTTCAAAAGTAAAATATTCCTTTCCAGAATGACAGTTGATAAATCGGGGTTTGTGGTTGGTAATAATAGTGTTTAGATTGTTTTTGTAGCTGTCAAGGTGTTCTGCACTTGTACTACCTGTAGTGTTGGCAATAGCTCCGTATTTCAGGTCATATTTATCCAATGCTTCTAATAGGGCTTCTCTTCTTTGAATAGTGCTTGGAAACCATGCTTCGATACCATCATATCCTTCTTTTTTTACCGCTTTACAGAATGCATCTATGGAGCCTTTGAACCCCCATTTTGTGGCATAAACTTCCAAAGCGTATTTCTTTTGAGGATTTTCAATTTTGGGTAATGACATGCCGTTTAGAACCAATCCCGCACTTGCCGCGCCTGCGGTAGCTATAAATTGACGTCTTGTGTGTTTCATAACTATATATTAGATTGATGCTTAGTTAAGCTAATATGTCTTTGATGATACGTCCGTGTACATCTGTTAATCTAAAATCTCTTCCTTGAAAATTATAGGTAAATTTTTCATGATTAATTCCTAATTGATTTAGGATAGTAGCTTGTAAGTCATGAACATGTACCCTGTCTTTAATACCATAAAAACCAATTTCATCTGTTTCGCCATGAGTGATTCCTCCTTTGATACCTGCGCCAGCCATCCAAATAGTGTATGCTTCGGTATGATGGTCCCTGCCATGAAAAGGCATTTCAAAACCACCTCTATTCTCTCTCATAGGTGTACGCCCAAATTCACCCCCCCAAACTACTAGGGTGTCATCGAGAAGACCACGTTGTTTTAGATCCTGTATCAATGCAGTCATAGGTTTGTCTATTTGTCTACTTTTTCGGTGTAAACCTACATCAAGAGAAGACGCTTTGTTAGTACCGTGCATATCCCAACCCCAATCGTATAATTGTACAAAACGTACGCCTTGTTCTACAAGACGGCGTGCCAAAAGGCAGTTGTTTGCAAAGGATGCTTCGCCTTCCTTTGCGCCATACATTTCTTTGATATATTCCGGTTCTTTGGAGACATCCATGATATCTGGCACAGAAACTTGCATTTTGAAAGCCATTTCGTATTGCGCAATTCGGGACATCGTCTCATCATCATTGAATTCCTTGTACTGCTTCTCGTTGATGTCGTTGATTGCTTTTAGTGACTGTTTGCGTATCGTCCTACTCATCCCATTAGGATTAGAAACATATAGTATCGGATCACCAGAATTTCGACATTGTACACCTTGATATTCTGAAGGAAGAAAACCACTGCCCCAAGCATTTTTACCAGCACTTGGATTTTTGCCTCCGGAGACCAAAACCATGTATCCTGGGAGGTTTTCGTTTTCCGAGCCTAATCCATAAGTGACCCAAGCACCCATACTTGGTCGTCCCGTTCTTGCGCTTCCAGTTTGCACTAATAATTGGGCTGGTGCATGATTGAATTCATCGGTATGCATGGATTTAATGATGGCAACATCATCAACAACTTTTCTGAAGTTTGGTAACAAATCTGATATGTAGGTTCCCGCTCGACCGTATCTGCCAAAATTGACTTGAGGGCCTAACATTTTTGGTGTACCTTGTATAAAAGCAAACCGTTTGCCTTCTAATAACGATTGAGGGCAATCCAATCCGTCTAACTTTTGTAATTCGGGTTTATAGTCAAATAATTCTAGTTGAGAAGGTGCCCCTGCCATATGTAGGTAAATAACACGTTTTGCTTTAGGTACGTGGTGCGGCAAGTTCAGACTACTCAAATCTGGTGTTGGAGGGTGGCTATTTCCTGCAAAAAGGTTTTGAGGTCCCAGCAAGGATGCTAACGCAATTCCACCAAGACCAGTGCTACATTTTTTAAGAAAATGTCTTCGTGTTGTATACTCTAGTTCTCTTTTTCGTGCTTCATTAAATAAATCCATAGCAGGTATTTTAATTTTTTACAAGAAATTCATCCATATTCATCAAGCTATTCATCATCACTGTTAGTGTCGCTAGCTCCGTATTATTCGACTTGATTAGTGCATGTACTTCTTCTTTATGATCTGCGTAATACGCTTCTGTTTCGTTGAGTAATGTCATTAAAATTTTGGATTTATCCTCACTTATTGACTTTCCCATTACTTTTTGATAGGCGATTGCGATTTTTTCTTTTTTTCCTCCTTCAAGTTTTTCTATTTGTTGGGCCAAATGAAATGCAGTTTCAAAATAAACGGGATCATTTAGGGTAACTAATGCCTGCAGCGGTGTATTTGTATTTGTTCTTCTGGATAGACAAAAATCTCTGCCTGAGGCATCAAAGCTTATGAATGATGGATAAGGGCTTGAGCGTCTCATGTAGGTGTATAGTCCTCTTCGATAGGCGTCTTCTCCTTGACTTGTTTTCCAACTATCTTTGCTATAAATAACGGTCCATACGCCATCAGGTTGTATGGGCATGACACTGGGTCCGTGCATTTTTTTGCTCAAAAGTCCGGACACGGCTAGTGCTTGATCTCGTATTTGTTCTGCGGATAATCGTACTCTTGAGCTTCTTGCCAACCACTGATTATAAGGGTCTTTTTCTTTGTTTTCTGCTGTAATTACGGCACTTTGTTTATAGGTGCTAGACATTACGATGTTTTTTAGTAATGTTTTTACACTCCATTTCCAGTCTGTAGAAAATTTGATAGCTAACCAATCCAAAAGTTCGGGATGTGTTGGTTTTTCTCCTAGCGTTCCGAAATCTTCGGAAGTTAATACGATCCCTTTGCCAAAAATTTGTGCCCAAAATCGATTTGCAATAACTCTGGCTGTTAGATTATTGTTGTCACTAACAAGCCATTTTGCTAAATCTAAGCGGTTTTTGAATTTTGTGTTCTCTGTATTAAGTAATTTTGGTACTCCCGGATATACAGTGTCGGTTAGTACTAACCAGTTGCCTCGGTCAAATACTTGTGTTTGCCTTTTGAAACTCTCTGTTTTGTTATGCATTACTGGAGTAGAATAGTCATACGGAGCATTGAGCAAATTATCAATATACTCATAGATCGTTGCATATTGTTTGTCTTGTGGCGCAGGTAATTTTTTGCCAAGTAATACGCCATCTACTAAGCATTTATATTTTTGGTCATTACTAGTAATTTGAAGGAAAATAGTTTTTGATTTTGAGTTTGGTTTAATTTTGATAGGTTTGTTTGTGAATTTTTGGGCTTGATTCAATATCGTTTGTCCTATAATAGGACCATTCATACTATCTTTTCGAACAATAATCTTTGCAGTCGATGTAATCTTTTGTTTATAATTAAAATAGATTCGGTCTATTGATTCCAGATCTAGGTCGTTGATTTTGATCTGCGCATTATTGTATGCAATCATAAAGTCCTGGTCGGCCGTGTTTCTGTGCGTGGCATTGCGGTATTCTTCAAAATCCTCTGGGGTTAATTTAGGCTCTTGTAGATGTATAAAATTTGTCCATTTGTTGGCCTCTTCTTTTGACGAGACCGTCTCGACCCATTCTTTAACTTTGTCTAATTTCTTTTTTTCAAGATCCTTATATCCACGATACAAAGGGGTGTCTTTGGGACCATCCCAATCCAGAGTATTATTAAAGAAAGCATAAGAAGTGTAGAATTCTTTGTGTTTGATAGGATCATAAGGGTGGCTGTGACATTGTACACAAGACATTGTTGTAGATTGCCATACCTCCCATGTGGTATTGACTCTATCGATTACCGAAGCAACTCTATATTCTTCGTTTTCTGTACCACCTTCTCCGTTTGCAAGCGTATTTCTGTGAAAAGCCGTAGCAATATACTGATCTTCGGTAGGATTTGGTAATAAGTCACCAGCAAGTTGTTCTACGGTAAATTGGTCAAAAGGCATGTCTTTATTAAAAGCATCTATTACCCAATCTCTGTATTTCCAAATTTGTCTTTTTCGATCTCTTTCGTAGCCTTTGGAGTCTGCGTAGCGGGCCAAATCTAACCACATACTTGCCCAATGCTCTCCGTAGCTAGGAGATTCTAAGAGTTGATTGACAAATGTTTCGTAGTTTTCTTTTGAGTAGTTGGTTGTAAAATTGGAAATTTGAGCTTCTGTTGGCGGTAAGCCGGTTAAATCTAGAGATAAACGGCGTACTAAATCATATGGATTTGCTTCGGTATTTGGAGACATCCCCTTGGTTTTTATCGTCTTTAGAATGAACGCATCTATAGGGTTATTTCCCCATTGGGGATCTGATGTTGGTGTCTTTGGATTTTGAGGCTTCAAGTACGCCCAGTGATCTTCCCAGTTTGCGCCTTGTTCAACCCACTTGATCAATAGTTCTATTTCTTCTTTTGTTAAAGGCGGTTTTTCGATAGGCATTCTCATTTCAGGATCCTGATGAGTGATTCTTGCAATCATTTCACTTTCCTCCGGGAGTCCGGGTACAATACCATATTTGCCGCTAGCTGTTTTGCCAAGAGCATTTTCTCTAAAAACCAATCCAAAATTACCAGATTGTTTTACTCCTCCATGACAACTAATACATTTTTTATTCAAAATTGGGCGTATTTGAGTATTGAACCCAATTTTTTTTTCCTTGCACGATAGGAGTGCAAAAAGAAGGATGAAAGAGATCTTTATGTTTTTGTTAAGAAGTTTTATCATGCTAGAAATTGAAAAAAACGGCATTTAAAAATCATTAATAAGTCAAGAAAGGTACGAAGTTTTTTTCTTTAAATGTAATGGTCGTTTTGGAAGCAGGTAGGATACTTGTATGACTGTTTGTGGCTTAAAAAATTAGGCACGAGAAAATTAAACGAAAATATTTGATAGGATGTGTTGATTTATCCCTTGATTTTTAGTAAAGTGCTACAGGAATATTCCTGTTTGGAATATGTTATGCCAAGGTGATTATCCGCTTTTTTATTTGCTATAAAATGCTTTTTGTACTAGCAAATTCAAAGGATAAATGGTAGAAGCGCGAATTTGAGATGAGGTATATGATTTCGTAGATCGACTTATTCTGTAGTTTTGATATATGCTGTACTTCTTTTGTCATGAAGGGGGAGGGGATGTAGCAAGTGTAAGAACTATAGCAAAAGGCCATTGTAGAACATCTATTTTATTGGTGTTGTCAAGTCAAATTACAGATTTTTGCACGGTGTTTAAAACTCTGAAAAGCGTTTGTCAAGCGCAAAGTCATTGTCTGTAAGTGTTTTTAAGAAGGCAAGTAATTCCGTTTTTTCTGAAGCAGTCAGTGGGATACCTAGGGTTCCGTCTTCCTGTTTGAGTAATGGATCCAAACTTGGACTATCAACAACCCCAGAACTATAGTGGTCTAGTACCTCTTCTAAGGTGCCAAAACGACCATCATGCATATAGGGCAGTGTTAGTTCTATGTTACGTAAGGAAGGAACTTTGAATTTTTGATTATCTTCTGTTTTTCCAGAAACAGCAGCTCTTCCCATATCGTTGTATTCTGGATCTATAGGAAGTCCATTGTTTTTGTAAGTCTGATTGGTGAATAATTCCCCAGAATGACATGTGGCACATTTGGCATTGAATAATGCGTGGCCAGCTTTTTCTTGCTCATTGAGTGTGACTCCTCCTTCGTTTCGGATATACTTGTCGTACTTGCTATCAGCGGAGATCATTAACAACATGAATTGAGATAATGCTTTGAGCATGTTTTCTGTATCGATTGCACCATTTTTAAAAGCTTTGGCAAATAGATCGGGATAGACCGGATCATTTTTAAGCTTTTTCAAAATACTAGCAAATGTTTCATTCATTTCGACAGGAGCCGTTATAGGAATGATGGGTTGCATATCCAAAAGAGCCGCAGCACCGTCCCAATTGAACTCTTTCATGAAGGCCAAATTTTGAGTAGGAGGGGAATTACGTGTTCCCAGAGCACCATCTACACCATGGCTAACGATGTGGGTATGGTGTGTAAAAGCAAACTCTTGTCTATGGCATTCGCCACATGAGATGACACCTGTAGAAGAGAGTTTTCCTTCATAAAATAAGCGTTTCCCTAATGCAAAACCAGCCTCTGTAGGTGGATTGGAGTTAATGTCATACGTTAGTTCAGGAAAATTACTAGGTATGTCAAATGCGAGTGGAGTCGGATCATAGGTAACTTTGACTGGAATCGTTTCTGGAATTGGGATATATGATTCTTCTCCTCCTTCTTTGGAACAAGAAAGGAGGAGAAGAAAAAATGCTATCAGAGTTACACTAATTCGCATATATTATTTTTTGATTTTAAACATTTGACTAACGTTTTCTGCTATTTTTGGAGAGTTTTCTGGATCAATTTGCACATCAGGCTTTACTTTTAAAGACATTGTGTTGACCGCATCAAAAATCTGAGCTACATCAGTAGTTATATTTATGGTGTTGGTTGCCGTTTCATTACTGGTTGTTTCTGAAGACAAAGACAACGATATTAATTTGAAATTGTCTAAGGTGTCACTTAGACTACCCACGTGGTAAGTAAATGGTTCCGATGTTTCTGCTCCACTAGTTTTGAAGTCTCCTTCCATTTTCAGGAATTTGTATCCAGCAGCCCATGCCCAGAGCATTCCTTTTTCTTCTGCCGTGGGTACAAAATTAAGTGTACCTTGTTCTATAGGATAATTACTCTGATCTACTCCAAAACCAAATTGTAGGCTCTCGTAACGACCAGCAGGAATACCTGTAAGGTTGAGTTGTAAACTAGTGTTTTCTTTTTCATCTATTACAAAATAACTGTCTGCAACTGGATAGGTGAATACTGTTCCATCTGATTGTGAAAGGGCTATGGAGCTGATGATGTATTTGAATTCATTAATCCCATATTCCTCACCAGTTTTATTCATATAGGTTTGATCTGTTAGAACAAGATCTTTGTCTCCCACAACATTATCAAAGGTTAATGTCAGTGCTCCATCTATTGCCATTCCTTCGTTAGTGATAACTTGTAGACTGTCGTCACCATCATCGTTTTTTTTGCATGTTGCAGTTGTTAGAGCTAATAAGCCTATGACAAGTAGATTTTTATATTTTCTTTTAATTAAGTGCATTTTTATTGATTTTTAAGGTGTAATGCTTATGATTAGCGCATCTTTTTTTCCGTTATTCCCAACACTATCATTATCTGTACTTTTGGTGTCTCCAATGACTATAATTTCTCCGCTTGTAGTTTGTGAAATCCTCATACCAAAATCAAAATCAGAGCCCCCAAAGGTAGTATTCCATTTCAAATTGAGATTTTCATCAATCTTAAGAAGCCAGATATCATTACCTCCAAAACTTTTGGAGATATCACCGTCGTTACTTTTAGTGCTTCCAGAAATGATAAATTCTTTGTTATTCATGGCTATGATGCCTCTGGCTGTATCAAAACCAGATCCTCCATAGGTTTTTTGTTTGAGTAGTGTGCCATCTGGAGCAATTTTTATAGCCCAGAGATCTGCATTACCTTTACCTGTAGTGATATCTCCATCGATACTGCGAGTATCACCTACGATTATAAAATTCCCATCGATAGTTGTCGCAACAGCGTAAGCCGTGTCAATTTCTGATCCGCCATAGTTTTTTTGCCACTGTAGCTCTCCTTTTTTATTGATTTTTATGATCCAAAAGTCATAGCTTCCCTTACTATTAGTGATATCAAAGTCAGTACTCTCTGATGTTCCAATGACTAAATATCCGTCATCTAATATTAAGAAGTCACTTGCTCTATCATTATTGGATCCTCCATAAAACCGTTCCCATTCGACAGCACCAATTGAGTCTAGTTTGTGTATCCAAAATTCTCCTATCCCATGTTTTTTTGGGGCTTTTTCTTGTTTTAGGCCTTTGTTAGGATTGTTAGGTCCTTCGTAGCTATCTACATCAAGATATCCAGCTGTCAAAAAGCCGCCATCAGCGGTTTGTTTTACCTGAGCAGCTCTGTCATCTCCTAGAAATCCATAGTTTTTTTCCCATTGTATGGTTCCATTAGCATCTAATTTTACCATCCAATGGTCATAAGAACCGTTGTTCGCCGATACATCCCCTGATGTGCTTCTGCTATAACCAGTAATTATAAAACCATTGTCTTTGGTAAGTGCAATAGCCTCTCCTCGTTCGTCATTGTCTCCGCCATATGTTTTGCTCCAAATGGAGTTTCCTGAGGGATCTATTCTCATGACCCAATAATCTTGTGTTCCCGAAGTATTGGTGCCTACAATGGCGTCCGTACTGCCCGAATTACCCAAAATAACGTAATCGCCATTTGGTGCTACCGTGACTGCTTTGATCTCTTCATTCAAACTTCCTCCAAAAGTTTTTTTCCAATTGACAGTTCCTTTGAATGTGTTGTCTATTACTTGGGTAGTTTCTGTAGTCACAGTAGGAGAGTCATCGGAATTACAAGCTATGCTGTTTCCAAGACAAATTGTAATACCGATGAGTTTCCACAATTGCATGACGCGTTAGTTTTAATTTGATAAAGTTGCTTCTTTGGACTTTCTTATGATAAATAAGCCATCTTCGATATTGCTAGCAATGATATTTTCACTTTTGAAGTAAGGATAGACGTTCCATGTACCGTTAAAGTTAGCATTGTCATTTCTTGGATAGGTGTCAAAAAAGCCTACTTCTGATAAGTTTTTGCCATCAATTCCTGAAATATCAATCATTCGTACCCCTGCTGTGTAACATGCTTGATAAAATATGTTGTCTTTTATGTAACCATTATGATCGATTGCAGGCGTAGGCCCTTCGTATTCCGTATGTACAAGTGGAGCATCAAGATCAGTTAAGTCAAAAACAATAGTTTTTGTGTTTACTCCAATTCTTTGCTCATCCAATTCATCGCCCAATAAAAAATATTTTTGATCTTCTGTAAACCAGCCTTGATGTGCATATTTAAAATCATCATAGCTTAATGTCGAAATTCGTTTTGGAGCTGATTTGTCCGTTACGTCTACAATAGCAATTTCATTCTCATTACTACCGATGTATATTTCTTTTCCAGCGTAATCAGCATCTGGACCGTTGTAAGTAACTACTTGTGCATCATGCGAATATCCATCGTCGCCATAACCTCCTGCTGCAACTGGATTTTTTGGGTTTTTGATGTCTACGAAAGTAGCACCACCTCTGTAGGTACCGCTTCTTGATGTTCCTGTAGCATAGGCATATCCTTTTTGCTCATTAATCACGATGTTATGTGCAGTTTGGATTCCTTGAAAATTCGCATCCTGTGTAAATGTCACTGGAGGATTGGTTACGGATCTTAGTTTTGTGAGGTCAAATATCTGGATACCATGTGGATGTGCTCGTCCTCTTGTGTCTGAATCAGCAACAATAAAAGCATGGTTGTTGTACACCTTGATATCTCTCCAGTTACTAGCATTGGCTGCCGTAGGCAATTTGCCCAAAACAATTGGTTTTACTGGATTGGAGATATCTACAAATGCAGTTCCATTTCTGGTTCCCATTATCGCATATTCTTTGTTTGTTGTTGGGTCTGTCCATCCCCAACTATCATTACCTGATGATCCAGGGAAACCTAATTCTTCTAATGTAACATGTGCGATAAGATCGTATCCCTTGCAAGGATAAATACCTGCAAAACCGTTCTCGCATGGTGTTCCTATAATTTCTTCGGGTTCTGTTGGGTTTGGAGGCGTAACAACCACAGGTGGTGTTGTTGGTTCTGGTGTCGTTGGTTCTGGTGTTGATATGTCATCACCTGAGCAACCTATTGTAAGACCTAAGGAGAAAATCCCTAAAGTGGTGAATAGTAAATGTTTCATCTGAATGTTGGATTTTTGTTAGTTTGAAAAATAATTATAATGCGTCGCTATAAAATTAACGATTATTAATTATATGAATGTTAACACGATTTGTAGAGACAACGTAATAAACCGTAGATTTGGTATGGTTTGTAGGTGTAAAATTTGTTTTTTCGATCACAGTCAATATTTAACGACAAAAAACTAATGATAAATTGATTATCTGTGCTTATTTTAGCAAAATGTTAGCAAATAAAAATGAAAAGCGTAGTGAGCTAAGTCAATTAGGAGAATTCGGATTGATCGAGCATTTGACCAAGAATTTTAAAATTCAACAAAAAACCACCTTGCGAGGTATTGGAGACGATGCTGCGGTGTTGAATTTTGATAATGAACCCTGTGTAGTTACGACAGATCTTTTGATAGAGGGTGTTCATTTTGATTTGTCTTATATGCCATTAAAACATCTAGGATATAAAGCTGTAATGGTTAATTTGTCGGACATTTATGCGATGAATGCTACCGCATCTCAAATTACAGTGAGTATTGCTGTTTCTAATCGTTTTCCCAAAGAGGCGTTAGAAGAGTTGTATGTAGGTATCGAAACTGCAGCTAAGTTTTATGAAATTGATGTTGTTGGTGGTGACACCACATCCTCTACCAAAGGGATGTTGATTAGTATTACTGCTATTGGACATGCTCCAAAAGAAACCTTGGTCTATCGAGATGGGGCCAAAGAAGGGGATTTACTTGTTGTCACAGGAGATTTGGGAGCTGCATATCTCGGGTTTCAGATATTGGAGCGAGAACGGCAAGTTTTTAAAGCAAACCCCAATTCTCAACCAGATTTAACTCCGTATAGTTATTTGATAGAAAGACAATTAAAGCCAGAATCACGAAACGATATTTCTGGCTTGTTAGACGCTTTGGAGGTGAAACCTACAAGCATGATTGATATCAGTGATGGGCTTTCCTCAGAGATTATGCATATCTGTAAAGCATCTGGGGTGGGAGTGAATTTATATGAAGATAAACTTCCCTTGGATCCCACTGTGATAGCTACCTGTGAAGAATTTGATATAAGTGGTACAACGGTTGCACTAAATGGTGGTGAGGATTATGAGTTGTTGTTTACCATCAAACAAGAGGATTTTCCGAAAATAAAGGCTAACCCTAATTTGTCGGTTATTGGTCATATGACAGAACAGAAAGAAGGAATGCATTTGATTACAAGAGCTAATACTAAGATTGCATTACAGGCTCAGGGTTGGAATTCTTTTACTAAAGAAGAAGACTAACGGGTTGACTGAAATTTTGAAGTTTTTGATTTCCTAGCCATTTTCTTGGCTTGAACCTCAATTAAGGCAGTATTGATTTCTTTTAGTTTGGGGGTCATTAATACTAAACGACCTCTAACATTTGTTGTAGCTTCTTTTTGACAATGAGAACATTTATATTCTTTGATGTGCTTTGTTACGTTTTTGGAAAGATAGAAGTTATGACCAAAAATAGCACAATAAAGTCTGGCTATCGAAAAAGACGTGGTTGGGGTATTTGTTGCCATATACAATTAGAATAAATGGAGAGTATTTATTTTAACGAAAATATAACATATCCTGTTTATTTCCAAGTAAAAATCTTAAAAAAGTGTGTTTTGGCTGTAAAAAGTGTATTTTATCTATGTTTTGAGGTTGAGAATTGCTTGTAAATCCCTGTTTGTGTGCGAAAATTGTAGGTTTTTACTCTGGTGCGTAAAATGGGTGAAATTTAAAATTTGCACAAAAGAAATGTATGAAAAGATTGTATAGTCTCTTCTGTATTGCTGGTCAATAAATTTTAGTTTTTATATTTGATAATCAATTGTTTATGTTTGTATAGTTGGTGATAAGTTAAATGGTGTCAAATAGCTTTTGCGATGGTTTTGAAAAAAACAGCCAGAAATTTCAATCTTTTTTATCTTTCTGTTCAATACGATATTGATTTTCATTCATTGTTTTATCTTCGTCATATATTGCATTTGACATTCCAAGCATAACGGTTGTAATTATCAATATAATTTTTCTTTTTATCCAATTAAGGATTTGTTTGGATTTCTCCAAAGGTTTTTTATTCTGTTGTTTATACATTTAAGTACTGATAAATGATTAGCTATTTGTTTTATCATTTTATGCTGTAAAGCATATTCGCATAGAAAGCAAAATCTGTTCTAGGCTATGTATAAACTTGTATATTGATTGCTGGATACAAATTTTTTATTTAAAAAAACATGTCGAGCTATTGTTAAACGTATGGTTTGGTACCGCTCGGTTTGTAAACTAAATATCCGTGTAATTTTGGCACCATAAGAATTTCGTAGATCGAGATAGGTAATCAGCTCAACAAATATTTTTTCTAATAGAAGCGGTCTACCGTAAACATATAATTGAGAATGCCTATGGCTATATTCTTCTCGGCTATTGATGTAAGAGACTTGATGATAGTTCGAAGAATTGATTTGAGAATATAAAGAGCATTCGTTGACCATTAGACCGAAAATCAGAAGGAAGGAAAAGAGATGTTTTATATACTTTTTCAATTTGTCAATCTTTGGTCATGTGTTACACAATGGCTCGATGTCGAGTAGGTAAGGGGAGTTTTACCCCAAGTTTCTTACAGAATGGTACAACCGTACAAGATAGTCTTCTATTATGCGGCTTTTGTTGCACAAATCTAAGATACTATTTTCAATTAATATAGTCATTTCTTAGTAATAGAATAATTTAGGGAATTGTTTCTTAGTTCTGTTCTTAATTCCCAAATAGCTATTTCCAAAATCTTTTACCCCCTTATCTAAGCGACGGATCCGTCAATAGGCTTGTAACGCTCACCTATCCAGTATGTCATAGTTCTTAGTTATTGCTCCCTGTTTTATGTTCTTAGTTCTCCCTTTAGAATTATTTGAGCTTCGCTTTTTATTGTCAATGTACTGTCACTAATTAATTCAACTTCCATAAAACCCGTTCTTTCGGAACATTGAAAAGAGTTCATTTTCTTTTTATTAAGTTTTTTTGCCCAATATTTTGCTAAAAAAGTGTGAGTTCCTCCAGTTACAGGATCTTCATTCGTTCCACTCCAGGGCCAAAAATATCGTGATTCAAAGTCAAAGTCATTTTTATCAGATATTGCAGTAATTAACACACCATTTATAGAGTTATGAGAAGCTTTTAATTTTTCGAAGTTAGGAGTGAGATTATTTAAGAGCTGACAACTTTCTATCTCAATCAGTAAAATGTTTGTTTCTTTATTAAATGCACTATTCGATATTTTTTCTATTCCGAGTGCTTTTAACAATTCGTCAGGAGTGTCTTGTGGAATTGTATCATAAACAGGGAATTCCATTTCAATTTTTTCTTGATGTTTTTTGATCATTAAATCCAAATTCTGAATATTCTTAAAGTGAATATTATTCATTTTAGGATTAATTTCAAAAAGAACTTTTGAAGATGCAAGTGTTGCGTGTCCACAAAGTGGAATTTCCATTACTGGAGAAAAGTACCTTATGGAGTATTTGTTAGGTGTATCAATTAGGGTTATAAATGCAGTTTCAGAAAGGCCTAATTCTTTTGCAATAGCTAACATTTGCTTATCTGTCATTTTTTGATTTAAAAGACAAACTCCTGCCGGATTTCCTTTAAAAGGCTTGTCGGTAAAAGAATCAACTATGTAGGTTTCTGTTTTTGTCATTTTTCGTAATTGGTGCTTGTATTAAACAGTTGAGTAGATAAAGGGAGTTTCATCCAGAACTTCTCGTAGAATCGTACGTAATTGATAGTCTACCATTATACAACTTTTGTTATACAAATCTAAAATACGACTTTCAATTAATATATCCATTTCTTAGTGATAGAACGATTTTAGGAAATTACTTCTTAAATCAATTTAGGGATATAAATTCGTATTTATGACACTGTTGTTTTTTTGTATAAAAACACCGTGATGCTATTTATGTCAGGAGCAAAATTACCATCACCTGTGATTTTCTGAAATAAATAATTGACACAATCCTATGAGGCTTGATTATAATCGTAGTGCTTAAAATATTTATCGATTGCTTCCTGTACATTTGAATAAGACTTAATGTAATCATTGGCAGCCGTCCCCAAACTCTCATAAACTTGATTTTCATGTATCGCCTCTAAAGATCTTGGTGTTGGTGTATGTGGTGGTACTCCCGCTCAGACCACTTCACTCAAGTAGGGGTCAGCTTGATCCAGAATTAACAACACTACCTTCGCAAAAAAGCGATTTTTGAACGTAAACCTATCGATCTAAATCGACAGAATTGGCTGTCTTTTTTATTGTAGACGGGTCAGTATTCGACAGAACAACAGTTGTAAGCCATCGCAAAAATCAATGCTTTTGAGGGGATCAGCTTAGTCTAGTGTATCCAGGGGAAACCTTTAACCAATGATAATAGGCGTTTTTACGAACTCACATATACATACACAACTTCTCGACTGGATACTGTTCTTTGTGATCAACTATAAACTGGTATCTTACTTGTCGCTCTTGGAAAAGATGCTTACTGCCTTTTTTAAGATATCCCGCTCCATTTTAACTTCTCGTAATTCTTTTCGCAGTGTCTTTAATTCTAATTGTTCTTCTGTAATAGCCTCTTTACTCTTTAAAGAATCACTAGCTGTGCTATATTCACGGCGCCATCTACTTACCATACTCTCACCCAGTGAATATTCTAAACAAATCTCTTTTAGTGTTTTTCCTGATAGTAGTAACTCAACAATAGTATGCTTGAATTCTAAATCGAATTGTCTTCTTCCCATTTTCTAAAGATCAAAGCTTTATAAAACCGTCACAACTAAACTAGGTATTCCACTTTTTTCAGAATTATCCTTTCAAAAAACTTAAAAAAACTTTTGTTGTATATAAGAAATAAATATTATAAAAACCAACAATAGAATAAATTTTAAGCTTAATAACCTAGTTTGATTTTCGATTTTCTGTCTTATAAAAACGAAATCAATAAATAGAATACACAAGCCAGCAATTAAACCTACAATTGGAGCTGCTATCCAAATTTGAATGCCATTAATAAAAGAGGCTCGAGGAGTGATATCGTTGGAAATAAATTTTGGCAAAATAAAAGAACTCCGATATAAGATTGATACTATTATTGCCCCTATTAACCAAAACAAAATCTTAAATATAATTTTCTTAGTGTTTTTCATTTGTTACGATAACTTGGGTTCTTTCCTGAAGTGAAACTATCTCTAAGTCCATTTTCCACATCTTTCCAAAATCTAGTGTGGCTTAAACTATGTGATACCATTGCTAGATAAATGATGCTACCTGGCTTTATTTCCAACTCAATATTATTTGCATCGTCTTCTGTGATTAAATTAGCATAATATTCGTCATGAAGATTACCATAAACACGAAGATTATCTCTGGCTTCGGCCAAAGCATTATCAATATCATCATCAGTATATAAATACATCAAATTGTCTAAGATATCTGGATAATTACCTTCTCCTGATAAGATATTTTGAGGTATAAATTGACTGATCAATCGCATTAAAACCTCTCTAACATTAGATTTATTACGTATCATTGCCTTTTCTATACCTTGAATAAAATTATCAAATTCTGATTTCCTATTTCTCGAATCATAGTCATCAAATTGAACTATCGGAATATGTTGTACCTCATAGCTCCCATTCAATTGTGCTTCAGGTGACCAAGATGTATCATCAATTTGTCCCAAAATACCAGAATCATCATTTTGAAAAATTTGGTTTAGCAGTCCTAAGAGATAAGAGTCTTCTACACCACTTTCTATTGCAAACAAAGTATTTACGATTCCTAAAACTTCAAGAAGATCCAAATCTTCAAAAAATTCAGCTCTGCCATAACCGCCATCCCTATCAGTTAAATTATTTTCGAAAACTTCTCTTCTATTATTAGACCAAATATCGATTCGATTTAGATGCTCTAACAATTCTTCCTTTTGACTTGAAATCAATCCAGTTTCTTCAAAGCAACCCACAATTCTAATAAATTCCTTTATAAGTTTGTTTACACCGCTCAAAAGAATAACTGTTTGCTGCCACATATAAGGGCCTTCTTCGTCATTGTTAATAACATAGGTGATACCTAGCTGCTCATATATACTTCCATCCACACTTTTTATTTCCTCTAATGCTTCATTTACCTTTTCAGCATTATAATTCGAGAGAAGAACCTCTAAGTTTTTTAAGGTGAAATCAGCAACAAAACGTTGTGTAATGTCATATTCATTATATACATTCATGATTTTACACTCCTTATGTAGATATTGAGTATTAAGCTGATGTTGCTCTTTAAAAAATGGCGTTGAGAGATATACTAAACTTTTTATTTTCCATTTCTTCGGGTATTTTAAAGGCTTTCCTTTGTACGTAACATCGTCACGTGTAATAATATTACTAAATTCATTGATTACATTACCTCCATGAGAATGTCCAACAAGATGTAATGAAACCTCTTTTTCAGTCCAACCTGAATATACTCTTAAAAATAAATCTAGTAGCCGTATAGCACCCTCTACCCTCGCTTCATGGTTATTATCACCAGACCAACTAAAAAAGGTATCTTCAATATTTAGATCATGATATTGAGGCTTTAGTTCTTTAATTTTTGCCCATAGATTATCAAGGTGCTTTTCATCTCTCCAGTAACCTTTATTAGCTTCGTGTTTTAACCCGGTGGTATTAACTGGATCGGTTGTACCCGGCACAAACATTATTATATCAGTTACCTTGTTTACAACTTTAAGTTTCGTAGATGCTGAAAGATTTTCAGATGGTATATTTACGGTAAAAGTGGTTATTGACATAATTTTATTCAGAGATTTCAGGTGAGATTACTTCTAATTCGATTTTTTCATCATCTTTTTCTATTACATAGTCTATTAAGGTGTCATTCACTAGCCTATTACCCTCATAAAGATAGTCTTGATCAGGGTTTTCTAAACTTAAATCCATTTTCTGACCTATGAGATTTCTTGTTCGTAGGTTCAAATAAATGATGTCTCCAATTTCTGCTTCTTCTATTCTATTATTATTGCTGTCTGTAATATAATAGTCAAGCACTTTAGGTTTCTGCTCAGGAGCTGGGGTAGGTTCTGCTTCTTCTACATCAAATTCTTCATCACACCAAGGTCTTCTGTAAATTGCATGCCCTATTCGAAGTGCTCCTGGAGAAAATTTTACCTCTACAAGTGCAGGATTTGTACCATTAGCTGTTTGCGTTACTCGATAACCATAAATATAAGTGCCTTTGAATTCGTAATCAGTTAGTCTACTCATACCATCTCGTTTGTAAAAACGAACATAACCCTCAACCGTTTGCTCTATAGCCATCATTTGATGAAGCAAATCAGTCTTACCATCTAATTCCAAAACAAGGGTAAACAGTCCACCATCTACGAGACCTCTTGGTTTACCTGCAATATCTTTATTTTGATGAAAAAATATTCGTGATGACTGGACATTTATAATACGGTCATTGATAAAAAGTCGTGCTAAAAAACTCATGTTCTAATTCAGATTTAGGTGTGTCATTTTGTAATTATCGATCATCTTTTTACAAGCATAATAGGTTTGATGATCTGTGCCAAATGGAGCTATTTCTGCTAACTTTGCTTCTGCATCGGAAAGACGATCTAATTCCAGAAATATGTAAACGCTAAAAAACACAAAATTCATGAATTCTGTGTAATGATATAATTTTCGGTTGGGATAAGCGTATGAAAGTTTGATATCCCTCCCAAAGATACTGTAAACACCCTCCATATTATCTTCCACTACTGCATAGTATTTTGCCATTGCTAATTTTGCGGTAAAATCCTCTGGAAATTTTGCATACGTCTTTTTTGTCCATTCGATAGCTTTTTCGTGATCATGAACCCAATAATAGGCGATTAATAGCCCGTAAAATGGCGAAAAATGTGGATGCTTTTGAATCATTTTTTGCAATTTCAGAAGTGCTTTTTTCTTTTCCCCTAGTTCTTCTAACTCAATAAAGACTTTTTCATAATAACTTTTAGCAAAGTCTTTATGTACTAAAGTTAAGTCTTCTGAGATTCCTACTGTAAGCATTTGAATTTTTGTTGATCTTACTTTTGATTTATTTGTATTTTATTTCCATCAAGTAAATAATATCACTCAAATATATGAAATTTAAAGGGCAGAAGTATATCTATAAATTGTATTAAATTTACTAGGTAGTCCAAGCCGTATGTGGGAGATTATCACGCTGGGTTGTGCGTCCAGCTAAGGCTGGTGTATTCAGAGGGAAAAGACCCTCAAAGGTAAAATATAGAGGCCCTTTAGCTAGGGTAGCAGCAGTGGAAGAAATGAAGCTTCTGAAGCCTACCGACAAGATCCTCACATGGAGGATTGCGAGTTATTAGGCCGTAACGAAAGTGAACGCATAGGTGGCTCCGAAAGTGTGATTCAAGAGGTCGAACCTGCAACCGTAGGGTGAAGACAGCATATCTGATCGAAAACTATATGATACGATCAGATACCTTGACGGAGTGGTAGCGATGGCATGATAACAAGGATGTACTAAGCAACTGGAGAAGCCCTCCTGATCCCAAAGAAGAAAGGCTCTGGAGCAAGGTAGATGCCATAACCATCTAAAGTGGGAAATGCATCGAAGACCAGAGGGTGGCGGATGGGTTTGTAGTAGTATTGAAACAAGGTAGCTCTTGTGGAGCAAAGGAACCCTACTATTAATAATTTTTTTTTAGTCAAAACAAGAGGTAAGTTGCTATGAGAAAAACAACAATTAAATTACAGGATTTGAGATGGAAAATATATCTAAAAGCAAAGTCCGAAAAGTCTCGTGTTTCTGTAACCAAAAACACCAAAAAGTCCAAAACCGAAGTGCTTACTACAAATTATGATTTTAGGAAGATGATACCGGAAGGGTTGAGTGGGGTCTCTGAGAATGTGGCGGTTTTGGTTATGAGGGCTAGGGCGATAAAGTTGTCTTTAATATTTTGTAAATAAAAGTGTGTCAGTAATCTTTTTTTTTACTCTTTCTTTGAATCTGGATGATCCGGATGCGCAGTATCTACAAACTGCTTTGCAAAATGAATTAGCTTCTTGTCTTTTAACATTTCTTCTATTGCATTCATAATTTTATTTTCGAGAATTTCCTTTTTCCCTTTTACATTTCTTTGACTTTTCGTATAATTCTATAACTCCTTTGATGCCTATGACTCCATATTTTTCATAGCCTTTTTTGCCGTTTAGAACGTTTAATTTTATTCGTTTAGGATTTTCAAAAAGATGTTCGATCTCCGAAAAATTTTCGATGTCAGCTGGGGCACGCATAATCTTTCCTTTTACGGCATATATCAGTTGATCTACAGGATGGATACTGTCAATATAGCTTTGTCGAAAATATGGTCGATTGGTTTTTAATTGCAATAATTCTTTATCCGAAATAATTAAAAATGCCCCTTCTATATAATCATCAAAAAAAGAAAGTTTTAGAAAAGGATCATCGAAATTAACTGCAACTGGATTTTTAGGGTTGTTGTTTTTTTTATCTAGTTTGTGAAATATAATAGTGTCTGAAGTCCTAGTTGTTTTATGCCATACAAGACCTGAACCACCTAAGCCTGTTTCGGAGTGCGTTTGTAAACCCATCTGATTTTTTGCAAACAGTAATTCGTGTTTTCTTAACTCATTTATATTATATGTTTCAAATCGAATTGTGTCGTTTGAAATATCTAATTTTTGACCAGAAACGTACTGACAAAGTATGAGTGTCACAATATAAAAACTAATACTATTTGACATATATAAAAGGTTTTGAAGAAATATAAACTTTTACAAATTCGATATATGGTTTTTTTTGATCGAAACTATCAATGCCTAAACCCGAAATAAGTCCTTTTCTGTTCTTGTTTCCTCGGACAACATCCTTAATAGGAGAATTAGTATTAAGACTTTTTGTTGGTAAATGTTTATAAAGAGCCTGTTTTGCAATGCCGTCAGAAACTTTGATTATAACACTTGCGGTTATTCGGTTCATCTTCTTAATTTCAATTTTACCTAAACTTGCAAGATTTATAACTTTGTTTGTGCTAAAATCACTGTTATTTATTTCTACATTAAATTTTAAAACACCATCATAAGCATATTGTCTTTTGTAGGTCGCTATTTCATCATGAATATCGTAGGTTAATCCTCCAACTACTGTTAAAACTCCATTCGGATCCGAAATCTTTATAAAATCAATTTGGTTAGTTTCAAATTGATAAGCGTGTTTTAATTCATTTAATAAGCTACCTATAGAACCATCATATTTAATGGTTCCTGTATTAGTTTCTCCATCAAAACTAAATTGAGGTTCCTTATCCACTTTGAATTGATATTTTACAGTTGAAGCAATAATTATCTCTAATTCTCTAAGACTATCTTTCAATTCCTTAAGTCTCTTATTCAATTCTTTTTGTTCCGAATTAGAGGCCGATGTTTTCTGTTTTTCTAATTGGGCTATTTTGGCTTTAATCTTATTTTTCAATTCCTTGAGCTTTGCCTGACTGTTGGGATCCACTTTATTTGGTGCAATTGCCATACCATTAATTTGATCTTGGCACAATTGTAAATAAGTGCCTAATTTACTTTGTTGAGATGAGCTTGTATCCCAAGAACTCGGAGTGGCAGTGAATAGCGCAAAATCAATAGCTTTTTTAATGTTTTTAATCATGGATCAACAAGTTTCTTTAAAAGTAACATATTTTTTGTAAACGAGATAGTAACCCGTACCAACCCGAAAGTAACAAATCAATCCTCCATACTCTTGTGATATGGAACAGCTATCATATCACAATTACGATGCAAAGATCAAGGTTATTAATCTCAAATCCCTCCCGTCACTATTAAAGGAAGGTTATAGTTTCTTTGTAGAAGTAAAACCCTATTACCAAAAGGAACCAACGGTCAAAGAGGCTATAGATTTGTACTTAAAACGGCTTAATGAGGATTTGTCTACTAAGTCCAAATCAAAACCCACAAACAGCCCTGACTTGGGTTTTGTGAGCCGCTTTGTAACAATGCACGATACTTTGCAAACCAAATTTGAGATTGGACAGTATTTATTGGGATTGCAGGATGCTATTTCGCATAAACTGATTACAAAAACCTCTCCCGTAGCTAGTCGTATTGCCGAGATACAGCAAAAACTCATAAAACAGTACAATCGCCTTTCAGAAAAAGAACAGATTACTATTGTTATCAATGATACTTGGTTGCAAACGCTACGTTCCCTATCTACTCCGTCTGTTCAGGGACTTGCTACTCTTACTGACCCTATTGTAGCTGATCCGGTAGTTCCTACTCCTGTTCTCAAAAACCCTTCTGGACTCTTCGAATCCATGGACAACATCAGTCAACAAGTCAATCCTAACAGCTTTCGTTTAAAAGATAATTTTGGTGAGTTTCTTGGAGACTTAGAACGTTTTGAACTCGCCATAACCATTGAAGGGGATCAGGGAAGTGGAAAGACACGTTTTACCTATCAATTGGCAAACGCTTTTGCTCTTTTGGGACATCGTATTGCCATTTTCTCTCTGGAGATTGGTCGCAATTCGGATCTCATCCGTAGAATGAAAGCAGATTACCTACTTCCTCAAAATCAATCCCAGGTTTTTATTGCAGACACCCTTCCAGAAGGGATGGATAGCATCCGTAATGCTGCAAAGCAATTTGATGTGGTAATTATCGATAGTTGGAACAAAGTGGGGGTGTCTTCTCTGGATTTTGATTCACTCCGTAAGCAGTTCCCTAATACCATCTTCATTGTAATATTTCAGCGTACTACCCAAAAGACGATTCGAGGTGGCACAGCTCCTCTCTATGATGCAGGGATCAACATCGAGGTGGTCAAAGCAGATGACACTTTTAAAAACAATTATGCCATGACAACTAAAAACCGATATGGCGTGACCGGAATTCAGTTTGGTATCCATTCCCAGAAAGTCTTAAATGGCGCTTCTGAGTCAACGAACATCGATACAGAATTTGAAATCCTAAACTCCTAAGCTATGATTTGGCGTAATCTATTCTCTATCCTAAAAAACTATTTCCCTGTTGTATTAATTTTGATCATCTTGGCACAGTTTCACTTCTTCAGAAAGGAACGAGCAAAGGTGGCAGACTTCAAACAGCTTTCTGAGGTGCAACAAAAGGACATTGAAACCTGGAGGGATGTGGCAGGCAAAAATAGAGCAAGGGCTGATATTGCAGAAATAGATGCCGCTAATGCAAAACTAGTACTAAGTGAAGAGCTAAAGACACTCCTCAAAAAAGAGGTGGGAAACATCAAACGCAACCTCATCAGTTACGCAACTGTCAAAGCATCTACCACAGGAAATATGAATGCAAAGGGCAGAGATACGGTCTATGTGATTGATTCTATCATCAAACCGATGCCAGCAAAACAATTTGTGATCAATAATTCAGATCTACAATTTAACGGCATCTATGTTCCTTCTTTGGATAGTTTGATTGCAGATTACAGAGTCCGACATAATTTCGAGGTTTTCTACTACTACAAAAAGCCTGGAAAAAAACCTTGGAATCTCTTCCGTAGAAAAAAGGCAGTGGCCGAAATTCGATTCGAGAATCATGGGTCACAAGCCGATAGCTTGTTTACCATAGTCTTGGAACCTAAGAAAAGTTTATGGAAACGTATCATAAACAAGTGATTACCTGCTGTTTCTTTCAAAAACAAATTTTCTCAAATTTCTGAACGAGTTGTATGCTGTAATGGGTGCTATTGGGGCTTATTAATTGTTTGTTTTTCTTTATTAGCTCGACTGTATGTTATTAAGCTTCATTAAAAACCGTGAAAAGTGTGCAAAAAGTGTGCAAAAACCTTTTTAAATGAAAAAAGAGCTACATCTTTTGGATGTAACTCTTTGATTATTAGTGTGGTCCCACATGGACTCGAACCATGGACCACCTGATTATGAGTAAGTACTTATATGTACTTTAACGAACTCAAAAAAATCATAATGATTTGATAATTAGAATATAAAAATTAAAAAGAAACAAAAAGAATTCATTTAAAACCATCTAAAACCTCTAAAACTGTTCACAAACTGTTCACAAAGCATTCAAACAAGTTGCGACCTCCTAGGTATTGGATTATATTTGGATTAAACAAAAAGTAAAAAAGTATGGCTAAACTAAAATTAATGCTTGACCCAAGAAACAAGAAGCGTGAAAAGAAACCATTGGTAATTAGAGTTTCTCATAGAGACAGTAGAGAATACATACAGCTTGGACCAGTACTAACTTCACAAATGTGGAATGAAACGCAGGTTTCCCCTAAATATCCTAACTCTGTTAAAATGAATGCTAGAATAATGAAAAAATTCTCTTTAGCTTCTGATGTATTGTCTGACCACAATAGTGTTATTAAAAAATTGAAGATTCATGAAATTGTACATCTTATTAATCTAAGTCTTGAGGAAAACGACAATAAAAAAGGAAATTTAAAGGAAACTATCATTGACACCTCTAAACAAACTACCCTAAAAGATTATGGTGCTCTTGTTGTTGCAAAAACAAGAAGAACTAAAACAAATAGATATGCAGATTCTGAAGAAGCAGCTATTAAGCATTTATTGAAATTTCATGGCAATGACAAACTACTTATTTCAGAAATTAACCTATTATTTCTAGAGAATTTTGAAGCCCATTATATTAAAAACTGTCAAAAAGATGATTCTTTAAATGGTCTGGCATTATACCTAAGGAGTATAAGAAAAATTATGAATGTAGCTATTAAGGATCCAACTACAGAAGTTACGATGCAGCACTACTCCTTTGGAAACCACGGGTATTCAATTAGAAAATCTTCTACTGAGAAAAGAGCAATTGACTTAAAAGACATAAAAAAGATCATTGACTTTGAAGCTAAAGAATTTTCCTCCGCTTGGCATCATAAAAACTATTTTACCTTTTACTTCTATATGAGAGGTATGAATTTTGTAGATGTAGCGTTTCTTAAAATGAACAAAATACGAAATGGAAGATTAGTCTATAAACGCAGAAAAACAAAACACGCTAAGGACTCCAAACTATTTAACATTGAGATACCTACAAAAATTAAAAAGATTTTAGCCTACTACACCGAAGGAAAAAGCCCCAATGATTTTGTCTTTCCTATAATGGAAAAATATTTACACGTTAAAGATCAAGAGATAATTGATAAGGCATATCACGGAAAACTCAAATACCACAACAAAAGCATAAATAAAATAGCAAAAGCAGTGGGCTTAGAAACTAAAGTAACCACTTATGTAGCTAGGCATTCTTTTGCTACCGCAGCACTCCATAATGGAGTTTCTAAAGCGGAAATTGGAGACATGCTTGGCCATGCAGATTATAATGTTACCGAAACATATATGAAAGATCTATTGCCTGAGAGACTTGACCAGGCTGCTAATAAAGTATTTGACCTAACTGATAAAGAAGAAAAAGTCAAGAAAAAGAAATAAGCTTACTTAGCAAAAGTTCTCTGGGTCGAATCCACAAAACATTTAATTGTAGATTTTTTGGATTTACTCAATATCATCCGTTTTTCAAACCTTCCTTCTAAATCGAGACAAGCATCTGGAAATTCAACTCAAGTCAAAACGACTGTTTAGTGTATTAAAATTTCTCGATAGATTCTTTTAAAATTGTGGTGGACATACGGGTGTTTTTAGTTGGTCACATGCTAAATATAGTGTCATTACCATAAATTTTATTTTTTTACCAAATTAGAATACTCTATTTCAGTTTCTTAATTAAAAAAACAAGGGGTTGCGCAACCCCTTAGCCACTGTTTTGGTCTTCTTTTTATTCTTCTCTTTACATCAGTGAAATTGTGGTTTACAAGACTAATCGAGGTAAACAGTTGTAATGTGCTTGTGATCTATAAAATGGGATCATATTCAAGTACAATTACGCACTACGAATTCACAACATATAGAAAAAAATTAATCCTCAATTATACAAAATATGGAAGTAATTGTATTTGAAAAAGAAGCCTACCAAGCATTACGGAAAGAACTCCTGCAGGAAATGTATGAGATAGTTAAGAATGCTAAAGAAGAAGCACTACGTAACGCCGATCCAGCCACTGATTGGATTAGCCCAGAGGAGGCGCATAAATTATTAGGAATAAAGAGTAAAACGACTATGCAAGAATTACGAGATCTTGAACAGATTACCTATTCCATAGCAGGACGTAGAATCAAATACTCTAAAAAAAGCATTCTAGCCTATTTGGAACGAAACATACCTAAATATTAGGATCGCTGTGTCAGGAGCTCCAAAAAATAACAAATTTACCCTTATCAGGAACGAAGCCGAAAGCAACAACGCAGCTTATGATAGCTTGCAGGAGACTTTTGTGCAAAAGCAACTACAAAATAGCTGTGCCGAGCCTTATAAACGTCGACTATTTTACAAAGCCATTCTGCAAACGTTAAGAAAACGATAAGATTATGAAAACGCTGAATCCTTCTCCAACACCAAAGATGCATCTGGACTTTGGTGCGATATTCAAAAGTACCAAGCAGTTTATTGATACGTATAACCGTAAGCAATCCAATCTCACTGATAAGCTTAATGCGAATCACAGAGCTACTGCCGAGCTTATTGTGCGCCTCTATGCGCAACAAATCAATAAAAGCGGACATGCGGTTGTAGCTTTAGCCGATTTGCCCGGGTTTCGAAGCTACAACCCGAGTCTGGCCTCTTGCAAAGGTTGCACTGTACGCACTATTATCAATCACAAACATCGATTGGTCAAAGCGGGATTTATCACCAAGGAAATACATCGGGGTGCTGATGGAATTGAATTACGGATCAATCCTGAGGTTCTCGGAGAAGTGAAAGTATCAACAACCACCGATGACAATACTACACAAATTAGCCCTCTTGCCTCTTTTTTTAAAGGAAGAGTGAAAAATTTACACCCATTAGTTCATGTACAACAAGAACTAAACAATAATAATAGCACTGTGGATAAGTTGATAACTCCAGAAAAGGGAAAGGAAGTAGCTATTAGCTCCGCTACAAGAACACCACAGGAACAAAACAAGAACATGAGGGAAAGTGCAACTTCCGCTCCAAAAGATCAAACCAAGGTCGCCGGAGTGGGACGCACTTTTTTATTATCGCTAGTCGAGCAATTTTGGAAATACACCAAGGGGCGGTTGTATCCAAAGCTCATTCTCACCGAACCAGAAGAAAAAGAAATTTTGAATCATATCTGGCGGACTGTTTACAAGAAATTTAAGCTAGATGGAGATCGGGAGCAATGGGAGAACTACCAACAAATGCTTTTTGCCAGAGTTGATATGGTTCACAGATGGTTAGAGCGTAATCCCAAGCATTGGGTTCCTGCTCCACATTTATACTTTCATCCTAATAATACCAAGAACGGTTTTGAAAAGACATGGGTTTGGTATCTAAAACAACAAACACTAAAAAAAGAAATCCGAAATCAATTGATATTACAGTCTACTGATCACGAGTGGAAGCAGTATGCAAAAGGGCAGGGGAGACACAGGCATAAAACCCGATTTGAACTTTTTAGACTGCAACAAAAACGCTTGTCACGCTATAAAGATGCGGATCTACTCAAATCCTACGAAGACCGTTTGCAACATAATCTTACCTCCTTATGAATCTACCACAAAGCTCCTTGACCAAATGCATCGTTTGGTTCTATGACGGAAACACCAGAACCTTCTATTCTTTTGATAAAACCCACCAGAAAGCAAAACCTAATAAAGCCCTTGGTATCCGAAGATTGACCAAGATGATCAATGAGAGCTTCAAAGGAAAGTATGAAACTGCGATTATTTATGATAATCAAAAACCCAATGGAATGGAATTAGCAAAATACAAACATGGGGTTAGAGTCGTGTAGACAATTGTGTTTACACGGGTGTTTACCAATTTGATGTTTACAATAAAATCATTTAAAAATCAGATACTTAACAATTTCAGGGTATTTGTAATCAGTGTTTACTTCTATTGCTTTCGAATGTAAAAAATTAAAATACTCACTATAAGGTTTTTAAAAAAATATATTGTCAGAAACACTCTTGAATAGATGATGCTATTAGGTGATTTCTACAACAATCAAAGTAAAGATCAATCTTGTAATAATTTATGAAACATATCAGCCAATCGGATTTCGAGATAGTTGGTGATGGCTACTTCTGATTTGCCATTTTTATACATTTCATAGACCTTAGAGGAGAAACGCTTTTTAAAATTTTTGAGTTCCTCTTTTGGATTTTCTATGTCCTCTGGCTGTAAATCCCAATCTTGTAATACTTTTAATAGCTTATTATGTGCCTCATTTCGTTTTTCAAGAGTAATTTGCCGTTTCAAGTCTTCTGGATCTTTTTCTTTGGAACTATTAATCTTTCCAGCAAGAAGGATATTTTCATACCGAATCTGTCTATCGATTTCTTTTGCTTCTAACACTAGTTTCTTGTAGGATATAAGTAACTTTTCGTTGTAGAACTCAACAAAATCAAAATAGTTATCTAATTCTTTGAGATAGGCGATCCCAATTTCTTTGTATATGTTTTTATCCTTGTTCTCTGTTTCTCTAAGTTGGTCAGCTAGTTTATTCAATTTTCGTTCCTTACCCTTTATGATATGCGCAAATCCTTCTTTATATGGTAATTCTAATAACTCGGGTGTAATTTCTTTTGGGATTCCTAAGAAATCATATCTCCGATAATGTATACGAATGGAATCACTTTCCTTTTTTTCTTTTTTATTGAAACTGATCTTAGGCTTTTTTAACCCAAAGGCATAGTTATACCCAAAAGTTGCCGTAAACTCATTTAAATTCCTGTTTCTACCTCCACTCCTAAATAATTGTATGGCACTTAGGTTAAAATTATGTTGTTCCTTCAGGGTATAACTAATAGCTCCTCTCATATTTACCACATTCGTTGTAGAAGAAGAGCTAATAGAATTGTTATACCCTGTCGAAATCCGTGTATTAAAGGTCTTATCAAAATAGTATTTAGCAATACTCAGAGTTGGTCCCCAAGTAGTAGCATCTTCTCTTCCTATGGTATTGTAAGTACCGTTAATTGCTGTACTAATAGCGAGGTTTCGATCTGCAAAGTTTATGTTATGAGCTACATTCATGTTATGAAAGGTAGAAGCATCTCCAATTCTCACAACTCCGCCTTGTTCATTTGCCACATCATTGAGGGCGTAATTAACACTGAGGTTTTGCCTAGACGTTTTTTTATTAGAAAGAATATAATTGATATTAGCATTTGCACTTTGTGAGAGCTGTCTGAAATCCAAATCTTCTAAATCTTCATCTAGTAAATCTGCATCATTAATCTCATCAAATTGATTAGGCTTTGTATTAGTGAAAGTAGAGAAATTGGAATAAGACCCTCCCACAGTAAGGCGTTCTGATAAATTCAATGTCGCATTAATAGAGCCTACAGTTCTATTGGTTTTATTTGCTTTCAGATTATCCAAGTCATCCCGTTGATATCCAATATTAAATGCAAGGCTCAACTTATCTTTAAAAAAAGTATTAGAAGCATCTAAAGTCAGGTTTTCAAAATCATTGTTAAAATAGTACGCTCCAAGGGTTTCATATCCAGGATCGATACGTTCATAACCAAAACCAAAATTAACTCTATTGACCGCATAGCCTAAACGCATTCGCAATGCATTATAATATTCTGTTGATGCCCTATTATTAAACAATGTAGCAATAGGTGATGCACCTGCATTTTCTAATTCCTCTGACCGTATATCCTTGGTGATCGCAGTAGCTGCATACTCTGTTTGTATGGAAAAACTCTTACCTAGCTTCACTTCTCCGTCTATACTTACTACTAGATTTTCTTGTGGTAATACACCTTTTACCTCAGGGATGGAATCAATGGAACTTTGATTGTCTTTGGCATAGAAACCAATTAGACCAATTTTATAGCGTTCTTTTTCAAAGCTTGTTTTTACTCCGTAGCCCATACGATTGTATGCTGGGACTGTACGAGAATTAGTGTCATCATTGGTAGCACGTAACAGCCTACCAGACATTGCACTGATTTTAAATGCCCCTGGAGGAGTCAAATCTATACCACCTCCTGTAAATTGATGACCGTTGAGTGTGTAAGGTGAAAATGACATACTGACACTTCCTATGTGTCCTGTGATCCACTTATATTTGGGGTGTAGGCTGACCCTATTAAAATCAAAAGGCAATTGATAGCCCAAATCTTCTCCTTGATTGGAAAAACTGTAGGATATGGGGATAGAAAAACTATAGATATTAACATTCAATGCACCTTGCAAAAAATAGGTAAATGGTTCCCTGCTCTCATTTTGATTGGAGTTGTAGTATATACCACTAGCAGATACCTGACCGCTAACCTTTATAGGTTTACTACTTGTGATCGTTTGATAATCCAAGGTTTGGCCAAAGGTAATTAAGGGGAGGAATAAAATAAGATGTAATAGTGTTTTCAAATACACAGCGTTTGTAGGTTCGTATAGGGGGGTATTCGAAAGAACGGACAAAGTGAACCAATTAAAACGGAAATTTTTGAGCTACTTAAAAAATCATTCTAACTTAGGTTATAAAGTAAGCCTCCGAGCAACTACATGTTAAGACTTTCTTGATATCCGGGCAGTAATTCTTGGAGTTTTAGTATGCTATGG
>CANLMN010000026.1 GCA_947492105.1 uncultured Aquimarina sp. | reverse complement strand
ATTATAATGAAAAAATTAACTGCTTAATTAATAATCGAAATTTAAAAGATTACTCTTGTTTTATAGGGGTCAAAACACCGTTGTTGTGTTTTTCTTTGAGCTATTCATTAACCAGTCTATTGTAACATTCTTTTTCGGATTGAATCGTACAACCCATTCCAATAGATTTAATTTCATATTTTTCTTTAAGCATCTCTGCTAATTCAATACTACAAACACTGCTACACCAATAGCAGAATACTATTTTTAACACTCAAAATAGCATTTTCAAAATCGTTTTTCCCCTTATGCAAGTGGCGCATCAGTTAACAGGATTTATGACGTTTGCCTATCGTCACGCCATATGCCTAGTTATTGTGTATAGTTTATTTAATTTCATTCAATAAGATATCTCCATTTTCAGATTTATCTACAATAATAGCAAAATTTGGACGTGTGCTATAGGATTGTTTTTCTCCTGTTACATATTTATAGGTTAAAATAATTTCCCCCTTATCATTTCTTTGCAAAGTTCTAGGCTCTAAAGTTGTACTTAAATTTGTTTCGGGTTTTATAACAGCTATTATATATTGTTTGGAGAAATCTATCTCAGTAGGTTTCCCATCTTTTCCTATAGTTGTTGCTATTCCAAAAATTGCATTAAATTTTTCAGTAGTTTCAATTTTAGGGTTATCTATATTTTCTACATCATTTTTTACAAAGTAATTTTTGGTCATAACGAATGGTATATCTAGCATTTTAAGATCCTTTTTTACCTCTATTTCGTTAGAGTTTTGCTTATTCTCGATGTTGTTCTTTTTGTTGTTTTGACAAGAGGTAAGGATTAAACTTGTTACAGTCGCTATTGTTAAAAATTGTTTTATCATAATGATTTATCTTTTGATTAGTTTATTTTTCAAAATTTCGACTAATGTCATTTTTTTAAATTTCAAATTTACTATAACATTCAACCGTTAGCTCGAGGAATTAATCGGTTCCTGATGTAGAGAATTACACAGAACGTCTCTTGTATGGTGCGTTTGCATCCCATAGAGAACATATGCATCATACAGTATGTTTGAATGGTAAATATAGTTCATTAATATGGACGTCCCAAGGGGTTTAAGTCCCTAATGCGCAGAGTCGTGTCCGTAAGCAAAGTAAGTGGCAAGGTAGTTTGGAGTGATCCATGCCCTAAAGTAAGCCAGACTACGTAGTTGGTACTGGCGAACAGGAATCGGATATAAAGGCTGTTGTAATTTGGATAAGCTAGCACATCATAGTAAGGTCCACAAGAAAAGGTTACGATACTGTATTTGGCATGATTGGAAAAAACTTGAAAAGGAAACGTAAAAACCTCATTCGACTAGGATAGCGGATAAGCCTACGCATGGAGTCGTACAAGAATGGGAGGCTGGGCAGTAGCCCAAAGCCCTATTCTTAAAATAACAATCACGCTTTCTAGGCTTAAACGAAAAGGATACAAACCTATGCTAGATTACATAAATACAAATAGTAAGTCTATGGCATTATGCCCATACAGGATCGCTATGGACTCAACTGAAATAATTAGTAGATAGCATGCTTTTAAAGTTTTAAATAACTAGAAGCCTTTTAAATCTTGAAATCTATAAACAAAAAGGCGGTATCTTCTTCTACTAACTGCTAATCTTTAGCTTATAAAATACATCTCGAAAATCGTTTTACCCCTTATGCAAGTGACAGATCAGTCAACAAGCATATAGCGTTAGCCTATCGGCGGCACGCCATATGCCATTACTATCTTTAGTTTATTTTATTATATCAACTATTTTATCAATTATTATTTTTTGTAAATCTTTTTTATCTCTTTCTAATACAAAAATTGATATTGAGGTATCAATTTTAGGAAAATAAATGACTTTTGTACCCCAAAACCCTCCATGCCCAAAGCCTTTTAATTCTTTGTAGTTTTCTTCATATATTCCCATATAGTAAGGATGAGTCCAAGGTTTTTCTACTTCAACCTTTGTGTATATTAAATCAAGTATTTTTTTATCTTGAATTATCTTGTAGTTGAAAAGTTGATAAATAAATTTGGACAAGTTTTCTGGGGTACAAGCAATTCCACCTCCACCGTACAAATCCCAAGAAATATCTATTTTACTTGAATCCCATTGATAAGTATTCCAATATTGATTTATCAGCTTGGGTGTTTTCACTGGCTTTTTTTCTAATGTTGGCATCCATAAATCGTTTATATCAAGCTTAGAGTAATTTAATATATCTCTCATTGCTTTATAAAAAGGCTCACCAGTTATTTCTTGTATAATTTCAGTAAGCAGTAGATAATTTACATCTGCATATTTGAAAACTATACCTGCATCACCTAAAGGGTCAGAAACTTCTATTGTTCTTAATAGTTGTTCTTGTCTGGTCCACCTATGAGTAGGGTTTTTGTTTACAAAATCAATATATCCGTCATCTACATAACTTCCTATACCACTAGTATGACTTAACAAGTGAAAAACTCTAATATTTTGAAATTTGTATCCGTCAGATTTAAATAACTCTATTGTTTTTTTTGATAAAAGTTGATCTATAGGTTGGTCAATTTTTAATTTACCGTTTTCTATTAATTCCAAAATTGTTGCAGACACAAAAGTCTTAATATTACTTGCGATTAAACCAGGTTGATTCGTTTCTAGTTTATGCTTTTGTGTTTTATCAGAATAACCAATTGAATGATTATGAGATATTCCTTTTTTGGGAGATTCAATATGTATAGAGATTCCAATAGATTTCTGATTTTTGATATAAAGAGAATCAATGAAAAAGTCAATTTCTTTTTCAAAATTTTGAGCCTCAGATTTTTGATAAACACATATGCATACAGAGATTGCAAATCCTAAGAATATTTTACTCATTAAATCACTTTTTTATAATGAACAACGTTTTAGTAGTCGAGTAAGTAAGGGGGAGTTTCATCCCAAACTTCTTACAGAACCTTAGGTGATAGTCACCCATCATAAGGCTCTTGTTATATGAATCTAAATTAGCGTTTTCAATTAATATATCCCATCTCCCAACGGTAGAATAATTTAGGGAATTACTTCTTAACCCTATTAAACTACTTGTAAGCACGTTTTATCCTTGTTACCACCACCCATATCCGAACCACTACTAGAGCAATAAGTTTTGGGTATGTTTCAAAAAAAATAGACTTTTTTGAAACCTATAAGCTACGTTACTTATAACTATGAATAAATTTAAAAACAAGCATATAAGGAGCAAGGTTTTGAAGTAGTGTTTTGCATATAAATGTAACCAAACACTCCCTCCTTAGTATTTACATTAATGATTTTCTATATTCTAAAAACACTAACCACGTTACGGCCATACTTAAATTTTATGGTTCAAACTATTTTGGGTTACAATTATATTTTAATTGGTATAACAAAAACGTCATAAAGTATCACCGTATCAGTTTTTCATCAAACAAAGTGATATTCTTGTAAAAACATCTCCCTGTAGTAGTATAACTTCAAGCTAACATACACACAACTATCAGTTTTTCAGCTCTGCCAACAATACTTAAAAAAAAAGGTAAGGATTCTTAGCTTTAGCACGACAAAATATAGACATAAAGTTATCCGTATAGTTTTATTTATGGAGCTAAAAAAAACTCTCTATAAATGAAAAGAAATTCCTTTATTACAAAAGCTGTTATATGTTTTGTATCCTTTATCTAAAAAATACTACATCTGTAACTACGACTTTGTAATAGCTATACCTCTTAAAAGTAAAAAAAAATTGTACCAAATCTAATAATGAAAATAAATAGTATCAAAAGAAGATTGCCATGCAATAGAGTTTGTTTGATACCAAAGCTCATGTCATGTATTGATCTATAACAATCGCTAAATGAATCAAAAATTATTAAAAAAATCATTTGTATTTATATTTTCACTTACATCACTTATACCGCTAACGGGTGCTGCTCAGGCTCAAGAAACGGAACAAAAAGAGGATGACTTATTTGATGAATTAGACGCAATCACTACCAAAGAAAATACTGATGTCATCGCCACATTCAAATCTACTAGGCTGTTATTAGGGCAATCTACAGAACGAGTTAGGAATGAACAATTACATTTTAGAATATCTCATGTATTCAGTAAAATCAAAGGTATCGACAATTTTTTTGGTCTAGATAACTTAAATAACATGCACATCAGTTTTGAATATGGATTGACAGACTACATCCAATTAGGCTTATCCAGATCAAATAAACCTGACAAAACATATTCTACAAGTGCCAAATTGAGTCTAATACGACAAAAAACAAAAGATGGTCTTCCTTTTTCACTCTCCTACTTCGGTAATATTGACTATAAATCCAGAAGATACGTTCCCGAAGAACGCAATAATAATTTTATAGGACGCATAGATTATATACATCAAGTGTTAATTAGTAGAAAATTTAACAACAAACTATCGCTTCAAATTTCGCCCACTTATGTCCATAGAAATCTAACAGATACAAAAGACGATCCTAACAATATATACAGTCTAGGCATTGGCGGAAGATATATGGTTACACGCTCCACTTCTTTAAATCTAGAATATTTTTACACCATTCCAACTTTTGATACCCATACCATCAACAACGACGCACTTACTATTGGTTTTGATATTGAAACTGGAGGGCACGTATTTCAATTATATTTCACGAATGCATTTGCACTGCATCCAGGAAAATTTGCGCTAAACCAAAATGGAAATTTCTTTGACAGAGACATTAACTTCGGATTTAGCATTTTGAGAGAATTTAATCTATAATCAATCAAAGTACACAGGATACCTCTTGGTGCTTTACTAAAAAAAGAACATGAAAAAGAAGCTTCTATTTATAATCTCATTGGTCTTATTACACTTTGTTCATGCACAAGAAAAGCTGATTACGAGAACGGCAAAAGTAACTTTTGAGTCAAAAACAGACACAGAGGCCTTTTCTGCTAAGAATACGCAAGTTGCTAGTATTCTCATCTCAGATACCAAGACGATAGCTTTTAATGCCCTTTTAAAATCTTTTAGGTTTGAAAAAGCGTTGATGGAAGAACATTTTAATGAAAAATATGTCAATTCTGAAACATACCCTAGCGCAAAATTCAAAGGACGTATCATAGAGAACATTGATCTAAATAAAGTAGGAATGTACGACGTTTCGATACAGGGAAAAATGAATTTTCACGGTGTTGAACAATCAATCAAGACGGTTGCCAAAGTGATCGTAAATGATGATCATACAATAAATATAACCTCCAATTTCAAGATGAATTTGGATACTTATCAAATACGAATCCCTGCAATAGTAAAAGAAAAAATAAGCGAAGATATAGTGGTTACCGTAAACGCACATTACAAAAAATCGAAATAAAATGAAAAAAGCATTCTTTTTGGTTTTAGTCGTTATTGCAAGTGCTAGTTTTTACGCATATTACCTTTATAACAAACCAAGTATAGATGTTCAGAAGGCTACAGCAGAACTTTATTTTGAAGCCAAAGATCTTACTAAAAACCCCAAAATTGTTCAACCACATATTGATAAAATTATCGAGGTAAAAGGAGTTATAAGTGAAATTGAAGATAGTGACGAAAGTAGTATCGTTATCTTAAATGGTGGTATAAAGTGTGAGCTTCTAGCAAAAAAAAACATCCAAAAAGGGCAAACAGTAAGTATAAAAGGTATATACACAGGTTTTGACGAAATGTTTAACGAAATAAGTTTAAAAAAATGTCATCTAGTTATCAAAAAATAAGTGCTTTTTTAGGCGTTTCACTGAGTGTATTTTTTGGCAGTTGTACTTCTACGAATGTTGAGGAATTATATCAAACCAATGATCAAGAAGCAAGACAGATCTATAATTCGGAACTTAAAGAGGTTATAGAAAACAAATGTATCTCTTGTCATATATTCCATTTGGAAGGAACCAATCGCTATGATAATTTTGAAAAAACAAAATCATCCATAGCTCAAATGTTAACACGAATTAATTCCACCTCTAACATTGTTATGCCTCCTGCCGATTCTTCACAATTAACGCAAGAAGAAAAGGCACTTTTTCAACAATTCCTAAATGCTTTATTCACTACCAATTCGGGAGAATAGAGAAATAGAATAAGCTATATCACCTACAAATTTTTAATTTTCTCCAACAGAGCAGATCATAACATATCAAGAATCAAAATTTAAATAAGTCTTCTTGCTATCGAGATCAAAACTTTGGCCTTATTATCAGTTGTCAATAGCATTTAATAGTTCAATAATTTTTTCATTCTTTATGATTCGTAATTCTAACCCTCCGTACAAAAAATCTTTCTGAAGTTTGTGATTACAGACAGATTCACCATCAACTAATTCGGAATTCAAACACTTGTAAATATTGTTTTCATTTATTTTTAAATCATTTTCGATTTCGGTGATATGCGTGGAAATATAAAAGCAACTTGACCTAATATTTGCAAAAGATTTGATAATCCAGAGAGATGCTTCTAAAGCATCATTCACATTTGTCCCTCTAAAAAGCTCATCAAAAACAATAAACATCCTCCCCTTTTCTTTCAATTTTAATGCCGTTTCTTTGACCCTGATTACCTCATCAAAAAAATGACTATACCCTACAGCACTAGTATCAGCTAGGTTAATTGTAGCCACCAATCCATTAAAAATGGTCGTTTCCATTTTTGTAGCAGGTATAGGAAAACCGATATGAGCCAAATAAATTGCTACGCTTATAGATTTCAAAAAAGTAGATTTTCCTGTCATATTAGAGCCTGTCAAAAAACAAAGATTAGATGATTCATTGGTACAAATTGTGTACGGAATAGCATCTCTTAGTAATGGATGAAAAAGACCTTCGATTTGAATTTTTGGCTGACATGGCTCGTTATACGTGGGACAACAAAGGTTTTCCTTACTCGCGACACCTGCTATTGATTGGTAGGCATCAAAAGAATAAAGCATATCAACTATTTTATGAATTTGATCCAAATGCCGTTCCCTGAAACTATGATCATACCGATTGAGCATAATAAAGGATACTTTCTCCATTTTCTTTGCAAATATATTTTTGTATTCCGCTAGCTCAAAGAATTTGATGATCTCCTCAAATTGTTCACGCAATACCTCAGGAATATGTAATTCCAAAGAGGCCAGAATATAGCATCTCAGTTTCCTAAACAACGAAAACAAGTTTTCTATTCCTTTTTGTATCAAACAATAACCATCATTCTGATCAAAAAAATAAGTGATACCATTATAAACCTTATTAAAAATACTTGAAGATAGTGATGCCTTATTTAGTTTTAAATAATCTTCTATATATCCTATTTCTTTTGAATCAATTTCTAGTTTCAATGCACTATTTTGAAAATACGCTATAATTGCTCTTCTATTTTCCAACAAAGTCAAATCTGTAGTAGGACTACGCAGTAGATGATACAAAAAATCCTGTCCCCCTTTAGTCATTGTCTCATCAAAAAAACTTGCGATGGAGCATGACTCTTTCGAATCTGTAAATAGTTCTATATCTCGAATAGTTTGTTGATCAATTCCGAATTGCATGAATACTTATGTTAAATGGTTAGGAGTAGGAGAATTCGTACCTAAAAACAAATTCAAGCGTACGCTTTTGCATATCCGTGTGATACCAATTGGACACCAAAAATCATTACGAAAACCTCATACTGTAGCTGTTAGTGTCATGATAATCAATTTTGTTACATTTACATTCATCTTTTTTAAAAAAAAATGCAAGAATCCTTTCTTTTCTTGAAATTCATTCCATTATTGACCATAATCCTTTCATTTCAAATAAACTTTTACCCTATTTCCGTACCAGAATTTGTATCGCAATAAATTGCTTAGATGCAACCGGCAAAAACCAAAATATTTACCTAATTTTGAAAATCAATTCACTGAGCAAAGAAGAATGAAAAAATCACGCCCTATTATGTTTGTGGGCACAGGCTCTGATGTTGGCAAGAGTATGTTAGTTACAGGAATCTGTAGACTGCTCCTCCAAAAAGGGTATGACCCAGCTCCCTTCAAGGCCCAAAACATGTCTCTGAATAGTTTTGTAACTCCTAATGGATTAGAGATTGGACGAGCACAAGCCGTACAAGCAGAAGCTTGTAAAATAGCTTGTACAACAGATATGAATCCGATCTTACTAAAACCTTCAGGTGCTCATAAATCACAGGTTGTACTACACGGAAAACCGATTGGCGATCAAACCATAAAAGAATACTTTTTAGGGAACAACAAGTCTCATTTATTTGAAGAAGCAAAAACTGCATTTTTTCGATTGCAAGAAAAACATCATCCAATTGTTCTAGAAGGAGCCGGAAGTATCAGTGAGCTTAACCTCAAACACAGAGACATTGTCAATATGCGTATGGCACAAGCCGCAAATGCGGATGTATACCTAATTGCTGACATCGACAAAGGAGGTGTTTTTGCTAGTGTATACGGATCTATAGCACTATTAGAACCCTGGGAAAAAGCGCTGATAAAAGGTGTGATTATTAATAAATTCAGAGGAGATGTTTCCTTATTTGATGATGGTAAAAAAATACTAGAAAAACTCACTGGAGTTCCTGTATTGGGAATCGTACCGTATGCAAAAGATATTTATATTGAAGAAGAAGATTCTGTGGGGTTACAAAAAAAGAAAAAAATAGCTTCAGAAAACAGTGTCAATATCGCCGTTGTGTTACTTCCGTATATGTCTAATTATACCGACTTTAATGTATTAGAAAAAGATCCAAGAACACATGTATTCTACACTAGCGACCCTGAAAGTATCAAAAATGCTGATATTATTATACTTCCAGGGAGCAAAAACACAATTCAGGATCTGTTGTTTCTAAGAGAAAAAGGAATTGCTGAAATCATTTTACAGGCCTATGAATTAGAAAAAACACTTATTGGTATTTGCGGAGGTTATCAAATGCTAGGGGTTCGTATTACAGACCCTTTTGAAGTAGAAAGTACTATAAAAACAATTCCTGGACTAGGGATCTTTCCAATTTCTACAGAACTGACAACAGAAAAAACAACAACACAATGTACTTTTAAATTCAAAGCATATTCAGAGACCTGTACGGGTTATGAAATTCATATGGGTAAAACTACTTTTGAACGTATCTCTCCTTTAAATCAAATGAAAGGCCATAATGAAGGGTATTTGCGTAAAAAATGTTGGGGTACTTATATTCATGGCATTCTTGATAATCCAGTAGTAATTGAAGACCTTTTGAGCGCTTTTTCTGACAAAAAAGCAGAGACTCCTTTTGATTATAAAGCCTATAAAGAAGAAAATTATGATGCCTTGGCAAAACTACTAGAAAGACATATTGATATGGAAACGATAATTTCTAAAATGGAGGATATCGAATGATTTACGGACATGGCGATGACGGATATCGTTATCAAACACTCTTTAAAGCGAATTTTAGTTCAAATGTTTGGTTCGAAAGAACGGCAGATAAACTCCTCTCTCATCTCAAAGAGCAACTAGCTACAATTGCTAATTATCCTACACCTAATGCAGATGAATTGGGAGAAAAAATAGCTAAGCATCATCAATTAGAAACGGATAATGTTCTCATGACTAATGGAGCAACAGAAGCATTTTATATCATCTCCAGCTTATTCCATGGCAAAAAAGCAGCAATCGGTACACCTACTTTTTCCGAATATGAAGATGCTTGTATCAAAAATGCCATGCCCCTGACCTATTATAAACGATCGGATGTGGTAGATACAAATTTTGGAGAACCCCTGGCTTTTATATGCAATCCCAATAATCCTGATGGTTTTTGTACTACCGTACCAGAAATAAGGGCATTACTGCTTAAATTTCCGGAAACAACATTTGTTATTGATGAGGCCTATATAGATTTCACCTTTCAAATCAACTCTTGTGTCCCATTAATAAAAGAGTTTGATAATTTGATTATTGTAAAATCACTAACCAAACTATTTTCTATTCCAGGATTACGATTAGGATACACTATAAGCAACTCACATACGAAACAAAAATTACAACAATCCAAAATGCCTTGGAGCGTGAATTCTATGGCTATCGTAGCCGGAAAATATATTTTTGATCATTATCATGCTATGACTCCAGATATGGCTACGCTTTTGAATTATAGCAAAAACTTGCAACAAGAGATTAACGCATTACGGAATTTTACCGTCATTCCGTCTACAACAAATTTCTTTTTGGTACAATTAAAAACTCCAGATGCTGCGCAATTAAAAGATTATCTTGCAAATACGCATCAATTATTAATCAGGGATGCATCAAACTTCAGAGGATTAGACTCGTATTATATCCGTATTGCTAGCCAAGATCCTCAAAAAAATCAATTATTAGTTAACGCACTCAAAAAATGGAGTATACATTAATCCTTATTCCTTTGGTTATTGGATATCTATTGGATTTGCTATTTGGTGACCCCAGATGGTTACCACATCCCATACGACTATTTGGAAACACTATTTCCCGTGGCGAAAAAATATTGAATATCGGTACACTAAGATTTTGCAAAGGAATGTTTCTTACTATCCTATTGGTATCCAGTGTGCTGTTCTCTTTTTATACCCTCCAACAACTGACACTCCCCTATCCGATGATATATTATATTTTCACATCTTTATTTGTATTTTATGCATTGGCTAATAAAAGTTTGATTGATGAGGGAAAAGCAGTTTTTGAAGCCTTGGCAAAAGGCCTAGAACATGGTAGAAAAAGAGTATCTTGGATCGTAGGGAGAGAAACAGATCAATTAAACGAACAACAAATAAAAACAGCTGTTTTTGAGACTATGTCAGAAAATCTCAGTGATGGTGTCATTGCACCGCTGTTTTATTATGCCTTGCTAGGAGTTTCTGGAGCTATGGGCTACAAAATGATCAATACCCTTGATTCTATGATTGGATACAAAAATGAACGGTATCTGAATTTTGGAAAATTTGCAGCCAAATTAGATGATGTAGCTAATTATATCCCCTCCAGAATTACAGCCTTGTTAATGCTAGTCGTTACAGGTAAATTGCACAAAATTCCGTTTGTCCTACATTACGGTAAACAACATTCAAGTCCCAACGCTGGTTATCCAGAAGCTGCATTAGCGGCAATTTTGGATTGCAAATTCGGAGGACCAAACTACTATCATGGCCAATTAGTAGACAAACCTTACATAGGAACCAACAATAGAACGCTACAGGATTATGAAATAAAAACGGTTGCAGGCATCAATCAAAAAGTAACTTTTGTTTTTGTACTGCTTATTGGTACGGTCTACGTTCTTTTATCGCAATCTTTTTTATATACTTGATGCAAAAAAGCACTCAAATAGGCATCTGATTAGGTTAGAGTAGTTCCATTTAAAAAATAACTACAGGTTAATAATAGGGGTCTTTTTCTACTATTTTTTCACTATTTAATTAAACCGTAGCTACGGCTATACTTGAATTTTACAGTACAAAATAGCGAAAATTACTCCAATTTTTTTGGTCTATCAGTACATTTTTACTGGTATAATTCATTTTAGGTCTATAAATTCGTATTTAATGACACTGTTGTTTTTTTATGTAAAAACACCGTGATGCTATTGCATAGCCTTAGCTATGGAATATAGGAACAAGGCATTTAGATGAAAAAAGAACAAGGCGATATGCGACATTATATAGCTATTTTGGCATGAATTAAAAACATAAATACTAGCGTCAAAATAACCACAACACAACTTTAACAAAACTCGTTTGAGTCATAATCTCAATAGCTCAATCAAAACAAGTATCTTTGTTATCGATTATATGGTTCTTATAGCGATATAAGATGAAAAGGGAATTTGGTGAAACTCCAAAACTGTTCCCGCAACTGTAATGCGTTTTTTAACAATTAGTATCAAACATGCCACTGTATACATGTATGGGAAGGCGATACTACTACGTAAGTCAGGAGACCTGCCATCTAATCTTTAATACAAACTCTCGGGTAAAGAGTTGGATATTCAAAAATAAAGCGAGTAGCCTGTGTTTACAATAGGCATTACTACGGAATTTCTGCTGTGCTTTATTCTATATTTCTAAAACTTTCCCAGTTTTTTAATTATATAAAACTATGGGCAAAAATATACAAAAAGTAACAACCACTTTTCAGTTTTGTGATGGCGGTTCTTGCCAAAAAGCAAATAGCGAAATAGCTGTTAGAGAAGCAAGGGCATACCTTCGTAATAAGGGAGTATGGGAGGGCACACATACAATAAAAACTAGATGTAATGGTAGATGCGAAGATGCTCCTACGTGGATCATACAACCAGGTAATTTTTGGTACAAAAATGTGACTCCCGACAAGGCTGTGGTAATTATGGAATCTCATCTCGAAAAAGATAAGCCAGTAGAAGAGTTTTTGTTATATAAAGAAGGGTGGGCAATGATGTCTTCAGAAAATGAAAAAACTGTGCCTCTCCCTGTTTTCAAACATAAAATAGACTCTGAACATGGTGATATTTTAATTGCTAGAGCTTTTGCATCTGACCAACAACTATATCCGCTATTTCAATATTTTTTTAAAGACCCAAAACCCATAGCAGTACAGATTGGAGAAGCTCCTAGGAGTACTATTAATCAACCGCATTTGGTAGATTACAAAGATCCTTATGAGGTAAAAATAACGGGAAAACAAGTAATGCTTGCCTTAACAATTGCTGCTATTCCAAAAGATATCAATGAAGATATCGCAACACGAAAAGTAAGTCTAGCAGAGGTAATTTGGCTAAAGAAAAAAGCTATCTTTACCAAGGCATTGCGCCTCAAAAATAAAAAAGGAAAGCACTTGGTCACTTTTTGGATAAAAGAAGATGATCATCCTACTTGGGAGCATATTTTGAAAATTTATTTATCAATGCCCAATAATGAGATTAGAATAGAAGAATATGACCATTAAAAACATAAGTATACTTGGCTGTGGATGGTTAGGGTTACCACTAGCAACAGAATTTACTGCAAAAGGTATTGGGGTTAAAGGTTCTACAACTACGCCTACTAAAATTTCAAAATTACAAGAAAAAGGAATCAATCCCTACTTACTAAAACTGGAAGAATCAACGAAAGAAATCTATACCAGTTTTCTCTTGGATAGTGAGGTTATTGTTATCAATTTCCCTCCCAAACGTGTTCCTAATATCATCACACGGTATCAGGAACAAATACAAAGCATACTCCCGTATATCAATGCCACGCAAAAGGTTATTTTTATTAGTTCCACTTCTGTATACCAAAACATCAATGACAAGGTTTTGGAAACTATGGTGATTGAGCCCGAAAAAGAATCAGGACATGCCGTCGCTGCGGTAGAACGCCTATTGCAAGAACAGTTAGGAGATCGCTTGACAATTATTAGATTATCAGGTCTCATTGGAGAAGATCGTTTACCCGGCCGTTTCTTGGCCAATAAAAAAGAAGTAAAAAATGGAAACGCACCTATCAATGTCATTCATAGAGATGACTGTATAGGGCTCATCCAGGCCGTAATAGAAAAAAAAGCTTGGGGAGAAATCATTAACGGTTCTGCAGATCGCCACCCGTTACGCAAAGAATATTACACACAAGCTGCTATTAAAATTGGACTAACACCACCAACATTTGCCAAACAAGAAGAGGTTCTTTATAAAATCGTAGATAATACAAAAAGTAAAACATTATTAGAGTATACCTATATACATCCTGATCCTTTAAAACTCATTTAATCAAATCTTTGATGAAACTGATGGCGCTTTGATCTAAATCGTACGAACATAAATAGTACGATCCATCAAGGCACACCCAATTCATTAGCTAATAAAAACATAACTATGAAAGAAGGAATATTACTTTGTGGACACGGAAGTCGTAGAGAGGCTGCAATCACTTCTTTTAAAAAACTCGTAACAATCCTTCAAGAACGTTATGAGCAGGATTATGAAGTTGATTATGGTTTTCTAGAATTCAATCATCCTACCTATGAGGCTGCTATAGAGCGAATGTACTTGAATGGTATTAGAAAAATATACGCATTGCCGGTTATTCTATTTGCCGGATCTCACGCCAAGAATGATATCCCTTTTGAGTTGAATACCATACAGGGCTATCATCAAGATCTCACCATTACAATGGGAAAACATATTGGTGTGAATTCATTTCTATTAGATCTTGCGGTAAAAAGAATTGAAGAAGCAGAAGCCCCTCTAGACCCCATAGATAGAAAAGAAACTTGCTTGGTCGTTGTAGGCAGGGGAACCACCGATCCAGACGCAAATAGCGATGTCTGTAAACTCACAAGCATGCTTTGGGAAGGTATGGGATTTGGTTTTGCTACCACAGCATATAGCGGTACAGCTTATCCAAAAGTGGATGAATCTTTGCAAATGATAGAGAAATTAGGTTTCAAACGCACCATCGTGATTCCATTTTTCTTTTTTACAGGCGTATTGTTAGAACGTATCTATGGACATGTAATAACAATGAATGACAATTCTCCTCAAGAATACATTTATACAGCTCCTTTCGGAACTGATGAATTATTGATGAAAGCTTTTGATGAACGCCTAGAAGAAGCCAAATCAGGAACTGCTTATATGAATTGCCAATTATGCAAATACCGAAAACAAGTAGTAGGTTTTGAACAAGATTATGGTAAGGAACAGGTGGGACATCATCTCAATGTAAAAGGTATCCTTTTTGAAGAAGATGAAAAACCAGGCAAGCAAAAAACATCTTTAAGTAGCAAAATAAAAAAGGTTTTGGGAATTTGAATACCTAATTTTTACAACAACCTAAGAGTTCTCGCCCTATATACAACACGGATTTCTTAGTGCATTTTCTACACGCTATCAAACAATTTATAGCTAAGTTCGATTTTCATTCATTTGGTTTTTTATAAATCAATTGTAAAGGAATTATCAGCTTCTTCCAAAAATCACCTTACCAGCACCCACTATAGTAGAAACTCCAGTCTGAGTTTTGACACTTTGGTCAAATTACATCATTTAAGTCGTAGTATCAAAATTATATTATTCAAGTTAGACCTATAAAATCGTGTTATATCATTTGTTGTTTGAATTTACCGGAAAGAAAAATTAAGATTTTTTGTTTCAGCTTCAACAGAAACATCGAGCATAGCCGTAGTTATGGTTTATTTTTATGCTGAAGCCGAGGCGAAAAAAGAAAATTCTACCCCAGTAAATTCAAAGGATAAATGGTATTAATGACATTGTTATTTTTTTAGGTGAAAACACCGTGATACTATTGCATAGCCTTAGCTATAGAATATATGAATAAGGCATTTAGATGGAAAAAGAACAAGTGATATGCGATATTATATAGCTAATTTGATATTAGGTATCCACTCCTACCAAAAAGAAAAAATACGACTCCTTTACCCTCTATCTTTCATCATGTCAACCCCTAAATTAATTAACAATAAATTAAGAATAAAAAAAATGCACAAGAAAACTAAAAATCAATATATTTACACCCACTAACTGTTGGTATAATAATAACTATGGCGGAACCTGAAAAGCCAATATAAATTAGAGTAAGGAACACAAATCAAATCGCAAAATTATGAAAGTATTAATGACATTGGTTGCTGCTATCGCAATCACAACCGCTGCAAGTGCACAAAAAAGAACATGTACCGTAAAAACTAAATGTGGAAACAGAACCTATAAAGGAGTTAAATCTGTATCTACCAGTACTAAAAATGGTGTTATCCGTGTCAAAAACGAAGGAAATGGAAAAATTATTGGTCGAATCAAATGTAGTAAAAAAAAGGCTTCTGATACTTCTATAAACTGTGCAGCAGCCGATAAAAATATCCCAGTAATAGACAGAAAGAACAGAACTTTTTCAACCAAATAATCCTAGGATTCTAAGCAATATCTTTTTTAATGTCAATTTTGATATATAAAATGATATTATCGATATGCAACATTGCATATCTAATTTGGTATTAGATTGAAGTAGCATATTCGTTTATATTTCGTTTGATTTTTTATTGAAATTAGCGATCAGAAAATAACGAATAGTATCAATCAATGCTTCAGTTAAATTCTAAGACTATTTGGAAGGTTAAACCTTCCAAATAGTCTTTTTTTTGATTCCTACCATTAAAAATGTAATTACAGTCCAAAATAACTTGAACTATTAGCCCGTAATTATTTTTTAAATGATATTAATTTTTACAAAAATTAATATCTGATTCCTGTGTCTGTACTACACACTTTTACGCTTATACCATTTGTTGTTTGAATTTATCGGAAAGAAAAATTAAGATTTTTTTTTCAGCTTCAGCAGAAACATCAAGCATAGCCGTAGTTATGATTTATTTTTATGCTGAAACTGAGGCGAAAAAAGAAAATTTTATCCCAGTAAATTCAAAGGATAAATGGTATTAATCTTTTACGTTGCTGTAAACAAAAATCCTGATCGGTAAGGCCATCATACAAAATATCTACTCTACAACACCCTCACCTTCTAGATACAAAGCTTCTAACTGCTGCTTGATATCATCCGATGGATTTTTCCACATCCCCCGTTGTATGGCTTCAAGTAGCCGTTCGCTCATATCTTTAAGCGCCCAAGGATTATTTTGTTGGATAAATGCTTTGTTTTCTGGTGTAAGCAAATAACTCTCTGTAATACCTTCGTACATAAAATCATTAATGAGATTGGTCGTTGCATCATAAGCAAAAAGATAATCTAAGGTAGCTGCCATTTCAAAAGCGCCTTTATAACCATGTCGATGTACTCCTTTAATCCATTTGGGATTCACCACTCGGGAACGATATACCTTTAATAGTTCTTCTTTTAATGTCTTTACTTTTGGTGTTTCTGGTCTAGAATTATCCCCAAAATATATCTCAGGAGTTTCACCTTTTACGACATTTACAGCATTTGCCAATCCACCATGAAATTGATAGTAATCATCGCTATCCAAAATGTCATGTTCTCTATTATCTTGATTTTGCATAACAATTTGCATGGCTTGCAGTCTGTATTGAAACGACTCATGAGCAGAGACACCTTTTTTGGAACTTCCATAAGCATAGCCACTCCAATTCATATATACTTTGGCCAAATCATCTTGAGTTTTCCAGTTTTTTTCATCAATTACAGCTTGTAATCCTGCACCATAAGCACCTGGTTTTGATCCAAAAACACGATACAATGCTCGTTGCGATGCTTCTTGCGTTGACAATCCTTCTTTTGTCCATTGCTGCTGTTCTGCAACAAAGCGTTTTCGGATAGGATTATCGGCTTCTGGTTCCTCTAGATGTGCCAAACGTGTTACCACGGCATTAAAGAGGTTGATCACATCAGGAAATGCATCTCTAAAAAAACCAGAAATACGTAACGTCACATCAATTCTGGGTCTTCCTAATTCGATCAGTGGAATCACCTCAAAATCGGTAACTCTACGGTTTGCATTTTTCCAAATAGGTCGCACTCCCATTAACGAAAAAGCTTGAGCAATATCATCACCTCCTGTACGCATGGTAGATGTTCCCCATACAGAAATCCCTATAGTTTCGGGATAGTCTCCATTTTCTTGTAAGTATCTATCAATAATTAATTGGGCACTTTTTTTTCCCAAACGATAAGCCGTTTCCGTAGGAATAGTGCGCACATCTACAGAATAAAAATTGCGCCCTGTTGGTAATAAATCTAATCGTCCTCGTGTGGGTGCTCCAGAAGGTCCAGAAGGTACGTAACGCCCATTGAGTCCATCTAATAACAAATCCAACTCATCAGTAGTTTGTAGTACTTTCTGCAGGGTATTTGACTCTATTTGTCTTATTATTTGCACGGTCAAAGGATAGATTTCGGACTCCTGACGATCTTCGATATAAGCCACCAACAGACGCTTCGTAATATGCTCCAACTGCGCTATAACTTGCCCTGCTGTTTTACAAAATACCCCTTCGATAGTACGTTCCATAACCTCGGTATAGGGCACTTCCAGTATATTTTTTTCGATACCTAGATCTTCGGCTAATAACTGGGTAATTCCTTTTTGACCATAGCTTGGAACTCGATGTAATGCTATTAATAAATCAATGAGTTGTTCATCAACAGGCGCCTTTCCAAAAATATGTAAACCATCTCTAATTTGTGCTTCTTTCAGTTCACATAAATACCCATCTAACTTAATTAGCAATTCATCGACATCGTCCGAAGACAGTCCTAAATCTACATTTAGTTTTGTTTCCTTAACCAGTGCTGCTATATCTTTTTCTAACACTCGAGAACGTTTAGGGTCTAGAGAAGATGCTTCATAATATTCATCTACCAAATGTTCTAATTTCATCAAACTCCCATAACTCTCTGCTCGGGTCATAGGCGGAATTAGATGATCAATAATCACTGCCTGATTGCGGCGTTTGGCCTGTGTCCCCTCTCCTGGATCATTAATAATAAAGGGATAAAAATGTGGCAACGCGCCAAATACCGCTGCCGGAAAACAAGTCTCTGGATCCAAAGACACACTTTTGCCTGGTAACCACTCTAGGTTTCCGTGTTTTCCTAAATGGATGACGGCATCTGCTTGATAGCTTTTTTGTAACCAAAAATAATAAGCCAAATATTGATAGGTTGGTGGTAAATCTGGAGAATGGTAAATCGCCTGTGGATCTTGATTATAGCCTCTAGAAGGCTGAATACTTACAAAAATATGACCTAATAGAAATCCAGCTATAATAAATCCTTTGTCGGTATAATAAGGATCTTCTTCTGGGGCACCCCATTGTTCTATGATCTTGTTTTTTAGTTGCTCAGATAATGCAGAGAAACACGCCATAAATTCGACATGATCAAAGACTAATGCATGAGGCCTTGTTCGTATTGTCTCTACATCGTTTGTGCTTACTTGGGTTATCCAATGCATCAATTCTGTACCACTTTTGGGCAACTGTTCTCCCACATGATAGCCTTTTGCCTCGAGCGCATGCAATAAATCAATACAACTTTCTGGCGTATCTAATCCTACGCCATTGGCCAAGCGACTGTCTTTATTAGGATAGTTGGGCAAAATAACAGCAACTTTTTTCTCCTTATTCTTTTTGGTCTGTAGTGCTGTCCAGCGTTGGGCTAGTGCTGCCATAAAATCACAGGCAGGAGGATAGGCTTCGTATTTTAAGATAGAACTATCAGTCAGTGCATCTTTTTCAACTTCTTTTTTAAAGGAAACAGCACGACCTATAATACGCCCGTCTATTTCTGGTAATGCGATATTCATAGCAATATCTGTAGGTGGTAACCCAAAAAGTCCTTTTTCCCAAACCTCTTTATTTGCTGTAGCACATATAGCTTGTAATACTGGTATTTTTAGGTTTTCAAAAATAAACTTAGATCCATCCATCGGCTTTATTGTAAAGCCTGTCGTATTGATAATAGTATGCACAGCACGTTGTCCCGAATTTGTCATCAGGTCTTGTACTTGTTCTAGCAATTTTGCATCTCTAAGGTTACTGGCAAAAATCACAAAAGCATTCATACCCCGCCTTTCTAGCGCTTCGCTCATCGTTTGTATGGGAGAGACATTATCTGAGAGGTAATGGGTACGGTACGCCAATATAACCACATTGGGTTTAGAGAAATCTAAAGATGCTTGTAAAGCCGCTGCATCTAGCATCCCAACATTGGATTTGTATAAAAACACATCTGCAATTGATTGTGCTGGAGCGATACTAGTTTTCGCATCAAAAAATACATTTCGAAGAAAATTCAGAAACGCTATAGCATTTTCTTTACCACCTTCTTGTAAATATTGTCTGCATTGATGTACAATTTGTAGATCAACACTAGATAACTTCATAAGCTCAAAATCGGGCTCATGGGCGGGGACAAATAAAACAACACTCCCTGCTCGTTCTTGCAATGCGACCAATGATTCTACGAGGTATTTGTAATAACTGATCCCTCCTAACATGCTACACACAATCACCTTGGCTTTCTCTAGCACTTCTTCTAGATAGGTATCTATTGTTAATTCTTGTTTGAGATATACCAAATTAGTCATTCGCAAACTGGGCAACGCTGTACCTTCTACTGCATACAGTTGCTTGTATGCTTCGTTCATAGTATGAATTTCGGTATCTCCAGCACTTAAAAAAACAATATCTCCTGGTTGTTGTTCAATATAAAAAATCTCATCATCATTAGGATTCCATCCGCCAGGGATTGTTGCTACTAAATGCATATCTCTTCTTGTTTTAACGCTGCCCAATACAAATGAATGTAGCTTGCGTATACATTTTTATGTGTATATATTTTTGTTGAAATTTCTTTTTTTCTGGCCGAGAACACTTCTCCAACTGTAGAAATATTAATATCATCAGATACTTTGGAATAATGAAACTCATGTCCCCACAATGTTACATTTTCAAGAACAACTTTTCGATAGCCCAAAGTCAATTTTTTGTACTCCATAGACGTGACAAATGGAAATATATCTGCCATTGGATATCCTACTCCCTGCTCATCAACAATCGCACTGCCCAAATACATCATGCCGCCGCATTCGGCATACATAGTAACACCTTTGGCTGCTGCGGCTTTTATTTGTATCCGCATTGCGGTATTCTGAGATAGTTGTTCGAGATACAACTCGGGATAACCGCCTGCCAAATAAATATAATCGGCTTCTGGGAGTTCGGTATCATGTATGGGACTAAAATAAACGACCTCTCCTTTGACCTCTAACCATTTTAAATTTTCTATATAAGTAAAATTAAAGGCTTCATCTTTTGCTATAGCAATTATTTTCCTTTTTGCTTTGACATCAATAACAGGAGCCGTTCCTTGTACCGTTTTTGTATAATCCGGAATCACTTTGGATACCTTTAATAAATCAGCAATAGCAATATGATTTGCCATATGGCTTGCTGCATTTTCGACTACCGTCTCAAAATCATCTTCTACATACAATCCCAAATGCCTAGACGGAATCGCAATAGCATCATTCGGAGGGACATACCCCAAGGAAGGAATCCCCACCATATCACAAGCTTCTTTTAGAAACGCATAATGTGATGCTGTTTTGATAAAATTGAAGATCACACCTGCTATCTTTACTTCTGGATCAAAAGTTTTTAAACCATGCAAAATAGGTGCAATCGTGTATGCCATACTCTTAGCATTCACTACCAAAATCACAGGAATATCCAACAACTTAGCAATAGTCGCAGAGCTGCCTTGATCTTTTACAGCCCCATCAAATAACCCCATTACCCCTTCTACGATACTAATATCTGCAGCCTTTTGATGTGTATAAAAAACATCTACCAAATGCGCCTCGGGCATCATAATCGTATCTAGATTAATTGCTGCTTGTTTCGTTGCTCTTGTGTGATGCATAGTATCTATATAATCAGGACCACACTTAAAAGACTGTACTCTATAACCTTGATTTGTAAACCAACGGGACAAACCAAGCGTTACTGTTGTTTTTCCTGAATTACTCCATGGGGCAGCTATGAGAAATGCTTTGGACATAAATGCGATTAAAAATCAGAGATTATAGCGTACTCTAATCGTAATACTTGCGCCAATTCTTTGGCTTTGCCCAATCGTACAAAACCCGATTCGGTATCTATAATGGTTGTTTTTGGAATTTTATTTAGGTATTTTTTATAAACTTTGATAGCATATCCAAAAGGATCAGCAGCCCCAGCATTCGCTTTGCCATCGGTAAATACAAATAGTTGCGTTGTTTCTACATTTAAGGACCGCAACAATTCATACACCTTCAGAAAAGCAGCTCCCAAATTGGTTTTTCCTCTGGTTCTTAATTGATGATTTATGCTTACAATTTGTTTGGTGTTAATGGTGAATTCTTGCAGAATTTTGGCGGTGTTGTCCTGCAGACCAACAATAGCATATCGTATTTTTTGCAACGGATTAGAAACCACCGTTTGGGTTATAATACCTTTGAGGTATGCCATCTGTTTATCCACAGCCATAGAGGCACTTGTATCGACCAAGAATACCACATGTGCCATGGCTTTTTGTTCAAATTGCTTATAGATACGATCCAACTGCCCTGTTTTGAGATACGACAAGACGGATTTGGTCACAGCGACTTCCCTAGCTTTTTTTGCACGATAGGACACTGGTGACATCGTATTCAGACCTGCTAATTTAACCGCTTGTTTTTTACTTTCTCTAGGCCTTGAAAATTGCAACCCTCGTTGTACCTCCTTGGGTAATTGAAATTCGGTATGCTGCGGTGTTGTTTCTGGCTGTGTTGTGGTATGCTCCTCTGAATTGTTTTTATTTTGATCTCCATCATTTTGAACATCCGAATCATTTGGTGGTGTATACTCCTTTGTTCTATGTTGCAAGACAAAAGGTGCTATTCTGGTTACCATTTCAGAAGTTATAACAACTTCATTAGAATATGCAGCATAAGCTCTAGCGGTTTTGAGTAACAAAATATCTGCTCGCATGCCTTCGACCTGATTCGTAATCGTTAATTGCGCACATAATTCTTGGATCTGCTCCGGAATTGATACTGTAGCCAATTGTTTCCTAGCTAAAACAATTTGCTGTTTTAGCCTTTCTTCTTCTGCTGCGAACTGCTTACAAAATGTTTCTGGATCGTTATCAAAATTGAGGCGTTGCATAGCTATCCGAGAGCGCACTTTTATATCTGTAGGAGTGGTCACGGTTATACTCAATCCAAATCGATCTAATAATTGCGGTCGCAGTTCGCCTTCTTCTGGATTCATGGTACCTACCAAACAAAAACGGCTCTCCATCCATTGAGAAATACCTTCGCGTTCTAGATGATAGCCTCCACTTGCTGAAGCGTCTAATAAAACATCCATCAAATAGTCATTCAATAAATTGACCTCATCAATATAGAGAAATCCTTGATGTGCTTGTGCCAATAGTCCTTTGTCTACAACCGTCGTTTTTTCATTAATAAGTGCTTCTAGATTAATATTCCCTAGTACTCGATCTTCTGTAGCACCTATTGGTAAATTAATAAACGGAAAATCGACTCCCATCAATTGACTTAGTCCACGAACCATTGTTGTTTTTGCTGTACCTTTATCTCCAGTCGCTAAGACACCGCCAATACTAGGATCTATTAAGTTGAGTAGCAAACATAGTTTTAGATTATCTTGAGCCGCTATCGCCGTGAATGGGTAATTATAATTTGATTGCATTGGTGATCTTCTGTTCATAAAAATTACACATTTATCCTATCAAGTGACCAAAACTTCTTTTTCATAAGACACATAAAAATAAAAAGGTCCCTAAAAAAGCATACTACGCAACATAAGCAGTCCTACTAGGATCGAAATTACCCCAATAATACCATTCATCCATTTAAAAATAACAATATTACGCTCAATAAAGCGACTCATCGCAAAAATAAGCACATAACTATAGACGGCCATTGACAAAATAACCCCGATAGATTCTATAATCAAAATTATAATCGCATCAGAAACAGTCGCCGCACTAATAATCAACGCCGAGGTTAGCGCACCTCCGGTACCCGCCAATCCGTGTAACATCCCGATCCAAAATGAGCGATTTACAGGATTCATAGCTATTTCTTCACCCGTTTTTCCATGTAAATGAATCGGGTTATTCGCAAGATGTTCATGAGCTTCTATTTTCTTATGATCGGCCATCATGGCATTGATTTTATGATTTCTACGAATAGCCATAACCCCCAACCAGATCATAATCGGTCCGATAGAAAATTCTGCCCAAAAAGAAATACGCTCTACAAAAGTATGCAGTGCAGCTCTAAAAAGGAGTGCAATAGCACCAAATAGTAATAATGTGACAGAGTGTCCCAATGCCCATTGAGAGGCAGTAAATATTGTTTTCAGCGACATTCTCTTTTTTTGTATGGCATTTTCTGCAGCTAGTACAGAAACAGCAGACATATGATCTGGTTCAAAAGAATGTAAAATTCCGGCAATTAGCGGACGAGCAAGGTTCATTACGTTCATAAGGGATAAGCTATATGGGTTCCATCATTATTAATCAAATACAAGTAAAGTTCTACACTTGGTGCTATTTTCTGACAATGATAATGACATCGTTCTAATAGTTTTTGATAAAATTCTTCTTGATCTGCAAAAATAAATATTTCTCGAAGACGACCCGCCATGTTTAGTGCCAAAACTTTTTGAGCAATTTCTTTGGGATAGCCCGCTTCGACGGCTAATTGATAAATAAAATTTTTGTCCCAGGTCGTTTTTCCGCTATGCGTATTGGTAGCACCCTGTGCTAATTTTGCAGCTTTGCCCAACATAATCCCCATCGATACTTTGGTAATCTGCGGACACTGTTCTATTTTCTCAAAAGTCTCTTGTATCCAATTACCATAATGAACACAGGAGATATCAGCTATTTGAGGAAAGAGAGCTTTGAGCATTTTCTCGCTACGCGCCCCAGAATTCAGCAGTAATTCTGTTTGGCCATTGGCTATTGCGACATCAACACCCTGTCGTATACTAGCAATATATGATGCTGCCGAAAAAGGCGTAACAATACCTGTAGTGCCTAGTATAGAAATTCCATGCAAAATACCCAAACGACTATTCAATGTTCTTTTGGCTAATTGCGCTCCATTTTTTACCGCTACCGTTACGGTCACACCCTTCTTTTCTAGTTGATGATCAGATAATATTTTTTTGCAAACGGTTCTCATCATTTGTCTTGGCACTGGATTAATAGCAGGTTCTCCTACTGGGATTTCCAACCCTGGCAAAGTGACTAATCCCACACCTTCTCCTCTTTCAAAAATAATTTTACCCGTTTTATTCAGCACCACAGAAACGCTAATCTCTGCTTGATTTGTCACATCGGGATCATCTCCAGCATCTTTTATCGTGGCGTATGTAGCTATACTTTTGGTCAACACAACTGTATGAACTTGAAAAAAAACAGTTTCTCCAATGGGTAATTCTATAGATATTTTGGTTATTTCTTGTTGGGTTACCAAACTCAACAATGCCGCTTTGGTACAAGCAGTAGCACAAGCTCCTGTTGTGTAACCTCTTCGCAATGGTCTGTCTGGTATATCTTGTAATTCTCCCAAGTAGATTTTTGAATATTTGTTGTCGTAGTTTTTGATTTATTTTTTGGGCGTGTCCCTTTGGGCCAGGCTATCCGTTACAATTCCACCCACGTCAAAACGTGGTGCGGGATTTTCACTACTATCCTTCACGCAAAACATTCTTTACACTTTTGTTACATAAACATCTCTTTCTTGATCAATACTCCCCCCTTCATACCCACAAATCCCCGTACGAGGAGAATTTACTATAGGCATAGCCCCATAATCCTCAAAATCTTCGCAGGTCTCACTATGTGCTTCAGCACATGTATCACAAAAGGTAGCTTCTTCTTCGTAGCAACATTGCATACAAATTTGGGTAGCATTTTTTTTACCACAAATACTACATGGCATATAAAAGGGTTCGTTTCTAGACAGTAAGATAATTTTTTTTGGTGATTTTACATGATACGCTCCTAAAACCGAAATTTCTAATTCTGTAGTACTTCCAAAATCATAGGTATACATCATTTTTTTTCCTTTCAGAAAAACCATTTTCGCTTTTATACTCATTGGTATCTCATCATTTCGCCTTTTTCTAGCATTATGAAAAGAACTCAAATGTCCACAGCATTCTAACCAGATATCCCTCAAAAAATCATCCAAACTCTTCATTTTTGCTTCTCCATTCATCCAAAGAAATAAAAAATACGGCTGATCACCCCACATAGCAGATAGCGTCACCTTTAAAAGGTAAGACTTACCTGGTTTCCCTTCTTTCTCCTCAGCTTCTAAATGTTTTTGCAAATGCCTGCTAAAACCGGTCTTTGTGTATGTTTTTTTACAAAAAACACAGACTCCTTTTGATACTATATCTTCCATATGATATGATTCATTTAAAAATTTCTCTTTGGTTATTTGATACTAGTTAATAATTCCTCTACTGTAGCAACACAAAGATACCGATTAGATATTTCTGGTTTTTTCACAATCACTATTGGGATATCTAAAGCGCATGCTGCTTGTATTTTTTCTTCCAGCTTACCATTCGTTCCACTTTCTTTGGTGAAAATGACGTCTGGAGCTAATTTATCAAACAATGCTATTTCATTAGCTTTGGATTGTGGATATCCAAATAGCAAATGGTCTTCCGGAAAATCAGCTTGGGCTGCAATCGCTCTCGACGAATCTCTATCCAAAATACGAAACCAAGCTGGATATTTTTTCCAATAAGGCTTTAATCTCATAATAGTCTGTACACCAGATAATGCCAATAATGATTGATAGTTATTTGCATAAAAAAGCGTCAGAGCATCTTCAAAACTATCTACATAAAAAACGTTATTAGCCTTTTTTCTTATCGGAAATCCCCTTTGAAACCGGATCAACATCACGTCCCAAACACTCTCAGCAATCATTTGATGTAATATCTCAGCAAAAGGATGTGACGCATTAATAATATGAGTAATCTTATGTTCTACACAGAATTGTTCTAACATGACCTTTGTCATTTCCCCAAATATGGGAATGCCTTTTCCCTCAAAGGCTACTTTGGTTTTGGTCGTATAATAATAAGGCACATGAGACTGATCTAATGCTTGAGCTACTTGTTTACCTTCTGTCGTACCACCAAACACGAGTATCATTGGGATGCTAGTGTTTTTTCTTTCTTTCTAAAAATATGATGCCATTTATCATCATACAGCCATGAGCGATTTTTTCGTGCACCAATAGCTTCGCCCACGATAATCATCACCGTTCTGGTAAGCTTATTTTCTTTGATAATGGAAGTCAGTTCAGAAAGTGTTCCTGTCCAGACTTCTTCATCAGGCCAACTTACACGATACAATACTGCCAATGGGGTATCTTCTGGGTAATGCTCTAGGAGCTGGGTTTGTATTTTTTTTGCAAGACCCACACTTAGAAAAATACACATCGTAGCACGTAATTTTGCCATATCGGCTATTTTTTCGTGTTCTGGCATTGGTGTATTCCCCTCACCACGAGTAAGAATAATGGTTTGAGCAACCTCGGGGATGGTAAATTCTGACTTCAGATAGGCTGCTGCTGCCTGAAAAGAAGAAATCCCCGGAACGATAAAGTAGTCATAACCTTTTTCATCAAAAATTGTCATTTGTTCCTGTATGGCTCCATAAATAGAAGGATCTCCAGAATGCAGACGAACAATAGATTTTCCTTCGGCATAATACTGATCCATAATGGCAACTTGCTCCTCTAGCGTCATCGATGCAGAATTACGCACCAGAGCCCCTTCTTTGGCCATATGTGTTAGTGCTTCTGGCACCAAACTCCCGGCATATAGAATACAATCCGCTTGTTCTAGAATATACTGCCCTTTGAGAGTTAGTAATTCTGGGTCTCCAGAGCCTGCTCCTACAATGGCAATACTGGCTGTACGCTCATAACTTCCCAAAAGGCTCAGAGCGTAAGTAAATTTCTTACCAGATGATGTGGTAACTTTTGTTTTTTCAGTAATCCACTTGGACTGTGCTGTCATAAGTGCAGCTGCTGCCTCGGCTACTCCGTACACTCCTACTTTTTTCTTCACAACTTCTGATGGATTAGCAACAGTAATGGTATTGAGTTCGTCACCTGTATAGGTGATAAAAGCAATATCATAGTGCGCTGCAAAATCAAGATAAGCCTGTTCGTTATTTTTAATCGTAGCAGAGCCGATAGCATACACACTTTCTATGGCTATATTTTCATTTTTTAATGCTGTTTCTAAACCCATTCTTAATAGTGCTGGGGCAATATCTTTGGCACAACCACTGCCTATTGCAATACAAGGTGGATAATATGAAAAGACCGGAACTTGAGTTTCTATCAATTCATAACCAACATACAGCACCAAGTCGTAGTCTTCAAATTTGCAATCCTTTATATGATAATAAATCGTTACAAAATCAGGGCATGTTTTTTCCAAATACTGAGTACCCTTATCCTTTACTTTTAGAATTAGCGCAGTGCGCTTTCTATTTACAAATAATGAAATAATCTTATTCGTACTTATGGATCCTTTGGCTTTCCATGCATAGGTATCAGCTAGGGTGTCTAATGCCCATAACGATTGTAAATCACTCGAGGTAGACAACACTGCTTGTCCATGTAGTATCCTACTAATTTGCTCCGTGATCGTATTCGCTTTTCCTATGTGCCCACTTAGAACTGCTTGTGCAAATCTCCCCTGATCATCTACATTGATCACTGCCGGATCTGTAGTCTTATCTTTTATATAAGGCGCAATACTGCGTACACAAATTCCCAGTGCACCGATAAAAATCCAAGCATCGTAGGTGTCAAACGATGTTCCTACAATCTCTACGGCTGTGTCTATCTGTTTTATATCTTTAGCCGCTTCTACAATTCTTGTTGTAAAAATTTTGGAACGATAAAATTCCTTTTGTAGCGTTTTAGCGATGGATACCCCTTGATCTGTAAAACAAAGTATAGCTACTTTTAAAGTGTGTTCTGACATGCGTGGTTAGGAAAATTATTAAGAAGTAGTTAAGACTTTTTTGATTCTGGCGAAAAACAACTATTCTTGAGTCAATTCAAGTGTTTTTTGCACTTCATAGCAGCGCTATGAGGTAAGAAAAAGACGAAAATTGAGTAAAAAAGAGCATTTTTCGCAGCGAATTGAAAAAAGTTCAAACCACTTCTAAGTAGATAATGTACAAATATACCTGAAATAGCTCTGAATTACCTTTGGTTTTTAATACTTTTTGCTTTTACAAGTGTAATTGCATTATGATGATCCAATACTATTACATGTCTTGTTATAATTTCGTACCCTATTGCTTTACATCCTTTTTCAAAACCTTGGACAGAATTTTCTTTTACCGCATTTATAACAATAGTTGTTTCTGTCCTTAAAAGAGGAGCTATTTTTAGAAATAAATCTTCTAATCGCCCTCCATGTCCTCCTATAAAGACCGCATCGGGTCTAGAAAACTGTGCTATATCTTGTTCAAAAAAATCCCCCATGACCACCTGAATTCCTGGTACGCCAAAGCGTTTCTGATTCTCGTCTATGATAGCTTCACATTCCGTACGTTTTTCAAAAGCAACGACTGCCAAATTTGGATTTTTTAGCTTGGCTTCAATACTTACAGCACCTGTACAAAAGCCAATATCCCATAGCGTATCGATCTCTAAAACATCCAGAAGATGTAATGTTGTTAATCGAATAGGCATTTTTGTGATCATATTTGGACGTCCTGCTAATCCCATAAAATGCGTATCTAAGATACCAAAATCAATAGCACGGTGGGCTTTCTTTTTGAGGAGTACACAATTTAAGGGATGAAATATTTTTTTAGCTGTTTCTACGATAGACAATTGCAAAAATTGCTCTTCTACACCTTCAATATCCTCTCCAATAATCATCTCATAATTCGTATAGCCATAAACAAGCATTCGTTGCGCAATGGCTGCTGGGTTTTTCTGAGCATCTGTAAGTACCCCTATCAATGTTTTTTGTTGGATCAAAGCACTGTCTAGAGCACGCCAAGTTCTGCCATGTACACTAACCGTTACTAATTCGCTACTATTGGTATTTGTAGCATTGGCTAATAATTGAATAGCACTAAAATAGGGTGTTGTTCTAATTTCTGTATTCGGATATTTTGTTCTTAATGTATTCGAAAAACCATAAAACAAGGGATTCCCCGAGGCAAAAACAACGATGGATCCCCCTGCTTTTTCATAAGCCTCGAACACCTTGGGCATCGGTGACTGAATGAGAATCCATTGGTGTGGCGAGGGCAATTGATGTTTTACCAATTCATAATGCCGTTTTCCACCACTAAAAACAGAAGCACCCCGAATAATATCCCGCTGCTCGGTAGTAAAATCAGGTATCTTATTACCAATACCTATAATATAAAAAATCATATCCTTAGGATTTATACTTTTCTTGAAACACCACCTCTTTTTGAAGTTTTCGACAGTCCCACTTTCGTAATTCTAATTCTGGTTGTTTATAGAACATATCGGTATATCCTAAACAGAGGTAACCTATCAACTCATTATCAGATGGTGCATTCAGTATGCGTTTTACTTTTTCGGGATCCAAAATACTTACCCATCCCATTCCTATATTCAGAGATCGTGCCATGAGCCACATGTTTTGTATGGCACAAACCACACTATACCTTCCCATATCTGGCATACTGGTTTGTCCCAAAACGGGACCTTCCTTTGGTTTATAGAATACTGCTATGTTCAAAGGTGATTCTATAATACCCTCTAGTTTGAGCTGGATATACTCCCGTTGTTTTGTATCTGTAAATTGTAAGGCTGCATGTGCTGTTTCTTCAGAAAACGTCTCTTTTATGGCCTGTTTTGTATCCAAATTCGTGATTAAAACAAACTCCCAAGGTTGAGAAAACCCTACAGAAGGCGCCGCTAGCCCTGCATTCAAAATTGTATCAATCGTATCTTGCGGAATAGGAGTTTCCAAAAAATGATTGCCCCGAACATCTCTTCGGTGTAGCAGCATTTCTTCTAATAACTGCTGTTCTTTTTTGTTAAATATCCTCTGTTCCTCCTCCATACCAAGTACTACTGTTTTGCTTCGTCTAGTGTAAAGGCTGCGTTTACGATAGCAGCGGCAAAATTGCTCCCCCCTCTTTTGGCTTTTATCAAGGCATAAGATGTTTTTTCTAAGGTCTTTAATCGCTCCTTGGATTCTATCACATTAATAAACCCTACTGGTGCTCCAATAACACCTATTGGCGCCAATGTACCGGCATGAATTTGGTCTGTAATCTCAATTAATGCGGTGGGTGCATTTCCTATAACGAATAAAGCCTTTGGGTATCGTTGCGCGGCTAATTTGATACCTGCTTGTGTTCTTGTTAAACCTTCTCTTGCGGCTAATTCCACAGCCTCTGGATCATTTAATAAACACACGACTTGATTCTTATATTTAGAGGTATATACTTTTGTAATACCAGCTTGTACCATCGTTACATCGGTCACAATAGCACCTCCACTCTTCAAATAATGGTGCCAGATTTCTATGGCCTTTTCTGAGGTTTGGAGATACTTAATATACTCAAAATCTCCCGAAGTATGAATACAACGTATAGCAGCCCAAAGTGCATCTTTGGCTAAAGTATTAGTTGGAATATTATTTTGGATTTCGACAAAACTAGCTTGTTGGATTTCTAAGCCAGTTTGTGGTTTTCTGTTCAGGTATCCTCTAGGTGTAATTAAATTATTGTTGTACCTAAAAGTTTGACTATTGCCTATTAAAACGACACAAAACATATCCACGTCTTCTATATTCAAATCACCTAATGTGGTAATTTGAATATGCTCTTCTGTGCGGCCTAATTGCTTACAAATAGCGACTGGTGTTGCCGCATCTCGATACTCTAGATAAATATCTTTCAGTGTTTGAAGCTGCCAATAGCGTTTTTTGCTTCTGGGATTGTACAAACCTGTTACAAAATCTCCCATGGCTGCAGCATGGATTCGTTTTTCGATGGTAGTCCAAGGTGTCATCAAATCAGATAAGGAGATACAGCAAAAATCATGACCCAAAATAGCTCCTAGTTTGCTACCCGCTGTAATGAATGCAGAGATACCAGGCACTGTCTCTACAGGAATTTCTAGTTTTTGTTCGGCAACTTTTTGATATACAATAGATGCCATCGCATAGATACTCGCATCTCCAGAACCAATGACCACAACAGATGCCCCTTTGAGCGCATGTTGTATGGCGATATCTGCTCTTTTTTCTTCTTCACTCAACTCTTTTCCAATACGCAAAACGTCTGCATCTAAGAGATGTTCTATAAATTGAAAATAATAGTGGTACCCAATAACCACAGTAGCCTCTGCAAGAGCCTGTACTGCCATTGGCGTAATATAATCTGAATGGCCGGGGCCTAATCCTACAACTTTGATCATTTTTTGATAATTAATAAAGAGAAATATGGAATATCTCTATCGGTCAGTGCGGTTATATCTGCTGTTATATATGCTTCATCGGTTCCTAAACGCTCACAATAGTAGCATTTCCATGATTTTTGTGTCAATTCTGATTGAAAATTATGCCACCCTGATCTGATTTTCATTAAAATTATAGTGTCAAATTGTTCAAAATAATGGGTGATTTCTTCTATATTTTTGGCACGTGGTACAATTGCAATTTTATCATTAAGTAAACTTAATGGTGTTTTATGTAATGCTGCACCCAAAGAAAAAGAATTAACACCGGGTATCAATGTAATCGGCAGTTCAAAGTGCTGGAGTTTCTCTAATATGTATGAAAAGGAAGCATATAAACTGATATCCCCCTCACAGACTATCGCTATTTTTTTTCCTAATTGATGTGCTTCTTTGATTTCCTCTGCTGTGCTTGTATAGATCTCTGAGGCCTGTGTTCTATTATTAGACATTTTTAAAAAAAAGCCTCTCAGTTCCTTATCTTCCAAGCCATGATATTGCAAAATAGGATAAACGTAGCTTTTCTCTACACCGTCATTGATGGATCCTGGATAAAAAATAAGATCCACTTCTTTTAATATCCGTAATGCTTTTAGCGTAATAAGCTCTGGGTCACCAGGCCCAAGAGCAATACCATAGATACTACTCAAGACTAGGGTGTTTTTTTCTTTTTGCGTTTATACAAAAAGAGCTGCCATTTTTCTTCTGCCACGCCTGCTTTGTCCATTTCTGCTCTCGCCATAGTAAAAAACAAATCGGATAATCGATTGATATAGGCGATTACATACTCTTCTACAGAATCTGGGTCTTCGTTCATAAGAGTTACCAATCGACGTTCTCCCCTTCTAATCTGAGTACGACACACATGACATAATGCCGAAATCTCATTACCTCCTGGTAATAAAAAGTAATCCGAAGGTGAACTTATATTAGCTTCCATCTCATCCATCCACTGCTCACAAAAATCAGCCCCATCCGTTGGTCTTGGGTTTGGATTTTCTTTTTTGGAATCTGATGGTCTTGCCAAATGCGACATCATATCCATAAGATCTTTTTGAATTTTGTGAAGGTTTGCCTGCCACTCATCGTCATTCTCTAATTTGCATCTCAATAATCCTATAGTAGAATTAGCCTCATCCAAAGCACCATTACATTCTATACGTGCAGAATCCTTTGATTCTCGTTTTCCTCCAAAAACACCGGTCATGCCGGTATCTCCTTTTCGGGTATATATTTTCATAGAGTTATGCGTCTATTGTTGTCATTAATTTTTCTTCTAATGCTTTTTGTAATTTGGCTTCTGATATTTGCTCTCCTATAATGACCAAACGTGTTGCCTGCAGCTCGCCCTCTTGCCATTTTCTATCAAAATAATTTTCAAAACGATCCGCAACCCCTTGAACAATCATACGCATGGGTTTACCAGGAACATGAATAATTCCTTTTATTCTGTAAATATGATGCTCTACGACCAACGATTTTAATACATCCACTAATTGTTTGGGGGTATGTGGTGCTTTTACTTCGATGACTATAGAGTTAATCGTTTCGTCATGATTGTGATCATGATCATGATCATGGTGGTGATCTTCGCCATGGCTATGATCGTGATGATGATGTGCCTCGTGATGAGAATGTTTAGCATCAATATGGTCTTCTGCCTTGGCATTTATTCCTAATAACACCTCTACTGGAATATCTCCTTTTACTGCAGAAATTAATTTTATAGTGTCCCCTACTCGCTTCTGAATCACATTTTGTACAGCGGTATATTCTGTTTCATTAATTAAATCAGATTTAGTCATTACGATCAAATCAGCACAGGATAGTTGATCTTCAAACAGTTCCTCTATAGAAGATTCATGATCTAGATTCTCGTCATCCAAGCGTTGTGATTGTACTTTTTCTCTATCACATATTTCTCCTGTAGCTTGTCCTACACAATCTACTACCGTGATCACAGCATCTACAGTTATCTGAGGTTTCAAATCAGGCCAATTAAATGCTTTTAATAATGGTTTTGGCAAAGCCAATCCAGATGTTTCTATAATTATATGATCTATATCCTGTTTACGTTCCATGAGCTGAAGCATCGTCGGCAAGAATTCTTCTTGAACAGTACAGCAAAGACAACCATTACTCAATTCCAATATATTTTCTTCCTCACATCCGCAATCATTACCTTTTAGAATCTCTCCGTCCATGCCGAGCTCTCCAAACTCATTGACGATTATTGCTAATCGTTTTCCATTGGCATTTTTGGCTATTTTGTGTATGAGTGTAGTTTTTCCAGATCCTAGAAAACCAGTGATGATCGTTACTGGTATTTTTTGTGTATTTAAGCTCATAATTCTTATCTAAAATGATTCTTAACAAAACTATCTATTATCCTTTAAAAGAAAAAGGAAATGACCATATGTTTCTGATAAGAATTTTGATGGATCAAAACATTAGTACATGAACTCATTGTACCTATTCATTTTCGATCAAAAAATGAGCTGAAATTTAACTCGACAAGACACTTTTTGAAATCCACAGCCGCACTACAGTTATGAAAAGCAACAAAATATGGTAAAGAATTTGATACAAATTTTGAGGAATCAAAACGTAAGATAGACTAACCCACAACGATAATAGTATTGTAACCCGAAAAATAAAACAAAGAAATTAGCTAATTTTAACTACTATTTGCCACTTGTAAATAGATGAATGTATATTTTTACGTAAGGTAGTAATTTAGAGCAAAACCCCTCCGACTTACTCCTCCACTAAATCGTCTTCTATAAGCTCAAAGTTTCCAAATCGAACAATGAACCACATATTTTCAAAAATAGCATTAATCGCACTTTTCATTTTAATAAGCTTCTCTTCTTTTCAATCATACAAATTAGAAAACAGCAAAAGAGTATTAAAACAAGACCTAATTGTATTATCAGATATAAAATATGGAATGTTCAATGTAGATGAATGGAAAAAACAATTTGCCAAAATTATAATAAACAGAATCAAAGAACTTAAACTTAAGGGTAAAGATCGGGTTGTTGCACAAAAAAAAATCAAAAAACTGCTCTATGAAGTCATAGAAAAATTTGAGCTCAATTATAAAAAAGAAAATAGACAAAAAGCACTTTTTGGCATTTCGTTGAAAAATATAGGAGCTGATATTTTTGAAATATTTGATAAACTCAGAAAAAATGTGCCTAAAATAACAGAAGAAATAATTAATTTTTTAGAAAAAAAAGAAAATAGAGAAAGTATTAAAGACTTTATTTTATTACAATTGGACAAATATCGTGATAGTACGTTTCAAAAAGTTGATTACTCCGCACTAAACGCTATCTTGGAGAACTATAATAGTACTACTAAGGAAAACTGTCAGACTCAAATTCATAATGCCATTAAGGTTGTTGATGAGAAAATCAACTCTTACAATTTAATGATCCTAATAGTTTACATTTTAGTTCTCATTAGCATATTGATTAGAAAAAAACACACTACTTTTAGTATTCCTTTTTATATATTCATCGCTTTTCAATTATTATTATTAGGAGTCCTACTGCCAATGATTGATATTGACGCTAGAATAGGCCTAATGGAATTTAATCTAATTGGCGAAACCATTTCTTTTAAAGATCAAATATTATACTACAAAAGCAAGAGTATCATAGAAATGTCAAAATTAATGGTACAACAAGAAAAGATTAGAGTAATAGTTGTTGGCATATTAGTGATAACTTTTAGTCTTGTTTTTCCTTTATTAAAATTATTATCTAGTTTAATTCTGATTTTCAAACGGCAGTTAATACAAAATAGCATTGTATCCTTTTTGGTATTCAAGAGTGGAAAATGGTCCATGGCTGATGTCATGGTCGTTGCTATATTCATGTCTTATATCGGTTTTTCTGGTATTATTTCTAGCCAATTAGATCAACTAGAAAAAATCTCTACGAATATTAACATCCTTACAACAAACAATTCTGAGTTACAAAATGGTTTTTACTTTTTCTTAGGATTTGTAATTATGAGTATTTGCATATCTCAAATATTAATCAATCAATCTAAAAAGCCAATAACTACTACCAAATTGGATCCTATGTAAAGGGTATACTATCATGTAAATACCATTTGAAAAATAATTGTAGGCTAATAATTTGTTTCTTTTTCTACTATTTTAGCCTACAATTACATTTTAATTGAATTACAAGTATTTTGAATACTGAAATAAGCAGTCTAATTTATCAAAACAGGCCTTGATTTTCTTTTTATTCTGAACAGATTACAAAATTTCGTTAAAGGTTTTGTGAGTGGAGCTGGGCTACAGCATATGACAAATTTCTTGAAACCGCCCCGACTTTCCTTATCAGATTTTATTGTAGAGACACTTGTACTTATCATGATAACGACATTGATTCCAGACCATATATCTTTAGGAAATTGAATAAATATCATGATAACTGTTATACTACTTGGATTAGCAATACAAGAGAATAAAAAGCATTTTTATAACGTCAAAATTAAATTATTGACTTTGTTACATTAAAAATCATCTTTCTCTCCCTCAGTTTCAGGACAGAAGCAGATTGCACCACAGTTAGGGCAGATTATTTTACAAAAACAGTGATAAAAAATCGTAATTTTATAGCACAGTAAATTCAAAAAATAGTGTCGTAATACTATCACTTAGGTTCAATTTTTAACAAAAAAACACAACAATGAACACATTAAAACTTTATGGTGCAGACTGGTGCTCAGACTGTAGAAGAGCAAAAAATTATCTCAAAGAGCATTCTATTGATTTTGAATTTATCGATGTTGACCTGGATGAAGAGGCAACGCGTTTGGTAGAAAAAATCAATAACGGCAAACGTATTATCCCTACCATAGATTTTAATGGTACTGTACTCACAAATCCGAACAATGTTACACTTGCTGATGTCCTTGGAATAAACGATGCAGGTATCGTACAATTGTTTGGAGCAGATTGGTGTCCTGATTGTCGTCGAGCAAAAAGTTATCTTTCGGATAATGGAGTGAATTTCCAGTTCATCGACGTAGATGTGCATGAATGGGCAACAGCTGAGGTAGAAAAAATTAATAACGGAAAACGTATAATTCCTACCATATTAATTGACGGAAAACCTCATACAAACCCAGATAACAATACGCTAAAAGAATTATTAGATATTGATATCAAAAAAGAGCATAAAGTATACGATACTATCATTATAGGTGGTGGTGCTGCTGGCCTTACGACCTCCATTTACGCACAACGTGATCGTTTTGATAGCCTTATTCTAGAAAAAAAATCTATAGGAGGTAATGCTTTTTTAACTCAAAAAATAGAAAACTACCCTGGTTTTACCAATATATCTGGACCGGATTTGATGGATAAGATGGAGGAGCAAGCGCTTACTTATGGAGCTACTATTAAAACTGGTGTTGATGTTGCATCAATTGAAGAAAAAGAAGGAAAATTTTATGTCAAATCTGCCCATGAAACATTCATTGGACGTAGTGTAGTGGCCTCTACAGGATCTACCTATCGCCAACTGGGTATCCCAGGAGAAGAAGAACTCATTGGTTCTGGTGTACATTTTTGTGCGACCTGTGATGGTGCATTTTATAGAGATCGCGAAGTTGTTGTTATTGGAGGAGGAAATAGTGCTCTAGAGGAAGGTATTTTCTTATCCGGTTTTGTAAAAAAAGTGAAGATTGTACATCGTTCTGAAAAATTTAGTGCGTCATCTACCTACGTTGAAAAACTTCCTAGTATAGAAAATATTGAAACCTATATGAATAAATCTTCTATAGAGTTTCTTTCTGATGAAAATGGAAATTTTAAAGGATTAAAAGTTAAGGATAATCAGACTGAAAAAGAAGAAATCATTACTGGAGATGGATCATTCATTTTTATAGGTCTTATTCCTAATACAAAGCTATTCCAAGATGTTATCGATTTAAATAAAAGTGGTTTTATCACTACTGAAGGACTTGCAGAGACATCTGTACAAGGAATTTTTGCGGCTGGTGATTGTCGTGAGGGTGCTATTGCTCAAGTAGCAGCAGCTACAGGTGAAGGAGTATTGGCGAGTTATGGACTCAAAAAATATTTAAAACAATAATACTTTTCACTACCAAAAAGCTTATAATACTTTTTGGTAGAATTCATCTTGCCTTTTCGTTTTCGAACGAAAATGAGACAAAGTTTAATCCGATAAGCACTCTTTTTTAATTCATTGCAACGCTATGAATGAAGAAAGTAATGGAATATGTCGAATTTGATTCATTTTTAAGGAAAAGAAAAAGTCAAGATAAGTTCCTAACACAAATTTAGGTATATAAATTCGTATTGATGACACTGGTATTTTTTTATGTAAAAACACCGTGATTCTATTGCATAGCCTTAACTATGAAAATATATGAACAAGTCGACATACCACATTATTTAGCTAATTTGGTGTCATACATACTAACAAAAAAATAGTTTAGTCTACTTTTTTTGTTAGTATGTATTATTTTAAAGAAATACTGAGAAAAAAACTGTTCCTTTTTCTTGTTCTTGAATTCTATACGAATACCATTTAAAAAATAATTACAGGCTCATAATAAGGATCTTTTTCTATTGTTTTTTCATTATTAAATTGAACCTAAGCTATACCTAAACTTCATAGTTCAAACTAGCAAAAAATAGTTCAATTATTTTGGGCCAATAATTACATTTCAACTAGTATTGTTGTCTATCGGTATGTAGATTTAGAGTTTCTTCATAAGAAAAAATATCACTTCATAATTCCACTGTTAAAATTGCTAAACATTTTTCTTAAAAATGCAGGTGTTATGCTTTATATTGTCTAAATTTTGACAAAAAATATCACATTATATGTACACGAAAATTTTACCGCTTCTAACCGTAGCCTCACTACTTTGTTTCTCTTGTAATCAGAAACCTAAAAAAGCTCTCGAAAAACAAAAAAGCTCGGTAATCACCGAACCTGCTGTTGTAAATGAAACACTATCTACTGACAAAGCCTATGTACTAGATATAGAAAAAGCACATAAAAAAACGGCATTTCTTGAAAAACAGCTTGTCAGTTTTGATATGAAACTTTCTTTTGGAAGTAAGCATACAATAGATTGCAAAATAAGCATGCTCACAAACACCTCCAAACTACGCATTGATAATAAAGATGGGAGTAGTTTTATTTTTGATGGTTCAAAACTCTATGCGACACCCGAAGACACAGATACAAAAGGAGCTAGATTTGGTATTTTTACATGGTCATATTTCTTTGCATTACCCTATAAGCTGAGTGATTCTGGTGTACATCTAGCGATAGAAGATGACAAAAAACTAAATGACAAAAATTATCACAGTGCCAAATTAACATTTGACAAAAATGTAGGAGATGCACCAGATGATTGGTATATTTTATTCAATGACCCAAAAACACTTTTACTACATGCGGCATCATACATTGTTACCTATGGGAAAAATGGAAATACTGCCAAAGCAGAAGAAGATCCTCACGCCATTGTTTACAGTAACTATACAGATATTGATGGTATTCCTATTGCCACGGATTGGAAATTTTATGGTTGGAGAGCTAACAAAGGACTTACGGAACAACTCGGAGCTGCTACACTATCAAATATTACTTTTACGGCGACAGGTGATCATTCCGTATTATTTAAAAAACCCGCAAATAGCAAACTAATTGAATAATCAAGCTATTAGTTTTAAATTAAGTTTCTTTAGAAAATTAAAATATGGTAGTACTACAGCCTTACTGTAATTTGAACTAACTAGCGCAACATATACTTGATATAAAAACTAGCATATACATAAAGAAAAAAAACTACAAATGTTTTGTAGTTTTTTTTCTTTATTGTCAAACCAAAGCTTAGGACTATATAGTCATAGTCCTAACTTCGGATTTCGACTAAGCAATAAATTGAAAAGGCAACCCCTTATAAATCCCCTAACAAATTATTGTTAAACTTTTTATACTTTATTAATACCATTTTTCACTCAACACATCAATACTCTTTTTGGAATTCTCAAACAACTCCTCTGCTCTATCAGCATACGCTACTTGTCCAAAAGAATTAATTGCTTCTGCAGAAATTCCAAGAAAATTAAAGCTCGTCATCAACAAAGGTGTTGCAAAATTCATACTACTATATGGTTCTTTTCCAAAATCGCTTCCACTAGTCATTAGTATTAACGCCTGTGTATTTTCGCATAAACCTTTAATACCCGTTTCTGTATAGGCAAAAGTTTTTCCAGCTTGTATCACTGCGTCAAACCAAGCTTTTACTGTTGCCGGTATGGTAAAATTATACATCGGTGTTGCCAAAACAATATAATCTGTATCAAGTAATTGATTCATCATTTTATCATTTTTTGATAAAACCTTCTCTTGTTCCTCTGTAAGCTCTACTCCGCCAAAATTTCTAGCAACGTATAGATTTAAATTTTCCTTTAACAACAAATCAGGTGTTTCCTCTGCTAAATCAAGAAAAGTGATTTCCGTTTTTGCTTTATTACTTTCGATAAAGTAATCGACCATTTTTTTTGTGTTTGAATCAACTCTTGGAGTATAATTAACGATCAGTGTTTTTTTCATTTTGAATATTATTTTTACTGCCAAATTTATACTAAATTTACTATATAAAGTATATCACTATACTAAAGTATACTGGTATACTTTAGTATAGTATCCACGTATAAACCTTTTTAAAATGAAAACCGCCGAAAATAATGTTGCCAACTACACACCAACAGAATGTAAAACCTTCATTCTTCCTGTTAGAGATGTACTTGATTTAATTGGCGGAAAATGGAGATTACCAATAATCATTGCTTTATCTTTTGAAAATCAAAGATTTAAAGAATTAGAGCGAAAAATAGAAGGGATCACTCCTAGGATGCTCTCCAAAGAATTAAAAGATCTAGAGATTAATGGTCTAGTATATAGAGATGTACTTAATACCAGTCCTGTTTCCGTAGAATATAGTCTTACAGAGTATGGCAAATCTCTGGACAAAGTGATTGAAACAATTCGAGAATGGGGTATGATACATAGAAAAAAAATAAAATCTCTATCTTACTAATCCAAAATATCATTTTAATAGCTAACTCGAGTCAAAAACACTTCGGATTGGTTTATACCACAGGCTAACTCTAGATACTCTAGATACTTTCTCCACGTATATCTCATTTACTATTTCATGGACTGTAAAATGTTTTAATAAGATCATTTACACCGAACCTTAGACAATAGTCAAATCCAAAAGATAGTATCCCATCTCGTGAGCGATCATTGCCCCCCTTGGTCATCTCACTAAGAAAAAAATCAAGCCCTAAAAAACTTAATTTCCTTCTTTTTCCAAATTAAAAGTAATTCACATTATCACAAATTAAAAACCTAAAATCGCACAAAAACTCCGTATCATAATCACCAAGAGCTATGCATACTTCATTTTCTTTTATCAAAAATTGTCGTTTTGTCAGTTTGAATACTGTAATGATATCAAAAAATTTTAGACCTAATGTAATATATACCCTTAGGTATCATGGAAAGGTATACATCTAGTAATTGGCACTTTTTTTGGATGTACAAATATCATCAAAATAGTACACACAAATTAAGCAGATGAGAACTTAAATACCTTTGGAGACAGTCGAAAACAAAACAGTTAAAAAAAATAAAAAAATGAGAGGAAGTTTTAAAAACATAATCAATGATGAAAAACCAGTTTTAGTTGATTTTCATGCAGAATGGTGTGGCCCATGCAAAGCACAAGGTCCTATTATCCATGAACTCGCTGAAGAAACAGGCGATAAAGCACGCATTATTAAAGTAGACATTGATAAAAATCCAAATATAGCACAACAGTATCAAGTCCGTAGTGTACCAACAATTGCCTTGTTCCAAAATGGAAAATTACTTTGGAAACAATCAGGAGTACAAAGCAAACACTACTTAACGGATATAATCAACCAATATACCTCTTAAAATTTGGTTTATCAGGACGATAATTTGTCATCGGTACAATCACACTCCTCTTGACTTTTTTTCTCCTAAAAAATGGATTGAATTCACCCATACTATGTTATTTTTCTAATTCGTAGGCCTGCTATGAATTTCAAAAAACGCATTATTTGGTCAAATTTTATCTCATTATGGATTCGTAACGAAAAGTCAAGATGAGTTTCTGTAAAAAGTATTGTATCAAATTCTCCAGAACGGGCATATTTTTGAGCTATTTATAAACATAACTATGGCATAAGTATCCAAAAATACCATCTACGAAACAAATTACTAGCAAATAGTAACGAGTATTCGATCGAAAAGCAAACTATATAAAAAAATCATCTCTGTTTATTTAGAATATTGATGATTTGATGTGTTTTTTTTCGTATATTTAAGAGAATCTGATAATTAAATCACTTGACCATGACAGCATTATTTAAAAATTTGCAATTACCGGAACACTTAGATGAAATTATTATTTTAAATGAACCTGAAGGCTTCAATAAGGAATTAAAACTTTTGAAAAATGTGTTAATAACAGAATCATTGATTAAAGTATCCGAAGTAGATTTTGCACTAGTATTTGTCACTGAAAAAAAACAAATACAAAATCGAATAGAAACATTATATCCAAAACTGGTAGGAGACGCTGTATTGTGGTTCGCCTATCCCAAAAAAGATTCTGAAAAATACCACACAGCAATTACCCAAGATCATGGATGGGGAGTTTTGGGAGATTATAACCTCAAAGCGATAGAACAAACGACAATAAATGAAGATTGGACTGCTATACGGTTTCGCAAAATTGCTTTTATCACCCAATCGATACACAAAACAGATTTTGAGCTCAATGTCTAATATTAGTACTACTTGGTACTGTGCTATGAATATTCTACATTTATTAACCTTGTAAAACTATAAAAATACATGAAACAGCTTTATGTTATTAATTAACCTACATTAGAATGATTTGGCATCAATTCCCCCTTGCTCTTATTTTTATTACTTCTGGAGTTTTTCATTTTATAAAACCACATTTATATACCAAAGTGCTACCTCCTGCATTACCCTATCCCAGCGCTCTAATTATTATTAGTGGTATCGCAGAAATCACAGCAGGTATTGGATTATGCCTTTTTAATTCGCATCGAATGGCAGCTTGGGCAATAATTGGGATGCTCATTGCATTTTTACCAATACACATCTATATGCTCACTACCAACGAGGCTAGTTTGGGTTTTCCGAAATGGGCATTATTACTGCGTATTCCTTTACAATTTGTTTTAATATACTGGGCTTTTCAGTATGCTTGATCCAAGAGCAAATCTATCCTTGAAAACTGATACGATAAAAAATCACTTGCCCACTATTACAATTAATTCTCAATTCAGAATTCTGAATTCTGAATAAGTCGTATCTTTGCACCTTTGAAAAAAAACAGCAATTATGTCTATAGCAGCTTTAAAAGCCATTTCACCCATAGATGGTCGATACGCCAGTAAAACAATAAAATTAAGTGACTATTTCAGTGAAGAGGCCTTGATCAAATATCGAGTATTGGTCGAAATTGAATATTTTATTGCTTTGTGCGAGCATCCGCTCCCGCAATTAGAAGAAGTTCCAGCAACAATCTTCCCCAAATTGCGAGAAATTTACACATCTTTCTCTACGGAAGATGCGCAAAAAATAAAAGACATAGAAAAAGTTACGAATCATGATGTAAAAGCTGTAGAATATTTTATCAAAGAAAAATTCGACCTTCTGGAACTGCAAGCCTACAAGGAGTTTATTCATTTTGGACTGACATCTCAGGACATCAACAATACTGCAATACCTTTGAGCATCAAGGAAGCAATGAGTGATGTATACACTCCAAGTTTCTTAGAGGTTATCCATAAAATCAAAGAATTAGCCAAAGAATGGGCTGCCATACCAATGCTAGCTCGTACACATGGTCAACCTGCATCTCCTACACGATTAGGAAAAGAATTAGATGTATATATTACTCGACTAGAAGCACAATTTAATTTATTAAAAGGCATTCCTAATGCGGCCAAATTTGGCGGAGCTACAGGAAATTACAATGCTCATAAAGTGGCATACCCTTCTATAGATTGGAAATCTTTTGGAACCAAATTTGTACAAGATCAGTTAGGATTACATCATTCGTTCCCAACCACGCAGATCGAACATTACGATCATATGGCAGCATTATTTGATGGACTCAAGAGAATTAATACCATCCTTCTGGATCTGGATCGTGATTTCTGGACGTATGTTTCCATGGATTATTTTAAACAAAAAATCAAAAAAGGAGAAGTAGGATCCTCTGCAATGCCGCATAAAGTGAATCCTATTGACTTTGAAAACAGCGAAGGAAATATAGGTATCGCCAATGCGTTATTCGAGCATTTATCAGCAAAACTACCAGTTAGTAGACTACAACGAGATCTTACAGATAGTACGGTACTACGCAATATTGGAGTGCCATTTGGACATACATTAATTGCTTTTCAATCAACATTAAAAGGGCTAGAGAAGCTATTACTCAATGAATCCAAATTCGCTGAAGATCTAGAGAATAATTGGGCTGTTGCTGCAGAAGCAATTCAAACTATTTTAAGAAGAGAAGCCTACCCAAATCCCTATGAAGCACTAAAAGGATTGACACGAACTAATGAAGTGATTAATCAACAAACGATTGCAAATTTCATTGACACGTTAGAAGTTTCTGACAGCATCAAGGACGAATTGAAAGCTATTACACCCGCAAATTACACTGGAATTTAGCATCTAACATCCTAGAAATGGGAGCATTAAGGTAGAAAAAGAACAAGTTGATATGTGTCATCATGTACCTAATTTGGTATATAACCATAGAAACATATATACAATAAAATAGCTCTATTCGTAATAGTAATACCAGCTAAAATATAATTATAGGTTCAAATTAGCGAAAAAAAGCTAATTGTTCTCGCCTGTAGCTATTTTTTAAGTGGTATAAATAGAGCTATTTTACATTTTGCCCCTACAGATCGGTTATACCAATTGAAGTGACGAGCGTATTTGAACTATTCCTAAAAAAAACAAAACTTGAACCTATACCCTCTCAATACTACGGATATAATTTTAGTATTGATCCAAAAAACTCCTATTAACACCATTTATCCTTTTAATTTACTGGGATAAAATTTTCTTTTTTCGCCCTCAGCTTCAGCATAAAAATAAATCATAACTACTGCAATGCTTGATATTTCTGCTAAAGCTGAAACAAAAAACTCTTAATTTTTCTTTCCGGTAAATTCGAACAACAAAATGGTATAATAAAATTATAGTATTCGAAAAGAAGAAGAGGAATCGGAGTTTGAGAATAAGAACGAAAGTATAAGCAAAATTTCTGACGCCTAATTCATCCAAAAAATCACTTCAAAACAAAATACAATTCATTTAGAAATATCAAACAACTCAAAGATCACCCATTGTTTGGACAGCAGACAATTCAATATTTTTTTTGGCAGGCATCTTACACATATAACCTCCATAAAGTAACCTCCTTTGTTTTCATAAAACACCGTATCTTTGAAACTGATCAAAAAAACTCAAGCTTATTTTGGAATTTACGAAAACGACAGAGCAAGATTCTAACCACCAACATCTAGAAAAGATGAAGGTTACAGAATTACTTCAACACATGAATAACGAAGACAAAACTGTTCCTTTGGCAGTAGAAAAAGCGCTTCCGCAATTAGAAGTATTAATCCAAGAAATCGTTAAAAAATTAAAAAACGGAGGACGGCTTTTTTATATAGGTGCTGGTACCAGTGGTCGTTTAGGTGTTGTTGACGCTAGTGAGTGCCCTCCGACCTTTGGAGTATCGTATGAACTCGTTATAGGTCTTATTGCAGGAGGAGATCCTGCTATAAGAAAAGCAGTAGAATTTGCAGAAGATAGCACCTCACAAGGTTGGAAAGATCTAGAGAACCATCAAATCTCTTCAAAAGACGTTGTGATTGGTATTGCTGCATCTGGCACAACTCCATATGTTATTAGTGCATTAGAACAATGTAACAAAAATAATATCATCACAGGATGCATAACCTGCAATGCCGGAAGCCCTCTTGCTGCAATCGCACAATATCCTATAGAAATTATTGTAGGGCCAGAATTTGTCACAGGAAGCTCTAGAATGAAAGCCGGAACGGCGCAAAAACTTGCACTCAATATGATTTCAACTGCTACGATGATCCAATTAGGAAAAGTAAAAGGAAATAAAATGGTCGACATGAAACTGAGCAATAACAAACTTGTAGACCGAGGGATTCGAATGCTCATGTCTGAACTACAAATAGATAGAACAACGGCCTCAGAACTGTTAGAAAAACACGGTAACGTTAGAGAAGCTGCAAAAAATTACAAATCATAACACAAACATCGAAACCAAATTTTGCCTTGAAAAAAATCCTCCTTCTTAGTGATACTCATAGTTATATAGATGAGCGTATTTTACATTATGTATCAAAAGCTGATGAAGTATGGCACGCTGGCGATATAGGAGATCTAGCAGTAACTGATGCTATCGAAAAACTAAAACCCCTGCGTGCTGTACATGGAAATATAGATGACGCTAAGACACGTACCTGTTTCCCTAAGGATTTACGATTTGACTGTGAAGGGGTCACTGTTTGGATAACACATATAGGCGGATATCCCCCAAAGTACAATGTAAACACTCGTGATGAAATTCGATCTAATCCTCCAAAACTTTTTATCTGTGGACACTCTCATATCCTAAAAGTAATGCCTGACAAAAAAACAGGTCTATTACATATGAACCCAGGAGCAGCAGGAACACATGGTTTTCATAAAATACGCACCATGCTTAGATTTTGTCTAAATAATGGCCATATAACAGATCTCGAAGTTATCGAACTAGGTAGTAAGTAACACAATACTTCACACACTACCTACACCTTAAAACAAAATAACTTCAATCATTTTTGGGGATACTTTACACCTTATTTCATAAACTCAAAACTATCTTTTTGATAGTTTTGATAGTTATTACTCGAATTTACCAATTATCTCATACCAATTAAAATGTAATTATAGGTCAAAATAATTTGAACTATTTTTCATTAGCTGGAACTATCAAATAGTACAAAAAGACCCTAATTATTAGCATAATACCATTTATCCTTTGAATTTACTGGGATAAATTTTCTTTTTTCGCTTCAGCTTCAGCATAAAAATAAACCGTAACTACAGCTATGCTTGATGCTTCTGCTGAAGCTGAAGCTGAAACAAAAAAATCTTAGTTTTTAAATGGTCTCAGTTGAACCTACATTCAAGTCATAAAACCACGCAAACAATAAACTTGTCTGCACATACTTCCATGACATCAGAAAAAACTGTTTACTTATCCAAAAACACTTTTTTTCAAAACTCTGCACAAATACACAGCATTAAATCAAATAGTTAACCTCATTATTTTTAAGATTCTAAAACCACTAGTGTACTTTCTCGGCTATGACTATTTTACTATGACAATTATTAGCATATAACTTGATTTTACGTTCTCAATCTCAAAACAATCTCAAACCTTATTCATAAAATATTTTTTTTGAGAAACATCAAATACTCCTTCTTACAGAAATAAAAACAACCAGTTATAAATCAAACACTTAACTATTTGCTATTTAAATTAAATCTAAATTACCTCTTTTTCTCCTCTTAAAAACTCAAAAATCAAACCTACTAAAAAAAAGGAAACGTCAGGCTACATCAGCATTCATCGGGTAATATTCAAAAAAAAAATCACTTTAATTTTTCACTCCAATAGGCCCAAAAAAAACACAACTAAATAGCTGTACTACAAACATTTAACACCTGCTTAAGAAATATTAACACACAAGTCATATTATATTTAAGTACAAACCGAGGTATACTAAATACACTCGACACACACATCACTAACTCAAACTCTATTATTATGAAAAAATTAAATCTCGTTACTATTGTATTTATCGGATTAACACTTTTTAGTTGTCAAAATGAAGCTATAGAATACACAGAGTCCCACGAAAAAATACCTCATAATATTCTTATACAACTAGAAAAATTAGGTTTTGACACCAATAGCATTCCTGTTCAAAAACTCAAAAATGGCTATCGTGTTGAAGGAGATATTTCTATATCAAACAAATTTCTAAACAATACTACTCAATATCAATCAAAACAAAAATATAGAGTAGGAGCATTAGTAAGCTGCAAAAATGCTAGATCTATTAAAATATTCAATGCCTTACCTAAAAAAACCGCTGCTGCAAAATCCGTAAAAACCGCTATAAAAAGATGGAACAATGTAAAAGGCAGTAACCTCAAGTTCGAATTAGTCGCCAAAGGAGTCAAATATGATATAATAATTAGAGATGATACTAAGGATGACGCTCTAAGTGATGACGGACAATTGGGGACGACAGGAGATTTTCCTCAAAACGGAAAACCTACACAATTTGTAGCCATTAACAGAAACGTGAAACTTCAAATAAACGGAGGCAAATCACCCAATTTGTCACAATGGATTAATTTAATGACCCATGAACTGGGACATGGTATTGGTCTCTATCACAATGAAGAAACTCGATTTGGTGTACGTACAGTTCCTACTACGCCAAAGGATGATGCTAAATCAATAATGACAACAAGCGGTAGAGATTTCTTAATACTCAAAGGATTAAGCACAAATGACAGAAAAGCACTAAAAAGAATGTATAGTACAGACACTTCTAAACGATTATGTAAGTAAAACACTATTTGGGCAAAAAGAATACAATGAAATTTTTAAGCATATAAGTTTGTTGTATTAAAAAAGAGGATGTTTGACTTTTCAGACATCCTCTTTTTACGCACTAATAATACGACTAAGATAAATAGGTTTAGCGCAATCGATCTACAGATTTTACAAGCTGTTCATCCCTCTTGATTGCCTTGTTTGCCAAGACAATAAAAACGATAGAAAAGACGGGGATCAACCTCCCAACACCTTTCTCCAAGGCTACGCTTGCCTCTCCAGATGCAGTTAGTATCCAATATACGAAAACTCCTAGTGTAATAAAATTCAATATGATATTAAGTCTACCCAGCACAAACTGAAGTTGACGATTCTTGTACAAAAAAATTGTTAACAGCGACAAAGCTGCACTTCCAAAAAATAAGCCCAGCACCAAAAATGAGTCCTTTGCATACAAGGGTAAATCATTCTGTCCCAATCCATAAGGTAACATAAAACATAAACCCGCAGAACAAATAGCCGCAATTAATAAGTAAACAGTCTGTATACGCTGTAACATTTGATCATTTAATTAATGGGACAAAAATAATGGTTTCTTTTTATATTTAATCAGAAATAAATAAAAATAAAGTTGTATTATTGCATAAATAAATATAACCTCTTCACAAAAGGTTAGTTATCTCCAACACCCAATTTTTCTTTGAATACTTCACAATAGAAGATTAATATTCTGAACATAAATCACAAACAAATTAATGTTGACATTTTCCGAATTAAAAGCTAAAAAGCTGCCTGAATTACAAGAAATAGCGAAAGCAATTAGTGTCCCCAAATACCGCTCCTACAAAAAAACGGATCTTGTAGATGCCATAATTGCCTTACAAAATACTTCAGAAACTCCTACGAGTAGTACAGATACCACAACTACACAAAGTAGTGATACAAATACAGAAGAGAACAAACCTAAACGACGTCGTACTAAGCGCACAACAGCGTTATCCAATGATAGAAAATCTACTGTAAATACTACTGAAAAAACAGTAAAAACCGACACAAAAGAGACTCCAATAGTTGCTACTACCAAAGAGGCTCCAGTCACTACGGTAAAAGAAGCTCCTGAAACAGAAACTGAACCCCGGGTAGTTAAGAAATCGCCTCCTGTAAAGAAAGCACCTGTTGCAAAAAAAGCTTCTGGAGCAACAACAAACACAACCTCTTCTACTCCAAAAGAAGCTGATAAACGAGGACATCAACAGAAAAAAGAATTGAGATCTCGCAGCGACAAAAACAACAACAACAACAACAATAATAAAAATAATAGGGGAAATCATAATAACACCAACAACGGAAATCACAAAAAAGACACCGGAAATCGCGATAACAGAAACCGCTACAAAGAACCTGATTACGAGTTTGATGCGATTATAGAAAGTGAAGGAGTATTAGATACCATGCAGGATGGGTACGGGTTTCTTCGTTCTAGTGATTACAATTATCTATCTTCACCAGATGACATTTATGTTTCTCAATCTCAAATTAGATTATTTGGATTAAAAACTGGAGACACCGTTCTTGGACAAGTACGACCACCAAAAGAAGGTGAGAAATATTTCCCACTAATTAAGGTGAATAAAATAAACGGAATGGATCCTCAGGTGGTACGTGATCGTGTATCATTTGAGCACTTAACCCCTTTATTTCCACAAGAAAAATTTATCCTAGCAGAAAAGCAAAGTACAATTTCCACTCGAATTATGGATCTCTTTGCTCCCATCGGAAAAGGACAACGTGGAATGATCGTTTCTCAACCAAAAACAGGTAAGACAATGCTTCTTAAAGACATTGCAAATGCCATTGCTGCGAATCATCCAGAAGTATATCAAATTGTCTTATTAATTGATGAACGTCCTGAAGAAGTTACAGACATGCAGCGTAATGTACGAGGAGAAGTAATTGCCTCTACCTTTGACAAAGAAGCGCATGAGCATGTAAAAATTGCCAATATTGTCTTAGAAAAAGCAAAACGTTTGGTAGAATGTGGACATGATGTCGTTATACTATTAGATTCTATAACTCGTTTGGCTAGAGCCTACAACACCGTACAACCTGCTAGTGGAAAAATCCTAAGTGGTGGTGTTGATGCCAATGCGCTACACAAACCAAAACGCTTTTTTGGAGCGGCTCGTAATATAGAGGGAGGTGGATCTTTGTCTATCATTGCAACTGCATTAACAGACACAGGATCCAAAATGGATGAGGTTATCTTTGAAGAATTCAAAGGAACAGGTAACATGGAACTACAATTAGATAGACGTATAGCAAATAGAAGAATTTTCCCTGCTATTGACCTTATATCTAGTAGTACAAGACGGGATGACATGCTTCTTGACGACTCTACCATACAACGTATGTGGATCATGAGAAAATACTTAGCAGATATGAACCCTGTAGAAGCTATGGAATTTATCAATCAGCGTTTCAAACAAACTAGAAATAACGAAGAATTCTTAGTTTCTATGAATCAATAAAAGAAGATCTCAAACTTTATGTTTGTCTTATTCTTTAAAAAAAAACAGCTATATGTATCTTCTACTATAGCTGTTTTTTTTATTTCCATTTCCTCTTACAGTCAAGATTCTAAAAGAAAAACCTCTTATTACAATTTTACATTTCAAAAATAAATTGAAAGGAATACGCATCTTTTCAGACTATATCAAAAAAATAAACAATGAAAAAAGTATCATTTATTATATGTAGTTTTTTATTCTTAAGCATTGGCTGTAAAGGAAATGTAGCACAGCAATCTGTTACAAAACCCGAACAGCAACAAGTATCGCCTATAGAAGTTCCATCACAAGACGGACTCGAATATGCTTATTTTGCAAGCGGTTGTTTTTGGTGTGTAGAAGCAGTTTATGAAAGTGTCAAAGGAGTAAAAGAAGTCGTAAATGGTTACTCTGGCGGACATACAAAAAACCCAACATACGAGGCTAGCAATACCGGACGAACTGGTCATGCAGAAGCTGTAGAAGTTCTATATGACCCAAAAGTAATTAGTTTCTCAGAACTAGTAACGGTTTATTTTGGATCACAAAACCCAACTCAAGTTAATGGACAAGGCCCTGATCGAGGTTCTCAATATCGTTCAATTATTTTTTATCAAAATAAAAAAGAACAAAAAATTATAGAAGAAAAGAAAGCTGAACTAGCAAAAAAGCTTAATGCAAACATTGCTGCAGAGGTATTGCCTTTTCAAAAATTCTGGAAAGGAGAAGATTATCATCAGAACTATGAACGATTACACCCGAATCAATCCTATATTCGCAATGTCTCTGTACCTAGATTAAAACGTTTTCAAGCAAAGTTCCCTGAATTACTGAAGGATCAACAACATTAATAAAATTAAGAACATTCTATTTTAGAAATAGAATAGATGAAGTACCAATCTTGGTTTGGCTACGATTTAATTTTTTAGTGAAAAGATAGTAGAAAAAGAACCGAATTATTAGCCTGTAGTTATTTTTTAAATGGTTTAACACCATTGATCCTTTGAATTTACTGGGATAAAATTTTATTTCCGGTAAATTCAAATTACATATGGTATATTTTGTTTTTATAGATTTAGGATATTACTATATGGACTGAAAAGATCATAAAAATTAACACACTCATTGTCTGACTATAACAAATACTATTTGAGACATAATGAGATCCAGTAATACTACTCAATAAACTTCTTGGACAAACTAAGATTTGATCCATTTATTGGTAAGAATTAAAAATATGCAATACCAAATTAGCTATATAATATCGCGTATCGACTTGTTCTTTTTAGATCTAAATGCCTTGTTCATATATTCCATGGCAAAGGCTATGCAATAGAGTCACGGTGTTTTTACGTAAAAAATAACAGTAGCATGAATACGAATTTGTTTACATAAATTCGTATTATAAGCTCATAATTAGCTTCTTTTTTCTACCTTTTTATATGTTAGAAAATTAAACCCTACACTACCCATGCCTGAACTCTATGACTTAAATAAACCAGAGCATTTCAAGTTATTTAGTCTATCAATTTCATCTCGAATCGTATAATTAGCCTAATTATCGCCATTTTACAATTCCTGTAAGCCATAAAAAAAATTAATACGACATCCATCCGAATTACATGAACAAATCATAAAATTGCACACTTCGTTTGAGTTTCTTTTCATGAAAGCTCAAAAAAACACTATCTTGAGCCCACAAAAATTGATTTACCTTCACCCATCAAAATAATTGCTTAAAAATAACTATGGATTTTACAAACCCCCTTGTATATGGTGTTCCTTGCTTTCTGGCTTTAATTCTTGTAGAATTGACCTATAGCAAAACACATGGAAAAGAAGATTTATATGACTGGAAAGACCTAGGGGCAAGTCTTTCTATGGGCATCGGTTCTGCAATTATTGCACCGCTCATCAAAACAATCTCGGCAATCGTAATTTTTAATTATGTATACGATATGTTCAACCCAGAAATTGATGGTATTCGCACCAACATTATGGGGTATGAGTCTTTTGGATATGCATGGTACGTATGGCTCTTATGCCAGTTAGGTGATGACTTTACGTATTACTGGTTTCATAGACAGAATCACACGGTGCGCTTTTTTTGGGCTGCGCACATCGTACACCATTCTTCGGATAACTTTAACCTAGGTACAGCGGTTAGAAATGGCTGGTTCACTATATTATACAAACCTTTTTTTTACATGTGGTTACCTGCAATTGGTTTCCCGCCTGCGATGGTTGTTGTTTGTTTAGGTATCGAAGCTCTATGGCAATTTCAATTACACTCTGTGTATATCCCGAAAATGGGATTCATCGAAAAATTCATGAACACACACACGATGCATCAAGTACACCATGCTCAAAATATAGAATATATGGACAAAAATCATGGTGGTTTTTTGAATATCTTCGACAAAATATTTGGTACTTGGAAAGAGCTTGATGACGACATTAAAGTAAAATATGGAGTAACACATCCACCTGAATCTCATAACCCGCTCATAATATTAACGCATGAATATGCTGACATCTGGAAGGATATGAAAAAATCCCCTAACTGGTATCACAAATACATGTATGCTTTTGGACCTCCGGGATGGAGTCATGATGGTAGTACACTCACCATAAAACAAGTCCAGAAACAGATGAAGGAAGAAGAAAAACGTGCAGCTACAATGCGTGGTAGCAATCAAGTTGCCTAATTTTAAATGTTGCATCAAATAAAACCCAAAATAGCACATCTTTCATTCACAAAATTTCCAAATAAAAACCGCTCCATTCTATTTAGATATAGAAGTGATTTTGACTTTTTTCAATGCACTATAAAATGTTCTTTTTTACTCAGTTTTTGCATTTTTCTTACTTCGTAGCCCTGCTATGAAGTAAGAAAAGCACTTCAATTGATAAAAAAACACTTACCAACGCTACCAACTAGCCTCTCCCTTCTGGTCAATCTTTCCAAAATCAAAAAAGCCTAAATCACTTCCTACAATATATCCTGAGCTATTCCACGTTTGTACGAGGTCTTTTGATAAAAAAATAGCAAATCGCTATGCGACATTATATATTTATACCAGTGATTGTTTGAGTTTACTTTATCCAAAATACTTCACTACCAATACTAGAGACAAACACAACCTACTTCTGTAAGAATGCTTTTAATTTTTTAGCTTCTTGATACTTATAATTTCCTTCATTTTGTAGTACTAGATTTAAATATCTCAAGGCTTCTGCCCTATCCTCTTGCTTCAAGGATGTCAGAGCAATATACCAATAGGCCTTATGACTCTCTAGAGTTTTGCTCTGTAATAGTAACTCAAAAGTATCTTTCGCTTTTTGAGTTGCATCTATTTTTACATAAGAAACGCCTAAATATATCAGTATATGCGGGTTCATCTCTGTGCTTTGATTCATTGCTTTAGTAAACATATCAATCGCTTTTGTATATTTTTTTTCTTGATACAAAGCTACACCTCTAGACAATAACCCTTCGTGAATTCCATTTTTAGATGTAATGGCAGGTACATCTTCCCAATTACTATAGGAGGAATAAAGAACCTTCATTGTATGCGACTTCTTATTTTGGACAAAATATTGCCCTATTATTAGCCCAATAACCAGTATGGCAGCAACATAGTAAAAATACTTTTTCCATTTGGACTTATTTTGTGTATTAGAATATATACGTTGACCCTGCGTGATACGTTCTTTAAGCTCCTGAATTTCGGAGCTACGAAAACATTTTTCCAAGGATTTGGCTTCGGGATGAAAAGATAGATATTCATCGGTAGTAGTATTTAAATACATGTTCATTCCTCTGTTTATTTCAACCTCTTCCCTCAGCGCTGGCTCTGTAGCTATCCTTTGCTCAAAATCATTCAATTCTGCCTGGGACAAGGTATTATTCAGATATCCTTCAAGAATTACATATGTTTCTTCATCAAAATTCATAACTACCTTAATATTTTAAATCTACAATCATTTTTAACCAATGCAGTCAGCTTTGATTTACATTTAAAAACACGCTGTCTTACCACTGTTTCTGATGTATAAGCGGTCTGTTCGACAATTTCTTTATACGTTTTCTTATTAAAAAAAAAGTTCAAAATTTCCCTGCAATTGACAGATAATTTCATGAAACTATCGCGATATAACTCCCAACGCTCTTGATTCAAAAGCTCCAAAGCCAATTCCCGCTCTTCAGTAATGAGTTCCAGTTCCCCTTCTTTTGTTACCCATTTTTTTGTTCTATTTAATTCTCTTCTCCATAAATTTTTGCAGGCAGTAAACATATACCCTTCAAAAGTACTCGATATTTTGAATTCTCTTTTCTTGATTCGTACCCCTAATTGTAGTAAAACTCTTTGAAAAACATCCTCAGCATCAGCATATTGCCCTTTGTTATTTAAAACAAAGTGAAGTACTTTTGGAAAAACAACTTTATAGATTTGCGCAATCCCCTTAGAATCCCCATCTAGAAGACTTTGTATAAAGTACTGATTCTTGTCAGTGGTCATTCAATTTTTATTTTAACTCCTAGTAAAGCTTTTTATAACTGGCTCCATCAAAGTATTGGTTAGATAGCTTAAAATTAATTAATTAAGAAAAAATAAAAAAAATTGGGTAACATTTTTTCATAAACAGGAACACTCTTTTAAAAGATATAGCTTAAAACAAAATAGTGCTGTATTACCATTAAAATTAAAAATCATGAAAAAACATATTCACTACTTAGCCATATGCTCCATAAGTTTTCTAATGACGAGTTGTTCTTTAGAAAATGAAATGCAAACGGAAGTTGAAATATTGACACCAAAAAAATATGTAGCAAAGGATAGTTCGCAAAAAAATACTAGAAACACTCATTTCAAAAATCAACTAATCGTGCAGTATAATGTCAAATTTTTGAATCAAAAAGAAAAGTTCAGAAAAAAGTATCATGTAGACAACTATCAAAGCTGTTCTTGCGGAGATGAAACTATCGAGTTATGGTCGTTTGATAAGCATTCTTCTGTAGATATTGAAGAAACTAAACAACAGGTTGAGAGTGATGTTGGTTTAGAAGGTAATGATTTTAATTTTGTGATCAAAAATAAGAAACAAGTCATAGATGTAAGATCAGAAACTGAAATAATCAAAAAACAAATCGTTTCAGGAAGAAAAGGGGTTACTATAGCCGTACTTGATACAGGAGTTCAATATGACTACAAAGGATTTACTATTCCTTTTTTATACAATAACGAAGGTGACAATACATGTTTTACTAGTAGCTATCAAGAAATATCTGGTTGGGATTTTGTAAACAATGACAACAACCCGTATGATGATAATGGACATGGTACAATTGTAACACACATTATTACAAGAACCCTAGACGCTTACAAATATCCCTATCAAATACTTCCAATCAAAGTTCTTGGACAAGATGGTGAGGGTACGTATTTCAATGTACTCTGCGGTTTTCAATATGCTATCAGCAAAAAAAGATTAGATATTATAAACATGAGTCTTGGATGGTATCACAAACCATATAGACTGTTGCAGGAACTAATCAGTAAGCTAGAGCGAGAGAGGGATATCCTTATCATTACCTCTGCAGGAAACATGACTTCGGATAATGATGTAATACCTCATTTTCCATCTTCATATATGCACAAAAATATACTAAGTATTACGAGTATGAATAGCGATATGAATGCATTAGCTAAACATGCCAACTACGGAATTCTCCATGTCGATTTGGCGGCACCAGGCGAACATATTCCTTTTTCTTATCAAGGACAAATTCAATATGTATCCGGAACCTCATTCGCTGCTCCTCATGCAAGTGCTCTTGCTGCCTATATTCATGCCAAAACAGGCATTACCATGAAAAAGACAAAATTAAAAATGATCGATAAAGCACAATCACTCAATGCTCTTTATAAAATAAAACACAAAGCTTATATTCAAAATTAAATATCCCTGAAAAAATAATTCCAAGCTTCCTTGGATAGTAATCACAACAATAGTTTACATCTGTGAGAAACATCTAAAGGCAGATTCTTTTCTACCTTTAGATGTTTTACATCCTAATAAAATAATGTACCTTAGGGTAGTACATTTTACTTATGGTTTATGCCTCTAAAAATCGGTATTCTATGTGTTTTATATTTTTTAATCTTTTTATCAGCTCAATCGCAATATCTCAAAGAAAATTTTGAGCATATTATTTCCTCAAATCATATCGTTGACAAAGAAGCTCGAATTGAATTTTTCTTCACCACCAACAATAATCATAAAGATCAATTAGAACTCTCATTATGCCATCATGATTATGCAAAGAAAATTTTCAAAAAAAACATTCTTAAAGCTATAGTACACACTCAAAAAGCAGTTATAATAAGAAGAAACTACCAAAATGAATATCCTGAATTACTAAAAAAAAGCCTTTATAACTTAGGATACTTTTATAAAAAAGACAAGAATTATATCGATGCAATAGAAACTTTTGAATCCATCTTATCTATTAAAGGAGAGGGACTCACTAATGCAAAAACACATACAAACCTAGGCAAACTCTATTCAAATATTGGTGATTTCAATAAATCATTACTGCATTACACCAAAGCAGAACGGCTTTACAAAAAAAACAATGCTTATAAATATCTTTTCAAAAACCATCTTAATTTATCTCATTTATATGCTTCCATGGGTCGTTTAGCTCATGAGGAGAATATCTTACATCATTTACAATCAGCAGATACGATCAAAAAGAAAATTTTGCATACTTCGGTAGTTCTTATTGATGAAATGGCCATTGCACAAAGTCTAGGTAACTTATATGATGAAAAAAAAGAATATCAAAAAGCCCTAGTATATCATCAACAAGCACTTAATATTAGTTTACAAACAAAAGACTCCTCTTCTATATCCAAATCTTATAGTAATATTGGAATTACGCTACACAAATCTAAAAAGTATAAAGAAGCACTGTTTCATTACAATAGAGCCTTTGCTTATGCATACACTAATACTGAATTAAAAGGGGCTGTTTTTAATAACTTAGGAGATCATTACTTGGCACAAAATATGTTTTGTAAGGCGATAACCTATTATCAAAATGCAATCGACGAAATACGATCGACTACTCCTGATAAAATTCACTTAATGAATTGGCAGATAGATTTAGGAAACGCGTGGATACAATTTTACAGGCATTCACAAGAAGAATCTTATCTACATGAGGCCTTGGAGCATTTCAAAATTGCAGATCAACTCATAGATCTCATACGCTTTGAAAGCACCGAATTCAAATCCAAACTTTTTTGGAGAGAAAAAAGTAATTCACTATATATGAATGCAGTACATATATGTTACATCCTCGGGAAAACAAAAAAAGCATTCTATTTTATGGAAAAAAACAAGGCTTTATTGTTATTGGAAGAAATCACATATGAAAAAGCCAAAAAAAAAGCCAATTTGCCCAAAAATATTGAAACGCGTGAATCTATTCTTAGACAACGTATTCTTTCCGTAGAAAAACAGTTACAAACAATACAGGATAATACCAAATCCAAAGCAGATATACTAAAAGATAGCCTGCTTATTCATAAACGGATGTATGAAAATTTCATTGATACCTTGGAGAATGACTACCCAACATATTATCGCTACAAACAGAAAACATCGGTCTTGTCTTACGATGCGCATCTACAAATCCAAAAAAAGAAAGAACAGCTTACATTAATATACATACTGAATAATGATGAGGGGTACGGGATGTTATTTTCTTCAGAATTCAACCATTTTTTCAAACTCTCGGATGTCAAGAAATTACTAAAAACGGTCACTTTATTTAAGCAGAAATTAGCACAACCATTTTACAAAACACAAGATTTTGAAGCTTTTTATGAACTGTCATACGAATTATATCAACAATTATTCCCTCAGTTAGAAGCTACAATATTTCATCAACAAAAGTTGACAATTATTCCGGATTATTATCTACAACAAATACCATTTGAGGCTTTACGAACTTCTTTGGATAACAAGGAAGGGTATTTACTCGAACAATGCGAAATACGCTATGCATATTCTTCCTCTTTTTTGGCTTTAAACAATGAAATCTCTCGCAACGCTCCCAAAAATTTTATCAGTTTTGCTCCAATAACATTTCCTGAACTAACACTTCCGGATCTTTTATTTAGTGATAAAGAAATAGCATATCCGCTGTCCATATATAAAGGTGATTCGTATAAAAAAAACAGGGCAACCAAACAAAATTTCATTAATACTGCAAATAACTACAAAATTATTCATCTTACAACCCATGCAGATCTAGGAAAAACAAGTCCATGGATTGCTTTTTATGACGAAAAACTATTTTTGGAAGAACTATACACAACCAAAAACCAAGCCGATTTAGTTGTACTAAGTGCTTGTAATACATCTAAGGGTGATCTCAAAAAAGGTGAAGGTATCATGAGTCTAGCTAGAGGTTTTTTTAGTACTGGAACCAAAAGTGTATTCTCTACACTATGGAGTGTTAATGAAAAAGCAACTGGTGAATTAATCTTTGATTTCTACAAAAACCTAGTCTCTGGAAATACCAAATCCAAATCACTGCAACAAGCCAAATTATCATATTTGAAAAATCATAGCGGTGTTGAAAAATCTCCTTACTATTGGGCTGCTCCAATTTTGATTGGTAATAGCAGTACTATAGACCTACATCAAACTCCTTCTAATTGGTTATCTATTTGTAGTTACTTGTTCGCAATACTCTTATTTTCTTTTGTTTTATACTTCTTTTTTCAAAAAAACAAGAAAAAAATGTTATAACAACAACACAAGTTACTGATAAATAATGTGTTATATTTATTTTGTGCTTTTTTAATTATTTTTCTAAATCAATGGGTAACAAAGAGATTAGTTACGGAACCATTAGGTGAATCGATTCACTTATGGCAGTATCCGAAAAGCCAAATTACAAACAGAGTAGGAAAACATTAAACCTAACATTATGAAATATTTAAATAAAATTTTAGTACTAGGTGTCTTAAGTTGCTTCATTTTCTGGAGTTGTGAAAAAGAAGAAGTAATAGGGAAAAACGAGCAATCCTCAGAACAAGTCGAAACACTAAGTTCAAATAAATCCAATCAAGAACGTTATGAAAAAATACGACACAACTATGAATATCGAGGTAAACGTTTTCAAATCACCTATGTTTATGACAATGAGAAACAAGATGTTGTTGATGTTGATGGAGATGTAGAGTATGCAGAACGTATTTTTGGTAATGAAAAAGAAGCGCCTCAAGGAATTCTCTTTGAAAACAGCGAAAAGGGGAGCCGAGAATTTGCTGTTAAGTTATTTGATTCTTCCCGCGAAATGGATGAATATATTACAAAAGTTGGAGACTTACCAAATGACAGAGAAATTCTAAATAATCCCAAAGAGACCAACGGCGAGGTAGGTCGTAAAATGGGTCCTTGTTATAGTCCTAATGGATGGGGATACGGAAATTTTTATTTTTACCAACATACTTTTTATAATGGTGAAATGACTGGACTTCGAAGACTAAACAGACGCTACACCTATAACCATTGGGTAGGATCATCTTATAACGATAAACTATCTTCTATATATGTAGATAAACCATTAATGTACAAAGCGTATTTACGTTTATATCAACATTCTTGTTATAATGGAAGATCTATTGCGTTTTTTAAAAATCGTGGTTATGGAGATATTTATGTTCCGAATCTAAAATACTACACCATGTCTGGATGGTGGTGGTGGAAAAAGTCATGGAATGACCAAGTATCTTCTACGAAAGGTTTTGTTTGGAAGTAATTAATTTCTCGTATTTATATTTTTTTTTAATAAAGGTGAACGTCTTGCTTTTTCTTTTGGAAAAGTAAGACGTTTTTTAATTAGGGTCTGCTGAAAAACTGTATACTTGTTGTTTTCCAGTTGATTATTGTTATATTTAATCAACCAAGTGCA
>CANLMN010000025.1 GCA_947492105.1 uncultured Aquimarina sp. | reverse complement strand
TTTTGAAAGTAATTTTTTAAGCTCTAAAATTGATTCCTTGATATCCAAAAATGCCTTTTTTCCCATAATGCAATATATGTAATATATACGGCATTACAAAGATAAATTGGTATAAGAAATCAAACGATATAATTCTTTGTATTACTTAATGACATAAGATAAATACGAAAAACAAAAGGTTGACTACCTACTACCCTATTAGCTTGACATGCACAAAAAGACAAAAAAATCTAAAACGAACATTTTGCTCTTCTAAAATTTTAAACCTAAACCGAAAAACAACTTAAAGTCGGTTATCGCATTGATTTTGTGAAGACTTAATTTGAAGAAGCACAGACCACACTATCAAATAAGTACTAGGGTATCAAAAAAAATCCGAAGTGTAGTTGCTCGGAGGCTTACGTTTTTTTTTAGAATCTAAATTCTTTTTTAAAAAAGTTCATCATTTCTATATTCCAATTAGATTCAGCAACATGACTATCATTAGGAAAAATAAGAAACTCTTTTGGGGCATTAATTTCATTGAATGCAGAAAAACCTAGTCTGGGTGGGCAATCATCATCAAATAGACCAGTAACATATAATGTACTTGCTTTTATATACTTAGCAAAATATTTGGTGTCAAATAAGTCAAATGTTTTCAAACCATCCTCAAAACTGCATTTATTATCATAATAATCGAGGTAGCTTTTCAACTCATCTTCTATTAGTGTACGAATACGAATATGATTTTGCATATCGGTTGGAAATGGATCACCATAAGCACAGGCACTTATATGTTGAGGCATCAAACCCGCTGTCATCAATGCAAGCCCACCTCCCTGACTAGTTCCCATTACTCCAATTTTTGATATATTTACCTCTTCACGGGAAATCAAAAAGTCGACCGCTCTGAGACAATCCATATAAATCTGACGATATGCTATCTTATTCGGATCACATATTTCATATCCAAAAAAACCTGGTATTGGAAATTCTGTTACTATTGAATTTTCACTAAGCCCATGACCTCTAACACAAAGAGCCAATTCAATAACATCATTCTTGTTTTTAAGAAAACTGTCCAAATGTTCAAAACCATAGCCATAACCAGGTAAATGTAAAATGGCAGGAAACTCTCCTTTTTTCTTAGGCACAAAATAGTATCCGTATATATCTACATTACCAATTGATTTCATTTTTATAATATAACCGTTTCTTGTTTCTGAGTCTAAGTCATACCGTTTTTCTATTTTAAAATTTGGCTTCACCATTTTTAATTCTTCGATAGCAGCTTTCCAATATTTAGTATAGCCTTCAGGTTCAGTTCTCGAATGCTCAATTTTAGTCGGTGCTATCGTAAAAAAACTTGTGACACCTACATATCCGTTATCTTTTAGTATAGCTGTTACATGGTAAAATCCCGCATTTAATTTTTTAGAACTTAAATCTACAGGATACAATCCTTTTCCTTTTGTAACATGAACCTCTTTTTCCACAAGAGTTTTATGAAAATCGTTTCGAATTATTAAGTTAATCAGTCCTTCTGAATTTGAATTCACATTGATGTCAAATGACACCTTATCATTACTTTCAAAAAGATGGTCTTCCAGATCATATGACACTTTAACTTCTGAATTTGAAAGAGAATCGCTGTAGATTTTAACGGAGTTGTGGCTTCTTCCTCCAGTATATGAATAATTAGAACATTTAATAGCTATTCTATTTTGCTTGTTGAATTTTAAATATTCATGTGGGATTGTAAATTTTCTTGGCTCATAACTTGGGTTTTTAGCCCATTTAAATTTTGTACTAAACCCCCCACCAATGTAATGGTCATTAATATGAATACTGTCAACATCAGCTAAGAGGGTAACTTCTAAGTTCAAATTTATTGGTTTTTGTTTTGGAACGAAAAAATTTGTTTGCAGTAAACCTTTGGGTTTCAAATCTGATATCCCTTGACTTTGCCAAGAAAGTAACATATTGAATGGGATTGACTCTTCTTTAATTGAATCTTTGTCAAAAGTTAACTTCCAATTAAACGGAATCAAGTTTTGAGTGTATCCATTACTAATAGATATATAGAAAATCACTAATGTTATGACGCATTTTTTAAACATCTCTATTCATTTAAGTACAACAATTAGACATACCCAATTAGATATATTTCTCTTATATTATACCATTTAAACAATAATTACAAGCTAATAATACCATTTATCCTTTGAATTTACTGGGATAAAATTTTCTTTTTTCGCCTCAGCTTCAGCATAAAAATAAACCATAACTACAGCTATGCTTGAATTTTATAGCTCAAACTAGCGAAAAATAGTTCAATTATTTCAGCCTACAATTACATTTTAACCGGTATTACTTACAAATCTAACCGATTTTTGATAGATCTCAAATTACTGGTTGCTACTTGCGTATAGTGACGGATCAGTCAACAGGCATATAGCGTTAGCCTATCGGCGGCACGCCATATGCCATTGCTGTCTTTAGTTTATTTTATTATATCAACTATTTTATCAATTATTATTTTTTGTAAATCTTTTTTATCTCTTTCTAATACAAAAATTGATATTGAGGTATCAATTTTAGGAAAATAAATGACTTTTGTACCCCAAAACTCTCCATGTCCAAAGCCTTTTAATTCTTTGTAGTTTTCTTCATATATTCCCATATAGTAAGGATGAGTCCAAGGTTGTTCTACTTCAACCTTTGTGTATATTAAATCAAGTATTTTTTTATCTTAAATTATCTTGTAGTTGAAAAGTTGATAAATAAATTTGGACAAGTTTTCTGGGGTACAAGCAATTCCACCTCCACCGTACAAATCCCAAGAAATATCTATTTTACTTGAATCCCATTGATAAGTATTCCAATATTGATTTATCAGCTTGGGTGTTTTCACTGGCTTTTTTTCTAATGTAGGCATCCATAAATCGTTTATATCAAGCTTAGAGTAATTTAATATATCTCTCATTGCTTTGTAAAAAGGATCACCAGTTATTTCTTGTATAATTTCAGTAAGCAGTAGATAATTTACATCTGCATATTTGAAAACTATACCTGCATCACCTAAAGGGTCAGAAACTTCTATTGTTCTTAATAGTTGTTCTTGTCTGGTCCACCTATGAGTAGGGTTTTTGTTTACAAAATCAATATATCCGTCATCTACATAACTTCCTATACCACTTTAAGGCTATGCAATAGCATCAGGATGTCTTTACCTAAAAATATAACCGTGTCATGAATACGAATCCTACAAACCTAAATTGTATAATTGAATAGTAAAACTTCTATTTTTTTCAAAAACGACCCAGTTCAAAAAGGTAGCGGCTTATAAATAGCATCATTTAAAGCTCTTTTTGATGATCCACTGATGACGGGCTGCGGATTGGATCAAATGGTAGTTTGAGTAATGAACCTACTGTCGTTTCTGCATGCATCTCTGGATGTGTATCGATTCCATAGACTAATTCTTTATTAGGCTTTTGAGAAAATGTTCCAAAAATTCGATCCCAAAGTGCGAATATATTACCATAATTAGTATCTGTATACGGTAGCTCATGATGATGATGCACTTTGTGCATATCAGGGGACACAAACACCCAACTAATCATAGTATCTATCCGCTTAGGCAATCGAATATTAGCATGATTAAATTGTGAAAAAACAATAGATAATGACTGATATAAAAGTACAATCCCTATGGAGGTTCCAAAAATTAATACTCCAATAATGGTAAACACAAACCGAATAATACTTTCTCCCGGGTGGTGTCTATTGGCTGTAGTTGTATCTACATGTGTATCGGTATGATGTATTATATGAAAACGCCATAATGGTTTTAGTCGATGCTCCACATAATGTGCCAACCACGCACCTACTAGATCCAATCCCGCCACACCAAGAAGTACTGTTGCCCATAATGGCATATCTAGCCACTGTAAAATTCCAAAATTATTACGAACAGTCCAATCAATGGTTTTGAGTAATAAAAATGCCAAAGATAGATTGATAACTGCTGTAGTAAGAGTAAAAAAGATATTCGGCCACGCATGTTTGATCTTCTTATACTCTAGTTGAAATAATGGCGCAATATACTCTATCAACCAAAAGAAAGCGATTCCTCCTACTAGAATTAATGTCCTGTGCAGACTAGGGATTGTTTCGAAATATTGTAGTATACTTTCCATTTCAAAAAGATACAAATTTTTAGAAAAAAACATATTTCGATTAACAGAATATTATAACACCCCAAGAATCATTGTTTACAAATCAGAGACATCATACCTGTATTATCGTGATCATTATTGATCATATGCTTTCTATTTTTATCGTTTTCTGAGTATTTACCAGTTCTTATTTCTTTGCATAATACACCTTGTATCTCCAATAAGACATTCCTCCCAATACTGCTATAAATGCAATAAAATAATACACAAAATCAGGTGTTACAACTTTGTCCCCACTAGCATAAGAATGCAAGCCTTTTAGATAAAAATTAACCCCAAAATAAGTCATCATCACTGTTCCAACAGCAATTACAGATGCCAAATTGTACCACCATCTACTCCGCAGCCCAGGAACGAATCGCATATGAATCACAAAAGCATAAACCATGATGCTAATTAACGCCCAAGTCTCCTTTGGATCCCAGCCCCAATACCTACCCCAACTCTCATTAGCCCATTGTCCTCCCAAGAAATTTCCGATAGTAAACATAACCAAGCCTATCGTAAGAGCCATTTCGTTAATAATAGTGATCTCTCTGATGTTGAGTTCCATACGTATTTTATTCTCTTTTGTTGTCAGAATCATCATAATCAATGCCAATATACCCAATATGGCTCCTAATATAAAAGGCCCATAAGCTGCAACAATTACAGCTACATGTACCATCAACCATCGAGAATCTAATACTGGTTGTAGGTTTGCAATAGAAGGATCCAACCAATTCCAATGTGCAATCATCAATATCATGGCTGCTACAAAAGATGTTGCTCCTATGGTTAGCTTACTTTTTACCCCAAAAGCAAGGCCAAAAAACATAATTGCCCAACCTACATAAATCATAGACTCATATGCATCACTCCAAGGTGCATGCCCAGAGATGTACCAACGTAAAATCAAGGCAACGGTATGCAAAATAAACAGCACTACTATAATGCCAACACATATATCCGTGACAATCTTGACCCATTTTGATTCCTTAAAAATTCTCACAACCATAAATAACAACAACAAAACCCCCGCAAACATATAATACATAAAAAGGTTTCGAAAAAGGTCGTATTTGTTATACAAAATTTCAGTTTGGATCTTTTTATCAGAGGGTAATACGGCTGCCCCATACTTTTTCTGAAAACTTTTGATACTCTCTACATATCTATCCGCATCTGTATAATCCTTGGTTGTTCTTGCTTTGCGTAATGCATCTCGATAAATGGGAAGTATTTGTCGTGTGTATACAGAATCCATACCTTTGAATCCCGACTCTCCTAACATTGGAGTCGAAACCCACTTATTATTAGGGTCATTTATGATAGGAAAAACTCGTAATACCCCACCACTCAGAGCCTCGTTGAGCAAGTAAAATTTTTCATGAGTTTTCAAAAAATCTTGTTGAAAATAATTCGGTGTATTTGTTGTAGTAGCCTCGGCCAAATAAGGTTCCAATTTATAACTCCCGTCAGGATTAAAAAGATCTACTAGTGCTACATGTTTTTCCTTTTTATGAACCCCTAAAATTTCTCGGATACTATCATTCTTCCGTTCTATATAAATAATAGGTACATTATACCAAACAATAGGGTTTTCGGTCATAGAAACAAATACTTGATCAGCATTGAGCCCTTTGTAAGTTTCTTTTTTACTCAATTTCCGTAATAATTCAGAAGAGAACGTATTTGCAGGTTTCATACGTCCACTCTCATCCTGAATAACCAAACTTCCGAATTTTGCAGCATGTTCTTTATCCACTGCATTTGCGATAATCATCGAATCCAACTGTTTTTTGCTAGGGCGCGTATGTAATTGTCCAGCATGTGTAGTAGTAGATGGTCCTTGAGCTTGTACAAAGATGCCCATTAAAATCAGTACTGTAGTGAGCAGTTTTTCTTTTTTGGCCTTTACCTTGTTCAACATGGCCTCCAAATCTTTGAATCGAGATCCTGGTACAAACAAAATAAGCATCATTCCTATATACAATAAAGTATAACCGATATACGTAATTCTAGTGCCCCAAAAATCATGATTAACAGAAAGTATAGTCCCTTTCTCATCTGGATCAAAGGAAGCCTGAAAGAAACGATACCCTTTATGATCCAAAACATGATTCATATAAATATCATAGGGTTCACTACTAGTACCATCAATCACTTCTACTTTGCTTTCGTATGATTTGTAACCTTTTTCCGTGCCCGGGAATTTTTCAGCAATAAAATCATTCAATTTCAAAGAAAACGGCAATTCCATCCTTTTGGAACCATATGCTAGATGAATATCTAGACCTCCTAGGCTGATTTTTTGCATATTATTTGCAAAACCTTTACCCCCCAATAGTTTCATTCGTTTGGTTTCTCCTTTGGTACTAACATCAACGATCAATGCATCCTCTTGTCCCTTCATTTTTTCTTTAATCGGCACTACATCGTATGTTCCTCGCACGACTGGATCTGGTATTACAAATTGCATTCCTGCTGTACGATAGAGTGAACGTAGTTGTAACGGCTGTACGCTATCTTTGATTACAACCCCTTGAAACTGATCTGCCATACGCATAAAATTCCCTTCAAAAGGTGTCTCTATATAGTATTGATCTTCTTTGTAGGTTATATTAATAGCTCCAGGAGTTTCCTTATTAAAACCGAACAAAATATTATGAATACTAGCTACCTCTCCTTCTTTGAGGTAATGATCATGTCGACTTCCATCCCCTGCTTCTACAATCTTCAGATAGCGATCTCCTTTTTCACTAACCACCAATCCCATTTCGGCACCACTGATGTAATCCACATAACTCACTGTAACAGGTTGTTTATTAAAATCTGTTTCTATAGTAAAGTTATTTCCTGTAGCCTCGGCTAATTCTACTTCTCGCTCTACAGGTCTGCGCAACATTTCTCCATCCTTCTCACCATCCATAAACACTGTCAAGTACGTTCGCTCTGACAAGAACTCTGCAGTCGTCTCCCCCTCTCTGATTGGCATAATCCCCTCGTAACTCACATAACGTGTTATAAATGCTCCGATAATTATAAAAATAAAAGACAAATGGAGTAAAAGCGTCGGGAGTTTCTTTTTGGAGAATAGTCGATAACGTACAATATTACCTAAAAAATTAATGACAAAGAAGATCATAATCGCCTCGAACCACCAAGTATTATATACCCAAATCCGAGCAGCAGTAGTTCCATAATCATCTTCCAGAAATGTTCCCACTGCCATAGAAGCACCAAAAACAATAAATAAAACAGCCATGAGGCGGGTAGAAAAAAGCACTTTGGCAAGCTTTTCTTGCATCATAATTTATCTTTTTCAATTCGTAGTTTCGCGTACAAATTTAAGCCTTTTAGTCTACAATTATGAGCATTTATAACTGCTATTTTTTTTTCTTTGACAGCCACTGAATTTTAGAGAGGTTACGTATTTTAGCATTATGATAAAAGTGGTTATTCTTGGAGCTGGTAATGTCTCCCTCCAATTACATAATGCCCTTGCCAAAAACAAGGAAGTACGAGTAATACAGGGCTACAATCGTTCTTGGAGCAACTCTTTGGAACAATGTAATATTCCCCAAACCCAACAGCTACATGAACTGAAACTTGCGGATATTTACATTATTGCTATTAGCGACGATGCCATTGAAACGATAACGAGTAGACTTCCATTTGAAAATCGTCTGGTCGTACACACTTCGGGAAGCACTCCTATGCGACAAATTTCTAACAAAAATAGACAAGGGGTTTTTTACCCATTACAAACCTTTAGCGCAACAGTTCCAGCAGATTTTACAACAATTCCTATTTGCTTAGAAACTGCTCACCCCGAAGATATGCCTATTTTGAAGCAATTGGCTAGCGCTATTACTACAAAAACATACCACATCTCCTCTCAACAACGTAATATCCTGCATGTTGCGGCGGTATTTGCTAATAATTTTAGTAATTTGATGTATACCGAAGCAAAGAAACTGTGTGACATCCATGAAATTCCGTTCGAGATATTACATCCTTTAATTACAGAAACTGCTACCAAAATTCTCACTTTAGATCCCATTACTGCACAAACTGGACCTGCAAGAAGAAATGATAATAAAACCATACATCGACATATTGATACCCTAAAAGAGGACAAACAAAAAGAATTATATAAATTACTAACCGATACGATAAAAAAGCACCATGGAAAAAAGTTATAAAGAATACCTAAAACACATTACTACTTTTATTTTTGACGTTGATGGCGTTTTTACTGACGGAACTATTATGATTGATGCCAATGGCGAAATGCTTCGTACGATGCATACCAAAGACGGTTTTGCTCTCAAAACGGCAATTTTGCAAGGTTTTAATGTATGCATCATCTCTGGTGGCACTAACAAAGCGGTCAAATCTCGTTTTGAAGCACTAGGAGTAACATCCATCTACCTAGGAGCGCATCACAAGACAATTCCTTTTAAGGAATATAGTACGACAAATAATATTAAAGCTGAAAACGTATTGTATATGGGTGATGATATTCCTGATATTCCGGTAATGCAATTGGTAGGCCTTCCTACCTGTCCACAAGATGCAGTAGCAGAAGTTAAAGAAGTTTCTAAATACGTGTCAAATAAAAATGGAGGAAAAGGTTGTGTCCGAGATGTTATTGAACAAGTTCTCAAAGTACAAGGAAAATGGGTTACAGAATTTGATGCTAAATATGATTAAAAATCAGTGTAACTCAGTACACAAAATCCAAAAAAACAGCTTCATTTACTTGTTGCTGTTTTTTTATTTTCTTAATACCATTTAAAAAATAATTACAGGCTAATAATCCGGTTCTTTTTTCTACTATTTTTTCACTAAAAAATTAAATCACAGCTAAGTTTATACTTGAATTTTGTAGCTCAAACTAGCCAAAAATAGTTCAATTATTTTAGCCGACAATTACATTTTAATTGGTAGAAGGTATATAAATTCGTTTTAATGATACTGTTTTTTATGTAAAAACACCCTGATACTATTGCTTAGCCTGAGCTATGGAATATATAAACAAGGCATTTAGATGGACAAAGAACAAGTCGATATACATCATTATACAACTAATTTATTATAAAACAATGATTCGTACATCTATCCTATAGCAGTCTAAAACATTTTATCCCTAGACACCCAAACACTCATCTCTCCATACTTAAGAAACTTTGTTTTTGAAACGTTATACACCATCGCAATAAATGATACTACAGGGTATTTGGTAAGAATCAAGAATCTGAAAAGAGTGATTCTTATCTCATCTAATTTCTATTACTTTTTCTAATCCATAGCAATACTATCAAATTCCAAGGGCGTGCTTTGTCTTATGAAATTTTAATAGTTTTTTAATTCATGATATTCTACGACACCTAGTATTGCCGATCATCACGTCATATTATATCAATGTCTCCAAGACACCTGCGTTGATCTCATGATGCGAAGCATGATGTACTGTTACACCTTTTTTCACTACAATTAATTGAGGAGATTGATGAAACACTTGGAATTTTTGACCTATAGCATCCGAAACATCTCGATAACTCAAAAGATCTAAGTAATACAAATCTAAGGCTGTATCCTCTACTGCATAAGTACTCACAAATTGATTCATTACCATTTTACTAATTCCGCAACGAGTAGAATGTTTGAAAATCACCTGAGTTTTAGTTTTAGAACGCTCTGCAATTGTATCAAGCTGTGCTACTGTCTCCAACTTTTGCCAAGGCAAGGCTTTCTTTTCTGCTTTTGGAGCTTTATCTCCTCCTTTAAATAAACCAAACAGTCCCATATATATTTTATTTTCAAAGTTACATAAATAATGTCATAATACACTAGTCGAAAAAAGAGTACTCGTCTTACAAACTGCCATTTAGTCGCAAAAAATTACTTAAAAAATGTCATTCTGTCTGGTAAATTATTTAGGAATACAATTTGCCTAACTGATAACAGACTCAAAAATATATAAACTATGAACTTTAATAATTTCACCATAAAATCGCAAGAAGCTATTCAAAAAGCACAACAACTTGCACAAGAACTAGAGCATCAACAACTAGAAAACGAACATCTTTTTAAAGCTATAACAGAAGTAGATGAAAATGTTCTCCCCTTTATACTCAAAAAACTCAATGTAAACATCAGTTTACTTGAACAAATTTTGGATAGTACATTAACGAGTTTTCCAAAAGTTACAGGTGGCGAAATCCAACTTTCTCGCGAAGCAGGAACAAGCCTTAACGAAGCGAATATCATTGCAAAAAAAATGAAAGATGACTATGTTTCTGTAGAACATCTATTACTGGCTATTTTTAAATCTAAAAGCAAAATTGCACAGATTCTCAAAGATCAAGGAGCCACCGAAAAAGGATTAGAGGAAGCCATCAATCAAATCCGTAACGGAGATAGGGTTACCTCTCAAAATGCAGAGGACACCTATCGATCATTGAATAAATATGCCAAAAATCTTAATGAACTGGCAGAAAATGGCAAATTAGATCCGGTTATTGGTCGAGATGAAGAAATCAGAAGAGTGCTTCAGATTTTGTCACGAAGAACCAAAAACAACCCCATGCTTGTCGGAGAACCAGGAGTAGGAAAAACTGCAATTGCAGAGGGGTTGGCACATCGAATTGTATCTGGTGATATACCCGAAAACCTAAAAGGAAAACAATTATATTCACTCGATATGGGAGCACTGATTGCAGGAGCCAAATTCAAAGGAGAATTTGAAGAACGTCTCAAGGCAGTCATCAAAGAAGTAACCACTAGTGATGGTACGATTATATTATTTATAGATGAAATCCATACATTGGTAGGTGCTGGCGGTGGTCAAGGAGCGATGGATGCCGCTAATATTTTGAAACCAGCATTAGCCAGAGGAGAATTACGTGCCATAGGTGCTACAACATTAGATGAATATCAAAAATATTTTGAGCAAGACAAAGCCCTAGAACGTCGTTTTCAGAAAATTCAAGTAAATGAGCCTGATACCGAAAGTGCTATCTCTATCCTACGTGGAATAAAAGAAAAGTATGAAGCACACCACAAAGTTCGTATCAAGGATGAGGCGATTATTGCTGCTGTTGAACTATCACAACGCTATATTACCAATCGTTTTTTGCCGGACAAAGCTATTGATCTAATGGATGAAGCAGCTGCCAAACTCCGCATGGAAATCAACTCCAAACCCGAAGAATTAGATGTTCTTGATCGCAAAATCATGCAACTAGAAATTGAAATCGAAGCCATCAAGCGAGAAAATGATGAGACCAAACTCAAAACCCTATATTTGGATCTTGCCAACTTCAAAGAAGAACGAAATGGAATCTTCACGAAATGGCAAAGCGAAAAAGAAGTTGTTGACAATATCCAAAATACAAAGTCCGATATTGAAAACTTTAAACTCGAAGCTGAGCGAGCAGAACGTAATGGTGATTACGGTACGGTTGCCGAAATCCGCTACGGAAAAATCAAAGATGCTCAAGAAAAATTAACAAAGTTAGAACTACAATTGCAAGAACAACAGACCGCTTCTTCATTAATCAAAGAAGATGTATCTAATAACGATATCGCAGAAGTTGTTGCAAAATGGACAGGTATTCCAGTTACCAAAATGCTACAAAGCGAGCGTGAAAAACTCCTGAATTTAGAAAATGAGTTACACAAACGTGTAGTAGGTCAAGAAGAAGCGATTATTGCCGTTAGTGATGCGGTACGAAGAAGTAGAGCTGGATTGCAGGATCAGAAAAAACCTATTGGTTCCTTCTTATTTCTAGGCACCACGGGGGTTGGAAAAACAGAGCTTGCCAAAGCATTGGCAGAATATCTGTTTGATGATGAAAGTGCAATGACCCGTATCGATATGAGCGAATATCAAGAACGCCATGCCGTGAGCCGATTGGTAGGTGCTCCTCCGGGATATGTAGGCTATGATGAAGGTGGACAATTAACAGAAGCGGTGCGACGTAAGCCGTACTCTGTAGTTTTGCTAGATGAGATCGAGAAAGCACATCCAGATACCTTCAACATCCTATTACAGGTACTCGATGAAGGAAGGCTCACAGATAATAAAGGACGTACCGCTGATTTTCGTAATACAATTATTATTATGACTTCTAACATGGGAAGTCATATAATACAAGAAAAATTTGAATCTCTTAAAGATCCAGATACTGCGATGGAAATAGCAAAAGGAGAAGTATTAGGCCTATTGAAACAAACAATCCGTCCTGAGTTTATTAACAGAATTGATGATATCATCATGTTTTCTCCGCTTACGCAACAAAACATTGCAAGAATTGTAGGGCTACAACTCAAGGGTGTTACCAAAATGATTGCAAAGCAAGGCATTACATTAGATGCAACTCATGAGGGTATCAACTATCTAGCTGCCAAAGGCTTTGACCCTCAATATGGAGCAAGACCAGTGAAGCGGGTTATACAAAAAGAGGTCTTAAATCAACTTTCTAAAGAAATCCTAAGTGGAAAAATCACTACAGATAGTATCATCCTCTTAGATGCTTTTGATAATGAATTGGTGTTCCGTAATCAAGAAGCTACGGAAGTATTAACGTAATATTGATATTACTACCAAATTAGCTATGTAATACCATATACCCTTTAAATTTACTGGGATAAAATGTTCTTTCTTGACCTCAGCTTCAGTATAAAAATAAACCGTAACTAAGGCTATGCAACAGAATCACGGTGTTTTTATATAAAAATATAACAGCCCGATTCTTCAATGAAGGATCGGGCTATTATTATTTTATAATCAGTTTTATGAGATAGCCAAAATACACTATTCACTGTTTTATTTATGCATCAACAGACTCACCACTTTCTACCATTGCAAGATATCGTTCTGCGTCTAATGCTGCCATACAACCTGTACCAGCTGCAGTAACTGCTTGTCGGTAATCCTTGTCTTGTACATCTCCAGAAGCAAAAACTCCTGGAATATTCGTTTTTGTAGATTTTCCTTCGGTAATAAGATATCCTGTATCATCCATATCTAATTGTCCTTTAAAAATATCTGTATTTGGTTTATGACCTATAGCAATAAACAAGCCTGTAATAGCGATGTCTTCTTTTTCATTCGTTTGATTATTCACCATACGTAATCCCTCTACCACCTGATCGCCTAATACTTCATCAACTTCTGTATTATAACGGACTTCGATATTCTCCATACTATTTACACGATGTTGCATCGCTTTGGAAGCGCGCATATGGTCCTTGCGCACCAACATCGTAACTTTACTACAAATATTAGCCAAGTAGGTTGCTTCTTCTGCAGCCGTATCCCCTGCTCCGACGATTGCTACATCTTGTTGCTTGTAGAAAAAACCATCACAAACCGCACAGGCAGATACACCACCACCTCGAAGTTTTTGCTCACTTGGTAATCCTAAGTATTTCGCTGTTGCTCCAGTCGAAATAATAATCGTATCTGCGGTAATTGATGTTTTATTATCCACAGTTACTTTGTGTACCCCACCAACTTCTTTGTTGAATTCTACCGCAGTAACCATTCCAATACGAACCTCTGTACCAAATCGTTCTGCTTGTTGCTGCAACTGAACCATCATGGTAGGCCCATCAATTCCTTCTGGATATCCCGGAAAGTTATCTACCTCTGTTGTGGTTGTTAATTGCCCCCCAGGTTCCATTCCTGTATACATAATAGGTTTCAAATCTGCTCTAGATGCATAAATTGCTGCTGTATATCCAGCTGGACCTGATCCTATGATAAGACATTTTATATGTTCTATATTTTCTGACATAATCGTTCCTTTTTTTTGTACGGTAAAAGTAGGATTTTTGACAGTAATCTGATGGCAAAAGTTATTAAGAATTCTTATGTTTTCATCAACAAAACCAATATTTGTCAATTCAGAATTATGAATTACCAATTATTGGCTCTAATTTTGCAAGTGGACTGTAGACATACAGTATTCGGAAGTTATATTTCGAAAGTATCATTTGGGGTCGACTGGTTTTGACAGCGAGATGAATGGTAGAGTAAGCACGCCGAGCTATGAAATTACTGCTCGTAAAACAAGTATTTCACCTTTTTAAACGGCGAGAATAACTACGCCCTAGCTGCATAATCCGAATTACAGTAGGATAATGCCTCGGTCTGCAAGGCAGACAAGCAGGATACCTCTCAAAAGCCTTGGTTTATGGCGGTTGATCATGAGGTATCGTAAAAATAAACCTAGAAACTCTGATGTCTTGACAGGATTTCGAAACTAAAAAGAATAAGCTGTGCGTTGGTGGTTTTTGGCCGGCAATCAGACGAAAATCTAAACAAAAACTAAGCGTGTAGAAAGCTTTAGTATTCCTTGTTTGGACGGGAGTTCGAATCTCCCCGACTCCACCAAAAGAGAATTTACATTTTCATGATGTAAATTCTCTTTCTTTTTGTAATTAAAATTACCTGACAATAAGCTAATTGCGTTAAATATTACATTAACTCTTGAGGTTCGAACTGTATCATTTTTTGAAATCATACTCTATTCCATCAGGAAAGACCATATATTGTAATTTTCTTTTGGTTTCAATATCTCCTGACTCCCACAATAACGGGAGATTAGAAGCATACTCCAACGCCTTATCAATGGATTTTTCAAGGTTCGAACTCTCAAAACTGTTTTGATGTAGTTCTTGTTCTTTCTCTGCTTTTTCTTTTTCTAATTTTTGTCTAAATCTGTTGTATTGCTCCTTGGAGATTTCTTCAAAAACAAAGCGTTCCTCTAGTCGATCCAATTTTATAGCAATCTTATCGAGTGCTTCTTCACTGACTTTTTTAGCAAGTATATCTTCTTTATTAATTTCTTCGAAAGTATAACATAATATCTCTTTAAATGGTGCTATATACTTTCGATCTTTTAGAGAGAAAGTCGCTAAAAGTCTAAACTCTTTAAACATCTCAAAATAAATAATTATTAATTAGAATTTTAACTATTTTTTAGATCTGAACATCAATTAGTTTAAACATATTTGTGTTATTTCATTTTATAAATTGATTGTAATAACCAATCAGACTAATACTTATGAACATATAAAATTTCTTATTTTTGTTTTTATCTCTAATTCATCTTTTATTCCCTTTTCAAAATAACGCTCAAAACATTAATGTTACTAGCGAAATTAAAAGCGTAGAAACAAATCTCATCAATCCAATTTATATAGAAGGAGACTCAACTTGGACTATAGAATCTAGAATGAAATTTTACGGTGTCCCTGGTGTAAGCATTGCTGTAATCAAGGATTTTGAAATTGCTTGGATAAAAAGCTATGGAATAATGGATAAAGACAGTCAACAACCTGTAACTAAAGAAACTCTTTTTCAGGCAGCTTCGATAAGTAAGCCAGTAACTGCTTATGGAGCATTAAAACTTGTTAATCAAAACAAAATTGAGCTAAATAAGGATGTAAATACCTATTTAAAGTCTTGGAAAATAAAAAACAACGAATTTACTAAGGATAAAAAAGTTACGCTAAAGAGTTTATTAAGTCATTCTGGAGGGCTAACTGTTCGTGGTTTTCTTGGATACAGCCCGGATTTAACAGTTCCTACATTATTAGAAGTACTAGAAGGTAAAGATCCTGCTAACTCTGCTGAAATATTTGTAGATAAAGTTCCTGAGGAAAGTTATCGCTACTCAGGTGGAGGTTATACAGTAATGCAGCAAATAATGATTGATTTAGAAGACAAAACATTCCCAAAAATAATGGAAGAATTAGTCTTATCACCTTTAAAAATGTTTAATAGCACCTATAATCAGCCGCTGAAAGGAGAACAATTAAATTTAGCTGCAACAGGCTATTTACCAGATGGTACTATGACAAAGGGAAAGAGGCATACCTATCCAGAAATGGCTGCTGCTGGATTATGGACTACGGCAGAGGATCTTGCTAAATTTGCAATTGATTTACAAAAAACATATAGAGGAGAAAGTCAAAAAGTATTATCTCAAGAAATGGCTAAGAAAATGCTAACACCCTTTGTAAAGAATTCTATGGGGCTTGGAATATTTCTTAAAAAAATGAAGAATGAAGTATATTTTAGACATTCAGGATGGAATGAAGGGTTTTGTAGTAAACTAATGGCTCATAAAGAAAAGGGATATGGTGTAGCGATATTAATCAACTCTAACCATCTCGATTTTATTTCTGAATTAATAAGATCAGTTGCTGTTACCTACAATTGGGATAATTATATACTAAAATATGAAGAAGAAAAAATTAACACAGAAGATATTGAAAAAATTGTGGGACGTTACAAAGTAAATAATAATAGTATTATAAGTATTTACTATAATAACGGCCTGTTATATCGAAACAACATAGGCGAAAAACCAATCAAATTACTCAAAATATCAGATACTTTATATGTTAGAAGAGAAGATGATAAAAATACCATGCAATTCAAATCAAATTCAGAAAACAAAAATGATATTCTGATTATTCGAGATCATAACGGAAACTTGAATTTTTCGCTAAAGAAAATGAAAGAAAATGAAAAAATTCCTATGGAATTTTTAGAAAATGGTAATTTCGATCAAGCTCTTAAAGGTTATCAATCTCTGATATCAAAAAATTCCAGAAATCCAGATATTACTGAACCTAGTTTGAACAAACTAGGTTATCGTTATTTAAAATTGAACAACATAAAATTATCCCTCGATATTCTAAGAATAAATACCATTCTCTATCCAAATAGTGCGAGTTCCTATAACAATTATGCCAAAGCCTGTTTGAAAAATGGTAAAACAGATTTGGCATTAAAAAATTATAAAAAAGCTTTACTAATTGATCCTAACAATAAAAACGCTAATAAAATGGTTAATAAGTTAAAATAACTTGATATTTATTTGGGCTAAATTATATCACCTAACTAGATATTATTTCCCTACTGTACATAATTTCCTTTTCTCCATATAAAAGTTCCGCTATAATATTGTTGTCCTTACAATAATCAATTAATAAGTTTGACTGTACGATTGGGTTTGATTCATCAGTATACTTTATACTACTAATAAATTCTAACCAAGGTTCTTGACCCATTGCATAAACATACACTTCTTTAGCATTAAATGAGTCTATTAAACCTTTCCCTCTTTCAAAATTAGAACCTGCAAGTCTTCGAGAAGAGTCTTTATCTCTATCAAGTTGTTCTGTTAGTAATGGTCCATAAAGCCATGAAAGAGGCGCTCCATCACATTCCATTCCTAAAAAGATCACATCTACCATTTATCCTTTGAATTTATTGGGATAAAATTTTCTTTTTTCGCCTCAGCTTCAGCATAAAAACAAACCATAACTACGGCTAAACTATGCTTGATGTTTCTGCTGAAGCTGAAACAAGAAAATCTTAATTTTTCTTTCCGGTAAATTCAAACAACAAATGGTATAATATATAAAAAAATCACACATAGCTTTTGGTATGAGTTAAATACCGACTGTATATAGCACGAAACCTCCTTCCATAAAAAGTAATTTAGTCTCGAATGCTCAAAATAATAGTCATTATAATTAATTTTTTAAATTAAAAAAACTAAAAACATGAAACTTGAAGGAAAAAAAGTAGCTATTTTGGCAACAGATGGGTTTGAAAAATCAGAACTATTTGAACCACTAAATGCTTTGAAAAATGAGGGAGCCACCACACACATTGTGTCTATCAAGCAAGGGAAGATCAAAAGTTGGGACGATGGCAACTGGAGCACATCCATTAGCGTAGACAAGCTAGTCAGTGAAGTTGACGAAAGCGATTACAATGGTTTGGTATTACCAGGTGGAGTGATCAATCCAGATCTTTTGCGTGTCAATAAAGATGCTCTCAACTTTATTAAAGCATTTTTTGAGAGCGGAAAGCCTGTAGCTGCAATCTGCCATGCACCTTGGCTTCTAATCAGTGCTGGAGTAATAGAAAATAGAACAGTTACCTCATACCATAGTATAAAAGAAGACCTCAAGAATGCAGGCGCGTACTGGAGAGATGAAAAAGTGGTTGTAGATAATGGTTTAGTTACGAGTAGAAATCCAAAAGATATACCTGCCTTTGTAGACAAAGTAATTGAAGAAATAAAAGAAGGTAAACACGAAGAGCAAGTAGTACATAATTAAGGTATTAAAAAGTATTAAAAAATATAAAGAACTCCAATCCCGAATGTTCGAGACGTTCGGGATAACTATCTTAATCACCCAAAAATAATTTAACGGATTGCACACAACATTCACTCTATAGCACCGTACATTTGCTAGTATTTATCTAACATTAAAACCAAGGCTTAGACAACTCCCATGGTTGATCAAGATTAATCCACGAAAACTCTTTAATGAAACATATTTTTCAACATAAATGGTTAAAATATATTGGACTAATCTTGTTGGTTCTAGTGCTATTGTTTATCGGAATAGTACTGGGTGTTAGAAGTACTTGGGGGCAGAAAATAATTGTAGATAAAACGATCTCCTATGTATCAGAAATAACCAAAACTAAAATTGCCTTAGAGAAATTGTATGTTACTTTTTCGGGGAACATTTTTATGGAAGGTTTATATGTAGAAGATCGCAAAAGGGACACCCTCCTCTACTCCAAAAACCTAGAGGCATCTATCGCACTTTTGCCATTGATTCGTGGAAATGAGTTTCGATTAAAATCATTGAATTGGAATGATGTCGTACTAAAATTGAAACGCGAAGATGAAATAAAAAGTTCAAACTATCAATTTCTTATAGACGCTTTTGCCTCTGAAGATAGTTTGAGTGTCCAAAAGCCCAAAAATAAAGAAGATTCTACTCTCCGTATTGTCCTTGGTGAATTTGACCTAAAAAATATCAAAGTCAACCTAGATGACCAATATTCTGGAATAAAAACCTCGCTTCAACTTGGACATCTAAATACACAAATCAATGATTTTGATCTAGAAAAAATGAGGTTTGCTATAGACAATGTTGACCTAGACCAGACACACTTTGTATATCAACAGACCAAATTAGCTCCACAAACATCAGAAGATACTACAGCTACTCAATTACCATTTGTACACATAGAGTCATTCAACGTATCCCATGTCTCTTTAGATTACAAAAGTGTTCCTACCAAACAATCTGCTCAAATACAACTGACAGAAGTCTTACTTGAAGAATTACAAACCGATCTATCAAAAAAGGAAATCACGCTAGATAAGTTTGTGCTATCCAAATCAAAAATAATGTATGCAAATGTTGAGCCTGTTACCAAAAAAACTATAGACCCCTCAGATTCAACATTAGATGAAACAGCACTTTTTGAATGGCCAGATTGGACCATTAGATCTGATGAATTTGCTATCTTAGAATCTATACTAACTATCGAATTAAAAGATACGTTAGAAAATCGTGATCTATTTGATTATAATAACTTAAAAATAAACAAATTAAATTTTGTCATTGATCAATTTAGTTACCAACCCAAAACTCTTGCATTCCAACTAAAACGCTTTGATTTTGTGGATCAAAGTGGATTCCATCTACAAAAATTTGGGATGAATGTGGCTGCTACCGATTCACAAACGATTATTTCTCATCTCAATATCCAAACGAACAACAGTACGTTATCCGCAGCTGTAGACCTCCAATACAAGTCCATAAATCAATTGATTAAAAAACCCGAAGAAACCGTATTTCAATTTAGCGTTCCTACTGTGGTCATTGATCCCACGGATGCTTCTTTTTTTACAACCGCACTAGAGGGTAACCCATATGTATCGCAACTTTCTCAAAAAACACTCGACGGAACTATCAAGGCAAAAGGAAAACTCGGCGACTTCAGCCTTATAGATACGAAAATCAATTGGGGAACTCATACTACTATAAGTACAGCTGCCAGAATTCAGCGAATACTACAGGTGGATTCACTATCTTTTGATATCACTGAATTAAAAGCTGTTACAACTCGAAAAGATCTAGTTCCTTTTGTTCCCAAAGAACAATTAGCAACATTACAACCTCCAGAAAGTATCACATTTCGAGGAACTGCTACTGGAGGAGTTACAAATTTTAAATTCGACACCCAACTGATCACCTCTGATGGAAATGTAGGAGCAAAAGGAGCGTTCAAAAATCAAGAACAACTTGCTTTTGATGGTACAGTTTCTATTTCTGAATTGCAACTAGACAAGATTCTGAAAAATGAACAGCTAGGAACACTATCATTGGATGCTAAAATTAAAGAAGAAGGAAGTTCAGTAAATAACCTAAATGTCATATTTCATTCTGATTTCAAAAAATTGCAATTGAATGGGTATGATTTTTCTGCTTTGCAATTAGAAAGTACTATCAAAAATGGAAAAGGTCATGCATCGGCAAATTATAAAGATGATAATCTTAATCTAAAACTACATACTGCGATAGCCTTGGATTCTATAAACCCAAGATTCGACTTAAAACTAAACCTCATTGGAGCCGATCTAAACAGGCTGGGAATCACTCAAAAAATCATAAAAACGCAGTTTGATTTAACTACCGTCTTTGAAGGAAATTCTGACGTTTTTACACTCAACACAGTACTTACAGACGCAACTGTTGTTTATGACAATGAACCCTTTTCGGTCAATGAAATAGTTATTGATGCCAAAACGAATACAAACAATTCATCTTTGACGGTTGATAGTGCGTTTCTAAAAGGAAATCTAGAAGCCAATGCTGCCATACCTGCAATTACCGATGCCATACAACGTCATTTTGAAAAACATTTAAAACAAAAACTTACACCGCCAACAGATTCCTTAACGGTTCCTGTTCGAATGGATTTACAATTCAAATTCAAGGAGACTCCCGTACTGAGTGATGTTTTTCTTCAGGGTTTACAGAGCTCTGACACTACACTGATTAGTGCCACTTTTGAAGAAGAAAAGCATCAACTCGTAGCAAAAATTAACACTCCAACAATACGCTACAAAGAAGGGGAATTAGATAGCCTTAGTTTCAAACTACACTCTACTCAAGAAAATTTGGATTTTTCTTTGGATTGGAAAGGTTTGGACTATACGCCACTGGCCATCAAAGAAACTTCGATTCATGGATCCCTGAATGATGACATATTATTTCTTGATTTTGATGCCTCGGACAAAGAAAACACTATTGCTCGTATCCAATCCGAAATCACCCTGCAAAAAGATAGCCTCTATATACATATCAATCCAAATTCTATGTTTTTGGATCGCACAGCTTGGGAAATCTTACCTAATAACCGAGTAGTCATTGCACCTAATTTTTTGGTATTTGAAGCTTTTGAAATCAGCAAAAATCAACAAAGTATAAAAATTCAGTCCCATCCAAAAGGTACGAGCAAAGAACATCTCAATTTTGAATTTAACAATTTCAATCTGAACACTGTTACCAGTTTCCTGAATCCAGATCAATTGTTAATGTCTGGAATTCTCGATGGCAAAATTCGTGTAGAAGAACCTTTTGGAGCTACAGGCTTTGTATCAGATGTCAAAATTCAAGATCTAGCGATAACAGAAGTTCCATTGGGGCTATTGTCGCTCGATGCTCGTAGCAAAAATTTTAGTGCTTATGATCTTGATCTGTCATTGAAAGGTCCAGATGTTACACTACAACTCACAGGAGATTATAACACTGCCGGAGAACAACCCACAATTGCCTTAAACTTTCAATTAAAAGAGCTTCAGGTTCCTCTGATTGAAAAATTTGCTTCGGACTATATTTCTAACACCAAAGGAACCCTTTCTGGAAGTGCAATTATTGACGGTAACCTAGATGCTCCGATATATAATGGTGCGTTTCATTTCAATAAGTCTCAATTAAAAGTAAATAGCCTGAATACCCGTTTCCTATTACCTGAAGAAAATATTCGAGTGGATAATAAGGGGATATATCTAGACCAATTTACTATTGCTGACAAGGACAATAGCACCTTTATTCTGGACGGATCAGTCAAAACAAAAACGCCCACAAATCCTTCGTTTAACTTAACCCTCAACGCAAAAAATTTTCAGGTACTCAACGCGACTAAAGAGGATAACGAATTGTTTTATGGATTAGTCAATATCAGTTCTAAACTCAAAATTACAGGAACTATGGAGATTCCCAAAATTCGTGGTACCATAGGGGTAGATGAGAATTCTGATTTTACCTTGGTTGTACCAGAATCAGAGTTAGAAGTTCAGGAACAAAAAGGAGTTGTATTATTTGTCAATCGAAAAAATCCTGATGCCATTTTGACCAAAAACACTACTACAGACTCTGATATTATGACACTCAAAGGCTTTGACATTAACACAAAACTTTCTATTGGAAAAAAATCTTTGTTCAAAATTATAATCGATGAACGCTCTGGTGATTACATCAAAGTACACGGAACCGGCGATCTCTTATTCGGTATGCAACCTAATGGAATGATGTCGCTATCCGGAAAATACGAGATTAGTGATGGGCAATACAAAGCCAGCTTATACAATCTGGTAAAACGAAAGTTTGATATCGCAAAGGGAAGTACTATTACCTGGAATGGAGACCCTCTAGATGCTGATTTGGACGTAAAAGCCATTTATGAAATAAAAACCAATGCTGCCCCACTGATGTCTGTGGGTGCTAGTTCGGCTGCCCTCGATGCCCCTTCAGCAGCTTATAACAGATCAATGGATTTCTTGGTATATCTCAATGTAGATGGGGAGTTATTAGAACCCGAAATCTCCTTTGCCATGGATATCCCCGAAGCACAACAGGGCTTAGCCGGTGGTCAGGTATATAGTCGTATACAACAACTCAATAATCAGGATACAGAACTGAACAAGCAAGTGTTTTCATTATTGGTATTCAATCGGTTTTTTCCAGCCGTAGGGAGCGATGGCAGTAATGGTGGTGCTGCATCTATCGCTAGAGATAATGTAAATCGTGTATTATCAGATCAACTCAATAATTTCTCAGATCGACTTATTGGCAAAACGGGGGTCGAATTGGATTTTCAGCTGGATAGCTATAACAACCAATCCACTACGACGACCGATCTAGAGGTTAATGCCAAGAAAAAGCTTCTAAACGATCGTCTGATTGTACAAGTTGGTAGTGCTGTCAATGTAGAAGGTAATAGCCAAGCAACACAAAATAGCAGTCCAATTATTGGTAACGTAAGCTTAGAGTACCTGCTTTCAGAAAAAGGTAAATATCGCCTCAAAGGGTTCCGAAAAAATGAATTTGAAAGCGTCATCGATGGACAATTAATCATAACAGGTATCGCGTTTATCTTTAATCGAGAATTTAATAAGTTCAAAGAACTATGGACGGCCACAGCAAAAAAAACCATTTCTGAAAATGAAAAAATACAAGAATCGAAAAAGCAACTAGAGAAAGAAAAAAGAAAATAAAGTAGAAACTTGATCGTACATACGAGATTCTTTGTACCACTCCAAATACGACTAATTTATACAGAAAACAACACCAAAACTTGAAAACAATAACCACATATATATTACTTATCCTCCTACTCTGTTACTCCTGTAGTGTACGCAAATATATTCCCGATGGTCGATTTTTGTACAAAGAGTCTTCTCTAAAAATAACCCCCAAAAACTTAGGTAATGACACCATCAAAGACTTAGCTGCGGTCGAACAGACTCTAGAAAACTTATTATATCCTAAGCCGAATAGCAAAATTTTGGGAATGCGACTGGGTTTGTTAGCACATTATAAAACACAGCAAGAGCACCCTGGTTTTTTCTACAAGTTTTTAGCAAAAAAGATTGGCGAAGAACCTGTATATTTAAAAGATAGTGATCGTACCAAAACAGAAGAATTAATAGAAAATCGCTTGAGAAATCGTGGTTTTTTCAAAAGTGAAATTAGCTCGGAAGTCGTAAAAAATGAGAATACTGCAGCAATCAACTATAGCGTAACTGTCCAAGACCCTTATACAATGGCTACCTATCAAGTGGATACTATGCCAAATGCCATCAAAAAAGTTATACAAGAAAGTTTGACTGACACCCCTCTCAAAAAAGGAGAACGCTTTGACCTCAAACTGTTCAAATTAGAACGGGAGCGAATTGATCAAAAACTCAAAAAAATTGGCTACTACAATTTCAACGCCGACTTTCTTATTTTTGAAGCGGACACCAATCAGTATGATACTAAGAAATTTGATCTCTTTTTACGTCTAAAAAAAGAAGTTCCTCCACGTGCTTTGGTACCTTATGAGGTATCAGAAATCAATGTGCATCCCAATTATGAGTTTACACAATCTGTTAAAGATACTGTGATGTTTCAAGCTATGAATTTTGTTCAGGATAGTACATTTTTTAAACCTAAAAGACTTGCACCTTATATCACTTTTGCGGCAGGAGAACAATATAGTCCAGAAAAATCTAGACGTACTAGTAAGCGGCTATCTTCTCTGGGAACTTATAAATTTGTTAATATTCGGTACGAAGAAATAGACAGTATTGATGATCCGGTGTCTCCACGAAAGTTACGTGCTGCTATTTTTCTTTCTCCTTTGAAGAAAAGAGCGCTAAAAATGGAGCTACAAGCCGTGTCTAAGTCAAATAACTTTGTCGGACCAACTTTACTAACTCGCTATAGCAACCGCAATCTATTCAAAGGAGGCGAGACCCTCAATATCTCTGGAAGCATTGGCTATGAAACGCAATTGGGAGGACAAAACAGTGCGGGTTTAAGTAGTTTACAATTAGGCCTAAATAGCGACCTCATATTCCCTAGGCTCCTAACTCCTATCAGAATTGACCATCCGTTTGAGTACGAAATACCAACAACCAAAATTAGTGCCGGTGTAGAACTACTAGATCGTTCCAAGTTATATCGACTCAATTCCTTTACTACATCTTTTGGCTATGGTTGGAATGCCAATCGCTATGTCTATCACAAATTGAATCCAATTAGTATCAATTATGTAAACCTATCCAATAAAACTGCCGAATTTGAAAAAATACTCAATGACAATTCCTTTTTGCGCAGTAGTTTTGATCAACAATTTATTGCTGGACTCACCTACTCCTTTCAATATAATGAATTATCAGACTCTAGTATCAAAAACCCCATTTTTGCAAAAATAGATCTAGATATTGCTGGTAATGTATTAAGTTTATTATCTGGAAAAAGAGCAGAAAATGAGCCTGCCAAGAGTTTTTTAAACTTGGAATATGCTCAATACGTCAAAGCAGACATTGATCTAAGATATCATATCAAAATTGCGGATAAGCAGCAACTGGTTTCTCGAGTATTCGCCGGTTGGGGATTAGCTTATGGAAACTCCCAGACCCTACCTTTTTCCAAGCAGTTCTTTTCTGGAGGCCCCTACAGCGTTCGAGCATTTCGAATTCGATCCTTGGGACCTGGTATTTACACTCCCAAAGAGGAAGATACAGGAGACTTTTTTGATCGATCTGGAGACATTCGATTAGAAGCCAATCTAGAATATCGTTTTCCGCTCTTTAATTATGTCTTTGGTGCTGCATTTGTAGATGCTGGTAATGTTTGGCTGACCAAAGAGAATGATGCGCTTCCTGGCGGAAAATTTACTTCGGATTTTGTCCGTCAACTTGGAGTTGGCGCAGGCCTAGGTGTACGAGTAGACATACAAAATTTTGTAATACGTTTTGATCTAGCCGTACCGATACAAAAACCATTTTTACCCAAAGGCAAACGCTTTGATCAAGATCTAAAAGAAGCGATTTTGAATTTTGCTATTGGATATCCATTTTGAATTTATTTTATCGATAATTTAATTTTTAAAACACACTTATACTACTTATGAAAAATAGAAATTTTACATTTTTTTTAGCTACATGTGCATTAGCCTTACAAACACAATGTCAAGAGGACAAAATGGCCCCCAAAGCAGTACAAGAAACCTTTACTCAAATGTATCCTGGAGAGAACGACCCTGATTGGCATTTGGATGCAAATGGAAATTATGAGGCTAATTTCAAACAAAAAGGACTCAAATATCGTGCAGATTACCTACCAGATGGTTCTTGGATAGAAACCGAACGTTCCATTGAAAAAAAAGAACTACCAAAAATCGTTCGTGATCGTATTGAAAAAGAATATGATGACGAAAAAATTACAGAAATTGAAGAGGTACGACATGCTACCAAAGGCTTATTTTATGATGTCGAGTTTAAACGAAAAGGAAAAAATAAAGACGTTGAGTTTACAGCGGATGGAAGGATAATCAATGAGCCTGTTGATTCGCAGAAATAACTGAATTTGTGTCTTGGCGCTTCTTTATTCCCAATATATTTTCCATAAAAATGATCCAAAACGGACTAATAATTAGGGTTAAAGAAATAAGGCTAATTGTAAATTTATAGCCAAAATCATTGATAATTTGTAAACTAAAAGCGGTAGAACTCAACAAAAAACTAAGCTCTCCAATTTGGGATAACAAAGCGCCACCCAGCATTGCTTCTTTCCAATTTTTAGAAAACGCCCACATTATCATCGAATTAATAAATTGATTTGTGACATATACCGCTATTAATGCGGCAACAATTACTTCCCAATTTTGTTGTATAAAGATCAAATCCATTTGTAACCCTACACTGATAAAGAAAAAAGAGACAAATAATACTCGGAATGATTGCAAGGTATCATGAATCCAATGTACCTCTCTAGTAGCATTAATAATCATCCCACCAACAAATGCACCGAGCGCCGCAGATAATCCAAAAACAGAAGTAAACAAGGCCCCAGAAAAACATAAAAGTATCGCCATAAACACCTGTAATTCATGATCTCGTACAATTTTCCTAGCAAAAGGAAAGGATATCGTTCCTTTAAAATAAATGTACGACAAAATCCCGATCGTAATGACAGCACCTATCGACATCATGATCAACTCAGAAGAAGTCTGTGACTTACCACCAAGTTGTGCGATCACCAACAGCATGGGTACAAAAATAACATCCTGCGTAAGTAGAATACTCAAAACATTTTTACCTATTTTGGTTTCTATCAAATTTTTATCCTGTAATAGCTTAATTACTACAGCAGAACTACTCAAAGCAATTACAAAACCAATTACCACGGATCGTGCAAATTGCCACTCAAAAAAATGTCCTATTACAAAAACCAAACCTACGCTGATCAATACTTGAGCCATAGTTCCTAACACCGCAACCTTCCATTGTTTTACAAAATCAACGAGATTGATTTCCATCCCAATGAAAAATAACAACAAAATGACCCCTAATTCTCCAAATAGATGTAGCGATTCCGTGTCCTTAATAAACTCCAAACCATTTTGACCTAAAACTACACCGACCAATATATAGCCGATGATATAGGTTTGGTTTAATCTTTTAAGAATCAAACTCAATATTATAACACAAATTGCCAGAGACGCAATAAGTTGAATAATCGGATCGATGATGGTGATTAAGAACATATCATTCTTTTATTTAAAAAAAATTATCAAAACTAGGAGATGATTCTTGAGAAAATACTGATACCAAAGCTACAAAAATTACGAAGTATTGTATACAATACCATTTAAAATATAATTACAGGCTAATAATTCGGTTCTTTTGCTACTATTTTTTCCCTAAAAAATGAAATCGTAGCTAAGACTAAGCTTGAATTTTATAGTTCAAACTAGCAAAAAATAGTTCAATTATTTTAGTTTACATTTTAACTGGTATAAGATGCCGTGCATAGATTTCTCTTTTTATAAAAAACAATTTTGACAACTAGATCAATACGCTCCAATATAGCCGCAAGCTGCCATGATACAAAGCTATATACTAAGATATATCGCTAAGAACACAAGAAATCTTATGTTTGATGTATGCTATTTTTCTAAGAGTACTGTCATGTTTCCTCAATTGACGTTTGTACTAGTTGCACACGACGGTATCATAAAATTGATTTTTCAACGATTTATACATGACACTGGTTAACGAAGGAAGTGGTTCAAACTTTTTTTGATCAATAGAAGTGTTTTTACACACCATAGCAATGCTACGAGCTAAAAAAAGACTACAGTCAACAAAAATTAGCATTTTTATGACAAATTAAAAAGAGTTCAGACCACTTCAGTATTTACAGTTCAAATGGTACAACGCATAATTAACTAACTGCTTCTAATGCCTCTCCTATCAGCGTATCTCCCTGTAAAATTTCAAAGGTACTATTATTTGCTGCATCATCATGTAAGGCTCTTATCAAGGTTTGTGCTACATCGGCACGCGTGATTTCTCCTTGTTGATTTAGAGATTCGTCCAACTTGATTTTTCCCTGAGCCGTATCATTATTAAGAGTACCAGGACGTACGATAGAGAAATTAAGTCCAGAACTTTTTAGATATTCATCAGCATGGTGTTTCGCTTTGAGGTAGTCTTGTAACTCTTCCTGCGCTTCTGGGTTGGCTGCCCCCATAGAACTGAGCATGACAAACTTTTTGATCTTTCCGTGTTTTGCTGCCTCAATCATCTTTTTGGCACCATCCCGATCCACTTTTTCTACTTTTTTGCCCCCAGATCCTGCCGCAAAGATTATTTTATCAACACCTTGTACTGTATGTGTTACTTCTTGTTCCAAATCTCCGAGTACAGTTTTGATTTTTTGCTGTTCAAATTGCGCTTGCTGCTCTGGCTTACGTACCATGGCAATAGGCTCAAAGTACTGCGAACTTTTAAGTAATTGTACAATTTGTTTTCCTGTGGTACCATTGGCACCGGCTACGAGTATCTTTTCCATTTGTTTTATTTTTGTGGTAATTTCCGATTTAATGCCCACTCCTTTTAGCCTAAATCATAGAATCGTGAACTCAAATACATGCAAAATTAATTTTGGACACACTGTTGTGTTCTTTAAACAACTCCAACCTTGCATCACAGAATCTTGTAAACTATTTGTTAATCACCTAAAATATATCCAAATAAAACCCTGATATTATAATACTTACAATAAGCAGTACGAGTATAGTGATGATAAAACCTGTCCCGAACCTTGTTTTTAGATTATCTTGAAAAATATAATCTTCTCTTTTTGAATCTGAATCTTTTACAAATTTCATAAGTGCATTTTATTAATTATTTAATATATACAGTCTTCTTGTTGGTAAACTCCTGAATACCTTCCTTACTTAATTCTCTTCCATAGCCAGAAGCCTTAGTGCCGCCAAAGGGCAATCGGGGATCAGATTTGACTAGATCATTGATAAAGAACGCCCCATCAGCTATAGCATCAATTTCTTTTCTAGCGGCATCTACATCTTCAGTAAACAACATAGTACCCAAACCAAATCGCGTTTGTGAAGCCAAAGCAATGGTTTCTTGACGGTCTTTTGCTTTGGTAATTGCGATTACAGGACCAAAAACCTCTTCGTCAAACACTTTCATACCTGGTTGGACACCTGTAAGGATTGTTGGAGCAAAGAATGCGCCCTTTGCATGATTTCCTACAAGTATCGAGGCTCCTTGATCCACTGCGTCTTTGACCTGTTCTGCTACTTTTTCTGCAAATTTTTCATTTGCCAAAACACCAAAAGTGGTATGCGGATCTAATGGGTCTCCGGGTAGAAATCGTTCTAATTCTGTCTTGACCTTCTCCAAAAATTCTTCATAGATATCTGCCATTACGATAAAGCGCTTGGCTGCAATACAACTCTGACCTGCGTTGAGCATTCTAGCTTTTACAATCGTACTTATGTGTTTCTCTAATATCGCATCCTCCCAAATGATACACGCATTATTTCCTCCGAGTTCCAAAACTGTTTTTTTGAGATAACTACCTGCTGCTGCAGCTACTTCTTTCCCTGCTTTTTCGCTACCAGTGAGACTAATAGCCTTGATTCGATCATCGGCAATAAATTGTTTTGCAATTTGTTCATGGGTCGCTAATACGATGGTAAAACAGCCTTCTGGGTATCCTGCTGCTTGGAACAATTGCTCCATTGCAAGTGCACAACCTGTTACATTATCAGCATGTTTGACAAATACCGTGTTCCCTGCAGTTAATGTCGGAATCGCAAAACGCATCACTTGCCAGAATGGAAAATTCCAAGGCATAATTCCAAGTATGCATCCCAAGGGATCATAGCTTACAAAACTTTCTCGTGCATCTGTCTCTATGAGTTCATCAGACAGAAAACGTTCTGCATTGACCACATAAAACTCTATCAAGGATACACATTTCTCGATTTCCGAAATACTTTCTGTAAAGGGTTTACCCATTTCCTCAGAAATAAGATTTGCATAGTTACTTTTACGCTCCTCTAATAACTGTGACAATTTTTCTAATAACGCTGTTCGTTCTTTTATGGCTTGGCCCTTCCATTGCTGGAAAGTATTCTCTCCTTTCTCCAAAAGTTCTTGAAGTTGCGCATCATCCAAACGCTCATAAGAATCTAGTTTCTTCCCGGTATATGGATTATATGTTTCTATCGTATTGGACATGATATATTTTTTAGAGTGTAAATGTATTAAAGATTCGAATACTGAATTAACACTATTACGATGATTGGTAATGCTATTACTATTTTCGAGCGCAACTTCTCATATTTTTTTTATTTCGATCTCAACTTATGCAAATAGATCAACATCCAAATGATTTGAGTTAATCATTAAAGGTCAAACTCTCGATATTTGTTTTTCTTAGTAAGAGAGTATTAACAAAAAAAAAAACTACCATGAGTAATAACGGAAATACAGTATTAGGAATTTTAGCTGGGTCTGCAATCGGGGCAGCATTAGGAATTCTTTTTGCACCAGATAAAGGAGTCAACACAAGAAAAAAATTGGTTGATGAGGCACAACACACAAAAGATAGTTTGCAACATAGTGCAGTAAAATTGAAAAATGAAATGACACATACGCTCCATAACCAAAAAGAAACGATGGACTCCAAAATCGAAACAATCTTATCTGACGTGAGCTACAAAACAGAAGATGTCATTACTACCTTGGAACAGAAATTAAAAGAATTAAAGGCTAAAAACCAAAAATTACAAAAATCGTAATGGGAGTTTTTGAAGCACTACATAACACCTCTGAAAATGCGATCAACTCCGGCGAGCAATATGTACATGCTACCCGGAGTTATTATAAGCTAAAAGCTTTTAAGTACCTTACAAAATCACTTTCTTCCTTTATATTGATATTATCGATTGGCAGTCTTGTCAGTATAGGGCTTATATTTTTACTGATCGCCATAACCATTTGGCTCAGCGAAGTTATGGACAGTGTAATTTTAGCGTGTTTGATTCTGAGCACCATCATTTTTGTACTAGCTGCTCTTGTATTTATCAGTAGAAAATCCATTGATCGCTTAGTAATTACCAAGGTAGGCGAAGACTATTTTAATTCTTAATCCAAATGAAAAATACGACTTACAACTCTTTTGAGGAAATCAATACGGCACTAAAAACCCTAAGTCTAAAACGACAAATAGCATTAGAGGAGCTAAAATATACCAAGAACTCTTTAAAAGAGGATCTAGCTCCATATCAATGGGCAAATACAGCCCTAAATGCCGCAAAAAAATATGGAGTTCTTTATCTAATTAAACGACTTTTTACATAAAAAAACCTGTGATTTATCTATTGAAACCATTAAAAAATAACTGAGGGCTACTAATTCGCTTCTTTTTCTACTCTTTTTTTCATTAGAAAATTAAACCGTCTCACTGGTATGCTTGAATTTTTATAGTCTAAACTTGCGAAAAATACTTCAAATTATTTTGGCCTACAATTACATTTTGTATGGTATAATTACGGATTGACATTGCGCTAGAATGCGAACAGCAGTTCCATTGATCAAAGCATTCCTGCCATTACTACCAACTGGTTACTCCTTGCCCAGGAAATCTTACGAAAATTAAAAACGTGTAACCCACTTGTATAAAATAAAGGATGGCACGGATTACTAGGCATCCAAATGTTCTTCAAAATCATTTTTTCTTTATGAGTACATTCAAAACTAACCCTATCATAATTAATACAATGCCTAGTAGACTATAGATGGTGTACACATCGCCAAACCAAATAATGCCAATCAACATGGTAAAAATAACCTCTATATATTTCATAGGAGCAACCAAATTAGCTTCTGCGTACTGAAAAGCTTTGGTCATATTCAATTGTCCAATGTATCCAAAGATCCCTAAGCTCCCCAACATCATCCATTCATAGGTTGTAGGCTGCACCCAATCTCCAATCATCAAAACCCCACCAACAACTGTCGAAATCACCATAAAATAATTGACCACCACCACTGGGTGATCCCTATCCCCTATTTTTCTTAACAAAACGTACACCATTCCACTAAAAACTGCCGAAATCAAAATGTACAACAACCCTATAGTACTCATCTCCGTATCAAAACCTTTGAGTACCACTACCCCACTAAATGCAATACCAAAAAACAGCCATTGTATCGGCTTGATTCGTTCTTGGAGTATAAATAAGGCAAAAATAGCTGCAAAGATTGGTCCTATATATCGCATAGAAACTGCAGAGCCAATAGGGAGATATTTGAGTGCCATAAAAAAGAACATCATAGATGTAAGCCCCACAACTCCTCTAGTAATCAATAATTTTTTTTGATTACCGAGCATAGGAATTTTTTGACGTATCAGAAAACCCATTGTAAAAAACAGTGATCCTATGGAGCGAAAAAACACGAGTTGGTACGCACTATAGTGCTGTAGGTATTTGACAAAAGAATTGAGCAACATGAAACCCAGCGCACTGAAGACCATGTAAATTATTGCTTTTTTGATCATGCTACAAATATTCTGACAAAGGTATACTTAATCAGGCTGTATACCAACCCTAAGTCATATCTTGTTTTTTTGCAATTTTACCTCTTCGACATCAATAAAATACTTCTGGTATTTCTAAAGAATACCTGGTACATCCAATTTTGGATGTTACATCTTCTAACAACCTGATTTTAAACATTATTAAATAGCTTTTTGGGTAGCGCTCAAGGATTTATTATTTTTACTCATGACATTAACCAAAAATAAATTTATGAAATCAAATCAAATCAAACTCGCTGCGATATTTTTATCACTGTTTGCATTAATTAGTTGTGAACAAACAGAAATCAACAATGATGATGTATCTCCTACTAGTACCATATCATCAAAGGATCTTAATCAACTAAAAACAGATTATGGACTTACAAAAGAGTTTATGGCTGTGGATATTGAAAAAATTATCGTTAACAATTCTACCTACAATCTCGATGAACTAAACACAAATACATTACAATTAGTTAAAAAAGAGCTCGACGAGAGCCCAAATAAAATAGTCTTAAACGAGATCAATGCGCTTTATTTATCGAAACATGATTTAAACGGTGAAGAGTTGTATAGGCTCCATGAAATTTATATAGATGGTCCTAATACACTCTCGAATGCCTCAAATAAAGGTCTACAGAGACTTTCTGCAACATTAAAGCTTTATGAATTTCATAATTACACAGGAAGAAGTATTACTTGGTCTATTACAGGTGGTACTAAAGTTGGGAAGACAGGTCTTCTCAAAGTAGATCGTCTTCTTTTTAGTACGAAAAGTAGCGCTAGTGGAGGAACTGCAAAATCGGCTCGTATATGGACTTGGAATGGAGATCAAGCCACTTATTATAGATTTAAAGGTTATCCATTTGCAGAAATAGGATCTCTTTCCAATAATAAAAATATTGATAAGGACAAAACGTACAATTTTAAGGTAAAAGGAAGACGATGGGATATCTTTAACACAAAACGTCAATTTGTCGGAAGTTTTGAATTTGGTACTACTTATACACGACGACTTAAGAGGTAGAAACTAATAAGTACTAAAATGGTTTAATCTTTTTGATTAAAAAGATTAAGAATTAACGATAATAAAAAAGGTTAGGTTTTAACAAGTTTAAAATCTAACCTTTATTTCTTTGCTTTAGTTTATAATTACGTTGATATTAATTTTTGATATTGTGTTTCGATATTTCTGTAATTCTTTATACTTCTGGTATTTCTAAAGAATACCTGGTACATCCAATTTTGGATGTTACATCTTCTAATAACCTGATTTTAAAAATTATTAAATAGCTTTTTGGGTAGCGCTCAAAAGAAATATGGTCTTGTACCTAATCATAAAGGACAATTTGGAACTCTTGATCAGCCACTTCTGTTAGGAAAAAAATAGTTTTGCAAATGCTGTTTTGAGTGTCAATGTTTAGCTTCTAAAAATTTCATATATTTAGTAATCACTAAAAAAAAAACAACATCATCACATAACTTCTAATACCAGTTTTTGGACAAACTGATATTAGTACCACTCACAATGAAACATCCTCTAAAACAGCATATAGAAGAAATAATCACGTTAACAGAAAAAGAGTTTGAATTCATACTAAGCCATTTTGAAACAATACATAAACGCAAACATCAGTACTTATTACAAGAAGGAGAAATTGCTGATAAAGAGTTTTGGATAGTCAAAGGTTGTTTAAAAAGTTACTTTATTGACGAAGCAGGAAAAGAGCATATTTTGCAGTTCGGAATGGAAAATTGGTGGGTTTCTGATTATGAATCGTTTGTAAAACAATCTAGATCCAAAATCAATATCGACTGCATTGAAGATTGCGAACTTCTTTACATCACATTGGAAAACAGAGAAAAACTTACTACCGAAATGCACAAAATGGAGCGCTTTTGGGCAAAAAAAAGTAAGTTTGGTAGAATAGCTCTTCAAAACAGAATCTTATCATTATTAAAAAATTCTTCGAAAGAACGATATGAATTACTTCTCGAACAATATCCAAAACTTTTCCAAAGGGTACCCAAAAAATTAATTGCTGCTTATCTAGGCGTAAGTAGAGAGACGTTGAGCCGATTAAATTCGTAAAAAAAAACTATTGCACAGTGTGATATTCCTCACAAATTTATAGTGACAATTGTCCTAACATCCTTCGTGTTAATTTCTTGACTTTTGTATCAAACAAATTTCAAAAAATTATAAGACATGAACAATTTAGAAAACACTCAAAACAAAAATATAGGATTACTAATACAAAGAATTAGTATTGGGTTACTCATTCTATTACACGGCATTGCAAACTTGACTTCTGATTATTCCTTTATCAAAAGTTTGCTCAAAGGTTTTGGAGTTCCAGAATTTATTGCATATTCGGTTTTTGTGGGTGAAATAATTGCACCGATACTGCTCATACTAGGCTGGAGAACAAAAATGGCTAGTTTACTACTATTTTTCAATATGTTGACAGCTATTATAATGGCACATTCTGCAGATATTTTTACTTTAAATCAATTTGGTGGTTGGGGAATTGAACTACAAGGATTATATCTATTTGGGGCTCTACAATTAGTGCTTTTGGGAGCTGGTGATTATGCTGTATCAACAACATCAAAATGGGATTAATATTCTATAAATCATTTTTTTTTCTTGAACAAAAATATAAGTCAATCAAATATGTATAGCTATTGTGGAGGAAATTGAAAATTTAATACACACGTACTTTGAAGGTATTTTTTATGGAAATACTCAACAACTAAAAAGGTGTTTTAGCGAAAATGCATTTATTTATGGAGCTATAAATACCTGTGAGTATATCAAAAGTGCTCCCGAATATATGGAGATAGTCAGGAGTAGAAAAAGTCCTAATGACCTAAGCGAATCCCTAAAAATGTCAATTATTGGAATAGAAATACTCGGCAAAATTGCGGTGGCAAAATTGCACGTTCCTATGTTGGGTTTTAATTATTATGACTATATATCGCTTTTCAAAATACATGACGAATGGAAAATAGTGAATAAAATATATACCCATGTGGATACTACTACGATTTAATTTTTTATCAGAAAACCAAACAAAAATTAGCGTACATTCTATGACTTTGCATTTCGTATAACGAAAAATGATGGTCTTCTAAAGTCTTTTCGTCACTATTTGAACGGACAGCAAAATAATGTATACTGTCATCAGCAACAACTTTATGCATGATACCACCCCTCATAAAATTGGTTCTAAATCCGATACACTATTACTCAGTTTATCTTGCTGTTTAGTTTATTTTCTAAGGCATTTTTACTCATACGCTATCAGCTTCAGTAAGAATTTTTAAAATTGCTTCCTTAGTTTGATGTTTTTTCTTTCCATAATCAAACTTAAATGCAACACTGTTGCAACAAAAAATCTTTGTTTATCTTTGTCTCATAAAAATATGATTCATCTAATCAAAAAAATAATAAGATAAAGCCATTGGCTTCAATAGCTTTTTTATAGGCTTACTTTTTCAAAACCTGAACATATGACAACAAACACAGAATTTGATGCAATTATTATTGGAGGGAGTTATTCAGGGCTTTCGGCAGCTATGGCTTTGGGTAGGGCATTGAGAAGTGTACTGATAATAGATAGCGGGAGATCGTGTAATCATCGAGCTCCACACTCTCATAATTTTATTACCCAAGATGGAAAAACACCCAATAAAATTTCGGGTATTGCTAAGCAACAAGTTCAACAATACCCGACTGTTCAACTTTATGATGGACTTGCCACCGATGCAAACATAATGCCCCAAGGTTTTGCAATTACCACTCAGAATAACAACGTATTTAAAGCCAGAAAAATCATTTTTGCCACAGGGCTTAAAGATATTATGCCAAATATAAATGGATTTTCAGAATGTTGGGGAATCTCTATTATCCATTGCCCTTATTGTCATGGCTACGAGATTAGAAATGAAAAAACAGGAATTTTAGCCAATGGAGCAATAGCATTTCATTATGCGCTACTAATAAGTAATTGGTCCAAAGACTTAACTATATTCACCAACGGAAAACCAACGTTTACTCAGGAACAAACACAAAAGATCAAAAGAAACAATATTTTGATAATCGAAAAAAAAATAACTTCATTGGAACACAATGAGGGACAGCTTGAGAATATTGTTTTTTCGGATAAGTCTATTATCCGACTAAAAGCAATCTATGCTAAACCTTATTTTGAACAACATTGTAAAATTCCAGAAAAAATAGGCTGCGAAATAACGGAGCAAGGTATTTTAAAAGTAGATATGTTTCAAGAAACAACAGTAAAAGGCATTTTTGCTTGTGGAGACACTGCAAGTCCTTTGAGAGCCATTTCTTATGCTATTGCCACAGGAAGTATTGCAGGTTCTACGCTAAATAATAGAATAATCGAAGATGAATTCTGATACCATTTACCCTTTGCATTTAATGAGATAAATCAATGTTTAAACAAAATGGAAAACACTATGAGTACTGCTCCACAAAGCTTTTTTCGAAAATATTCTGAAAATTTCCGGACATAGCTGACATAGGGCTGTCACTCACCTGTTTTATTTTTGGCCTATGAAAAATTTAATCATTGGTTTAATCGTCCTGAGTGTATTCAGTTGTAAGCATTCAGACACAAAAAAGAGTAAAATGGAAAAAGCAAAAATCATCGAAATGGTACTGTGGAAATCAGTAAATGGTATTAATCCAGAAGAGGCAAAAAAATCGATTACAAAGTTAAATGCCTTTGTAAGTGAGCAACCTGGATTTGTAGCAAGAAAAACAGCCTTATCCAAAGATGGAAAATTTTTGGATCTTATTTATTGGACAGATTTAGCATCAGCAAAAACTGCGTCCGAAAAAGCAATGAAAACCGAAGAGTTAATTCCAATTTTTAGTACAATGGATCAAAAAGAAATGATATTTGAGCACTTCGAAATATTTAATAGACTCAAGAACAACTAACACCAAATTAACTATGTAATGTCGCATATCGACTTGTTCTTTTTCCATCCAAATGCCTTGTTCCTATATTCCATAGTTAAGGCTATGCAATAGCATCACGATGTTTTTATACCATTTATCCTTTGAATTTACTGGGATAAAATTTTCTTTTTTTGCCTCAGCTTCAGCATAAAAATAAACCATAACTACGGCTATGCTTGATATTGCTGCTGAAGCTGAAACAAAAAAAGCTTAATTTTTATTTCCGGTAAATTCAAACAACAAATGGTATTACATAAAAAAATAACAGTGTCAGTAACACGAATTTATATACCTAAATTGTTGTCATTTAAAAAATAATTGCAGTCTATAATTGCATGTCAAATGGTTTAAGAGCTTCGCAATTCCCTATTTGCCTACAAAGGAAATACGGAGTTGTGAAGTTTCAATGATAAATAGTACCGCCTAATTTCTGCCATTTTTTAGGTCTCTAATCATTTCATTGTAACAACTACAATGTCTCACCAATTAATATATCTATCCATTAGTGGTGTTTGTACATGTTTTTTCAAACCTGCTTTTCGCTCAAATATTTCCAATAGCGCTTGGGGACATGTTGTGTGTGTAGTTTTAGATTTTTGCGCGAAGCGATATTTGTACTCTTAAAATAGTTTTGCCATAAATCCTGAAAATCTAGTTCTTGATCCGTAAAATAATCCTTGTCTGTCCTACTAAAGTCGAATGACTTGGGGAATTCTAACTGGATCATTTCCGTTTTTTTGAGGTCATAATACAAACCGTATTTTCGTTTGATATCATAGATTAGCCATTTTTGGTCACTATATCTTCTTGTAAAATGTTTTTTGATTAAAGGCAATACATTAAAATCAGGACTGACACTGGCAAAGTACAGGTGATCCTTAGTTAGTCGAAAACGGACAAAAGCTTCCATACGATGCTTTTCTCTTGATACTTTTTTGGCCGTTTGTACCACTTGTAGTACAGACGTATTGGAATAATCCTTACTAATATCAGATTTGTATGCGAATAGCTGTTGCAAATACTGGAGTAGCACATTTTCTATACCCGGTAGTTCACTCAAAAAGGCGTAATATAAGTGATAACTTCCGGAACTATTACTATATTTTTCCACACCTTTCCATACACGATTTGCTTTTTTCTCATCGGTAAAAACTTTTTCATTATCATGAAAAAGTGAATCTGAAGCATGTAATTGGGATTGTATTTGTACCTGAGTAATGCGTTGCTCAAATACCAAAAATACGGTACTCAAGAAACCATCAAAGCTACCATCATATATCAAATTTCTTATACGCATAAACTTAATTAAAAAAGGCTTAATTGATTAGAAAGCAAACCGGTATATTTACTCTTCGATTTTTGTAAGATAATACTCTTCAAACGTTCTGGTGTCAGATCTGGAAGTTGCAATTGATTACTGGCACATGATATAAAATACTGGGCTCTGTTGGTTGCTATTCCTATTTTTTTTAAATGATCCATATTTAGTTTTCTAAATTTTCGAGCATAAATAATTTTATGTACTGACCGCATTCCTACTCCAGGAATCCTGGCAAGCAAGCGTTTTTCTGCGGTATTAACATCAATCGGAAATTCATGCATATTACGCAACGCCCAACTGAGCTTAGGATCAATATCTAGATCCAAAAAGGGATGCACCTTATTGACAATCTCATTGACATGAAAACCATAAAACCGCATGAGCCAATCGGTCTGATACAATCTATTTTCTCTCAACATAGGTACAGCACTACCCAATTGAGGCAATCGAGAATCATTGCTAATAGGAACATACCCCGAATAATACACTCTTTTTAGATTAAAATTATTATAAAAATGATCAGCAGTTCTCATTACCTGAAAATCACTCTCCCCTGTCGCACCGACAATCATTTGTGTGCTTTGGCCCGCTGGGGCGTAAACAGGAGTACTTTTTATAATTTTCTTTTCAGCCTTGAATTGGATAATTTCATTTTTTACTTTGTCCATAGGCTTCACAAAATCTTCAAAGTTCTTATCTGGGGCTAATTTCTTTAGCCCTGACTTTGTAGGGATTTCAATATTCACGCTAAGTCTATCGGCATAGAGTCCGGCCTCCCGCATCAATTCATCAGAGGCTCCAGGTATCGATTTTAGATGAATATACCCATTAAAATTCTCTTCCAAACGTAATTTTTTTGCTACAGCCACTAACCGTTCCATGGTATAATCCGCGCTTTTGAAAATACCTGAACTCAAAAATAGCCCTTCAATATAATTGCGCCGATAAAAGTTCATGGTTAGACTAACAACTTCTTCTACCTTGAAAGCGGCTCTTTGTACATCATTACTTTTTCTAGTAACACAATATACGCAGTCAAAAATGCAATGATTGGTTAACAATATTTTTAATAAAGAAACGCAACGTCCATCCTCGGTATAAGAATGGCAAATACCCATACCTGTAGCATTTCCCAATCCTTTGTTTTTGTTTGATCTTTTACTGCCGCTTGAAGAGCAGGAAACATCATATTTGGCAGCATCGGCTAGAATATTAAGTTTTTCTTTAATACGTTCAAAAGACATATTCGGTTGTTTTTAAAGTGTTTTTCTTCAAGTACGTTAGACACTAGGCATTTTTTGTTGATATCAAAAAGGAATCTGTGACACCACACTTGGTATGAGCTCTTTAGTCTTTTATCAAACAAGCCCTTTTGGCTATTCTTTTTTTATACAATCAACATTACTATTCGTTTTTATTTAAAAAAAGATAAATAGTACACCCACTATTGTTGACTAGGCGGTATTACGTTTCCTACTTTTATCCATAAACTACTGATTATTAAATATTTTTTTTAATCAAAAACAATACATAACCTCTACAAACTGCACAGAACTACTACAGCTACTGTTTTATGATTTTTTCCAGTGCTTTAAACTCATGCCCTAGCGAGTTCAGTGTGGTAACTATACTACTTATTTTCAGTTCTTCTTCGCTATATTCTTGCATGTGAATACTACATCTAAACTCCCAAACCTCTAATACTTCAGAAACTTTTACATCATATTCGGGATAGGTTTTATTATCAGAAACCAAGCGTAGTGTTTCGTTATTATCAATTGGATTATAAACCCTTTTATATACCAAACCTTCATCTTTGGTTATAATAATATATGTTTTGCCGTCGGTAATATCATCTGTACTTTCTAAAAAACGACCAATAACCAAAGTTCCACTTTTCATAGGTAGCATAGAATCTCCTTTTATAGGAAAAGCCCGATGTTTGCCTGTAGAGAGAAAGGGTAATTTTATTTTGTCCAAATCTTCTACATATTCTGGGTCATCATATCCATTTAGGTAACCGGCAGTCGTTTTTATAGGGACTACTTCTATTAAATTTTCATTAGCATCGTCAACAGTTATGGGGAATAATATTCGATTATTCCCGATCTCCAAAAATGTGGTGTCAGTAGCTTTGGATAAATCATTGCCTACTAAAATGTCCATAGAAATTTTGAAAAAATTTGAAAGTACTTGAAGCGTTTCTATACTTGGTAATGATCTACCTTCTTCATAGGAACCTACACGAGATTTGGATATTTCCAAAATATCTGCAAACCTTTGTTGAGATAACCTCTTTTGTGTTCTGAGAAATTTAATATTTTGGGATACATAATTCATATGACTACAAATATAAGTCAAAAAAAACTACAATAAAAGGTCATTTTGATAACAGAAGAAAAAGCCTATGCCCAAAGATCAAAACCAAAACCAATGCAATACCAAATTAGCTATATAATGGCGCACATCTACTAGTCCTTTTTCTGTCTAAATGTCTTGTTCTTATATTTCACAGATGGGTCTGTGCAAAAGCCTCACAGTGTTTTTACATAAAAAAATAACAGAGTCGTCAATATGAATTTATATACCTAAAAATAAATAATTAGTGTTCCCTATCCTTAGAAACAGTACTACACAAATTACTCTAATATGATCAAAGCATATTTTTTATATCGGCACTCCACGTCGGATAGGCAAAAATTGTATTCTTGATTTCTGATACTTTAATCTTATTTTGAATAGCCAAAGTAAAGAGATTTATTACCTCCCCTGCCTCTGGCCCCACTAAATGAGCTCCTATAATTAAGTCGTTATCCAAATCAATCAAAACCTTGGAGGCATAGATTTTTTCATTTACCCTTTTGGCATTATACCATTCAGCACCATCTTTTTTAATGATCTCTAGAGATTTGCACTCTTTTTTGGCTGCATTCTCAGATACTCCTACGGATGCCAAATTAGGGAGTGTAAATACCGTTGTTGGCGTAACATGGTTCTGTACTTTTTTCTTATTTCCATGAAGTATATTTTGTGCTACAATAGCTCCTTGTACTCCCGAGAACGGTGTCAATGGTAATGCATGTGCTGCGATATCTCCACACGCATAGACCTTTTGGTTAGAAACGCTTTGCAAATATTCGTTGACCTTAATCCCTGTGTTGTCATAAGAAACCTTTGCCTTATGAAGTGCCAAATTGGCTACAGAAGGTACTCGACCTGTGGTATTGAATATCAGTCTTGCTTTGATAGATTTCTCTTGCCCACTGACTTTAAAGCATACCCGTTTATTTTTACGTAGTGCCTTGACCGAATCAATCTCAGCATTACCTATAAAGGTAATTTTTAATTTGCTCATCTCTTCCATTAAATACAAAACCATATCTTGATCAAAATTCTTCAAAGGCCTAGCTCCCCTATCGATAATAGTCACCTGTGTACCCAATCTAGCTGCAATAAAAGCGAATTCCATGCCTATATATCCTGCTCCTATAAACACTATGCTTTTGGGTAGTTTTGATAAATTCAGAAAATCATCACTATTTGATAGCAAAGTAGCTCCTTCAAAACTAAGAGTTCGAGGTATCAAGCCAGTGGCTATAACTATATTTTTGGTAATCACAGTTTTGCCTTCTACAGAGAGTTCCCCTGTATCCAAAAATTCTGGTGACTGATGATATAATGTGATGCCCCTATTGACTAAATCCTTTTCTGTATTATAGGGTATTGCTTTGGTAAAAGATTCTTTAAATCTCATCATAGCATCCCAGTCATATTCTGGAATTTTTGATATTCCATTTCCTTGGAGAAGTTCACAACTTTTGATTATTTCTGTAAATCCCAGTAGTACTTTTTTGGGATCACACCCTCTATTAGCACAGGTACCTCCGAATTCACGATGATCAGTTATTGCTACTTTTAGCCCTGAGTCAGCACATTCCTTGGCCACTGTTTGTCCTGCAATACCACTTCCAATAACGAAAACATCAAATGTTTTTATAGCCATAATCCAAACTTTTTTACATAATAAGATTTGGGAAATTAACAATCTCTTGATCCCCGCAATGATCCAAAAGCTTTTTTGTTTAGCTCGTATACTATTTTGTGCTCTTTTATAGCAGCTCCACTACTTAGAGATGCTACGAGAAACAGTGTAGTCCTATTATAATTGTGTATTTCCATCGAAAATGGCTTAGAGTATTTTTATAGTCCAGAAAGTAAGGCTTTATATCATTTGTTGTTTGAAGTTACCTGAAAGAAAAATCAAGTATAGCTTTACTTATGGTTTATTCTTATACTGAAGCTGAGCCGAAAAAAGAACATTTTATCCCCGCAAATTCAAAGAATAAATGGTTTTACACCTGTATTCGTCTACTTTTTGAACTGTATGGAATTAATCCTATGGAAACAAAAAGCTAGTATTAATACGAGCTCTTATATCCTATCAAGAGTATCTAGAACTTGTAGTATAGCAACAAAAAGCAGTATATCGATGCCTGCTACTAATTGCAAAAAACAGACATGATACCTACACTTTGGTTCTGAATCCAGAAAATAGGATTCTATCAAGCTCTGTTAGTATTTGTGCTACTTTTTTTATCTATACCGCTCCTTTTGGCCTTTTCGAATTAATAACTTGTGATCTCATTAGAGTAGCATCTCAACATGATAATCTACTTATTAATAATCATAAAAACAGTTTAAACTATGAAAATTCAAGCATATTTATCTTTTAAAGGACAATGCCAAGAGGCACTAAATTTCTATCAAAGCATTTTTGGCGGAAAAATAGAAAATAAGCAAACATATGAAGGAAAAGAAATTGATATTCCAGAAAATTATCGAAAAAATCTACAACATGCAGAACTAAAAGGCAAAGGATTCCATTTCATGGCATATGATGCTGCTCCCGATACGGCACTAACTTCTGGAACTACCGTCCAAATGAGTATTGACTTAGATACCAAAGAAGAGGCCAAAAAAGTTTTTGATGCCCTAAGTTCTTCTGGACGTATTCATACACCATTTCAGGAAACTTCATGGGATGCGTATTATGGAAGATGCACGGATCAATATGATGTTAACTGGATGATCAATTGCGCAAAATAACAAAGCACTCTTAGAATCTTCTTAGGCTTCAATAATACCATTTACAAAATAATGATAAGCTACTAATTAGCTTTTTTTCTACTATTTTTTCGCCAGAAAATTAAACCGTAGCCACAGCCACGCTTAAATTTTATAGTTCAAACTAGCGAAAAATAGTTCCCATTATTTTGACCTATAATTATGTTTTAATTGGTACAAGAATTCATCTTTTACCAAAACCAAATACCTCTAAGCACAATACAACGCTGATCGAAACTATATAGTAAAACTCATTTTGACTTTCTATTTTTTTATAAAAAATGACTAAAAATCATCCAATGTATTCTCATTTTCATTTAGAAACAGCGGGTCAAGATGTGTTCTATATAGCCATACTCTGCGCAACAAAAATACTGCCCTCTTCATTGAGTATATTACAGGATTCGCTTTGGACATAGATTTCAAATTTCATGTGATATTCATCACCCTCTATAAAGTTTAATGGTAAAAAACAACCTATCGGCAATGGAAACACACGTAAAAGAACAGGTAGCACCAAGAAAAATTATAGAACAATCGGCAACGCCATTAGTGATATCAGAATTATGCAAAAATAACCAAAGTACATTATTCATTGTACCACATCCAAATGATCTAATTCTGAGTTGTAGTGGCCTTATTGCTCACCTAATACAGAACAAGTCTAATGTCTACGTCACATTTCTCACGAGTGGATTTGACATACGATCTGATAGTACAACTGATTTTGTTAAAAACAGAAAACAAAGAGAACGAGAAACTTTGAGAGCCTGCCTGAAGCTAGGAATACGTCGTAATAAGATATTTTTTATGCATCTGGGACAAAGAAGATCTTGGTTCTCCAAAATCAAAACAGAGATAGACGTGAAGAAGCATTTGCAAAAGATCATAACAAAAAAAGCCGTTGGAACGGTGTTTCTTCCGTGGCGACGAGATCCACACTTTGAGCACGTCCAAACATTTTTGATAGGACAAAAAGCTATTAAAGATCACAAAATAACCATGTTTGAATTCCCTATTTTACTTTGGGAAACCGATCATCAAGAATATTGGCCGATTGATAACGAGGTTGATATCAAGGCAATTCCTCTAGGGGATTACTATGATACCAAATTAAAAGCCATTGGGGCTTTTGAATCAAAAACAAAAATCTTGGATAACAACACGGATGCTTTTATTCTAAAAAAGCATGATATTTCGTATTATCTAAAAACACATGAATACTTCTTCAAAACAAAGAACCAAGATAGGGTTACATAAAGTGTAAGGGTAAATTATTACAAAAAATAACACGTATTGCACTACAGCATTGCACACTTAATGGTACAGCCAAAAACTATAGTTGTACTCTAGTTCTATCCAATATACAAAGAAATGATCATCTATTTGTTTCTTCATCATTTTTGGATAGCAATGCTATACCCTTGCTAAGTTTCCTTTTCGTACAAACAATGTGCTCTCATATTTTCAAAAAAAATAAAGGGTTGTATGACCCCACAATATTTGGGTGCTATCACGCATAACAAAAATAGGTTAATCTTCTAATTTTGAGTAAACTAAAAACAATACTAAATTATGATTAACAATAATTGGATTTTCGGATTTAACAGCGGTCTAGATTTTTCTACGAACCCGCCCACTCCTACTTCAAACAATTTGATGAAGACCTACGAAGGTTGTGCTACGGTCTCTGACAAGAATGGTATCCTACTATTCTATACAGATGGACGAACTATTTGGGATCATACCCATTCTGCCAAGGTAACTGGCTTGCTAGGAGACCCCTCTTCGACACAATCTGCTATAATCGTTCCAGATCCCTCTGACTCTGAACAATATTACGTCCTCACTATAGACGGTTCCTCAAACTCAGTGCCTCCATTCAATCATTTTAATGGCGGATTATTGAATATACACACGTGGAATTTTCAGCCCATGTCATCATTAATGACACTCCCAAGCACCGCCAAATTATCACCTGCAGAAAAAATAACAGCTGTACAGCACAAAAATTGTCGTGATTATTGGGTAATCACAGCCATTCAAAAAGGAAAAGATGGTTCTACAACCAATAGCGGCATTTCTAAAGGTCCTGGGCTTTTTAGAATATATGAGATTAATGCTAACGGAATACGACACCATATAGATATTGATATGAAGCTAAATATAAGTGATATTGGTTATCTAAAATCTAATAATAAAAGAAGTCACTTGGCAATTGCTAATACTGCATACAAACAGGTCTTGGTTTATCCGTTTAATAATTCTACCGGTCTCATAGATCTTAGTGGTCTCCAAACGATAGATGCCAAATATGGAGTGTATGGCGTTGCTTTTTCGCCAAATAGTTCCATTCTATATTATGGCACCTTACATTCTGGGAATACTAACGGATACGTATACCAAGTGGATTATCTGAATAATCTAAACTCCACAAAAGTAGGCACTTTCAAAAATAAAAATGGTCGATATGCCATTGGAGCATTGCAACTCGGAATAGATAATCGCATATATATCGCCAAAGATGCCGAAAACTCTCTAGGTGCAATTGAAAACCCCGACATTCTTGGGGTTGGCTGTAACCTCAAAAACAATTTTGTTACACTTCCAAAAGGCTCAAAATGTATGCTTGGTCTGCCTAATCTATTACCTAATGCATGTGAGGATCATGATGATTGTAGTTGCGGTTGTAATGGATGTAATGAAGATGCAAAAAAACAAAACGAAGAACTTATAGAAAGAGCCAAAACAAAATTCAATACCATAAAATCTGATAAAAACTGTCCAGAGCCCTTTGCCGAAAAATGCGAATTAAGTGTGATCGACAAGAAAAAAAATCTGAATCCTTGTTTCTCATTTCATTGGGGAGATGGAGCTCATGATCAAATCGAAGAACACGACACAGAGGTTTTTTACATTACAGTTTGCAATAATTATAACGACATCACATACACCGGATTGCGAATTACAAAAGTAACATTATCTCCAGATATTCATCCATTAGACAAAATACACATTGTACCAGATCGCTTTATTAATTTTGATTGTTTAGAACCTTGTACCTGTCAGACGAGAGCCTTTGCCATGATCAATAGGGCAAATGACACCGCTGGCAACTATACCCTAGAGGTCACCTATTGTTATGAAGAAATACTCCTTGCAAAGAGTGGTAATTCTGGAGTTGCCAAATTCCCTGTGGTCCTAACAGAAGATTAGTTAGCTCAAAAAGAAAACAAATAATCTTACAGAACATCAGATAGTAGATAATACTCCCCGTAAAAACTTGCTTATTCTCTACTATCTTTTGCTCAATAATTTGGATATGTACTGTCCGCTGTTGATAATCATCCTATTTTTGTCCCTAGACAGCATAACCAAATTTAGGAAAGGAGCGCGGAAAATCAGACCCTCTCTAGATATTTCCGCGTTTATGCTCCTTTCTACCAATCTAAGCATACGATTGGAGGGGTTCTAAATAAAAAAGAAAGACGAAACTAAGTGATCCAAAAAACACTCATAGGACTATGTGTCCTACCGTTCCGCCTTTCCGGCTAATTACCACTACAACTATAGCCTTAAGAGTTGATTTTGCAACTGCTCGTGTGGTGTTTTGATTCAATACCTTAGGTGTATCATAGTCGTATCATTGGTACACTTAATTAGACACAAAGACTTCTAGAATTTTGTACGCTCCTGTTTTTCGATTTTTTTTGCAGGGATGCTGCTGCGCCAAGAAGGCAAAAAGACTTTTCTCAAAAGGAGTTCCTCCAAAATCATTGTACAAGTTCGTTCTAGTAAGTTTTTTTACCTTACTATTCATCTCTCTTCTAGATAATTTGTAATACATACATGCCCTAGGTACCAATTTGGCATACCATCTATCTACCCAAAGAAATAGTTCTATCTGATTATTTGCTCCCATACTGTGATATTCCCTACCTGTTTGTATTAATAATTTCATCATTTGTCGATTTGTTTGTTTTTGTGTGATCCAAAATTTCTAGAAATCAAACCACCCTGACCTTGGTACTATCCATAAGAGTTTTGATCAGATACCATATACAATAAACCTTGTTGATCATATTAGGTCTCCGTGTAATTTATAGATCCTCTAATTAATACAGGACACCATAGGTACTGTCTTGTTCTGATGTCATATTGTCTTGGTGTGCCTTAGCATTTGTATCAAAATGATTATTTTATCGTTCTGTATAGAAAAAACTCATTTAGTAGTCACTCTACTCTCACATTCTATCCTCTATCAAAGTATCTTTTTGTATTTCCTCTAATTTTTCTAAAAATTTGGTCTCATTTCAAATTCGCATTTTCTTCAATAAACCAAATAAAGCATTAATTCGAGAATCGCTAAGCCGTCTACCATAACGAACGCTTTTCTGTAGGGTACCTCTAGGGATATTCAGCTCCCGCTCAAATCTTTGGCTATTTATCAAATCAAAATGCCTATTCAACCAGTTTTCTACCCTTGCTCGTTTTTGGTCTTTCATTGTCGATATACTATTGCAGCCTTACTCTCAAAAAAGCCTTGGTATCCTCGGATTATATTTCTGTTTACTCAGACATTAGTGTAATTTTATATACATTTGAATGTAAATACAATCAATAACCGAAATATATTTCGCTAATTTAAGAAAACAAACTTGTTTAGAGAAATATTTTTCTATTAATATCATGATTCTAATGGATTTTTATGGAAAACTTGCATCTTTTAAGGCTGATAACGGTCTTACCTTTGAAGATTTGGGGAAACCATTGAATTTGAAGAAAGATGCTATGAGAATGGCAGTCAACAATAAGAAGCTAAATCCATTACAGGTAAAAGAATTAACAAGATATTTCAGGCTTGATAATGAGGTTGAAGATTCCTTTTTTGAGTCCGTTAAGGACATAGCTCTGAAAGAGAAGATTAGGGATTTTGGTCAGTTTTTTAGTGAGAATGAAAAAGAGGTCTTGAAAAATCCGACTGTTTCTAACATCATTGAAAAACAAGTAGCCAAGAGACTTCTCAAACTTGTACAAGATAAAACCGCCCTAGAGGATTTTTTGGATAATTGATGTTAGTACGACAGCTGTTTTCTGTAAAATGCCTGAACCAAGTCATAATTACCATCAAACTTTTCTCTAATAATTTTTTTAATCTCGTTTTTCTCTGATTTAATTTCTTCTTTGAGTATATCGTCGATTCGTTCTTGAACTTTGTCGTTTATTTCACTCTCAATAAATCCACTTTTAGCAGCTTGAGAGATAACCTTAGATACTTCCGACTTCTTCATCACCTATTTTTTAATTGTTGAGTTCTTTATAATTTTTGGCCATATCGATCAAATAGTTCTTTTGATCTGCCTTTGCTATATATTTAGTATAAATATCCTCTGATATAAATCTAGTTAGACTTCTAATTTTTATCATCAAATTATCTATGCTATAAGATTTTGCCTTGACAAACTTAAAGAAATTGTATCCCCCTAAGTTTAATGCTATACTTGCTATAAATAAAAGTATATAATAAGTAGAATATGGCATTTCATTCTTTGGTAACAATGCATAAATAGAAAAGTATACTGAGACAAAACTAAAAAAGCTTAAGACCACTAAAACTGTTCTCTTAAAATATTCATCTCTATTTTTCTTCAAAAATACCCAGAAGGAAAAAATAGAAAGGGTCGCCAAACAAAAATATGGCGACCCTAATAATAAGAATTTCCTCCAGTTACTCCATCCAAAGATTTTATTTATAACTTCAGAATTAATTTTTTGAACCTTTACAATTTTTCCATTGGATATATAAATATCTACACCTTCAAAACTATTCAAGCCTTCCGTCAGAATAATATCGGTTTTATCATAGCAATAATCTACATTTTTAGGCAAAAAAGTATGTAATATTGGTGTTGCTGCAACTATACAAAATAGTAATCCAACAAAAAAATACTTAACGTTCTTCAGCTTCGTCTTTTCCGGTAAAAAATTGTTGTTCATCATAGTTCCTATTTTCACTTCCATCCTCAACCTCAGGGGCTGTACATGATGTGATTGCTGCAAAAGCTAAAAATATAAAAGAAATCTTAACTATTTTTTTTTTGATACTCATGATTGTTTTTTTAAAAAAATTAGATACTAAAGCAGTTTATGTAAACTGCTGATTTGTAACCAAAAATAAGAGGTTACAAGCGATTTTGCCCTATGTTTTTTTTTATATTTTTGTGGTACTTTTGCCCCTTTTTTGCACCAAAAAACATACATAATAGAGGAATATTCTTACAATTATTGCTGCCAAAATGCTACATATGCCATATTTGTATCAAAAATATTGCCTTTTTGGAAATGATACTACTGATAAACAACAACTTAAAAACAGTACTCCAAGTAGGGTCTTACCCTACAAACTATTGTTGATTGTTATATTATTTTGAGTAACTCCCCTCCTACATCCCTCAAAAACTCCTTATACCTTATTGTAGATCGATTTTATGCTAAATAACACATAATTCTTTTGTTTTTAATAAAATATTACAGCTCTATAAAATTTTGAGAGTTAAAAATAGCGTCCTGCTATTGGAGTAGCAGTGTTTTTGGTGTTAAAAACTATATTCTTAGGGATTTATAGTGATTAAACTCCTAATATTATGCCATTTATTGCTAATTATTTCCATTAGCAATGGAGCTGTCTTTTGCCTGTTTGGAGACCTTTGGTTTTTTGTATTTCTGGTCGTAGGGTGTCACGGCTACTATACAATGACACAAAACCCGTCAATTAGCATATCTCCATTGAGACACTTGTTGTACTTGTAGTCGTTTATAAGCGTTTACAAACATTTACAAATGATTTTGGGTAATCTATAATTATGGGTGTATCCAGAGTCTGATAACTCATCTCACGACATGCTCTATATATCTATAAAGATCTGATTAAATATCATTTAAAGAATATACAAGACTTTGTTTTTGATTGAAATCTGTTAGATTTGTGAATTATATAATGGAAATATAGTTACCATGGTAACTATATTCTTACGTTAGCCACCATTTGAATGAAAGCCATACAAACAATATACAAAGGAAGAAGATTTAGAAGTAGACTTGAAGCAAGATGGGCTATTTTTTTTGATTCCATTGATATTGGTTGGGAATATGAAACTGAAGGTTTTGAATTAGGAAACACAAGATATTTGACAGATTTTCTAATTCAATCTTTTGGTGCTAAAAAAGTAGATTTATACGTAGAAATAAAACCTAACAAACCATCAATTGAAGAAATTGAAAAGTGTTATAAAGTAGCTACAGGAACAAATACAAGCGTAGCTTTAATATGTGGAACACCTGGAATACCAGAATTCTCAAATCTAGGAAGTGATTGGAATCTAAAAAATGGATATATAGTTTTATACTTTCCTGCAGATGTAAGTATTAAAGACGAAGTTCAAGAAACACCATTTGAGATGTGGGCTTTATCAAATAGATTTTCTCTTTTCCAAACAGGTTCGGACGGACAAGGCCTTGATATATGGCCTATCTATTGGGATATTCAAGAAAGAAATGAAATGATTTCCTATCAAATGATTAGTGGAATTAAAAGTGGTGCGGAAGGAATATTTGGAGTTAATACTTTTGGAACGATTATGCCTTGTATGTATATGTCAATGGATAAAACAGGTAGACAAATAGACCACGAAAGGTTAATTTATGGTTATCAATTGTCAACTTGTGCCAGATTTGAATTTGACGAATTTAATTTAGAGATTATAGAAGGATTCTATCGTGAACTAGAGTTAATTCCTTTTAAGAAAGTCTATTCAGATTTAGAGAATGCATATGCACTTTATTATCATTCTAAATCTAAAAAATTCATTGCTAAAGAGAGTTCGGAAGAAAAACCCAAAGAAGTTACGACACTAACTAAAAGAGCACCCAAACTTGTTATAAAACAATTTGTAACAAACTTTCCGAAGAAATTGAGAACAGAAAATATTGATAAAGTTGTCGAGCATTGGAAAGGTTTTTTATTTCGTCATAGGATTAGACTTAAAGATTTGAAATTGAAAAGAGTCATCTAAAAAAACGGTGGCTAAATAACTAGGCATATGGCGTGCCGATAGGCAAACGCTATATGCCTGTTGACTGATCCGCCACTTCGATAAGGGGGAAAACGATTTTGGCGATGATTTTTTTGGGGTTAAAAATAGTGTTCTGCTATTGGAGTAGCAGTGTTTTTGGTCTTTTGGGAGGCCTTTGGTTTTTTGTATTTCTGGTCGTAGGGTGTCACGGCTACTACACAATGATGCAAAACCCATCAATTAGTAGATCACCATTAAGGTACTTGTTGTACCTGTAATCGTTTACAAGTGCTTACAAACATTTACAAATGATTTTGGTTAATCTATAATTATGGGTGTATCCAGAGTCTGATAGTTCATCTCACGACATGCTCTATATATCTATAAAAATCTGATTAAATATCACTTAAACAATATACAAGACTTTGTTTTTGATTGAAATCTGTTAGATTTGTAGTAAATACATGGAATGTAATAGCAATTGCTATTACAACATTGTTGTAAGCCATTTAAACAAACCGTCATTTGAGAAAAATAAAAGGAAATTTAATAGAATTAGCAATTGAAGGAGAATTTGATTTAATAATTCACGGATGTAATTGTTTTTGCACAATGGGTGCTGGAATTGCCAAAACTATAAAACAGAAATTTCCAGAAGCATATAAAGCGGATTTGAAAACTGAAAAGGGAAACGAATCAAAACTCGGAACTATCAGTTATGCGGAATCAGAAACGTATAACGGAAAATTAATTATTGTAAATGGATACACACAATTCAACTGGAGAGGAACTGGAAAAAAAGCAGATTATGACGCAATTCGAAAAGTGTTTGGAATTGTAAAAGAAAAATTTTCTGGTTTGAGAATTGGTTATCCTGCGATTGGAGCTGGACTTGCAGGCGGAAATTGGAATATCATTTCGGATATTATTGACCAAGAATTAGAAGGAGAAAATCACACATTTGTTGAGTATGGAAAATAAAAAACTGCTTACAATAACTAGGCATATGGCGTGCCGATAGGCAAACGCTATAGGTCCAGTTGACTGATCCGCCACTTGCATAAGGTGCATATGGGGGAAAACGATTTTGGAGATGCTATTTTGGGGGTTAAAAATAGGATTTTGCTTCTAGAAACGTAATTATTTCCCAATACCCATTAACTCCCCACCCCAAACGCCTCAAAAATCATTCGTACTTCATAGGGATATAGCAATTGTCTTTTACCTGTTTGCAGGCCTTTGGTTTTTTGCATTTCTGGTCGTAGGGTGTCACGGCTACTATACAATGATCCAAAACCCATTAATTAGTAGATCTCCATTGAGGTACTTGTTGTACTTGTAGTCGTTTATAAGCGTTTACAAATGATTTTGGGTAATCTATAATTATGGGTGTATCCAGAGCCTGATAATTCATCTCACGACATGCTCTATATATCTATAAAAATCTGATTAAATATCACTTAAACAATATACAAGACTTTGTTTTTGATTGAAATCTGTTAGATTTGTGAATTATATAATGGAAATATGGTTACCATGGTAACCATATTCTTACGTTGTGTTTCATACTGAAAACGTGATTATTTCACCTAAAGAAGAAGATTCAATCATTTAATATTTACAAAATCAAATTCTTTCAGTATATTTGCGTGAAATAATCACGTAAAATTATGTTGATAAGATTTGTAATAGAAAATATGTTCTCTTTTGGAGAGAGAAAAGAGTTTACTACAATACCGAATAAGAGATTAAAGACTCTACAAGACCATAAGTATAATGTAGATGGATTTGAAATACTCAAACTTTCATCTATTTATGGCGCAAACGGTGCTGGAAAATCAAATTTGATAAAATCTTTGTTTCAGTTTCAAAATCTGGTAACGAGAGAGGAAATTCCATTTAAATTAAAAGATACGCAGTATAAGTTCGGAAATCAAAAGGAGCAAATCCTAGCTATCGAATTTATTCAAGATAATACACCTTTATACTATGGAATAGTACTTTCTGAGGATAAGATATCAACCGAGGAATTGTATGTGTCTGGATTAGGCAAAAAAGACGATAAGTTAATTTATGAAAGAAAGACCGTTGACCAAAAAACTACAATTAAATTTCTTGATGCATTTGAAAATGATGAAAAAAGTCAGGTTCTTAAAGAGGTCTTATTAGAGGAATTTGTAAAGCCAAATGAACCGGTATTAAAGTTATTATCTAACAGAGATAACAAATTTTTAAAAGATGTAAAGAAAGCTTATGAATGGTTTTCTGAAACGCTTCAAATCATAACGCCAGATTCAAAACCAAGAGCATTAGCTCATAAAATTGATACTGATATTGAATTTAAAAAATATGCAGAGGATTTAATGTGCTCTTTTAACATTGGTATTAAATCTTTAGAAACAGAAAAAAAGAACATTCGAGAATTCTTCGGGGAAGATAATGAGAATGAACTTGACAAATTGATAAAAGAGGTTGAAGATTCACCTAAAAAAATGATAGGATTAAGAAGTAGACGAGGTGATGAATTGATTTTAGTAAAGGAGAATGATACAATTTGGGTTAAAACTTTAAAAGTTGAGCATTCTTCAAGTAACAATTCTGCTTTTTTTGATTTAGACGAGGAATCAGATGGAACAGTTAGATTATTAGATTTCGTGCCTGCTTTCAAGAATGTAATTTCATCAGAAAAAGTATACATAGTTGACGAAATAGAAAGAAGTATACATCCTCTTTTAATAAAAAAACTTATCAAAAAATTCTCACTGGACAACAACACCCGAGGACAATTGATATTCACAACACACGAATCTAACTTGTTAGACCAAGAAATATTTAGACAAGATGAAATCTGGTTTTCTGAAAAAGATATGAACGGCTCTACTGACTTGTACTCATTGAGTGACTTTAAAGAACACAAAACGATTGATATTAGAAAAGGTTATCTTAATGGTAGATATGGCTCAATTCCTTTTTTAGGAAATTTAGAAGACTTAAAATGGCACGAATATGATTTTAACAAATAGGCTTTTTGAACGACAAGCACCAAGCAGAGAAGCAAAAAGCCTATATATTTTCTGTGAAGGAGCTAAACGAGAATACAAATATTTTGAGTATTTCAAGGAAATTGATTCCCGTATTAAAGTTGAGGTAAACAAATTAAAACCAGATGATAACAATTCACCTAAAGGTCTATACGATTTAGCCATAAACTCATTTAGAGGAGATAAATCAAAGTTTTCATTACAAGAAAATGACGAGGTATGGATTGTTTTAGACACTGACCCTGATAAATCTAACAGTCGAGAGGAACAAATAAATCAAATTAAAGAAAATTGTCAGGGAAAAGAAAATTGGTTTGTTGTAGAAAGTAATCCTTGTTTCGAAGTTTGGTTGTTTTTTCATCAAAATGAAAAAGTTAAGGAATTTGAATCTGATGATATTTGTAAAAGTTGGAAGCAAAAAGTAAACGAAAGTTATGATGGTGGATTTGATTCAAGAAGACATCCTATTTTCATAGAAGAAGCTATTAATAATGCTGAAAGGAATTATAAAGCAGGTGAAAATGAAAGACCTTTGAAGGGTTCATCTGAAGTTTATCTACTCGCAAAAAGTATGTTTTCCGTGATAAAAAATAAGATAAGAGCTGTGAAAAATAAATTATAAAAAAGTACGAAAACACAATCGAGTAGCCCGACGCGGTAAAATTTACCACGTTGAGGCTCTCACACCACCGTACGTACGGGTCTCGTATACGGCGGTTCACCAGATTGAAGTCTGTAGCTTATTTATGTAATCTAGCATAGGTTTGTATCCTTTTCGTTTAAGCCTAGAAAGCGTGATCGTTGTTTTAAGAATAGGGCTTTGGGCTACTGCCCAACCTCCCATTCTTGTACGACTCCAAGCGTAGGCTTGTCCGCTTTCTATTCCTAGTCGAATTAGGTTTTTACGTTTCCTTTCAAGCTTTTTCCAATCATGCCAAATACAATATCGCAACCGATTACGCAGCCATTCATCCAACTTTTTAATTTTGGCGTAGATCTTTGTTAATCGATAGTTATTCATCCATCCCCTACAAATTTGATTCAACTTTTCGAGTCTTTCTGAGAATGACATTGGTTTGGTTTTCTTGGTAATGCTTTTTAGATTACGTTTAAACTTTGCCCAACTCCCCTTAGCTACAACAAGTTGATATTGTCCTTTTGTACCTTTCTTGTAGATTGGCACAAATCCATGTCCTAATAACTCAAAATTTACAGGTCTACGGATGCCGCTCTTGGCAACGTTGATAGGGAGTTTCAACTTGTCTCTAAGAAACCTATAAATATTGTTCCCTATTTGTTTTGCTGTGCTTTTGGTGCTAGCATAGATACTAAAATCATCCGCGTAGCGGACATAGCGTAGTCCTTGTTTTTGCATTTCTTTATCCAATACATCTAGCATAATATTAGATAGTAATGGACTTAGTGGACTACCTTGCGGGATTCCTTTTCGGCGTTTGTGATATTTCCCATCTATGGAGATGGGAGCTCGTAGCCATTTTCGGATCAGACGCAAGGTGGTGGGACATTGCACCCTGTCATAAATAAGTTGTAGTAAGATACTGTGATCTACTTCATCAAAGAATCCTTTTAAGTCAATATCTACAATATCCTGGTAGCCATCATTAATATAGCATTGGCCTTGTAGTACTGCTTTTTGGATATTCTTCTGTGGACGAAAACCATAACTAAAGGTTTCAAATTCGTACTCGAACTTGGTCATTAATTGTTGACTAACTGCCTGCTGCAACCACCTATCTACTACGGTAGGAATTCCTAAAAGACGGAAACCGCCCTTTCCTTTTGGAATAGTTACTCCTAAAATTGCTTGAGCAAGATAACTGTCACTGCTTATGGATTCTAGTAATGCTGTACGGTTTTCTCTAATATATTCAGAGAGTCCTGAGCAGGAAATACCATCGATACCACAAGCACCTTTATTGCGTATCACTTGACGTGCTGCTTTGTAAAGGTTAGTAGCTCCTAATATTTTTGCAATCATAGTTTTAAATAATTTACGTACTCCTGTTGGTTTAAGAATAGGCTAGCAAAGCCTCCTAATCGAATTCCAACATAATCTAATGTTTAGTTCTTCCTTACTCGTGAGACCTATGTGGTATCTATTCACAACTCGTTTCCTATAAGTACTATGATCTCTGCTGACTTCTCTACATAACCAACTCGTGGTTGTAGAGATCTCCCTTGGTAAGGTAAATACCCGCTAGTTAATGCCTGCCGGATCTACTATCGTAACCTTTTCTTGTGGACGTTACTATGATGTGCTAGCTTATCCAAATTACAACAGCCTCTATATCCGATTCCTGTTCGTCAGTACCAACTACGTAGTCTGGCTTACTTCAGTGCATGGATCACTCCAAACCACCTTGCCACTTACTTTGCTTACGGACACGACTCCGCGCATTAGGGACTTAAAACCCCTTGGGACATTCATACTGATGAACTATATTTACCATTCAAGGCACACACAAAACCTAAACTGCATTAAATCGCAGTTTAGCCAAAACGTTAGCATAAATACGAAAAAATGATAGAATCAGCATTTGATACCGTAAACTTAAGTTATGAATCTTATCAATTCAGAGAGGAACTTAGAAACGAATTTTATCTAAATAAGATTGAACCTTATGCCCCTGGTCCGTGGGAATATGAAGGCAAATGGTACAATACTAAATATGAATTATACATTGCAATTCTAGCTTATGAAACTGCTGAACAGTTTGGCATAAAAGATGTACTAGGTCTTTTAGCAGTACTATCAGGTCAACCATTTATTCCTACAAGAGCAAAACTTGATGGAAAAAGAAGCACTAAAAATACATCTGTTGCTTCAAAATATCTTTCTAAAATACCTGGAAAATCTCCTGTTCGATTACCGACAGTTACTGGAATCCCTAAAATAATAGGAGGAAATGGGATAAAGGTAACTATGACTAAAATAATAGGAAGGTTTATTGGTAGGGCAACTCCTTTTATTGGATGGGGCATTTTAGCCTATGACTTAGGTTTAATTTTTTACAATACTCAAGTCCAATTTAACGAAATTACTGATGAAAAATAATCAAATAATATTTAATAAATTAACTGATTTTATAATCCAAGAATACTGGGGGAATAAAGAAAAAATGACTCCCGAAACTAAATTAGAAAAAGATTTAGGTATAACAGGGGATGATGGAATAGAGTTTTTAGAAAAATTTTTAGCCCATTTTAAAATTGATTATGAAGAAAAAGAAAATAGACCTAGATATTTTGATGACGAGGGATTTGGATTAATCAACTTTATGTCTATTTACAATTTTATCAGAGGTAAAAAGAATGACAGAGAGCAATATGATTTAACTCTTAGTCACCTTGCAAAAATTATTGAAGCTGGTTATTGGATAGATATGAAAAGTGAATAAGTACTTATGCTAATAACTAGGCATATGGCGTGCCGATAGGCAAACGCTATATGCCTGTTGACTGCTCCGCCACTTCGATAAGGGGGAAAACGATTTTGGAGATGATTTTTTTGGGGTTAAAAATAGCGTCCTGCTATTGGAGTAGCAGTGTTTTTGGTGTTAAAAACTATATTCTCAGGGATTTATAGTGATTAAACTCCTAATATTATGCCATTTATTGCTAATTATTTCCATTAGCAATGGAGCTGTCTTTTACCTGTTTGGAGGTCTTTGGTTTTTTGTATTTCTGGTCGTAGGGTGTCACGGCTACTATACAATGATGCAAAACCCATTAATTAGCAGATCTCCATTGAGGCACTTGTTGTACTTGTGGTCGTTTATAAGTGTTTACAAACATTTACAAATGATTTTGAGTAATCCATAATTATGGGTGTATCCAGAGTCTAATAGTTCATCTCACGACATGCTCTATATATCTATAAAAATCTGATTAAATATCACTTAAACAATATACAAGACTTTGTTTTTGATTGAAATCTGTTAGATTTGTGAATTATATAATGGAAATATGGTTACCGTGGTAACTATATTCCTTCGTTGTAAGCCATTAGAATGAATAAAACCATAAAAAAATATTTAATTTCGAATCATCCAGAGTTGAACTTAAAATCTATTTATGGAAAGTTTAATCTTAGATTTGAACTAGGTGGAGAAATTCTTGAAAATGGAACTATTGAGAGAGTAAATCAAGCTGTATCTAGAGCTACTGAAATTTATAGACAAGCCATTGGAAATAATGAATTGATTATTGCAATAGAAGAATATAATTCAGATTTTTTTGACATCGAAAAAAGAAATAAAAGATATTTGTCCGAATTACTTTCTCTTGACAAATTAACCAAATTCAAAGGGCCTTTTGGACAAACATATTATGAAATTGATGAATTAGGAAATCGAATCGAACAAATTGCGGAAGATGAACTTCATTGTGATTTATATATTGGTAAGCTAGACATTGATGAAGAGACTATAAACAAAATTATTCGTGGAAGAGCGAACCTTGAAATGGGCTTTGACCCAGCAATTCCTCAAGACATTTATTATTATTCTATATCAAATAAAATAGGATTTAGAATTTATGATGATAGAGGTTGTGACGTATGGAGTAATGATAAAGAAAAGTTGAGGCCTATATATGAAAGTTTAAATAAGTGGATTTTGGATTATAATAGGCCTGAAATTGACGAGTACTTCAAATAGAAAACGGCTTACAATAACTAGGCATATGGCGTGCCGATAGGCAAACGCTATATGTCCAGTTGACTGATCCGCCACTTGCATAAGGGGGAAAACGATTTTGGAGATGCTATTTTGGGAGTTAAAAATAGCGTCCTGCTATTAGACTAGCAGTGTTTTTGGTGTTAAAAACTATATTATCAGGGATTTTTAGCAGCTAAACTCTTGATATCATTCCATTTATTGCTAATTATTTCAGTTGAGTCCATAGTGATCATGTATGGGCAATAGCAGCTGTTTTTGGTCTTTTGGGAGGCCTTTGGTTTTCTGTATTTCTAGTCGTAGGGTGTCACGGCTACTATACAATGATGCAAAACCCATCAATTAGTAGATCTCCATTGAGGTACTTGTTGTACTTGTAGTCATTTATAAGTGTTTACGAACGATTAGAAACAGCTCATAATTATAGGTATATCCATAGTGGCAATTTATCTAAAGGGCATGATCGACCTTGGGCTAAAAACCTGACTTAAAGATCTAAACAATAGAACGGTGTTTTGTTTTTGATCGAAATCCGTTAGATTTGTAAGTGACATAAGAGAAATATTCCCAATTGTTACAAAACATTCACTCACTAAAACCTAAAAGTATGGCTAAAGCTACATTTACCGTTACTGTAAAATCAACAGGTCAACAAATGAGTACTTCGATATGGATAATTTCCGTTGAAGAAATTGAATGTATATCAGATTTAGATGAAGGCTCGAATAATAAAGGTGATGGAGGAACTCAAGATGGCTTTATTTATGGTAAGGAGTACGAGTTTAAAATAAAAAAATACCAAGATGATAGTTTACCATCAGAAGATATGAAAAAGAAAATTATATGGGAATATTCATATAAAAATGAAGATGGTGAGCGAATTACTAACACAATAGAATCTTCGGGTGAAACATTTAAACTCAAAATTGATAATTTAGAAATGCTAGGAAAAGAGATTTCTATTTGTGCGTATTTAGGTAAACAAAGGCGTGATAGAAAATTAGAGTTTTTATGTCATAATAGATTTAGATATTTTGACAAAAAAATTGTTGAACAACAAATAGAAGAAAGATTAGTGAAACCTTGGAAAACAAATCAAGGAGGCACTTCACTTTGTGGAATGGCTTGTTTATTTTACATCTTTGCAAAAAATGACAAACAAGGCTACAAAACACTTGCAGAAACGCTTCACAGAACAGGAAAAGCCACTCATAATGGATATACCGTAGAGCCTGATGAAGATGCAAAAGAAGAAATGTACAATACAAATCCAAAAACATCTAAAGAACATCCTTGGATTCCAGAAATTGATTGGATTACTATGGCAACCACACGGAGTAAAGAAAGTGATTTTGGTTATACAGGTAAAAAAGGACAAGATGCTTCTGCTATAAATTGGCCTTGGTTAATGACCAATTTAGGAAAGAAGCTATTAGGCTATTCAACAGTAAAAATGGATTATTACAAAGTAAATAAATCATATATACGAGATTTCTTTGGTTCCGACGAAAAAATCAGAATTTTGGAAGAGGATATAGATAAAGATTATCAAAATGGTTTTGAGATTTGTATGATGATTGATGGAGATATGGTTGCTTCAAACCCAGGTCCAGATTATTCTATTAATGATTTTGGAGAGTATCATTGGGTTACTTATGAAGGAGGACTCGAACTCTTAAATTCAGAGAAGAGAACTGAGCCTGATTATGATAAAGTTACCAATGTCGAATTCAATGTTGTCACTTGGGGTGAGTTGAAAGATGGAAAAACATTAGATGATAAAAATAAACCAATGGATAAAATCGAGATTACTAAAAAACAATTCATCTCTAATTATTATGGGTATTTAAAATTAAAATAATATGCAAAAATTATATTTCACTCTATTTTTAACTTTAAGCATTATTTCTTGCAAAGACAAAAGAAGCTGTTCGAACGCTGAATTATCAGCTAACGTTAAGCTACTAGGTTTTGGTGATTTAACAACAAAGACAATTTCATTTCATAGGTTTAATACTAAAACCAATGAATTTAAAAAAATTAGGATAAAAAAAATCGAATATCGAGATAATGAAAACCTCACTGGATACGGTGAAAGTTCTATTATTTTAGAAGAAAATTTGTTTTCTAAGGAAAATTACAGACTAACCATTGATAACAAAAAATATGACATTACAGATATAAAGATTAAATCTGAAGTTCGTATGATAGGAATGAGAGAAGATAGCATTTGTCGAGTTAATTCATTCAAAATAAATAAAAAAACGGCAAACTTAATACACCATAGCCCTGCTTTAACATTTCATAAACCAGTATAAATAACGTTTTAACAACTAGGCATATGGCGTGCCGATAGGCCAACGCTATAGGTCCAGTTGACTGATCCGCCACTTGCAAAAGGGGGAAAACGATTTTGGAGATGCTATTTTGGGGGTTAAAAATAGTGTTCTGCTTCTAGAAACTTAATTATTTCC
>CANLMN010000024.1 GCA_947492105.1 uncultured Aquimarina sp. | reverse complement strand
GAATACTTGTATTTTACCTAGCATTCGCAGGGTCGTTGTCGAACGACGGCGAGCTTATCTTGTTGTGAATTGCTTTCAGACTCAAGCATAAGCGCACTGATGACTTCCAAATTATCAAGTCATAGTTCATGAATACTTGTATTTTACCTAGCATTCGCAGGGTCGTTGTCGAACGACGGCGAGCTTATCTTGTTGTGAATTGCTTTCAGACTCAAGCATAAGCGCACTGATGACTTCCAAACTATCAAATATTAGTTCATGAATACTTGTATTTTACCTAGCATTCGCAGGGTCGTTTTCGAACGACGGCGAGCTTGTCTTTTTGTGAATTGCTTTCCGATCCAAGCATAAGCGCACTGATGACTTCCAAACTATCAAGTCATAGTTTATGAATACTTGTATTTTCACCTAGCATTCGCAGGGTCGTTTTCGAACGACGGCGAGCTTATCTTGTTGTGAATTGCTTTCAGACCCAAGCATAAGCGCACTGATGACTTCCAAACTATCAAATATTAGTTTATGAATACTTGTATTTTACCTAGCATTCGCAGGGTCGTTGTCGAACGACGGCGAGCTTATCTTGTTGTGAATTGCTTTCCGACTCAAGGGTAAGCGCACTGATGACTTCCAAACTATCAAATATTAGTTCATGAATACTTGTATTTTACCTAGCATTCGCAGGGTCGTTTTCGAACGACGGCGAGCTTGTCTTTTTGTGAATTGCTTTCAGACTCAAGGGTAAGCGCACTGATGACTTCCAAGCTATCAAATCATAGTTCATGAATACTTGTATTTCACCTAGCATTCGCAGGGTCGTTTTCGAACGACGGCGAGCTTATCTTGTTGTGAATTGCTTTCCGACCCAAGCATAAGCGCACTGATGACTTCCAAACTATCAAGTCATAGTTTATGAATAATTGTATTTTCACCTAGCATTCGCAGGGTCGTTTTCGAACGACGGCGAGCTTATCTTGTTGTGAATTGCTTTCCGACCCAAGGGTAAGCGCACTGATGACTTCCAAATTATCAAATAATAGTTCATGAATAATTGTATTTTTACTTAGCATTCGCAGGGGATGTAAGGCAACGAATGTAATACCGTCCGTTGTGAATTGCTTTCAGACTCAAGCGTAAGCGCACTGATGACTTCCAAATTATCAAGTCATAGTTCAGGAATAATTGTATTTTTACTTAGCATTCGCAGGGTTTGACAATCGCAGTTTTCAGAAAGGATAGTTGTGAATTGCTTTCCGACCCAAGCATAAGCGCACTGATGACTTCCAAATTATCAAATAATAGTTCGTTTATGAATACTTGTATTTTACCTAGCATTCGCAGGTCAATCAATTCAATGTATCTCAATGTATCAGTTGTGAATTGCTTTCAGACTCAAGCGTAAGCGCACTGATGACTTCCAAACTATCAAATAATAGTTCAGGAATAATTGTATTTTTACCTAGCATTCGCAGGTAGACATAGGCTACTTTTTCAAATTCTTCTGTTGTGAATTGCTTTCAGAATTGTATTTTTACCTAGCATTCGCAGGAAATGGTTAAGGGGCTACGGCAAAAAGGGTGTTGTGAATTGCTTTCAGAATTGTATTTTTACCTAGCATTCGCAGGTAAAAAAGCCATATTCCCTACGTCAATTCCGTTGTGAATTGCTTTCAGAATTGTATTTTTACCTAGCATTCGCAGGTAAAACTGTATACAAACTAACAAAAATAACGTTGTGAATTGCTTTCAGAATTGTATTTTTACCTAGCATTCGCAGGATCCTTGCCTTTCGGATTTTTCGGGGCAACGTTGTGAATTGCTTTCAGAATTGTATTTTTACCTAGCATTCGCAGGAGAAATAATTAGAATAAACACCGAAAAATCGTTGTGAATTGCTTTCAGAATTGTATTTTTACCTAGCATTCGCAGGCGAATTCAAAACCACCCTTTACGATGATTTGTTGTGAATTGCTTTCAGAATTGTATTTTTACCTAGCATTCGCAGGCGATGCCATGACAGCTGTTTTATACACAGCGTTGTGAATTGCTTTCAGAATTGTATTTTTACCTAGCATTCGCAGGGAGGAGTTTCCTCTAAGAAAGCGAGCATCGGTTGTGAATTGCTTTCAGAATTGTATTTTTACCTAGCATTCGCAGGATAAAAAGCACTAAGTCAAGGATAGATTTTGTTGTGAATTGCTTTCAGAATTGTATTTTTACCTAGCATTCGCAGGTTAGTTATGTACAAATGTTCGCAATAGTTGTTGTGAATTGCTTTCAGAATTGTATTTTTACCTAGCATTCGCAGGAATTAGGGATAACAGGATTAGTGTCATCTGTTGTGAATTGCTTTCAGAATTGTATTTTTACCTAGCATTCGCAGGTTTTCTATCAATACTTATTACATCCTCTGTGTTGTGAATTGCTTTCAGAATTGTATTTTTACCTAGCATTCGCAGGATGTAGCGTGATTAAGGTTACTACCCGTTGTTGTGAATTGCTTTCAGAATTGTATTTTTACCTAGCATTCGCAGGAAATTAGCAAAAGCAATAGCGAGAGAATTTGTTGTGAATTGCTTTCAGAATTGTATTTTTACCTAGCATTCGCAGGATCAAGCTTAACAGCTCGTTGACTTCTACAGTTGTGAATTGCTTTCAGAATTGTATTTTTACCTAGCATTCGCAGGACAATGAGAAATGATGGAAGTGAAGACTTTGTTGTGAATTGCTTTCAGAATTGTATTTTTACCTAGCATTCGCAGGTCAAGTTGCCTAAGTTGTTAGTAACATTTGGTTGTGAATTGCTTTCAGAATTGTATTTTTACCTAGCATTCGCAGGCTTCTATTTAAAGACAGGCTTAAAATGCTGGTTGTGAATTGCTTTCAGAATTGTATTTTTACCTAGCATTCGCAGGGAAATTAGGTAAGTATCACGGAGTTAATGTGTTGTGAATTGCTTTCAGAATTGTATTTTTACTTAGCATTCGCAGGCATCGAGAAAAACAAGGATAAATCAGAGCTGTTGTGAATTGCTTTCAGAATTGTATTTTTACTTAGCATTCGCAGGCCTTGTACTGTGAATTCTGACAGAAAATGCGTTGTGAATTGCTTTCAGAATTGTATTTTTACCTAGCATTCGCAGGCCTTGAAGAAGTTTGAAAAGGATGGTTATAGTTGTGAATTGCTTTCAGAATTGTATTTTTACCTAGCATTCGCAGGCCCTCTGCTTGTTTTAAACCCTGTCTCATTGTTGTGAATTGCTTTCAGAATTGTATTTTTACCTAGCATTCGCAGGACACCCACTATCACGGAGGCGTTACGTCTAGTTGTGAATTGCTTTCAGAATTGTATTTTTACCTAGCATTCGCAGGCGTTAAGACAAGTGATTACGGCTCTTACTAGTTGTGAATTGCTTTCAGAATTGTATTTTTACCTAGCATTCGCAGGTATTCGGTAAATTGTACCGAATCGTCCGTCGTTGTGAATTGCTTTCAGAATTGTATTTTTACCTAGCATTCGCAGGTCCAGTATGTTTTGTGAGTCGTCGATCTCTGTTGTGAATTGCTTTCAGAATTGTATTTTTACCTAGCATTCGCAGGTACTGTGATTACCTCAGACTGCGAATTCCCGTTGTGAATTGCTTTCAGAATTGTATTTTTACCTAGCATTCGCAGGATACCCTTTGTAAAAAATTGGTATCCTGCTGCTTAGGTAGTTTTTAGGATATGAAAAATGGAAGGAGCCTTAGAACAATTCTAACTGTTGACTGGGTTTTTCGGGTGCTGTTTCTTTTTGACCATGGAATAGTTCTATCATACCAAATTGTTTGTCTGTGATTTGCATAATACAGACCTTTCCTTTTTTGGGGAGTTGATTTTTTGTTCGCTTGATGTGGACGTCTGCATTTTCTCGACTGGCACAGAAACGTAAATAGATGCTGAATTGGAACATGGCAAAGCCATCATCCAATAGGGTTTTGCGAAACCTAGAGGCTGCTCTGCGCTCCGTCTTGGTTTCGGTAGGCAAATCAAATAATACTAATACCCACATACTTCTGTATTGATTAAGTCTAGAAAAATGATGCTCATCCATATTCTGGATATAAAATTCTTCTGCTACTACCTACAAAACACTCTTGTAAGGAGTTGGTCGTTCTACTCATTGCTACCATCAGCGGGCTTTGCTTGCCATCGATGTATACATCCATTGCAGGGATTTGTAGTAATAGCGATTTGAGAGTTGGCGAGAGTTCTTCGTAATGTTCGGTTGTTTGTACGATGTCAAAAACGACCGTATCTACATAAGGTCTATAAGGCTCCATGATATCATCCGCCAAACAATAGGCATTATACTTGTTACGATGAAAAATTCCTACCGAGGGCAACATCCCACTACTTATCAATGCGCGTGCAGTAACAGCTCTCAGGATCGCATAGCCGTAATTAAAAAGGTTATTGGGGGCAATGCCCTTTTGATTACGACTGAATCCTTGTATGTCAAAGAGATTCTGGAAATAGTGTGCCGCTGCTACCGCTTCGTGATTCTGTGCATCACCACTCTTGACTTCACTAGCCCATCTTTTAAGTTTCAACGCATTTTTTCCTATTTTGCTCAGGTGTGCTGCTTGGTTATTGATTTTGCTAGAGACAGTTTGCTGCCATAGGTTTTTTTTGAGTGGGAGACTGGCATTCAATTGATATCGCATGCGCTCTGTTTGTTCACTATGCCCTACTAGGGGTTGTAACAAGGAACAGGGGAGGTGTTGTTTGTCACAGGTGACTACGGCTGTTTTGTTTTGTATCAATTTGGTCAGTAATCCATTGGTGATCGTAATCTGTGGATGCTCTAGTACAATATAACCGACATCCTCGATCGCCACCGTAGCTGGGGATCGTTCTTTTTCGGGAAAGCTGACGACCAACTGCTCGTTTTTGGTACTGAGGTAGGCGGGGTTGCCAAAAAATAAGGTTCTTTTGATCATTGTATCATTCTTTTTAAATTACCCAATCTATCTGCATTTATTTTCCAACACTTATCTTTTATCATCACTGGTTTATTTTTGTCATCTAAAAGATCAAAACTTCTATTATAGATTAAAACCCTCTCAGATTTATTCGAACTCCCGACTTCATTATTAAGTATAAAATTTGAGAATGAGTATGGTCGGCATTGAAGTTTATTCTGAGTCGTACTCACCATTTTATAAATTTGATTAACTTGATCTACAGATAAATTATCAAAATCTACAAGCGAAGGATTATCGATTTCCTCTTCTGTTGGGACATATACGAGATCATTGGGAGATAGCGAAAATAAAAATTCTCCTTTTGTGTGATCTATGGGGACTGCTGTTCGTTCGTTTTTGGGGAGATGAGCTACTTGTTTTTGATGGGCAATCACTTCATTGAGAGGTACAGTTTCAAAAGTTCTTTTTTCTTTCTTGGCATCCCAATAGATGTTAAAAAATAGGTTAGTGCCTTTGGCAGCCTCTACATATTTGGTTGCTTTTTGGCCTGTCTCTCCTATCGGAAATTTGACACCCACTTCGTATAATCGCACTTTTTTAATCGGTTGATGATTCTTGCCATTATTCAGGCTGCGGATATTGGCATTTAGTACTTCGATGCCATCTTGATTAAAGGCTAGTTCAAAGTTTTCTTTTCCTTTATCATCGATATAATTATAGAGGTGTTTGTTTAGGATGTTTTGGATACTGATATCAGTGATGGCTTCTAAGCGTTTTCTGGTTGTGATTTCGGATAAACTAACTCGACTGGCCGTTGCAATTTTTCCTTTAGGTACATTTTTTTCTATTTTTCCAGAGACTGTTTCTTTATGCATTGGTTGGCGGATTGCCCAGTTCTGACCTTTTTCTTGTTTGACTAGTTTTTTCTTGAGACCGTCTTTTTCTTCTACCCACTGCCATGTTTTATTGTTGGTTTTATTAATCACACGCTTGGTAGATTTAAAACTAACAATTGTTTTTTCTAGCGCTTCTTTGGCATCCATAGTGAATCGTTTCCAGGGTTGATGATAAGATGCAGCAACGGTTTTTTTGTATCCACTTTTGGTAGTGATTTCTTTTTGAGCTCTTAGCTTTTGAACCAAAGAGTAATTCTTTCTTTGGGTATTCAGTGAGGTAATGTAATTGATGTGATCTTTGGTTGCACATGCTATGACCAAGGCATCCAAGGCGTGATGACGGTGGTCGATTCGTTTTGTGCTAAAATTACGTTCTAATTCTTTTGGTACTTGTATCCTAAAAGCATTGATTTTTGTATCCCAGTATCCAAAATTTTCTGTTTTGGTTAACTCATTTAGTCGTTGAAATCTGGGGGTAATTATCTCATTCCATTTGTCATTGAGGCCCCAATCGTTTTTGAGTTTGGACGTGATCGCTCCATTGAGAGTCACCAGATTTTTGGACGTTGCTTCGAGTTCTCCTTCTTCTCGGACGATATTACTTAGTAATCCTTTGACGATTTTACTGATGTACCTGCTATCATTTAGTTGCCTATTGATAAATCCTTCAGGAATTTCTTCGCTGAGTAATCTAGAGCGTTTTCCTTTGTTGTTTTTGAAATAAGTTAGGCAGTGATTTTCATAATGTTCTAGTGTGTAGAGCTGCACAGTTTTTCCAGATCCAAGCTCGATAACCGAGCCACCCTGAGCTTTGATGAATTCATAGGCGGTTTTATTATCCTTTAGTTCGTTTACCGTGCTTTCACAAATAACTTTATTATTCATGGAGTTATCAAAATAACGTGATTGCGGTATAATATGTTCTATTTGGTAATCTGTAGAAAATAGTTGACTTAGTGGTATTGTTTTTCCGGTATAAGGAGAGATATATCTTTGTTCTAGCCAGAGTTTGTATTTGATAATTTCGGCTTTAGACGGTTTACTGGAGCGTCTTATTTTTTCGATTTGATCAGATACAGTATCCAAGCTAGAAAAAACACCTTCTTCGTAAATCTTCAAAATTTCTTGATGGCGGGGAGAGTAGGGGCGAACCTCATTTTTTATAGTAGGATCAGTTTTGAGTTCTTCTAGAATAGCTTTGATTCGCTCATTGGTGTTTTCTCGTTCGGTATTTGATTTTGAAATGCGCTCTCTTGTTTTTTTATCATTTTTCATTTCGCGACCCAATTCGACATGGATTTCGTCAAAAAGGGGTTTGTAAGATAATTTGCCATCAACTGTTTCCTTTTCGCCATAAGTGATCCAGATATCCTTAACCACCCGAAGGGTTTCAAGAACTACCTGTTCTACTATAGGATTACGCAAACTATGCTGTTTGAAAGTTTTGAGGTAGCGGTCGATATCTGCAGGTTGCTGCCATTGTGTGATGTCTCCAATTTCAGAATGTCTATTATATACAGCATAGCATGCTTGGTAAGTATTCAGTCCTTTTAGGGGGTTTTCTTTGTTTTTTTCTTTGGCAAAAGATTTTAGCAGACGTTTGGGGATATCGTCGTCTGAGACAGTATCAATTTTGTCTACATTATACTGTATTGTTTTTAACCGCTCTGTAATAGTTCTAATACGTTCTTTGGTAGCTTCTGCAATGTCTATTTCATTCCAATGAGAACCGATACGCATTAATGGAAGTAATTTCTTAATTGCTTTTTCCGAATAAGAACCATAAGCACTCTCAAAAGGAGGAAAACGTTTAAAGGATTCTACAAAAGTTGCTATAGCTAAGTTGTGCTTTGTGGCAAAAGTGATCAAAGCTTGTTCGTATTCTTGCTTGTCGGTAACAGAATAGATGAGGTGCCAGAGACGTTGTAATGTTTCCTTTGTCAGAAATGTAGCTGTATCTACGTCATCTATTTTATTCAAGCGGTTGGCAATTTGACTATAAGATTCTCCACAAGGGTATTTTTTGTCTTCTGGAAAATTCCATCGATGTGTGGTTTCTTTAAGTTTAAAAAAACTAAGGAATTGTTTCTGATTAATCTCTTTGGTAATGCGTAATTTTTCGTACAGCGATACGTATGCTTTCTCATCTGACAAAAACTGCTCTGTCACATCCATATCAGTAACTGGTTTGTTATCTTTTTTACCTTCTTTTTGATAAATCTTTAGGTTATAAATAAATTGCCATAATCTGAACTCTTGATAAATAGGATTGGATTTTGGAATACATTTTAATGATTGTTGTATCCATTTATCTTTCTTTTTGTAGATTCTAAATTCATAAGGACAATCAGCAATAGATGATTTTTTACTTTTGAGTGGACGTTGATAGAAAATAATATCAGTGACAAATAAATGCATAAAGTCCTTACTGAGAAGCATTTTTTGATGTGCTTCATTTCTAGGGTATAGCTCTAGGGTACAGTTTTCTAGTGCAGTTGTAGAGAATGTGGAGTTATGTTCTTGTAATTGTTTTTCTAGGATTTGTTCTAGTTCTTGTTTATAATATTTGCGCTCTATGGTTTTGACCAGTTTTCCTCGTATCTTTCGTTTAGGATCTTTTAGTAGTTCATCAAAAATATAGGTTCCTACAGTTTTATTAGAATCGTCAATATCATTTTCTGTTTTCTTTTTAATGGCAATCCAATCTTTTTCTGAATCTACCGCTTTGAAACTACGTTTTTCGTTCCCCTCTTTATCGGTCTTTATATGCCCATTTACATCTAGGGTTGTAGTAACAATGAATTCTTTAGTTTTTCCTTTCCATTCAAAGAGTGGTTCCTTGCTTTGTCGTCTATATATCCAACCGTTCTCTAGAATTACATTATACCACACGCCTTTTGCATTACGGTCATCGGTTGCTTCGACTGCTGCTACTTTTAATGCATAAAACTCTTCTATCTTGTCTTTAGAAACTTCTTCTTCCTCTCCTCGTAGTTGATAATATCCTCTTTTTTGATTGAAATTGAGCAGTATCCAAGCAAGTTCTTCTTTGCTAATTTTTTGTGATAATGCTTTTTTGCGCAAATAGTATAAAGTCCAGTCATAAGGGATTTTTTTGTTGTGCCCATTTGCTTTAAAAGCCAAGATCATCTCGTCAAACGATTCTTGAAAGATAAAGGAATGAGTTCCGTCTTCATTTTTGCGATAGGGAAGTTTTACTTCGCTATTGGGAATGAACTGCCCTAATCGTTTTTCAAAGTCAATACTATTTTTGTAGTGTTCCGGGAGACACCCTAATATATGTAGGACTCTATGCAAACGTTCTCTTCTCAAATTATCTCTTTGATAGCTCCTTCTTATTCCACGATAACCAGTTCGACCTGCTGTTTGGGATATAGTTTGTCCTGCATCAAATTTTCCTAGTATATCTTGAGTCATAGGGATGATACGACTACCAAGTCCTAGTATTTCTCCTTGTTTTTTATCGAAATCTAATTGAATTTGCGCCCATCCAATAGAATTTGTCCCCAAATCCAATCCTAATATTTTTTTCATGTAGTAACCGTTAGTTTTTTTTTGAAATTAAATGATCTTTACTGTATTTCATTACGGGAAACCGTAATGCTGGTGTTTTTTTTCTTTCTAGAGAAAAAAAACACCTCAAAAGCGTATAAAAAAGGAGGGATGCAATACGCTTTGATGTCGGCAATAAATTTAGATACAATATTTTACAAAGAAAAAGTATAATAGTATAAATAAAATCGTATATTTGAACTACAATACTGAAAGCAATTCACAATAAGGATTATTCCGTTGTGAAAACATTCAAAGCGGTCCTCACAGGTCGCTTTCTCTTTTTTATAGCCATGCAGGACTAGATGATAATTGAAGCAGTACCGCATCATTGCTATTTTTTGTAGAGAATAGATAGTAGATTAATCGTATAATTATTGTGATGATAGGATACTTCGATCTGCTAAATATACAGTCCCGTTTTTTTCTTTGTAAAGTGGATAGAACTAGAACATGGCTACTAGGAGCTGGGGTTTCTTGTTAGCCTAAAAATGGCAAGAAATGATAGTTTTGAGTAAAGCAATTTTGGGGGATATTGTACCCGTTAATATGGAGTTGTAGTTCAAAATAATTGAACTATTTTTCGCTTGTTTGAGCTATAAGATTCAAGCATAGCCTTAGCGATAGAATCTATGAATAAGTGGATATGCCAAATTATATAGCTAATAGGTATTACTCTACTAAGGCTCTTAATCTGCTTGCAGCTTGTTCTGCAGTGATATCGCGTTGTGGAGAACCAAACATTTCATATCCTACCATAAATTTCTTTACCGTTGCACTTCTTAATAGCGGTGGGTAAAAACTCATATGCCAGTGCCAATGCGCATTGGATAAATTGTTGGTTGGTGCTTGATGAATTCCACTGGAGTAAGGAAAAGAACATTCAAAAAGGGCATCGTAAGCCTTAGTGATTTTGGAAATGGCATCGGCAAAAGCCAAACTTTGTACAGTTGACATTTGAGTAATAGTATTGTAGGCATTCTTGGGAGCGATCATGGTTTCAAACGGCCAAACAGCCCAGAAGGGTGTCAAAACCACAAAATGCTCATTTTGATATATAATACGTTCGTTGGTATCTAATTCTTGTTCCAAATAGGTTCCCAGAAGACTTTTTTTGTTTTGGGTGTAGTATGCTAATTGGCGTTGATCTTTTTTGGACACCTCATGCGGAATGGTAGATTGGCTCCATATTTGGCCATGGGGATGTGGGTTACTACATCCCATTACGGCTCCTTTGTTTTCGAATATCTGGACGTAGTTAATTAGTTCATTGTTGCCCAGCGTGGTGTATTCTTCTTGCCAGACTTGGATTACTTTATGGATTGCTGTAACCTCCATATCGGCGAGGCTTTTGGAATGATCCGGGCTAAAACAGATGACCTTGCAAATCCCCTGCTCACTTGCGGCTTGGAGTAACCCATCGTTTATAGCAAAGGACGGAGTTGTTGTTTGTAGAGCTCCAAAATCATTGGTAAATACAAAAACATCTTGATACTGGGGGTTCTGCTCTCCGTTGATCCTTGTGTTACCCGCACATAAGTAACAGTCCTTGTCATAGGTAGGGCGTTTCTCGTTTGTCAAGGTCTCCTTTTGTCCCTGCCAAGGGCGTTTTGCTCTATGCGGAGAGACCAGAATCCAGTCTCCTGTGAGAATATTAAAACGCTTATGAGAATATTCTTGTAGATTTTTGTCCATGAAGATAGTGCTTATTTATATAGTGTGCGTTCCTTTTGATAGTTTGACCTTATACACTGCACAGTCGATACCAAATTCTTTCTTGTAACTGCGAGCTATTTCTTTTCTGAATTTTTTGAATTCACTTTTTAGTATCAAATTGAGAGTACAACCACCAAATCCTCCTCCCATCATACGTGCTCCTAGGATATGTGGAGTTTCTTTTGCTTTGTCAACCAAAAAATCAAGTTCGGCACAACTTACCTTATATTTGGTACGTAGACCATCATGGGATTGATATAGTAATTGTCCAAGTGTTGTAAGGTCGTTCTTTATTATAGCTTCAGAAAATACGCGTGTCCGTGTATTCTCTTCGATAACGTAACATGCTTTTTGATACTCTTCTTCCTTGATTTGATCTTTGATGGTTTCAAGATCTTGGAGCGATGCATCTCTGAGAGCTTTAATTTTTAGTAATTTAGCGACTCGTTCGCAAACGGAACGTCGATCATTATATGCACTTTCTGATAATGTATGCTTGACATTGGTGTTGATGAGCATTAATTGATAATTTTCAAAATCAATTTTGAACTTTTGGGATTCTAGAGATCTGCAGTCTAATAAAATAGCACTTTTTTTGACACCAAACATACTAGCATACTGGTCCATAATACCGCATTGTACGCCTGCAAAGTTGTGTTCTGCTTTTTGCGAAATTAGAATTAGTTCTTTTTTGGATAATCCTAGTCCAAATAGTTTATTCAGAGCAAAGGCAAAACTATTTTCTAATGCTGCAGAGGATGATAATCCAGCACCTTCGGGGATATTTCCGCCAAATACAGCTTGGAAGTTATCTAGATGATGCCCCAGTTTTTTGATCTCCGCAACAACACCAAGAATATAATTTTGCCAACCACCATCAATAATAGGAGTAGGAGTATCTAGACTCAGGGTCTGTAATTCTTCTTTATTAAGTGCATAAACCTGACTTTGATCATTACTACTTTTGCTTATTGCCAAGACAATCCCTTTGTTGATGGCTCCAGGGAATACAAATCCCTCGTTATAATCGGTATGTTCTCCAATAAGATTGATTCTTCCCGGAGCAAACACAAGCAATGGTTTGGTTTTGAAATGTGTTTTGAAGGAATTTTGTACAGCTGTGATTAATTTTTTACTCATAGGTGTGTATACGATGTATCGTATCTGCTAATTATAGAGATAACGATACTAATGCTACTAGATTTTGGTTGTTTGTAAAGGTGTGTTTTTAGTTGTTTTCAAATCCTTGTATTGCAGGTTTGTTACTTCTTTGACAAGAAGCCTCACCTCATTTGATGTAGCTAAAATAACGAATAATTATCATTAGCTATGGATGTAATTAGGAATAGATCTTCAAGATCTGTGCAAATTTGTTTGATAAGAAGTTGGTTTTGAAATTTTTTCAAAATAGCATAAAAATGTGTTTATTGTATTGTTTTTTATCCTTTTTAGGGGAAAAGGTGTGGCAAAATGTAAAAAAAATAACGCTTTGAGAGCATCCAGAAGCTTTAGAAATATAATACTATTGCTGTAGTGTCGTCTTTTTTGATTTGGGTCAAAGCCTATGATGAAGAGGTTATATGGGGAGATTTTTTATACTAGAAAAGAGAAGGATGTACCAATCCTACTTTAAATCTATTGTATGATAAAGGTAATTTTGGCATCACGAGTTCCAAATCCAAGGGGTGATATTTCCCTAGTAATCCCCATTAAAATGTAATTGTAGGTCAAAATGATTTGTAGTATTTTTCGCTAGTATAGACTATGGAATTCAGGCCAAGTTGTGGCTACGGTTTATTTTTTAAGGGTATAATAGTACAGAAGACCAGAGAGATTAATTTCTTGAGATAATGATAAAAAAAGTCACCATGAGTTCGAAGAAAAAAGCTAATGATTATATATACGTTGGAGTACAGTTTTTGCTGTTTATAATTTATTTGATTCCTTGTGCAAATTTTGATTTTGCTCCTGTCAGTGGAGTCAAAATACTTGGAGGTATTTTGATAGCTCTAGGGATATTTGTTGGTCTTGCGGCTATAGTGCAATTAGGTAAAGGTCTGTCTCCGTTTCCTACACCAACTACGGATGGTGTGCTTATCCAAACAGGAGTTTTTAGGTATAGCCGACATCCTATTTATACAGCTATACTAGGAGTGTTTTGGGGTTATGGGATGTGTGTGGGATCTGGGTACAAGCTCCTTGTTACGATCGCGTTATTAATTTTGTTTTTTTTCAAATCTAGCTATGAAGAGGTGCGTCTTTCTGATATGTTTGAAGGCTATGCTAGGTACAAAAAAAGGACAAGAAGGTTTTTTTAGTTCTATAAAAAAAAGGCTCGTGTAACATATGTTACTTAACATTGGCGAAAACTGTTGTTATTTTGCGGTTCAAATAAGAAAAATGGATTGGATATATGAACCCTGGCCTTGGTATATAGCGGGCCCAATGATCGCCTTTGTCATGTTTTTACTCTTGATGGTGGGCAAGAACTTTGGAATGTCGTCAAATCTACGTACCATGTGTACTATTTGTGGAGCGGGTAACAAAGTAAACTTCTTCAAATTTGATTGGAAATCACAAAAATGGAATTTGGTAGTGGTTCTAGGAGCTATCATTGGCGGTTTTATCGGTGCTCATTATTTGAGTACAGATACTGCTGTGGCAATCCATCCAGATACCATATCGGATTTGAAGGCACTGGGTTTTGATAGTGCAGGAGCAAGCTATCTTCCTATAGAATTATTTGATACTGATGCGTTGTGGGATGCCAAAAAACTACTACTATTAAGTATAGGAGGGCTTTTTGTCGGTTTTGGAGCGCGTTATGCTGGTGGTTGTACCTCTGGTCATGCTATTTCGGGATTGAGTAATTTGCAACTCCCTTCTTTGATAGCCGTTCTCGGCTTTTTTATAGGAGGCTTACTTATGATTCATTTGATTTTTCCTTTATTATTTTAAAAAAAATGAGAACACTTATCTATTTATGTATCGGAATTCTTTTTGGGATTACGATGTTCAAATCAGAAGCGGCATCTTGGTTTCGTATCTACGAAATGTTCAAGTTTGAATCATTTCATATGTATGGTATTATAGGGTCAGCATTAGTTATCGGGATTATTGTCATACAAATGATAAAACGGTGGAACATACCTTCTTTTTATGGAGAGAACATACATTTCTATCCAAAAGCACCGGGAGTTCGTCGTTATATATTTGGCGGAATCTTATTTGGTTTGGGTTGGGCCTTAGCAGGAGCATGTCCGGGGCCTATGTTTACGTTGATAGGTGCTGGGTATATTCCAATATTGATCGTTATCGTATCAGCTATTTTGGGAACTTTTTTGTATGGAGTACTAAAGGATAAATTACCACATTGATGGTTGCGGATCAGTAGATTTTAGATCAATTTAGCAACATTATACCAATTTAGGTATATAAATTCGTATGAATACCACTGTTATTTTTTTATGTAAAAACACCGTGATGTTATTGCATAGCCTTAGCTATAGAATATATGAACAAGGAGTTTAGATGGAAAAAGAACAAAGCGATATGCGACAGTATATAGCTAATTTGGTATGAATATCCTATATCGAGTTTTTTTTTTAGGAGCTCAATGCCTTGTTTAGGTCTTTCATAATTACGGCAAGTACTATACTCACTATACTTTTGTATAAAAAACAGTGTGTTTGCTAATATTTTGTTGCATAGTTGTTGTTTGCTATTAGGGTTTACTGCTGTGCACTGCCTTTTTTTTATGCTGTTTTAGGATAAAAAGAACCACTACTAACTATGATTAGCTTTGGTTTTTTGGGTAATACAGAAGAACGCTGACCAATTCGTTTTTTTTTAAAGAAAACAAAATAGAATGCTCATAAAAAAAATGGTAGAACAATTATAGTTTGGACTCATTTCGACTTTTCTTTTTCCTTGAAAAAATAGATCAAATTCGTCCCTATTTCGTTACTTTTCTCATTCGTAGCGTTGCCATAAATTCCGAAAAGCATCTGAACTCGTCAAATTTTATCTTGATTCTTGGTTGATAACCAAAAATCAAGATAATTATTGATCCAAAAGTATTAATTGTATAATAATTTTCTAATCACACCACTTTCGGTTCTTAGGATGTAAATTCCTTTGGAGAAATTAGAAAGATCCACCAGATTCTCATCACCTTGTAGTATTTCAGCTCCTATCAAAGAATAGATTTTCCAAGGAGTTGCTACACTCAAATTAAATCTGCCATTTGTACTTGGTATAGGGTATACTTTTAGTTTTTGGTCAGAGATACTCGGGGTTGGTATACTGAGTATTTGCGTATTGTTGATCGTTACGTAATCATATAGGGGACCTGCGCCGCCCGAAGGGATTTTTAGCTCTAAAATCCATACACCCTTTGTCAAGGAAAAAGTCTCTGATGTATAATCTCCAAATGTCACCGCCCCAGATCCATCTGTCACTTTTCGAATCCCCGAAGTAGTGGACCCCGTTTCTGTTGTGAATAGCGTGGTAGAGGATGAGAGATCTCTTGGTTTTATAGCTGCCTCAAAGGGTTTGGAGGAGTCGGAGTTGGTTCTGTAGTGTACTAACATTTCATACTCTCCAGTTTCGGCAATAGTTACGGTGTATCTTGTATATTCTCCACCGCTCAAAGCATTTGTGACAAAACCAGTGCCTCCGGTTGTGATATCTACGTCTTCGCCTGTTGCAGTTCGGTATGCTCCCCCCGAATTTCCTACAGAAGAATCCGAAAAAGCGACTCCTTCGCCTCCTATATCATAATCCTCTAATTGGATAGTGCCAGGAATTGTGTGTATCGTACCGTTGTAGGGTTGCGTTGGGAAAACACCACTACTGACGCTCATTGTAGTCTCAGCAGTTTTGCCACTTATATCTGTAAGGACCAATTTTAATTCGTATGTTCCAGGAGTAATATTTTCTAATAATCCATCATTTTGACCATCAAAGCCCCAGGTAAAAGGTGGGGTAGAAGTGCTACGAACAGAAACTCCGTTGATGAATAATTCTAAGGTATTCATGGTGTTATATCCATTTTGTACTGTGGCTTCTACCTCGATATTATTTCCTGGTTCGATCGTAGCAAAATCAGTAGGTGTTACAAATGTGGGGGCTTGTAGTGGAGCTAGTGATATACCAGATATTTTACTCACGGAGAGTGGAGGCAAGATGATAGCTCCTGTACCTTGTTTTATGCTCTGTAGTTGGTTAGAATCATAATCCACAGGAGCCACAACACCAAGATCTTCAAATATAAGAGCCTCATGATTAAATTGACCATTGTACACGACGTTATCAAATTTTAACTCAAATGTTACAGGTTTGTCGGTTAAGTTTACGGCTATAACTTTTGTTTCTCCATTTTTTGTAGTCGCCCTAGCATTTACAGCATTTACGGAACCTCTAGCGGTTGTTAATTGTGCAGATGCGGTGACGGTACTAGTATGCATGGTGGCATCTCTAAAAACATCTTGAATGATTTCATAAGTCGATAAATACCCTCTTTTTTGCAATGGATAAACTGGTCTTCTTTTATCATCCACAACCACCATAGCGTTTAGAATTCTATTAAAACTAAACCAGTTAGCTCTTTCAAAAATATCTTGATGTTCTGACATATACATGTATACATCAGCCAACCCCAAACAGGCTCCTCCGTGTACTTGGCTACCTGCAGAAACGCCCCATTCTGTTAGCCATATTGGCTTGCCAGGAGCAAAATTATCTCGTACCCAATTCACATCTTCTTCTAGTTCTAGCTTTGCTGTCAGTAAGGAGCTGTAGGCGCTGTCACTTTCTCCAGGGATATCTGGATCTGCACCCAAGTACTTGTGCAAGGTAATAGCGTCAAAGTAGTTGCCATCACCAATGATTTCGTTATTGTAGTCTTCTTGAGTTCTTCTCCAGCCAAGAGGTATTGATAGTTCAATATCAGGGAATTCTGCTTTTAGGGCATTGGAGACTTCGGTTGCAGCAGCGAGATACATGGCTGGTGTTGCCGTTCTGTTTGCACGCTGATTTTTCCAAAAATGTTCATTTCCTAGCTCAATAGCTTTGACTTCTAATCCAAGTGCAATATCTTTTTTGGCTCTGGCAACACTGCTAGCACCATCATCAAAATTGACGGTGTAGGTCCACATCATGTCGTAACCTTGTCCTCCGTTACTATTCTTTTTATCTGTATTCAGAGAGGCGATCCCTCCAATATGCCCCTTGATACTCTGAACGTATACATTAAGTGAATTTTGATGAGTTCCATTGTCATAACTGTCTTGTTGATAGGTGTCATCCTGCCATTCATAAAAGTTGGCCCATACCCCATGCGGAAAACGAATGGTTACGGGATCTACTTTTTTGATAAAATCTTTTTCTAGTTGGGTATTGAAGCCTTCTATGTTGTAACCGATAAGTTTGTTGTTAAAAATTTCGGTATCGGATGTTTGGATGTTTATAGAGGCATTAATAGTATTAGGTGTTGTAAAAGGGTATTGTTGTGCATGCAGATTTAGGGCAAATACACTGAAACATAAAAATAACAAAAAGGTGTGATAGGCTCTTTGCTTAGAGAAAATAGTTTTGTTCATGGTTTCTTCTTTTTAAGAATTTTTAATACGAATGGGGTTTGTATTACAAGGGGGTGATTTGTAGATACATCGGGGCGAAAATACAAATTTAAGCTTGAATTATAGTGTTTTTTTAATTTTAAAATACAATTATGTGTATAAAAATGTATTTTTTGAGTGCTATTTTTGATTTTATGATATATTTTTAGCTTTATTATTGATGTTATGATTGTATTTTTTGTTTTTATTATGGAATAACGATGTATGTTTTATTTAAGTTTTTTGACCTTTTTAAATGTGGGTCAGAAGATGAAAAGTAAACCTTAGAGATTTCTTTTTTGGGATTTTTGTAAGTGATGAGGTTGCCTAAAACTAATCTAGGTGTATAGTGTCATACCATTTAAAAAATAATACCATTTGTTGTTTGAATTTACAGGAAAGAAAAATTAAGATTTTTTTGTTTCAGCTTCAGCAGAAACATCAAGTATAGCTGTAGTTATGGTTTATTTTTATGTTGAAACTGAGGCGAATAAAGAAAATTTTATCCCAGTAAATTCAAAGGATAAATGGTATAAGTCCTTATGAAGGGGGCAAAATACATCAGATATTAGTAGGAGACGATTCTTGTAGAGATGATATGTTTATCGGAATTGAATAAACGAAGGAGTCTGTTTTTCTTCTTTGCTTACGGCTTGTTTTTGGCTTTCTGTTGTTGTCTTTTTATTATTAGCAAAAACTTTTCGGATCAATTCTTTGAAGGTGTCAAAATCATAGGTGTAGGATAGTCCTACTCCTTGCGTGTAGCCATCAGCTTCGCCAGCACCAATAAATTGAATGTCATTTTGCCGATTAAAAATATTTGCACGTAGCGAACCATCTTCGTTGAGTAAAAATTGAATTTCGACGTCTCCTACGATTACAGATTCGCTCACGCCACCAACGGGTACTCCAACTTTGCCATTAATTAGGATACGGTCGCTAATTTGTGTAGAAACAGAAACTCCTAATCGACCTGCAGCTTCGGTATTTTGTGTGATGGGATTTCGGTCTCCTTGTACGTAATCTAGGCCTACCTGAAATTTGTCCTCGTCATCCGAGAATATATCATTCACTAGGCTAGAGGCACGCTCTACCAAGTTACCCGTGATCAGTTCTCCTTGCCCTAGACTAGCTTCACTCAAAAAGCGTCCTTGAGAAACCAGAGATAGGGCTTGTCGCTCTCGTTCATTACGATCGTTCATCCTGTACTGTAGTTCACTTTTTACGATAGAACTGGTGTTGGGAAATTCTACTTGAAAACTTAAGTCTGGTTTGAGTAATTCTCCTTGTAGATCAATAATAACGTCTACGGGTATCTTACGATTTATAGGTTGATTTTCTAATAAAATTCCAGGATTGGCTTCGGTTTGATAGACAGCACTCATACTCAGAACCGCTCCAGTAGGGCTTCCTTCCCAATTGATGCTTCCTCCTTGTTTTACTTTAAATACTTTTTCCAAAAAAGCACCATATCTAAAATTGTAAACACCTTGATAGGCTACAAAATCTCCCCACATATTGAATTTTCCATTCGTATTCATCTCTATCAATAATGTTCCCGCTCCACGTCCTTTGAGGCTACTTCCTGTCTCTTTGTCTACGACAATTTCTACTTCAGCGTTATTGTTGAGGTCTAGATCAAAATTTAACTCTAATCCTTTTACTTCTTGGAGTATTAATTCTTTGCCTGATAATCGAGCTTTTTTCTCGGCGGGGCTCAAGAAGTGGATGTAATTATTATCTCCGATAGTTTCGATATCATTAAGTGGTATCTTGAATTCGGTACCTTTTTCTGAAGTAGCAGCAACATCAATGACAAGGGCATCCGTCGGTCCCTTGATCGTGGCTTTGCCGTCAATAAAAGCAGTACCATAATACAAGACATCATCATCATCTTGGGTGTCTAAAACCAATAGACGATTAGAGTCAATAGCTAAATCGAGTTCCCATTTTTTGAAATTTTGATGTTTAATAAAACCACTCAGCGTACCTTTGGTGTTATGTTTTGTAGTGGTAACAGCGATATTATCAAAATTAAATAGGCGTTTGCTTAGTTGTATTTTTGCGTTTTCTTCAAAATCAAAATCTACATTGAGGTAAGGAATTTTGAGTCCAGCTTTGTTGAGGCGTACAGAGCCATGAATGTCTGGATTTTTGTAATTGCCAGAGATTTGGGCTTCGCCAGAGACAAGTCCTCTAATATTTTGAATGATGTTTCTTCCTAAGGGACTAAATGCTTGTAGGTCAAAACCATCAAGAGTTACATCTAGATCTATATTGGAGCCTTTTTCAGAAATGTCTATTGCACCGATGCCTTTTAATGTTTCTAAAGAGTTGTTGGTCAATACTGTGTTGACACCATACTGCGTCAATGTTTCGTTACCCATAACATCGATTTCGAGTAGTCCCAATAACATATTGTTAATTCCTAACTTGCTGATTTCTAATGAAGAGTTGGGGTAGTATGCGCCATTTTCTTGTAGTAAATCCAGTTTTCCATTGATAAGCCCAGATAATTTTAATTCTTTGATGTCTGGTGTGATGTGATCCAGGAGTACGTTATTGAAATCTACTTTAATATCCTTGTATGTGGTGTCTCGGAGCATTCCTGCCATCCGGATTTCTTCATTCTTGTGACTCAGAACGAGGGAGTCAATTCTAACATCCTTGAAGCGATTATCAAAAACAACCTTATTGTAACGATCATTCTTTTCATTAATATACCAAGTGTTTCCTTTGAATAGAATATCAGATTTGCGGATGCCAAGTACTGATTTGTTATTCTTGTTGATCGTGTGGAAAAAACTGAGATTAAATTTATCTTCTTTTTTGGAACCACCATAAAATTCTGAACGCATAAAGAGCGTGTCTTTGAGCGTTACATTAATCATACTGAATTTAGAAACATCATAGCTTTTGGTTGCTACACTATCGATGGCAATATAGGTGTTGAATAATGGGTTTTTGTTATCTACCTGTAAATTAATACGTTTAATTAGGTTGTCAAAAATTTTGATTTCTGGAGACTTGAAAGTTAGTTTGAATTCAGATTCATCACTCTCTACTTTTCCCCGTATAGAAGTATTTGGGCCAAATTTGATATGAGGAAAGAAAACATCTACAATTTTGTTGTAAATTGTAAAATCAAATTCCATAAACTCATTATCCGTTTGATTGATAGCTTCAAAATTCGTGTATAAACTACCGATAGAGTTTCGGAAAAGGTCATAGACATTTTTGAATTTGAAAGCACCTTTGACTTTTCCTTTGATAATATCAGGGCTGTTTACTGTTATAGTTCGGACATCGGTATCCGAAAATGAAGAGGTGATCTCAAAATCATCAAAATAATAGTCATCATTTTGATTTTGATAAGAAGTTTCGGAAAAAGAGATTGTTCCAAAGGCATCATCGATAGAGGTGCCTTTCATTTTCATTACAACTCCACCTTTGAATTGAGAAACCTTATCACGTTTAAAGATGTTTAAATGATTCAGATCAATAAACTCTACATCTGCGGTAAAATCATAATTATTAATTTCTGAAGAAAGATCGGCAACACCATTGAATTGTAATTTGAAGTCAGGATCGTTAGAAATCAATTCTCCATCAAATATAGGGTCTTTTAAGTTTCCTTTGACACTGATACTGTTGTAAGCATATCCATTAAAATCTAAATTTTGGATAGTTCCCTCCAATTGCGTGTCTAGATTAGCACGAGTAAAACCACGTCCGTCTACATCTAGATTGAAAGAGGTGAGCCCCAAAGATTTTTTCTCCAAAAGTGTTCCTAGATCAAACTCACTAACAATAAGGTTTCCATTGTATGTAGCATCTAGGGCATTGTCTAGATTTCCTAAAACGAGAAAGGCAGATATTTTTCCGAGTTGTGATGTGATATTCATATCCATATCAACATCTTTTTTGGTGATGGTACTCTTGCCTATTGCTTTTACATTGCCAAAAGCTTGTAATTGTTTGGGTAATGATTTTTTTAGTACCCTAGGCATAAAGTTGATTAGATCGTAGTAATTGGTGTGTAATTTTGTGAAATTTGCTTTTAATTTAAAATCTTCTGCTTTTTTAGAAAATACCTGAGTAATATTCATATCTCCGTGAATGATCGAGCGATCCATTCCGTATAAGCGTACTTTTTTTAAGTCAAAATTGTTTAGAACACCTGTTAATTTGGTATGCGCTACACGCATTTTTTGATTTTTTCCAAAACCTTTGTAAAAAGGTCTTAAATCATTTGTGTTTAGTTTTGAGTCCTTAAAGCTGGCAGTTACCTGTACTTTGTTTAAGAAATCTGAGATATCACCCGGTTGATAATCAAATCGTACTGTTCCTTGGATCAAGGAAGAAGGGGTTTCTAGCACAGTTGGTTCAAAAATCATAGTAGTAGGAGTGATCACCATGTCTGTTTTTAGGTGTTCTACTTTGAGCCCTCGGTGATCCAGAAATGCGACATCGTTTGCTTTGAGGTAGAAATCTAATCCATCAACCTTGAGTGCTTCTGCGTCTATTGAAATATTGGAAAAATCTAGAATTTTGGGAGTACTGAGTTTTTCGTTGGTGTATCTAAAATGACCATTGGTTAGTACAACTTCTGTGGCGGTTAAGACAAATTTTTTCTTAGTCTTTTTTTTCTTTTTATTGAATTTTCTAACAAAGGTCATCAGATTGTCAGAGGTTTCTCCTTGATAAACTTTCATGTCAAATAAGATATCCTCAATGGTGACTTTGTTTAGTTCAGGGAGGCCTTGTTTGAGGCTGGCCATACTAACTATAGAAGTTTTGATAGCACCAGCGTAGATCAATGTGTCTTGATGATGGTCGCGTATCAATACTTCTTGCAATGCTACATCACCACTATAGGTGAGACCTACACCACCGACCTCAATGTCGACATCGTAGGTTTTATTGAGGAAATCTGTTGCTTTACCACCAATAAAAGTTTGAATTGTGGGAATCGAAAAAAGAAGTACTAATAGTAGGAAAAGGAGTAATAATACCCCAATAATTCTGCTTAGTATTTTGAGCGCTTTTTTGATATGAATTTAATGTTATAACTTTGTAGGCAATATTAACAATTTCTATGCCTTTTTCCTCCTAATGGACAAACAAAATACATACATACTCGGAATTGAATCTTCTTGTGACGATACTGCTGCTGCGGTACTGTGTAACGGAAAAATACTATCGAATGTTGTGGCGACTCAAAAAATTCATGAGCAGTATGGAGGTGTCGTTCCTGAGTTAGCCTCTAGAGCGCATCAACAAAACATAGTACCTGTTGTAGATCAGGCAATTAAAAAAGCAGGTATTCATAAAGAACAACTTAGTGCTATTGCATTTACACGAGGTCCTGGATTGATGGGGTCGTTACTTGTTGGAACTTCTTTTGCCAAATCTTTGTCTTTGGCGTTAGCTATTCCATTAATAGAGGTGAATCATATGCAAGCTCATATTCTGGCACATTTTATAGAAGAAGAAGGATATGAGGTACCACAATTTCCATTTTTGGGGTTAACTATCAGTGGAGGGCATACACAAATTGTAAAAGTTACGGATCATTTTGAGATGGATGTTATTGGAGAAACTATCGATGATGCTGTTGGAGAAGCTTTTGATAAGAGTGCCAAGATTCTGGGATTGCCGTATCCCGGAGGTCCTTTGATTGATAAATATGCCCAAAAAGGGAACCCATTGGCATTCCCTTTTACAAAACCACGAGTTGATGGCCTGAACTTTAGTTTTAGTGGTTTCAAGACAGCGGTGTTGTATTTTATTCAAAAAAAGCTTGCTGAAAATCCAGATTTTATCAAAGAAAATCTAGAAGATATCTGTGCATCTATTCAATATACGATTATCAATATATTAATCGATAAGCTCAAAAAAGCAACCAAAGGAACAGGTATCAAAACTATTGCAATGGGAGGAGGGGTTTCTGCAAATTCTGGAATTCGTAAAGCACTCAAAGAGGGAGAGAAAACGTTTGGATGGGTAACACATATCCCCAAGTTTGAATTCACAACCGATAATGCCGCGATGATTGCTATTGTTGGATATTTAAAATATCAAAAAAATGATTTTACAAATCAACATATTGTAGCCAAACCACGTTTTGCTATTTGATGATATCCATTAAATAGATTCATGAATACTACTAATAAATAGGCCCGTGCAGTTATTTTACAGTCCAGAACTTTCCGATACAGTAACTTCTTATACGTTTAATAGAGAAGAAAGTAGGCATATTGCAAAAGTTTTAAGAAAAAAAGAGGGAGATCCATTGTATATCACCAATGGTCAAGGAGATTTGTTTACAGCAGAACTCACATTGACGAGTCAAAGTCGATGTCAAGCTACTATTCTAAAGCGTCAACAACACCCCCCAAAAGAGTATTATCTGCATTTGGCTGTAGCGCCCACCAAAATGAATGATCGATATGAGTGGTTTTTGGAAAAAGCAACAGAAATAGGAATTGATGAAATTACTCCAATCATTTGTGATCATAGTGAGAGAAAGGTGATTAAACCAGAGCGTTACGAACGGATTTTGCAAAGCGCAATGAAGCAATCATTACAATATTATTTGCCAATTTTGAATGAGACCGTGACGTTTAAAGAATTTATGAAACAATCACATGAGTCATCCACTACATTCATAGCGCATTGTGACGAATTACACAAGGATCTGTTGAAAAGTGTTGCATTACCCAAAACAAAAATACTTTTACTTATAGGTCCAGAAGGGGACTTTTCTACAACCGAAATCCAAACAGCAATCAGTCACAATTTTGCTCCTGTAAGTTTGGGGAGTACTAGATTACGTACAGAGACTGCGGCGATAGCGGCAGCGCATAGTATTGCGTTTTTAAATCAAGGTTTGTAACATTTTACGAACAAGTGCGTTTTTTGCTGTTCTTGAACTAAATTATACGTGTGTAATTGAGTTTTTCTGTGATTTCTGTAGGTTTTGTATGTAAAAACCTTAGTTTTTTGAAATTTTTATGGAATGTTTTTTTTGTTTCAACACCTTTATTTATAGTAATTTGAGGCTATTTTGTGTATTTGAATGTTAAGGATTGGGTGGATAGAAACATTATTTCTTTGTAATTGTTAAAATTTTTCTAATTTTGAGCTTGTAAACAATTGTTAATAAGTTTAATTCATAATTTAAATTTTGAAGTACATCGAAAAAATTACATGTTTCATTCTTGCAATTTTTATTTCTGTATCTAGTTTTTCTCAATGTGATGAGAATAGGATCGTGGAGATTTGTGATATCACTACTGTAGATAGTGATGGAGTGGGGACACCTGATGGTATTATGAATTTGTACACGGCAACTGGTCTTACTCCACAAGCAGGTGACGAATGGTTTGATCCGGGTTTTAATTTTATTTTGGACGCCAACACAGGTAATTTGAATATTTGGGGGATAAAAAACTCTTCAAACAACCAAAATGATCATATTTTTGAACTAAGAAATGGAAGCTGTACGACTTCTGGGGTTCGAGCGTCTATTGCCGTGGTATTAGGTTCTTTTTCGGGAATTGCATTACCAGCAGATGCCAACGGAATTAATGTGACAGTGTGCGATATAGTTAATTTGTGTAATTTGCCAGATATAGATGGTAATTTTCCTCCATCTCCAGTTGATATAGATTTATATCAAGCGCTAGCCTCTAGGACAGGAGTTCCATCTCCTCATCTCAATGGTACTTGGGTTTATTTGGGTCCCGATTCTGGTCCAGATTTTGTAAATGCTCTCGTTAGTGGTTCTAATTTTTCGGCAGATATTGTCTATCATCCAGGAGATATAGATGGTATTGATGATGCATTCTTTGATTTTAAATATGTCGTTTCGGGTGTTCCCCAATGTGAGCCAAATCTACCTCCGAGTACATTGCCTCCTGGAGTCAGAGAGACATTTGTTCGTGTGTCTATCGTACGTCAGGTATTTGCTGGATTTGGAGCAAAGCTAAATTACTGTGAGAGCGAAATAATGACTAGTACAGAGTTTGATACACCAATAAATCTAAGAGATGATGATTTTTTGATTAAAGAAGATATTGAAGGAACTTGGGACGATATGGATGGAACAGGAGAAATATCAGGCCCTGATGATGCAGAAATAGATTTTAGAGGAATTTATCAATCATTTGTTGCCGCGAATCCAAAGTTTGGCATGAAAGAATTCCGATTTGAATACAGTGTAAACAAAAGGTCAGGTGTTTGTGTCGATGATTCTGAGATAGTTAAATTAAGAATCTTTGAAGAATTAAAACCTTTTCAACAAAATGGTCCTATTCCAGAAATATGCGCAAATAATTCTGTAGAAACTAGACTAGACCTATTTGATTATTTATCGTTTACACCAAATAATATTTATGTTGATAATACAATAGGAACTGATTTTGTAAAATGGAGTTTTGTGTCGGGCCCTGGAGTCTCAGATCTTGATTTGGTCAAAAATTTTGAGGACGAAATAATTACAAAACCGACAGAAGCACATCGAGGTGTTATTACAATCTCTGGAGCAGTGCCAGGAACGTATGTTTTTGAGTATAGCGTAGACCCCAAAATACTTTTGGAAAATAGTAGTCTAGTACCTGAATCAATAATGTATAATAATCCCTTGGCTAATCCACCTTATTGTTCTCCAATATTTTCTCCTGAGCATCCGTGTCCAGTTTTGACGGCTCAGGTATCGCTTGTGATATTGCCCTTTGACTATGCAGGAGAAGATACGCCTTCTAATCCCTCACTAATTCCCGAATTCTGTGAATCTGATGTCACTATAGATTTGAGAAGTGCATTAGAGACCAATGGTACGGCTATTGCTACTACTGGGGTTTGGACGGATGCTGCGGACGCAGTAGTTCCCAATGAGTTTGTGATTCCAAGTCTTACAAGTACGTCTCAAGACTTTGACTTTACCTACACAACGACAACATCCAAGGGATGTACAGATACAGCTAGATTAAAAATTAGAGTATTTAAAGAACCAAATGCTGGTACAGGTGTTGATGGAAAAGTCTGTAGGTCTCAAGATTTTTTCAACTTATTTTCCTTGCTGACAGATGCAGATACTACGGGGTATTGGATAGGGCCTTTTGGCTATAATTCATTAGAAAATACGACTACCATGTTTCAACCACACTTGGGGCGATTGACTCTTTCAGATAATTTTCAGTCAGGTACGTATACCTATATATTACCAAATAATGGAGCTTGTATATTTCCGCAGGCTGATAGAGTTTCTGTACAATTAGACATAACAGAGGTTGTAGAAATCAATTTTAATCAGAATAATCGAGTTTTTTGTTCTAGTTTGGGACAGGTTAATTTATTTGATTATCTAAATAGAACGACATCACCATTGACAGGGACTTTTACACGAGTTGATACTGGAGAAGTTTTGACAGATGGTGTTTTTGTATTTGGAAATCTCCCAGATAACCAGTATCGTTTTGAGTATAGAGTGGTCAATGGTGTATGTGCTCCAGTTACGGCAAATATTGATATTAGTGTAATTGATGTCTCCATACCAGATGAGATCTTACCTACAACGTTTTGTTCTTTTGATAATCCAATACTTAATGATGTCAATATGATTAATTATATTGCTACAGATGGCACGAGAACAGCAGTGAATAACGTAGCATGGTATGCCACTCCTGATAGTAATGATATACTTCCGTTGAATACATCTTTGACAAATGGGCAAGAGCTTTTTGTAGCTGCGCAATCTGTTACAGGTTGTGAGTCGGATAGGGTAAAGGTTACTTTTAGAGTTAATCAAAATCAATATGCCGGAGAGGATACTCCTTCTGATCCGTCGGTATTGCCAGAGTTTTGTAGATCACAAAACAGAATTGACTTGCGTAGCGTGTTAGAGACTAATGGGAGTACAATTGCTATCACAGGAGTTTGGACAGATAGCAATGGTGAGGTAGTGTCTAATAACTTTGATATTCCTACACTAAATGATCAGCAAGATTTTAATTTTACATATACTACTACCACGGATGCGGGCTGTGTTGATACTTCTTCGTTAACAATTCGAGTATTTGGAGAAATTCCTATTAAGGAAATATCACCTACAGAATTTTGTGTGCTCGATGCAGCGACTCTAGATGACATAACAAAAGTGGTCAATATTCAAGGAGAAGAAATAACTGAGAGTAATCTTGTTTGGTACACGAGCCCAGATGGTGATGAGACCATACGCAGAAGCTCCTTGCTAGAGGATAGACAAAAAATATATGTAGCTTTTTTGGCTGATAATGGGTGTGAGTCAGCTAGATTAGAAGTAGAGATTGATATTCTTAACCTAGGAGAAGAGAATTGTACCTTGGAGTTCCAAGATGGAGTGTCACCAAATGAGAGGGGCGAAAATGATACTTTCAATATAACGCAATGGAGGGATCAGGATTTTAATATCCCTACGGTATTCGAGGCTTTTGAATTACAAATTTTTAATCGCTACGGAACTTTGGTATATAGAGCAAATAAAACAACCGAAGAGTTTAGAGGAATCGGTAATACAGGAATCCAATTAGGAAAAAACCTGCCTTCGGGTGTATATTTCTATATACTGAACCCTAATAAAAATGAAAACAGACCAATTCAGGGTAATTTCTATTTAAGTAAATAAAATGACGCAAAAATTATACATTTTTATTCTAGGGTTGTTCCTAGTGGTACATGCTGTTTCTGGTCAACAAGAAGCTCAGTATTCGCAATACTTATATAATATGAGTATTGTGAACCCTGCCTATGTGACTGGGCAACCTAGTTTAATTAATTTGGGGAGTCTGTATCGGACACAGTGGGTTGGATTGGATGGAGCACCGCAGACGATAAATGCTTTTGCGCATGTGCCAATAAATGAAAATATAGAACTTACAGCTAATTTTACTCATGATGAAATTGGTGATGTGGTGAATAATAATAACTTCAATGTAGATTTTGCCTATATCACAAAGTTATCCAAATGGATGAGCCTTTCTTATGGTTTGAAGGTTGGAATGAATACTACGCAATTAAATTTTTCTGATACCAATGTAAATGGCGAAGCAGGATTTAATACAACTTCTAGTGCCCAATTTGCTGTTGGAGCAGGGGCGTATTTATTTACTGACAATTTTTATGCCGGAGTATCTTCACCGAATTTAATTCCTAGTGATATAAGTGTGGACAAAAGTGTCCAGTCAGAAAGTGCAATTCATGCCTATGCCATAGCGGGATATGTCTTTGAACTATCCGATGGCATAAAATTAAAACCTTCTACTGTGATAAAATCGGTTGTTGGAGCACCATTGACTTTTGATTTATCGTTGAATACTTTGATATACAGTCGTTTTGAATTAGGTGTTTCATATAGGCTCCAGGATGCACTGATAGGTATCGCAGGGGTTAATATTACTCATAACTTCAAAGTAGGATATTCCTATGATTATTCACTCGGTGATTTGCAAGATTTTAATAGTGGAAGTCATGAGATAATCTTGCTTTATAATTTTGATCTACTCAGTCTAAGTAAAAAATACACATCTCCAAGATTCTTTTAATGATGAACTACAAAGTACTACTCATATCGTTGCTCTTTATAGTCCATGGGGCTTTTGCACAACGCAAAACAAGGGCTGATCGTTTTTACGAAAAAGGAGATTATATTAATGCGGCATCTAATTATAAATTAGAATTAGACAAAGGCTCTAGTAAAAGAGTTTTGGAACGCTTGGCTAATTCATATTATAATGTGTATGAGTATAAAAAGGCAGCGTTGTATCTTTCTTTATATATGAGGGGTAAATTCCCAGAAGATAATAAAAGCTTTGATAACCGCTACAACTTCATGATGTACCAATTGCGATCAGCATTGGGAGATCATGAGGGGGCTATAGAATATTTGGCATCTTTTGCTTCTCAAAATAATGATTTACTTGACAAAGAAGCGACTCTGGTCGAAATAGAAGGGCTTAAGGTAAAGGCAGAGGATTATACAGTAGAGAGATCAAGAATAAGTTCTGATTTTGCTGATTTTGGAGCGATAAAAATCGATGATACGGTGTATTTTGTTTCTGATCGATCCAAAAATGGACTGTTAAACAAAAATTATAAATGGACACATCGCCCATTTTTGGATATTTATCAAGTGCCAGTGTCTGATAAGCTGAAACCAGTAGCTGTTCCCAATTCCTATTTGGATGTTGTGAATTCTAAACTGCATGAAGGGAATTTCTGTTTTAGCAAAGACAAAAAAACGTTTTATTTTTCTAGAAGTAATAGCGAAAAAGGAAAGAAGAAATTTGACACACTTAATACCAATCAAGTGTATTTGTATAAGACTACTTATAATGATACTACCTGGACGCCTTCAGTAAAACTTCCGTTTAATGTAGAAGGTTATTCTATGGAACATCCAGTTTTGAGTGCAGATGAGACCAAGTTGTATTTTGCCTCTAATATCCCTGGAGGAGAAGGTGGTTTTGATATTTATTATACCACCATTAATTCTGACGGTTCGTATGGAACACCTGTGAACTTAGGAAAGGTTATTAATACGCAGCATAGGGAACAGTTTCCGTTTGTATCAGAAGAAGGGAACTTATTCTTTTCGTCGAATGGTCATCTAGGTTTGGGGATGATGGATTTGTTTGTTTCAGAAAATGTTCAAGGAGGTTTTACAAAACCTATCAATTTGGGAGCTCCTATAAATTCGCAGTATGATGATTTTTCATTAAGCTATTATGATAAAAACAAGGGGTTTTTCTCTTCAAATAGAGTTAGCGCCAATGATGATATTTATAGTTTTGAGCAAATAGGAGAAATTTTTATTCGAGAATACATTGCAAAATTTGAAGTTCGTGATAGGGAAACCAAAGAATATATCCCAAATGTAACGGTTTCTTTGATCGATAAAAACGAGAAGGTGCGCTATGAAAATACCTTGGATACAACAGCAGCATTTACGTTGAATTTATTACCTGGTACCTATCAGTTTGCAGCAAATGCAGATGCCTATTTTAACGGACAACAATTTGCAAGGGTTTTAGAGAAAAATAAAGAAACCTATATACTCTATTTGAATAAGAAACCAGAACCAAAGGACGCTCAAATTGTCAATACATCATCAAGTGATACAATTCGAATTACAGATAGGACTGCTGGTACGATTGCATTACCATCGGGGAGTGTTCCAAATACCGAAAGGACAAAATTAAAGTTACCGGGTGCTACTGCTCCATGTCCTTGTTTGGAGGGTCGAAATGCCACAGGAGTGTCTTTGCCTAAGAAACCTAGAACACAAATCTTAAAAGAATTGTTGGCGGATACTATTGGTCCTCAGATTTATAGAAAAGATGGGAAATTATTTTTTAGTGTTGCCCCAATTTATTTTGATTATGATCGTTGGAACATTAGAGCTGATTCCAAAAAAGAACTAGATATACTAGCCAAAAAATTGGAACGTTTCGAAACTGTTGAAATAAAAATAAGTTCTCATACGGACAATAGAGGTTCTGAAAGTTATAATAATGTACTGTCTGCAAAACGTGCAGAATCAACAAGAAATTATTTGGCTTTAGAAGGATTTGTTAATGCACGACGAATGAGGTTTGAAGGTTTTGGAGAACTAAAACCAATAGAAGATTGTCAGCAAGGGTGTTCTGATAAACAACACCAGATGAATCGTCGAAGTGAATTTGAAATTATTAATTACTAACTATTTTATACCTTTTTTTGCCTACCCTATCTAAAAAAGCCTGTACTGATCTACAGGCTTTTTTGATGATCACATTTGATAAGAATCATAAGGTTATCCTAATTGAATTTTGAATTTGCTACAAAAGGAATAATTTTATCCCAGTAAATTCAAAGGATAAATGGTATTAGCTCGTATTTAACTAACGAGCCTACTGAGATGGTATACCACATTAATACCAATTAAAATGTAATTGTAGGCTAAAATAGTAGGAAAAGAACCGAATTATTAGCCTGTAGTTATTTTTTAAATGATAGAAGTATCCAATGTTGTGTATCGACTTGTGCTATCTAATAATCTTTTTCGTAGATGATGATTTCTCAGAACTCATCTTGACTTTTTATTATTGATCAAAAATGAGATAAAATTTGACTAGATAAGGGGCTTTTTAAAATTCAGTACAGCACTACGGATAAGAAAATAACAATGACTTGGTCCGACATATCATAGCGATATTGGTATTAAATCTAAACCGATAGTAATTGGAATAAAAAAATAATGAGCGATGCATATAGATTTAAGAAGTGATACGGTGACAAAACCGACTCCAGAAATGTTACAGTCAATGTTTAATGCACAAGTAGGAGATGATGTCTATAAAGAGGATCCTACAGTAAACGCGTTAGAGAACAAATTAGCAGAGCTATTTGGAATGGATAGCGCAATATATTTCCCCACAGGGAGTATGGCTAATCAAGCAGCAATTAAACTGCATACACAGCCCGGAGAACAGCTTATAGCGGATCATTATGCACATGTTTATAATTATGAAGGTGGTGGAGTGTCTTTTAATAGTGGTGTTTCTTGCAAATTATTAATAGGAGATCGCGGAATAATTACATCCACACAAATAGAAGCGGTTATTAATCCTCCTGATTTTTATCATAGCCCTTTGACAAGCCTTGTATGTCTAGAAAATACGACAAACAAAGGAGGAGGGGCATGTTATGATTTGCTAGAAATGAAAAAAATTAAGGAAGTATGTACGGCTCATAGTTTGGGTTTGCATTTGGATGGAGCACGGTTATGGAATGCAATGGTGGCTACGAATACCGTGCCAGGCGATTACGGAGCTATTTTTGATACAATCTCTGTGTGTCTTAGTAAGGGGTTGGGGGCACCTATGGGATCGGTGTTATTGGGGAGTTCTAAGGTGATGGAAAAAGCTTTGAGGGTTCGCAAAATATTGGGTGGTGGTATGAGACAGATAGGATACATGGCTGCTGCTGGAAATTTTGCTATTGATAATCATGTACAACGACTCTCAGAAGACCATCGACGAGCAAAAGAATTAGCAAATGCATTGCAGCAATGTAGCTTTGTGACTAGGGTAGCCCCAGTAGTGACTAATATTATTATTTTTGAAACCAACCAAGATGCCCAAAAGGTAGTAGCTACTTTTGCAAAACAAAATGTACACTTCTATGGTATGGGGCAAGGGAAATTACGAATGGTAACGCATTTAGATTATACAGAAACGCAGCATGTAGTGCTTCTAGAATTATTAGATAAGATGAGATAAAAATTAAAATGAATGCTTTATATCTCCTTGATCTGAGCAATAGCAATGTGCTCTTTTACATTTTTAATTCCATTCTCCATTCCTGATTCAGAAGTATATAATTGGCTAGCGCCAATGATTTGATTGGTGCTAGATTTGAGATTAAAATAAAATTTTCCATTGGTAGCAGTTTTTCTCTCGTATTTGCAACGATCAGGAGATCCATCTTTTGCTAGAGAAATCCCATCAAGCGCATCTCTTTTTGTGGGGTATAAAGAACTATGAAAGATAATTTGACCATTTTCCGCTTTGAGCGTAAATTGATATTCATTAGAATCGTGTTTGTTTTTTAATTCGATCATGTAATTGAATAGTTTTTTTAAAGTCAATACAATTTAAGTAGTATTGTTCAAATAAGAAATAGTTTAACAGCTTTAAGTATTTTTTTTAGTAAAAATAAGATTTAATTGATAGGAATTATCTCGTTAATTGATTGTTAAATAGTGATTTATGAAGGTTTTTGAGGATTAACCGTAACAAGGTGTGTTTAAGGTGCTAAATAAGAAGTTTTTGTTTTTTTGATGTCATTTATCGTTAAAATACACGCCTTATCGAAAAGCTGTGGAATTATAGTTACTATATTTAGTTTTGATGAATTTCTCTCTATAATTTAGTACTTTTAGTAGTAACACATCAATAAATTATCAATTAAACTAAATACTATATGAAAAGAATTATCCTATCATTAATAATGTTAACTTTTGGGTTAACGACACAGGCACAAGATCTTCCAGCTAATCCTCAGCCAGGGAAATGTTACGTTCGTTGTACGACTCCTGATGTTTATGAGAATCAAACAGAACAGGTGCAAATAGCTCCTGCCTATAAAATTTTGAAAAAATATCCAGCTACCTTCAAAACCGTTACAGAAAAGGTTTTGGTAAAGCCTGAAGACAAGAAATTGAAAATCATTCCTGCAAGATATAGTACCGAAACAGTATCTTTTATCAAAAAACAGGGAGGATCGACAATTGCAATTACTCCAGCAAGATTTGGAGAAAGTAGTGAGACAATTGAAATTAAGTCTGCTTATGCTCTTTGGGAATTAGGTGCTCCAGCTCCTGATTGTGCTTCTAGTAATCCAGATGATTGTCGTTACTGGTGTTATAAAGGATATCCAGCGGAGTTTACTACAGTGCCAACAAAGACCTTGGTCAGTGATGCTTCTATCGATAGAACACCTCTTGGACAGCAAAGTGGAAGCTATTCAAGAAGAGTGATTGTAGAACCAACAAGAGTTGTAGAAGAAATTATTCCTGCGGTATATTCTACGATCACTAAAACAGTGTTGGATAAAGATGCATATACTACTGAAGAGGTGATTCCTGCAAAGTTCAAAACAGTATCAAAGGAAGTTTTGAAACAAAAAGGTGGTTTGACAACTTGGAGAGAAGTAGAGTGTTCATTGGTAGAATACTCAGCATTACCAATCAATTGGAATACGGGTAGTGCAACATTAACAGCAACAGCAAGAGGATTAATTGACTCTCGTTTGTTGCCAGTTATCAAACAAAACCCTGGTTCAAAAATGGAAATTGCTTCTCATACAGATTCTAGAGGATCAAAAGCTAATAATCAAGCTCTTTCTGAAAGAAGAGCACAGGCGGTAGTAAATTACTTAATTTCTAAAGGGATTAACAATAGCCGTTTGGTAGCGAATGGTTACGGAGAAAATAAATTAAAGAATAGATGTTCAGATGGAGTGTCATGTACTGAACGTCAGCACGCTTCAAACAGAAGGACTGAATTTCGTTTAATTAATAATTAAACCTAAAAACTTCGTATATTTGTACCACACTATTTTATAGTAGGTTAAACTAACTAACCATAACCGTTGAGAGTCTCTTTATAGAGGCTCTCTTTTTTTGTGATCTTTGCTTAGAGTCTTTTTATACCAACCTAGGTTAGCATTTCATTGAATTAAAGAAAAATAGAAGAACAAAAAAGGAGGATTAAGATCTTTTTGTTTCAGCTTCAGCAGAAAAATCAAGTATAGCCGTAGTTGCAGTTTGTTTTTATGCTGGAGCTGAGGCTAAAAAAGAATATTTTATCCCACTAAATTCACAGGATAAAGGGTGTTATATTAGTTAAAATATAATTGTAAGTCAAAATAATAGAAATAGAAGCTAATTATAAGCTTGTACATATTTTTTAAATGGTATTGTTAGAAATAAACAAAACATAGTCATCTATAGTTTCTGTACCCTGTGATAGAAAGGAAAAAAAGATGATTTACAATAGTTTTAAATATTAAATGAATTTGAAAAGCAAAGTCCAGAAAGTGGTTCTCGATTTGTAATTTAGCAGCCTGTAATAGTATACATCCTTATGGTAGATCAAAAATTATTAGAATATCTAGAATCTTTTTTAACAGATAGAAGGCGTTCATTAAATAAAAAGGTGTTGATGTCTCGAACAAACTATCTTACAGTGGCGGTAGAAGATGTCTATCAGTTGCATAATACAAGTGCAGTAATGCGGAGTTGCGAGGTGTTTGGAGTGCAAAATATGCATGTGATAGAAGAAGTTAATAAAAAGAAAATTGATCGAGAGATTGCGATGGGAGCGCAAAAATGGGTGGATGTAAATCGCTATAATAGTACTGATCAATGTATAACGTCATTAAAAAATGCGGGCTATCAATTGGTGGCAACGACACCTCACGAGGGAGCTGTGGTATTAGATCAGTTTGAATTAGATCAGCCTACAGTACTTTTTTTTGGTACCGAGACTGATGGTCTTAGTGATGCCGTGTTAGAGGCTGCGGATGTCAAACTTAAAATTCCTATGGTTGGTTTTACCGAGAGTCTAAATATATCGGTTTCTGCAGCAATTATTCTACAAAGACTTACCTCTCAAATGCGTAATGTTTCAACTATAGATTGGAAACTCACGTCGGAGGAACAATTGGAAAAACGTATGGATTGGGTCAAAAAAACACTCAAAAGTCATGAGGAACTTGTAAAAAGGTATTATGAAGAGATTAAGGGGTAGAGAGTTAAAATAAACAGAGAGAAAAGGTTCTGATCACTTTTTGTAGGTTTAATTGTGGCAACTAAGAGAGATCACTTTGACTTTTCGTTTTGGACCGAAAATAAGATGAAATTTGACTAGAAAAGGCACTTTTTTGGAATTCATAACAGGCGCTACGAATAAGAAAAAGTCAAAATGAGTTCGCTGTAAAAAAAAACGCTAGCAAAATACTAGCGCAATATTATTTTTTTGATCAATTGCTTACCCAAGGATTCATTCAGGTTTTTAATAATCTTTTCCTTTCCATAACTCAGTTCTGCACGTAATACAGAAGAGCTTAGTTGTACATGTAGTGTTTCATGAACCAACCGTATTTCGTTTGTATATTTAGAAATGGCAGGCCCCATGATAGATTCCCATACATCCTGAACCTCGACACTGTTAAGACCCTTTTGTAATTTGTTTTCAGAGACAAAGTTTTTTAGTACTTCACTAATGGTTTGATGATTGTTTTGACGTTTACTCATTGTTAAAGTTGGATTTTTTTATAGGGTTTGTAGTGATATATAAAGCCTTGGTCGTTTTTAATTAATAATAATGTTGGTTGTACTGTTATAATGGTCTCTTTCCAAGAGGCCAATGGAGTTTGGTAATATATGCGTAAACTGTCATTTTCTTTTTTTAAGATAAATTGTTGGGCATCTTTGGTGATACTAAAAGTTCCATCTAATTTTGGTTGTACTTTTTTTCTAATTCCAGTACTATCTCTAAGTTCAAAAAAATCAATAGTTTGATTATAATTATACAATTTTTCACTTTGATCAGGGAGTTGTACTTTTTCTATTTCCCAATAACCATTTAGAGAGTTTAGCGTTGGTTTTTGTCGTTTTTGACATCCATACAAAAATACGGCAACTAAGAGAATTTGAAATGCTTTTTTCATGTCTTTTATCAACTTGAGCTTGCGGGTTATAAACTTTGGGTGTTTATAATTTTTGATAAATTTTAGTAACAAATCTACAAAATCAAGGGGAGCAACATGCCAAAAAAATAAACGTTTCTTGTAACTTTGTTCAAAAACAAGATGAAGCTATCAAAAGAAGAAATACTACATGCTTGTAAACAGATGTGCAAGAATACATTGATGGAGACTTTGGATATTTCGTACTGTGATGTTGGGGATGATTTTTTGGTTGCCAAAATGCCAGTCACACCAAAAGTACATCAACCTGATGGTGTGTTGCACGGAGGTGCTATGGTGGCGTTGGCAGAAAGTGTGGGTAGTGCTGCTGCATATGTTTTTTTGGATACAGATAATTTTTATATTAGAGGTGTAGAGATCGGTGCAAATCATGTAAAAAGTATCCGAGAAGGAGATGTATTTGCACGTGCAGAAATAGTGCATAAAGGGCGTACAACACAATTATGGGATATCAAAATTAGGGATGTAGAAGATACTTTGATATCAGTAGTGAAATTGACGACCATGTCGTTACCAAAACAAAAGAAAACTCTTAAATGAGGCAAGCACTACTTTTTGAAAACATAAGAGCGCATTGGAAAAAAGAGCTTCCATTTGTGATATACAGAAAACCAAATTCAAAAGTTATTGATGTAATTCTGCAAAATAATTCAGAATTGTGCTACACTGAGAGTTTTAAAGAATCGGGTTTTGTTTTTGCTCCCTTTGATACCTCAAAAGGAGCTGTACTTCTTCATGCGGATCAACGATTTACTTGCGATCAGATAGATGTTCCGTCAACAGTATCTGGCAGTTTTGAAAATCAAAATGACAAAGAATTAATTGATACAGTAAAAAAATATCATATTTCTTTGGTAAATAAATCGCTAAAACTTTTAGAAAGTGAGGAATTACAAAAAGTTGTACTTTCTCGCAAAGAGTCGATTAATATTACGGCGATAGATCCATTAGAAAAGTTTGCAAGTTTATCTGTGCAATATCCTACCGCAATGGTCTATTGCTGGTATCACCCCAAAATAGGTATGTGGATTGGAGCTACTCCAGAGACGTTATTGCATATTAGCAAAGATTCATTGTATACAATGGCACTGGCGGGTACGCAATCGTATGTGGATACTGTAGATGTTGTTTGGGGAGAAAAAGAAATTCAAGAGCAACAGCTCGTTACAGATGCTATTGTGGATGGTTTGACGGCTTTGGTAAAAGATCTTGTAGTCTCAGAGGTATATTCGTATAAGGCAGGAGATTTGTTGCATTTGCGAACAGATGTTAGAGCGCGGATGTTTGAAGTTTCATTAAAACAATTGCTAGATGTTTTGCATCCTACACCAGCTGTTTGTGGATTACCCAAAGAGAAAGCAAAAAAATTCATTTTGGATAACGAAGGTTACGATAGAGAATTTTACACAGGTTTTTTGGGAGAGTTGCATCTTCCGAATAATACTTTAGAAAAATCAAAAGAAACCAATCTTTTTGTTAATCTTAGATGTATGCAGCTAACATCTAACGAGCTATTACTATATGTTGGAGGTGGGGTAACTAAAGCTTCTGTTCCTGATAAAGAATGGGAAGAGACTGTCAAAAAGACGAATACTATGAAATCCGTGATTTAGGAACTAATTTTAGTACTGAATCTAGATCCCATGACCGACACTAGGAGCGTTTGGTTACTGACAATTTTTAGCTATATTTAGCAGGTTATAAACAATGTTTAACCTATGCCCAAATTACAGTATTCCAAAATAGCCCTGTCACAAACTATTGTAGCACTTTGCAAAGCCAAAGGTATCAAGCATATTGTGATTTCACCTGGATCTCGCAATGCACCACTAACTATTGGTTTTACAGAGGATTCTTATTTTGAGTGTTATAGTGTTGTTGATGAGCGGTGTGCAGCTTTTTTTGCAATGGGCATAGCACAACAATTACAAAAACCTACAGCAGTAGTGTGTACATCGGGTAGTGCATTACTTAATTATTATCCAGCTGTAGCAGAAGCGTATTATAGTGCTATTCCGTTAGTTGTTATTAGTGCAGATCGTCCAAAAGAGATGATTGATATAGGCGATGGGCAAACCATTAGGCAAGAGTACGTGTTACAGAATCATGTCCGTTTTGAGGCTAATTTGTTAGCTTCAAAAGAAGAAAATGAAGCAGATCAGTTGCGCAATGAAGAGTTGATTAATGAAGCTTTGAATACGGCAATCGTCGAAAATGGACCAGTTCATATAAATGCACCTTTCTACGAGCCTCTATATGAAAAGATTGCCGAGCCTACAGTTTTTCCAGAGAATGAAGATCCTGAGTTCATTTCCACTACTTTGGATCCAGAGTTACAATCCAAAATGCTTCAGCAATGGAATGAAGCCTCTAAGAAGATGATACTTGTTGGGGTCAATGCTCCCAAAAGCATCTCGCAGCGATGGATAGATTTATTACATACTGATCCGGGAGTGTTGTTATTTACAGAGACGACATCAAATATTCAACATGCTTCAAAAATTGGATGCATAGATCAATTGATCAGTCCCATGTTTCCAGCAGAATTATCAGAATTACAACCAGACATACTTATTACTTTTGGAGGAATGATTGTATCCAAGAAGGTGAAAACTTTTTTGCGAGAATATCAACCAAAAATACATTGGCATATTGATCCACTCCATGGGCCTGATACCTTTTTTTGCCTTACAGAGCATATCAAAATGAAAGTCGAACGCTTTTTCGATACTTTTATGATACAAACAGCGCACAAAGAAAGTAATTATCAATCCAAGTGGACTACAATCAATGCTCAACGCAAACTAGGGCATAAGCGTTATTTAGAAAAAATACCTTTTACGGATTTGATAGCTTTTGATCGGATTTTAAACGCAATTCCAGATTATAGTATGATACAATTAGGGAATAGTTCTACCATCAGATATTCGCAATTGTTTCAAATGAATCCTACAATTACTGTTTTTTGTAATAGAGGTACTAGTGGAATAGAAGGTAGTACTTCTACAGCCATAGGTGCTGCTACAGCCTCGGATCGTCTTACAACTTTTATTACAGGAGATCTAAGTTTTTTCTATGATAGTAATGGGTTGTGGAATAGATATGTGCCCAAAACCTTTAAAATTATAGTGATAAATAATAACGGAGGAGGGATTTTTAGGATTTTACCAGGAAAAGAATCTACAAAGAATTTTGAACAATTTTTTGAAACCACTCATCAACTCACTGCAAAGCACCTTTGCGGGATGTACGATTTTGAATATAATTCGGTAAAAAATGAATTTGAATTAGAAAAAGCACTTGATGTATTTTATCAAAAAACAGAAAAACCACAACTTTTAGAGGTTTTTACACCAAGAGAACTCAATGATACTATTTTGATCGATTATTTCAATAATTTGGGCTAAAACAGCTGTACAAAATAGCTGTAATGCTTTAAGATTGAAACTAGAAAATGGTATATTTGAGAGAACAACAAAATTAATTATTAATTAATAATTTCAAAATCTTATGAGCAAACGCGATGAATTAATCAAAAAATATACAGAAGATATTAAAGACAAATTTGGAGAATCTGCTGATGTTGATTTTCTTACTAAAGTGACTATTGGTTGCGGGCCAGCTATTTATGGAAAAGATGCAGAAACAGTATCTGCGAGCTCTGAAAAAGAATTAGAAACTGTTAAGAAAAACTTTTTAATCAAAAAATTAGGTTTAGAGAATGGACCAGAACTAGATGAAGCTATTGCATCTGTAATGGAAGCCTATGGTAAGTCTAATCGATATAAGTATAGAGCAGTTGTATATTACAAACTAGCAAAACATTTCAAAAAAGAATCGATTTATAACAAATAGATTACGATTCATGTACATCACAAAAAAAAACGTTTTCAAATTTTTTGGAAACGTTTTTTTTTGTGATGTACCAAAAAAAGAAGAATCGAAGTAATACCAGTTAAAATGTAATTGTCGGCTAAAATGACTGAACTGTTTTTCGCTAGTTTGAGCTGTAAAATTCAAACATAGCCTTAGCTACGATTTAATTTTTTAGCAAAAAAATAGTAGAAAAAGAACCGAGTTATTAGCCTGTAATTATTTTTTAAATGGTTTAAGACTATGCATAATGTAGTTGTAGGTTGTAGCTGTTTTTTTTGATAGCGCATGCATTTCTATATAATTAGGATTGTGATACGTTTTTGGAATAGTATCTAGTAAAATAGAAGTAAATGCTAAGGGATATTTTAAGTTCAAAATGAAGTAAATTGATGATTTAAGAATAACAAAGTCTATCTTTGCAAAAAAAAAGATATTATGTTGGATCTAGGAGTGTATCACACATTAGAGATATTGAGAGAGCGAGAGCCGGGACTCTTTTTGGGAGACAAGGAAGGGAATGAAGCGAATGAGGTTTTATTACCCAATAAGTATGTTCCAGAAGAATATGAGATTGGGGATTTGATCAAGGTTTTTGTGTATCTTGATAGTGGTGAGCGTGTTGTGGCAACAACCTTAGAGCCTTTTGCTACAGTTAACACATTTGCTTATCTCAAATGTAGTGCCGTTGCAGAGGTCGGAGCATTCTTAGATTTTGGGTTAGAAAAGGATTTGTTTGTCCCATTCAAAGAACAAGCCAGTAAAATGCGTGAAGGTAGTTGGTATCTAGTTTATGTGCATTTAGACGAAAAAACGAATCGTTTGGTGGGATCTAGTAAAACGAATCGATTTTTGAAGAATGATTTGGTACTTCTCTCCCCTTATGACAAAGTTGATTTGATAGCATCACATCCATCACCTCATGGTTGGAATATGATTGTTAATAGCAAACATTTGGGTCTGGTATATGATAATGAAATTTTTCAAAAGATACATGTAGGGGATATGCTTACGGGCTATGTAAAGACCGTTAGGAATGATGGCAAAATAGATCTTACGTTGCAGCGTCATGGCTATCGGTCAATAGAACCAAATGCAGTGCAGATTTTGAAGATATTGAGGGCTCAAGGAGGGTTTTTGCCCTTGACAGATAAGTCTTCTCCTGGAGAAATTTCGTCGATGCTGCAGTTAAGTAAAAAGAGTTTTAAGCGAGCTGTAGGAACCTTATATAAGTCTGGAGATATAAGCCTAGAAAAAGATGGCATTCAATTAGTAGAAAAAGAACTGGAATAATAGTTTGATCTTAGTGTTCTAAATTTGTTTTGCCAAAAAAAACCTTTTATTGTTTTGATTTTAAATCAAAAATAAACTGCGGTTTGTCTGTATGTTTTATGGATAGCAGTCTTGTCGTGTTTTAGAATTTTGTTATAATCATTATTTGATTTATTGATTAATTCTTGGGGTATAGGGGATATATCTACGGTTATAAAATGTATTGCCATATCCAAAATTATTACGTAGCGGTGTGTCAAAATCTCTGGATTCTACGGAGAATTGAATTCCTTTTTTGGGTTCTTGGACTTTTGGAGATAGATTGGGTATTTTGAAATTTGTATGGGGTTTTGTAATGTTTTGGCGCATTGTTAACCCCTGTTGTTTGCGTAATGCTTTTAGTCTCAAATCTACGCTCAAATCTATGGGCTGTAATTGAAAAGTACCTCCTTCAAAAAATTGCACAGCAGATAATCTAGGAGTGACATGAATAGGCTTTATCTGATAATCTACTATCTCTTGTGCAATTAAAGAAATTGGGCTTAATACTATAAAGAAATAGGATAGTTTTTTCATCTTTTCATTGCAAAGTTATACTATGTAGCGATGTTAAAAATCGCAGCAATTTTAAAGATATCAAAAATCATGCAATTTCCTGTTTTAAACTATTTTTTTTGAATAAAAAGAATAGTAGAAAAAGAACCGAATTATTAGCCTGTAAGTATTTTTTAAATGGTGTAAGTAGATACTTTAAAGGCTAAAAATAGAGGTTTTTTTAGCCAATGATTATAACAGAAGCGTATACGTTTTTGTTTTTAAAACTTTTGATAATAGTATTAGATTTGTTTTAAGTTTTCTAAATATTGATTACTATTTTTTTTTTTTTTTTTTTTTTTTGTCTTTGAAATGGGGTTAATTTTCTATGAGATATTCTTGGTGTAGTAGGAATTAAAACTGTTATGTGTTATGAGAATAATTTAGTTTTAACATCGATTTTACTGTGCAGTGTTTTGTGTACAGGACATTTATTTGCAATCTCCAATAAACGTGCTCGTTGCTCCTCACTTAAATTTCCTTCTATTTTTATAGTACGTTCAAAAGTATCGATTTTTGCAGTATCAGATTCACAATTTTCACAATCTTGCGCATGTACTTTGTTAAAATTTGTGTGAACTTCTACGTTGTCTAGCTCCCATGCCTTTCGATTAGCATACATCTTTAATGTCATAGCCGTACAGGTTGCCAATCCCGCAGATACGAATTCGTAAGGAGAAGGGCCAAAATCATTGCCTCCTACTTGCTTTGGTTCGTCAGCAGTCATATAGTGATTACCAATTTTAAGTTGAGTGGTGTATCCTTTTTTGTCATCAATAGTCGCTAGAACTTGATACATGGTACCAAGATTCGAAGTGCTCGGAATTTCTACGTATCTCGATGCCCATGCTGCAATTGCCGAACCTACGTATTTTGAATCTTCTTTTCTTGATAGCAAATGGTCTGCTCCATCTAAAGAGATGAAACTTTTGGGATGCCGTAATGTTTTGTACAGAGTCTCCGCATTTTCAATGGATACGATATCATCCTGAGGAGAATGCATAATTAATATTGCTTTTTTCATGTTTGCAGCAATATCTGCTAATGATTTTGATTCTAAATCTTCTAGGAATTGTTTTTTGATGTTAAAATCTCTACCTCCAATATTTACAATAGCATGTCCAGACTGTTGTATTTTTGCTAACTTGCTTTTGAGTAGATGTTGTACATGTGCAGGCTGTGATGGAGCTCCAATTGTAGCTACAGCTTTGATACTGTTTATTTTTGAGGCAGCAAATACTACAGCTGCACCACCAAGAGAATGTCCAATGAGTAATGTTGGGGCACTGTAATTGGTTGTTAGATATTGTGCCGCAGCAATTAGATCATCAACATTTCCTGTAAAATTAGTGTCTTCAAAATCGCCATCACTCTCTCCAAGACCTGTAAAATCAAAGCGTAATACACTGTACCCAGCGTTATTCATGCTTCGGCTGATATTACGTACAGCTGCAATATTTTTGTTGCAAGTAAAACAATGCGCAAAAATGGCATAGTTATGCGGATGTCGAGTTGTCGGTAATTCTAGTTTGCCGACAAGCGTTTTTCCAGATAGACTGTTGAAAGTAACTTTTTGTGTTCCCATTAATAGCTTTTTTTTTGTGCAGGATAAAGTTAGGAAATATTTTGGGATTGCCCTATTCTAGAAGGAGTTTTTGGATTACAACAAAATTGTAATAAAAGGGGGTTATTCCCCTTTAAGCTAATAAAAAGAATACCTACTTTTGTCTTTTTGTAAAAAGAACACAAGCGCTAGCATTAATTATGAAAGGTTTAAAGGTTCTTAATAAAAATGGCTATTGGTGTTTTATGATAAAATGAGTAGTAGTATCACAAATCTTAAAAGGTTAAAATAAATGTCAAATATCAAGGTTTCTGTAATTGTTCCTGTTTATAATATGGAGGAACGACTTTATAGATGTTTAGCATCTTTAAAAGAAATAACATGTAAGGATGTAGAATTTTTGCTTATAAATGATGGGTCTACAGATAATTCCGAATTTATATGTAAAAAATTTGTGTCAGAGGATGAAAGATTCATTTATAAATATAAAAAGAATGGAGGAGTATCATCAGCGCGTAATCTTGGATTTACGTTCGCCAAAGGGAAGTATATCTCGTATGTAGATAGTGATGATTATATTGATCCAAAATCATGGTCAAAATTATATGATATTGCAGAAGAAAATGATGTTGATATCCTTAATTTTGGATATAGTTATGTGAAAAAAGAAATTGTCGAAAAGAGAAATTCTGTGCTTCCTAAAAATAAACTACTGGGACATAAGGATGTACAGAACCTTCTTAGTTCTGATGTGAATTCGAGTAATTTTTTATGGTTTCCTTGGTCTAATTTTTTTAAAAAATCTTTGATTGATACCAATAGTATAACATATCGAGAAGATATACTTTCTGGTATGGAGGATACTATTTTTATCCTGGAATGTTTTTGTAAAGCAAAAACGATCTATTCTATAGACTCGCCTTGTTATTATTATGTGTATTATGGAGACTCTTTGACGCAAAAAAGATTTAAGCCTGATTTGTTAAATAATGTTAATCGTCAGTTCGAAGCACGTTTGGAAATATATGAGGAACATGGTCTAATGCAGTCTCCTTACCTTTTGCATCTAGGACGACATTATATGGAGCATACTTTTTTTGCAGGACTCAAAAATGCCAAGAACAAAGAGGAAGGAGGGTTTATTAATGTATTGAATAATATGCGAATAGCACCTGTTTATAATAGGTCTTTAAAATACTATAAACCTTCAAAATATTGTACAATTAAAATGAAAGTGTTGATTTATTTGTTTAAATTTCGCTTATTCAAGTTGTTAAAGGCCGTGTATTAATTATAGCGTATTTATAGTGAAAAAAATTCTATTTGTTCACCCAAATTTGATTGCACGAGGTGCAGAAAAAGTTTTGGTCGATTTATTAAATGAACTAGATCAAACAAAGTATGATGTAACTTTGTATACGTTTTTTGAAGAAGGTATTCATAAAGAACGCTTGTCAAAAGGCGTGAAACATATTTTCTTATTCAAGAAAATATTTCGAGGTTGGTCAGTTTTCCAAAAAATATTTTCTCCCAAACAATTATTCAAATTTTTAATCAAAGATGAGTATGATGTTATTGTAGCATACCTAGAAGGGGTGCCAACAAGGGTTGTGAGTGGCTGTACAAAACCTACGACCAAGATTATTTCTTGGGTACACGTAGATTTATCTAATTTTGGAATCGAAAAGGTGTTTCGTGGCAAAAAGGAGATGAAACAATGCTATCATAAATTTGACAAAGTAGTAGGGGTGTCCAAAACAGCTATACATTCGTTGAAAGAAATGATTTCATTACCTTCCGAAAAAGCGATGGTGATTCATAATGTAGTAGACACAGCGGCGATTATCAAAAGCGGTAATGAAACTGTTGATGATATCAAATGGAGTACGAAAGGAATAACTATTTGCTCTGTAGGAAGTCTTACCCGACAAAAAGGATATCCTCGATTATTAAGTATCGTCAAAAAATTGAAACAAGAAGGATATGATTTTCATCTATACCTTATTGGTACAGGAGAAGATAAAGAACGTTTGGAGACCTATATAGCGGCGAATAGTTTGGATTCCCATGTGACCCTTTTGGGGTTCCGTGCTAACCCACACAAGTATGTCAAGAATTGTGATTTATTCGTGTGTTCTTCTTTTGAAGAAGGTTTTAGTACCGCTGTAACAGAAGCAGTAGTATTAGAAACTCCTGTAATTACAACAGATTGTTCTGGGATGGATGAGATTCTAGAAGATGGTGCCTATGGGATGATTGTACCAAATAATGAAAGTGCATTATACCGAGGATTACAGCAGTTAATAGAAGATGAGAAATTATTTTTATCTTATAAAAATAAAGCAAAAGAACGTTCATTATATTTCCAACAGAAAAATAATGCAGCAGATGTAGAAGCTTTATTTGATGCATTGTAAAAAAAGAATTTGACCAAAAGTTACATAATCTCCATAAGTTTATCTCAATAATGAAAACAGAAAACCCGCTTGTGAGCATCATAATGCCTGTCTATAATGTAGCAGAGTTTGTTGCCAAAGCTATAGAAAGTGTTTTGCAACAAGATTACGAGTATTTTGAGTTACTAGTAATCAATGATGGTACACCTGATAATAGTGTGGATATTGTAGAAGAGTACTGCAAAAAAGATGCTAGAATCAAATTATACCACAAAGAGAATGGAGGGTTGTCGGATGCACGTAATTTTGGAATGCAATATGTTACTGGGAGTTATTTGTACTTTATGGATAGTGACGATTGGATTGAACCAAACTTACTCTCATTAGCGTTGAACACAATACAAAAAGAAGATGCGAATATTGTAGTATTTGGTTACTATAAAGATAATGAGGATCATAATGAAAACCTCGTGGAACGTCAAGAAGTCGTACATTCCAATGCTGTATACACAAAGGAGGAGGCTATCCAAATGCAAATTGACAGTAAATTACTAAATTTATATGGGTATGCTTGGAATAAGTTGTACAAAACGGATTTTATATTAACTCATAAATTTGTTTTTCCAAAAGGGGTTTCTCTAGTAGAAGATATTTTGTTTAATGCACAAGTATTAGGCAAAACAGATACTATAGTAATACTTGATAAAGCATTATATCATTACATACATAGAGAGAGAGAAACACTCATAAAAACATATCATAAAAATTCTTTTGAGTTAATTTTGAAAAAAACAGAAGCCATTGATCGTTTTTTGTCGGAATGGGGTTTTGAAGAAAAAACAAAACAAGCTGTTCTAGCAGAGAGTGTTGTTTTGGGTATTAGGTATAGTGTCAATAATTTATTTTCTTTTGATAAAACATTGAGTTTTATGGAAAGATACTATATTGTAAAAAACATGCTTGATCACAAAGTGACTAGAGCATATGCACGTTTCTATGAAACGACATCTAGCATGGATCAATTGTATAAAACTATGATTAGTCGACGAGCTAGTTATATGTTAAGTGTATTATGTCAAATAAAAAAATAATATGATCTCAAAGCTCAAAACACTAATTCCTCACGAGGCAAAATTAAAAGGAAAATTGCTGTTACTTAAGAATAAGAAAACTTCGGATTTGGGGTTTGTTATTCCTAAAAATGAAAAAAAGATATTTATTTTTCTCGCAGCGGATTATGGAAACCTAGGCGATGTAGCAATTACCTATGCGCAACACAAGTTGTTGGCTTCTAAGTATCCAGATCATATAGTGATGGAGGTTCCTATTAGTAGTACACTAGAAGGAATCGAGTTTGTAAAAAGAGAGGGAAAAGATTCGGATATTATAACGACAGTAGGGGGCGGTAATACAGGTGATATGTACGATCAGATCGAGTCTTTGCGCCAATTAGTTTTTGATAGTTTTCCAGAAAATAAAATCATCTCTTTTCCGCAGACGATTGACTTTTCAGAATCATCCCATGGGCAAAAAATGCTTCAAAAAGCGATTAAATGTTATAGTAGGCATAAAAATCTAACATTGATCGCAAGGGAAGAGGTTTCTTTTGAAACATACACGAAGTATTTTCCCAAGAATCAAGTGCTTTTGCTTCCGGATATTGTTATGACTTTGGATAAAACAACACCTATGTACGAACGAAAAGGTGTTTTGGTGTGTTTGCGTGATGACAAAGAAAAGAAAATGACGCCTGATCAAGAATCTGCACTCCTCGAGTTATTGAAAACTAACTATGGAAAGGTAACACAAGGAGATACGCACATTGGAGGTACGCAAATGAGTCTACGCAAAAGAGTGCGTGAAGTGAATAAACTTTGGGATGCTTTTAGAAGATCAGAGCTTGTAGTCACGGATCGTTTGCATGGAATGATTTTCTGTTTTATTACAAATACTCCAGGGATGGTGTTTTTGAATAATAATCATAAAGTATTAACCTCTTATGCATGGATAAAAAAAGCGAAGCATATTCAGTTGGTTACAGATCCCACTACAGAAAAAGTAGCTATGCTCTTGGAGACATTGAAAAATACAACTGTAGCACCAAAAGAAGATCTTTTGCCACATTACAAAGATTTTACAACGATGATAACCCAAAAATAGGTTTAGGGAATGTTTGATTTCATCCCGGAGAAACTATACATACCAGTACATTACAATGTGATGCTGATTTTTGTGTTAATGACATTGTTTCATACACAATTGTTGCGGATCAATGATCCAAAAAATCTACGATATATCAATGTAATCGGATGGGTTTTATTTGTGTATATTGTTTCGTATTTGGGGTTACGTCCACTTTATAAGGTGTTTATAGATATGCCTATGTATGCTTATCTATTCGATGCAGCAAAACAGGGCTATGGAGTTTTGACAGGAGATGTAATGTTTAATACATTACTTGGATCGTGTGCGCAGGTGATGGAGGCACAAGGCTTTTTTTTTACGTGTGTTTTGATTTATTCGGTGCCTTGTTTGATCTTGTCAAAACGACATTTCAAGAAATATTGGTTTTATAGTTTTTTAATGTTAACAGCTGCTTTTTCTTTTTTTAATTACGGAACAAATACGATTCGCAATGGAATGGCAAGTTCTATTTTTTTGTTAGGACTTTCTTTTTCTGATAAGAAAATAGTTATGTTTTTATTAATGTTTTTGGCAGCTACATTTCATAAAAGTTTATCATTACCTTTTTTAGCATTTATACTGACACAGGTGTATAATGATCCAAAGACTTATTTAAAATGTTGGTTTTTGGCAATACCATTGTCTTTGGCTTTAGGAGGTTTCTGGGAGTCCCTTTTTGCGAGTATGGGATTTGATGATCGCGTATCCTATCTCACCACAGAACAAGATGCATCGAAGTTTAGTAGGACAGGCTTTCGTTGGGATTTTTTAGCGTTTAGTGGTTTGGGGGTTTTTGCAGGATGGTATTTTTTGATCGTCAAAGGTTTCAAAGATGTATTTTATGCCAATGTGTATAACACCTATTTGACAGTTAATGCTTTTTGGATATTAGTGATTCGTGCCAATTTTTCGGATCGATTTAGTTATTTATCGTGGTTCATGATGGGGTTTGTGATTATTTATCCACTTTTAAAAAAACGATTTTTTGATAAACAGAATATGATCATTGGTTTAGTTGTTACCGGATTCTTTATGTTTACCTATTTGATGAATTTTGTCCTCAAGAGTTTGAAATAATTTTTAGTTATATAAAATGAAGAAATTAAGTATTATCATTCCGATCTACAATGTAGAGAAATATGTAGAAAAGTGTATTGCTTCTGTGTATCAACAGAATTTGAGTGAGAATGATTTTGAAATCATTGTTGTGGATGATGAGTCCCCAGACGGAAGTTTGGCAATCGTTCAAAGAATTGCTGAGAATCATAGTAATATTACGATTATTTCACAAAAGAATAAGGGATTAGGAGGAGCGCGTAATACGGGGATACAAGCTGCTAAAACCAAGTATATCTTGTTCTTAGATTCGGATGATTTTTTAGAGCCCAATGTGCTTCAAACGTATCTGGATTTAGCAGATAAACATGATACGGATTTTGTAGAGTTTGGAGTCCAGGCAGCATACATGGATGGAAGAGTAGAGGTGATTAAATCTAACACTTCTAATGAAAAAGTGTATTCTGGTATAGATTATGCAAGCAATTTTAAATATATGTATTCCTCTGATAACAAATTATACTCTAGAGAGTTTTTGCATTCCAATAAGTTGTTGTTTATAGAGCATATTTATATAGAGGATTATGAATTCATGACAAGAGCTTTTCGCAAGGCCAAGCGTATAGTGGCTAGTGATGTTATGGGGGTTAATTATCTACAGTCACCAGGTTCAATTACCCGAAGTACAGATCCAGCCAAAAAACAGAAAAAATTAGATGATATCAAACGAATTTTAGGCATTATTGCAACAGCAAAAAAAGAAGCAATTGCAGAAGGCGCTGGTCAGGATATCGAACGTTTTTATGATATACGATTGAGTTTCTTGAATGTTACTATTATGACGCAATTAGTTAAGGATAAGGCTTCATTTGGTGAAATGAAAAAACTAAGACAAGAACTTGTTGCGGCAGGAGTTTGGACTGTGAAACAGCCAGTAGTAGAGTGGAATAGAAATGTTTTTCGATGGGTTCTCAAAAATGCTTTTGGCTTATTTAGAATTACACAGCCTTTACTAAAACTTAGATAGGTCTATAGATCCGTAATTATTCAATACACGAGTGTTTAAAAAAAGAATATGAAACCCAAAATGTTCATTGTAACAACAATTCCTCTGTCTTTGATGTTTTTCAAAGGTCAGATAGGAGAACTGAAACATATTTTTGATGTTTCGTTGGTCTCTAGTCCTGGAGCAAGATTAGAAACAGCTAAGGTAGAAGAGGGGGTTGTCGTACATGCAGTGCCTATGCAACGAGAAATAGCGTTGGTAAAGGATCTAAAAAGTCTTATGACATTGATATTTCTTTTTAGAAAAGAAAAACCGTTTGTCGTACATGGTAATACACCAAAAGGAGGGTTGTTGAGTATGATAGCAGCGTATATTTGTCGTGTTCCTAATCGCGTGTATTATTTGCACGGATTGCGCTATGAAGGTGTCATAGGCACCAAGAGGAAATTACTCATCATGATGGAGCGTATATCATGTAAATGTGCTACGAGAGTGTATTCTGTAAGTCAGGGAGTAAGAGATACATTGATGAAGGATCATATCACAAAAAAAGAGATAAGGGTAATACATAATGGCAGCGTTAATGGAATTAATACAGCTCATTTTGATCCAAATACCGTTTTAACCGATGATCTAAAAAAGGAGTACCATATTACGGAGTCTGACACCGTTTTTGGTTTTGTAGGACGTTTGGCCGGAGATAAGGGAATTAACGAATTGGTAGAAGCTTTTGAGAATATACTTAAGCAAAATAAGAATTGTAAATTACTTTTAGTTGGAATGTTCGAAGAGGATTTGGATCCATTACAACCAAAAACAATAACAGCGATTAAGAACAATTCGAATATTATTCATGCAGGTTTTCAAAAAGATATTAGGCCTTTTTTGGCAATAATGGATATTTTTGTATTTCCTTCTTATAGAGAAGGTTTTGGAGTGTCTATCATGGAAGCGCAAGCTATGGGAGTTCCTGTTATTAGCTCTGATATTACCGGGTGTAATGAGATTATTAAAGAAGGGTATAATGGACTTTTGATACCGCCTAGATCATTACCTAGATTACAGCAGGCAATGGAACAGCTTTGTGATGATCCTAAGCTCATACAACAAATGAAGACAGTTGCCCGTAAAACCATGAAAGCTAAATATGACCAACAATATGTTTGGAAAGAGACAGTAGCTTCATATAAAACAATGATACCAAATGTATAGCGCTTTTTTAAAACATTTTTTTGATTTTTGTATTGCTTTTGTAGCTTTACTTTTTTTGTTTCCTGTTATTGTAGTGGTGACCGTTTTGTTATGGTTTGCTAATGATAAAAAACCATTCTTTTTTCAGAAACGACCAGGTAAGGGAGGGAAGATTTTTAAAATCATAAAATTCAAAACCATGAACGATAGGAAGGATGTAAAAGGAGAATTGCTTCCAGATGCTGATCGACTTACTGCTATAGGGAGTATCGTCAGAAAGACCTCTCTTGATGAATTGCCTCAGCTTTTTAATGTACTCAAAGGTGATATGAGCCTTGTTGGGCCTAGACCATTATTACCAGAGTATTTAGAAATCTATACGTTAGAAGAGCAGAAACGACATTTGGTACGACCGGGAATTACTGGTTGGGCACAGGTGAATGGACGTAATACGATTAGTTGGAAGCAGAAATTTGTGTATGATGTATGGTATGTCGAAAATTATTCTTTTTCTGTAGATTTGTCCATTTTGATAAAAACAGTATCCAAAGTACTGAAACGAAGTGATATTAATACATCAGATAAAGTGACTATGGAACGGTATACTGGACATAATTAAGTACCTTAATTATTTAACTGTTTTGACGTAATGAAGTTACTTTTAAAAAGCTATTATTTAGTGAAGTACCTTCTTTTAATGTTATATTATTGTTTTAATATCTGTGTATAACAGCTGATATATTGATTATTTTATCTAAAATATGGATAATAACGTAGTTAAGGTGAAAAAATGTTGTTAATTTACGGTATAACTAACGAAAACTTGATTGCTAAACTTACCCCTCAACCCGTTTTTTTGATTTACATCGGAAAAACAAAAAAAAGATAAGCAAGAAAGTACATTTTGATCCTAATTGTCATAATTTGTTAATACTAGCTTAAGATCTAGATACTTTAGGCGGTATATTTTTGTTGAAAATTAAGATTAAATTAGTAAAGTTATCAAAAGCATAAAAATATCTATGAACTCAAAAATTTGGCTCTCCTCCCCACATATGGGTGGTAAAGAACAAGAATTTGTAAACGAAGCGTTTGAACAAAATTGGATCGCTCCATTAGGTCCAAATGTAAACAACTTCGAAACGGAAATAGCCGCATATCTCGGAGAGGATGTACACGTTGCTGCATTAAGTTCTGGTACAGCTGCTTTACATTTAGCATTAATTATTCTAGGTGTATCTCAAGGTGATGAGGTGTTGTGTCAGAGTATGACGTTTTCTGCATCAGCAAATCCTATTATCTATCAAGGAGCAACACCCGTTTTTGTAGATAGCGAGTCAGAAACCTGGAATATTTGTCCTATACATTTAGAAAACGCAATCAAGGATCGCATTGCAAAAGGAAAGAAACCAAAAGCTATTGTAGCAGTGCATCTATATGGCATGCCTTACAAGGCAGAAGCTATAAAAGAGATTTCGCAAAAATACGATATACCTGTAGTAGAAGATAGTGCAGAGGCATTTGGAAGTACCTATAAAGGTCAGAAATGTGGAACATTTGGTGATATAGCTATTTTATCTTTTAATGGAAATAAAATAATTACTACTTCCGGAGGTGGAGCACTAGTTACTAAAAATAAACAGTATCGAGACAAAGCAATTTTCTTGTCTACTCAGGCTAGAGATGCAGCACCTCACTATCAGCACAGTGAGATCGGATATAATTATCGTATGAGTAATGTGTGTGCAGGTATTGGAAGAGGACAATTACAAGTTTTGAATCAACGTGTTACTCAACGAAGAGCAATGCATAATTTTTATAAAGAGATTTTTGAAAATAATAAAGAAGTAACTGTCTTTTCTGAATCTGATGCCACGCGTTTCAGTAATCACTGGTTGAGCGCGATAACTCTTAAAAAAGAGGGGACAAAAAATTTGGACAAAGAGATGCTAAGAGTTGCTTTTGAAGCAGCAAATATTGAGTGCAGACCTTTATGGAAACCGATGCATATGCAACCGGTTTTTGCAGATGCACCCTATTATGGAAGTTCCGTAGCAGAAGATTTATTTGATAGAGGGCTTTGCATGCCTTCAGGATCTAATCTTACTGATATAGATCGATCAAGAATAGCAGAGGTTATCAAAGAACAGTTTTGATAATTTGTAAAAGATAGTTACCAACCTAAACAATTCCTAACCAATATAATTATGTTTAACAATATCATTAGTGCCATAAGAATTATTCTTTTCTCAAGCGAAGGGAAAATTGATGTAAGAAACATTAAATATCTTCCTAGATGGGTAGTATTAGGGATAGATGTTTATCTCATTATTCAATCTGTTACACTTGCAGTATTGTTGTTGGATGATGTCTTAGGAGAAGCGGCATTTATTTCTTCGTTTTGGAACGTTGCAGCTGTCATAGCCGTAAATATTGCTATGTTCTTTATTTTCAAAACATACGCAGGACTCATTAGACACTCCTCATATATGGATGCTTTTAAACTAATGCTGTCTTCCTTGAGTACTTTTGCGACTTTGGTAATACTTAATTTTGTTTACACAGCGGTCTACAATGAACCTATGTTCATGGTGATTGGATTAATTTTGTATATGACCTTGTCATTTACATTTTTACTGTTATTTCGATTGATCGTAAAACAGTTTTATACACATTTTACTTTTTCTACAGTAGATGGCAGTTTGTCAAATGCAGTTATTTTGGGAGCAGATGAGAATGCTATTTCTATTGCGGGTGCTTTGCAGAGTGAAAATCCAAGAAGATTCAAAATCAAAGGATTTATCGCCAAAGGGAATTTTAATAGCAACATACGTATTCTAGACAAGCCTGTACTGAACTTTGGCGAAAATTTCATTCAAAATATTCAACGATTAGATGCGAATTCAGTTATTTTATCAGATGGTAAATTAAGTTCTGAAGAAAAATTTGCTTTGGTAGCAAAATGTTTAGAGCGTGATATCAAGGTGTACAACGCACCGTTAGTTTCTAATTGGCAGAGTACCGATGCAGTGACCAAAGGCGTTAGATCATTACGTATAGAAGATTTATTGGATCGGGACCCTATTACTTTGAATAAGAAAAGTAAAGAACGACAGATCAAAGGTAAAACTATTTTGGTAACAGGTGGAGCCGGTTCTATTGGAAGTGAGATTGTTCGTCAAGTAGCAGAGTTAGAACCAGGGTTGTTACTTATTTTGGATCAGGCAGAAACGCCATTACATAATTTGAGTTTGGAAATCAAAGCTCGTTTCCCAGATTTGAACCTAAAGTTTGTTATTACCGATGTCTGTAACAAAAATCGCTTGGAACTACTGATGCAGAATCATGATATAGATGTTATTTACCATGCAGCAGCATATAAGCATGTTCCTTTGATGGAAAGCAACCCACATGAAGCAATACTTACAAACATTATGGGAACCAAGAATCTAGCAGATTTGGCAGTGGACTACGGTGTTGATAAATTCGTGATGGTTTCTACCGATAAGGCGGTTAATCCAAGTAATGTAATGGGAGCTTCTAAACGTGCTGCAGAGATGTATGTGCAATCATTATATTTTTGTAGTCGAAAGAATATTAGAAATAAAACCAAATTTATTACCACACGTTTTGGAAATGTATTAGGGTCGAATGGTTCTGTGGTACCACTTTTTAAGAAACAGATCGAAAAAGGAGGACCTATAACAATAACGCATCCAGATATTATCCGCTATTTTATGACAATTCCAGAAGCTTGTCAGTTGGTGTTAGAAGCTGGAGCTATGGGTAAAGGTGGAGAGATCTTTATTTTTGATATGGGTGAACCGGTCAAAATTATGGACTTAGCAACTAAGATGATTAGATTAGCAGGTTTTGTTCCCGGCGCGGATATAAAAATTAAAATTACTGGTTTACGACCAGGAGAAAAACTTTACGAAGAATTACTTACAGATCATTGTGAAACATTGCCAACACATCATGAAAAAATTATGATATCACAGGACCCTATAGTAGATCATGATACAGTAGATATGAAGGTTGCACAGATTGTAGATGCTTCTTTTAATTTGAAGGATATTGCAGTTGTTCAAAGACTAAAAGCATTAGTTCCTGAATTTAAGAGTATGAACTCTACTTTTGAACAATTAGATGTAGTAGAAGAAAATACTGCTAAGATGAAAGTAAAATAAGTATCTTTGGCGTAGTATTGCTTTTAGAAATGACCTTTTAATCAAAAATGTTGTATGAGTAGAGTACGTTTTTCTTCCAAAAATCATGTTGTTGCTTTTTTGGTATTCTTTCTAATTATTACACTGACATCTTGTGTCTCAGAAAAAGATATCCTGTATCTACAAGATGTAGATAAACTACAGCAAGATTCTGATTTAGGGACTTATAAAACAATTTTGAGACCAAATGATTTACTGAGTATTTTGGTGTCTTCTTATGATCTAGATGCTGTTCGCCCTTTTAATCTTTCTTCGGTAGCTCCTGATCAGATAAGTATGAGTCAGGGAAATACGTCTCAACAAGGACAATCATATCTTGTAGATGCCGAAGGAAATATCGAATTCCCTGTTCTAGGCAAAGTCAAAGTTGCAGGGAGTAGTCGTATAGAAGTTGTCAAACTACTCAAAGACCAAATTGCACAGTATGTCAAAGATCCTATTGTCAATGTTAGGATTATCAATTACAAGATTACAGTTCTGGGAGAGGTAACAAAACCAGGTACGTTTACGATTCCGGATGAACGTATTTCTATCCTTGGTGCTATCGGGCTTGCTGGGGATTTGACGATTTATGGAAAACGTGACGAAGTTCTAGTTATCCGCGAAAAAGAGGACGGAGTCAAAACTTACGAAAAATTAGACCTCAGAAGTAAGAGTATATTTAAATCTGACTTTTTCTACTTACAACAAAATGATGTTGTTGTAGTATCACCTAATAAGGTACAAGTGAAGCAAGCGGGAGTTAATTCAAGTACATCCCTGTATTTTTCTATAGCTACTCTATTGGTGGGTATAGCCACATTAGTTGTGAGGTTTAACTAAATTTTAGAGGACATCATGGAAGATACTATCGCATCCCAGGCATCACCTCAGAATGATGATTTAAGTATAAAAGAACAGATTGCAAAATATACAGTTCACTGGAAGTGGTTTGTTCTCTCTATTTTTATAACAATTACAGCTGCTTTTTTATATTTACGTTACAGTATTCCTGTTTTTTCAACACAAGCAACAATTCACGTTCAGGATGATCAAAAAGGAGGGGCATTGTCAGAATCTTCTGCATTAGAAGGATTAGGAATTTATTCTGGTTTTGCTATTAATAATATAGACAACGAATTAGAAGTCCTGAAGTCAAGAAGGCTTATGGCGAAAGTTGTAAAAGAATTAGGTCTTAATCTAGAGTATTATAGTGTAGGTAAAGTTATTACTACAGAAAAATATGAGGATACTCCAGTTAGAATAAACTTTTTGGGAGAAAAAGGAGTGCCAGACTTTAATAGCTATCATACTTTTAGTGTACTCCCTATATCACCTACCACATACAAATTGTTTAAAGGAGAAGGAAAAGAGGGACAAATCATGGAGTATGGCAAAGCTGTAGATCTTGGTTTTGGAGAATTCATGGTAGTGCCAGCCTCAGAACATGTAGCAAAGAAAATTGTATCGATTCCAGATCCGGAGTTAATTGTCGTAAGATTGTATCCACGACCTTCGCTAGTTAGTCGTTTCCAACGAAGTGTAACGGTTAAGCAAAAAAACAAAAGTAGTAGTGTTGTACAATTGACTTTATATCATCCATTAAAGAAAAAGGCGCAAGATATTATTAATAATTTAATAGGACAGTATAACAAAGATGCCATTGGTGATCGTAATCTTATTGCAGAGCATACCGCAAACTTTATTGCAGATAGACTTACTATTATTTCGCGAGAATTAGATTCAGTAGAAACAACAAAAGAGAGTTTCAAGATAGCTAATAACCTTACTGATATTAGCTCTGAAGCGCAATTGTTTATTGAGAGCGAAAGCTTGGTACAGAAACAGTTAGCGGAAGTGTCTACCCAATTGGCACTTACAAATAATATGTTGTCAGTATTACAAAGGAATCCTGGAGCAGAGAAACCACTACCTTATAATGTGGGTATAGAAGATGCAGGCTTAGAAACATTAATTACTAAGTATAATCAGTCTATATTAGAACGAAATAGGATACTAAAAGGCGCCACAGACAAAAATCCAATTGTCGTAACGATTAATGATCAATTAATACAACTCAAAAGTAACATACAATCAAGTTTAGAGAATATTAGAGTCTCTTTAAAAATTAAAAAAAATAATTTGTATGGTCAGCAGAGTAGAGTAAATTCTGATATTGCCACTGTACCACAAAAAGAAAAGGAGTTTTTGGATATAGAAAGGCAACGTGCTATCAAAGAAGCATTGTATATTTTCTTATTACAAAAACGTGAGGAGACGTCAATATCACTCACGGTTACAGCACCTGTAGCCAAGATTATTGATCCAGCGTATACGTCATCAGGAATTGTTTCTCCTAATAGAAAAATGATTTTTATGCTAGCATTATTGTTAGGCGGTTTGATACCTTTTGGGATTATATATCTAAGTATTTTATTGGATACTAAGATTCATAATAGTTCTGATGTCGAAAGGATGATTAACGATGTTCCAATTCTAGGAGAATTACCAAAATTTGATCTCAAAGCAAAACAAATTATTAATCGAAATGATCGTTCTGTGTTAGCAGAATCTTTCAGAATTTTGAGAACAAATCTTAATTATTTAATAAAAACTAGAGGTAGGCTCGACAAAGCGAATGTGATATATACAACATCTAGTATTCTTGGAGAAGGAAAAACTTTTGTAGCTTTTAATTTGGCAGTTACTCTAGCTGCAAATAACAGAAAAGTACTTTTAATAGGAGCAGATATTCGTAACCCGCAGTTGCAACGGTACACGGATTTTTCAAAGACGGATAAAGGACTGTGTGAATATTTATATGATCACAAAACGCAAGCAAAAGATATTATTCGCAAAGTAAAAGAAAATAATGCAGATTTGGATTTGATTCTTTCAGGTAGGATACCGCCAAATCCTGCAGAGTTATTCATGTCCGATCGATTACCCGATTTATTAGATGATTTGCGAGCAGACTATGATTATATTGTAGTAGACACAGCACCAACTATGTTAGTGACGGATACCTTGTTGATTAGTCAATATGCTGATTTGACATTGTATATCGTTAGAGCAGATTATACAGAGAAAAAAGCAATAAAGCATCCAAAAGAGCTCTTAAAGGATGGGAAACTAAGACATGTAGCCTTTGTTGTGAACAACGTAGAACATTCAAAATTTGGGTATACTAAAAGATATGATTATTCCTATGGACACGTAAAAAAAGGTGTTTTTGGTAGAATAAAGAATCTTTTGACATCAAAGTAATCTTGATGCTTTTTTAGTCAATCGAAAAAATCAAAACGTTGTTTTTTATGTAACAAAAAGTTCCTTCGCTTTGAGACTACATTGTCTTAATAGGGAATAGGTACTACGAGATATTGTACAATCTTCCATGGTTTTTAGTTGATTTTTATTATGAATATCAGAAGCGACGAAATCTATAAAACCATTTTTTAGTAATAACTGAGCAGTTTTCATGATTTCAGAACCGTAGTATGGCGTGAGTGATAGGAGATTTACCTGGAATAGGCATCCTAACTTTTTTAACTTTATATAAGATTCATGATCTTGATGAAAAAAAGTGTAACGTTCTGGATGTGCTAGAATAGGAATATAGCCATTAATTGTTAATTTGTACAGAATCTCATGAAGATTTATAGGAGGGCTATAATAAGATAGTTCTACTAGTATGTATTTATCCTTTAGTGTTAATAATGATGTTCCTTGGTCTATGAGATCCTCAAAAGTATCATCGATCATATATTCTGCAGCTGCAGTGATTTTTATATGATTCAGACCATTCTCAGCAAGTAGTTTTTGAGTCTCCTTTAGAGCACTGTTAATAGAGTTCGGGGTATTGGGATAGCTCCCCGACATAATATGTGGAGTTGCAATAATGTGTGATATTTTGTTCCTATCGTAGGCACTTATAAGAGCAAGAGTATCCGCAAGAGTTTCTGCACCATCATCAATACCAGCCAATAAGTGGTTATGAATATCAATACTACCTTGTAATACAGAGATAAGGTTTTTTTTTGATTGTAAAAACGAAAACATTTATGTTAATTAATCCGATAAATGTAGCTATTCTAAAATAAATAAGCGATTAACTGGATGGATTTGTTTTTGTTAGGTCGAATATGAACAAAGATGGTTAATTCTCAAAATCTACTACTCGGGAATTGCACTAGACTTTCAAAACCATTTTTGTTTATTGAAACTACGCCAAAGTAGAAGTTGTCTATTACGATGCCTTGGAGGGAAAATTCTGTAAGATCTCCTACAAAACGACTATAATCCCAAGTGGGAGAGGTGGTGTCTCGCCAATAAATTTTATAGCCGTAAGTATCTTGATCGTCAGATTTTTTCCATTGTAGTTTTACAGATGGTTCTACGATACCCCCAATTTTTACTTCAGTAGGCGCTGGTGGTGCCCATGCTAGACTAGCCAAATTAATAGCATTAACGGCAGTTAATTTGGCAGCGTACTCAAAGTTAACATGATCAATTATATCTCCATAAGCTATTCCATCCTCCGTCCGGATGTCTTGATGTTGTTGCGTGTAATTCTCATGGGCTTCCATAATTCTGATTCCGGCAAAGCCAAGGTCGTTAAAAGGGCGATGATGCCCACCTCGTCCAAAACGATCTAGCCGATATACCAGCATGGGACGCATTTCGGGCATATAAGTTTGTACATTTTTATGAACGTATCGTGCTAATTGTCGCGAAATCCCGTCAACTTCGCCGCCATAATAGCGTCTCAACTTACGTTCTTTTTCTGTTTCTGTAGGAGGCGTGGGCTCCGAAAAAATTCGAAATGTTCTATTGTCGATAACCCCATCTATACCTTTGATGTTGCCAATCATATCATTGTTAAAAACGCCCAAGATGTTCCATTCTAATTCAGAAGCATGTTTGGCAAAACCCTTACCGCCATAGAGCCCTTGTTCTTCACCAGATAGTCCTAAATATATAATACTTGATTCAAATTGATATTTAGATAATATTCTAGAGGCTTCGAGAACACCAGCCATACCACTGGCATTGTCATTGGCACCAGGAGCATCGTCTGTATAGTTATTGGCATCGCTAATTCTGGAGTCTATATCGCCGCTCATGATGATGTAATTATTGGGATACTTGCTTCCTTTTTGGATTGCAACAACATTAACTACCCAAACATCTTTGGTGATGCGATTGTTATCTCCCTTTTTTACAAGATTTTTTTGATATGATACATGGAGGCATTTATTACAGTTTGATGAGATGGTTTCAAACTCCTTTTTGATCCAACGGCGAGCAGCTCCAATCCCTCTAGTGTTAGAAATGGTGTCACTTAGAGTATGTCGAGTGCCAAAATCAGTTAGTGTTTTGATGTCAGTAGCGATTCTATCAGCAGATACGGCATCAATAATATTATAAATACGCTGGTCGGTCTGGGCAATTATAGAGAAATGAATCAATAGAAATGAGACTAAAAGAGAGTGTTTCATCTTTGCAAAATTTTTGACTCTAATTTAATGATAAACCTTGAGTAGATATGTGGTCTTAACAAAACTATATCAAAAGTAATCGGTCTATAATGATTTTGATTTTGTACCTCGAGGGATGTATGATACCAATATGAGGATACAATATCTCATGGCTACTTGTTGTTTTTTATCTGAAAACTTTGGTTCTCTATGCTATAGTTAGAATTATGTAGTGTAATCATAGGGTGTTTTTACATAAAAAGTAGCAGTGTCTTTAAAATGAATTTATTTAATTAGATAGGTATGAAATAAATTTAGTATTCAATACCCAAATAGCACGAATCATGAGCTGTATGTTATTTTGGTCTAATACGCATTGGACTTCGAGCTTATCCAAAAAGTAAGGATAGTTTTTTTCTGGAACAATTGAAGTGTTTTTTTTGCACTTCATGGTAGTATGATGAGCTAATAAAAGAATGAAATCGAGCAAAAAAAAAGGCGTTTTTGTGGAGCATCTAAAAAAAAACACGTGACTTCATGATTTTTTGGAGAAGTAAAAATAGAATAATTTTGACTATTTTGTGATGCAGATGATAACTGTTATTATATAGAAACAATGGAAGATTTATTGAAAAATATAAAGGCATTATGTTCTTTAAAAGAGGATGATTTGAGGTTGATAAAGCGTTCTTTTGTGTCAGAGAATGTTCCTGCACAAACCAAACTTTTAGAAGCAGGAGAAGTAGAGCGGTATGTTTATTTTTTAAGTAGCGGAATCGTAAAAGGGTATCAAAATATAGATGGAAAATTGGTGATCCAACATCTAGTCGGAGAACAGGAGTTTTTTACTTCTTTGGATAGTTTTATGAGTGAAACAACCTCCTTGGATTACTTCGAAACTATTACAGATTGTCTATTACTGAAAATAGCGAAACCAGACTTTGAGTTTTTGCAAGAAACTACTGATTTTTGGAATGATTTGGTCAAAATGATTACCAATGAGCATTTGAATTGTAAATTAGAACGAGTAAAAGATTTTCAGATTTTGACGGCAAAAGAACGGTATGTAAAATTTGTTCATCGATATCCAAAATTGGCTTTAGGTGTTTCTGTAGAGAATATCGCTTCTTTTTTAGGAATACAACCACAATCTTTGAGTAGAATACGCAAGCAAGTTGTTTCCTAACAAATGTTATTTTTTAATTATTAAATAGAATTCATATTTGCCTAGTAATTAAAAAATATAAATATGAGCAACGAAATTTCATTAGTAACAGGGGCAAACGGGCACCTGGGTAATAATTTGGTAAGATTGTTACTTTCTAAAGGTGTAAGAGTACGAGCAACAGTAAGAAATATAAATGACCGAGCACCTTTTGATGGATTAGATTGCGAAGTGGTACAAGCGGACATTACGGATATAGAGTCTCTTAAAAAAGCATTCAAAGGAGTAACAAACCTCTATGCAGTGGGAGCAAACTTTAATTTGTGGGCAAAGAATCCTAAGGTCGAAATTTATGACAATAATGTCAAAGGGACTCAAAATGTGTTTGATAGTGCAAAAGAGTGTGGGATTCAGAATATTGTTTATGTAAGTTCAGTAGCATCTTTGGATTTTACGAAACTGCCTGCAAATGTAGATAATGGGTATAATAAGGATCGGAGGAATTGGTATTATAATTCCAAAAATGACTCAGATAAACTAGCTATTGAATTGGGTAAAAGATATGGAATCAGAACTGTTTTGATTTTACCTTCTGCAATGATTGGTAGCCAAGCTTTTAAACTTAGTTATTCTAATAAATTAGTTTTTCAAATTTTGAATGGAGAAATCCCTGTCGATACCAATATTACACTTAATTGGATAGATGTCAAAGATGTTGCTTTTGGAGCACACAGTGCTATGCAAAGAGGCAAAGATGGAGAACGTTATATTTTGTCAAACGAGCAGCATACGACGTTGCAAGAAAGTGTAAAAATAGCGGCTGAGTTATATCCAGAATTAAAGTTGAAAACTCCTAAAAAAGTACCAAAATGTTTGTTGTATTCGGTTGCAGGTCTCATGGAATTTGGTAGTAAGATAACAGGAAAGGAGCCATTGTTACAACGACATTATTTGGATATGTTTTATGGATTGAAACAAGATTATGATATCACAAAGTCTAGAAAAGAATTAGGGTTTAATCCCAAATCTTCTAAAAAGGCTTTAACTGATGCGTTAGAATACCTAAAGAATGATTGGAAACGAAAAAGTGTTGTTCACTGATCCATGTGGAGCTTTTTTTGGAAAATATATAGGTTTTTTAACTTTTCTTAACAAGACTGTTGCAAAGCGATAGTAATTTTTTATATTCGTTATCGATTACCCCAAGTAGTCAAAATCTATCCCATAAAAAACGTAAGTCAGTTAAGATCATTATTCGCGTAAATTAATTTTAAAATATATTTATGCTTATAAAAGTTTTCGGAAGCGCCGTTTTTGGTGTAGAAGCTACCACGATTACCATTGAAGTAAATATTGATACCGGAATAGGGTATCATTTGGTTGGATTACCAGATAATGCGATTAGAGAAAGTAGTTTTCGAATAGCTGCTGCACTCAAAAATGTGGGATATAAACTCCCTGGAAAAAAGATAACAATCAATATGGCTCCTGCAGATCTGCGAAAAGAAGGATCTGCATATGACTTGACATTAGCTGTAGGGATCTTGGCAGCTAGTAAACAGATCAAGGGAGAGGATATAAATGAATATCTCATAATGGGGGAGTTGTCTTTGGATGGCAGTTTACAACCGATTCGTGGCGCATTACCGATAGCAATTAAGGCATTAGAGGATGGCTTCAAGGGATTTATTTTGCCTAACCAAAATGCAAAAGAAGCGGCTATTGTAGATGGTTTAGAGGTTTTTGGAGTAGATAATATTCGAGAAGTGATTAACTTTTTTGACGGCAAAGGTGTCTTGGAACCAACCATTGTGAATACCCGAGAAGAATTTTATAAAAAATTAGACTTCCCAGAATTTGATTTTGCAGATGTAAAAGGGCAAGAGAGTATCAAACGGTGTATGGAAATTGCCGCTGCGGGTGGTCATAATATTATTTTGGTAGGCCCTCCAGGAGCAGGAAAGACGATGTTAGCTAAACGATTGCCTAGTATCTTGCCACCGATGTCATTGCATGAAGCGCTAGAGACAACCAAAATTCATAGTGTAGTTGGTCGTGTCAAAGAACATGTAGGGCTCATGTCACAACGTCCTTTTCGAAGCCCACATCATACAATCAGCGATGTCGCATTAGTTGGAGGGGGCGCATATCCGCAGCCAGGCGAGATTTCGTTGTCACATAATGGTGTTTTGTTTTTGGATGAATTACCCGAATTCAAACGAGGAGTTTTGGAGGTAATGAGACAGCCTTTAGAAGATAGAGAGGTTACTATTTCAAGAGCAAAATTTACAGTTACTTATCCAAGTAGTTTTATGTTGGTAGCGAGTATGAACCCTAGTCCGGGAGGGTATTTTAATGACCCAGATGCACCAGTGACATCTTCACCTGCAGAAATGCAACGATATTTGAGTAAAATTTCTGGACCACTTTTGGATCGTATTGATATTCATATCGAAGTGACACCTGTGCCTTTTGATAAGTTGAGTGAAGAACGTAAGGGAGAGTCTAGTGTAAAGATTAGGGAACGAGTAACTGCTGCAAGAGAAAAGCAAACCGATCGCTTTCAGAAACTTCCAAATATACACTACAACGCACAAATGGGGGTCAAGCAAATCCGGGAATATTGCAAAATGGATGAAACATCTAAAACACTTCTCAAAACCGCTATGGAACGTCTTAATCTCTCTGCAAGAGCTTACGACCGTATCCTTAAAGTAGCAAGAACAATTGCGGATCTTGAGGGGGTAGACAAAGTTTCTGGAAATCATATTTCCGAAGCAATTCAGTACCGAAGCTTAGATAGGGATGGTTGGTTGGGATAGGTTTTAATTTATCCCATATAGGATTTGAAAAGTAATACTATCTTTTTTAGTGACATAACCTTTTAGGTTTTCAAGGGCATCTAGTAAATAAGGTATTTTGCGCTCATCTACATCATCTTTTGTTCCTACATCTACTTTTGGAGTATTATAATCACTTAATGTAATTTGAATTAAAAGTTCTCCTTTTTTAGAACTTCCGAGAAAAGAAGATAGGACTATTTGATCCATTTTTTTCATAAACATTGCCAATTGTTCTATATCAATACAAGCTGAAATATCATTTTGAGATGTAAGTAAAACTCCAAATCTTACTTTAACCATCCCTGTGTCAATAGTGGGGTGAGGGGTGTGGTCATAAAGCTTCCATCCATTTTCGGACTTATATATGAGACCGTCTAAAGGATTGGCATAGTATCTTTTTCCTGAGATTTTATTAATATCACCTGTAATATCTGATGGGTCAATATTTGACAAGTTTTTGTCGCTCATTTTTCTTCTTATTGGTTTGTAAACAATATACAAAATAATAAAGTTAGCAGAGGCACTGATCTAGAGGGAATAGATAAGGTTTTAGTATATCCTATTGCAGAAGTGTTCTAGTGCCAAAACTGATGTAATTTAGGTGTGTAAATTCGTATTACTAACACTGTTGTTTTTTATGTAAGCAGACTGTGATTCTATTGCATAGCCTAGGCTATGCAATAGATGAACAAGGCATTTAGATGGGAAATAACAAGTCGAAATGCGATATTATATAGCTAATTAAGACCGTTGCACGGTATTGTTTACTTCTGTTTGAAAGACGACAAAGAATATAATATAAATAAAAAGATAAAATAGGGTGTTTGATTTTTCAGATACCCTGTTTTGTTTGCTGTAGAACGCGAAAATAAATAATAGTTTGATTTTTGTACGAGTCCAATTTTAAAATAATATGTTACGGATTTATGTTCCTTTTGGTTCGCAAAATCTGTAGAATTTGCAACTGCTTTTTTTGTTGTATTGTATCATTAGTAAAAATTATTAAAGAGTATTTTTTCGTTGTCTTCTTCTCTAAATAGGGTCTGCTGAAAAACTCAGGCAGCATTTCTGGTTAGAAATTGATATTTGAGTTGGCTTTGGTAACTTTTCTTTT
>CANLMN010000023.1 GCA_947492105.1 uncultured Aquimarina sp. | reverse complement strand
ACAACCTAAAAGGACATTCCCTCAAATTTAAGCTAAAGTTTGTCTCATGGACCGAAGAAAATACCGAAGCTGCTGACATTGTCGTTTACGACATATCAAGAACCGAAAGAGGTGGATTGGATGAATATAATTTAGAAGCATTCGCGAACTTCCCTGAAGATGGCTACGTAGGATTCCAAATATATGTTAACAAAGTAAGTCATCTCGATAAAGCAGGGTTTACATCTCTTTTTATCCATGAGTTAGGTCACACCATTGGTTTCAGACATACAGACTGGGATAACCCTATAAGCTGCGCCACTGAGCCCGAAAAACCCTATAAATATGGAGCTATCCATATAAAAGGAACAAAAAAAGTTACATCTAATTCTATATTTATTGCATGCCCTTCAGAAGAAGCACTCACCTCGGAAGATAAAACAGCTATAAAAAAAGTATATCCACCGAAGAAAAAAAAGAAAAAGAAAAAGAAATAATTCCTTTAGACAAACAAAAACGCAACTTTCAATTATTGTAATTTTCAATTCACCTTGAAGAATAATTATGATAACTGAAGGTTGCTTTGCTTTATCTACTCAGCCAAAGTACTTTCAATAGAAAAGCTAAACAAAATCAATACACTGTACTCCTGGACAAATTCGATTGGGCCACATCAAACTCCTAATCAACCCCTTAAAATTCTTTCACAAAAAAAACTCCAAATAGTAATGTGGAGCTATTCTTACTGCCCCATAAAACATAGCTACAACAAGACCAAAGATGCTATTATAAAAAATCTTTTAAAAGACCTTTTAGCACCACTATATCTTTTTCTGTATCTCGAACCAATTTATCTGCTTCGTCCAACTCAAACAAGGCATAATTAATATTCATTAAACGCAACCCTTTATTCAGGATTGCTTTCTTCTTGAGTCCATCATAATATTTTATCTGTTCTCTACGTGCTCGTTCTTTCTCATCTAGCGCATCTGAAGCTTCATTTTTTCTAAAAAACTCAATAACCAATTTCAACTCTTCGTAATACGCATCCAAAGGGAGTTTTGTCCTACCTTTCCCTCTTTTATGAAGATTTCCTACCAACGTATCAAAGGTGTGTTTTCTTGATGCTTCTTGCTTAAGCAATTCATCACATAAATTCACCAAATAATACTCATCACTATTCTGAATCGCTAGACGATTTTGTTCTTTTTTACTAATCGGACTTATGATTTCTTTTGGTGTATATTCTTTGCCAGGTCTCACCAAATACCAATATATACTATCTAACCTTCTCTCTGCATGCGCGGTTGGAATTTTATCCAAATTAGATTCTTTGTCTAATTCTCGCAATGTTTTACGAATTGGCTGCCCTTTTTTAATGTCTTTATTAAATACTCCTGCTTCGATTAACGCAGGCATGATCGTTTTTACAGGAATCCAATCAACAGAAGCATTTGCATCAAAATACTGCGTTATCACTTCATTAATCTTTGCTATAGTTTCTTCACTCATAATATGTAGTATCAACTAGTACTTTAAGGGTAGTATACAATAAAAAAGCCTCACATTTCTGCAAGGCTCTTTTTTTTAGTAGCGGGAACTGGACTCGAACCAGTGACCTTCGGGTTATGAGCCCGACGAGCTACCTACTGCTCTATCCCGCGTTGTATCCTATCAAAGTTCTTAGCTTTTAACTTTTCGGTTATGATCCGAACTCCTTTTCTAGAATCCCATACTATCCGTTTGGGGTTGCAAATATACAACAGGTATTTGGTACTACAAAGAGTTTTGGGTTATAATTTTGAAAAAAATCACAATAAACTTATAAAAAACTATTAATCACTGCTCTATACTCACCGCTTCAAACGCTATAAGCTCTAAATCTGCAAATCTGGGGCGCAGTTCTATCGGGTTACAACATACTTCACAATCTTCTACGTATGTTTGATAACTAACAGAAGGATCTAACAACATCGAAACTTCTTCCCAGCAATAGGGGCATTGAAAAAAATGTTCAAACATAATAAGTTCTTCTGGTATTCATATTCATTCCACGTCTACAATGGACTATTGAGTAACTGCCCTGTTAGCTGTAGCAACTGCAACTCTGCTAGTTTGGCCTCGTACTTTGCTAATGTTCTACTAGCCTTGGCATTTGTTAGGTTAATTTGTGCTTGCCGAAATGCAATAGAATTGATTTGCCCAAGCTTATACTGTTCCTTGGATCTCGCAAAGTTATGCTCATTAGTTAGTACGTTTTGTTGTTGTATCTCAAAGATAGTCAACCGATTTGTATAATTTGTCTTGGCATTTGCTATATCTCGATGTACCTCAGCCACAACTTGAGCTTTGACCAGTTCTTGATTTTCTAATGCAAGTTGTGCATTTTTTACCCGAACCATCGTACTGCCACCATCAAAAATATTCCATCTGAGATTGACCCCAGCTCCAAATGCCCCAACATTTGCTATATTGCCAGGAAAGAAAATTCCAGGTGGATTTCGTGTTTGATTCCAGCCGTAGGAACCGCTAAGCCCTACCGTAGGAAGGTATCCCGACTTTTGAATTTTCACATCATAAGCATTGAGTCTTAATGTTCGTTCATTTTGTAATAAGGCAACATTGTTTTCTTGGGCAGTAGCTATAAAGGTTTCTAAACTCATTTCGTTAATAAACTGTACAGTAGTATCAACAACAAATTCCTCTTCAAGCTCTCGATTCATTACAAGATTGAGGTCTCTTTTTGTCGTCACTAATTGTTGACTTACATTCAACAAGTTTATACTATCATTCGCTACATCAACCTGTGCATTGAGTATTTGCAATTTGGTATTCTGACCATACTTATATTGATAAGTTGCTCTAGTAACACGATCCTGAGAAATCTTTAACGCCTCCTCTAGAACACCTTTATTTTCTGTAAGTCGTGCTACCGCATAATAGATACTAAAAAGTTGGAGTACTGTTTGCTCTATTGTCTCTCGTGCTTGCAATTTTGACAAGTTGTACCGCTCCTTTAAACTCTTAAACGAATAATAGCGTCCCAAACCATCAAAAAGTGTATAATTGAGACTAAGACCTGCATTATAGCGCTGTGTTTCTGCTCCCTCTATCACATTATCAGGACGTGGAACTCCATTTTCTGTAATTACTCCCGGAAATGAGGCTGTAGTAGATGCATTCTGATATTGCGCCCCTACATCTCCTGTAATACTAGGCAGATACCCTGAATTAAGCATACCGGAACTATTCTCTGCGATATCAGCCAAATTATTTGCTATTTGTATCCCAAAATTATTTGCAAGCGTTAATTTAACAGCTTGATCCTTGCGTAGTAATTGTCCATTTATAGCTATTGTACTGACCATAAAAAATCCTAACAACCACTGTAGCTTAATCTGCCTCATGCTTCGTTTCGTTTTGTTCTTTAATTGCTCGTTCTACTTCTTCTTTAGTAATTTTTTTTCCTGTAACAAGCCATTTACCACCCACCTTAATTCCATTGCTGAAAGAAATAAAGATTGGTAATAACAGTAAGGTCAAAATTGTAGCAAATCCAATTCCATAAGCGATAGAAATCGCCATTGGTTTAAGAAATTGTGCCTGTCGACTTTTTTCAAAAATAAGCGGTGCCAATCCTGCTATTGTAGTAATAGAGGTCAAAAATATCGCTCGGAAACGAGAACGACCTGCCTCATATAATGCATCATCAAATGCCAATCCATCTCGTAAATTACTGTTAAATTTCCCTATCAAAACCAAACCGTCATTAACCATAATTCCGATCAGTGCGATGATTCCGAGAGCCGACAACACATTGATCGAAAAACCATGAAAAAAATGCCCCCAAGCTACAGCTGTATAACTGAACGGAATCAACAACATCAATAACAACGGCTGACTGTAGCTTCTAAAAGTAAAAGCAATGGTCATATAAATCAATCCCAAGATAATTGGAAACACCAGTTTGGCAGATTTTCCTATTTTGGAAGCCTCTCGATTCTGTCCCTCAAAAGAGGCTGTAATAGAAGGATATCTAGACTGTATTCTAGGAATAACTTCTGTTTCTATTGCCTCTAGAATATCGGTATTACTCTGCTTAGCATCCTTCATGTCTGCAGAGATTCGTATCTCCCTTATCCCTTCCAAATGATTGATTGCTACATCTCCTCTCTCAATAGTATAGGTCGCTATTTCTTCTAGAGGAATTCGTCTCCCCGAAGGTGTTACGATTCGCATTTGATCCAAATCTTTTATAGAAGATCTATTAGCCCTATCGTACCGTACCCAAATTCGAATTTCGTCCTGCCCTCTTTGAAAACGTTGTGCTTGTACTCCAAAAAAGCCACCTCTTACCTGACTCATTACAGAACGTAAATTGAGTCCCAACAGATAAGCATCTTCTTTTAATTTCAATCGAATTTCCTTGATACCTGCTGGATCATTATCCGCGACATCTTTGAGTAGTGGGTTTTCATTGAGCCATTTTTTTAGTTCTTTTTTGGCTCCTTTGAGATCAGTTACCGTATTACTCAATAAAGAAACCGAAATAGGACTACCACCAAAATTACCTCCTGAACCAAAGATCAGTCGCTCTACACCATAAACAGGCCCCACAAGTTCTCGAAGCCTATTTGCCACCAAATCAGAACTAATGGCATCCGGACGCTCTTCTCCTGGTAGTAAATTAATCACCAAAGACGCACTAGAAGCTGTATTGATCCTCTTAATCTGATTCTCAAACAAATCCTGTCCTATAAAATCCTCTCCTATCAAATATTTTTTGGTCAATTCTTGATTCACCAGTACCGCTTTTTCTGCAATCATGGATATAACAGAATCAGTAACACGTTGATTAGTTCCCTTGGGCATAGCCAAATCTACAGACACGCGATCACTCGCTATTCTTGGAAATAATGTTGTTCCAATAATTCCTCCGCTCACAGCGCCAATAGTAAGAATAAATGCTACAGCAAAAAATGAAAAAGTCAATACCTTATACGTCAAAGCAAAACGTAATGCCGGACTATAAATGGTATCACGGAGCCAACGCATTAATTGATCCCCCCACACATTGATGTATCGCATTTTTGCAAAAAAGGTATTTTGCTTTTGTGAGATCTCTCCTTTTTGAACCCTCAAAGCTTTAGAATGTGCCAAATGCGCAGGTAAAATGATCAAAGCTTCTATCAATGACACCGTTAATGTAAGAATAACAATTGTAGAAACCTCTCCAAAAAACTCTCCGATCCTACCATCGAGAAACAAAAAAGTTGAAAATGCCAAAATCGTTGTTACCACTGCAGAAATAATAGGAGGAATCACCTCTAATGTTCCATCAATTGCAGCTTGTATTGGTTTTTTTCCTTGCTCATAATGCTGGTAAATATTCTCTGCAATCACGATACCATCATCAACCAAAATCCCAATTACGATAATCATTCCAAATAATGACAAAACATTAATTGTCACATCAAATTGACCTGCAAAAATAAACATTCCCAAAAAGGCTACAGGTAACCCAAAAGCAACCCAAAAAGCCAATCTTGTATTCAAAAAAAGTGACAGAAACAGAAGAACTAAGAGCATTCCGACAGCAGCATTTTCTGTCAACAAAGCCGTCCTTTGATTCAGTGTAATAGAACGATCTCTCAAAACATTCAAACGGATATTGGTATACTTCTGATTAAAACTTTCTATATATTTTTTTACCTTATCCGCCGATGAGATTAAATCTTCGCTATTGGTGCTTGTTACCGAAATTTGCACGGATAAGTTTCCGTCAAAATACAAGGCATTTGGTGTTTCTGAAAAACGATCTCTAATCTGCGCTACGTCTTTGAGCATTATTTGTTTCCCAGAGGCATCGGCTCGTACTATGAGATTAGCGAGTTCTTCTCCATAATAAGAGCGATTATTAGCTCGAATTAGATATTCTTCTTCTATCGTTTTGATAGTACCTCCTGTTACCAAAATATTGACATCAGCTACTGCTTTTGCTATTTCTGCAAAGGTAAGATTGTATGCCAATAAGCTATTTTCATCTACTGCTATTTCGATCTCTTCTTCTGGATATCCCCTGATTGCTATTTGCGAAATACCATCAATACCTCTTAGGTCGTTCTCGACTTGCCTGGCAATTTGTTTGAGTGTCACCAACGGAATCTCATCGCCACTAATAGCAAAACTAATGGTTTCTCTGACCTCTTCTCGCTTGGACACCACCAAAGGTTCCATTCCTGTCGGAAAACTAGGAACACGATCAATAGCATTCTTCACATCCAACAGCATAAAATCAATATCCTCACCTTTGTTGATCTCTACGGTAATAGTTCCGCTATTTTCTCTAGAAGTTGAAGTCACACGATCTACTCCTTGTAATCCTTTGAGATTATCCTCTATTTTGAGCACCACACCTTCTTCAATCTCCTGTGGAGAAGCTCCTGGATAGACGATATCAACAATAATATTCTTGGAATCTACTAACGGAAAAAAAGATGATTTGAGAGCTAAAACACCTACGATCCCAAAAGCAAAAAATGCCAATACGATCACATTGACTGCTACATGGTATTTTATAAAATACGCAATTAATTTTTTCATAACACCTTTGTATCAGTCGCCTCACTCTTTGTACTAGCTGCTGCCTCTTTACCTTTATAAATCCTGACCAACATACCCACATATGCTCCAGGGATATTTTTACTCATCAATAGGGTTCCATCTCTGACCCCTTTGATTACCACTTTCTTATCCGAAAAAAACACTGGAGTAGTATCTATTAAGTCTAAAACACTATCACGCACCACAAATACTTTATGATCTCGTTGCAGTAGACTACGGTCAATCGCTATGGCTTTTGCTTCTTTTCGCGCATTCAGTATTGCTTCTAGATAAATACCTTCTTTGAGCATTGCATCTTTCACCTCTATAAAGGCTGTTATAGTTTGTGTTGTTTGATCAATACTACCATTAACACGAACTACGTGACCTGTATAGTTTTTGGAAGTACTAGCATCCATTAATGCCACTGTAGCTCCCACTTCTAATAATTGTGCGTATTCTTTACTTATGGCAATTTCCATTTCGTAAATACCTGTCTCTATAAAAGTTCCTAACTCCTGCCCTGGCCGTATTAATGTTCCTTCCGTCACCAAAGCATTATTCAAAACACCCGTAAATGGAGCCTTAATTGTATATTTCGATAATCGTTGTTCTAGATTTTTGACATCATAATACATGGTATGGATTCCACGTCCAGAGATAAAGTATTTTTCCTTGTCAGAAATAGCTTCTGGCAATACTTGAACTGTTTTTTTTATATCAAAATTATCCAGATATTTTTGCCATTTCTCAAATGCTTCTGGGTAATCTAATTGTAAATCGGGCATTATTGAGGTAATCAAGTTATAGAATCTGCTTTTTGCAGACTGGACACTTGCATAAAATTCTGTTGCATCCATACGGATTAGGGGCATTCCTTTTCGGTATACCTGACCTGTTTTGAAGGGTTTTGCTCCACTTTTAAACACTCCCTGTACTTCCGAGAACAAGGCCACGCGTCTTTTGGCAAGTAAATTTCCTTGAGCTTTTATTCTTATAGGCACAACACCATTCTTTACGGTATCTACGAATACTGTTTTGACAACCTTTGCTACTTTGGGCTTTGGTTTATATTTATTTGCAATAATTGCTTTGGCTGCAAAAATGGCTGCTATTATCAACAGTATACCCAATACTGTAAGTATAATTTTTCTCATAAGATTTTCTTAATGGATCATCAAATCTACTTTTACTCTACAGTAAAGAAATCTGGATCTATTCTTTACGTTTTCTTTTAGCATTCAACGCACTTGCAACTAGTGATATTTTATAATCACTCCAATCCTCTTCGTTAGAATTATCCAAACACGTCCAATTATTTATTGTCCCTTCTATAACGAAATGGCTCAAACTTCATCCAATTCGCTATAAAAAATGCACTTTTTATTTAATTTTCGTCTTACTCTGAGCTTGTAGCAATGCCATGAAGTGTTAGAATATTTCAGTATTTCAAAAAAAATATTTTTCTTAGAATCAAAAAGATCTAAATCCTTCATAGAAAATTAACACACTTCCCACTCAAAAAATAATTACAGATTAATAATTAGCTTCCTTTTCTACTATTTTTTAACTAGAAAATCAAACCGTAGCTACAGCTATGCTTAAGTTTTATAGTCGAACTAGCGAAAAATAGTTCAAATTATATTAGCCTACAATTACATTTTCACTGGTATAATGACAAAACTGAAAATCAAAATACTTCTATGAGGTATTTTAAAAAAAGAATACAAAAAATGACTGCTTTTGCAGTCATTTTTATTTTTTTTCACAAATACTTGCAATTACATCATTTTTGAGGCACACTCGTCATTTGCTAAACCTTCTATTCTCGTACGTACTTTTTTTAATGTCGTAATAAGGACATCAATTTCTTCTTGTGTTAATGTCTCTTGGACATTGGGGATCAAATCATACATTATTGGCAATACTTTCTCGATCACATCCTTACCATGTTTGGTCAAGAATATACGATTCATTCGTTTATCACCTACATCTTTTCGCCTGATCACAAGATCCTTATCTTCCATTGTATTAATCAAGCGTGTCATCGATGTTTTGTCTCTATGTGTTATAAAAGCCAAATCATTCTGAGGTTGCCCATCATTCAATCGTAAACGCTTCATCACACTCCACTGCTCTTTGGTCAGATCCAATCCCTGATTACTAAACGCTTGCTGCACCAAGAAACCGAAATCGTAGTGTATTTTACCAACCCATGATAGCGCATGCGAGTTGAGATCTATAATTCCTGTACTCATAATAATTTATTTTTTTTATTCTATAAAATGAAACGTAAAACCTCTTTCCTTGATTTTAAGTTACAAAAATATTTATAATTTGCGTGGCATAGTCTCTTTTTAAGTTAAAAAAAACCAAACTCCACACCTTCTTTGCCCCATGTTTTGGAACTCTTACTCCAGTAAATCCAGATCATGCTGGGCTTTTTCCCATTCTGACATCAGTTTCTCTAATGCCGTTTTCTTACCTTTATAATTATCAAAAAAACCAGGTGCAGCGACTGTCTCATCATAGTTAGCTGCCAATTCTGCGTCTAACTCCTTAATCTCACGCTCTAATTTATTTATTTTTGACTCTACAGAACTCAACTTGTTTTTTAACGATTTGATTCTTTTTTGATCTTCATAGGAAAGTTTCGCGCTTTTTTTCTCTACTACTTCTACAGGTTTTGTCTTATCCCGCTTTTCTACCGCTCTCATATCGGCAAGCTTGCGCTCTTCCAAATAAAAATCAATATCCCCCAAATATTCCTTGATCTTATGATCTCTAAACTCGTACACTAGTCCTGTTAACCCTTTGAGAAAATCCCTATCGTGAGACACTAATAACAAAGTTCCCTCAAAACTACTCAGCGCCTCTTTTAGAACATTTTTCGATTTTATATCCAAGTGATTCGTTGGTTCATCCATCACCAATACATTAAAAGGTTGCAACAACATCTTACACAATGCCAATCGATTACGCTCCCCTCCAGACAACACCTTCACTTTTTTCTCAACCTCATCTCCTCGAAACAAGAAAGAACCCAACATATCACGCACCTTGCTTCTTGTTTTTTCGTTGGCTGCATTAATCATTGTCTCTAATATGGTAATCTCACCATCCAGATATTCTGCTTGATTTTGGGCAAAATACCCAATCTCAACGTTGTGTCCAAGCTTTAGACTACCTGTATGATCAAGTTCATCGATAATAATTTTTGCCAATGTAGATTTACCTTGTCCATTTTGACCTACAAAAGCCACTTTAGAACCTCGTTCTATCAAAAGGTTTACATTACTCAAAATCTCTTTATCACCATAAGATTTTCCTAAATTCTCGGTTTCTACAACGACTTTTCCTGGCTGTATGCTAACTGGAAATCGAATATTCATCACCGCATTATCATCTTCATCTACCTCAATACGATCTACTTTATCCAATTTTTTAATCATAGATTGTGCCATAGAAGCTTTAGATGCTTTGGCTCGGAATTTTTCAATCAACTTTTCCGTCTGCTCTATTTGCTTTGCTTGATTTTTTTGAGCCGCCAATTGTTGTTCCCGCATTTCTTCGCGCAAGACCAAGTATTTGGAATAAGGCTTATTATAATCATATATCCTACCCAATGAAATCTCTATCGTACGATTGGTCACATTGTCCAAAAACATCTTATCGTGTGATACAATAATCACTACCCCTGCATATGTTTTGAGAAAATTTTCTAACCAAATTATAGACTCTATATCCAAGTGATTCGTCGGCTCATCGAGAAGTAAGATATCATTTTTTTGTAACAGTAATTTGGCCAGCTCAATACGCATACGCCAACCACCAGAAAAGGTATCTGTTAACTTGTTAAAATCCTCATGCTGGAATCCTAACCCATTCAATACTTTTTCGGTTTCACCTTGATAATTATACCCTCCTATAATCTCATAATGCTGTGTAAAATCACTAAGATCCTCTATCAATTTATTGTACGACTGGCTCTCATAATCGGTACGCTCTGCCAGCTGTTGATTGATTTTTGCGATTTTGCGTTCCATATCCCTGATTTCTTCAAAAGCCTCGTAAGACTCATCTAACACGGTACGCCCTTGAACAAAATCAATGTCTTGTTTTAAGAAACCAATACTTACTTCTTTGTCCATCGCAATTTGACCAGAGTCTGGTTCTTGCTCTCTAGACAGTATTTTGAGCATCGTAGATTTACCTGCACCATTTTTACCAATAAGTCCTACACGATCTCCCGCACCTAATCGAAAAGTTATTTCTTCAAAAAGATACTCACCGCCAAATGAAATAGATAAATTATGTATGTTTAACATTATAAAAGAGATATTTTATACAAAGATGCTTAATTTTGTGAGAGTATAAAAGAATAGGACAAAGGATTATGGCAGTCTTGAAAGGAACAAAAATATATGGCATCTTTAAAGGAGTGTGTCCAGTTTGCCATGAGGAGTCTATGTATCTGGAAAAGAATCCCTACAAGCTTTCCAAAGTTCTCAAAATGCATGAACGCTGTAGCAACTGTAACACAAAATACAAAATAGAGCCTTCTTTTTTCTACGGGGCTATGTATGTCAGTTATCCTGTAGGAATTGCATTTGCGGTAGCAGCCTTTGTCATTAGTTTTCTTTTCATAGGTCTTGATCTCTTACAAAGCTTTTTTGTAATTACCGCTACAATGGTTGTCTTCATGCCAGTGATCATGCGTATCTCACGTAATATTTGGATCAATTTTTTCATGCACTACACCCCAAAAGAAAAACGAAAACATACTATCAAAGCATAATACTCTTTAAAAAAAAATACTTACAGGCTGATAATCCGCTTCTTTTTCTACTATTTTTTCGTTAAAAAATTAAATCTTAGCTAAGGCTATGCTTGAATTTTATAGCTCAAACTAGCGAAAAATCGTTCAATTATTTTAGCCTACAATTACATTACAACTGATATCATGGCTTTTGCCAAAAGCAAGCCCCTAGCTATAAAAGGGAGTTTTTTTTGAAACCATTAAAAAACTAGTCCATAAACCGAGCTAAATCAATTTCTGCATCCAAAGGAATACGATGCTCTATGGCATCATACAACTGCTCAGAGACTGACGGAGCAATCATAATACCCCTACTCCCAAACCCATTGAGTAGATGCATATTCTTATATTTGGGATGCGTACCAACCAAAGGTTTCCGATCTTTGACCGTTGGTCGGATTCCAGCTATTTGATCAATAATTTGATAAGGCACTCTCATTACCTGTTCCAATTTGTGAATAATCTGTGCTTTGGCTGCCGCCGTTATACTTGATGTTGTATCGTGATTATTATAAGTCGCCCCTACTTTGTAATGATCACCTCCTAAGGGCAAAATAAATATAGCAGATTTGACTGCTTTGTCAAGTTGTAAATCCGCCGCTTTGATGATTAGATATTCTCCCTTATTCCCAACCATCGGTAATTGATTAAAATAAGGATTAGACAGCATTCCATACCCTTCACAAAAAACGATATGCTTTGCCTCTACCGTTCCGTACGTAATTTTTTCAGTGTGAATTTCTAATTTATCGAAATCAAAAGAAGTTTTTTTGACCACTCCTTTTTTTGCTAAAGTATCAAGATAGTACTCCAACAACGCTTTTACGTCAACCCGCCCCGTCTGTTTGACCAACCCGAATTGATGGGGAATATCCAGAGCCGTATTTGCATTTTTCTCCAAACGATCTGACAAAAACTCTTGTAAACCGGGTTTATCTATCGCCTGCATCCACAAATTCTGTTCCTCGACACTATTAAATCGCCTGAGAACCGACAGTGGGGTTTTGACTTGAATTCCCAGATAGCTTTCTACTGCTTCGTAAAATGCTGTTGCTTTTTTTAGTTGATTTGGCGCATCCCACGCCATCGTAAAACGCTTTAGAATAACTGGATTATACAACCCACCCGCAACCTTAGAAGACTGTTGCGAATCATCAGTAACAACAACAAAACTCTTGTTATTTTTTCTCAATTGCTCTGCAAAAGCCATTCCAGCCAATCCAAAACCTACAATAATATAGTCGATCAATGATGTCTTTTTTGTTTTAATGACCACAGCCTCATATACTATCAGGCAACCGTTCCCTGACAACTACTTCCTGCACCAGCAGTACAGCCATAGCAATGTTGAGAAATGATAATATCACGCTTTTGCAATATTGCTTCATTATACTCTTTGATATGTTGGATTTTGGAGGCTACTTTGAGATTCAACATTTGATTAAAATCACAATCGTACAACCAACCATCCCAACTTATCGATATTGTGTTTGTACACATAACACCGGCAACTGCTGCTGGATTATAAGCTTCTACGAGGGCATACATATAATCTTCATAATTATCAGAAGCTATAAGATACTCCAAAAAACGACTGATAGGCAAATTTGTAATAGCAAAAAGATTCCCAAAATCGATATCAAAATCCTCTTTGAGTGCTAATTTAAAATCACGCTCCATTTCTTCTTGATTACTTGGCAGGTAAGCACCTGAAGGGTTATACACCAAATCTAATTTTAGTCCAGTTCCTTCTTGTGCATAACCAACATCATTGAGCATTTGAAGCGCCTTGATGGATTTATCAAAAACACCGTCTCCACGTTGCTTATCTGTTTTTTCTCTTTTGTAATAGGGCATCGAAGAGATCACATGAATTTTATGTTTCTTGAAAAACTCAGGCAAATCATGATACTTCTTATTAGCTCTAATAATAGTAAGGTTAGAGCGCACAATAAAATCCTTAATTCCTGCCTTAGCTGCTTCTTCTACAAACCATCGAAAATCTGGATTCATCTCTGGTGCACCACCTGTAAGATCTAAAGTATGTGCTCCTGTAACCCTGATCACATCCAAACATTGTAGCATCGTTTCTCGTGTCATGATCTCCTTACGATCTGGTCCGGCATCTACATGACAATGTGAACATACTTGGTTACACATATATCCTACATTAATTTGTAGAATTTCTAATTTTTTTGGCTTCAGGGGGAACTGCTGAGTTTCTGCGATTTTATCTTTAAAATAAGGTAATTCTCCATCCTTAAAAATCCCATTACTTAGAATTTCTAATTGTTTATCCGTCTGTGATAAATCGTTATTCCTAGCCGTCAAAGATTTTGTTGCCATCTCTTTTTAATATAAGTTTTGAGTTCTTAAGTTTTAGCTATTTTTTTTAGCACCATATCCTCACAACTCTCTTTATTTATAAATTGTAGTTTTTTGCTTCAAATCACAAACTACATTGATAATTTATCATATTTGTTCATCATTTGCACGCCATGAACTAGTGTTGCTCCACTCTTGATAGCAGCTCCTACATGCACAGCCTCCATCATTTCCTCTTTGGCTATCCCCCTTTGCAAACCGTCCTTTGTATATGCATCAATACAATATGGGCACTGCACTACATGAGATACCGCAAGAGCTATCAATGATTTCTCCCGTTCGGACAAAGCACCTTCTTCAAACACTTTTCCGTAATACTCAAAAAATTTGGATCCCAGCTCTTCATTCCACTCTGCAATTTTACCAAATTTTCTCAAATCTGCCGGATCATAATACGTTTTTGACATATAATATAGGTTTTTAAAATAGTTAGTCTCAAAAATACATAAAACCCTACACTTCGTATTGCAAAAAAATTATGATCTGTATTCTTATCTTATCTACACCTATAACACATTCAATTACTCCAAATAGAGAAACCTATTTCTCATCGCAATTTTTGTATCTCATAAACGAGAACTACTAAACTTAGTTAACACTATTTATTGACACAAAACCCCTTTATACCATCTTGAAATTTCTATATTAAATGATTTTTTTTGCTTTTTCAGAACAAAAAAAAGTTGCCACAATACTGCGACAACTTTTTTTTTTAAGAATATATAACCGAACAAATATTAGCTGAAGATAATATAGGTGCTAATCACTACAAGGCAAATAGCTATACCAACAGGCTTCACGTACTTCCAATTATTAACATCTACTTCTTTTGTATATTTCTGTATATAATCTGTTTCTCTAGGTTTCAGCTTAGCAATAACCAACATCAACACTACTGTCGACACAAATGTTATAAACTGTACATGTAAGAAATGTGGCAATCCTTCTACCTCTAACACGTTATCCAAGACAATGTATAATACGTAAAGAGAAAACGCGAATACAATTCCCGCTTTTGCCGAAATTGCTGGAACTCTTTTGGTCATAAAACCAACCACAATCACTGTCAAAATAGGCACACTGTATGCTCCATTAACTAATTGCAAGTATCCAAACAACCCTTCTGAAGCCATGTACAAAAATGGTGCAATACACATAGAAAACAAGGCTAAAATTATCCCAAAACGCTTTCCTACTTTCACAACCTGTTTCTCTTCTGCTTCTTTATTGACAAACTGCTTATAAATATCAATTCCGAATAATGTCACCGAACTATTCAGCGCACTATTAAACGAACTCAAAATAGCACCAAACAATACGGCTGCAAAGAACCCAACAAATGCTTTTGGCAATACCGCAGCAACTAATCTAGGATATGACTGATCAGCTGTCTCTAAGCTTCCCTCGAAATAATGAAAAGCTATAATCCCTGGAAGCACCACTATAATAGGACCTAATATTTTGAAAAAAGCAGCCAACAATAGACCTTTTTGTCCTTCTGCAAGGTTTTTTGCACCCAATGCACGTTGTATAATTTGCTGATTGGTACCCCAGTAGAACAATTGCACCAACATCATCCCCGTAAATATCGTTGCAAATGGGATAGAAGTACTATCATCACCAATTGCATTAAATTTTTCTGGATGTTCATTCATCAATTTAGACAACCCTCCAAAAACACTGTTATCATCACTAATAGCGATCAGTCCAAAAACAGGAATCAACAATCCTCCTATTAGTAATCCAACAGCATTAATTGTATCAGATACCGCAACGGCTTTTAATCCCCCGAAGACAGCATAAACACCTCCGATAATACCTATACTCCAAACACAAACCCAAATTGTCTCCCATTCTGAAAGACCCAATAGCTCTGGCAATCCAAACATCCCACTAATTGCAAGTGATCCCGAATACAATACAATCGGAAGTAACACTATCGCATAACCACTCAAAAACAAACCTGATGTCATTGCTTTTGTTGTAGTATCAAATCTACGCTCCAAATATGTCGGAATCGTACTTATCCCCCCTTTGAGATACCTAGGTAATAAAAAGATTGCACAAATAACCATAGCTATAGCTGCTAAAGTTTCCCAAGCCATTACCAAAATACCATCACTATAGGCTGAACCATTAAGTCCTACAATCTGTTCTGTAGATAAATTTGTAAGTAACAGAGAACCGGCGATTACACCGGCAGTAAGACTACGTCCCCCAAGAAAATATCCAGCAGAGGAATCCTCATCTACTTTTCTTGTTGCTAAGTAGGAAATTACCCCCACCATGACTGTAAACGCTATAAATATTAGTAAACCCATTTTTTGTGTTTTTGATTTTGATTTTTTGTTAAAAAATTAAGCTCCTAAAGGTAAATATTTTTTTGTTGTTATCAATTTTGGATTTTAACTAAAAAAGAATATCCCATAAAATCACGGGACTCTGATCTATATTTCCACTAATAAAATCAAGAATAAAACACATTAACTCATTGAAAAAAAGATAATTAAATACAAAAAAAACATTCACTACAAATAAAAACAAGAAGACCCGTAGACAAGATTTTGTATAGATTTTTTCGTGCTTTTCTTCCTGTTTTACTCTAAGGTTTGGGTATTCATTCCAGTTTTATCTTGCGATTATAGCAACAAAACAGGAATAATTTTGTCCTTTTGCATTAAAAACGTCTATCCTCGACCCAATAAAATGTTTTCGTAAAAAATCGAAATCCTACCGCTATTCCCCAAATGCAAACCTCCTCCATAGGATATCTCCCACAAAATGATCTTTTCTCTATCTCAATAACTCCAGTACAAAAATAAAATCAAGTACCACTATACCTTGGTTACACCAACAAATATTCATGTGAATATCATGCTATTTTTATTTGACCTAAGCATGATACGATGAAATCCGAACATACAATAATCACTTATTTTTCCTGTTTATACTCTAGTATCATGCTTAGAAAGAAGCCCGTATTATTCTAATAAACTCATTTTGAATTTTTCTTTTCCTAAAAAAATGGATCAAATTCGTCTATATTTCGTTGCGCTTCTCATCCTTAGCGCAACTATAAATCTCAAAAGATTTCTCATCTGGTCTAATTTCACCTCATTTTTGGTCGATAACAAAAAGTCAGAATGTGTTCAACTGTAGAATTAAGATCTATCAATCCATTCTTTTTCGATTTGGTTGTCAAAAGTAACAAACGCACAAAATTTACAGATCCCAAATTCGGGAATGGTCCAAAGAGGTATTTTATTAAAACCTTAGAGTATATTTACACTATATAATTACATCTAGACTGAATTCACTATGCCAAAAAAGACAACAACCCTAGTACTTCTTTTACTACTTATTGTAGGATGTAAGAACGATTCCAAAAAAACAGCTATCCCTACTCCCGAAGACACAGCTAAGAAAACCCTAAAACTTCAAAAAGCTTATCATTTTTTTTCGAAGATAGAAGATTTAAAAATACTCTACCAAAGTGACGCATGGCATATGATGCTAGAAGACGCTAAAAAAATTGGTCTTCAGCAAATACAAGTCGCACAATTAGACAGTAGTTATTTCATTCATTACACCTTGCTAAACACAAAAGCTACAATTTTTAACCAACTAATGGACGCCCTACCTACATTCAAAAACTTTCAGGAAATGTCCAAAAGTTTGACTGGCACTCCCTTGAATTATCACAAAGAACTTACTCCTATATTTGAGTTTACCAAAAACACTTTACAAACAGACTCTTCCTACAAAACGATTTTGTATTTAGAAATGAATACTGAAATAGAAAAAACATTCCCTCTTGAATTATTTCAGAAGTATCCTCTACAAAAGTTCAGAGCATATCTCGAAAAAAACACTATTTCTAACATAGAAATGTATCATCAAAACAATCGTATTTATACCATTATTCACGCATCAGAAGTTTCTAAGATTCAAGAGATACAAAAAAAACTACACTGGAATCAAATCCTTGACGAACAAACAATAGAACAAGTCAAAAAACAGTATCCAAAACTCAACATCAATCATTTGATTTTTGAAAATTGGCAAGAAATGAGCCTATTATAAACTACACTCACTCATCAATACGTTAATTATATACATGAATTACTGTTAAACCTTTTTTTTAATAGTACATATTTTTTTTAATTCTCAAAGAAAGTTGTAAATTTTGGTACTTATCTCAATAAAAAGACATTCAAATTACCAATGCAATATTACGAGTAGGAATTATTGAAGATCACTTCATTTTTCTGAAGAAATGCTATAGGTTTGCACAGTATTTTGCACGAATACATTTAAAAAAAATAATTTAAAAGGGGCTAAGAAAACAATCAAATGAGAAAAAAAGTAACCTTAAAACAATTGGCGGAAGAGTTGAATTTATCTATCTCTACCGTTTCTAAATCACTAAAAGATGATTCAGAAATTAGCCAAAAAACCATCGACAAAGTCAAAGCACTTGCCAAAAAACACAATTACAAACCCAATGCTCTTGCGGTAAGCTTAAAGAGCAACAAAACAAAAAGTATTGGAGTAATTATTCCGGACATTCTGAATCCGTTCTTTGCCAAAGCACTTCTAGGAATAGAAAAAGAAGCATCTAAAGATGGGTATAAAATTGTCACCTGTATCACTAATGAATCCTACAAAAAGGAATTAGAGTACCTAGACATGCTTTCTTACAATGGAGTTGATGGATTTATCCTTGCAATGAGTCAAGAAACGCAAGTCAAAAACGAAACTGCTCACTTTGAAGAAGTACTCAAAGATGACATCCCAATTATAATGTTTGACCGTGTTGCTGATGACATTTATTGTGACAAAGTAATTGGTGATGATAAAGAAGGCGCTAGTAATGCCATAAAATACTTGATTACAAACAATAATTGTAAAAATATTGCGGTGATCTCTACAATTGCTGGTCTCAGTGTTGCCAAATTGCGAATGGATGGAGTCAAAGCTGCCATAAAAGAACACGAAAATGTAAATTTACTAAAACTAGAAATGAAAAAAGCTACAAATGCTGAAGAGCGCATTGAAGTTTTTTTGAAAGAAAACGATATTGATGGTATTGTTGCTCTCGACGAACTAGCAGCTGTAAACTCTATAAATATGTCTGTAAAAATAGGCAAGAGTGTTCCAAATGATATTGCCATACTAGGTTTTTCTGATGGCGGGATGGCCAAATACACCTATCCAGCACTGACCACAGTTTCGCAACATGCAAAACGTTTGGGAAAAACTGCAGCCAAGATTCTTATTGACAAACTAGAATTGCGTGCAAAAGCTTATTTACCAAAAACCAAGGTAATCAAAACAACGCTTATAGAACGTGAATCAACTTTGTCATAATAGTATAGTCACCAACTTGTCGTTTTTCACTCTAAACACCTTGTTATTTCGTAGCTGATCCTGCGTAATACAACGGTCTTTTTTAATATATAAAAAAACATGGTCTCATATACAGAATATACATCTATGTTGGCACAACATCTGCTTACTTGACCATCAATATGCATTAACTGTCTATCAAGCAACTAACAAACAAACCCTTGACATAAAACAGCATTAGTGCTTTGCCAAAAAAACTGGAATAGTCCCTCCACTATTTCATTAAATTAATGTCAGCTATATTTTTTATTTTATTTCGTTTCAAAAAGTCATCAATAGTTTCAAAATGTTCAATAACACGTTGTTCTTTGAATTCGAAAACTTTTTGCGCCAAGCCTTGCAAAAAATCTCTATCATGAGATACCAAGATCAAAGTCCCATCAAAGGCACTCAATGCTTCTTTGAGGACATCTTTTGATTTTAAATCTAAATGATTCGTTGGTTCATCCAAAATAAGAAGATTCACAGGTTCTAAAAGCAATTTGACCATTGCCAATCGTGTTTTCTCTCCTCCAGATAATACTCGCACCTTTTTATCTATATCATCACCAGCAAACATGAAACGTCCGAGAATATTTTTAATCTGTGTACGAACCTCACCTTCTGCAACCTCGTCTACGGTTTGAAAAACTGTCAACTCTGGATCAAGTAAAGCTGCCTGATTTTGTGCAAAATACCCCACTTTAACATTATGACCTAATTCACAAGTCCCCTCAACCGCTATTTCGTTCAAAATAGCTTTGATCATTGTCGATTTACCTTCTCCATTACGTCCAACAAAAGACACTTTCTCACCACGTGCAATAGACATATTGGCGTTTTTAAAAACAATATTCCCATCATAAGCCTTTGACACCTCTTTGACTACTACAGGATAATCCCCAGAACGAGGAGCAGGTGGAAAACGCAATTTTAAGGAAGAATTATCCACTTCATCTATCTCGATAATTTGTAGCTTTTCCAACATTCGTTCTCGAGAAGAAACTTGATTCGTTTTAGAATATGTTCCCTTGAAGCGCTCTATAAAAGCTCTATTATCTGCGATAAATTTTTGCTGTTCTTGATATGCCTTGATTTGATGAGACCGCCTATCCTCACGTAGTTCCAGGTAGTGAGAATAATTAGCCTTATAATCATAAATCCGTCCCATTGTGACTTCGATTGTACGATTAGTGATCGCATCAATAAATGCGCGATCATGAGAGATCACCATTACGGCATTGGCTTTGTTTATCAAAAAATCTTCTAACCAAATTACAGATTCTATATCGATATGATTGGTTGGCTCGTCTAACAAAATCAAATCTGGTTTTTGCAATAAGATTTTGGCGAGCTCAATTCTCATACGCCATCCTCCAGAAAATTCTTTTGTTTGTCTTGCAAAATCTTCTTGCTTAAAACCTAAGCCTTTTAGTGCCTTTTCTACCTCTGCATCATAATTCACCTCTTCTAAAGCATAATACTTCTCCCCCAGATCAGACACTCTTTCTATAATTTTCATATACGTATCGCTCTCATAATCGGTTCTGGTTTCCAATTGTTTATTGAGCTCCTCCATCTCCGCTTTCATTTCAAAAACCTGACTAAAAGCCTTTGCCGCTTCTTCGAACACGGTACAATCATCTTCTGTAAGCAAATGTTGTGGCAAATAAGCAATAACAGCATCTTTGGGCGCTCTCACGTGTCCTTTGGTAGGACTTTGTACTCCTGCAACAATTTTCATCATTGTGGATTTTCCTGCACCATTTTTTCCCATTAATGCAATTTTGTCCGTGGCATTAATAACAAAAGAAACATCACTAAATAAAGTGGAACCATTAAATGCTACTGCTAAACTATCTACTGAAATCATCAATTCTTTTTTGAGACCTCAAAAGTACTAAAAAGTGTAGTAGTTCTAATCTGATCAATCGCTATTTCTCTCTAATATATTTCTAATCTCCTTGTCCAACAATCCCCATCTCCTTTTTATTCCCAGCACTACACAATCCATAAAGCACTTACGCAAAACAACATGACCAACACCAAAAAAGACCCCATTATTATCTATGCACCTATTACACTATATTTGCACACAAACAAACAATCCATTTGTGAACATCCAAATTATCATACCTGCGCACAACGAGGAACAATACCTTACTCAAACTCTAGAATCACTTGTTTCACAAACCTTGCTACCACAAAAAATAATTATTGTGAATGACAATTCTACAGATAATACCCAAGCAATTGCCAAAAAATTTGAACAACAATACGGTTTCATCACTACACTAAACACCCAATCCGGAACTTCACACCTCCCAGGAAGCAAAGTCATTAATGCTTTCTACAAAGGATATCAACTATTAAGTAATGATGTGGAGTTCATCTGTAAATTTGATGCAGATTTGATCTTCCCGTCAAATTATCTAGAAACCGTTGTCTCGCTATTTCGTACTCACCCAAAAGTTGGAATCGCTTCTGGCATCTTACATGTCAAAAAAGGCCAATCATGGGTTTATGAAAATATTGCTGACAAGAATCATGTTCGCGGTCCCATTAAAATGTATCGAAAATCTTGTTTTACCGATATAGGAGGGCTCAAAAAATCTATCGGATGGGACACTGTTGATGTTTTACTTGCCCAATATCATGATTGGAAAATACTAACAGACACAAATCTTATCGTAAAACACCTAAAACCCACGGGAAAAACCTACCACAAAACCTCTAAATACATGCAAGGCGAAGCACTATACAAAATGCGCTATGGATTCTTAATCACCTTAATAGCTGCCAGTAAAATGGCTTTTCAGAAAAAGGATGCGTCGCTAGTCTTATCGTATCTCAAAGGATATTTGAAAGCCAAGAAACAAGCTTTACCCTATCTTGTATCCAAAAACGAAGGGCAGTTTATCCGAAAGCTACGCTGGAGAACGATAAAAAACAAAATAAAATCCTGATACTCCCGCACCAATATTTGGATAGCTATGAACACGTATTAATCTATCCTTCTATATTACAGTCAAAAAAAACTTCAATTATCTCAAGAAAAACGCAACATGAATGCAATAAAAGCTAATTAATTCTTAATAAAATATTGATTTTATTAATTTTTCAAAAAAAATTCTCGTCTTAAGAAACATCTCACCAATACAAGCGTTATGCTTGTTCATTAAAGTCTTATCTAAAAATAGACTTCCCCTCAAAATAAAAAAAATGAAAAAGAAAAACTACATTCGGACACCATTGTATTTAGCCCTATTGATCGTTTCAAGCAGCATACATGCTTTTCAATCTAATGGAACAAACTCCATCATTTGTGACTCCGACGACTGCCTCCAAAAAGCAATGGACAACGCCAAACCAGGAGATGAAATTATCCTCAAAAAAGGCATCTATGTAGGCGGCAAAGAAAGTCCTGCAAAAAATTACTCCGCTTTCTCCTCTGACAGAGATGGGGAAAAAGGCAATCCTATTATCTTAAGAGGATTCTCAGCTGATGAAAAACCTATTATTACCGCCAACAGAAGTGGCTACTCTTGGTATGGTCTTAATATGTCTGGAGATTATTGGATCATCAAGGACATTATTGTTCAAAAAGTATTAAAAGGAATTGTACTCGACGATGCCAGCAACTGTCAACTAATCAATGTAGAAGTTTCTGACATCGGGCAAGAGGCCATCCACTTAAGAAAAGGATCTAGCAATAATTTGATCAAAAACTGCCTCGTTACAAATACTGGAATGCGTAGTGAAAAAGATAAAGGTTTTGGTGAAGGCGTATACATAGGATCTGATAGAGGAGCGCACAATAAATTTGATCCTAATTGTAATAATAATATTGTCGAAAATTGTGTTTTCGGTCCGAATATTAGTGCCGAAGCTTTTGATATCAAAGAAGGAACAGAACGAACCATAATTCGCAATAATACGTTCTATGCAGAAGGTATTACAGGAGTGAATTACAGTGACACTTTTATCGACCTCAAAGGACTATATGGTTACGTATACGGAAACACCTTTAATGTAGACAAAGGTGCTGAAAATCTTAATGCTATCATTGATATTAGTAACAGAACTTTTGGAGGCTATTCGTATAAAACAGGAAAATATAGTGCTATTTTTGAAAACACCATCAACTTATCAAATGCCAAAGGTAGCATCCCTACAGCAAGACTCATCTTGGACCCAGAAAAACAGCCATCGCCAGCAACAGATGTTCATGTTTGGGACAATAATAGAAGCTCATCTACATCAGAAATCGTTGACAATACAACAATTCAGGTGGTACAAAAATCATGTCCCGCATGGAATGAGTTCCGTGATTGTAAATCTCTTGGTATATTAGGCAATACTAAAAATGCTGATTTTACCATTTACCCGAATCCTGCTTCGGCATCCATTCATATCAACGGTCTAGAAAATTCTATTGCTTCAGAGATTAGTATTAGCTCTATCGAAGGGAAATTGATCTCAAAAACTATCGTCAAGAACATCAATAATACATTATCAGTTAATACACTACCACAAGGAATGTACATTATTGCGGTAACAACAAAGACAGGTGCTTCTTCTCAAGTATTTGTTAAGAACTAGCTTGTCTAATGGCTGACCGTCTTTGTTCATAAACTACATTTTTAACAAGGAACAAAAGCTAGGTTATAAATCAATTTCAGAAGTAACACTAATTTAGGCATATAAATTCGTTTTAATCACACTGTTATTTTTTATGTAAAAACATCGTGATGCTAGTACATATCCTTAGCTATAGAATATACGAACAAGGCGATATGCCAAATCATATACTAATCTGTTATAAGGTAGATAACTCTGCCCTTCTAAAACTGTAAATACACGGCTCGATACTATCATTAAAAATAGTGTCGGGCTTTTTTTTTAGCACAAAAATATTTGGACACACTAATACTATTCAAAAAAAGTACGCTTTTTGCGCAATGAGGTTAAACTTGAGCCAGCATAGTCTCCTACCTTCAAAAGACAACGTATCATATATTTGGTCATTGACACAATCGTAATCTTGACTGCTCAACTTAAAATTCTATTACTCCATAACATCAGACAAAACACTCCCCGTACAACCATTAGGAAACGCTATCCCTAACAAACTGGTCATAGTCGGTGCAATATCTGTTACAAAGGTTTTGCGAACAGTACTTCCTTTTTTAATACCTTTTCCATAAAACAATAATGGTGCATGAGTATCATATGAATTACCACTACCGTGCGTAGAACCTTTCTTTGGATAGACAATTGTAGCTGGACTAAGCACATATACGACATCTCCGCTACGGCTTTGATTAAACCCTTTTTGGACCAATGCTGCTATTCCTGCCGTAAAAGTCCCTGAAGTCAATTGTGACCTCGTATACACTTTATCCACCTGTTTATATTGCAAGATAAAATGTGCTATTTTTTTTTGCAACACCTCTGGGTCGAGTTTTTCTCTTTCCAACTCTTTATAATCAAAAAACACTTGATCGTTACTTATTTTCTCGATGAAGGATGCTGTTCCAAAAGCTGTCAATACATATGAATTTACTGCTTTTTCAAAAGATTCATGATCAAAGTAGCCTGCAGGGATTTTGACCGACTTAAGATACGCAGGCACTTGAACAGCTCCATGATCTGCTGTAAGGAAAAGCGTATAAGCATCCACGCCGACCTTAGCATCTAATACTTGAAAAAAACGCGCTAAGTCCTTATCCAACCTCAAATACGTATCCTCAACCTCCTTGGAATTGACCCCAAACTTATGCCCTACATAATCTGTACTAGAAAAACTAACCGTCAAGACATCCGTAATCGAATCCATCCCCAATGCCTCTCCATCTATAGCTGCAATAGCAAAATCAGCTACCAAACTATTTCCGTAGGGAGATGACTTAATGATATCATACCCGCCATTCTGCTCTTTTAGCTCCTTCAAATTATACGGAAATGTTGCTGTTTCTTTTCCCTCAAAACTTTGCTCAAATCCATTCAGATCTGGACCGCTTTCTGAATAAGAATCAATTGGATATAAAGTATTCCAAACTTTGACATAAGAATCCACTTTGCCAGCTGCATTAAAATCCCGAACCCATTTTGGCAGATCTGTTCGATAATAAGTACTTGTAACCCATCTACCTTCTTCTTTTCCCCTAAACCAATACGCTCCATTAGCGGTATGACCTGCTGGCAAAATCGCTCCTCGATCTTTGATAGAAATCCCTATGGTTTTTCCTGCCATTTGTGTATGTAACCGGTTTTGATCACCTAATGTAGTTGTTTTTAAACGATGTGGAGACATCTGCTCCATAGGGCTATTAGTTCCAACTGCTTTTACATTTGGATCCTCTGCACAATACACTACTTTCTTTTCAAATTTATTATACCAATTGTTTGAAATAATCCCATGATTCTCCGGAGTAGTCCCTGTATAAATTGATGCATGCCCAGGCCCTGTGTATGTAGGGATATAATTAAAGTGATTATTTTTACAATTAAACCCTTCTTCAATCAAACGTTTAAAACCTCCCTCACCAAAACGTTTATAAAAACGTGTCAGATAATCATACCGCATCTGGTCTATCACAATACCTACAACTAACTTCGGGTTTTGATACAAGGATACCTCACTAACATTTGCTTCTGAAGATTTTTGAGCCACTCCTAGATGTACAAAACAAAGGGCTAATAAGGCTGTTTTAATTTTTTTGTGCATGTGCGCAGTTTTTTTTCAAAAATACCATATATACTGCAATCCATATTTAATACAATGTTAAACCTGCCAAATTCATTTGATTTATAAAAAATGGCTATTTTTGATGTCATAAAAGAATTCCATGTTTTATTTAGATGCCATCGGGCGTTATTTTTTGATGTTAAAAGGCGTTTTTGGCCGAATGACAAAAGGCTCCGTTTTGAGAAGCCTTACTCTCAAGGAGATAGATGACCTTATTATAGGGTCTTTGGGTATCGTTGCGTTTATTTCGTTTTTTATTGGTGCAGTAGTCGCCATACAAACGGCACTGAACCTGACGAATCCAATTATTCCGCGTCAACTTATAGGTTTTGCCTCAAGACAGTCAGTAATCCTAGAGTTTGCTCCTACGTTTATTTCTGTAATTATGGCAGGAAAAGTAGGGTCATTTATAACCTCTAGTATAGGAACTATGCGTGTTACGGAACAAATCGACGCCTTGGAAGTTATGGGAATTAACTCTCTAAACTACCTTGTATTCCCTAAAATTATTGCGATGATGACGTATCCTTTTCTAATCGCTATCTCTATGTTTTTAGGGATTTTGGGAGGATATATCGCAGGAGTCTACGGAGGATTCTTATCTAGCGATGAATTTATTACTGGATTACAAGACGAGTTTATTCCATTTCATTTGGTGTATGCATTTCTCAAAACACTCCTTTTTGCATTTCTCCTAGCTACCATTCCCTCATTTCATGGATATTATATGAAAGGCGGGGCGCTAGAGGTAGGAAAAGCAAGCACCACTTCTTTTGTTTGGACAAGTGTTGCAATAATTATAGGAAATTATATTCTCACCCAATTACTATTGAGCTCATGATAGAAGTAACCAATTTACACAAAGGTTTTAATGGAGAAGCAATTCTAAAAGGAATTACTACTTCTTTTGAGCGGGGCAAAACAAATCTTATTATTGGCACCAGTGGTAGTGGAAAAACGGTATTTCTCAAATGTCTCTTAGGTCTTTTTGTACCAGAAGAAGGCTCTATTCTCTACGACGGCATTTCTTACACCAATTTATCCCCCGAAGAACAACGTTCCCTGCGACAACAAATGGGAATGGTATTTCAAGGAAGTGCACTTTTTGACTCTATGACGGTAGAAGAAAATGTGATGTTTCCGCTACAAATGTTTACCAAACAAAAGAAAACAGAAATGCTAGAACGGGTGCACGCTGTTTTGGAACGTGTCAATCTAGAAAACGCGCACAAAAAACTTCCTTCAGAAATTAGTGGAGGAATGCAAAAACGTGTAGCGATTGCCAGAGCAATTGTAACACGTCCAAAATACCTATTCTGTGATGAACCTAATTCTGGTCTTGATCCACGAACAGCAATCGTAATAGATAATCTGATCAAAGAAATCACTGAAGAATATGACATCACAACCGTAATTAACACACATGACATGAACTCTGTCATGGAAATAGGAGAAAAAATTATCTTCTTACAAAAAGGTCATTTGGAGTGGGAAGGTGATAAAAGTCAAATTTTTACTACAGATAATAAAGCCGTTACTGATTTTGTATATTCCTCTAATTTGTTCAAAAAAGTTCGTGATGCTCAATTGAAAGGTCTATAATACTTCTGTTTTTTACTTATTTATACCCTATAAAATTCGTGATCACCCTACGATGATAATTTACATAAAGAAAGAGAACCGCAATGAACTGCCATTAACTCAAATCATACTACCTAGGCATAATCAAAGAATACGCTTCATTTCATTATAGTAGAGAAGAGTAAAAAAATATCTTTATACAATTTAGGTACATGAATTCGTATTAATGATACTGTTATTTTTTATGTACAAACATCATGACACTATTGTATATCCTTAGCTAAAGAATATATAAACAAGACGATATGATGCGCCATTATATAACTAATTTGGTATTAGAAGAAAGAACTACTCCATAATAAGTGTATCCACTTTCATTTCTTTGGTCATCCATTCTCGTAGTTTTTTTTCACGTACTTGATTCAAACTATCCGTAACCTTAAAGCGCCATTTTGGAAAAACCACCTTGAGTGTATCTACTTTGATAAAATTAGAACGAACTATTTCTCCATACCGCAAGGATTCTAAATCCGGAAATCGAATTTTGGCATCTTTTGCAATCATGGTAAAAGAAAACGTTTCTGGTCGAGCTTTTTGAAGTACTGTTAAAGCCCTCTGTAAACTATCTATTTTAACCTTCAAAACATTTACCTGCACATTTAATGCGTCATTCGTATTCCCTAAACGATCCAGTTCGTCAATTGCTCTATTATATGCTTTGGATACCTGATCAATACCACGTGACTTATTACCTCGGATCATTAAGGTAAAATCACTAATATTCTTATAATTCTTTATCTCATTTTGTAAGTCGCTAACAGTAGCGTCCGAAATTTCACCATCAAAATAAAGCTTGATGGTTTTATTCCTATAATCATATAAAGGCTTACGAAGATACAACTGATCATTTCCCTCAATTTCTGTCAACATAAATCGCTCATAATCTCCCATAGACCTCGTCTCTCCCAAAGTTTTAACAAAAATATACACTGCAGGAATCATTACTAAAACAGCTACAAAGGAGGCTAAACGAGCAATTGCTCTTCGCCTTGCAGAGTTTGCATAACGTTTCATAGGAAACTTCAATACCTTAAGAACAATAAATGTTGCTAGTGCAATAAAAATAGTATTGATGATAAATAAATACATTGCCCCGAGTGCGTATAGTGGTTTCCCTATAGCCAATCCAAAACCAACAGTACAGAGTGGAGGCATCAGAGCAGTTGCAATTGCTACACCAAAAATAACACTTGCAATAGTACCCTTTTTGGTACGAGCTATAATCAAAGCCAACCCTCCAAAAAAGGCAATCAACACGTCTCTAATATCAGGTTTGGTACGAGCTAATAACTCTGAGGATTCTACCTTGAGCGGAAAAAAATAAAAAAACAAGAATGCTGTCAACACACTGAGTACCACCATCACGCCGAAATTAATCAATGATTTTCTAAGTGTGTCTATATCATTAATTGCTATAGACATTCCCATTCCAAGGATAGGCCCCATAAGTGGAGAAATCAACATCGCTCCGATCACTACTGGAATGGAATTAGCATTGAGTCCTATGGACGCCACAAATATAGAGCAAATCAAAATCCAAGCCGTAGCCCCTTTAAATGGGATATCTGCCTTGATTAGTTCTATTGTACTCTCGCGATCTGTATCATGTCTAAAATCCAGTAATTCTTTGAGAAAGGTCGTAAAACTAAGCCACAAACCCTTGGCATCCTGTTTTACAGCAGCTTTTTGGTCTGCTACTTTCTGATCCTGCTGTTCTTGTTGTACTTGTTGTTCTTTTTTATCCCCTTCTGCATTATTAGTAGTTTCTTCCATAGCATACTAGTTTCTAGATATATTGCTTTCCGAATAATTCATTGATTTGTTTTCTAGTCTCTTTAATTTCTTGCTCTTTGGATTTGGGATACACCATTAACACCTCTTGCTCATCTACTATAATAAAATCCTCTAACCCCTCAATAACAACAATTTTATTTGAGTCCGTCTTAATCATATTTCCAACAGCATTGGATGCCAAAACTCTGGCATTAACAACCGCGTTTTTATCCCTCGTTGGTTTTGTTTGCTCTAATTTATCATACAATGACCCCCAAGTCCCTAAATCATTCCAATCAAAAGTTGCTGGTAGCACATGAACATTCGTTGCCTGTTCTAAAATAGCATAATCTATAGAAATATCCTCTGCTATTGGATAATTCTCCTGTATAAAATCGGGTTCTTGCAACGTATTGTATGACGAAATACCTTTTGCGAATAAGGACATCATTTTGGGTTGAAACTGTTCAAATGCTTTGACAACACAAGCAACACTCCATATAAAGATCCCTGCATTCCACAAAAAATTACCCGCAGACACGAACTCTTTTGCTGTTTCATAATTGGGCTTTTCACGAAATTGTTCTACTTTCTTTATTGTTATTGTAGCTTCCTTGTCATATTCTATATATCCATATCCTGTATTGGGAAAAGTAGGCTGTATCCCCAGAGTCATCAATATATCATTCTTAGCGCATGCTTCAAAACATTGATTCAAATCCCTTGTAAAGGCCTCTTCATCCTCAATCCAATGATCACTTGGCGCTACAATCATCTGTGCATCGGGGTTTTCTTTTTGTATTTTTAATGCTGCGTACAAAATACAAGGAGCTGTATTACGCATTGCAGGTTCTGTAACGACTTGTCTCAAATGAATATCAGGCAATTGCTCCATAACAAGATCTAAATAACGTTCATTTGTCAAGATCAAAATGTTTTGCGCAGGAATACATTTCAACAATCTACTATAAGTTCGCTGTATCAGTGTTTGGCCCGTACCCAACATATCATGAAACTGCTTTGGGAAATCAACTTTGCTCACCGGCCAAAATCTTGACCCCACTCCGCCAGCCATTATAACTGCATAATTATTTTTATTCATATCTCTTTTGATTCTTTATTTATTTATAGGATGCCCTTCAATTTTCCACAAGATCCACTTCTGCATTTGGACTAAAGAGATATACCTGACCATTCTCAAGCTCCAAACATTCATATCGCTTTACTCTTTTCTTGCCCTTTTTAAAAACTCTACCATTATGAATTCTGAAAACACTGCCCATTGGTAGCTCGAAAATATAATTCTTATCAGTGGGCGGATCAAATTGCTTTAGTGCTATTGCCAACGGGGCATCAGTATCACTGCTTGCTTTTGGGTTGCGAAAATGATTTGCAATCAGTGGCACCAATTTTGTTGGAAAAATCTCTGGGTTAATATAAGGTAGCATTAGCTGCTGAAATGTATGTTTCCACTCCAGCCCATGGGGTTTAATCATTCTCCCATATTTCTGAAAAGCCACTAAATGTGCTATCTCATGAATCAGCGTTATAAGAAATCGATAAGGATTAAGATTAGCATTAACTGTAATCTGATGTGTTCCGTCAGGCATTTTGCGATAATCACCATGTCTCGTGACACGCTCATTAACTATTTTTAAATGCACATTATACTCCACAATCATATCAAACAATGAAGCTACAGCTCTTTCTGGAATGTATCTAGCTAAGATTTTTTTCATATCTATTACTCTGCAAAATACAAAATATACCAGAAGCCTCAAAACTACTTGACACACAAAAAAGTCAAAAAAATGCTACTCTTTTACGCTTTTAAAAATATTGATACACAATAGCCGTACTATGAATGCCGATATCCCTTTCTTACCAAAAAAACTACATTCGCATTCTTTTTTTGACATTATCTAATTTAAGAGATTGGACACCCATCTATCAATAACACAAAAGATATTCTCTTTTTTTTGAAGCTCCACCCAATCGACTGACTTATTAGGTATCTAGACTAGTACACAAAACACCAAAAGCATAAGACGAATCAAGGCGTACTACTAGAAACCTCCAGAACCTTTCCGTTATAAAATCTATTTCCTTTTAATGAGAAATCATAAATGTAAGACGCCATTTCTCTTGCAGATAAAGGTGCTTTGTAACCTGGAAAAGCTTCTTCTAACATCTCTGTCTGCACAGCACCAAGCGCCAAAACATTAAAAGCGATTCCTTGTTCTTTATACTCCTCTGCCAATAATTCACTTAATGTAATCACCGCTCCTTTGCTAGAACTATATGCTGCCAAACCAGGGAATTTGGCACTTCCTCGAACTCCACCCATACTACTAATGGTTACCACATGGCTTCCTTTTTTCATATACGGCAACAACACTTTTGTAGCAGCCGCCACTCCAAACACGTTTACCTTATAAACTTCTTCAAAATCCACGGTTGTCAATTCTTCAAAAGGTTTGTTGATCAACTTCCCAGCATTATTAATCAATACATCAACAGTCTCCCAATCTTCTTTCACAAAAGTTACCAGTTTATCCAAATCATCAGTATCTCCTAAATCAAAGGAAAAAGCACTAATATTATCATGCTTCAACATTTTCATCGGCTTCTCATTTCGAGATAATGCTAACACTTGATGTCCTGCATCTGCATATAAACACGCCAGCTCATAGCCTATACCTCTACTTGCTCCAGTAATTACTATTTTTTTCATTTCTGTGACACATTAAGTTGAATCTCTTTTGTCTGCGTATTAACTAGCTTTTTTATAGCTGTAGTACAATCATATATTATATTAGCCATATGCACAAAGTCAAGCTTTGACACCTCGTCATTTACGTGATGGTAATACTGATAGTTTGTAAAATCAAATGTAGATATTGTCTGACAAGGTACTCCAAATTCTTTGTAAAAAGGGTAATTATCACTACGCTTGAACAAATTAAACTCCTTTGCCTTTGGTAAGAAACCAATTAATTCTTGTCCTGCATACTTATTTAATTTTTCTGCCATGTTTGAAATTTCGTATCCCGTTATATACGCCTTGTACGTCCTTCCTTTTAAGGGGACACCTATCATCTCAAAGTTGATCATTGCATACAAATCAACACCTTTATTTTTAAGTTTATTAGAAAGGTGCTCTGACCCGAGTAATCCTTTTTCTTCTGCACCAAAAAGTACAAAAAGCACACTTCTTTTGTTACTCTTATTTTCTGCATAGTATTTCGACATTGCCAACACTGCAGCAACCCCTGCTGCATTATCATTAGCTCCGTTAGCAACTACATCCTCACCCACTTTTTTGGCTGCACCTATGTGATCATAATGAGCACCGAGAATAACAAACTCCTTAGCTAATTCTCGATCATTCCCCTCAATAAAGCCAACAATATTTTGGGTTTTCACACCAACCGCTTCAAAAGCATCTCGATACGTTTCAAAATATGCAGAAACACCATTCTGCTTAAACACCTCTTCAATGAACACTGCCGCTTTCTCTAAGCCCTCACTCCCAGTATCTCTTCCCATGAGATTATCTGATGCCAAAAACCTCACATACCCCTCTACATCCTTACGCAGCGAATCTACATCAAACACTCTCTCTTCAGTAGATTGAGCAGATATCATGATTACATGAAACCACGTCAAAATTAAAAAAAATCTTGTCAAACGACTTTTCATACACTTTTGCTTAAAATCATTAAACACTCACATCACTTATTGAAAAAGCCTGCCTTAATTAAAATTGAGACAGGCTTCTTAATTTCATATATGCTATAGTCCTCCTACGCTAACATTGTTACCGGGTTCTCCAAATACACCTTCAATGTTTGTAGAAACGCAGCGCCTGTAGCACCATCGATAGTACGATGATCACAAGCCAAAGAAACTGTCATTGTATGTCCAACAACGATTTGACCCTCCTTGACAACTGGTTTCTCCACAATAGCACCTACAGACAAAATTGCAGAATTAGGCTGATTGATGATACTTGTAAACGAAGTAATCCCAAACATTCCCAAGTTAGAAACCGTAAAAGTACTACCACTCATTTCTGCTGGAGTCAATTTTTTATCTTTTGCCTTACCAGCAAGGCTACGAACATTTTGTCCAATCTGAGTTAAACTCATTTGATCTGTAAATGGCAATACCGGAACTAACAAACCATCTGGCACAGCTACTGCGACACCAATACTTATATGTTTTGCTATTTTAATCACATCATCCGACCATTGCGTGTTCACTTGAGGATGTTTACGCAATGCCATTGCGCAAGCTTTTACCACCATATCATTAAATGATACTTTGATATCTGGAATTGCATTAATTTGCTTGCGAGAAGTCATTGCATTTTCCATATCTACCTCTAATGTCAGGTAGTAATGAGGTGCACTAAATTTTGAATTTCCTAAAGATTTTGCAATAGCTTTACGCATTTGAGAATTCTTCACCTCCTCAAAAGCTACCTCACCCACAGGAACATAAGGTGCTACAGCAGGAGCTGAAGCTTTCGCCTTATCATTAGTTGTTACCGAATTAGAAGTCGCATTTGACACCGGTGCACTAGGCTGATAAGCCTCCACATCTTTTTTGGTAATACGTCCATTCTCTCCACTACCAACAATTTTAGACAAATCATAGCCTTTTTCGGCTGCAATTTTCTTTGCCAATGGTGACACAAAAATTCTACCCCCGGTAGAAGCCGCATTATTAGCTACAGCTGCAGGCGCAGCATCTACTACTGGCTCTACTTTAGTTGTTGGAGCACTTTCGGGAGCTCCAGCTGTTGCAACGCCATCTTTCAGACCAGAAACATCTGTTCCAGCTGGACCTATAATTGCCAACAACGAATCTACAGGAGCCGTTTGACCTTCTTCGATACCTACATATAAGAGCGTACCATTATAAAAGGACTCAAATTCCATAGTTGCTTTATCCGTCTCAATTTCGGCAAGGATATCTCCTTCTTCAACAACATCTCCAACCTTTTTTAACCAAGAAGCTACAGTTCCTTCTTCCATGGTGTCACTCAATCTTGGCATGGTTATCACCTCCACACCTTCCGGAACTACCGCACTAGCTTCTACTGGAGCAGCCACTGTTTCTGAAGTAGCTTCTGCTGCAGCCGCTTGACTTGCTCCAGCTCCACCATTAAGTAATCCAGAGATATCTTCGCCCTCAGCACCGATAATACATAATAGTTTATCCACTGGCGTTGTCTCTCCTTCTTCTATTCCTATATGTAATAAAGTACCTTCATAAAAGGACTCAAATTCCATAGTTGCTTTATCGGTTTCTATTTCTGCCAAAATATCTCCTTCTGACACTTTATCACCAACTTTCTTTAGCCATGTTGCGACAGTACCTTCTTCCATGGTATCACTGAGTCGCGGCATATTAATTACTTCTGCCATAATCTATACTGGTTTATGTGCTAAAAATGGATAATTTTCTTGTTCATATACCATATCATACATTTGTTGTTTCTCCGGAAATGGAGATTCTTCAGCAAATTTCTGACATTCGGCAACACGATCTTTTACAGCTTTGTCTATTGCTGCAATTTCATCCTCTGTTGCAAAGTTCTTTTCTTTTATAATATCTAAAACTTGCGTTATTGGATCAATTTTTTGATACTCTGCAACCTCATCTTTAGTTCGATATTTTTGAGCATCACTCATAGAATGCCCTCTATATCGATATGTTTTTAATTCTAGGAAGGTAGGACCATCTCCTTTTCTTGCCCTGTCGATAGCTTCGTCAAAGGCCTCCGCTACTTTTATAGGGTTCATAGCATCTACAGGACCACATGGCATTTCGTATCCTAAACCTAATTTCCATATATCCGTATGGTTTGCAGTTCTGGCAACCGAGGTCCCCATAGCGTAACCATTATTTTCTACACAAAAAACCACAGGTAATTTCCATAGCATTGCTAAATTAAAAGCCTCGTGCAAGGAACCTTGTCTTGCCGCACCATCTCCAAAAAATGTTAACGTTACTGCATCCCTTTTGTGATACTTATCGGCAAATGCCAATCCCGCACCTAATGGAATCTGACCACCTACAATACCATGACCTCCATAAAAGCGATGTTCTTTAGAAAAAATATGCATAGAACCTCCCATTCCCTTAGAAGTTCCAGTAACCTTGCCGTACAACTCAGCCATTACACGTTTAGGATCTTCTCCCATACCTATTGGCTGAACATGATTACGGTATGCCGTGATCATTTTATCTTTGGTGAGATCCATAGCATGTAAAGCCCCAGCCAAAATTGCTTCTTGCCCGTTATATAAGTGGAGAAAACCACGAACTTTTTGTTGAATATACACTTGAGCAAGTTTGTCTTCGAACTTTCTCCAGAAGAGCATGTCTTCATACCATTTAAGGTAGACTTCTTTGGTGATTTTTTTCATCAGAAATATTTGTAAATATTTTTAGCAATATACCCGTTTATGCTTACATCAAGACATAAACTGCATACGACTGATTTTCCAAAACGAAACACAAAAATAAGGTATTCCGCCTTAATGAAAAAACAGATTACTATAAAAATACCTTAAGATCTATTAGTATTTAAAAAGTTTTTCGACATTAATTAAACACTTTTCTTACAACTGTAGATTATGAAGTATTTTTCTTATTCATCTTGTCTTACAAAAGACTTCAACAAACCACAGCAAAACCCTACTTATCAACACAGTAAAACCATAAAAACAAACAACTCATCTAAAAAAATCAAAAATAAAACAAAGAAAAACACCTCTTAGAAAACAATAAAACAGCAGCTTAACTACGTCTTTAATCGATTTTTTTTATCGATTAACGATTTTTTTTAAAAAAAAAGACTGTAGTACAATCAAATATTGTAATTTTGAATCGTTGTTTTTCAGTAATTAACAACATGTTACTGCATCTCGATGACTAGCTCAAGGTTAAAATATTTGTGACCCCCTATAAAAAGACAAAGAATTTAATTTATACAAATTTTATGAAATTATTTTACTTAAAGTTACACCCAAAGATATCTTTGGTGGCTCTGGCATTATGCACATTCCTCACAAATAACTTAATTGCCCAAGAACCTTCTCTAAAAAAATCCAAATTACAAAACACCAACATTATCCAACCAACTTCGTTAGAGTTTGGTCCAGATGGAAAATTATATGTTGCGGAGCGTTTTGGCAGAATTTGGCAATACACCATCGAACGAGATGATGCAGATGCCGGAAACGGAACCTACTCTGTTGTAGAAGAAACAAAAATAGAAGCTATAATAAATAATACAGCCAATCATTCTGACAGTGGCATATTTGTTACAGAAACAAAACGTCAAGTAACTGGCATCGTAACTGCAGGCACCGCAGAAAACCCGATCATTTATGCTTCCTCATCTGATAGTAGAGTTGGGGGAAGTGATTTTGGTGACGTCAATCTAGACACGAACTCTGGCATCCTACATAAGCTAGAATGGAACGGCAACGAATGGATTAAAACAGATCTTATTCGAGGGTTACCAAGGTGCGAAGAAAACCATGCAAGTAATGGCATGGACTTATTTGAAAAAAACGGCATTTCTTACTTACTCTTACAACAAGGGGGGCATGCAAATCAAGGTGCACCAAGTAACAAATTCGCTGGTACTCCTGAATATTTTCTATCCGGAGCACTTCTAATTGTAAACCTTACACAATTAGAAAGTATGCCAATATACACAGATCCCAGGTCCAATTCTCAGTATGTTTATGACCTACCAACTCTTAATGACCCAGAAAGAGAAGACATTGACAACACTCATCCAGAGTTCCCTTACCCTTCTGGACATCCTATGTACAATGCAACTATCGATATCAGAGATCCTTTTGGAGGGAATGACAGCTTTAACCAAGCATTCGCTGAGCCTGGAGGGCCCGTACAAGTATTTGCTTATGGTTTCCGAAATGCCTTTGATGTCCTTATAAAAGAAGACGGGAAAATATATACAATAGACAATGGTCCAAATGGCACCTGGGGTGGACTTCCACTTATCTATAACAATGGTATACTAAAAGGGGATCAAAACGCAGTTGATTACCAACCAGAAAATGGAGATTATGTCACAAATGAATTTGAAATAAACTCTGGAATTGGACATGGAGACGCCTTGCACTATGTCGGCACTACAAATGATGAAAACGAGACCTACTATGGTGGTCATATAAATCCAACAGCAGCATTCCCAAGTAGAGCAGGTATTATAAAATTTGCCGAAGAAGAAGGAGAATGGATCGAAATCGCTAGGACAGACCTCGCAACTACAATCACCGGAGTTTCGGGCTATTTCAACCCATCTTTTAACCTGAGTGATTTTCCTGACAATCCAAGAATCGGAAATCATCTTGCTGGAAAAATAAATAATCCTGATGTCAACATATTAGACATCTACAATCTATCCACAAATGGTCTTTGTGAATATACTGCTTCTACGTTTGACAGCGCACTAAAAGGTCACATACTTACTGTTTCTTTTGATGGAAATATCAGAAAATTCGAGTTTGACACAGATGGTACCACAATCCTAAGCAAGAAAGACCAATTCGGTAGTAGTGATACAATTATCCTTGACGTTACAGCTGTTGGTGACGGAACCGCCTTTGCAGGAACAGTTTGGGCAACAGAAATTTTTGCGAACTCAATAATAGTTTTTGAACCAGACAACACCATATGTATCGCCATTGATGATCCAGAATTTGATCCTCTTGCAGACTACGACAGTGACGGATACAGCAATCAAGACGAGATAGATAGTGGAACCAATTACTGCTCAGCAGGAAACGCTCCAAAAGATTTTGACAAAGATTTTATATCAAACATCAATGATCCAGATGATGACAATGACTCCATCCCTGATGCATTAGATGCATTTGCAATTGATCCAGACAACGGAACAACACTCAATCTCCCTGTAAAACATCCTTTCTGGAACTTTGACCCTGCTACAGGTTTTTTCGGACTTGGTTTCATGGGGCTTATGGTCGATCCTTCTGGAAACACAGATTATCTCTCACAATTTGACTTAGAAAACATTTCATTTGGGGGTGCAGCAGGAAAAGCATCTATAGACCTTATCCCCAAAGGAACAGCCAAAGGCGCAAATAACAATCAAGCTTATGGATTTCAATTTGGAGTAAACGTAGACAACACCTCCAATCCTTTTACTATTCATAGCCGTGTGGAATCTCCATTTTTTGCCACCGAGGGAACTCCTAATGCCCCTATAGAAGATCAAGCAATTGGTATATATATAGGTACGGGAGACCAAGATAACTACCTGAGCATTCAATTACAAAATGGCTCTACCCCAAATGACAATCTTAGTGGAATAGCCGTTTTGCTAGAAGATCAAGGTATTATTAGCATAGAAAACAAAATAGACATCCCCAATATACTAAGTGCAAACAACCTAGATATATACCTAACGATTAACCCCTCGCTCAACACTGCACAGCCATACATTTCATTAAACGGAGGCAGTACGATCATTTCGGTAGGTGATGAAGTTGCACTACCGGCTAGTTTCCTTGATGCAAATGACAACAAAGGGCTTGCAGTAGGTATTATAGCCAGTGCTGCTGGAGCTACAGCTCCAGAATTTGCTGCTGCATGGGATTTTATTAACATTACCGAAGATCTCGAAGGAGTTATAGAAGCCAACACTCCTTTATTAGACTTTAAAATTGTATCCAAAGATGCAGCTCCCTTAGAGTCATCCATAATTTTAAACAATCTAAGTGGTCCGGGTAATCCAGAAATCATCATTACAGACATAACTATTACCGGAGCTGACGCATCTTTATTCTCGACCAATGAACCCACACCTTTTGGCATTGGCTCTGGAAGCAGCTTTAACCTACCTATTGATTTGATTCCTGATGGCTCTGTAGGAACAAAAGAGGCAGTTCTAGAAATTGCGCACACAGGTACCAATTCTCCGCTGAGCATACCCATCACCGTTGAACTAACAGACCAAACACTATTCCCTATTTACAGAATTAACACTGGAGGTTCTACTGTTTCCTCTGCAGACGACGGACCAGATTGGTTTGCAAATACCACTATAGGCTCTCAAAGCGGAATAGGATATACGGTAAATACTGGAAATATTGCCACAGGAAACCTAAGTGCAAGTAACAAGGACGGCTCTATCCCTGATTATATTGATGACATTACATTTAATGCCATTTTCAAACAAGAACGATGGGATAGTGCAGGAAACACTGAAATGGAGTTTGAAATCCCGCTACCAAATGATTCTTATGAGGTAAATCTATACGTAGGCAACAGTTATTTTGGGACTGACCAAATAGGAGAAAGAGTGTTTGACATCTTATTAGAAGGCACCATTGTAAAAGACGATCTAGATGCAGTTGCAGAATTTGGACATAGAGCTGGAGGCATGCTCAGTTTTCCTGTTACGATCAAAGACGGCAGCCTGAATATTTCTTTTGCTCATGAACCTGGAAAAGACAATCCTATCATCAATGCAATTGAAGTCCTTGGACTGACTGCGATCAGCTACCCTATAAATATCGAACCAATAGCAGATCGCACTGATTTCTTTGATAATACAATCAGCATTCAAACCATAGCATCTGGTGGTAACGCTTCCAAAGATTTCTCATATACCATAAGCGGACAACCTGCAAGTATTACAATTGATGAAAACACAGGTGTAATCTCAGGAGTACTAACCGAAGCTGACCTTGATGGTGGTGAAAGTCATGACGGAGTACACAACGTATTTGTTACGGCAAAACAACCTGACGAAGAAGAGGTTACTATCAACTTTATATGGGCCATTACAGATCCAGGAGATGCCTTATGGATCGACATGGATGAAAATGAAAACTATACTTCGCGCCATGAGTGTTCTTTTGTACAGGCTGGAGACAAATTTTTCTTAATGGGAGGGCGTGAAAACGCCAAATCTGTCAACGTATACAATTACCAAACTGACAATTGGGATACAGTTAGCAACATTGCCCCAAAAGAATTCAATCACTTTCAAGCTATTACCTACCAAGGTTTGATCTGGATTATCGGTGCATTTGAGACTAACACTTTTCCTAACGAAGCACCGGCAACCCATATTCAAATATACAACCCAACCAACCAAGAATGGATTGAAGGACCAGAAATCCCCGTAACCCGCCGTAGAGGTGGAGCCGGACTTGTACTACATAATGACAAATTTTACCTTGTTGGCGGTAATACTATGGGACATAACGGAGGTTACGTATCGTGGTTTGATGAATACGACCCCGCTACAGGAACCTGGACCCCATTAGCTGATGCACCACATGCGAGAGATCATTTTCATGCTGGTCTTTTGGATAATAAATTATATGCTGCAGGAGGAAGACTTTCTGGAGGAGACGGAGGTGTTTTTGCGCCCTTAATTCCCGAAGTAGACGTGTACGATTTTGAGACCAATAGCTGGACAACACTAGCTACTACCAACAACATCCCTACGCCAAGGGCAGGAGCTGCTGTAGCTATATTTAATGACGAATTATTTGTTATTGGTGGTGAAGGGGTTGATATCCCTAACCAAAACCCTGACCCTGCATTCGATGTAGTAGAAGCCTATAATCCTGACACAAGCTCATGGAGCACCAAAACTCCACTAAACCATGCAAGACATGGTACACAAGCTATTGTATCTGGCAACGGAATTTTTATTACTGCAGGATCTCCAAATAGGGCTGGTGGCTCTCAGAAAAACATGGAAGTTTATAATAGCTTCAATCCGTTTGGGATCCCTGATACCGAAAGCAGGTTATTAATCCCAGAAATTGTAGAGTTTGATACGAATGAAACCAAAACTATTCTTCTAAAAACTATCGAAGGAACAGCTGGAACTTTTATCAAATCAATAGCAATTGATGGAGGTGATACAAACTCTTTTAACATAACAGGAGGAGCACTAACAAATTCAATGCTTCCTGGTTTTTCATCCCACCCTATTGAAGTAACATATCTAGAATCAGCTCTTGGCAAAACCGCAACACTTACAATAACGTATAACTCTAATACAACCAAGACTATAGTGTTACAGGCCACAAAAACCTTTTATCGGGTGAATGCAGGCGGTATGACACAAGAGTATCCACTGATTGATTGGCAAGAAGATCAAGCAACAACAGGATCTGGAATTGCGGTAGGCTCTGCCAATACAGGTGTCGCTTCTCCATACCTTGATTTATCCAACAATAATGACGACACCACGTATGGTGCTAATACGGCTGGATTTACAAATACTACAGGCTATCCTGATGTTTTGTTTAATCACGAACGATTTAACAATAACAACGTTCCTTCTAATATGCAATGGGATTTCCCGCTTCCACTTGGACACTACCAAGTAAACCTTTTATTTGCAGAACGATTCATCGGCAATAAAAACATCGGCGATCGTGTATTTGATATTGAGATAGAAGGAACCAAAGTAGCGGAAGATTTTGATCAAGTCGAAATTTTTGGGTACAATACTGCTGGGGTAGCTCGTTTTGAAGACATTCTTGTCGCAGACGGTAATTTGGACCTTGATTTTATCAAAAATATTGAAAACCCAAATATTAAAGCTATAGAAATTATTTTGACCCGAAAGGTACTAAATACTCATCCCGTCGTTACAAATCCAGGTACGATCTATAGCTATACAGAACAAGAAATAACATTGCAGATTGAAGCTACAGATGGTGATGATGACACGACCCAAGTACTAAGTTATGAAGCGCAAAATCTACCAGATGGCCTGACAATTGACTCCACAACAGGACTTATATCAGGTACAGTTAATCTGACAGCAGTTATTAATAGCCCATACAATGTCTTAATTACTGTAACCGATGATGGACAAGACACTCTTGCTACGGAGATATCTTTTGATTGGGTGATCACAGAAATCACCACAAATCAAGGAAGTATTAGCAGTACTGTCAATCTACAGGGTAGGAATGATCATAGTGGCACATACACTATTGCTTTCTATTCAACGGATAATTTAACAACACCTGCCTATGAATTTTCACCAAGTGCAAAAACCTCGGGCAGTTTTATAGAGCTTCCTATTACTCAAGGCACCTATAAGATCGCTATTAACTATCCAGGATATCTTCAAAAAGTAATTGAAACATCCATAACCCAAACTATGCAACCGCTAGATTTTGGGCAGCTCAAGGGGGGCGACATAAATGGAGACAATAAAATTACCATCTCGGATTTATCTGCACTTAATTCTGTTTTTAACACCGACAGTACAGCCAATAATTTTATCTCGAAAGCTGACATTAATAACGACCAAAAAATAACAATATTAGACTTATCTATCCTATCCTCAAACTTTAATACCCAAGGGGATTCTATTGAATAAAATCAACCTCCATAAAAACAAGTAATGAAAAATATTTTTATAATGGCAGTTTGCTTTTTTGCAATGCTCCATAAAAGCCAAGCGCAAATAAACATCACAATTGAATCAAGTAATCCAATCGTAAATGTCAATGATACATTTGAAGTGTCTTTTAAAACCTCACCAACAGTGGGCTCCGAGAACATGTTGGTTGACGGATATCAACTAGTAGTAAACTTTGATCCCAATGTTTTTGAAGCCGTCTCCGTGAATTCAAATGCTACTATTTTTGATTTCACCCCCCCAAGCAACGTAATAGATAATGATTTGGGAATTATAGAACAGGCTGGACAAGCCCTTAGCAACAATGGCATGTCTGGAGTTTTTGAGTTAGCAAAAGTTGTTTTTAGAGCAAAAAAAGGGAATCTCAATTCTACAATTACCCTAACCGACGGAGTTGTTGCGGAAACTGAACTAGTATTTGAAGGAACTCCATTATACGATGTATCGACTCCACTTACTATTTCTACAAATGGTGCCCCATCCATCGCTATAACTAGCCCAAGCACCAATTCTAACTTAGAGAGAGCTACCGACATCACCTTTACAGCAACCGCTACAGATCTAGAGGATGAAAACAGCACTCTAACTGTTACATGGAGTCCAGAGGCTATTTTTGACACCAATAATACTGGCAACGTTGTTACTATAAAATTTTTGCAACCAGGAACTCATATCATTACAGCCACGGTAACTGATAGCAATAATGCCACAAACAGTACCAGTATCATTGTGAATATAGAAAATCCTGAATTAACTATTATTGCTCCTTTACAAAATAGTGTTTTGAACAGCAAAGATGTAACATTTGAATTACAACCAGTGGGCATGGATATATCTGATCATTTTCACTTTGCTATTAATCCTGCAGACCCTAATAATGTATCTCCAGAAGAACGTTTCAACACATCTGGTACTCCCGGACAAACTACATTCACATATGGTGAAGCTGAAAACATCAAAGAAGGAACTAATACAGTAGTGGTGACCATTGCCGCACAATTTCATAATGAATTTCAGAACACCAAAACCATTCTCACTTTTATAGTAGATAGTACACAACCAGAGATCACCTTAAATGGTGCCAATCCTCTTCGGGTATTAGTCAACAATCCCTATGTAGAATTAGGTGCGACAGCAACTGACTCTAGGGATGGTGTGATTAATGATATTACCATCGATGCCTCTCAAGTAGATACTAGTCAAGAAGGCACCTACAGCGTGTTTTACAGCGCTACAGATATTGCTGGCAATACCAAAATGATTACACGTACGGTAGAAGTATTCGCTCCAACACTCTCTATTAATGCACATGACATATCAGCCGCAGAAGTAGCATTATACCCCAACCCATCTAGTAGTCAGGTTTTTGTAAAATTCCCTAAAAATAGTCGTGTTAGCAGAACAGGGATTTATACTATCGATGGTCGATATATTCAAATTTTTGAAAAACCTTCTACACAAGATCAACTTTTACAAATGAACGTAAGTTCTTATGCAAAAGGGATGTATCTTTTTGTGGCAGAAATCAATGGTCAAACAGTTTTTAAGAGATTTACAGTGAAATAACACCTCATGTATATGCAACTACTGAGAAAAAGAAGCTATAGCCACGGCTACGCTTAAACTTTATAGTTCAAACTAGCGAAAAATAATTGTACAAAAAAAGGATTGGTAAAATCATCAATCCTTTTTTTTATCTCTGCATCTCTTTATGCCATTTAAAAAATATTATTTAAAATTTTAGCAAGACGAATACCTCCCTTTTGCAACTGCTCACGTACAACAGGTATATATTTGTAGGCATAGGCATAACTTAGCTTTTCTCCTGTAGATGCAGAAGCATAAACCTCCTTTGCCAAATCCTGCGACTCTTCGATCCAATCTAATACTGTTCCCTTTTTGATCTTCTCCATTTCGGTCTTAGTCATCCTTTTTGTATTCTCTGATAGCTCTGAATAGCTCATCTTGTAGTAATCGAGCATATCACTATCCCAAACACGGTGCAAATTAGACCCATCTCTAAACCACTTTACCTGTATGGCATTACCTCCTTTATCCTCAGAGCGACCGACGTGCAATGGCTGATGCAAATCTCCTACAAGGTGTACTAACATTTTTAAATAAAAAACTTTATCCACATCACTACTAGTATCATCTCTAAGGACGGTAATACATTTTTGAATTCCCTGTACCAAATCTCCTTTTTCATTTGGTGATTCCTCTCCGTATTTTTTATCCAGAGAATAATTTACATAATGCCAAGGACCATACTTCTTGTATTGAACATCACTCTTAATTTCATCAGCATAAATAGAAACCAGAGCAAGGCTTTGACCATTTAGTAATTTACAAATCGCTCTTTGTGTTCTTCTTGTCAAATGCTTTGCTGCAATTGCTCCTGTTGCACGATGTCCAGTTTTGCCCCAATCACCAAAGGCTGCATTTGTATTAAGGCTCACAAGAATTAGAAGACTTGATATAAATATACGCATGATATCATTTTTTTTTCACAAATATAGACAAGTCCAGAACAGACTACTGTTAAATCTTTCATACAAAAGCCATATATTTGTCATTATGCAATTAAGTCTCAAAACGTATCGATTATTGGGTATTTTCATGTTCCTAATACAAATATCGTGTCTAGCGCAGGAAGCTACACAAGACACCACATTTGTCTCTCGAGATATGCAGATCAATAAATTTGTGCAGGGCACATTGATCTCACCCATTTCGGATTCCATACGGGTTCCTCTAGTAATCTTCATAATGGGTCAAGGATTGACAGATCGCAACGGAAACCAGAGTCATTCTAAAAACAATGCTTTTAAACATTTGGCTATCGGATTAAGCGAGCAAGGAGTTGCTAGTTTTCGATATGATAAACGCATTTTTAACAAAAATGTCAGTGAACTTCAGATTCGCTTTGATGATTTTATAGACGATGCTATATCAGTCATTGAACATTTTATTCTAGAACCTCGTTATACCAAGATCATTGTTGCGGGTCACGATCAGGGCTCTCTAATTGGTATGGTTGCTACACAGCAGCGTGCGGATGCTTTTATTAGTATTGCAGGAGCTTCACAAACGATAGACAAAATGATTGTTGATCAACTACAGCGGCAAGCTCCTGGATTGGTTTACAATGCCAAACTAGCTTTTAGGCAACTTACAGAAATGGGAAAAGCGCGCAACTACAGCAAGGCTCTAAAAATGATTTTTCGTCCTGACATGCAGCAATTCATGCGCTCGTGGATGTTGTTTGATCCCGTCGAAGAACTGAAAAAAATCGATGTTCCTATCATGATTTTACAAGGAGATCGAGACATGCAAATTGATGTCAAAGAAGCTAAAATTCTTGTAGAAGCCACTCCTTTTGCCAAATATGTCGAAATCAAAAACATGAACCACTATCTCAAAGAAATCAAAGGTTCGGATATAGAAAATCAAAAATCCTATAACGAACCTAATCGTCCAGTGGCACCCAAAGCTATAAAAGTTATCGCTGATTTTGCTAAAGAAGAAAAGCTTTAATTACAAATATCAACACTTGACATACCTAATTAGGATTTGATCAATATACTATATGAATACAGAAACACCTAGAATTCTTTTTTCTGATATCGACGGCACACTGCTTAATGCAGAACGCCAACTATCATCATTTACTATTTCGGAGATTAAACGCATCAAAGAACAGATACCAATCGTATTAATTTCTTCAAGAATGCCTCGCGCTATGAGACACTTACAAAAAGATCTTGATATTTTGAATCAACCGATTATTTGTTATAATGGCGGGTTGATCCTTGTCAATGATGAGATTATCTCTTCGACATTTATTCCTCCAGAAATCATCAGCGAATTAGCCGCTTTTAATCACGGAAATGAATTTCATATCAGTCTTTATCACAATGATGATTGGTATGTTCCGGAAATAGATTATTGGGCAAAACGAGAAATCAACAACACCAAAGTGCAGCCAACAGTAAAAAATACTGACGAAGTAATCACTGACTGGAAAAACACGAACAAAGGTGCACACAAAATTATGTGTATGGGAGATGAAACTCCTATTGGAAGAGCTTATGAATTCCTCGAAAAAAACTTTAGCGACAGCTTACATCTCTACCGCTCAAAAAGCACTTACATTGAGATTGCTCATAAAGCAATTTCTAAACAAACTGCCGTAGAACACCTACTACAATCACATTTTGATATCCCAATAGCAAATGCTATTGCCTTTGGCGATAATTATAATGATATCACTATGCTCCAAGCAGTAGGAACTGGAGTCGCCGTAGCCAATGCCAAACCTGAGACTCTTGCTATTGCTAATGCGGTTACCCTGGCCGGAAAAGAAGATGGTGTCGCAACGTACATCAGCAACAATATAAAACTAAATACGTCTTTTTAAAAAAACCTTTATCTTTTCTATATACTATGTATTCAAAAATCATAGCCCTATTCGCTTTTATTATAATTCTACAGAGTTGTGGAAGTTCTCAGAAAGCACTAAACACCTCTAAAACCAAACCCATAGCAGCTACTATGGATCTAATTCATGTAGTTGATGATAAAGTTAAGGTCACTATTCGTCCACATTTTTCGACAAAAACACCTTCGGAAACGATAACTTATCACATCCCCAAAATTGTCCCGGGAACGTATAGTGTTGATAATTACGGGAAATATATAGAGGATCTAAAAGCTTATGATGCCGAAGGAAATACGTTACCCGTCACAAAAGCCAACTCCAATACCTGGACCATTACGACAACGAAACCACTAGACAACATCACCTATTTGGTCAATGACACTTTTGACATAGAGTCAGAGCATGATATTTTTTCGCCATCTGGAACAAATATCCTCAAGGATCAAAATTTTGTATTGAATTTACACGGGTTTCTCGGCTATTTCAAAGGACATAAAGAGCGTCCTTATCGCATAAAAATTATGCATCCAGAAAAGCTAAAAGGTGTCACTTCTCTAAAAAAACTACAAGAAGAGACTCCTACGCCAACTGTAGATCTCTTTGCTGCATCACGCTATGCTGATCTAACAGATAATCCAATTATGTATTCCAAACCGGATATCAGTAGTTTTAAACTCCACGACATCCTAGTAACAATCAGCGTCTACTCTCCAAATGGCACACATACAGCTGCTAGTATAAAACCTGCTATGGAGAAAATGATGAATGCACAAAAAAACTTTTTGGGTACAATAAATGCTACCAAAACTTATAATATTATCCTTTATCTCTCCGATATGAGTCCCGAAAACGCTCAAGGTTTTGGAGCCTTAGAACACAACACTTCTACAGTGGTTGTGTTACCTGAGGTAATGGAATTAGATAGACTTAATCAAACGATGGTGGATGTTGTATCCCATGAATTTTTTCATATTGTAACCCCCTTGAGTATACATTCTAAAGAAATTCACTATTTTGATTACAATACCCCAAAAATGTCTCAGCATCTATGGATGTATGAAGGGACTACGGAGTATTTTGCTCAACTATTTCAAATCCAACAAAAACTTATTACTCCAGAAGCTTTTTTTGAACGAATTATCAAAAAAATAGATGGAGCAAAACGTTTTGACGATACAATGTCTTTTACCACAATGAGTAAAAACATCTTAGAAGAACCCTACAAAAGCAATTACATCAATGTTTACGAAAAGGGCACTTTGATTTCTATGTGTATTGACCTGCTAATTCGTGAGAAAAGTGCTGGAGAAAATGGAATTTTGGATCTTATGAAAGCGCTATCCGAAAAATACGGAAACTCGAAGCCTTTTGATGACAATGAATTAATTACCACGATTACTAAGCTTTCTTACCCAGAAGTGGGCGCATTTATAGAAAAACATGTTATAGGAACAACTCCTATTAATTATCAAGAATTCTGGGATCGCGTTGGACTCATAAAAGAAAAAACAATAATCTCAACTCCTTATTTTGCATCGGACACCCAACCATACATCACAGGAAGCAAAGAAAACAATCAAATTCTATTTATCCCAGGTATGGAATACAATAGTTTTTTGACAGACTTAGGAATACAAGGTGGAGATATCCTCATAAGCATTAATGACAAAAAATACACACTACAAAATGCTTATGACCTTTTTGAAGATCCAAAAAAATGGACAGATGGAGACCCTATTTCGGTTGTGGTACAACGCAGCGAAGGAAGCATTACACTAAAAGGAAAAGTCCAAACTCCTACATCAGAAAAAATTGTTCTAAAACCCAATCCTAGTATAACACCAAAACAACAACAATTACTAAAATCTTGGATAGGCGAGTAATTTACAAACAGTAAATAACAAACCTTGATACTAGTGTAGTATCAAAAATTAAAATTATCAATTAATTTTTTTGTGAAATGAAAAAAATTATCTGGCTACTGGCCGTCGTAATGCTAACAATAGCATGTAAAAACGAAAAAAAAGAAGCAGCAATAAACTTTACCATTTCTGGTAATATTAAAGGATTAAAAAAAGGTACTGTATACCTAAAAAGGATTAAAGACACCAGTTTTATACCCCTTGATTCAATTACTCTTTATAACACTTCAGAGTTCACGCTACAAACAGCACTAGAAGAACCAGAAGCACTATACTTGTATTTGGACAAACAAGATAATAACAACTACAATGATTATTTAGCATTTTTTGCAGAGCCCGGCACTATGACTATTCATACTACGGTACAAAAATTTAGAAGAAACGCAAAAATCACAGGCGGAAAAAACCAAGCCAAACTCAATGAATACCAGGCTATAAAAAAAAGGTTTGACATAGAAAACCTAAGACTAATGAACGTCAATTATGAGGCACAAAAGCAAAATGATATCTCTAAATTGGAAGAAACAAAGCTTGGCTTCAAAAATAATGCTATTAGAAAATATTTATATACTGTAAATTTTGCAGTAAACAATAAAAACCTTGAAGTTGCTCCGTACATCCTACTTAGCGAGATTCCAGACGCCAATATTAAGTATCTAGACACTGTGTCTAAAACACTTGATCCTAAAATAAAAAAATCCAAGTACGGCAAAGAACTAAAACGACATATACAACTCAAAAAAGATGCACTTGAAAAAAAGGCTAAAAAATAGGATTTGACACTATCATTATTACCTATTTATACCTTGATAATAGCATCACGATGTTTTTACATAAAAAAAAGAATAGTGTCATTAGTACGAATTTATACAACTAAATTGAATTATTTGTTTTTTACTGAAAATGATGTATTAAAAACTACTTTGCATTCCACTTCAAATCAGGGAGTCACTAATGTAAAAAAACCAAATCTACTCAAATTTCAAGCTCATTAGGACACAAAACCCAAAAACTCATATGTTAATTTTTCTTTACATAATCACTACATAAGGATAACACGAAGCAAATAAACAAGTTAAAAAACTTATTTTCACTTTACATCTACTTAAAACATGGGTTTTTGATTAATTGTGCTTTTATTGAAACTAAAAGAAAACCCTATCTTGCCACCGTTCTATCACAAGCCTTTTTACGGTTTTCTAGTACAACCCCCATAGTATTAACCTTAAATAAAAATGTATGTTTGACAACTTAGTAGTAGTAGAAAAAGAAGACATTTGTTCCCTTCATTTTCCAAAAGAAGATGTCCTACAAAAAATTGAAGATCGCAGATATCGAAAAATGGAATTGCAACGCGCCATGAGTCTTGGAAATCTTTCTCAAAGCAAAGTAAAGATTTTTTTTCAGGATGATGCGGGTCTCAAAAAAGTAGAGACTACTATATGGGGAATTACTGACAAATCAGTGATTCTCAAAAAATCAACGATCATTCCTTTGGAACGTATTTTGGCAGTTTCATAATTTGAAGCACACAAAAACCCCGATACCAATAGCATCGGGGTTCGTTTTTTTTTTTTTAATAAAAGTATATTTGATACTCGATAATACTTAATTCCTACTTTTTCATTTTCCTGACCATTTCCAATGCTTTTGCAATATGTTTGGTAGCATTCATGTTATTAAATCGTAGTTGCACAATACCCTCTCCATTTACTACAAAAGTTTCTCTGCCTGGCAGTAAGCCAAAAAGATCTCCTTTGACACCAAATTTCTTTCGTAGCTTGCCTTGATCATCCGACAAAAATTTAAATGGCAACTGATATCTCTTCTTGAAACGCTGGTGCAATTTGACACTATCAGAGCTAACTCCGATCACCTCAACTCCCAATTCTTTGAAATCTTCATACCGATCCCGAAACTCGCATGCTTCTTTGGTGCAACCAGGTGTAAAATCCTTGGGATAAAAATACAAAACAAAAGCTTGCTTACCCACAATCATTGTACTCTCAAAATCATTACCATCTGCATCCTTTAACACAAAATCAGGAACACGTTCTCCTTCTTGTAAACTCACACTTATCCTATTTTATAGTTTCCGAAACAATAATTATCGCTAGACTACATACACAAACTGATAGCCTAACTACCAAAACAATCTACATCAACCTATACTAAGCACCTCACGGACAGCTCGTAACTGATGTAAAACTGTTCTAATTAACACCCTCAACATAAGACTACAACTACCCTCCTTTATAACTCACAAAATTCCGTGGCGTTTCATATAATACGACTTCCAAATCGTATTTTGCATCTAGTTTTGCCTTTAATTTATTCCAAATTACTACTACAATATTCTCTGCTGTAGGATTCAGATTTTTGAACTCAGGCACCTGTTCATTTAAGTTTTTGTGATCAAAGGCATTTTCTATTTCATTTTTGATAAGATCTTTTAATATCTTAAGATCAATAACATACCCTGTCTCTTGATCAATCTCTCCAGTAACATGGACTAACAATTCATAGTTATGACCATGATAATGTGGGTTATTACATTTACCAAAAACCGCCTTATTTTGCTCATCACTCCAATCTTTGCGGTGCAAACGATGTGCGGCATTAAAATGAGCTTTTCTACTTGCTGTTACTCTCAAGGTTTCTTTTTTATAAAATAAAATTACACTAAAAAACACCTCATAAAACAGGTGTTACACCAGTTTGATTTCTATATAATAAGGATGATTTATTCTATAGAAATATCAGAACAAAAATGAACCGTAACGATACCATTCTCAATCTTTTTTCATTCCTGAGATTGAAAAAAAAATCTTAATATATCTTAATAACGGATTCAAAGTTCGACTAGTATTATTATCTAGTAATATGAGTATAGAATCTTTCAAAAATAATCTTGAACCATGCTGTATAAATTTCAGGGTTTACAAGTATATCCTCTTTTACGGATTCTATCGGCATCCATTTCCAAGACGCCACCTCATCTTCGTTAATCTGGGGTTCTCCATTATAAGTTCCTACGAGTACATGATCATACTCATGCTCTGTAAGCCCATTATCAAAAGGTGCTTTGTACATAAATGACACCACATCTTTTAGCATTGTTACAAAACCCATTTCTTCTTGCAACCTACGCGTCCCCGCAGAGATATTATCCTCTCCTGGTCGTTGATGACTACAACAGGTATTTGTCCATAATCCCGGTGAATGATATTTATGCAAAGCACGTTGCTGGAGCATTAATTCTTTTTTATCATTAAAAACAAAAACTGAAAAAGCTCGATGTAATACTGCTTTTTCATGCGCTTCCATTTTTGGCATCAAACCAATTTCCTCATCATGTTCGTTGACAAGAATTACTTTTTCTTCTTCTTCCATAACTCTTTATTGAAGTAATTTAATTTATTTACTACTAAAAAAACTCCATTACTTCTTTATTTTCAAATGTACGAATCCCTAGTGTTTTATAAAAGCTATTTGATCGTACTCCATGTTTTGTTGAACCCGATTATTGATTATACATTATTAAAACTATCTTTGCCGTCTAGATTGAAGCATACACATGAAGTTTACAGACGAAATTAACCGCAGAAGAACCTTTGGAATCATTTCTCACCCAGATGCTGGTAAGACCACATTAACAGAAAAACTGTTACTATTTGGTGGTGCTATACAAGAAGCAGGGGCCGTCAAATCTAATAAAATCAAAAAAGGTGCTACCAGTGATTTTATGGAAATTGAGCGGCAACGTGGTATCTCGGTTGCGACCTCTGTCCTTGCCTTTGAATACAAAGGAATCAAAATAAACATCTTGGACACTCCTGGTCACAAAGATTTTGCCGAAGATACTTTCAGAACATTAACCGCTGTTGATAGTGTAATCGTAGTAATTGATGTTGCAAAGGGTGTCGAGGAACAAACCGAGAAACTAGTTTCGGTCTGCCGGATGCGAAATATCCCCATGATTGTTTTTGTAAACAAACTGGATCGCGAAGGAAAAGATGCTTTTGAATTATTGGATGAAATTGAACAAAAACTTCATTTGAGTGTCACCCCATTGAGTTTTCCTATCGGAATGGGATACGACTTCAAAGGAATATACAATATTTGGGAAAAAAACGTCAATCTATTTAGCGGAGACAGTCGAAAAAACATCGAAGAAACTATCGAAATTTCGGATCTGAATGACAGTTCCCTAAACACACTAATTGGAGAAACCGCTGCGGATACCTTGCGAGAAGAAATAGAACTAACCCAAGGAGTATATCCAGAATTTGATCACGAGGCTTACCAAAAAGGCGACTTACAACCCGTATTCTTTGGCTCTGCTTTGAACAATTTTGGTGTCCGGGAGCTCTTGGACTGTTTTATCAAAATTGCACCTACGCCACGTGCCAAAGAAAGTGATACCAGACTAGTACAACCAGATGAAAAAGATTTTACTGGTTTTGTTTTCAAAATACATGCAAATATGGATCCTAAACATCGTGATCGATTAGCATTTATCAAAATAGTCTCTGGAACTTTTGAACGTAATGTTCCGTATCTCCATACACGACATAACAAAAAATTCAAGTTTTCTAGTCCAAATGCATTTTTTGCCGAAAAGAAAGAAATCGTTGACATCTCGTATCCCGGTGATATAGTCGGCTTACATGATACTGGGAATTTTAAAATTGGAGACACGCTAACCAAAGGAGAAGTCCTAAATTACAAAGGGATTCCTAGTTTCTCTCCAGAACACTTCCGTTACATCAATAATGCGGATCCGATGAAATCCAAACAATTAAACAAAGGTATTGACCAGTTAATGGATGAGGGTGTTGCACAACTTTTTACCTTAGAATTAAACGGCAGAAAAGTTATTGGAACTGTAGGAGCTCTACAATTTGAGGTCATCCAGTATCGTCTGGAACATGAATATACTGCTAAGTGTACTTATGAAAATCTCAATGTCCATAAAGCCTGTTGGGTAGAAGCAAAGGACCCTAAAGATCCCGAATTTCTAGAATTCAAACGGGTCAAAGGCAAATTTCTTGCAAAAGACAAACAAGGACAGCTAGTCTTTTTTGCTGACTCTTCGTTTTCTTTGCAAATGACGCAACAAAAATACCCTAATGTAAAGTTCCACTTTACCTCGGAGTTCTAGTTGCATCAAAAAGTATACTTTTTTAGACGAATATCATTTAAGGGATACTTGCAAGCCAATAATTAGCTTCTTTTTCTGCTATTTTTTCACCAGAAAATTAAATCGTGGCCACGGTTATACTTGAATTTCAGAATTCAAACTAGCGGAAAATAGTTCGATTATTTTGACCCACAATTGCATTCTAACTGGCTTAAGACCAAATTAGCTAACACCTGTTATCTTTTGAGTTCACTGGGATAAAATTTTCTTTTTTCGCCTCAGCTTCGGCATAAAAATAAACCGCAACTAAGATTATACTCAATGTTTCTCCTGAAGCTGAAACAAAAGAATCTTAATCTTTCTTTCCGGTAAATTCAACCAACAAATGATACAATGTCGCATAGCGATTTGTTCGTTTGCATCCAAATGCTTTGTTCCTATATTCCATAGCTAAGGCTTATGCAATAGAATCATGGTGTTTTTACATAAAAAAACAACAGTGTCATCAATACAAATTTACACACCTAAATCAGCACAAGACACTTGAAATCAACTCATAAAAAAACCTTCTTTTAACTAAGAAGGTTTTTTTTTATTTTCATTGACTTTGTCTATTTCCTACACGTCAATATTTGCATATACAGCATTTTTCTCAATGAACTCTCTTCTTGGCGGTACCTCATCCCCCATCAGCATAGAGAAAACACGATCTGCTTCTCCACTATTGTCAATATTTACTTGACGTAAAGTTCGGAATTCAGGATTCATTGTAGTATCCCACAACTGCTCGGCATTCATCTCTCCAAGACCCTTATATCGTTGTATCTTGGAATTATCACCAAATTCTCTCATCAATTGATCTCGTTGATCATCGTTCCATGCATATTGTTTTTTTGCTCCTTTTTTGACCAAGTATAATGGTGGTGCAGCAATATAAATATGGCCATTTTCGATTAATTCTTTCATATAACGGAAAAAGAACGTCAATATCAATGTTGCAATGTGACTACCATCGACATCGGCATCACACATAATCACAACCTTGTGATAACGAAGTTTGGACAAATTTAGGGCTTTACTATCCTCTTCTGTTCCAATTGTCACACCTAATGCGGTAAAAATATTTTTGATCTCTTCGTTTTCAAAAACCTTATGTTGCATGGCTTTTTCGACATTCAAAATCTTTCCACGCAGTGGTAATATGGCCTGAAACATACGATCTCTTCCTTGTTTGGCTGTTCCACCTGCCGAATCTCCCTCTACTAGAAATACTTCGCACAACGCTGGATCTTGCTCAGAACAGTCAGACAATTTTCCGGGTAAGCCTCCGATACTCATCACAGTCTTACGTTGTACCATCTCTCGTGCTTTCTTGGCAGCATGACGTGCTTGTGCTGCTAGAATTACTTTTTGCACAATTACCTTTGCATCATTTGGATTTTCTTCCAAATAATTTTCCAACATTTCGGATACTGCTTGTGACACCGCTGATGTCACCTCTCTGTTTCCTAATTTTGTTTTGGTTTGTCCCTCGAATTGCGGTTCTGCCACTTTTACGGAAACGATTGCAGTCAATCCCTCACGGAAATCGTCCCCTGCAATTTCGAATTTCACCTTATCTAACAGCCCAGAATTATCGGCATACTTCTTCAACGTAGATGTCAGTCCACGTCGGAATCCAGCCAAATGTGTTCCTCCTTCGTGGGTATTGATATTATTCACGTAAGAATGCAAATTCTCAGAATATGAATCATTATATATCATCGCAACCTCTACAGGGATATCATTCTTTTCCCCTTCCATAGAGATTACTTTACCAATAATCGCATGACGTGTTCCGTCCAGAAAACGAACAAATTCTTTCAATCCCTCTTCGGAGTGAAATACTTCTGATACAAATTCTCCTTTTTCGTCTGTATTACGCTTATCTGTTAGTGTAATAGTGATTCCCTTATTTAGATAAGAAAGTTCACGCATACGACTTGCGAGTGTATCATAGCTATACTCTGTAGTTTGCTGAAAAATGCTAGCATCTGGTTTGAATGTAACAATGGTTCCATTAAAATCAGTGTCTCCGGTAGATTTTACAGGATACATCGCTTTTCCACGTTCGTATTCCTGTTCCCAAACCTTACCATCTTTATGCACTACAGCATGCAAATGATCTGACAAGGCATTCACACAAGATACCCCAACACCGTGGAGTCCTCCTGATACTTTATAAGAATCTTTGTCAAATTTACCTCCAGCTCCGATCTTGGTCATGACCACTTCTAGCGCAGACACGCCTTCTTTTTTGTGAATTCCCACAGGAATACCACGACCATTATCTCGAGTAGTTATAGAATTATCTTCATTAATGGTCACATCAATGGTATCACAATACCCTCCCATGGCCTCATCAATCGAGTTGTCGACAACTTCATACACCAAATGGTGCAACCCTCGAACTCCGACATCTCCGATATACATGGATGGTCGCATGCGTACATGCTCCATTCCTTCTAACGCCTGAATACTATCGGCGGAATAATTATTCTTATTTGCTTCTTCACTCATAGAATCGGCTAATTTTATTTATTTTTATGACTAGCTCTCAAAGATAAAAAAACACATCTTTGTATCCCTCCTTTTCCAAGAGATCATTTAACGAGTTATTAACAATTCGTTGAGAAATTTTCAAAAAAGACTAGCAAAATAAAAAAATGGCTTAAAACCTACAAAAACAGCCTTAAAATTGATATGTCAAATTTTGATCTTAGCCCACAACACTACTTAATTTAAACATTGGCAAATACATTGCTACCAAAATCACTCCTACTATTACCCCCACAAAAATGGTAAGTAATGGATTCAAAACATTTCCGATTACTTGCGATTGTTGTCGTACTTGATGATTGTATTGCTCGCTTAATTTCTCAAAAATGTATTCGGTTTGATTGGTTTCTTCTGCTACTCTTATGAGTGCTAGCATTTTTTTGTCAAATATATTATGCTTCGCAAAACCCTTGCTTAATTTGACTCCAGAAATCACATCATTACTCACAGAAAGGAGTCCTTGTCGCAACGGATAGAAGTCAATCATTTGAGACACTAATTGCATACTATCTACAATTGGAACTTTGGAAGCTGTTAATAATGACAGTGCTTGTGTAAATTGAGCCAAATATATTTTGCGTACATACTCCCCTAAAATGGGTAGTTTTAATAAAACATGATCCCATCTCTTGCGAAATCCTTCTTTTTTTGAAAAAAAAAACATCCCAAGAATCCCCACTACACTCCCTAATAACATCACCAATCCATGATCTCCCACAAGCTGAGAAAAATCAACAATCATCTGTGTAACCACAGGTAGATCGACATTATTCTGTTTAAAAATATCAACAAACATTGGCACGACATATTTGAGCATAAACCCCACCACCAAAAATGCCGTAACAAGCACAATAACAGGATATGTCAATGCAGTGGTAATCTCGCTACGCTGTTGATTTTTTCGTTTATAAAATTCGCTTAATTCTGAGGTTATCCGATCCAATTGACCTGTTTGTTCACCAATCTTGATCGCATAATACTCGTATTTTGTAAATACTGAATTTGATTTTATAATTTCTGAAAAAGAGGTTCCAATAATTAGATCCTCAAGCATTGCTTTCATTAGAACCTTATCTTGTTCTTTTTTTTGCGTGTCCGCAAGTAATTCTAAAGCATTTTTAAGGTTAATTCCTGATTTAAGCAAAACAGCCAACTCATCGTACCACAACTCTTTCTTTTTGTTATTAAAAGAGTTTCCGAATACCGTAATTTCTTTTGTCAGTAGTTCCTGCCACTGAAAACCATCCTGCGCCTTAGACCTCTTACCTGTATTTTCAATTTTAATTGCCATTTTTTCAATCTACTAATTATCTAAGCACTATTCAGTAATATTTAAAATCATACACTTCGGATTTGGTTCCTAGTAACAAATTCCAACTCAAAAGACTAAAGCTACACCATTGCTTCTACTGAATTTATAAAAAAAACAATTCTCTATCAAGAACGAATAGTTCATGTTACTGTAAATCTCATTTTTCATTATACGCAACATCCTTCTGTTGAAACACAAAAATACGCTGAAAATCATTTTTCTCAGAAAAATTCAGTTTGATTGCATCAATCCTACCAGAATCAATTATTTCGCCTTTGTGATATAGCAGTTTTTCATGCACCTTTAACTTAAAAACACCCCTATCCGTAACAATACTATCTGTATAAAATTGATACATTGTTTCTGCAATCGGGGATTTCAAAAGTAATTGCATCTCTTGTTCATCCCAATACACTTCTGTATAGGTATTAAAAGCTACAACCAACGATTGTTCTAACTGTTGCAACGTAGTTTTCTCTGTATAATTCGCCTCTATACTGCGCATATTTTTCTGAACTACAGAAAGCACAGAAAAAGCTAAACCTGCCACAATCGTAGAGATAATAATCACGATAATCATTTCTATTATGGTAAATGCTTTTATTTTCTTATCATACTCCATGTAATATCAAATTAGCTATATAATGTCCCATATCGCCTTATTCTTTTTTCAAAAGACCATTTAATCAACTTTCAATTCTTCTGACTTCACATCATCCGTATACCTAATTATAGTCTCCTTATTTTCTGACACAATCTCTATCTCCCAACGTCCAAAATCTTCTACGTAGGGTATTCTTATCTTATCATGCAGCATTAAATAATTCAACTCTAGGATTCGCATTTTGATTCCCGAAGTATCACGTTGTATTGTTCCCGAAAATATATTATTCAAAATTACACTGGCAACCATAAAAACAACTACAATAAGCACCGATGCTGTTAGGGTTTCTATCAATGTAGCAGATCTGATTTTTTTCAATACATCCATTTACAAATTGTTTTTGCACTATTTATAAATGGTAATCCACTATAATCATCTATAGGGTTCTTCAACACTTTGCCATTATAGATATGATTCATATAGATAGACCCATATTGATCTGCTACAAACCGCGCTGTATATAGCGATCCTTTTACCGTTCCTAACAACTCCGTATTCCCTTCACAATACACCTCACCTATTATTTCTGCTCCTGCTGCGATCATAACATCACTCTGAATTCTATTATAAATAGCTCCTTTGGACTTCCTTTTCAAAAACACGACACTTCCTGCTATCTCTGCTCCAGTATTGACAGTAATTGTGTGTTGTGAACCATTATGAACAGAGGCTTCTTGTCCTACAACCTCTTTTAACACCACTAAAGAAGAAGGGTAATTTAATTTTACATTTTTTGCCACAACAATCTCTTTTGTAGCTACAGCTTGGACAACACCATTAAACTCGGATAGAAAACGAATCTTAGGAGCTATGAGCAGCACATCGTCCAGGACCGCAGTAGCACTTACCACAATACTAGATGCCGACTTGATTATACAATTCCCCTGAAGATTACCCGTAATTGTAATGCTGGCTGATCTATAAAACAGTTTTTCTTTTTCCAGAAAAGAATGTTTTTGATTTTCTAAAAACCTCTGTACATGATCATTTTGCAAAACCTCTTTAGTTGTTAAAAAATGAAGATATGTTCTCCATGCCGAATCCAGTTCTGGCAACTCCTCTTTACTGGTTTTTATAGGCCCATATACCAAAGCACTCCCTTGATAATAATTTCCTGCAATCATTCCTCCACGCACCCCATTAGCTGGCAAATAACTACTCCCTTCAATCCGTGCGGCTCCCACCACAATCAACGGTGAGCTTTCATTTTTTAAATACAAATTTGGAGTCTCCTCTACTTTTTTGCTTCCGAATAATGCAGTGCGTGCAAAGTGTTTTTTATGTAGTTGATTTGCCACATATGATTTCTGCCAAGCACCAAAATAACTCACGTTCGTTTTGGTTTCAATTTTATTTACAGTACCCGTGATCGTATCATTTTGCAATCCTCCAATTTCTATTGTTTCCAACAGCTTCTGATTCGTATCTTGAACCAAATCTATAAGCTCTTCGGATTGTAATCCAAAAAAAGAATGTATGTGTGTTAATCCTATAAAAGTACTGAGTAACAATGCCACCATAGCAGCTACCAATAAAGCAAATTGCATGGCTTGCGCAGGGAGTCGTATTTGAAGATATCGAATCAATTTGATATCAAGAATTGCTTACTGGCACCTTTAAAAATCATTACAACCGATGTCTTATTACCTTTTTTTAAAGTAACCCCTGACACGGCTTGCTCTTGTTTTAACAACTGTGTCATACCATTGACTTCTATTATATACACCGCTTTTCCTGTAGTCTTATCGGTCACCAATCCTTTATACCGAACGGATGGCCACATCAAGGTATCTTTTTTTCTTAGTGCACTTGTTTTCTTAATTGTTTTCTTTGCTGCTGGTCTATATATTGTTCCCAAAAAAGGATCTCTTTCTACGGCTCCTATAGTAAATTTTTCTCGCTCTAGAGATGGTATTTTCATTGGTCTTATCATCGCTGTCTGCATTGTTTTTTCTTCTTTTGCAGAAAAAGCATCTACTAAACGATAAATAATCGTTCCCCAAATCAAAATAACTATAGGGAATAACAGATACAAGCCTTTTTTTCCTTTGAGCATCGTTATCTAATTAATCACAAACGAAAACACCTCACTAGCATCTCCTTCATTACCTGCCTCGTCAAAGCCCTTGACATGCCAATAATATGTAGCTGCGGTTAATGTGATTTCTGTTGGTGATGTTACCCGTTGTTTAGTTTCCAAATTTTCTAATAACTCATCCTTATAAACATACAAACTATCAAACTCCGTAGCGCCTACTAAAGCAGCTCTTGTCCATGTAAAACGTACACTTTTGTCTGTACTATTACTTTTATCAACAGGAGTTGTTGGTTCTGGCATATTTGGTTTTTGAAGATCTACGGTTAGTGTCCTTGGAGAAAAAACGGTTTTTTCCTCTCCTTTTTCTGCTCGAACCTGCCAAACAACTATTCCTTCTGGAAATACTATTGACATCGAAGTATCTGCTGTTGTCTCCGCAACAATAACCTCCCCATTTTGATGTATTAACTGAATGGTATATAATGTCGCATCCGTTACTGCTGCCCACCTCAGTGTTTGTGCTTTTTGGTTTGTCATCTCATTGATTTCTGGACTGATTAAGGACACATTTCTTGCTGTAAAATCTTGCACCTCGATTATCTTAAAATTTGTTGTTGTATACGGACTTTTAGAGCTTCCGGAAACCGCACGTACTCTCCATTCATAAGAACCTGCTTCTAATACCTTTTGAAATTCGGTGTCAATCAAAATAGAATCCACAACCAACTGCTGAGCATTTGCAAAATCTGGTGTCGCAATCTGTAATTGATAGGAGGTCGCTTCTAGAAGTTCTTCCCAAGCAAAATCCACAGTAGTTTTCCTAATTTCTATATCTGCACCTGGGGTTATAGCAATTACATTTTCTTCTTGGAGCTCTGCTTCGAACAAGATTTCCTCACATCCTAAAAACGCAAGAGGGAGTATCATCAACAACACCAGTAATTTCTTTGAATTTTTTCTCATAACCTACAGTTTATACGTTGTTGCATTGCGCTCCTCTGCCCTGATCGCATCCTTAGAGGAATTACCAGGACAGCTACTATTCTGATCCACGACATCCCACAAAATCGCTCTATTTCGTTTATCAACACCCCAACAAAAACGGGAGAGCTCATACGCAAAGATCGTCCCCTTATTAAAATCTAGCGTTGCAAATGGTTGATTATCTCGAATCAACTCTAAACTATATTGTTTTTGCTTTTTATTTGTCAAAAAAACCGCATCTGCTTCTTGAATCATTTGTATCGTTTCTTGCGCAAATGCTACCGTAACCGTTGTTACAACATGGGCTTCCTTTTGCATTTTGAGATAAGTCAATACTTTTTTATTATTATCCGTAACTAGAGCGTTTTTATAAGCTAATTTGTCAATAATCGCTAGTTTGACAAACCTTGGTTTTTGTTCCAAAGAATCGACATAGGTTACTTGTTGTCTATTATCTGGTGTTGCTTTATTGTATTTCTTAAAAGTTTTTCTACAAAAATCTGCCACCGTAGGCAATACACGTACTTTCTGATCCAATACAGGTATAGTCGTCACCTCAAAACGCGATGAAAAAATGGTACCTTCTTGTAAACCGATCATCCCTAGAGCTACGGGTGTTTTGATTGCTGTATGTGTTACATTCTGATCAAAAGTGATCGTACGACAGCTCAAAAGAAACAGGAGTATACCGCAAATTACTACGCATTTAGAAGAAACTAAGGGATGTTTCATTGTCCAATTTTTATTGATGCAAAGATAGTATTTGCGACATAATTATTCCATTTGCAAGGAATTAAATTCATTGACAGCAATCGACGGCTAGAGATCAGAAGTCCTACGGAAGAGACTCTAAGTTGAAAATCAGATTTATGGATCATCGGGTTTTTAGCTTTGCCAACTATCATTTGTTTCTTTGGTATAAAAAGCATGATTTTAAGACATTTAATCAACAACTACTTAGTTAGTGTAAGAAAGCAGTTAAATGTTACTCTTTTTATTCTTTTTTTTTTAAAAATCCGATGTCATTTATCACTATTGGCAGCAGGGTATCCCTTTGCTTACTCATACCGCCACCAGCGTTTGAAGGAGCAGGGATGGCACTAGTGGTTACAGCTTATGAACCAGCGGAAACAACCTCCCTCAAGCTGCTAAACTTAAAACCTTGTAAAAAACAGCCACATCTTTTTACAAAACGTGACTGTTTTACTATTTCTATTATATTTTGACCTATCGTCTTTGATCATTCCTCAAAGTCGGTAGACTTTGCGGAGCGGGGGGTAACTTAGTTTACCCAGCTATATGAATATTCTTTAGCTTTAAATTACATTTTTCATCATATTGAAATACGTAATTAATCATAGTCTGAAATATTTCTCCACTATCATTATACTCACTATAAAGGGATAAGACTAGCTCTTTACTAGAATCATTAAAAATAGTCCTTAATTTATGGCTTCCTTCTTTGATCTTTATTTTATTTGTTTCAAAAACTCCAGTGTTAAAAAAAATGTTTGTTTCAACATTAGATAATAGCGTGGTAAAGTTTTTAGGAAAAATTGACTCTAAATGCTTTGCTAAGTCTTCTTTATTAAAATCAGAATCTGATTTATAATCTTCACTTTGTTTATTTAATGATATGAGATACCAAATATTGTTATCAGAAAAAGGGAAGTTGAAATAATTACTTATTTTTTCCTTATCATTTAATTCAATATTCTTTTTTAACAAATCAAATTTTTCAGAATAGTCACATTCGATTTTATTACTGATTTTAGTTTGTGTATTCTTAACTAATGTATCTTCTTTGGCTTTTTTTTCGATTTTGATTTCGTTTGTTTTGTTGATATTTTTATTACTATCATTTTGATTATTACAACTCAAAACAATGGAAATAAATATAAAACTAATCGTAAATTTTAAAGATTGTGTCATTTTTATTTATTAATAATTATTGTTGTGAAACTGTGCCATTGGTTACTTCCAAAAGAGGTAAAGAATAATCAGGAGTATAACCTGTGGGGAAGTGATAAGTGAAATTTGCAGAAAATGCACTATAGTTTACACTATCATTTTGATTTCCTCCTAAAATTACAATTTGACCACCAGCATTTATACCTGCTACAAAACCAACGTGTCCTCCACCTGCTCTAGTTTTAACAGCAATTGCTCCTACAGCTGGTCTATCTAAAGTAACACTTCCTTGCCAATTTCTCCAACTTAAGGCAGCTGCACTATTGGTTCCTTCAATACCTGATTGTATCATTACCCAGTTACAAAAGGCAGAACACCAAGGAGTTTCATCTGTTGTCCACCAAGACCCTGTTGTATGTAGATACTCTAAAATTCTAGGATTATGTTGAGATCCAAGTATTTCCGTTTGCCCTAACTCTTGTCTTGCTGTACCTAACCAACGAGGTTCACTGTTAATTACAACAGCATCCAACCAAAATTCCGTTTCGCCACCAATTAGACTTTCTATTGAACCATTACTTAAGAAAAGTCTTCCGTTTTCACGAAACGTTGCTGCTTTGTAAACTCCTCCACTAAGTAGATCACCACTTCCATACAGCCTATCAACATCAGCTTGATTATGAACATTTTCATCATAAACTAAATTCCCATTCAAATCATAAAACCAGTCTTCTCCTCCATCAGGATCTATACGACTAATAGGATTATTTCCCATACCCAAGTATGGGCTAGGGTGTTGTCTTGCAGGGTCTGTAGTTAACCACCGTCCGATACGACTATCCCATAACCTAAGTTGGAACGCTTCTTTCCCAGTTTCAGGATCAACTTCCTGTCCTTGATAAGCGTATCTGTAATCACCTTTTAGATTTCGATTAGGCATTGGCATCCCAAAAGGATAGTAATCCGTTGCTCCTTTGATAGCTACGGTCTCATTAGTTTCTTTGGAAACCACAGCTCTTACATTACCTAAATGGTCTGTTAGTTCATAAAAGTAAGGTGATGCTCCTGTAACTTGTCGCTTATATACTCCCAAACGTGATCCACCATGATCATATGCTCTAAGACCTTACTGTCCCTATAAATAGCCATCACAGTCCCTGAGGCATCTCTTACGTAATGTTCTACATACGGTAAACCTCCATCTCTGTAATTATAATACGCTTGTTTGCGTACTCTATGGTTCTTATCATTATAAAAAAATTCTATTAATGGCGCAGTACCTACATTAACTTTGGTTACTAAACCACTTGCATTATAAAAATAAGTAATTAAATCCTCTGGTATCGTATTTTGATTATTAATTTTATCTTTATCTTCTTTACTTACATTTTCGAAATCATAGATCAACTGTCCGATATCATTGTAAACATAATTCTCATCGTATTGATCCTTAATATCATCAGCATCCGTAGCAGCTATTACAGCCTCATCTACACGTAAGAGTTGATTTGGTTTATCTTTTTTGTAATTATACGACAGTTGATCCATCTCATTCTTACCATTAGCAGTATGCTTGTTCCTGTTAAGAGACTGGATATTCCCGTTGGCATCATAGGTAATTCCGGATACCTTATAATCACCTTTACTATTCGCTACAAAGGTTCCTGCATTACTATTTCTTATTTCGGCAGTTCCTAATCATGTATTAAACGTTCTTCCTACTTGTGCATGAAAACCTGGTTTGAGGGTAATCGATTTGTTGGCACTAATGGTCAAGCTCTCACCCGATCGTATGATATCTTTTCGATTATCATCATAATCCTTTGCATAAGGATTATGCTCACTAGTTATTATTGGCAAACTAGCAACCTGAGTTCGATTATTAAAACAAATAAATTTGATTTGTATTTTGCGTTTGAAATTTGATTTGAGGTTTTTTAGGCAGAAAACTATAGGCAATAAGTCCAGCGATCATATCGCTAAGAAAATTACCGAAACTTCTGTGTCTAGAATGTTCTACTTGGCAAATATTTTTCAACTCATCATTTGGTAGGTAGTACTGATTTAGAACTTGATACAGAACACGTTTCTCAACTATTACCATAGTTGCACTAATACGTGATTTTAATGCTAAAAAAGCGTATTCTTAAATTATGTTAGAGAAAGAGATTGATAGGATTGAGCTAGAAAAAAAGTATAGTCCTATTTTACAAAAGATGACCATTGAGCAACTCTCCTGGCTTAATCATCTTGTTATAGATACTATTAAAACCAAAGAGGATTCTGATTATCAAAAAACTATGAGAACCTTTAAAAAAGGAGATACAGTATCTTGGTTTCATAATGGTACGGAATATAAAGGGTGGGTTATTAAAACCAATAAAAAAACCATTAATGTGACAGAAAAAAAAACACATCGACAATGGAAAATCGATCCTAATTTTCTTACTAAAGGATAAATTCAGAGACACTTTACCAAAGGCTAAGCAGCTTGTTGTACCTGCCAAGATGTGACGGTACTAGTTGCAAACTGGAAAGATGCAATTGCTCGGATGGATACATGGAAACTAAAATACAAAAAGACTATCACTACAGACAGTCTTTTTGGTTATGAAACTTTTTATTATTTACTTTTTTACTCATATGGGCTTACTCAGAACGGCACGAGCGAGACGCTCGCGCTAGCGGGGGTAAACCCTTTAAAATCTCTGATCAAATCTGATGGGTTTTCATTAGCCGCTCGGAAGATCAAATGGACATGACTTGGCATAAAACAATAGGCATAAATCTCCATTCCTTTTTCTTTTCTGCAATATTCAAGACTTTCTGCAATTACCGAAAAGTATGCCTGACGTGTAAAGACATCTATCCAATATACCGTTGCAAAGCTTATAAAATATACTGCTGAAGGATTATGGAATTTGTATTTTCTACTCATGGAACTAAAATACAAAAAGACTATCGTTTCTGATAGTCTTTTGGGTTATGATACTTTTCATTCTTTACTTTTTTACTCATATGTACTTACTCGGAACGGCACGAGCGAGACGCTCGCGCTAGCGGGGCGAGCGTCTCGCTCGTGCCGAACCTGCTAATCCATACAAAAAACCATCACTACTAGCGGGGGTACTTACTAATTCATTATTTTCTATAAATACATACCAAAAATATGCAACAGCTTTATAACTATTTTGGCTTTCAAAATAGGCTGGTTCAATAATATTCATGGAACTTAAAACATCAAAAGTAACATTCTTTAAATCTAAATTAGTTGTTTCATTTTTCAAAATAGAAGTCGTGCCATCTTTATTAATACGAACACCTATTTTTAGAGTATCTTTTGTCAAAATCAGATTTCTTTCATTTACCTCAGACAATATCATGTTATTAATAGAATTTAACAAACATTCTTTTGTTTGATTGTTTTTACAATTTTTGATCAAAGGTATTTTGGATTTATTCTTAAATTTTAAATGATTTGTCAAGACCTCTTTTTTCTGCTTACTTTTCGATTTGTTCAAAATACATGAGTTTAAAAAAAACAAGACAAAAAACACGTAAATAATGATTTCTATTCTACTATTCTTCATTTTTCCTTCCATTTAAAAAACAATCTCAAAAACAAATAACCATTTTTTCACAAATGCTAATTAACCAAGAGAGCCCAGAACCAAATAAAATAAAATAGTTAAAATATAATTATAATGGCTATCTCCTAAATCATTAAAATTTCGTTTCCCCAAAAAAAACAACCATCTAATAGATTGACCTATATATTGAAATAACAATTCTACTATATATTCTACAATTACATCTAACATAATTTAATTTCATTCCAGTAACGACCTTGTTCTTGATCTTATTTGAGAAGATATCAACATGTCTGATGCAGCATTATTACCTATATTAGCTTTGAAAGGTAGTAATCTTAATAAACTCCGAGCATATGTTTTCACAAATCCCTCCGCTCCATTTCCATGTAAATTAACAACTATAGATCTTCCATTATTATTAAGAGTAGTCGTTGTCATATCCAATACTGGCTCATAACCTAAATCAGAAGCATCATATCCTCCAAAATCTCTTCCATTTACTATTCCTTCATAAAGCAATATCCCTACTCCCTGAACACCATTGACAAGAGCACCACCTAACTGGTCTCCTACTATTTTTGTAGAATTATACCAATCATTTAAAATTCCTATTCCAGGTGTACTTGATCTAAGATAGTCATAATTATGCAAAAATTCATCCATTCCAGTCTCAGCATTATAAATGTAAGATGACTTAGTCTCACCGTCAAATTTGATTTGTGTGCTATTACCATCAATATCATAATTATTTAGGGTCTGCTGAAAAACTCAGGCAGCATTTCTGGTTAGAAATTGATATTTGAGTTGGCTTTGGTAACTTTTC
>CANLMN010000022.1 GCA_947492105.1 uncultured Aquimarina sp. | reverse complement strand
GTTTTAGCTGTGGTAAGTTTACACAAACCAGAGGTTGCAGTATAGGTGTTTTTCAAAAATACTATTTGCTAGAAATACCATCAATTAGTTTACAAAAAAAATAAGCTGCCCTAAAAGGCAGCTATTTTTTTTAGAGGATATTTTAGGTAGGTCATTTTTTGGGGTTTGTACGTTGTAGTTTTATACCAGTTAAAATGTAATTGTCAGCTAAAATGATTGAACTATTTTTCGCTAGTTTGAGTTATAAAATTCAAGCATAGCCTTAGCTATGATTTAATTTTTTAGCGAAAAAATAGTAAAAAAAGAACTGAATTACGCGCTTGTAATTATTTTGTAAATGGCATAAACAATTTCGTACTCAAAAACCATTACCCACAATAATAAAAAAAGACTGTCTTTTCAGACAGCCTTTATATTCTTTAAAAAATTTAACCTTCTATTCTACTATAACGAAGGCAAATCTCCATCTCCTTTGAGCGGCAAATCAGAATGCCCCATAAGATATTTATCCACATGATGCGCTGCTTGTCTACCCTCAGAAATAGCCCAAACGATTAAGGATTGTCCTCTACGCATATCCCCAGCTGTAAATACATTAGGGATGTTCGTTTGATACGCTCCCTTGGTTGCCTTATAATTAGATCTCACATCTCTATCCAAACCTAACTGATCAGCGATAGTATTCTCTGGTCCTGTAAATCCAAGAGCAAGTAACGCCAAATCACAAGGCCAAGTTTTTTCAGTACCCTCAACCTCTATTAGCTTAGGACGCTCACCAGGAATCATCTCCCACTCTACGTTAACCGTTTTAAGAGCTATCAATTTTCCATTCTCGTCTTTTACAAACTCTTTGGTATTGATTAACCAATTTCTTTCTACCCCTTCTTTGTGAGAAGAAGACGTTTTTAACTGTAAGGGCCAATAAGGCCATGGTGTTGTTGGAGAACGATGTCCAGGAGGTTTCGGCATAATTTCAAAATTCACTACCGATTTTGCTCCATGTCTATTCGACGTTCCAATACAATCCGAACCAGTATCCCCTCCACCAATAACAATTACATGCTTATCAGTAGCTAGCACCTGATCTTTTACCTCTTGTCCAAAAACTACTTTGGTCTGCTGAGTCAAAAAGTCCATTGCCTGTACAACACCATCAGCATCTATACCCGGTGTAGGCAAACTTCTTCTTTCTGTAGCACCTCCACAAAGCACAACAGCATCAAACTCTTTGAGCTTTTCTACATCGTAATTAACACCAACATTTACATTCGTCTTAAAAACAATACCTTCGGCTTCCAATATAGTTACACGACGATCGATAATCTCTTTCTCCATTTTGAAATTTGGAATACCATATCTCAACAATCCTCCAATAGCATCATCTCTCTCAAAAACTGTCACCAAATGTCCTGCCCTATTCAATTGCTGCGCTGCAGCTAGACCAGCAGGTCCAGATCCTACAACAGCAATAGTTTTTCCAGTTCTTACTTTTGGTAATTGCGGTTTGATCCACCCTTCCTTAAAAGCACGTTCAACGATATTTTTTTCGATATTTTCTATAGAGATAGGATCCTCTATAATCCCTAGAACACATGCCTGTTCACAAGGTGCAGGACATAAACGCCCTGTAAATTCAGGAAAATTATTCGTTGAATGTAATATCCAAGAAGCTTTTTTCCATTCACCTTGATGCACCATATGATTAAAATCAGGAATTAAATTCCCTAATGGACATCCACTATGACAAAATGGTATCCCACAATCCATGCACCGAGAACCTTGCTCTGTGATCTCCTTTTCACTCAAAGATACCGTAAATTCTTTATAATCTTTTACACGCTCTTCTACAGGAATGTAAGATTCATCTATTCTTTCAAATTCCTTAAAACCAGTTACTTTTCCCATTGTATACTATGCTGTTGTTAATTCTTCTACCATTTCTTCTTCCGTCTCTAATCGCTTCAATGCAGCCTTATATTCTGTTGGCATCACACGAACAAAATTACCAAGACTTGTATCCCAATCTGCTAATAATTCTTTGCCACGGTTACTATCGGTATATTGTACATGTTTCTCTATTATTGATTTCAAATCTGCTGCATCCTCAGGAAGGATATCTTCAAATTCTATTGTTTCCATATTACACAATCCTGTTGTGAATCTATCCTTTGGATCATATACATACGCAATACCACCACTCATACCAGCTGCAAAGTTTCTACCTGTATCACCAAGTACGATTACTTTTCCACCAGTCATATACTCACAACCATGATCTCCTACTCCTTCTACTACTGTGGTAACTCCAGAATTACGTACTGCAAAACGCTCACCTGCGATACCATTGATATACGCCTCACCAGAGACTCCTCCAAACAAGCAAACATTACCTACTATGATATTATGTTCAGCAACAAAATCTGCTTCTACAGGCTTCTTCACTATAATTTTGGCTCCAGATAACCCTTTACCCAAATAATCATTCGTGTTACCTTCTAAATTAAATGTAATTCCAGGTGCTCCAAACGCTCCAAAACTTTGACCTGCGGAACCTTTAAAATTAATTTTCAATGTATCTTCTGGCATTCCTAGGTGTCCATGCACCTTAGAAATCTCATTACTCAATATAGCTCCTACCGAACGATTTAGGTTATTAATCATATAACTCAACTTTGTAGGCTCTTTTGTTGCAATACATTCCTTTGCACTGTCATGAATACTGATGTCCAAAACATGCTCCAGATTATGATCCTGTTTCTCTGAATTTTTTACAGGCATTTCACTATATTCTGCTGGTCTATACAGAATAGACGATAGGTCTAGCCCTTTGGCTTTGTAATGTGTAATTGCTTTATTGGCATTAATCTTATGTGTCTGACCGATCATCTCATCCATAGTCCTGTAGCCCAATTGTGCCATAATTGATCTCAATTCATTCGCTACATAATAGAAGAAATTAATCACATGTTCTGGTGTTCCTTTAAAGTTTCTTCGTAACTCTTTATCCTGAGTTGCAATACCTACTGGGCAAGTATTCATATGACATTTACGCATCATAATACAACCTGATGCTACCAATGGTGCTGTTGCAAATCCAAATTCTTCAGCTCCCAATAACGCAGCTATAGCAACATCACGACCTGTTTTTAACTGTCCATCACATTCTACTACAATTCTTGAACGCAAATTGTTCAATACCAAAGTCTGCTGAGCTTCAGCAAGCCCAAGCTCCCAAGGAAGACCAGCATGCTTCAACGAAGTCAAAGGAGAAGCTCCAGTACCCCCATCGTAACCCGAAATCAAAACTACATCAGCTTTTGCCTTAGAAACACCCGCAGCGATAGTTCCTACTCCGACTTCTGAAACTAGCTTCACATTTATTCTAGCCTCTCTATTAGCGTTCTTTAAATCATATATTAACTGCGCCAAATCTTCAATAGAATAGATATCATGATGTGGCGGTGGAGAAATCAATCCAACAAATGGTGTTGAATTACGAGCTGATGCAATCCAAGGTAATACTTTTGCCCCTGGTAACTGTCCACCTTCTCCTGGCTTAGCTCCTTGAGCCATTTTAATCTGTATCTCTCTTGCATTAGTAAGATAATGCGATGTCACTCCAAAACGTCCAGAGGCCACCTGTTTGATTGCAGAGTTTCTGCTATCTCCATTCGCATCTGGTATAAACCTTTTTCTATCTTCTCCTCCCTCACCTGAATTAGATTTTCCTCCAATTCGATTCATTGCCACTGCCAAGTTCTCATGTGCTTCTCTAGAAATAGATCCATACGACATCGCACCCGTTTTGAAACGTTTAACGATCTCTGTCCATGGCTCTACCTCGTCCAAAGGAATTGGGTCTAAATTATCGAATTCGAATAACCCTCTAATTGTCAGCAAGTTTTCCGACTGCTCATTGATAGCTTTAGAATAAATATCATAACTATCTTGATCTTTTAATCGAACAGCCTGTTGCAACTTAGCAATGGTTGTTGGATTAAACATATGTCGTTCCCCGTTACGTCTCCATCTATAATCCCCACCAATATTTAAACCTAATCGTTTATCTATTTGCTTATCTGGATACGCATACTTGTATCTTCTATTAATCTCTCTTTCTATCTCATATAAACCTATACCTTCTATTCTTGATACCGTATATGGGAAATACTTATCTACAAATTTGGAGTTAAATCCAACAATTTCAAAGATCTGAGATCCTCTGTATGAATGTAATGTAGAGATTCCTATTTTGTTCATTACTTTCAAAATCCCCTTACCGATAGCTTTGTTGAAGTTGTCTACAGCTTTTTCTTCATCCATGCCTTCTATAAACCCTTCTTGCACCTGCATTCTGATGATTTCGTTCACCATATAAGGGTTAATAGCACTCGCTCCATAACCAAATAAGGTCGCGAAATGATGTGGTTCACGTGGTTCTGCAGATTCTATAATTATATCAAAATAAGAACGCTTACGTAAGCGATTCATCTGGTGATGTACATAGGAACATGCCAATAAAGAAGGAATAGGCGCAAACTCTCTATTAACACCTCTATCGGATAGGATAATAATATTAGTTTTTCTCTCTATCGCTTTTTCTATCTGAATGATAATAGTATCTAATGCCTCTTCTAGACCATTGAGACCTTTATCGATAGGGTACAACATCTCTATAGTTTCCGACTGAAAAGCACCAATAGATATATTCCTTATTTTCTCTAAATCATTATTGGAAATAACAGGATTCTGTATTTTCAGTTTTCTACATTGTCTCTCGGTAATACTAAAAATATTTCTATCTTTTCCTAAAGACAAACTAATATCAGTAACAATTTCTTCACGAATTCCATCCAATGGTGGATTGGTTACCTGAGCGAACAACTGTTTAAAATAATTAGAAATTAGCTGTGGCCTATCTGATAATACTGCTAAAGGTGTATCTATCCCCATAGAACCCAAGGCCTCTTTACCAACAATTGCCATTGGTGTGATAACTTCTTGAATATCCTCTATAGTATAATTGAATAAACGTTGTCTTGTTTTGACATCAATCGTTTCTATAGGGCAGGTCTCCCCTGCATACGGCACATCTTTTAAATGTAATCTAGTCTTATCTAACCATTCTTTGTAAGGTCTCTCAGAAGCTATTTTACTTTTAATTTCTTCGTCATTAATAATACGTCCCTCGTTCATATCGACCAAGAACATTTTTCCTGGTTCTAATCTACCATGACTTTTGATATCTTCTGGTGCCACTTCTACAACTCCAATTTCTGAAGACATAATAAGTTTACCACTTTTAGTCACCGTGTATCTAGATGGTCTCAAACCATTACGATCTAACAGAGCACCGACATAATCACCATCGGTGAAAGGCACAGATGCTGGACCATCCCATGGTTCCATAAGACAGGAATTATACTCATAAAACGCTTTGCGCTCTTCTGACATGGTTTGATGTTTCTCCCATGCCTCTGGAATCATCATCATCATTACTTCTGGCAATGATCTTCCGGTATGAGTCAATAATTCGACAACCATATCCATAGAAGCTGAATCTGATTTACCTGGCAAAATGATTGGGAATAATTTATCGATCTGAGGTCCAAAGACATCACTTTTCATAATCTCCTCACGCACTCGCATTCTACTCACATTACCACGTAAGGTGTTAATTTCTCCATTCTGACACATAAACCTAAACGGCTGTGCCAACTCCCATGCTGGCATTGTGTTTGTTGAGAAACGTTGATGTACAAGCGCTAAACGTGTTACCAAGTCTTCTTGTTGCAAATCCGTATAATACGGACCAATATCCTCTGGCATTATAATACCTTTATATATCAAAGTAGTATTCGAAAGACTTGGTACATAAAAATAACTGCTTTCGGACATTTTTGATTGGCGAATTGCATGTTCCGTAATCTTGCGAGCGGCATACAATTTGGCTTTAAAAACAGCCTCTGAAATATCTTCAGTCTTACCAATAAAAAGTTGTTCTATATTAGGTTCAGATGCTTTTGCTATCTCTCCCAACTGAGAAGAATCTACAGGAACATCTCTCCATCCTAAAACAGAAAGCCCTTGTTCCTTTATTTCTTTTTCAAATACATCCTTGCAATATGCATACTGGTTATCGTTTTTTGGTAAAAAAACCATTCCAACTGCATATGCTCTCTGTGCGGGGATATCAAATTCACAAACACGTTTAAAATAATCGTGTGGTATATCTATCAATAAACCAGCACCATCACCTGTTTTTCCATCTGCACTAACACCGCCACGATGTTCTAGTTTTATCAGAATTTCTAAAGCATCATGAATAATTTGATTTGTTTTCTCTCCTTTTAGATTACAAATAAATCCTGCTCCACAAGCATCGTGTTCAAACTCTGATAAATATAATCCTGGTTTCTGCATATTTCTTTTTCTATTGTTAAAAGCTACATAAGCTAAATCCAACAATTATTGAGGTTTTAAAATAAACGTATGAGTTAGCTTCTTTTTTAAGGTTTACAAAATTAACAAAACCTTAAAGATTCTGAAAGACAAAGCCATTAATCTTTCCAGATTTTTTGGTCTTTTCAGAAAAAGACTTGTAAGAATAAGATTATGACAATATAAACCTCTTCGATTACGAATTACTCAAAAAAAGCTCTTTCAAAATTCTTCCTATTTTATTTACAATAAGATCAAGTTTCCTCTAAAATAATTAAAAATAAAAAACTGAAAAACAACCTGTTACACCACAACACAGGTATCCAAAAACTATAAACCACAAACAACTAGATGATGACAGAATCAAATACGAAATTATCAGAAAAATATGTTTTTATTAAATACCCTTCATTTTTTTGGGGTTATTACGCACTAAGTGATAAAAATTACCAATACCCCCTATTTTTTTTGGGGGTATTGAACAATTAACATATTTTTGAACAAAATTAACAATATAATTAACCCGTTTTTTAATTAAATCTTTATGAAAAAAGTAGAAGCGATTATCAGAAGGTCAAAATTTCGTGCGGTTAAGGATGCATTACATGATAAAGGAATTAATTTCTTTTCGTATTGGGATGTAACTGGAGTCGGAAATGAAAAAAAAGGACATGTATACCGCGGAGTAACATTTAGTACCAGTGATATCCAAAGACGTTACGTATCCATCGTAGTCAATGATGATTTTGAAGAAGCTGCGGTTTCTGCAATAATAGAAGCGGCAAGAACTGGTGAAGTTGGGGACGGAAAAGTATTTGTTTCTGATATTAAAGAAGCATATAGAATCAGAACTGCCGAAAAAGGTGGGGAAACACTTTTCTAAAAGACAGCTACAACTGATAAACTAAACAATTAATTTAAAAAAAGTATAATGGAATTATTGACAACTAACAATGTATGGATGATGGTGTGTACCGGATTGGTATTCTTTATGCACCTAGGGTTCTCGTTTCTAGAGATCGGATTGACACGTCAAAAAAACACAATTAACATCCTGTTCAAAAACGTATTTATTATTTGTACAGGATTACTCCTTTATTATATAGGAGGATTCAATCTAATGTATCCAGGGTTTGCAGAAGGATCTTCAGGGATTTTTAGCTTTGCTGGATTTGGGATACCAGCTCCTTTAACTGCTGAGGGAGTTCTTGACTTAACTTACAACGAAGGCTACACATATTACACGGATTTCTTATTCCAAGGAATGTTTGCTGCTACCGCTGCTACTATTGTATCTGGTGCTGTTGCAGAACGTATCAAACTTGGAGCATTTATGCTATTTACAGTTCTCTACGTTGGATTGGTTTACCCAATTGTAGGTTCTTGGAAATGGGGAGGTGGATTCTTAGACGCTATGGGCTTCTATGATTTTGCTGGTTCTACTCTTGTACACTCTGTAGGTGGATGGGCTGCACTTATTGCAATCTATTTATTAGGAGCGCGTATTGGTAAATTTGATGCTAACGGGAAAGCACAAGCGATCCCTGGGCATAATATCCCATTAGCTGCCGCTGGTGTATTAATCCTTTGGCTAGGATGGTTTGGATTCAACGGTGGTTCTGTATTATCTGCTGATCCAGGATTGACATCTCTTGTATTAGTAACAACTTCTTTGGCAGCAGCAGCAGGTGGAGTTAGTGCTTTTATCACTTCTACGATTATGTATAAAAATTATGACCTCACCATGTTCCTTAATGGTATTTTGGGAGGATTAGTAGGTATTACTGCCGGAGCTGACTTAATGTCTCCTAATGAATCGGTCGTAATTGGTCTTATTGCTGGTAGCATCATTGTATTCGGTGTTGCATTAATAGACAAATTAAAATTAGATGACCCTGTAGGTGCTGTTGCAGTTCACCTTATCTGTGGTATATTCGGAACGCTTGCTGTAGGGATGTTTGGCTCAAAAGCTGGCATGGGTCAATTTATTGATCAACTTGTAGGTGTTGGTATCGTAGGTGCTTTTTGTTGTGTAATTTCTTTTGTGATTCTTTATGCTATCAAAGCGACTATAGGACTACGTGTTAGTGAAGAAGAAGAAATTGAAGGATTAGATGGTCACGAGCATGGTATGGATGCTTATTCAGATTTCCGTTTGAACCAACATTAATATTTTTTGTAATAAATACTATTTTGTTCCTTACAAAAAGAGGCTGTTTCTTATAGAGACAGTCTCTTTTTTATTTTATCATCATTACAAAATTATGCAAGCTAATTTGTTTATAGTATTTTTGCAAACATGATTTTACAAGATACTATTGTAGCCTTAGCAACTCCTTCTGGGGCAGGAGCAATTGCCGTTATTCGTATTTCTGGAAACGATGCAATTACTATCTGCTCTCCCCTATTCCGATCTATCAGCAAAAAAAAACTACATGAGCAAAAAAGCCATACAGTACATTTGGGCCATATCATAGATGAAGAACGTATTCTAGACGAAGTTCTTGTAACCCTTTTTAAAAACACCAACTCATATACTGGAGAGCCAACTATTGAGATTTCTTGTCACGGATCCAGTTATATTCAACAAGAAATCATACAACTATTATTACGTAATAATTGTAGAATGGCTAACCCAGGAGAATTCACTTTACGTGCTTTCCTTAATGGAAAACTAGACCTATCGCAGGCTGAAGCTGTGGCAGATCTCATCGCATCAGACTCACAAGCATCTCATCAAATCGCCATGCAACAAATGCGCGGTGGTTTTTCTAATGAAATTAAGGATTTAAGAGATGAACTATTAAATTTTGCCTCATTAATAGAACTAGAACTGGATTTTGCAGAAGAAGATGTAGAATTTGCTAATAGAACACAATTTGAACAACTGATTTCGCGAATAACCAAAGTCTTAAAAAGATTAATTGATTCTTTTGCCGTGGGCAATGTAATCAAAAATGGTATTCCAGTTGCTATTGTAGGAGAACCGAATGTTGGTAAATCCACATTGCTCAATGCACTACTCAATGAAGAACGTGCTATTGTATCCAACATTGCGGGTACTACTCGAGATACGATCGAAGATGAAATCACTATTGGTGGTATCGGATTCCGGTTTATTGACACAGCAGGTATCAGAGAAACTAAAGATATCATCGAAGGCCTAGGGATTCAGAAAACTTTTGAAAAAATAGCACAAGCAGAGGTGGTTATCTTCTTATTTGATAGCTCTACTATTCAGAACTCCACCAATGCAATCTTGAGTATGAAAAATGAAATTGAAAAAGTCAAAAACAAATATCCTCAAAAGCCTTTACTTATAGTAGCCAATAAAGTAGACCACCTTCAAGAAACAGACACTATTGCATTGACATCTCAAATACCCGATATTCATTTACTTTCTGCCAAAAAGGGAACTGGTATCCAAGAACTACAAGACAAATTATTGGATTTTGTGAATACTGGGACACTGCGTAATAATGACACTATTGTAACCAATTCTAGGCATTATGATGCATTGCTCAAAGCATTGGAAGAAATCCAAAAAGTACAGTTTGGTATTGACTCTGGCTTATCCGGAGATCTTATGGCAATCGATATCAGACAAGCTCTTTACTATTTTGGAGAAATTACCGGAGAGATTACTAATGATGACTTATTAGGAAATATTTTTGCTAATTTCTGTATCGGGAAGTAAGTTGGTTACTCTCAAATTTCTTTGAGTTTTCTTTTTATTAATTTACAAGTATTTAAACTTCTTTTATTTATTAAGAGTATGCTCTTTACTTTCAGTTTTTGTTGCTGATTTGTTGCTCATAATGTATTTTGAGTTTCAGCAACAAAAAAATGTTGCTAATGGAGAAATTCTGCTACATACTGCAACAAGTAGCTACATTAAGCTATAAACGGCAACATAATGAGCAGTAATATCAGAATTGAAAAAAAAGTGCTTTTTCTGTGGTTCAACTTTTATTGCAAGAACAACAGTTACTAAACATTGTAGTAATTCTTGTGCTAAAAAAGCATACAAGGCAAGAAAAAGACAAGAGAAAATTGACAAAGCAACTCAACACCTTCAAAAGTGGGACTATTACATGGAGTAGAAATGGAATAGAAACCAGTAACATATCTATAGCTACTAAAATTGACGGTACAGAAAGTGTATTGATATTGAGCTATAATTGTAACGGCAAATCCTACAAATATGAAGTTCCTTTGGTTTCTCTACCTTCTAACCTAGGAAAAAGCTTTGTATGGTATTTCCTCTGCCCCTTTACTAATAAACGCTGTCGAAAGCTACATTTTATCAATCAAAAATTTATGCATCGCTCTGCTTTACCCAGTGGTATGTATGAAAAACAAACGCAAACCAAAAAATGGAGACAATTGGAGCGGGTTTATGGCTGCCATTTTGATTTGGACAGACATTACGAAGAACTTTATAGTAAACACTTTAGAAGACACTATAATGGAAAACCTACTAAAAAATATCTTAAATTAATGGAGAAAATTAATCGTGCTAAGGGGTTTTCTGTGGAGGAGATTGAGAACTTATTTTTCTTGTAAGTAACACTACTTTTTTTAAATTTAAACTTTTGGATACAATTCTATTATTTTTTTTCCAAAGTAAACATTTAATATATCAAACATTTAAGAATACAAATTAATAAAAATTCAATGTTAGAATAAAATAAAATTCATTACACCAACACCGATGTTATGCTTATGAACATTTATCTACTTTCCTATTCTTAAAATTATTTTTGTCAGCACTAATTAGAATTTTATTTACTGTTACGTTTCGTTGGTGTTTTTGATTTAGCATATCTTCAATAGTTCAATTTATTTAACTTAATTTGCAGACGATTAAAAGCAGATAATATGATAAAATTTCTTACACAAACACTTCCTGGAATTAAATATTTCACTTTTTGGGTTTTTCTATTTGGATTATTGATTTATACTTTTGGTTATTTCAAAATTTGGGAATTTTCTTTCGATTGGTTGTATGACTTTGCAAAAACAGGAGGATCAATATTTATGTCTAGTGCTGTTTTCATGGGTATAGTTAAATCTTATCAATTTACTGGTATTTTTAAAGCAGAGTTAAGAAAAGTAGTTTTTGCAGAAGATCATTTATCTAAAAGAAATGACATAGACAATATTTGGGAAAATTTAACTCTTCAATTGTGTAAGCAGAAATTTAAAAAAATAAGCACCAAATTGCAAAAAATAGTAAAACAGTATTACTTACCTATTGAAGATGATTATTACTACAAAAACACAAAACTAGTTATAGAAATTGAACATAGCGAAGATAATCCAGGGTACATAAATGTGGTAGAAGAATATACTTCAACAATCAATATTGAAGATTCCGAAAAAATAGATTTTGTATTCACTTCAAAAATACCTTTCCCAAAGGATGACAATAATATTACTTATTTTAAATTGACCGAGTTCACTTTAAACGAAAAAGATGTAAAATGGAATAAAGGCAAAGAATTAAAAGAAAACTCATCAAATAATATTTTAAGTAATAACTTTAACATAAAACTAGATTGTATAAATGGAAAAAAAGAGTATATTGTTTATAGAAAAACTATGAAGTGTTATGCTATGAGTGAAAATCCATACATGGGACACACGGCTTCTGGACTGTATGAAAATTATAATATTCACATAACATATCCCAAAAATATAAGTTTTGATTGGTTAGGCATGGGAGTCTTAGGAAAATGGAACATAAAAAGATCCGAAAACGCTTATAGCAAGACTTTAAAAGCAGAATACCGCGGTTTAATCTTTAAAAACCAAGGATTTTTATTATTATTTAAATAATTTTATGATACATTCATCTTAAATTGTAATATTTGCATAGATTTTGATAAGCTACAGATAAGAGAATATACTATTATAAACAATACAACATATTATGAAGACAGACTTAACAATGGGCTAGTCCCACCGAGAAAAAAATAATTAACTAAGCTTTACTGTATTTTTACAGTAAAGCTTTTAAGTTTCTAATAGTTCCTTAATTATTAATTATAGATTTTTTTCTACTATACCTTCGCAAAGTATAGTATGCAATAAAACTGTACCTTATCTGTACCTCAGACACACATAAATCCCTATTTTATTAAAAAAATAGATTTTGTATTGGGAAGTAAGCGTGTTAAACAAAGATAACTAAACACAAACAAAGCCAACACAATCAATACTTTACATATATTTAATATATTTTTAGTTACTTTTGATATAAGATGTACAAAAGTACATCTTATATCAAAATATCACTTAAAAAGAAAAAGTTCTCTTCAGGTAAACTTAGTTTATATGTCGAATATTACAAAGGTTCGTATATTGACACTAACGACACTAAAAAACATAAGCGAGATTTTGAGTACTTAAAAATGTATTTGCATGGTGATCCAAAGTCTAGGGAGGAGAAAAAAGAAAATAAAGAAACCCTTTCTTTGGCTGAAAATATTCTTTCAATAACACAGGCAGACGTTTTTAAAGAGAAGTACCATGTTAAAATGTTATAGATTTAATGATATTTGTATTTAAATAGTCATTTCCATATGCCGATTACACTGGTCTGATATTAATAAAATGATATGGTCTGAAGTAAGAGATGAAGATGATTGCTCTAGAATTATTTTCAAACAAAAGAAAACTGATGGGTTAGAATATCTATACGTATCGGAACAGACTAGAAATTTATTATAGGAATCCGTTTAGATTGGGTTAACCTTTTTGTTACTGCTTTGGCTGTAATTTTATTAATAGTTGCTGCTGTTATAATTTTTACAGAACGCTAAAAAAATAGTAATGAATTTATGCTATAAACAAAAATTTATACTAATTAAAACAGATACTATTTTACATGTATAAAACATATATATATATAATTAAAATAGCTTAAGCTAAAACCTTAAATACACTATTTATAAAACTAAAATTTTAAGATATAATTTAAAAAAAAGTAAACCCCAAATTAACGAATTAACCTAATTATGAGTACATTTTTAACAGGCGACTACCTGAATAATGCTATTGATGGTATTATTACAAACGCTAAAAAGTTTATTATAATTACATCGCCATTTATAAAACTAGACGACCATTTTAAAGAGCGTTTTAATTTAATAAAAAACGATCCTACAATTTATTTGCAAATCTTATTTGGTAAAAATGAAGATAATTTTTACCGTAGCATGAAAAGTGAAGATTTAGAGTATTTTAAATCTTTTCCTAATGTATCTATTATTTACGAACCAAGGTTACACGCAAAAAGCTATATTAACGAGTCTGATGGTATTATTACCTCTATGAATTTATACGATTACTCCGCCGAAAACAATGTAGAATATGGTGTAACTTTCTCTAAAATGACATTAACAGAAAAGGTTTATCAGCAACATCAAGATTACCACTTCTTTCTTTTAGAAGATAGTGCACATTGCGTGTATATAAAACGGCCTGTTTTTAAAAAGGCATTACTAGGTTTAAGTAAAAATTATTTAAGATCTGAAGTGTTATTAGATTTGTTTAACTCATTCGATCCAAATAAAAGAGGATACGAGCGTGTTGTTTATCAAGATGTAGATGTAATAAGTTTAGATGATAAAGAGGTTATTCCAGAGTTAAAATCAAGATCTGAAAAAAGATTAACAAAAGAAGATAAACCCATCTTAAAAAAGGAATATAAAAAATCTAAAGTTCCGCAAACAGGCTATTGTATAAGAACAGGAAAAGAAATTAGTTACAATCCAGAGCAGCCACTATCTTTAGAAGCTTGGAAAGTTTGGAACCAATATGGAGATCCTTTTTTTTCAGAGAATTATTGTCATAAAACAGGACAACCATCTTATGGAAATACAAGCATGGCTAACCCTATTTTAAAGAAAAACAAGACAAAATGGATGTAGTTTAAAATGAACTATTAAACACATGTTAAACAGTTATAGAATTCTTGTTTTAATAAATTAAAAAAGTCTGTAGCGTTTTGAGACACATGGTTCATTGTTAAAAAATAAAGAGTATGCTTAACTATAAAGACTACGAAGAAAAAATTTACAATTGGCTACTTGCAAAACATCATAAAGACAATTCATTTACATTTTCATTACGCCAAAAAGCATCCAAAGGGTCAGAAACTGATATTTTTATAGGTACAGAAAAGTCCAATTATTTTGGCACTACTTTTTGGACGCTACCCGTGTATTACCCGGGTTCTTCATCCGATTCTATAAATTTAATTTTTGGCTATAAAGGAGATTATTATGGCTATAAATTCGAGTTTTCGCAAACAAATGATCCAAAAGATGCCCAAAACGAATCGATATTAAATGTCATAAAGGCTATTCAAGAACCTCTAAAAGCACAGCTTAAGTTACAGAGGGAAGGTAGTCCTGATAAAAAAATGTTTGCTATAGTTTCTAAACATCGGGCAGAAAACTATACAGATTTAAATACCATGCTACTAGATATCGATAAAGATTTGGAAGTTATTTTACCCATAGTAAATAAGGCTATTGCAGCAGAAAAAGCAGCGTCTCCAAATTTTACAGCACATCATATAACCTTGGATGAATTTACTACAATGCAGCAAAAATACGAAGAGCGAAAGACAAAGTATGCCAATACAAGCACAGCTTTAAAAAATACTAAGCATAAAAAATACTGGCTTTACGCCCCAGGTAGAAATGCGATGTATTGGGAGCGTTTTTACACCGATAAAATAATTGGTTTGGGTTGGGATAAGCTAGGAGATTTATCGAAATATGCAAACAAGGAAGCAATAAAAAGTAGCTTGATTAAGGCTTATGGCGGAGACGGAAACAAAATGAATGATGTAGCTGCCAATTACGAATTTGCTAACGAAATTAATATTGGAGATGTTATTATTGTAAAAAAAGGACGTAGTGAATTATTAGGCTATGGTGAAGTAACGTCAGATTACTATTTTGATAATACAAGAGAAGATTACAAAAATTGCAGAAACGTGCAATGGATAAAAAAAGGAAACTGGGCACCGCACAAAAGTTTAGTGCTAAAAACACTTACAAATATTACAAAATATAAAAGTGATAGCGAAGCCTACAATACTTTTTTCGAGCAATTATTAGGTATTATAAATGGCGATGTAGTAAAAGATGTTATAGATACTGCAAAAGCAGTAGCTCCTTTAAACCAAATTTTATACGGCCCTCCTGGTACCGGTAAAACGTACCATACCATTAACGAAGCTATAAAAATTATTAATCCTGAATTTGATTTAACCCAGGATAGACCATTTATAAAAGCCGAATACGACCGTTTGGTAAATGAAAAACAAATTGTGTTTACCACATTTCATCAATCGTTAAGTTATGAAGATTTTGTAGAAGGTATAAAACCAAAAACCGAAGGTAATGAGGTTGTTTATGAAATAGAAGATGGTATTTTTAAACAGTTATGCAATAGGGCTTCTCTAAAAAACAATTCTAATTTTCAAGAAGCTTATGAAAATTTAATAACAGAATTTTCTAAAAACGATAATGAGCTTCTTGTTTTAGAAACACCAAAGGGTAAAAAGTTTAGAGTGCAATTAAACTCAAACAATAATTTAAGCCTCATAACTACAGAAAAGCGTAATCATCAAGGAACACTAACAAGAGAAAAATTAGAAAGACATTTTAATTTTTATGATGCTTTTAATGGTTGGGAAGGCTATGCCAATGGTATAATTAGTTATTTAGAAAACCGTTTTAATTTAAATAAAAAAGGCTTTGAAAACAAAAATTACGTTCTAATTATTGACGAAATTAATAGAGGAAATGTATCGGCTATATTTGGCGAACTAATTACACTTTTAGAAGACAGTAAGCGCAAAGGAAACGACGAAGCATTAACGCTAACATTGCCCTACTCTAAACTTGAATTTAGTATTCCTAACAACCTATATATAATTGGCACCATGAATACTGCCGATAGGTCTGTAGAGGCGCTAGATACTGCTTTGCGCCGTAGATTCGATTTTAAAGAGATGATGCCCGATTATGATGTTATAGAACAAGAATATATTAATGATTTAGATACAGACCTAGCAGAGGTTTTAAAAACCATAAACCAACGCATAGAAATTTTAATAGATAGAGATCACAGTATTGGCCATTCTTATTTTGTGGGTGTTGATACTCCAGAAAAACTAGCCAATGCCTTTAATAATAAAATAGTCCCTTTATTACAAGAGTATTTTTATGGCGATTACGGAAAAATAGGATTAGTGTTAGGGGAAGGCTTTGTGCAAATACAGAAAAACGACACGGTTACTTTTGCCAAATTTAAATACGATAATAAAAACAATTTTATTACATCAAGCTTTAAGTTGAAAAAAATAACAGCAGAAAATATAGTAGCAGCTATTAACAATTTATTTAATACCGAAAATAATTAATATTGAAAGCGTTAAAGGCCATAAAAGTTTTTGAACATCAACGTTTATATGTTGGAGAGCAAGGCTTTAATCAAAACCATTTAAACGCCCTTTTAAAACTAAATGAATACCATGATGGTAATTATTTCGAACCCATAGCAGAAGGTGTTAAGTTTAATCAGTACGTGGGTATTATTCAAGTGGATGGATTAACTATTGAAATTAACCCCAAAGCCGACAAAGGCGACGATGATAATAAATGGAAAGATGTCTTGCTTGAAATGCTACAAGTTTGCGGTAAACTTAAAGCAGAATCTTCTGGAGCAGCAAACGTAAATAGAAAGCATTTAAACTTATTAGAGGTTTATTTTGAATTATATTTATTAGAGGTGGAAGGTTTAGTTAGAAAAGGACTCATCAAACAATATAGAAAACAAACACAAAACATAAAGGCATTAAAAGGAAAGCTAGATTTTGCGGGACATATTAGAAAAAACATAGTTCATAAAGAGCGCTTTTACACTACACATCAGGTTTATGATAGTAATCACTTTTTACATCAAGTATTACAAAAAGCGTTAACTATTGTTAATCAGTTTACCAATGGATCTAGATTACAAGATTTAGCAAATAGAGTACAATTGAACTTTCCAGAAGTAGATAATAAAATTATTACAACAAAAGAACTAAATGCCATTAGGTTAAATCAAAAATCTGTAGGATACAATAATGCGTTAGAATTAGCGAGATTAATTATTCTTAACTATTCGCCAGACATTTCAAGTGGTAAAGAGAAAATGATATCTCTATTATTTAACATGAATGATTTATGGGAAACTTATATTTTAAAACAATTAGAAAAGGCCTGTTTAGGAACAAATATTGAGGTTTCTGGTCAGGAATCCAAACCCTTTTGGGGTAATAATAGTTTACGTCCAGATATTGTATTACGACACGGAGAAAAAACATTTATAATTGATACAAAATGGAAAAGACCTAAACAAAATTCTGCTCCGGTTAGCGATTTAAGACAAATGTATACCTATTGCCGTTTTTGGAATGCCGAAAAAGCGTTATTGTTATATCCTGGTGATTATGCTGAAAATAAATTCAAATCGTATCTCACAGATGATTATTCAAAACATGAAAATGATGAAGCCTCATATATAGATCATCAATGTAAAATGGGTTTTGTTTCTGTTTTAGATGGAGAAAATCAACTCAATAAAAACTTGGGAGTCGAAACTGTAAATTTATTAATGAACTGATCTAAGGTTATTTTAATTACAGTATTCATTGCTCAAAAGTATTTTAGTTTCTTTTATTTGGAAATTCTGACTGGTGATACTGACCCCCATTCTGGTCATGTTGACCCCTCTGTAGATTTTGGTCTTCAAAAGATACTATGTGACAAAATTACAGTTTTTTTTCTAAGACTTTCTCCTTTGAGTTCAATTCGGTGTGATGTGTGTACCAATCGATCCAAAATTGCATCTGCAATGGTTGCTTCTCCGATAACTTCATACCAGCTTGCCACGGGCAATTGACTTGTATTGACTACAAACAAAAATTTTGCAGTATTCAGACTGTTGAAAGAGAGCAATAATTTTCTTGAGTTAAAAATTATGACAACAAAACATCTACAATATCTACAAATATGTATCTTTACTGATACTATCATTTGATACTATCATAAATTGAAGCCACCATATCAAATAACAAATAAAATACTAAAATTAGTCGTTTCAATTTCCGAGAAATTAGGGGAGATAAATGCTATACACTTATACAAACCACCAACCGAGTTACGGAAAAAGAACCGTATAAAAACTATACAATCCTCTTTAGAAATAGAAGGTAATACACTTACAGAGGAGCAAATAACTGCATTATTAGAAAACAAACGAATATTAGCACCTAAAAAAGATATTGTTGAGGTTCAAAATGCAATTAAGGTATATGACGTTATCCATACCCTAAACCATGATAAATTAAAAGACCTTGAAAAAGCACACGGTATTTTAATGAAAGAGCTTATTGATACCGCAGGCAAACTCCGCACAAAAAATGTAGGTATTGTCAAAGGTTCAAAAGTAGAACACATTGCTCCGAGTGGTAATATGGTAAAGGGATTAATGAACGACCTATTTACGTATTTAAAAGAAGATGAGGACGTAATACTAATCAAAAGTTGCGTGTTTCATTACGAGTTTGAGTTTATCCACCCATTTATAGACGGAAACGGCAGAATGGGGAGATTATGGCAAACACTAATTCTAATACAAGAATACCCAGTATTTGAATATTTGCCTATCGAGAGCCTAATAAAGGAAAATCAAGCCGAATATTACAATGTATTAAGTCAATCCGATAAATTAGGGAGTTCTACACCTTTTATAGAGTTTATGTTAGGTATAATTCTACAATCTTTAGAAAACCTCCTCAAAACTCAAAATAGAACACTAACAACAGAAACCCGTATTGAGTTATATAAAGATATAATAGGTACAAACGAATTTAGTCGAAAGGATTATTTGCAAAATTTTAAAGAGATAAGCCAAGCCACAGCAAGTCGAGATTTAAAGTGGGCAGTAGAGCAAAATATATTAACCAAAATAGGTGATAAACGACTAACGAAATACCAATATTAACTTTGATATATTATAGGCTTATTTTATGATAATTTATTACTTTTTGTACCCTATCTATCCCTTGAACCCAACAAAGCCTTACCAATAAAGGAAAGTAATATTTTGCATCGAAAGTTAGGAAAAACACAAAACTCCGTTGAAGGTGAATAAAAATGCTGCTTGATAATGTTGTCCATATAGATGCAAATTATGAGTCTCCCCCAGATCCCCTCTTTTAAACATCATCACCATCATTACAAGATTAAGAAAAAATAAACAATTACTCTAAAGACCCAGACCACTTCATTATTTACAAAACCTCTCTGCTTCTACGTATTCTTTGGTTTTGGTTCGTTTGTAGAAATAGTAGTTTTATACAAGAACCCATGGAATCACAAGCACTTTTGCATTCTTAAACTCGAATCACTGGGCAATTCAAAAACTTCTAAATCAAAATAAGGCAGTGCGGCAATAAGATGATCGAATATGTCCGATACAATATATTCGTAATTTATCCACCGCTTATCATTACTAAAAGCGTATATCTCCAGTGGAATTCCTTGTGTTGTGGGTGCCAACTGACGTACCATAATGGTCATTTCTTTATTAATTGCCGAGTGATTTTCGATATAGGTTTGCATATATTTTCTAAAAACCCCAATGTTCGTAAGGTTTCGCCCATTAAGTAACATCGTTTTATCAATTTGAGCGCTAGTATTATATGCTGTTATATCTTCTTGTTGGTTTTCTAAATACAAGGCTATCAACGAAATACGCTTTAGGTTATTCACATCTTCATTAGACAAATGCCTTATACTTCCTACTTTGATATTCAGAGCTCGTTTAATGCGCCTACCTCCAGAATTTGTCATACCTCTCCAGTTCTTAAAAGAATCGGATATAAGAGCATAGGTAGGTATCGTTGTAATGGTTTTATCAAAATTTTGAACCTTAACAGTTGCAAGATTTATTTCTATCACATCCCCATCTGCTCCATACTTTTCAAAAGTAATCCAGTCACCAATACGAACCATATCATTAATAGATACTTGGATACTGGCGACAAAACCCAATATCGTATCTTTAAAAACTAATATGATTACTGCCGAGATTGCCCCTAAGCCTGTAACGAATTTCAAAAATGGGATATCTGTGATGATTGCAATAGCTGACATAAAACCTCCAATCCAGGCAAATATCATAAATACCTGGATATAACTATCTACAGGCTTATCTTTTAAACTAGGTAGGGTTTTGAGAAAATCTTTTAATGTATTCAATGTACTTCTGACTATCCATAGTAATAGAACAATCGCAAAAACTTGTAAACCTTTCTTAATGAAATTTTCAAAAATCTCAAAATCATAAAAAACTATTGGGGTTAACTCTAATGCAATTAACAGCGGAATAACATGAGCTACATTTCTCGGAACTTTATTGGAGACTAACAGATCATCAAAATTGGATTTTGACAGGGAAGCAAACTTACTAAATGCCTTAACTAATAGCTTTCTTGTGATAAAGTCTACAATAAAAACGATGATTAAAAGCGCTATAAAAAGTACGAGCATATTACTATACTTTGCCAAATTCTCGGAGAATCCAATAGTCATCAAATACTCGTACAAGACATGCTGAAATGTATTCATCTTATTTTATTGCTTTTACTATATTATATCAGTATCAAATAACGACAAAAATAGTGGTTAATAAGACCTAGAGCACTATAAAATTCCAATAGATCGTGAGGGTACAATATTATCGTATTTTATCCTTCTTCTAGCATCATTTTTTTGATCTTTACGGCTTTTTCAAAATGATCCAATTTATGATCTAAAATCCACCAAGTAGCAACTTCCATAAGGAGTTCGGGATTGTCATTTTTGTTCGCAAAAAATGCATAGAAAGAAAGACCAACGTTCGCTCCTTTGGCAGCAATCTTTTTATCGCAAACCTTAATTATTTTATCTTTTATAGTGCTATTCATTAGGGGTAGTTAAGATCATTCTACATGAATTATTCAATAGTTGCATTGAGCGGCTATACCATTCACAATGTTATTGTTTACGTATTTGAAATACTAAAGTATACAAAATGCCTAAAATGAAGAAGCCGTCTAAATATTTTTTAGACGGCTTTTCAAAAATACTGTATCCTATAATTTCCAAGGATTTCCTAGAAATTTGAAATACTTCGTTATTTCTTAAGAATTTTACTCTTGTACACTAATCCTGAGGATACTTCATGGATAGACAAAAAATAATAGCCAGACTGCAAGTCTTCTATCTGCAATGTACCATGACCTTCTGTATCGATATGAATTCTATTGGTACTATCTAACTCCTGTCCCATTAGATTTGTCAATCGAATCGATAGTTTATCAGATTCTGGTGTTACTAGCCTAAAAGTTGCTACAGACCTAACCGGATTTGGAGTTACGGTAAAAGCAACAAAATTATTTGCTAAAGATTGTTTTGATTGCGGTTTACCGATAATATCAAAACTAATCGTCCTAGGATTACCCCTTACTGTTTTTTGATTGTCATCTGTACTAAATGGTACTGCAGTGAGCACATGGGTTCCTGGTTCAAATACGGTAGCCCTATAGTTTCCATTAAAATCCCCTCCCAAACTATATGGAGCTACTAGGTCAAAACGACGATTTCCGTTATGATCAAAAGACATCTTGGCCAATGTACTAGCTGCTGTAGCCCTAATAGTAAATTCGTTTGTTTCAAAAACATTAAGATCAATGGTTTCTCCATCCTCAATTGTCTTGAGCTCTGTGTCAGTAGTCGTATCAATCAACACAAAACTCATGATCGTCGGTAAACTACTATCTATAAAATTCAATGTGATACTGGTTGCTCCAAACGCTTCTCCTCTTCCATTAAATTCTGAGAATGGAGTTGCCGTGATTGTTTGTTCTCCTAATTCAAAGTTAAAAGCCCTTAGCCCTCCATCAACATCTCCTCCTAGTGCAAAGGGTGGGCGATTATCGGTACGGAATTCAGCATTATCCCCATAATCAAAAACTACACTAGCCGGATCCACTACTCCCGTAAATGCCGTAAGTGTGACCGCATCGTAATTTGCCAAATCGACCGTACTATCTTCAAAAAAAGTTTCCAAAACTCTATTTGTTTGTACATCCCGAAGTTCAAAATCTAAGATCTCTGGTACAAGATCAGTAGAAACATTTCCTACTAATGGAATCACTAAATCAGAAGGTGCGGCATTACTTGTAATACGTATGTTACCGGTAAGCGCCCCTACAGTATTTGGAATAAAAAACACATCTAAAAAAATCGATCCTAAGGGTGGTAATACAAAATTTTCTTCAGAAAAATCAGTGTCATTAAGCGTAACCTGTACAAATGAATCAGCATACTCCTGATCCAAATATATTTCTTCGATTTCTATAGGCACACTACTCTCATTCTTCAATTCTATAAAATCAGAGGCAAAATTACCTTCGATCTCTCCAAAATCCAAAACAGGCTTTGAAGTAAAACGCCCTTTTTTGTCGAGCACCTCTAGTTGGGTGACAATTGTAGCCTCTGGAGTTTCTTGATCATTAATTTTTACTAAAATCTCATTTTTGTACGTTCCAGCTTGTAATCCTGTGCCATCCAACGTCACAGTAACTGTAGTCTTTTCGTCAGGAGCTAACCGACCTTCTGTAGCACTTACCGAAACAATATTTGAGGTATTTGTCAATAAAACGCTGTAATCCACAGCTACATTCTCTACATTTGTGATCTCAATAGTTTCTTTGTATCGTGGTCTACTCACATCTACAGTAGAATTCAAATTAAGAATTCTAAAAACATGATCCCTAGAAACCACCAGCCCTGAAGGTGGTAAATTTAATACTGGAATGACAAAAACATTAGACGACGTAGCGTCACTGGTTACCAATAGACTCTCTGCCGCATTATTAGAATGGTTTTCAAAATCCATATTAGCATAACGTACTGTTACCAAAAGGACCTCTCCTACACCAACGATATTTCTTGAACTTGGTGTTGACCAATTAAGAACTTCTATCATTGAACGTCCTGAAGTCTCAATTCTATCAACAGTAACAGGTGCAAGCCCATTATTTCTAAAACGCAAAACCTGTGTTCTAGAACTCCCTGCTTCAACACCTCTAAAGTGTAAGTTTTCACCTATCAGTCTACCCCTCTTTTTGGGTAATGAAATATTCAATGGTATTTTGAGTTCCGGATTTAGAGGATCATTACTCATAATCACAATCTCAGTAGTAATAACATCATCTACAGCTCCTTCTTGTAATCGAATTCTAAAAGATTTGCCTAAAGATTCTCCTGGTTGTATAACTCCTGTGGTAGTGTTCCTGAGTGGTGCCACTAAATCATTTGGAAACTGAATTTGAAACTCTAATGGGAGCTCCCCTGGATTTGAAACTTCAAACTCAATCACACCATTAAATAAGAAACGTTCTAACTCTTCTACAGTAATGGACAAATTAATCTCATCAACATCCAAGGCAATAGAAGGCTTCGGTAAATCCCTTACCACCAATTTTACTGGTATCGACAGAGAGGGCGTATCTACATCATTACTGGTAATTAATATATTTGCCGTATGTATTCCTTCCGGAAGATTATCATTCGTAATGGTATATCCAACTTCGGCAAAATCATCTCTAAAAACCACCCCTTCTGTATCATTAAGAGTCATAAAGGGGATACTACTATTGACTACCGTAACAGTATATTCTAATATCTTAGTTCCTGTATTATTAATTCTGAAAGCATTAGAAAAAGTTTTGGTATTAACATCCAATTCTTCTTCTATAACATCCGCCGTATCCAATACAGCAGTCGCAGCTTCATCTAAAACTCCGACTCTCAAGGACCGCTGTATTTCACTTATAGAAATATTCGTTGACACTTTTATATCTACTATATAAAGATCACTTGCTACATCAGAAGTATTTAATCCAATGGTTACAGTCTTTTCTTCACCTGGTAGTAAGCTAACATTTTCTGCATTACTGAAAACAAAAGGTAATTCGGATGGATTAGTGGACAACACTACATTATATTCCAATTCTTGATTCGAAATATTTTTGATGACTACTGTTTTTTCTATATTTTCTCCTTGGTTAACCTCAAAAGGTGCTACATCTTCACTTATAGAAATAGGAAAAAGACTAGAATCATTCAGAACCCATCCCATATCTTTGAATAATCCTCGGGTAATATCACCAATGTTCATATTGGATTCTGACCTCTTAGTAATAGGTGTCATTAAGGAGTTTGGATCTCCTGTAGGAAATATACTTTCATCCCAATGAGATATAGAAGCGCCAGAGTTATATTCACTGGGTGCAAACACCTTTGGACGTGTACCTGCTAATGCAGCTACAGCATTATGCCCATCAATACATAAATTCTCACTAGTAAACAAAGAACCTAATTCTACACTTGCTTCTTCAAGGTCTAATGCTCGCAAATTGTTGCTATTTACTAAAAATTTGGAGAATATAGAAGGGAGATTTCTTAAGCCCAATAATAATCCTGTGTTCTCAGCAGTATTATAAGCAGATTCTGCTGCAAAACCTAATCCATGTCCTATTTCGTGTAAAGCAACAGTTACAAAATCGAATTGTCTAAATGGAGTATTACCATCCGCTCCGAAATAAAAATCAAAGTCCAAATTAAAGTTTACACTAAATTCATAAGGCTGACTCGGATCCAATATTTTTCCTGCCAAAGAATTTGCCAAGGCTGCAGGGTAAGCCATCGAAGGCTCTGATACTCCTTCAAAATCAGCAACAAAATAGTCAGGACCAGCTGTTGCAAGCGTTTTTTCATTCAAAAAACTGGTCTCCACAAAAACTCTAATGGGTACCGAAGAAACAATCTCTGTAGCCCATATATCTAATGCAAACTGAAAAGCTGCTTTGGCCTCTTCGTTTGATTCGATTACAGGTCCAAACGTAACAATAAATGTTGTTGTTTTTTCTTTATGTGATCTCTCTACAGCACTTTTTTGTGATACCAAAAAGTCATGCTTTGCATGAGTTTTTGTAGTCTTTGTTCCTAGTGGGCATTTTACCTTTACTCCTTCAAATATCTGCATCTTGCCTTGGGCATGAATACAACTGGTAAAGAATATGAATAACAATAGAAGAACAGTTATTCTCTTTGGAATTTTCTGCTCCTCAAAAAAAAATGTTCTTTGAGTTTTCAATATTTATGGGTTTAGTTTGGAAAATTAGAATGCTTTTATTTTGAATAGAACGAATGAATCATTCGATACCCTACCCCCATTTTTGATATTATCGATATCATCTTCTTTTTTATCGTTATAATAAACAAAAATTCACTTTTAACCTTAATTTAAGAGCAATTGAGTAACTACTAGCAAAAAACTGTTCCAATTATTGTAGTTTACAAGTGATATCTGACATCAAATTAGCTATGTAATAGCGCAAATCGCCTTGTTCTTTTTCCATCTAAAATGCCTTGTCCCTATATTCCATAGCTAAGGCTATGCAATAGTATCTGGGTGTTTTTTACATAAAAAAGATAACAGTATCATTAATATGAATTTATACACCTATAATTGATATTAAATCATGTGAAACAAAAAAGACCGTCCAAAATTGTTTTTTAGACGGTCTTTCAAAATGTCCAATACATATTTTATACCATTAGTTGTTTGAATTTACCGGAAAGAAAAGTTAAGATTTTTTTGTTTCAGCCTCAGCAAAAACATCAAGCATAACTGTAGTTACGGTTATTTTTATGCTGAAGCTGAGGCGAAAAAAAGAAAGTTTTATCCCAGTAAATTAAAAGGGTAAATGGTATGAGCAAAAGGACATGATATACAATCAATAAAATTGTTATTTCTTAAGAATTTTACTCTTGTACACTAAGCCTGAGGATACTTCATGGATAGACAAAAAATAATAGCCAGACTGCAAGTCTTCTATCTGCAATGTACCATGACCTTCTGTATCGATATGAATTCTATTGGTACTATCTAACTCCTGTCCCATTAAATTTGTCAATCGAATCGATAGTTTATCAGATTCTGGTGTTGCTAGCCTAAAAGTTGCTACAGACGTAACTGGATTTGGAGTTACGGTAAAAGCAACAAAATTATTTGCTAAAGATTGTTTTGATTGCGGTTTACCGATAATATCAAAACTAATCGTCCTAGGATTACCCCTTACTGTTTTTTGATTGTCATCTGTACTAAATGGTACTGCAGTGAGCACATGGGTTCCTGGTTCAAATACGGTAGCCCTATAGTTTCCATTAAAATCCCCTCCCAAACTATATGGAGCTATTAGGTCAAAACGACGATTTCCGTTATGATCAAAAGACATCTTGGTCAATGTACTAGCTGCTGTAGCCCTAATAGTAAATGCGTTTGTTTCAAAAACATTAAGATCAATGGTTTCTCCATCCTCAATTGTCTTGAGCTCTGTATCGGTAGTCGTATCAATCAACACAAAACTCGTGATCGTCGGTAAACTACTATCTATAAAATTCAATGTGATACTGGTTGCTCCAAACGCTTCTCCTCTTCCATTAAATTCTGAGAATGGAGTTGCCGTGATTGTTTGTTCTCCCAATTCAAAGTTAAAAGCCCTCAACCCTCCATCAACATCTCCTCCCAGTGCAAAGGGTGCACGATTATCGGTACGGAATTCGGCATTATCCCCATAACCAAAAACTACACTAGATGGAGTAATTACTCCTGCAAGTGCAGAAAGTGTGACCGCATCGTAATTTGCCAAATCAACCGTACTATCCTCCAAATAAGTTTCCAAAACTCTATTTGTTTGTACATCCCTAAGCTCGAAACCTAGGATCTTAGGCACAAGATCAGTAGAAACATCTCCTACTAATGGAATCACTAAATCTGAAGGTGCGGCATTACTTGTAATACGTATGTTACCGGTAAGCGCCCCTACAGTATTTGGAATAAAGGATACATCTAAAAAAATTGATTCTAAGGGTGGTAACACAAAATTTTCTTCTGAAAAATCATTCCTATTAAGTCTAACTGCTAGATTAGGATTAGCATATTTTTGATCCAAATACACTTTGTCGATTTCTATAGCAACACTACTCTCATTCTTTAATTCTATAGAACCAGATGCAAAATTACCTTCGATCTCTCCAAAATCCAAAACAGGCTTTGAAGTAAAACGCCCTTTTTGGTCAAGCACCTCTAGTTGGGTGACAATTGTAGCCTCTGGAGTTTCTTGATCATTAATTTTTACTAAAATCTCATTTTTGTACGTTCCAGCTTGTAATCCTGTACCATCCAACGTCACAGTAACTGTAGTCTTTTCATCAGGAGCTAACCGACCTTCTGTAGCGCTTACCGAAACAATATTTGAAGTATTTGTCAATAAAACGCTGTAATCCACAGCTACATTCTCTACATTTGTGATCTCAATAGTTTCTTCATATACTGGTTTACTCACATCTACAGTAGAATTCAAATTAAGAATTCTAAAAACATGATCTTTAGCTACTACTAAGCCTGAAGATCTTAAATTTGCTACTCCCAAAAAGAAAGAATTAGGGGTCGCAGCATCACTATTTATAAACAATTCGGCAGTACCCGCTCCACTTCTCCTACTTCTATTGAAATAACGTACCGTTACCGAAAGGACCTCACCTATACCAACGATATTTCCTGAACTTGGTGTAGACCAGCTTAGAACCTCTGCCGTAGAGTCGCTTGAAAACGCAATGTTCTCAATAGTAACAGGTGCGAGTCCAGTGTTTCTAAATTCAAAAAGCTGCGTTCTGGAACTCCCAGCTTCAACACCTCCAAAACTTAAGCCTTCGAAAGAAGATTCAATATCTCTAAAATTCCTGTTTTCAGCTACAAGACCACCTCTTTTTTTAGGTAATGAAATATTCAGCGGTATTTTGAGTTCCGGATTAATAGGATCATTATTCATTATCACAATCTCACTAGTAATAATATCATCTATAGCTCCAAAACCTAATGAAATTTCAATAGATCTACTTAAAGATTCTCCTGGTTGGACTACTTCTACTCCTAGTTGTGGTATTCTTGTAGTAGTACTTTCTCTAATTCTTACCAAATTAGTTCTATTCTGAATTTGAAATTCTAATGGTAATTCTCCTACATTTGAAATTTTAAGTTCAACTATACCAGCAACAGGAAAAAAACCTTCTGGTTCTTCTAATTCTTCTAAAGTAATGGACAAATTAATCTCATCAATATTCAAAGCAATAGAAGGCTTCGGTAAATCCCTTACAACCAATTTTACTGGTATCAACAGAGAGGGCGTATCTACATCATTACTGGTAATTAATATATTTGCAGTATGTATTCCTTCTGGAAGATTATCATTCGTAATGGTATATCCAACTTCTGCAAAATCATCTCTAAAAACCACCCCTTCCGTATCATTAAGGGTCATAAAGGGAGTACTACTATTAGCTACCGTAACAGTATATTCTAATATCTTAGTTCCTGTATTATTAATTCTGAAAGCATTAGAAAAAGTTTTGGTATTAACATTCAATTCTTCTTCTATAACATCAACCGTATCCAGTACAGCAGTTGCGACTTCATCTAAAACTCCGATTCTCAAAGATCTTCGTACTTCGATTTTAGAAATATTTGTTGACACCTTTATATCTACTATATAAAGATCACTTGCTACATCAGAAGTATTTAACCCAATAGTTACAATCTTTTCTTCACCTGGTAGCAAGCTAACATTTTCTGCATTACTGAAAATAAAAGGTAATTCGGATGGATTAGTAGACAGCACTACATTATATTCCAATTCTTGATTGGAAATATTTTTGATTACTACTGTTTTTTCTATATTTTCTCCTTGGTTAACCTCAAAAGGTGCTACATCTTCACTTACAGAAATAGGAAAAAGACTAGAATCATTTAGAGCCCATCCCATATCTTTGAATAATCCTCGGGTAATATCACCAATATTCATATTGGATTCTGAGCCAAAAGTACTAGGTGTCATTAAGGAATTTGAATCTCCAGGAGGAAATATATTTTCATCCCAATGGGATATAGAAGCGCCAAATGCATACTCATTGGGGGCAAAAACCTTTGGACGTGTACCTGCTAGTGCAGCTACAGCATTATGTCCATCAATACATAAATCCCCACTAGTAAACAAGGAGCCTAATTCTACACTTCCTTCTGCAAGGTCTGATGCTCGCAAATTGTTGCTATTTACTAAAAATTTGGAGAATATGGAAGGAAGATTTCTTCTACTCAACAATAACCCTGTATCCTCAAAAATGTTGTAACTAGATTCTGCTGTAAAACCTAATCCATGTCCTATTTCGTGTAAAGCAACAGTTACAAAATCGAATTGTCTAAATGGAGTATTACCATCTAATCCATAATAGAAATTATCAAGTAGATTAAAGTTTACACTAAATTCATAAGGCTGACTCGGATCTAATATTTTTCCTGCCAAAGAATTTGCCAAGGCTGCAGGATAAGAGGTCGCAGGCTCTGGTGCTCCCTCAAAATCAGCAACAAAATAGTCAGGACCAGCTACTGCTAATCCAGGCTCAAGAAAAAAAAAGTGCTCCACATAAACTCTAATGGGTACCGAAGAAACAATCTCTGTAGCCCATATATCTAATGCAAACTGAAAAGCTGCTTTGGCTTCTTCATTTGATTCCATTATAGGTCCGTATGTGACAATAAATTCTGCAGTCTTTTCTTTATGTGCTATGTCAGTAGCTTTTTTTTGTGATACAGAAAAGTCATGCTTTGCATGGGATTCTTCGGTCTTTGATCCCAGTGGGCATTTTACCTTTGCCCCATCGAATATTTGCATCTTGCCTTGGGCATGAATATGACTGGTAAAAAATGTGACTAGTACTAATAATAGAAAAATAGTACGGTTTTTTGATTTCTTTCGTTTTTCAAAAAGAAACGATGTGTTAACGTTCAATTTCATGAGTTTAATTTTAAATGATTGTGTGTTTTATCTTAATTAAACGATTGAATCATTCGATACCCCACCCCCTTTTTTGGTCTAATCGATATAACCTTCTTTTTTATCGTTATAACAAACAAAAATTCACTTTTAACCCAAGTCTTAGAGTAAAAAATCTCATACTTCACATCAACCTATTGTTTTCATAGCCAAGCAACTCTCTCCTGACATTCCATATCTGAGGTTAAGCTTAAAATTTATAGACTAAAACTATTTCAAAAATAATTACAGGCTACTAATTAGCTTTTTTTTCTACTATTTTTTTGCTAAAAAATTAAACCGTAGCCATGGCTATGTTTAAATTTTATAGTTTAAACTAGCGAAAAATAGTTCCTTTATTTTGGCCTATAATTACATTTTAACTGGTAGAAGTACTAGCAGAATTATGATAATCTATAAGCACTTCTCTACATGTAGACATTATATCCCTTTATTGGACTATACAAATTATACCATTTGTTGTTTGAATTTACCGGAAAGAAAAATTAAGATTTTTTTGTTTCTGCTGAAGCTGAGGCGAAAAAAGAAAGTTTTTTCCCAGTAAATTAAAAGGATAAATGGTATTATACCAAATTAGCTCTATGATGTCCCATATCGCCATGTTCTTTTTACATCTAAATGCCTTGTTCCTATATTCCATAGCTAAGGCTATGCACTAGCATCAGGGTGTTTTTGCAGAAAGAAATAATAGTGCCATTAATATGAATTTATATACCTAAAATGTATTACTCCTTGGAATATCACAAAACAATAAAAACAAAAAAGCTGCCTAGTTTTTTTAGACAGCTTTTTTTGTATTAATTTTTTGATATTTTTTCTTATGAACCTCTGTGCTTTTTTGAGTACAATTTCGCTTCAAGAATCATTTTTCTCCCTAACAAGAAGAAGTCGTCATTACAGGGGTTTCTGTGGCATGTCCTTCAGAAAAATTCACTGCAGTTTCTATTAATGCCAAATGAGAGTACGCCTGTGGAAAATTCCCTAATAACCTCTTGGATTCAAAATCAATATCCTCACTAAACAAACCAAGATGATTGCTATAAGATAATAATTGATCAAAATAATCCTTTGCCTTTTGATGTTCTCCTATTTTGTACAAACTATTGATAAACCAAAAACTACAAATGGTAAATGAAGAAGATGGCAAACCAAAATCATCTTTGTTTTTATAACGATACATTAACCCATCATTGCACAATTCTTTTTCTGTTGCCTGTACTGTACTAACAAAACGAGGGTCTTTGGCATCTATAAAACCATAAGACTCCATCAGTAGTGTAGAGGCATCCAAATCAGAAGAACCATAAGACTGTACATAGGCTCCTATATTTTCATTCCAAGCATTTTTATAAATATCATCATAAATACGATCTCGCAATAACTCCCATCGTTCATTTTTATTTGTTTTCTGTATCAGTTCCCCAATTTTGATTGCTCTATCTACAGCTACCCAACAGAGCAATTTGGAGAATGTAAAATGACGTTCTTCTGTCCTGAATTCCCAAATACCCTTATCAGGTTTTTCCCAGTTGATATTTACAATATGTACAATACTTTTACAGATGGTCCAAAGACCTTCGCTATTATCTACATCACACTCAAACTTATCAAATTGCTGATAGATTACATCCATGAGGATACCATAGATATCATTCTGTTTTTGATGATATGCTGCATTTCCAGTTCGTACGGGACTAGAATTTTTATACCCACTTAGGTGTGATAGGGTATTTTCTGTAAGCTGCTTCTCGCCATTGATTCCATACATGATCTGGATTTTCTCGTCCTTGTCTGGGATAATATCTATAATAAACTGTAAGAAACGTTTTGCCAAACGTTTATGCCCCAGATTAGAGATAACCTTTATCACCATAGATGCATCACGAATCCAACAAAAGCGATAATCCCAATTACGAACTTCTCCAATTGTTTCTGGCAATGAAGTAGTTGCAGCCGCTAATACCGCACCCGATTTCTCATAACTAAGAAGTTTCAAAACCAGCGCACTACGCAATATCTGATCATTATACTGATCATAAGAAGTGGTATTTTGACACCAATTAAGCCAATAAACCCGTGTCCTTTGTAGTTTCAAATAACAACGTTCTAGAGACTGCTTTAGAATTTTTTCGTGATAACTAATCAGAAAAAATGCATGCGCCTCTAGCGCTATTTCTTCTCCTGCTAATATTGTTGGTAGATCCAAATCAGAATACAAATACAGTGTATCATATTTTTCTTCATTGGTGATACTTTTTATATACTCTTCTTTGATCTCATTTTGCGTTACCCCAAAAGCATACTCTAATTTGGGATCATATTTGACTCTAAAAGTAGGTTTTCCAGAAATATACTTTACATACCTTATGATATCTGCCGGAGCATAATGACTTCCGTCATCATTCTTATATCTGGGCATATAATCAATAATTTCAAAACAATCAACTCCATTACTAAACTCGGTAACAAGTATATTTGTTTGGGAAATATATTTTTGCGATATTTCATAAGATTCATCAACCAAAATTTCAAAACTACCTCCTATTTGCTCATCTAATATTTTTGCAAAAACAGAGCTTGAATCAAAATTAGGCAAACAAGCCCATTCTAGTGATCCATATTTTGAAATGAGAGCGGCACTTTGACAGTTGCCGATAATACCATAGTCTAGATTATTCATAGCGAATTTTTTCGTTGGATTCACAAATGCTTTTTAAATAGCACATGTTTCTCGTAAATAATGGCGAAATTTAGCAAAAAATACGACCAAAAACAGATCAAAACATCACTTTTATGAGTAAAACTATCATTATCTCAAATAGACTACCGCTACAATTACAAATTGATAATAATAACATCAAAGCAACCCCCAGTGTTGGCGGATTAGCAACAGGTATGAAATCCGTACATTCTGGTAGTGATAGCATTTGGATTGGATGGAGTGGTTTGCTAGATGAAGAAATGACACCAGAAATCGAACCCAAAGTAAATGAGGCATTAAAACAACATGGTTGTGTATCTGTATCACTGAACACCGCCGATATTGATGGCTATTACTATGGGTTTAGTAACAATACTATCTGGCCGTTGTTCCATTATTTTACCGAATATGCAAAGTTTGAAAAAAGTGACTGGGAGATGTACAAACAGGTCAATGAAAAATTTGCAGAGGTCGTCTTGGAACACGCTCAAGACTGTGATACTATTTGGGTGCATGATTATCAGTTATTGCTGTTACCGGAATTGATCCGAAAAAAACGTCCCAATGTAGCCATTGGTTTCTTTTTGCATATACCATTCCCATCCTACGAAGTGTTCCGTACATTGCCATGGAGAACAGAGTTGCTCAATGGTTTACTAGGAGCAGATTTAATTGGTTTCCATACCTATGATTATGAGCGTCATTTTTTGAGCTCGGTACAACGAGTACTGGGACATGAACTCAACTTTAATAAAGTAAGTTTAGAAAATCGTATCGTTCATGTCAATTCATTTCCTATGGGCATTGATTATGAAAAATTTCATGCAGCTGCCCAAAAACACGATAGTCGCAAAAAAGGAGAAAAAACGGATATCCAAATCGAAATAGACAAACACCTTATAGAAACCAATAATGCCAAACTGATTCTTTCTATAGATCGCTTGGATTACACCAAAGGGATTGCAAATCGACTACGAGCCTTTGAATATTTTTTAGAAAAATATCCGCAATTCAGAGGCAAAGTACGATTGGTTATGCTCGCTGTACCATCTAGAGCAAATGTACCCCAATATCAACTACTCAAAAATGAAATTGACCAACTTGTTGGTGCTATCAATGGTAAATTTTCTGAAATTAACTGGACTCCTATTTGGTATTTTTATCGCTCGATGCCTTTTGAAAATCTCATTGATCTCTACACCTCTTGTGATGTAGCACTACTCACTCCTATACGGGATGGAATGAATTTGGTTGCCAAAGAGTATATCGCAAGTCGCACCGATCAAAAAGGGGTATTAATCCTCAGCGAAATGGCCGGGGCTGCCAAAGAAATGAGTGAAGCACTAATTATCAATCCTAATAATTTTGAAGAAATCGCTGATACCCTCAAGATCGCGATAGAAATGCCTCAAAAAGAACAAATCAAAAGAAATAAAGCCCTGCAAAAACGCTTGAGAAGATATCATGTAGAAAAATGGGCTAATGATTTTGTAGATAATTTGCACGATATCGTAGCCGAAAAAAGCACTATTACTCTCAAAAAACTAAATACCGAGTTACAGAAAAATTTAATACAAAAATACCAAGAAGCAACGAATCGGATACTTTTCTTGGATTATGATGGTACCTTGGCTCCTTTTGAAAAATTACCCGAAAATGCCAAACCCACAGTAGCGCTTTTTGAACTATTAGAAAACATCAATCGTGATCCCAAAACCAAAATTATTCTCATCACAGGAAGGGACAAAAAAACCTTTAATGAGTGGTTTGGTCATACACCTTATACATTGATCACAGAACATGGCGCATGGCTGAGAGCCCCAGAACATGAATGGGAACTACTAGAGTTTGTAGACAACAAATGGTTTGTTGACATTGCTCCAGTTCTAGAATCTTTTACCGATCGAACTCCGGGGTCTCTTATAGAAGAAAAAAACTACTCCCTCGCTTGGCATTTTCGTAATGTAGATCCCGAATTAGGTAAAATACGTGCACGAGAGCTCACCGCTACGATCCAACACTTGATTGCCAATCATAACTTAGAAATTCTTGAAGGTGACAAAGTTATAGAGATCAAAGTTAGTGGTGTGAACAAGGGGAGATCGGCCGCAAAAATGCTCCTCAATCAAGAGTATGATTTTATTTTTGCCATGGGAGATGATTGGACAGATGAATTTATGTTCAAAGAATTACCCGCAGAAACACATACTATCAAAGTAGGTCTCAAAAAAACAGTCGCCAATTATTATGTAGAAGATGTCCATGAAACGCATCAACTCTTACATGATTTTGAAAAAACGTATAAAGATTAATTTTGTTAAAAAAAAATTAAATTTTAACTTTTTTTTATATATTGCGGGCAATTATTAACCAACGCAAAACATTAAATCTTATGAAAAAATTTAGTTTTTTAGTATTTCTAACTTTTATTTCTTTTGTAGCATGTACCACAGAAGAAGAAAATAGTCTGAAGGAAACAAATGACACCAACTTAATTTATGGAGAAGAGTTCTCCTTAGAAGAAGACACAGATGATACAACAGGAAAAAAGTTTAATTTTAGAACAATAAAAGCATGTCCTGATCATAGTTCACTTCACGAACTCCCAAAAGAAAGCACACTTAGGAGAAGATGCCGAAGGTCCCTTAATAGTCGTATCATAGGTGTTTGCAGAATACCTAGAACCAATAGAGGCCGTTGTGTTGCTATATAAGAATTATTAAGAGGTTTGTAAACTCTGAACCATTGACTTTAAATGAAATAAAAATAAATGCAACTTAAATGGGTAACCCTAAATAATTAATAACAAACAAACCTAAAAAGAGGTCATCTAAAAACAATTTGGATGACCTCTTTTTTATTGATTCCTGAGTCAAAACCCTGATGTTCTTTTTTTTTGTCATGCCTAATAACACCAAATTAGTTATATAATGTCGCATATCAACTTGTTATTGATACAAATCTATATATCTAAATTGGTATCAAGCAAAAAACTCCCTATCTAGGTTTATTCTGCTATTTTGAGATTACACAACACTAGTACATTGCTTACGACACTCAGGCAGGCAAACAAGAATGTCATAGTGATAGTATTTTTTTGTCAAAAATTACACCGTAGCCACTACTATGCTTAAATTTCATAGCTCAAACTAGCGAAAAATAGTTCCATTATTTTGGCCTACAATTACATTTTAACTGGTATTAGAACTTTATTCTTCTTCTCATTACCATTATTTTTGAAACTTTGTACGCTTACTACCTGCATACATCTCATATTTAGCCAATTTACCTTCTAACTTTCCATTAAAGACTTTTATTTTTCTTGAAGGTCGTAAGCCAACATGCTTCAGTGCTTCGAGATCTGTAGTGATAAACCAAGCATTGGTATCTGCATAACTTTTCTTTAGGACATCACCGATTTGACTATAAAAAGTAGGAATATCCACGGGTAATCTTTCGCCATAAGGCGGATTAAAAACCATATGCAAATGACCTTCATTTTTCTTGACACTCTCAAAAAAGTCTGCTTCTTCTAGCGTGATAAAGTCCTCTAGTTTGGCATTCTCTATATTCGTTCTTGCCTTGCGCACTGCCGAAGGAGCTTTGTCAGATGCCCAAATTTTATATGAGAAGTCGCGGGTTTTATTCAAAGCTGCCTGTTCTATTTTTTCAAAAAGCTCCAAATCCCAGTCTAACCATTTTTCAAAAGCAAATTCCTTGCGATTTAGATTAGGCGGTATATTACAGGCAATCATAGCTGCCTCAATGGCCACTGTACCACTACCACACATGGGATCCATAAAATCACTACGACCATCCCACCCAGAAAGCAACAGTAATCCTGCGGCCAATACCTCATTTATGGGTGCAATATTAGTTGCTGATCGATATCCTCGCTGATGTAGCGAGTTTCCTGAACTATCTAGAGAAACGGTACAAAAATCTTCTTGGATATGTAGATTGATAGTCAAATCAGGATGCACTGTGTCAACATTGGGTCGCTCACCAGTACTATCGCGAAATTTGTCCACAATAGCATCTTTTGTTTTAAGGGAGACATATTGTGAGTGTCTAAAAATGGTAGAATGCACCGTTGCATAAATAGCAAAGGTATCCTTGGCATCCAAATAGTCTTCCCACGGGATCGTACTGATAAAATTATACAGATCTCTATCATTCTTGATTCTCTTGGATGCTATCGGTTTCAAAATCTTGAGTGCCGTACGTAAACAGAGATTTGCTTTATACATAAAACCCAAATCCCCTTCAAAGCGTACCATCCGAGTACCTGTTTTTACACGAGATGCTCCTAGATTTCTCAATTCTCTAGCTAAAATTTCTTCAAAGCCAAATAAGGTTTTGGCGACCATTTCAAAATTTGCACTCACGATATTTTAGTCTAAGTATTCATAAAATGCAAAAATACACTAATTTTGCGCTCTATGCTAAAAGATTCAACAAAGTGGTATGCCTCATGGTTCGATACACCATACTACCACATTTTATACAAAAACCGTGATTACGCCGAGGCAGAATTATTTATGAAATCCCTAACTCACTATCTCAATCTAGAACCTGGTGACCCCATTCTAGATCTAGCCTGTGGTAAGGGTCGTCATAGTATCTATCTAAACTCCATGGGGTATCATGTTACTGGAGCAGATTTGTCAGAGAACAGTATTACACATGCTTCTCAATTTGCAAATGAAACGTTGCACTTTAAAGTACATGATATGCGCAAACCTTTTGCTTCCAAATTTGAGGCTGTATTTAACCTTTTTACCAGTTTTGGGTATTTTGAAAATGAAGAAGACAATCTAGACACAATCAAAGCAATACAATCAAACCTAAACACCAATGGTTGTGCTGTATTAGATTTTATGAATGTAGACCATGTCTTGGCTAATTTGATTCCAGAAGAGACCAAAACTATCGAAAATATTGATTTTTATATCAAACGTTATCTAAAAAATGGTTATATTCACAAAGAAATTAATTTTGAAGCAGAAGGAAAAGCCTTCTCTTTTGTAGAAAAAGTTAAAGCCCTGACATTAGAAAATTTCCAAAATTATTTTGCGCAAGCAGGAGTCCATTTACTAGAAATTTTTGGTGATTATAATTTAAATACATTTCACAAAGACAATTCCCCTAGGTTGATTCTAGTTTTTAAATAAAACTAGATTACAACAATAAGACAATCTCAATACGAACTCAAATTGAATTACATTTTTCCTATTGCAGCCGTAATGATTGGTTTTTTGTCCGTATACTGGTTCAAGCCAGCCAACCAAAAAAACCTAAAGCTGTTGTTATCTTTTAGTGGTGCATTTTTGCTTGCAATCACTATTTTTAATTTATTGCCTGAGGTTTTTGAACACCATGGATATCATGACCAAATTGGTTTATGGATCATGTTAGGTATTTTGTTACAAAGTGTTTTAGAATATTTCTCCAAAGGGGCAGAACATGGACATGTACATCTCCAAAAAGAGCGTACCACGCTACCCAAACTACTATTTATTAGTTTGGGGATTCATGCGCTATTAGAAGGATTCCCGATACATCATACTGATGGATTATTAATGGGAATAATTGTTCATAAAATACCCGTAGCAATGATCTTGAGTACTTATTTGCTGCAAACACAGGTCAAAAAATGGCAGGTTGCAGTATTCTTATTACTTTTTGCTTTCTTGACTCCTTTGGGAAGTTTCTTGGCATCTCATGTATCCAGTGTTATTGCTTATTATAAAGAAATTACCGCCTTAGTCATTGGGATATTTTTGCACGTTTCTACCACCATTCTGTTTGAAAGTAATGAGGGACACAAATTCAACGTTACCAAATTTATTATCGTCTTAGCAGCCATTGGTACTGCGTATGTTTTGTAAAAAAAAGGGCTTGTTTTTTCTACTTGCCCCAAAAAAAATTTTTCACTAGAATCAAAAAAAGTTTAACCCATTTCATTGTCGAAAAATGTTTAGTAAAGAAGAAGCAAAAAAGATACGTCAAGAGTTTTGGATTTGGTTTGGAAAAGAATTTCCTCGCAAATGGATCTTATACAACACCAAGATCAAAGATGTCACCCTCAAATTTACCTTTACCAATAAAAAAGCAGAGGTTTCGCTAGATATAGAGCCCCGTGATACCTTAATTCGAGAATATTACTACGACAAACTACTAAGTCTCAAAGGCATCCTAACGGATGAGTTTTTACCTAAAGCTATTTTTGACGCCAATTACACCTTAGAAAATGGCAAAACGCTATCCAGAGTTTATGTTACTACCACACAAGTAAGCGTATACAATCGCAAAAGCTGGAATACAGCTGCGTTATTCCTATATGATCATATGGAATTATTAGAACGTTTCTTTGTAGCGTATCAAGATATCATTGACAGCTGATACTTACACCAAATTACTTATATAGTGTCGCATATCGCCTTGTTATTTTTCTACCTAAATGCCTTGTTCCTATTATTCCATAGCTAAGGTTATGCTTCAATTTTATAGCTTAAAATAGCGAAAAATAGTTCAATTATTTTAGCCTACAATTACATTTTAACGGGTATAAGTACTATCTCTTTTCTAGCTTCTCAAAGAAAAATAGAAAATGATGACAGATTTAACCCAAAACTAGAATTACCAACAATATTATTTAAAGGGACAATTATAAAACCCTTAATTTTGTTTAAAAAACTATTATATGAAGAAAGTTTCAATGACACAGGCTTTTAAGACTATTATTTGGCCTAGACGCAATCTTGTTTTCATAGGCCTTCTATTGATCATAATTAGTCAATTAGCAAAACTAGTCCTACCAATGGCAAGTAAATACCTCATGGATGATGTTATTGCCAAAAAGGATTTTGACATGCTTTGGACATTACTTACAGTTATTAGTATCGCTATACTGGTACAATCTATAACTTCGTTTTTACTTACTAGAATTCTCAGCGTACAGGCACAATATTTAATTTCTGAACTCCGTGCTCAGGTACAAAAAAAAGTACTCTCCCTACCCATTAGTTTTTTTGACAATACAAAATCTGGTGCCTTGGTATCACGTATTATGAGTGATGTAGAAGGAGTTCGTAATCTTATAGGCACAGGCTTAGTTCAATTAGTTGGCGGTACAATTACGGCTATTATTTCCTTAATCCTCTTACTTCGTATTAGCTGGACCATGACTGTTTTTGTTCTTATTCCTGTAGGAGTTTTTGGAGTTGTTGCACTCAAAGCATTCAAATACATACGTCCTATTTTCAGAAATAGAGGAAAAATCAACGAAGAGGTCAAAGGTAGACTAACAGAAACCTTGAGTGGCGTTCGAGTTATCAAAGGTTTTAATGCAGAAGCACAAGAAAACAAAGCTTTTGAGGTAGGTGTAGATCGTTTATTCCAAAATGTAAAAAAAAGTTTGACTGCTACAGCTATCATAACCAGCTCTTCTACATTTCTATTAGGAATCGCCTCTACAGGTATCATGGGAATTGGAGGTTATAAAATTATGATTGATGAAATTACTATTGGTGAGTTTCTTTCATTTACATTACTACTAGGTTTTATGATTGCTCCTATTGTACAAATGAGTAATGTTGGTAGTCAATTAACAGAAGCGCTTGCTGGATTAGACCGTACAGAAGAATTAATGAACATGCCTGCAGAAGAAGATTCGGAACATCGAACCATTAATCTCGATAAACCAATAGGAGACATTACTTTTGAGAATGTTTCTTTCAGTTATGAAAAGGACAAAGAAATCCTTCATAATATCAGTTTTGACGCTGCAAAAGGTACTGTAACAGCATTAGTAGGTAGCTCAGGTTCCGGAAAATCTACAATTGCAGGACTAGCAGCTACTTTTCTCACACCACAATCCGGGATGGTAACTATTGACGGAAAAGACCTATCCAAAGTACAACTGTCTAGCTATAGACAACATTTGGGTGTTGTATTACAGGATGAGTTCTTGTTTGAAGGCACTATTCGAGAAAATATTCTATTTCCAAAACCGCAGGCATCAGAAAAACAATTGCAAAATGCAGTAAAAGCAGCCTATGTTAATGAATTCACAGATCGATTTGATAAAGGGTTAGACACCTTAATTGGAGAACGTGGTGTAAAACTTTCTGGTGGACAACGACAACGTATCGCTATTGCCAGAGCCATATTAGCAGATCCAAAAATTATTATTTTGGATGAGGCAACTTCTAATCTGGATACAGAAAGTGAAAGTCTTATTCAGGAAAGCCTTTCTGAATTAATGAAAGGGCGTACTACTTTTGTTATAGCACATCGATTAAGTACTATTAGAAAAGCAGATCAAATATTAGTGATAGAAGAAGGAAAAATAGCTGAGAGAGGCACTCATGATGCATTGATCGAAGCACAAGGTCGATATTTTGATCTCTATACCTACCAAGCTAGAATTTGACCACTTCCTTAACCTATATAATACACTTCTGAAAAATCTATTCAGTAGCCGTATTATTATTATTAATTTGTGCAATAGCAGTATTAATCAATCTCTGAAATCCAAGATCCATTTGCAGATCTTCGCCAGCAGAAGACTCTATCTTTTCAATCCCAAAATGTTCCGTAAATGTATTCTTTTTCTCTTTCATTATTAGCAATTTTATTGGTTCAAAAAAAAGTAAGAATTAAGCTACTAAAACTACTTATATATCAAATGTACAAAATACAAATAAGTAACGATTACGGTTTTACCTTATAATTTTTACAAAAACATTAAAAAGACTATATAACAATACCTTAAATAGAATACAAAATTAAATTTTGCGGTTTTCACGCATGTAAAATGTGTTTTTGTCGTTATAAATTACAATAAAAATGAAGCTGTCAAAAAAAACATCTTTCCAGTAATACACTCCAAAAAAAAGCAGATTATCGAAAAAAATATATATTTCAACATATTACCGCATTAGTAATGATTCTAATCCGTAATAGAAAAGGTGGTTTTTATCTTCTGAGCTCCAAAAAAGGAATCATCTGCGATCGCCATTACCGTAGCAAATAACAATTAGTATTCTATGTACAAAAAGACCTTTATAAATACAAAAAAATCATTTACCGAAAAATTAAACCAAAAAAGTAGTTATATAGCAAACATTCAATCAATAGGCGTACTGTTTTCAATTACTTTATATACGTTATGAACAATTCCCTTGATCTCTATTAGAAATTTATTCAAAACCCTGAAAAAGACTCTAAAAAAAACATAATTTCCCCTTAAAATCATCATTAATATCCCCATTATTCTCGACTCCTGTATCATGAGTTTTATTGTGCTCTGTGACGTTTATCGTTTGCATAGTTTTAAAAAAAATAAATTGATCATAGCATCTCCTATTTCATGGAGAAAACTTTTCTGTTTTTAAATCTATCAACAAGAGACCTACATCTCCCCTCTTATGTTATTACACATTCAAAATACCAGAATTGCAGCTTTAGAGCGCCTAAAACAAAATTGAAACTTAGACAAAGTTTTATTTTTATTTCTCAAAATCACCCATTCTTTTTCAAAATGACATTTCTACAAATACGCTAAGAACAATTTTTTATATAATTTCAAAAAAGATCACCTACCAGTCAAAATCTGTATTTTGCATATAAAGAAGTTTTTACTTTTCTTGGTTTCCAAGGATTATATTTAGATCAAAAAACTTTAAAAAACTTTAGCCTCAAAATTTTTGACAAAGCAGATAATCAATTAAATTTGTTACGAAATCGAAAACGCTTTATTCGATAGAGATTTTAAAAAACTAGCATTAATTATAACGGCAGAACTTTGGAAAATAAAGAAGCAAAAAAACGTATTGACAACATACTGAAGGATATTGAAAGTAATGGCATTGTTATAACTACACTCGTAGAGCAATTACAAGAGCTACGCCCCTATGCTGTAGATGAAAAAATACCACTACTAGCCAAAGTAATTCGCCTCACTTTTGAGCATCTAGAAAACAATGAAGGCTTCTTTATTCCAATACCGGATGATGAACCTATAGAAGACACGGATAGCGAAAATGACATTGAGGGGAACACGGGAACTGAAAGCAGTATCAATCTAACGGATAATAAAGACACAAAAACTGAAGTAACAGCTCCTGAAATTGCTGAGCTATCTGAAGATTTTGATCCAATTGACAGTCTTTCTTATCTCATCTCATTAATGAAAGATGTAAAAAACAAAATTAATGCGACGGACCTAAGAGCATATTGTAACGCATTAATTGCCTATGACGCATAAATTACATAAAATATGATGAACACTGTTTTCATCTATAAAAAAAGTCCAAAACGATTAGTTTTGGACTTTTTTTATTCTTTATCAATTCTTCTGTTTTTAACACTTCGATACTACCATACTTCAGCATCCAAAAATTTCTTATCTCAGTGTTTTGTTTCTAACAAAAACATCTGATCGAAAGAGGCATCTGCACCTCTTACGGATCGTCCAATTTTACTATTCATCATAAGCCAAAAGAATTTCTAGTCACGTTGAGATACATTCAAAAAAATTGACTGGTACAATTAAAGTAGTTCCAACACACCCCTTCAAACATATATCGAACCCGATTTATTTTTAGATAACTACAAAAAAGCCGTGCAGCATCTCTAAGAATCCTCTTTTACTACCTCAAAACAACACTATTCATCAGCTCTACCATTAAAAAACAACTACAGGCTAATAATAGTTTCTTTTTCTACTATTATTAGCCTACAATTAGATTTTAACTGGAGTGGTCGTCATTCAAGAAATAGTATAATCATCGAAGAACAGTTTTCTACTGTACCTCCATAAGCTCTACATCAAAAACCAATGTAGCGTTTGGCGGTATTACTCCACCTGCCCCACTAGCTCCATAACCAAGATCTGAAGGAATCACCAAACGCGCCTTATCTCCAACTTGCAACAATCCAATCCCTTCATCCCAACCAGGAATAACCTGTCCAACTCCTAATGGAAAGCTGATAGGCTCTTTACGTGAGTAAGAAGAGTCAAAAACGGTACCATCAGCAAGTGCTCCTTTATAATGTACTGAAACTGTTTTTCCTTTTTCTGCCTGTACTCCATCACCTTTTTGGATAATTTTATAATGCAAACCACTTGAGGTTTTTTCAAAACCAGCAGTCAAATCTTTCAAGGCCTCTTGAGCTGCCTTTTTGGCTGCCGCTTCTCGCTCAGCTTTGGCACCATTAAACTGTCTAAAAGTTTCTACAGCATCAAACGCTTCTGCCGCTGCTCCAACTCGAATAATCTCAACAGTATCCATTGTATCTCCTTGTGCTACAGAATCAACAACATCTTGCCCTTCTACCACCTTACCAAATACAGTATGCTTTCCGTCTAACCAATCTGTTGGCACATGAGTAATAAAAAACTGACTCCCATTAGTTCCTGGTCCTGCATTAGCCATAGACAATACCCCTGGAGTATCGTGTTTTAATTCAGGATGGATTTCATCTTCAAAATTATAACCTGGACCTCCAGAACCTGTACCTTGTGGATCACCTCCCTGAATCATGAAATCAGGAATAACCCTATGGAATTTCAGCCCATTATAATATGGCTTTCCTTGAGGAATTGCCTGATTTTCCATATTACCTTCTGCCAGCGCTACAAAATTACCTACTGTACCTGGAGTTTTTTCAAATTCTAAATTAACCAAAATCGCACCCTTTGGGGTATTAAATTTTGCGTATAAACCTTCTTGCATACTATCTACTATTTCTTATAATTACTTATCGATTTTAACGCTGCAAATATAGTTGTTAAAAGCTATAATTCAGAATTATGATTTGACAAATATTATTGTACATTTAACCCTCACAAAAAAACCATCTTCCATGAAGCTAATTTTTACTTTTATTACTTTATTCTGTATTCAATTCATTATCGGACAAAGCATCTTTAAGGAAGGATATTTTATAAATAATACTGGTAAAAAAACACACTGTTTGATAAAAAATATAGGCTGGAGAAGTACTCCAACAGAATTCAAATGGAAAGTCTCTGAAAAAGAAGATATACAAACTGCAACTATCAAAAATATCAATGAATTCGGTGTAAATGATTTATTTAAATATACTCGACACACTGTTGAATTGGATCTATCCCCTGTCAAAACTGACAATTTGGAAAAAGATCGAAAAGTACATAAAAAAACCGCTTCAATCTTTCTACAAACCCTTGTAAGTCATCCCCAAGCATCGTTATATCAATATCAAAAAGGTGATATTAAAAAATTTTTCTACCAAACCAATGAAACAGAAACGCCACAGCTACTAGTCTACAAAAAGTTTGTTGTCATCAACAGCCTGGGGAATGAATATATCACTGAAAACAAAACTTACCAGTATCAACTGCAGCAAACCTTCCCTATAGAAGGAAAAAAAACGACTTCTATCTCTTACCAAAAAAAAGCATTAATAAAATACTTTGAAAACTATCTCAAATCCACAAATAACACCAACAATTTTACACCAAAGAGTAACCAGTTTAAAATGGAAGTCGGAGTTATAGGCGGCGCTAGTTTCACCTCATTTACACATGAAAGAGAATTCTTCGGAAAAACAACTTTTGAATTTGAAGACAAAATAGCCCCAAAACCTGGGATCTATATAGAAAGTTATCTGCCTATATATAACAATAAACTCAGCCTGTTCGTAGAAGCCAGCTATCAAAGTTATACAAGTAAAAACAAAAACAATAGCTCTATAAGCACTAGACTAGGCGGACAAGAGCTAAAATACAAAAGTCTAAATCTAACCTCTGGTATCAGAATCTACTCCTTTTTGAACCCTAAATCTACGTCGCACAAAGTACGACTATATTTAGAACCAAGTATCACATTACCTTTCAACAAAAAGACTCGGTTAGAACCTGTTTTATCCAGAGATAGTGACGTTACTCTTACTCCTTATTTTGCATTAGGGATTGGGTTAAAATACAAGCGATTTGGAATTTCATATCGTCACAATAGTACTATCGATATATTAAACTTATTCTCTCAATCGAGAAAATCTGAATTAAAAATAAGAACACTTGCGCTATCTGCAGCTATTTTCTAACCTCAAAAAAAACTCAATTTGCCACTTCGCTGAAGAATTTTATGCGATAGAGACGTAATTCCTCGTCATCATACTCTCCATCAAATTCTTCTAGCGCGGCTTCGATTTCGTCTGTTTCTGACTCTATAAAATACTCATGAAGCTCCTCTTGCTGCTCCTCATCTAACAAATCATCTATCCAATAATTGATATTCAGTTTTGTACCGCTATAAACAATAGCTTCCATTTCTTTGACAAACTGCGCCATTTCCATGCCCTTGGCATCTGCAATATCTGTTAAGGGCAATTTGCGATCGACGCTTTGGATAATATACAACTTGAGTCCACTATTTGCCCCTGTAGTTTTCATAACAAAATCATCCGGACGCATGACATCATTATCCTTTACATACTGACCAATTAGTTTCAAAAACTCGGAGCCATATTTTTTTGCTTTGCCCTCACCTACACCGTGCACATTGCTCAATTCCTCTAAAGTTACGGGATACTTCAAAGCCATGTCCTCTAGAGAAGGATCTTGAAAAACTACAAAAGGCGGCACTCCTACTTTTTTTGCCACTTTTTTTCGTAACTCTTTCAACATTTTGACCAATTTTGCATCACTACCTCCATTTCCTTTGGACACTGTAATAATTCCTTTCATATCTGACTCATCAAAAGAATGATCTTCGGTCATCATGAAACTTTGAGGAGTATCCATGAATGCCTTTCCCTCTTTTGTAAGTTTTATAACACCATAGGTTTCGATATCCTTATGCATATATCCTGCAATGAGAATTTGTCGTATAAGTGCCATCCAATATCTAGAATCAAATTCACTCCCTGAACCAAAATACGGTTGTGTATTGATTTTATGAGAAAGAATTATGGCATTCTTTTTTCCTATGAGTGTATTAACTATATTTTTAGATTTGAAAATCTCTCCAGTTTTATCAACTATCTGGAGTAATAACCGCACCTGATCTTTTGCTTCTGTTTTCTTTTTTGGATTACGAACATTATCATCCATTTCTGCTCCATCTCCAGTTTTTTCGTCAAATTCTTCTCCAAAATAATGTAAAATAAATTTGCGCCTAGATATTGATGTTTCTGCAAACGCAACAACCTCCTGCAACAAAGCATGACCAATTTCCTGTTCTGCAACAGGTTTACCACTCATGAATTTCTCCAGTTTCTCAATATCCTTATAAGAGTAATATGCCAAGCAGTGTCCTTCTCCCCCATCACGACCAGCACGACCTGTTTCTTGATAGTAACTTTCAATACTTTTGGGAATATCATGATGAATCACAAAGCGCACATCTGGCTTATCAATTCCCATTCCAAACGCAATTGTAGCCACCACAACATCTGTATCTTCCATCAGGAACATATCTTGATGTTTGGATCGTGTTTTGGCATCCAATCCCGCATGATATGGCACTGATTTTATGCCGTTTACCTGTAATGTCTGAGCAATTTCTTCGACACGTTTGCGACTCAAGCAATAAACAATACCACTTTTTCCTTCATTTTGCTTTACAAAACGAATGATATCGGCATCTACATTCTTTGTTTTTGGTCGTATTTCATAGTACAAATTTGGTCTATTAAAAGATGCTTTGAAAGTTTTTGCATCAGACATTCCCAAATTTTTGATAATATCTTCTTGTACTTTTGGCGTGGCCGTGGCCGTGAGAGCCACAATAGGAATCCCCTCGCCGATACGCTCTATAATAGTCTTTAGGTTTCTGTATTCTGGACGAAAATCATGTCCCCACTCACTTATACAATGTGCTTCATCAATCGCTAAAAATGAGATTTTTTGCGTTTTCAAAAAATCAACATATTCTTCTTTAGTCAAAGATTCTGGCGCTACATACAAAAGTTTTGTAACCCCTTTTCCAATATCATCTTTTACTCGTTTGATTTCGGACTTATTAAGAGATGAATTCAACACATGAGCGATCCCCTCTTCTGAGGACACACTTCTAATAGCATCTACTTGATTCTTCATCAAAGCGATTAATGGAGAAACTACAATAGCCGTTCCTTCTTTCATTAAAGCAGGAAGTTGATAACATAATGATTTGCCACCACCAGTAGGCATGATCACAAAATTATCGTTACCATTAACAATACTTGCAATTACTTTTTCTTGCAGTCCTCTGAATTGATCAAAACCAAAATACTTTTTTAAGGCACCTTGTAAATCTGTCTCGCTATTGCTCATTCGATTCTTTGCTTATATTCATAAAAACATACTCTTCCATTGTAACTATGTATATCTATTTTTTAGTAATTTTCATATCTAAACGTAAAATTCAAATAAATTATATGTTTTTAAAGAGCATATTTTAAAAAATCATTTCGTATTCTCTACCTTTGTTAATTACAAGGTAATAAAATCTTTATTCCCAAAACATACAAAACTACAAAATTACAAAATTTGAGTATTCAAAATACAATTATTTCTTGTGCTAAACAAGTTATTGCCTCAGAAGCGGCTGCAATAGCACATCTCGAAGATTTGGTAACTCCTGAATTTGGAGAAGCTGTCCAAAGCATCTATAAATCAAAGGGAAGAGTCATTATTACTGGGATAGGAAAAAGTGCAATTATTGCCACCAAAATTGTAGCAACGCTTAACTCTACAGGAACTCCTGCTATCTTTATGCACGCAGCAGATGCCATACATGGAGATTTGGGCGCTATTCAAAAAAATGATATTGTTATTTGTATTTCCAAAAGTGGCAATACCTCGGAGATCAAAGCTTTAGTTCCTTTTATAGAAGATTTTGGTAATACGCTTATCGCCATAACAGGTCATAAAGATTCGTATTTGGCTCAGAAAGCTGATTTTATACTCAATTCGTACGTAGAAAAAGAAGTTTGCCCCAACAACCTCGCACCAACAACAAGCACTACTGCGCAGTTGGTTATCGGGGATGCACTTGCCGTATGCTTGCTTAATATACGTGGATTTTCTAGCCATGATTTTGCAAAATACCATCCAGGAGGTGCTCTTGGCAAAAAACTATCGCTAAAAGTACAAGATATCACCAGAGCCAATGAAAAACCTGAAGTTGCTCCAGATGCGGATTTGAAACAAGTTATAATGGAGATGACAAAAAAACGTCTCGGTGCCACTGCAGTTACAGAAAACAACCAAATTATTGGAATCATTACTGATGGTGACTTACGTAGAATGTTGACCAATAATGAATCCTTTACCCGTTTGACTGCAAAAGATATTATGAGCTCAAACCCAAAAACAATTGCCAATAGCGCTTTGGCTATAGAAGCATTTGATATATTAGAAAGTAACAGTATCTCTCAAATACTCGCTGTCTCAGAAGGAGCATATGCTGGTATATTACACATACATGATTTAGTTCGAGAAGGAATTGTATAAACATGAAAAAAAAGACTCTTAAAGATCCACAATCAATGTCCTTCCTAGATCATTTGGAAGAACTACGCTGGCATTTAATTCGTGCAACCTTATCTGTATTAATCGCGGCCTCTATAGCATTTGTTTTAAAAGATTTTATCTTTGACGTTATTCTTTTTGGTCCAAAAAAAGCAGATTTCTGGACCTATCGAACACTTTGTAGCTTATCACAAACCCTAGGCTTTGATGAAAGTTTTTGTTTCAGTGATCTGCCATTTAGAATACAAAGCCGCACCATGGCCGGACAATTTTCTGCCCACATATGGACCGCAATTACTGCTGGTTTTATTATTTCTTTTCCTTATATAATCTATGAATTTTGGAAATTTATTGCTCCTGCAATGTTGGATAAAGAACGAAAAAGTGCCAAAGGATTTATTTTTATCTCCTCACTCTTGTTTTTTCTTGGCGTATTATTTGGCTACTATCTCATCACACCACTTTCTATCAATTTTCTAGGATCATATCAAGTGAGCGAAGAAGTCTTTAATGATTTTGATCTCAGCAGTTATATCAGCCTGATACGAGCTTCTGTTCTAGCTTGCGGGTTAGTCTTTGAACTGCCTATAATTATCTTTTTCTTAGCAAAAGTAGGGATCGTTACTGCCGAAATGTTACGTCAGTATCGTAAGTTTGCTTTGGTTGGGGTACTTATTCTATCAGCAATAATAACACCTCCGGATATCGCTAGTCAGGTAATTGTATCTATACCCATCATGATTTTATACGAAGTTAGTATTGTTATTGCACGTATTGTAGAGCGCAAACAAAATACTGTTAAATAATCATATGTCATCATCCTGTACAGCTAAAACACCTAGACAAACTGATAAAAACTATGGCAACCATCAAGAAGTGCTTTTTCTACACCGTAGCTCTTAAAAGTATTGTCACAAAAAAACAATTTAAAAAATAGAATTCCAGAAACTTTAGGCAATACCAGTTTTAATGTAATTGTAGGTCAAAATAATTGAACTATTTTTCGCTAGTTTGAACTATAAAATTTAAGCAGTGCCGTGGCTACGGTTTAATTTCCTAATGAAAAAATAGTAAAAAAAGCCCCTAATTATTAGTCTGTGATTATTTTTTAAATGGTAGCGTCACGAACTATTTTGATTTAGACATCCTGTCAACGTTATAGGATTCGCTATAAAATGAATAATGAAAGTTTATAATGATTAATTAAAAAAGTATCTTAGCCTCTAGAATGTATTACAGGAAATATATGGTAACATTTGAATCATAAATCTGAATTCTAGACATTTTTTCCATTAATACAAAATACGACATGAACAGATGAAATTACGTGCGGATAATCTTATAAAATCCTACAAAGGAAGAAAAGTAGTAAAAGGAATCTCTTTGGAAGTAAATCAAGGAGAAATAGTTGGTTTATTAGGTCCCAATGGAGCCGGAAAAACAACATCTTTTTATATGATCGTTGGATTAGTAAAACCAAATAGTGGAAATATATATCTAGAAAATACGGATATTACAAAATATCCCATGTATCGTAGAGCACAGAATGGTATCGGGTACTTGGCACAGGAAGCTTCTGTTTTTAGAAAATTAAGCATCGAAGATAATATCCTCAGTGTTCTACAATTAACGAAACTTTCTAAAAAAGAACAGCTTCATAAAAGAGAAGAGTTAATTGAAGAGTTTAGTCTCGGTCATATTCGAAAAAACCGAGGGGATCTATTGAGCGGTGGTGAACGAAGGCGTACAGAAATTGCTAGAGCACTAGCCACTAGCCCAAACTTCATTCTATTAGACGAACCTTTTGCAGGGGTAGACCCAGTAGCCGTAGAAGACATTCAGCGCATCGTTGCACAACTCAAAAACAAAAATATAGGCATCCTCATTACAGATCATAATGTACAAGAAACTCTAGCTATTACAGATAGAACCTACTTAATGTTTGAAGGAGGGATCCTAAAAGCTGGAATTCCAGAAGAATTAGCAGAAGATGAAATGGTAAGAAAAGTATATTTGGGGCAAAACTTTGAGCTGCGTAAAAAGAAATTGGAATTTTAATTCCAAAAGTACTTCGTTCATAAGAACCATTCAATAATATAGAATCCCGCTTCTTAGTTTGCGGTAAAGCATACAAAAAAATCAACAATGAATTTGTTCCAAAGAATACTCTATTATGCAGGAGGTTTTGCTGCTGGATTAGTTATTTTATTCTTTTTTTTAGGAGGAAAAAGAACATCTTGTGACTATAGTCCAGATGCTCGTGTATTAAAAAATGTCCGTATCAAAAAACGACAATTCACTACAGAATCACTACGCACTTTACAAGAACATCAATTAGATACCGCAGCTGTATCATTCTTATTACAAAAAGGTGATGTTGATTTTGACAAAAGTAACACCAAATTAGATTCTTGTAGAATATATTGGGTACATGGCACTTTTGAGCAAAAACAACTAGCCATGACTATCGAGAACTGTGATTCTATCGCTACTATTCAAAAAATACTGATACAATAACCAAGAAATACTGTGATTTTTTTTTACAAATTACGTCGCTTTTTTTCTTGTTTCAGAAGTCTTAATTCTCGACTTGTTTGCCCCGCGACTGAAGTATTTTCTTCTGCTCTCCGAATCAAATAGGGCATAACATCTCTTACTGGGCCAAAAGGTAAATATTTTGCCACATTATAGCCTTCTTTTGCCAGATTAAAACTGATATGATCACTCATCCCATAGAGTTGCCCGAACCAAACACGGGTATCATGACACTGTATCTCTAATTCATTCATAATATCCAAGGCCAAATACGTACTTGCTTCGTTATGCGTTCCAATAAAAACGGTTATTCTATCCAAATGCTCTAGACAATATCGTAGCGTGGTATCAAAATTACTATCGGTTGCCTCTTTGGATATACAGATTGGAGAAGGAATTCCATTCTCTTGAGCGCGTTCCTGTTCTTTTTCCATATATGCACCACGAACAATTTTGACTCCGATATAAAAATGTTCAGTTAGCGCAATTTTTTCAATTCTTTTTAGGTACGCCAATCGATCATGCCTATATAACTGCAACGTATTATGTACTATTGCTTTTTCTTTATTGTATCTGCGCATCATCTCCAACACCAATTCATCAGCTGCATCTTGCATCCAACTTTCTTCGCCATCAATAAGCAAAACCACATCACATTCGTATGCTTTTTTACAAACAGTATCAAAACGCTTTACAACCCGCTCCCATTCTGCTTCTTCCATATCAGTAAGCAGCGCTCCAGATGATTTTTTTTCCCAAAGCGCAAAACGTCCAAATCCTGTAGGCTTGAATACTCCAAAAGGAATAGCATCTTTGGCATCAGCAAAATCAATAATTTTGAGAATAGTTTCTAGAGCATCATCAAATTGGTTCGCTGTCTCCTTCCCTTCTACAGAATAATCCAACACGGAGCAAACCTTACCTTTTTCATACATCTTAGCCACTACAGGCAAGCAATCTTCTTCACTTACCCCTCCACAAAAATGATCAAATACCGAAGCTCTAATCAGCCCCTCTATTGGCAAGTGTGCTTTGATAGCAAAATTTGTCATTGCTGTTCCAATTCGCACTAAAGGCTCATTGGATATCATTTTGAACAAAAAATAGGCTCGTTCTAACTCGGAGTCACTCTTGAGTGCAAAAGCAGTTTGTGTATCATCAAATAGTTGTATATCAGCCATAGCACTACTTTTTGCACAAATATACCCGATACGGGTTGATAAATGTTATAAATTCTTCTTAATTTCGTGGGCTACAATTCTGATCATAATTACACTACTATGCAGGCTATTAAATCCAAAGATTCTATCGTTTATTTTCAAAATGAAGGGTACACAGCATTAAATACTTATCTACAAAAAGCGCAGCATTCCAAAATTTTTGTTCTCGTAGATACGAATACTCACGAACATTGTTTGGCTCCTTTTTTGGGAAAAATTGAAGGAGATTATGATATAGAAGTCATTGAAATCGAAGCTGGAGAAATCAATAAAAACATCGATACTTGTAGTGGTGTTTGGAATGCTTTATCAGAATTGGGAGCAGATCGCAAAAGTCTTTTGATTAATGTAGGCGGAGGAGTCGTAACAGACTTGGGAGGGTTTGTTGCATGTACCTTCAAAAGGGGGATCAATTATATCAATGTCCCTACCTCTCTCCTTGCAATGGTAGATGCTTCTGTAGGAGGTAAAACGGGGGTAGACCTTGGTAATTTAAAAAATATGGTTGGTGTAATCAGTGAATCAGAAATGGTCTTAGTTGACACCGAATATCTAGAAACACTTCCTGGAAATCAGATGCGTAGTGGTTTAGCAGAAATGCTCAAACACGGTTTGATTAAAGATGCTGAGTACTGGAAACAGTTGAGTAATCTCGCAGCACATACACAAGATGCGCTACTTGGACTCATTCATGCTTCTGTAGTAATCAAAAATGAAATTGTTTTAGTCGACCCTACAGAACAAAATATCCGTAAGTTTTTGAATTTTGGTCATACTCTGGGTCATGCCATAGAATCGTATTTTTTGACAAATGACAACAAGCCAGAATTGCTACACGGAGAAGCTATTGCGGTTGGTATGATTCTAGAAGCTTATCTTTCTAAAGATTTACTAGGACTTTCTGAAGAAGAACTAGCGGAAATTAAAAAAGTATTTCTTGCCACCTTTCCTAAAATAGAAATCCTAGAAGAAGACTATCAAGAAATTATCAAACTGATGATTTTTGATAAGAAAAACACCAACGGGAATATCAATTTTGTATTATTAAACAAAATTGGGGAAGCAAAAATTGATTGTATCGTTCCCGATGCATTAATTTTGGAAAGTTTTGCCTATTATCTAGCATAAGACTATCACTCCCCACCCAGCATGTATTCTACAGAACACCTATAAAATACTATATATTTTATCATATTTTATAGGTGTTTTTTTAGATCAAATACAAAAATTTCAAAAAAGGGTAATTTCCTGTACAAGCACTTAATTCATTTTAGGGATATAAATTCGTATTAATGACACTGTTATTTTTTATGTAAAAAACACCGTGATTCTATTGTATAACCTGGCTACTGTTTAATTTTCTAGTAAAAAACAATAGAAAAAAAAGCTAATTAGTAGCCTGTTATCATTTTTTTAATGGCAGTACTTTACTTATATCGCTATAATATAATTCAAATAGTGTTTTTGTTATATTTTTGGAAAGTATAAAAAACACGAATAGTTCTATATCCAACAATAACATATAGCATTTGCCTTGTTTTTGTATTTTTAGCCGAAAATGAATTGAAATATCCATAAATAAGGCACTTTTTGCTGTTTACAACAGCCTTAAAAACATAAAAGCGCCTAAATAGAAACCAGTTTCAATCATTTTTTGAGAAATAAAATGTCTTAATAAACTCCTAACGACTCATACAGCAAACAAATACCTATATTTAGTCACATAAATTCTCAACAAAAAATCAATATCTCAATTTTTTGTGAGATTTATAGTCAAAAAGGATTAACCTAGTTATTATAAAAACATGAAATCAAAAGCACTCTTATTCCTCCTAATAGCAACCAGTTTTTTATCTTTCACAACAACTATTTTGGACATAGAGGAGCCGAAAGGCAAAAGTTTTAATATAAAAAAAGATCTTCTTTTAGTACAATTCGATTGCAAAACAGATGTGGACGACCTACACACCGTCGCTGCTTTAAAAACCTTGGTGTCAAATGCCAAATTTTCTACACTAAATTATCACCCAATAACTGGTACATATGGTATCCAGAAAGGCTTATATGTGCCACCAAATCCATTATTCCAAAGTGCTTTTGGAAATGAGTGGACTGATGCACATAATGCCTTGAACAAATCAGTCGAAACAGTTAAAACCATAGTTAAGAAAACTCTTACTAATCGAGGGGATATATGGATTGCAGAAGCAGGTCAATCAGATTTCACTGCAAAGTTGATTAAGGCCATCCAAAAAGACTTACCCACAATAAATACCTCCAAGCGTATTCATATAGTTCAACATAGTGATTGGAATGAAAAATCCACTGCTCCATCAAATCTACAATTCGTAAAAGATAATGCCGATTATCAAAAAATCCCTGATGGAAATATTATTGGAAACGGAACACCGGGATTTCGTGATCCAAAATACACCAACTGGAAAAAAGCGATTAAGGATCCAAAATTACTTGAGATATGGCAACTTGCTACAGATTTGTCAAACAAGTATAATGGAAAAGATGAGAGGTATAATAATAAAGCAGTCTCTGAGGGCGGATTAGATTTCTCTGATTTATCCGAAGTTTGTTGGATTTTGAATCTGCGAGACCTTAAGGATATCAAGGAATTCTTTGATTTGTATGCCTATTAGAAGTTCTATAAATGCTGATTTTAACAGTTCTGCTCAATTTTTGTAAAACAGCAAGTTTGTTATTCTTTTTAGAAAGATAAAGATTCTAAAGTTGACAAAGGCCTTTTTGTTAATTATCGCAGTAAGGCAACACTTACTAAAATGTATCAAAATTATTTTGAAATTATTGCCATAGAAGAATATCAAGAATTTGACCTCAATGATTCTCTTCTCTTGTTTGCAAGAAAAAAATACTATACTCAAGTAGTTTGAACACCTTCGACGATGTTAACAAAAGCCAAAGCTTTTGGGTTTGTTAGAATAGTATCGTAACATTATACTCTATATTATTAGATCTTACTATGCAAAACAACGACACGAATACTTCAGAAACAGAAAAAGATATTGTTATCAACAGAGAACTAAATATTTGGGAAGCCTTAATTCCTATTTTTGCACTAGTTGGGATGTTATTTTACAATGTCACCTTTGTATTTGGAGATGATGCCCTGAGTGGTAGTAATCAGTTTATCTTACTTCTTGGCGCGGCAGTTGCCGCTATAGTCGGTTTTTTCAACAAAGTTTCCTATAAAAAAATGATGGAGGAGGTTGCAAAAAACATACAATCAACCACAGGAGCACTTCTCATATTACTTATGGTTGGTGCATTATCTGGCACATGGCTCATTAGCGGCATCATCCCTACGATGATCTACTACGGGCTACAACTCCTGAACCCCACTATTTTCTTGGCTGCCTCTGTTATTATTTGTGCCATTATCTCGATTGCCACTGGGAGCTCTTGGACCACCTCTGCTACCGTTGGAATTGCTCTTATTGGAATTGGTGAAACCCTCGGTATTTCTCTCGGTATGACAGCGGGTGCGGTAATCTCTGGTGCTTATTTTGGAGACAAAATGTCTCCCCTATCCGATACCACTAACCTAGCACCAGCAATGGCAGGTGGCGAACTTTTTTCGCATATCAAATACATGACATTAACAACAATCCCAACCATTATAGTCACCTTGATCATCTTCGTCATAATTGGACTCAATTTAGATACTTCTGGAGTACCAGATATAGCAGATAAACTTACTGCTATAGCTAATGCTTTTACTATTACTCCTTGGTTATTTATCGTACCTGTTATTGTTATCGGTTTAATTATTAAAAAAACATCTCCACTCATCGCTTTATTAGCAGGAACCTTACTGGGAGGCATTACCGCAATCATTGCACAACCCGATATTGTCGTAAGTATTGCTGGAGCTGAGAGTTTCACATTCAATAGCGCTTATAAGGGGGTTATGACTGCTATTACCGTGGCTAGTAGTGTTACGACAACCAGTGCAGAATTAAATGATTTATTTACCTCTGGTGGAATGAACGGAATGTTAGGTACAATCTGGCTTATTATCTGCGCCATGGTTTTTGGAGGTGTCATGGATGCTATTGGTGCTTTGGCAAGAATTAGTCAAGCGCTACTGAATCTCTTTGATTCTGTTTTTGGACTTTTTGCTAGTACTGTTTGCACCTGTTTGGCACTAAATGCCACTGCAAGTGATCAATATTTGGCAATCGTCGTACCAGGACGTATGTTTGCCAAAGCCTATCGAGACAAAGGTTTAGCTCCAGAAAACCTAAGTAGAACGTTAGAAGATTCGGGGACTGTAACCTCCGTACTCATACCATATAACACCTGCGGTGCGTATCAAAGTGGTGTATTAGGAGTACCTGTTGCAGATTATGCGCTCTACGCTTTTTTTAATTGGCTGAGCCCTTTTACCACACTACTATTTGCCGCTTTGAGTATTAAAATCAAACAACTAACTGCAAAACAACCGTAATACCATTTTGCTCAGATAAAAAGAGGAATAGCTTAAACAAACAAAATTTATAGTCTATCACCTTACAGACCATTCAATTTGGTGTTAAAAACACGCACCAAAAACGTTATTCCCTAAACTAGGCATATAATATGGCACAGGATTATTATGAGTTTTTGAGTTAAAAAGTTATCTTTGCACCTCAATAAGACCCCTATGAATATTCCTTTTAGTAATCTCCCTCGACTTGTAATAATTGGTGGTGGTTTTGCTGGCGTAGCGCTTGCTAGAAAAATGGTTCATGAAGATGTACAACTTGTATTATTAGATCGTCAGAACTACCATACTTTTCAACCATTACTCTATCAGGTTTCTACCTCATCTCTAGAACCAGATTCCATTGCATATCCTTTACGAAAAATCGTAAAACGTGGAAAAAACACCTATTTCCGTATGACGGAGGTTACGCGTATTGATCCAGCGAATAAAAAAGTTCACACAGGAATTGGTAGTATTGAGTACGATTATTTGGTCATCGCTACTGGCGCCAAAACTAATTTCTTTGGTAATACCAATATCGAAGCCAAAGCGATGCGAATGAAAAGTCTTCCGCAGGCTTTAAATTTGCGTAGTCTAATGCTCGAAAATTTGGAGCAGGCCGTGATCACTACTGATCCCCAACAAAAGAAACAACTCTTAAACTTTGTAATTGCAGGAGCAGGTCCTACTGGTGTAGAACTGGCTGGCGGGATAGCGGAACTCAAAAATAATGTATTGCAACGGGATTATCCCGATATGGATTTCAGTATCATGAAGGTACATCTGATTGAAGGTGCTAGTCGTGTATTACCACCTATGAGTGAAAAAGCGTCTTCTAAGGCAGATAAATTTTTACGAGATCTTGGAGTTAATATTCATTTAAATACACAGGTTACCAATTATGAGGATTGTATCGTTTCTACCAACACTGGACTTACCTTAGAAACAGGAACCTTTGTATGGTCAGCTGGTGTAACTGGGGCCCCTCCAGAAGGTCTCAAAGCAGATGCTCTAGTGCCTAGAGCTAACCGGTATAAAGTAAATCGTTTTAATCAGATCGAAGGCTATGAAGCTATTTTTGCTTTGGGTGATATCGCCTTAATGGAGACCGAAGAGTATCCTAGAGGACATCCAATGGTGGCACAACCTGCGATACAACAAGGAAATCATTTGGTCAAAAACCTAAAACGTCATCTCAACGGAAAAGAAATGCTTCCTTTCAAGTATCTAGACAAGGGCTCTATGGCTACTATTGGTCGTAACAAAGCCGTCGTAGATTTGGGTAAATTTCGCTTTGGTGGCTTTTTTGCATGGTTTATATGGATGTTTATTCATATTTGGTTCTTAGTTGGATTTCGGAATCGATTTGTAACCTTGTTTAATTGGGTATATAATTATATTAATTTTGACAAAGCTTCGCGTTTAATTATTCGTCCTTTTAAGAGTAAGGAAGTCATAGATCGGGTGTAATATCTAGAAGGCATTAATTTTTGCTAATTCACTATAAAAATGCCCTTTTTACTCAATTTTTGTCTTTTAATAAAGGCATAGCATTGTGATAAAGTACAAAAAACACACTGTTGGGACCACCTTATCATTAACAGCGTGTAGAAAAGAGAAAAAATTAAGTCTTTACTATACTAGCTTTGTATATCTTTATAATTAGGCTATATTTTTTGCTTGCTTTTATTTCTATTCATGAAACACTATGACTATATCATATCAGGAGCTGGAGCTTCTGGATTGATGCTTGCCTATCGCATGGCACATGATCCTTTTTTTAGCAAAAGCGAAATCCTAATTATTGACAAAGCGCACAAAACCATCACGGATCATATTTGGTGTTATTGGGAAAAAGAGGCAGATCTATGGGAGCCTATTATTAGTAAAAAATGGCATCATATCCTTTTTGCGAGCCCCAATCATACCAAACAAAGTATGATAGCCCCCTATATCTATAAAAAAGTACATAGCAAGGACTTCTATACATATATTTGGGATCTACTAGAAACACAAACGAATATCACTTTTGTACAGGACACATTAATTGCTATCAAAGACCAAGGTACCGAAGCAACTGTTGTAACCAAAAAACAGACTTATTACGCCCAAAAAGTATTCAATAGTATAATACTGGATCATGACTATCACAATGATCCAACGTACCCACTGATTAAGCAACACTTTTTGGGTTGGTTTATCCGCTCCAAAACTCCCGCTTTTGATCAAGATGTAGCAACCTTCATGGATTTTGATATTCCACAAAAAGGGAATACTCGGTTCATGTACGTACTCCCTACCTCACCCACAGAAGCTCTGCTAGAATACACCTTGTTTTCTAAAGAGTTATTAAAAAATAACGAATATGAAGCGGCAATAGCAACCTATTTACAAGAAAAAAATATCACAGACTACGAGATATTAGAAAAAGAACATGGGGTTATCCCAATGACAAGCCATATATTCTACACCAAAAACACCAAAAATGTATTACATATAGGAACGGCCGGAGGTTGGACCAAGGCTAGTACTGGATATACTTTTCGTAATGCAACAAAAAAAACAGCAGCACTTACTACTTTCCTAAAAACAAAAAAACCATTACATCGCTTTGCAAAACGCAACAAATTCTGGTTCTATGATGTACTACTACTCGATATATTAGCTAAACATAATGAAAAAGGGGGCTCTCTATTCAGTAGTATGTTTCGAAATGGAAAAGTATCCCAGATTTTTAAATTTCTGGATGAAGAAACCTCTTTTACTGAGGATCTCCAAATTATACTGAGCATGCCCAAACGACCATTCATCAAAGCACTATTTGGTAGAATAAAGAAAATACTTTCATAAATCAAAAAAATATAAAACAACAGACTAGATCTGCACATATTTTTTGATTTCTTTTTTATTCAAATTCAAGCTTCAAAATGCTATGAACTCCAAACAACTGATCCCTATTATTTGACAGTTCGGCACTTCTCTTTTCTAAAAACAGACGAAACGCTGCATTTTTGACCTCTAAAACATCGTAATTATGTCAAAAATTAGTTTTTTAATACTATTTCTCCTTGTATCTGCCGGTAGTTTTGGGCAAACAACGATTAGGGGAATCGTTACAGACACCAAAGAAAATCCTATTATTGGAGCCAATATCTATCTCGATGGCAGCTATGATGGGAGCTCCAGTGATGATCAAGGGCAGTTCTCTTTTACTACTGATCTGACGGGTTTACAAACTCTAGTGATTTCTTATATCGCTTTTGAGACCCAAAACCTTTCGTTGGATGTCCTCCATATGCATAATCTGAAAATTAAATTAAGAGATGATATAAATTCATTAGGAACTGTAATGCTCAATTCTAGTACTTTTACCGCAGGAGACAATAGCAGGGCCACGGCACTAAAACCTTTGGACATCGTTACCACAGCGGGTGCTGCTGGAGATATTATTGGTGCCTTCCAGACACTACCTGGTACGAGTACCAATGCAGAAGATGGTCGCCTATTTGTACGTGGAGGAGACGCTAACGAATCTAATATATACATAGACGGTTTACGCGTTTTTCAACCTTTTTTGGCTACCTCTAACGGCATTCCTACAAGGGGTCGCTTCTCTCCTTTTTTATTTGATGGTATTAGTTTTTCTACTGGTGGTTATAGCGCAGAATATGGAGATGCACTCTCCAGTGTACTCCTATTGAACACCACAGGAGAAGCTGCTAAAGAAAAAACAGATTTGCAATTCTTGTCTGTCGGATTGGGAGGTAGTCATACCAAAAAATGGAAAAAAAGCTCCCTGAGTGCCAATGCTTTTTACATCAATTTAGCACCCTATCAAGAAATCATCAAGCAGAATATTACATGGAAAAAACCGTATGAATCCCTATCAAGCGAACTTGTATATCGTAGACAGTTCAAAAAAGGACTACTCAAAGTCTATGGAGCTTATAGTAATACTGATTTTGCATTAATCCAACCAGATATCAACACACAAGGTACCCATTTTGATCTTATCAATCGTAATACTTATAGTAACATATCCTACAAAGGTGATTTGGGAAGGGACTGGACACTAAGTACCGGAGCAAGTATCGCTAATGACAAAAATACTATTGGAATTGATGATATCAAGATCAGAGATGAGGTTACAAGTGGACATCTAAAACTCAAAGTACGTAAGCGCTTTAGTAACCGTATTAAACTACATTTTGGTGTCGAACAATTCTTGAATAATTTTAGAGAAAACGTCATACTTACAGAAGATCTAAATTTTAGAAACGATTACATCCATAACAATAATGCCGCTTTTGCAGAAAGCGAACTCTTTTTTAGCAAAAACCTAGCCCTCAAAGCAGGAATTAGAGCAATACATAATCACCTACTGGATGAAAGTCATGTAGCACCTAGAATCTCTTTGGCCCTCAAAACTGGAGCAAAATCCCAGTTATCCGCATCCTACGGTGATTTTTACCAAACTCCTAATCAAGATGTCTTGAAATTTGATACTAGTATAACACAACAAAAAGCCACCAATTATATCCTCAATTATTCCTATCAATATGATGGAAGAACCTTACGAATAGAGGGGTATCACAAAAACTATACTAGACTACTGAAATACAATACCCAAAGACCAGCATTTGATAGTCAGTATAATAATACGGGATTTGGAGAAGCCTCTGGCTTAGATTTTTTTTGGAGAGACAATCAGAGTATCAAAAACTTAGAATATTGGGCTAGTTATTCGTACTTGGATACTCAAAGAAATCATCAAAATTTCCCAGAAACGGCAACTCCTAATTTCGCTACTACACATAATCTTTCGTTAGTAACCAAATATTGGATCGAAAACTGGAGATCCCAAATGGGGCTTACTTATACTTTTGCATCCGGTAGGCCCTACAACAATCCGAATACTGCTAGTTTTCAAAACCAAAAAACACAGAATTTTCAGAATTTAAGTTTTAACTGGGCCTATCTGATGAGTGCGCAAAAAATCCTTTTTCTATCGATCACTAATGTTCCTAACTTCAGTAATACATTTGGCTATCAATATGCTGATACTCCAAATGCCGATGGCATTTTTGATCGTAGAGCGATTACACCAAACGCAAATCGTTTCATTATCCTAGGATTCTTCTGGACGCTAAGCAAGGACAAAAAAGAAAACCAATTGAATACCTTGTAATCTATAACAGTTAGACTTTGTATAAATACTACAATATGAATTTTATACCATTTGTTGTTTGAATTTACCGGAAAGAAAGATTAAGTTTTTTTGTTTCAGCTTCAACAGGAAAATCAAATATAGTCTTAGTTACGGTTTATTTTTATACCGGAGCTGAGGCGAAAAAAGAAAATTTTATCCCAGTAAACTCAAAGGATAAATGGTACTAATTCTCTCCCCCATCAAAGAACACCCTACTAATTGATTCCAAAAATCACAATTCAGCCTACAAAATCTACAATTGGGTCAGATAGAATTCTTCTGACAAATAGAACCATGGATATTTGATAAAACTTTAAAAAACAACAAATACTTATGAAAATTTTAATCACATTGTGTATCGCTTTATTTACAGGAATTCTGAGTGCACAATCTCCTTATGAATCCGGAATGAAAAAAGCCTTTGATCTTTGGAGCTCGCAAAAACCTCAAGAAGCAGTAAATCTTTTTGAACGTATTGCCAAAGCAGAAAAAGATAATTGGATTCCATATTATAGTGCCGCTCAAGTAAATATTGTAACTAGTTTTAGCATGAAAGACAAAAAGCCTATAGTTGCCCTTCTTGAGAAAGCTCAAGAACATTTAAACGAAGCCAGGAGTCTTTCTATCAATAATGTAGAAATATTAGTTCTAGAAGCATTGCTGAACACTTCAAAAATGATTACGGACCCCAGCACCTTGGGCGCTACACTATCTCCCAAAATAGAAGGTATCTATCAAAAGGCACTAGCTATGGCTCCTGATAACCCGAGAGTCATATCCAGTTACGCTGAATGGAAAATGGGTGGAGCAAAATTTTTCGGTAAGGATCCGATGCAATTCTGTCCTGATTTGAAAAAAGCATTAACACTTTTCAAAAATGAAAAAGAATCGGTACCTTTTTATCCAAATTGGGGCAAAGACCGTACGGCAATGCTTGTAAAAAAATGTGATTCAAAATAGCAACGATTGAATAAATCCATGTTGTTCGCTAAATGAATACAACTTCTTTTTGATCCTGTATTACTGTCATGGATTTATTTTGAATTCTGATACAGCATTATAATATCCAAAAAATGGAGATTTGCTTAAACATGATATTCTATAATTCAACAAAACCGCTTTTGCGACTCACAATAGACACCCTGTAAGTGACAAATACCATGAATAACATCAAAAAAACACTACGACTAATCATTCTTACTACGATCATTGTACAGGTGATACAGTACATTTTTAATGGATTTCATGTCGAATATTTACTATCTGTAAAAGCATGGGGTGTCACTTTAATGTATTCTTGCGTATTGACTTTTTTGAACATCTGGTTCTTTGATATACTGAACGCTCGGTTGTCTTGGGAGAAAGATGGTCTCAAAAAAATGTTTGTTGGTATTAGTGGTACTATCATTGTAACACTAGCTGGATTACTACTCTGTAGAATTATAGATGAGACCATTATTAGCAACCACTTAGATTTGTTTACATTTTTTGAGAAAGAGCGTGCCCATAATTATCTATTTGGATTACTTTTTACTACAGTTATTTCGCTCTTTTATCATGCTCTTGGGTTTTATAAAGCATTACAAGAAAAGAAAGTAGAGGAACAAAAAATTATTGCTGGTACTGCCTCTGCAAAATATGATGCGCTCAAAAGTCAATTAGATCCACATTTTTTATTCAATAGCTTGAATGTCCTAACATCACTTATTAGCGAAAACCCAAAAATGGCCGAGAAATTCACCACCTCTTTGTCCAAAATTTATAGATATGTCTTAGAGCAAAAAAACAAAAATCTTGTTTCTGTTGATGAAGAATTAAAATTTGCCAAAACCTATATATCACTACTGCAAATGAGATTCGAAAACAGTATAACCTTGGAGCTTCCAAAAGAAGCAAGTGATCCTCATGCAAAAATAGTCCCATTATCACTCCAAATTGTCCTAGAAAATACTGTGAAGCATAATATTGTAATGCAAGACCAACCATTGCATATCAAAATTTATGAGGCAGATGGATGTCTTGTTGTAGAAAACAACTTACAACCCAAAGAAGTATTAGGAACCAGTAGTGGTTTTGGCCTAACGAATATCAAAGAGCGCTACAGGCAATTAACCAAAAGAGAATTCTCTGTTTATAAAAGTGCTACAAGTTTTATTGCAAAACTCCCCATATTAACCAAAAAAGTTATCGTAGTAACCGAAGAAGAACTAAAAACTATGAAATTAGATACCAATGCAGAGCGCTATAAAAAAGCGCAAGAGCATATCAAGGAAATTAAATCATTTTACATGCACCTAAGCGCCTATTGTATCATTATTCCCGCCTTAGCCATTTTTAATCTAATTACAAGTCCTGGATACTTGTGGTTTTTATTCTCAATGACCGGTTGGGGTGCTGGGGTAGCACTACATGCAGCTAACGTTTTTGGCCCCAAAATATTTCTGGGAAAAGATTGGGAGAAACGAAAGATCAAAGAATACATGGAAGAACACTAGCTACAAAAACGTTCACTTTATCTAATGATATGGAGATCTACACACATTATAAATATCAGTAAAAATTAAACTATCATGAAAACTGAAAAACAAATAAAACTAGCTCGTGCCAAAGAACATGTTGCTGAACTGAAGAAGTTTTATACCAATCTAAGTAGTTATATATTTGTAATTCTTGGTCTAGCAGCACTCAACTATTATCAAAACGGATGGAATCACCCTTGGTTCTTATGGGCGGCATTTGGTTGGGGTATTGGTATTATTTTTCATGCGCTGAAAGCTTTTAACAAAAACCCCTTCTTAAGCAAAGATTGGGAAGAACGAAAGATTAAAGAATTTATGGAAGAAGAAAAGCAAAATAGCTTAGAGCAATGGGAATAATATAGCACTAGCATAACATTCCTTAGCTTTGTAAATCCTTTATGTATATTTGCTCCAAGCCAAGAGCTCGCATTAATACAGAAATACAACATCCATGAAACTCGTTTTTGCAACTAATAATTCTAACAAAATAAAAGAAGTACAGGCATTAATCCCTGATTCCATTACATTATTAAGTCTCGCAGACATTAACTGCCACGAAGATATTCCAGAAACTGCTCCGACCATTGAAGGAAATGCAATTCAGAAAGTAACTTATATAAAAGAGCACTACAACCTCCCCTGTTTCGCTGACGATACGGGATTAGAAATACAGTCACTGGATGGAGCACCTGGTGTTTATTCTGCGCGCTATGCGGGTCCAGAACGCTCAGCAGAAGCGAATATGCAAAAGGTACTGAAAAACTTAGCACATACAACAGATCGCTCAGCACAATTCAAGACCGTTATTGCCTTATACTTGGACAGCACTACTACATGCTTCACTGGAATTTGCAAAGGCACAATAACCTCAGAAAAACGTGGATCTGGAGGATTTGGCTATGATCCCATTTTCTTACCTACAGGATATTCCGAAACTTTTGCGCAAATGGACTTGAAAATCAAAAACGAAATTGGTCATCGTGGCAAGGCGGTACAGGAGCTAGTAGTATTTTTGAATCAATTGACATCATTTGTCCTTTGAGTTTACTGGGATAAAATTTCCTTTCTTTCCGGTACATTCAAACAACAAATGGTTGGACTTGAAAGTTGTTGATTTTTATGTTCAAAAAGTAATTATAAAACTTGATTTATACCCGTTAAAATGTAATTGTAAGCTAAAATAATTGAACTATTTTTTGCTAGTTTGAGCTATAAAAATTCAGGCATAGCATTAGCTACGATTTAATTTTTTAGCGAAAAAATAGTAGAAAAAGAACCGAGTTATTAGCCTGTAATTATTTTTTAAATGGTTTTAGAGCATTGGTAGTAGTCCAATTGTCATATTGACGCACGCTCTCAGCTTGCAGTATAATTTTTATACAAAGGAATAGCAAGGTATTTACCAAATTAGCTATATAAATGTCACATATAGACTTGTTCTTTTTATATAAAAAAATACCAGTGTCAGTAACACTGGTATTATAAACCTAAAATAGTATTACACAATTTTATGACTCATTTTTTAGTTTACTCCTAAAAAAAATGATCTGTTTACGAAGTGATTTAAACTTTTTTGACAGGCCTGAAAAAGTTTAAATCACTTCATAAATTAATATACTCCCTCCATTACTGGATCACTCAATGTCTTGATAAACGCAATCAAATCTTGTTGTTCCTGATCTGTGAGCCCAAGAGGTTCTGGAGGTAATGTTTGATATACCGCATACGCTCCAATCCCTGCTCCCCCTCCTCTATTATAAAAATCTACCACTTCTTCTAGACTATCGTAAACCCCATTGTGCATATAAGGCGCCGTCAAAGCACTATTTCGAATAGTTGAGGTTTTGAAAAAATATTTCCGTTCTGGAGTTTTATATACCTGATAACGTCCTAGGTCCGTACTTATGGTAGCATTAATGGTGTCTTTGTTTTGAGGAACACCGATGAATTCCATCTCAGATTCTTTAAAAGCTGGCGGAATGGTTCCATTAAAAACTGGCGCAAAATGGCAGGTAGCACATTTGGCCTTGCCACTAAATAGGTTAAATCCATTGATTTCGCTAGCTGTTAGTGTGTTTTCTAAATTATTTATGTTGCGGTCAAATTTAGAGTCAAAAGGAATAAGGCTTCGAACAAACGTGGCAATAGCATTTCGAATAGTATGTTCTGACACACCATTTGGGTATAATCTCCCAAATTCTTGCATATAAATTGTATCTGACATAACCGCTTTAGTCATTTTTTTGAGATCCGAATGAAACTCATTTTCATTACCTACAACGCTCACAATCTGTCCTTCCAACCCTCCTGCTCTTTTATCATAAAAAAAGCCTTTTTGTAATGCAGCATATAATAACGTTGGACTATTACGTGTTATACCTTTTCGTATTTTCTTTCCATCTGTATACTGTAGATTAGCTTGGTGACAAGTAGCGCAACTAACGGTTTCTGATGCTGAGAGTTTTTTTTCATGAAACAATTTTTTCCCCAGTACAATTTTATCCTTATCCAATTCTTCAAACTTTTCTGAAGAAAAATAGCTAAGATCAAAAGTTTCGTTACTGAATAATGACTCTGTATTATTTGTAATCGCCATAGAAAAAGGAAAAGACACTTTCCAATCTTGTACCGTTGCGTTCCACAAACGCAAAGCAGGGTGCACATGCTCCTTGAAAAATGTATATCTATTAAATGTATTAAAATCCCCTTGCAATGATTGTATCCCAGCATCTAATAAAACATTCCATTGTTCATACTCCCTCGAATCTGTAAAAGTATTTTCAAAAAATCGTACATATGTTTTCAAGCTTTGATATACTATTGCGCTTTCTTTAATAGAATTCTCTAATACCGGAGAATCAAAACCAGTAATACCTGTAACTCCAACACGAATAATTGCATTCCTTATTATCCATAAAAAATGATATGGTTTCAAATAATCTAGCTTTGTACTCTCTTTGACTACTTGTAATCTAGCCGCTATCAATTTGGCATTGGCATGAATTTTATCTAGGGCTAGTGTCTCTTCATAAAGTGTTTCTTCTATGACTTGAAATCCTTTTGGATTTTTGATCTTAATATCTGTATAATCATCTTCCTCTACCTTCAAAATATTGGGTTGATTTAGAAACGTATAATTCTCGGCATCCACAAAAGACAAAATAGGTTCTACTTTCTTGAAATAGTTTCTTGCCATGAGATAATACTGTTTCAACTGCCTCTCATTCTTGGTGACTCCAATACTATCCATATATCGCATACAGCTCGTTAGATCTTGTATATATTGTTTCTGTAAGAGCAAGAATGGGGTACGATTTTCCTCATAGGAATTCGTTGTAGCTTTTGATTGTTTTTTGCACCCAAATAAAAACAAAAAAACAAAGAGGCTTATACAAGCCCCTTTGATAGCATTTTTTTTATGCTTGACATTCATAGTTAATTCAAATAAATATTTTAACGATCCAATCCTTTAACTATATACATCTGACTCCCCTCTTTTCTAGAGTCTGCTGCCATATTTGCTTTTGGATCAGTAAAAGCTGTTCCGTCTGCTTTTTCCCAACCATGATTTTGTGTCATTAATAGAAAAGACTCCGGTACATCAATAATATCAGATATATCAATCATCCCTGTCAATTCCCAAACACGACTCTCTGTACCTATTCCAGCAGCAGCAGCAGCTACCTGATCACACTCTAATACATCCTTTAGGACACCTGTATTAAGATTATATTGGTACAGACGAGAATAATGTGTTTTTTCGGGTGTATCAGGATATCCGTTAGGATCTTCTTGGATATATGCATAGTTTTCTGTAACCAAGATATTATCAGGGCTATGAAATGCTTTTGCCTTTCCGTCCAATTTATCTCCATCTAACACACAACTAATTGTAGCTTTCAAAGGATTATTTGCATCCAAAACCACCTTGTAAATACGTCCGTATATTGTTCCTTTGCCCACCAAATCATCTTTTTTACGTCCCGTAACACACATATAGATCTCTCTGTTATTGGCTGCTGATCCCCTTCTCCAATCAATATCTTCTAGTCTAGAGAATCCCATAATCCCCTTTGCCTTAGCTTCTGCATCCAGCTCTGCCAATGTGCGCTCTGTATACTCCACAAATTCTGCTTCATAGGATTGTCCTTCTTCCATATCCATTTCAAATGTAATTCCTGGAGTTGTAACTTTGAGACCATATAATTTTCCATTTTCTAGGTCACCTCTATCACCGACATACATCCCCAACTGACCCGATGGAATTTCATTATTACTATTATCATCACCGATAAAAACAACCGTTTTGTTTGGGTAAGCATCTTTTCCTATTGCGACGGCATTTTCTGTAGACCACTGTCCCATGGATGGTAACATTTGCGCAACTCCAGCCTCAGAAGCGTTCTTCATAGGATCTGTTACAAAAACACCCTTGGAATTCCCTCCCCACTCACCTCCAGAAAGATACAAAGGACCAAACCCATGCTCCTCTAGGGTAATCATGGATCCAGAACACTGCGCAGTACTTGCTGTTGCTTCTGCATTAAGGATATACTCACCTTTGACAGGCTTAAAAGTTTTGTCCAATGTAATTCTAGCTATACTGTAATCTGCCTCAATATTATTGATCAATGTAAAAGTGTTATCAGTATTTTTGAGCAAACCAGCCCCATCAGCCATAGATCCATAAATAAAATCTGGAGATTGTTCTAAGACATCAGCAGAACTTAATAAAGAATAAATTTCGACATCAGAAAACTCAGGAGTCAACTTAAGATAACTTGGAACTTTAGCATGGTCTTTGAATTCAATAGTACTTGTAATAGGAGGGTTCGTTACCGGATCCTCATCATCTTTACAAGATACAATAGTAAAGAGAGCAGCAGCAAAAGTAGCTTTTAACAATGTTTTCATTTCAATCATATTTTTAATTTAATTTCTGTGTCAAATGTACCGATATATTGTTACCATCGTGTGATGACAATATTTTGCTATTGCTATAAAATTGTAAGTTTTATGTTATCGAACGCATCACGATTTTTTACAATTTATTAACATGATTTTAAAACTTCTTCATCTCTAAAATCACTAGACAAAGAGTTTTAGCATTTTAGCTTTTCTAATGATAATCAAGTCTAAAATTTCTTTAAAAAACGAGGACTAGATCGTATCTTTATACTATAATTCACATCCCACAACACCTATGGAAAATCTTGATGCTGCAAGGCTCCAAATGGCATTCACTCTTATATTTCATATCATTTTTGCTTGTATAGGTATGGTCATGCCCTTTTTTATGATCATATCTCACTACAAATGGCTAAAAACAAAAGACAAAACATATCTTACATTAACCAAGGCATGGCAAAAAGGTGTTGCTATTTTCTTTGTTACTGGTGCTGTATCTGGAACAGCCCTCTCTTTTGAATTAGGACTCCTTTGGCCAGAATTTATGAAGTATGCTGGTCCAATAATTGGTATGCCTTTTTCCTTAGAAGGAGCTGCTTTTTTTATTGAAGCCATTGCACTAGGTTTTTATCTCTACGGATGGGATAAATTGCCAGAAAGATTTCATTGGTTTACAGGTGTAATTATTGGAGTTTCTGGGGTAGCCTCGGGTATTCTGGTTGTTGCTGCCAACGGTTGGATGAATGCTCCCAGTGGTTTTGATTATATCAATGGTGAGTTTTTAAATATCGATCCTATCAAAGCAATGTTGAATCCTGCTTGGTTTACACAAGCATTACATATGACATTAGCTGCATTTACTGCCACAGGATTTGCTGTAGCAGGAATACATGCCTATCAGATTTACAAAAAAAGAAATATCAGTTTACATACCAAGGCATTTAAAATCGCCATCACTTTTGGTGCTATTGCAGCTATTTTGCAACCTATTAGTGGTGATATTTCTGCAAAAGACATTGCCAAACGCCAACCTGTAAAACTTGCAGCTATGGAGGCACATTATCATACACAAAAAGGAGCTCCGCTCTATATCGGAGGTATTGTCAATGCCGAAAAAAAAGAAGTAGACTACAAAATTGCCATTCCTAATGCATTATCATTCCTTGCTTTTGGCGATTTTGATGCAGAGGTAAAAGGACTCAATGATTTTCCAGAAGATGAGCTTCCTAATGTTCCGATAGTACATTATGCATTTCAAACAATGGTTGGTATTGGAACTTTATTACTATTAGTAGGCATTTTTTATTTTATTTCGTTAAAAAGAAAAAAATGGTTTGGAGGTACAAGGTTCTGGTTGTTATTTAGTTTTTTGGCGCCAATGGGCTTTATTGCTTTAGAAGCAGGTTGGATTGTTACTGAAGTAGGTAGACAACCTTGGATTATCCATAAAATCATGAGAACCAAAGATGCTGTAACTCCAATTCCAGGTATTGTTTTTAGTTTTTATATGTATCTGGTCGTATACCTAACATTGGCAGTGGCTGTAACTTGGTTAATGAAACGTCAGATAAATGTATTAAATCAAATATCTGAATAAGAATAAATAGATTTTTAACACAATAAATGCAGTGCCCATGTTATATGTTGTTTTATTTTTTCTCGTCTTTTCACTATTTCTATATGTGCTACTCGGAGGAGCGGATTATGGTGCGGGAATATTGGAGTTATTTTCTTCAAAAGAGCATCAAAAGCTAACCAAAAAGACCTTGTATCGGGTGATGGGCCCTGTATGGGAGGCCAATCATATATGGATCATCATTTTGGTCGTTATTTTGTGGGTTGCATTCCCTATCTATTATAATATTCTAGTAGTCTATTTACATATACCGCTTACCTTGGTGTTATTAGGAATTACTATGCGTGGTGTTGCCTTCGTTTTTCGCCATTATGATGCTGTAATTGATAACTCCCAAAAACTCTACGATTGGATGTTCAAAATTTCTAGCCTTGTAACTCCTATATTCTTAGGGATGGTTTTTGGTGGATTGATAAGTGGAAAACTCCCCATTGATCAACCCTTAGATAACTTATCTTTTTATCAAGCTTTTGTACTTCCTTGGCTCAATCCATTCAGTATACTTGTTGGTCTATTCTTTGCGGGATTATGTACTTTTTTGGCTGCAATTTTACTCATTGGTGAATCTAGTGAAAAAGATTCTGTAGTGTATATTAAGAAAGCTTCGAAGGCAACTTTTACTGTTTTCATTCTAGGCTTAATAACCTTTATTTATGGCTACTTTAATGAATATATATTTATCACTGGTTTTATTACAAATCCATATGCAGTATTAGGAATTATACTCTCTGGGATACTCCTAGTACCACTATGGAAAACAATCAAAAATGGTCATCGAGTATTAAGTAGACTTTTTGCTGGTATACAAATATTTTTAATTGTTGTAGCGGCCTTAATCGTACATTTTCCGAACATTATTATATCCAAAACGAACAAAATAAACTTATTAGACAATATAGCTCCACAATCTGTTATTCAAACATTAGCTATTACACTGATCATTGGAGGAATTTTGATTCTACCCGGACTATTTCATTTACTAAAATCATTTAAAATGATTAAAATCCTTGAGCAAAAAAAACCATCAACTTAATACAAGATTCTTATATTTGCACTCTAAAATTTATCGGGTAGTAGCTTAGTCCGGTTAAAGTGCTGGTCTGGGGGACCAGAGATCGGAGGTTCGAATCCTCTCTACCCGACTTTAAAAATCTATTTGTGTTTTCTGCAAATAGATTTTTTTATTATATCTAATGTCAGGAATTTATACCGAGAATTTCGTGGATTCAAAAAACGTGTTTCAAATTTTTAATCGACATGGATTTAAAGTAAAATATGTCGAATACTTTTTGGGATGTGCAACAGGAATAAAAAAACTATTGGTAATAATACCAAATTAGCTATATAATGTCGCATACCTCCTTGTTCTTTTTCCATCTAAATGCCTTGTTCATATATTCCATAGCTAAGGCTATGCAATAGAGTCACGGTGTTTTTACATAAAAAACAACAGTGGCATTAATACGAATTTATACCAATTTATGTATTAAATGCCGCATAAAATGCTTCAATATAATGATGATTTCCTGTGATAGATTTTATTGTT
>CANLMN010000021.1 GCA_947492105.1 uncultured Aquimarina sp. | reverse complement strand
ATAACACTATATTGTTTGAAACAAAGGTAGGTCAGCTGATAACTCTAGGAAAGATGTAATTGCTCGGATGGATACGTTATAAAAGGATTTGCACATTTTTTCACTATGCTCACTTTAAACCATAACTAGTGGTTCCCTTTAACCGGATTTTGCAACCTACTTGTTGCGAATGCTAGAAAACTTACCAAAATCAATATTGAACTTTTTTTCATAGTAGTATTCGGTTTGATTTTGCAAAAATACAGGATACACACATCACCTATTATCTTTCTATCAGGGGAAAACCCCCTTTTTTACTCAAATTATAATTACTTCAATTTTTATTGGATTCATCACTACCATACAAGATGTACTATTCGTGGTAGTGATTTTCGTATCAATGGCTAATACGTACAAGTGTAGGGTTATGATCATAATACACCAAATTGAATTCTTTCTTTTCTTAAAAAAAGCTCTCAAAAATTGTCACAAATAAACTAGGTATTCCAGTAAATCTAACAATTCTTTTTCTTTTGAAAATTTAATGAATCCAACTTATCAAAAACTAATTCTATATCTACTTCTGCAAATACTTTTTTGGTTTTTAAGTTTGGAGGAGATAGATCTAAAAAAATCAATATGTATTGCACGAATTTCATTAGGAATAAAACCTGTTTTAAGATTGGTTATCATTATTGTAACCGTCCACACGGTCTTGCAATTCCTGATCCCAAATGTATTCCATATCAAATTTATTGTCTGGGTATAAAGTGAAAATTGCCCTGTTCCAGTTTTTATGCTCTAAAGGATGATTTTGAGTTATCTCATAAAGTTCCTGAATACAACTTTCATCAAAATCTGAGTTAAAAATATCGAGCCATTCTTTTTCTCCTGATTCTTTTAAGTAAAAACCAGTATGTTCAACAACTCCCTCCAATCTCATTATTTCCATTACAGACTTAGAGAATTGAACTTCATTTGGAATCATATCTAAAACCCCCAATGCAATTTTCTTAAATATCTCATTTTCTGTCATAATAATTAATTCTTAGTTATCAAAGGAACGTTGAAATGGCTGTCCATCTATCTTGTATTGCACCTTAAATTTAGTAGGTCTTTTAGAAGCTCCTTCAAATACTGGTCTAATATCAACTTCTACTTTTTTGCCACTACGTAAGGAGTTTTTCCAAGGCATTTCCATTTCTTTCCATGCCCCATTATTTAATGCTCTTGTTTGGGGTAGATAATTCAATTGCTCCCCTGGGCCATTTAATATATTAGCGATTAAGTGACCTCCTTCATCTCCTGAAACACCATCTTTTAAAGCTACTGAACCTGTTTGCTGAGAGTTTAAACGCCCTCTTTCAATGTCTTGTAATTCTCCTTTTACATTTTTTATCCTACCCAATTCATCAGTTTCATACAGATAATCATCTATCTGTTATTTCTGATTTTTCATTGGTGGTTTGTTTAACAGTTTGTTCCAATCTCCATTAGCTTTTGTTCCTCCTTTAGTTTTCACTAAGCCTTCAGACAACTCCGCTAACTCCTTACCATTACTATCTAATATTTTTGTCACACCTCCATTATGGGTAATCTTCCATGATGCTGACAAGTCATTAATATGCTCTAGGAATTTCGTATTCGTTCTTAAAGGACTATCTCCAAACTTCTTCCACGCATCCACCAAGTCTAACCCTACAGTCTTCCTTAAGATCTCTTGAACTACCTCTATCTCACTGATCACCCAAATCAAATCAGTTTTAGGGCCATTACCATTTAAAAATGTAGTCTTTTGATTAAATGGAATTTTACTTTTTAAACATACTTCTCTTGAAAAGTTTTGATCTAAACTTATTGATGAAACATTGAAAAATGACGCTTGGTTTTGGTTAGTAGATTCTTCTTGAAGATAAAGTAAACCTAGCCATTTAGTTTGTTTTCTCTGTTCTTTAAAACTCTGTTCTGAAAATGATTTTAATTGCTTATTTTCTTTTATGATAACTTCTGCCTTTAGATTTACAGAAAAGAAGCCTAGAAATATTAGTAGAAGTAATATGTATTTAAGGAGATTCATGTCAACTAATACATTCCCATAAATTCTATTCTCAAAAGAGTGAGAATCTCACCAAGTAGATTTTTACCTTCCCAAGTTTCTCTCTGATGAGCCTTAGTATCATCAGCGGTTAATCCGATACCCCATATTTTGTCATTAGGAGCTGCTTCAACTAGTGTTGTTCCTATTGTATCTGCCAAAACCCCCATTAATTCATCATTTTGCATGAACTTTAAATAGTTGCCTTGATAAACAATATTACTTCTAAAGTACTGCCAGATTTCATCATCAAAATTTTTGATTTGCCTACCCAGTTCTTTGATTTTTCTGGGATTTGATGTTTCTATAATAGCATTAGAAATTTCCCAATCTAAAAAAATAAGTGCTTTGTGATACATCATATATTGTTCAGCAGAGCTAAATTTCACTTCTTTTGGAATACGATTCTTGATATATTCTTTTTGTTCTGGAAGTATCCCTTTATGATATATTCCCGTTCCAATAAACTCAGATTTATGCCATTGGGAAAATGGACTTTTTGTTTCCCAAAAAAAAGTAAATTCTTTTTCTTCTGTTTTGCTTTGTCTAATTAAGCTTAATAGCTCTTTATCTTTAGCGGAAAACCACGTTATTAGATCAAGGTTTGTCTCTAAATCTATTGCATATTCTAAGAACTCTTCTTTTGATTCAGAACCTACATCTCTGCGTCCTACAAAAAAACCTAAATCACCTAATATCTTACTTTCTTGATTATTCATTGAGCTTAATTAAATATCTTGTAGAACCATCACTTTTATTTGTTTTTACAACATCTAGTATCTCGTAATCCTGATTATTTGATAATATTACCTCTTGTTGTATTTTATCACATTTAGGGTTCTTACTACAAAGGTTTTTACCGTAATTAGAAATGTCATCAATATCAACTCCTCTTTTTGAATTAATCTCAAACATCACTTCTACATTTTCAGGAGACTTAAACTTTTCAATAAAGTCTTCTGCTATTTCTGAGTTTTTAGATGTTGAAAGTAATGGAGGCTCATTCACCCTAGGAGTTATTCCTCTCGCTTTTCCTTCATCAAACTTTCTAACATACTTTTCAATAATCTCTGACTCTGGTCTATTACTTCCTCTGAATACTTTTCCCTCAAACTTTCTAGTAGACCGAAGCTTATCAAGTCCTGAATTTATCTCTGCAATCCAATCATTTTGTTTCTGGCTCAACCTATTGAGATAAGCATTTCTAGTAAGGTCAAAATTATTTACTGTGTATTTATGTATAGCTGTAAGTTCTACATCACTTGCCTGTCTAGCATACCTTAATACATTATTCCGTTTGAGAATATCGAATGATTCTAACCATTTTACATCTGTTCTAAAAGGACTATCTTTTAAAGCTTTCCACGAGTCGACCAAATCAGGGTTCTCGACAAATTTAGCAATATCATCTTTCATGGCAACTAAATCCTCCATGAATTTTCCTTTAAGTTTGTCTAATTCATTGATTTTTTGAGTTAGTACTTCTGACCCTTCCTTAATTAACTTTAAGAGATTTATCTCATCATTTATCTTATTGATGCTTTCAATTTTGAAACTATTATTTTTCACAGATCCATCAGCAAGTGTTGTGCTAATTTCAATTTCAGAAATCGTAATTTCGGTTCCTTTAGATATGTCAGCCAAATTGGTTTCTAATGTAACCTTAGCCTTTGGGTTATGCTGTAGGTTTTTAATAAAATTCTTTCGGTTTTTTGTTGTCGTTTTTAAAAAAGTATCTAATGAAGATATTTCTTTTTTTGTAGTAAACCGTAGCTTAAAAGTGCCATCACCATTTTTAATAAGTCCTGTCTGACTTATTTTTATATCGTTTAATGTTAGACTAACTCTATTTATTATACTCTGGACAATAGGTGTGTCAGCGCTGGTGTTTCCTTCTTTTGGAGTATTAATTTTATTATTTGTTGTTACATCATCTAGATTATTCGCATTATCAATTGAATTATCCAGTTGGTCAATTGCATCATCTAATGTTTGAATAGGTTTTTTTCCTGAAATAAAATCCTTAAACAGCGATATTTTTTCGGGAGAAAAAGAAAGATCTTCAAATTGCTTTTTTAAAGTTGAATTAAGAATTTTAAAACTATCAGCTTGATCTACTTTGATGTCATTCAGGACTCTTTTCCAACCAGTTATAAAAAGTTTTGGATTTTCTTTTGCTAAATTTGTTAGTGTTTTGAAAAAAGAGCCTCCCTGATTAAGTCCGTACCTAGCTGCAACAGAAATAGCTGCGCCAAAAAAGCATTTTTTTGTATGCCAATCAAAATTGTAATTTTTTGGATCACTAATAAGTTTATCTATTTGTGCTCCATTATATGCGCAATCTGTTATTAGTTCAGTAGGTAGCGGTAATTGAGCTAATCCCTTAGCTCCTTCATACAAAACATTTATTTTATTTATTCCTAGTACTGCTTTTCCCCAGTTATTCTTTTGTTCATTATTTCCCGTCCAATAATGAAGCTGAACACTTTCTATCATCACAGCAGCAGCCATAGCTATAGATGCATTACTTGCTCTTTCAGTACCAACAGCCTCAATGGCAGCAGGAATAAAGAATTCGGCAGTAACTGGAGCTAAAATAGCTACATATAAAGGTGCTACTATAAATAGTTCAGTGTCTTTGACCCACTGAGATTTACTAGTGTCAAAAGGTCCCATCGGTACCATCCCTTTTAGAACACAAGGATTATTAATTATAGTATTTCTTAATATTTGACTTTCAAGTAAAGGCGCATATTGCGGAGCTTTCAATAAAGCACTACAATCTTCCTTATAATCTTCTAGCAAAGGGACATTACTGCTGAAGTAATTTGCTAAAGCAATAACCTGTTTAGACACTCTTTTGTAGTGGTCACTAGGGCCGAATGCTTTATTTTCTGTCTCATTATTGAAAAAATCCTTATATGCTTTATGATTAAAACGCCTTTCCGTTTTACCTAAATATAGGGAATATGCCCAAAAATATTTTCCTTTTGTTTTACCATTCTCATCATAAACATATCTCAAACTTTGGTTTGAAAATGGCATAATTATATTTGGAGCAGTAGAATTTTTGGCTAAGTTTGAACCTTCATAAATTTCTTGAATTTTTTTTTGTAGGTACGTATTGTATTTTTCTAAATCAATTTTTGATTCTAATAATTGTTCGCGCTCTTTGGTAGATTTTGTACCTAATAGGACTAGACTATCAATATAATTTATTTTTTCTTCAAGATTTGTTTTTCCTGTAGGAATAATTGGAATGGTTATCCGATTATCTGCCCCTGTAAAGGCAACATATACATCAACAATTTTACTTTTATTTAATTCAATTAATTGTTCATTCAGTTTAGTTAAATAATTAGAATCAATAGGTAAATTGTCGGTATGAATATTCTCATATAAATCCCTTTTGTTAGTCAGTACTTTTTTTAAATAATCTAAATCTTTGTTTAAAAAATAGATATACCAATTATTATTATCATTTGTACTGTTTGAATTGACAGCACTCAAGTAATTTAGTTGATCAATAGCTGTAGTGACAACAGGGTCAGTTGTTGTATTTGCAAAACAAAGGTTTACAAAAAATATGAGTATATAATATTTAATTAGATTCATGTAACAGTAAGTGATTTGCACCCATTTCGGACAACTTTAAACGACAAATAGTTTTAACATATTCTTATCTATGACCACGCTTTTATGATTTTAACAATAGTTTTAAAAACCACATTTAGCGGTAAAAAAGCAATACAAACTTGGAAAAAGGCAAGTAAATAAACTAATACAGGACTTGCTGAGTGTAAGATCAAAACAAGTAATATATAGCCATTTTGTTTTGATGTCATGGACTCTATTGGATTTAAATATTCTTCAAAATTGAATACAATATCATATGATAAATAAATTAGGCATGTTGCAATGAATGCATTGAAAAGTAAAGGCCATAAATAAGGCTTAATTTCTTTCATAATTTTGTAGTTAATAGTATCGCTTTAAAAGAATTTATCAGTTTAATTTTTAAGGCAGATATCTTTTGTTTTTCTGTTTCATTAGTGAACTCATTTATTATTTTAATAAAGTCAATTTTAGCTTCTTTGGCTTTTTTTATTAATGCTGCTATAAGGGTTCTATTCTCACTTTCTGAAAGAACTTTAGAGAACAAATAAATTCCTAATTTAATTTCTGCTTTATAAAACTCATCTATTTCCGTCTTCGCACTTGGATTAGTAGTGTTTTCCGAAATTTCGACCATTTCGATAGTTACTATTTTTTCATTTTCTTCCGTTTCAAAAATGACTCTCTCATAATTCTCGGCGTACGAATCAATATAAGCCTTCTCATTATCTCTACCTTCTCTATATAATTCATAGATTGCTTTTTTTAATAGATCGACAATAATCTTTTTCTCTTTCTCAACATTTTCGTTGGCTTGGCTAATAGCTTCTTGAGCCTCTTTAAATTTTTTGGTAGCTTCTTTTAAATCCTTTTCAGCTTCTTTTTTTTCTTCACTAGTAGTGGCGTTTTCTATATTAGTTTTTGAATCTGCAACTGCACTACCTGTTTTTTCAAGATCATTAGCTGCATTAATGAGTGCTTCTTGTAACTCATTAGATAATTCTTCCTTTTGTACACCATCAACAATAGCCTCAGCAATCGCTTTGGTATTCTCTTTTGTAACTTTACTAATATCCAAATTCAAGGCTTCACTAATGGCATTATCTAATGTTAACAATGCCTCAATCTCATTACCAATATCATCCACACCTCCCCAATTTTGATCATAATCGGTATAGACTACTCCCTCTGTCAACTGATAGTCACTATTGATCTGGATGTTATCAAAACTGACTTTTATCTTGGTGTTTTCTAGATAGGGAACGGTGATAAAACCCCATCCCGAATAATTGCCTGTACTAGCCAAAACAGGCTGTCCAACTCCAGAAGCGTTGGTGTTTGCTCTCCCTACAAATTTGACTGTTACAGGAAAATCTCCTGCGGTAAATACATCATTAACCACTAAAGCTTCCAAGGGTTTTCTATTGGTAATTACGATCTCTGGGGTAATGCCACAACTATAAGTAGCGGTATCATCACCTGGTACACTGGTGGTAAACTCATAAATCTGAGAATAGGTAAATGAGCCATTTTCCAAACATTGTCCTCCAACTCTGAACTCATAACTCGTAGCTGGTTCGAGATTATAAATGGACGCAAACTCATTGACTGTGCCTGTATCAAACCACACACTATTCTTAGCTGTTTTGTTCCGATATTGTACGTTGTATCGTATATGATCATCTGCTTGCCAAAGTATTTTTTGACTTACGGGACTTTTGGATTCTGCTAATACATATGCAGGCTCTTTACAATTGTCTGCATAAGTAAAATGATAGACCTCGCTATAGCCATCATTTTTGAATACCGATGTTTCACTTATCCCATCACTCACCAAAGCTCTCACTCGCCAACCATAGCGCTTGTCGGGGAGTAGTGCTGGTTCTGCTGGGCCGTAAAGTAGTGTATTTGCAAAGGTTTCGGTTTGATATAATGGTCTACTTGCCAAAAATGCCGCTTGCGGATCCATTTGTGTATCCCAAATCTCTGCAAGTGTAAATTCATAGGCTACATTGGTGGCATTGAGATGACGTGGTGTCCATTGAAAAATGATATTTTGCGGTTCTTTGACCGTTATTTGTTCTGCTCGATTAGGAAGATTAAGAAATGGTGGGTCGTTAAGCACTAAATACGCAACGGCGCAGCTTTTTCGTGAGATGATTCGATCCGAGAAAGCTTCATAAACCTCAAAACAAAAACGGTACAAACCTTCAGGAAAAGGCTTGTTATATTGTTGTGGTGTTATCCCCTTAAGATTTCTTAAAGAAAAATAGGGTTTCAGATCAACATTGGTTAGCCGTAGGGGTGTTCCTCCATCCAAAAATATGGGTTTGGCACCGATAACAGTTTCTGTACTTTGTACAGAGATACCTGCATTGTTTTCTATATATAATTTTAATCGTACCTGAAGATTAAACTCAGATATATCTGTGAGTACTAAATTAAGAATAATTTTTTCTGACAATCCAGTACCATATTCAGACAGCTTAAGACTATACGGAGGTACTACCGAAGGATTTGCCTGTACAGGAAAGTTTTGTCCAAAAGATAAAAAAGGAAATAGCAAAAGTAGTCCTCTTAGGACTAAAAGGATAAACCATTTATATACTATTTCCTTTTTCATTTTATTAGCTTATTTATAAAAATCTAAAATTTATAGATATATACAGTTACCTCCAATGTACCATTGATTTGATCACTAACACTAACTCTTTCTTCTAGTCCAGTTCTAGTAATCTGTAATGAAGTTGATTTTCGTATGTTTTCCCCAGTGGTATAAGTTAACGTAAATTCCCTATCGTCGTTATCCACCCAAGTACCTTTTTGCTCATCGAGCACACATTCTGTATCATTTTCTGCATAAACTTTCTTTGTAAAAGTTTTATCATCAAAAAATTGAAAAGTAGAACGAAGTTCGCATTCAGTAGCCTCGTAATTCTGATCTTCTTCCGAACTAGGCTCTATAGTAAACAATGTGACATCAACTGTCTGTAATTTCCAAACGACTCCAGTTGTAGGGAACGCTTCTTCTTTTTTCGTTTCATTATCATCATCGGAACAGCTAGTTGTAGCAAATATAAAGATGGTTGCGAGAATTAATACTGATAATTTTTTCATGTTAATCTGTGTTTTAGGTTTAAAAATTTAATGTTTGCGAAAGTGCTATATAAGTATTTATGTTGCTTCTTTTTGTACTTTTATATCAATCAGGATATGGGAATTCTCTCCGTTTTCCTTAAATTCTTTTATTTTAATAGCGCCTTTGCGTGGAAAGAACAGACAAAGTGAACCAATTAAAATGGAATTTTTTGAGCTACTTAAAAAATCATTCTAACTTAGGTTATAAAAGGATTTGCACATTTTTTCACTATGCTCACTTTAAACCATAACTAGTGGTTCCCTTTAACCGGATTTTGCAACCTACTTGTTGCGAATGCTAGAAAACTTACCAAAATCAATATTGAACTTTTTTTCATAGTAGTATTCGGTTTGATTTTGCAAAAATACAGGATACACACATCACCTATTATCTTTCTATCAGGGGAAAACCCCCTTTTTTACTCAAATTATAATTACTTCAATTTTTATTGGATTCATCACTACCATACAAGATGTACTATTCGTGGTAGTGATCTTCGTATCAATGGCTAATACGTACAAGTGTAGGGTTATGATCATTATAGACTAAATTGAATTCTTTCTTTTCTTAAAAAAAGCTCTCAAAAATTGTCACAACTAAACTAGGTATTCCAGTCGCGTATCGGGAACGACAAGCAAAACATGCTAGAGCAGTGGCAAAAAAGTTTTGCCCAGAAGGTGCTACCGTAACCATTACCACCAAAAAACAAAACAAAGACCAATACGCCAGGTATATCGCAGAAGTAACCTACAATAATACCAATATATCTGATTACCTAGTAAGTAAAGAGGTTGCTAAGATTTGGGGTGAGGAATAGACTTATTCAAAACTACCTTTTTCTATTTTTATACATAACGGAAAACTAATAACCTAAAGACCGTCTAAGTAGTACTACCTCCTTTAGGTATAACCCACTTTTCTGGAGGTAAAAGTCTCCATTCTTGGTAAATTGAACCAAATTTAAATATCTGATCAGGTGTACAACTAGATGATTCAATAACTCCGATACTAATTTCCGTATCATCAAATTCAACTAATTTAAAATCTGCACCTGTTACTATATTGATTTCATAAATGCATATTTCTAATAACTCTTTTACTCCGACTATAGTAAGTCTTATTTTATCATTTGATTCCATCTATTAATATGATTTTTATTTCTGGGAACATATTATTGAACTTTTGAATGATTCCTTGGCAAGACTTACAATAAGCGATCTCTGATACTATTTTTAGTTGTCCAGTATGCTGCATAAATTTGTCACCTAGCTTTGCATTAGGTTCTAATTTTCTAGCTAAATCCGTTAACATATTGTACTCACTATCGATGTCTGCTAAGTATGAATATCCATTTTTAGTTTGCACTACATCTGCTTGCCATATCCTAGCCTGTCCTGGAGGTCTAGAAGTTAGAATATTTTGTTCGCCACCTACCCAATAATTATGCTCTGATAATTCTGATACAGATCGTCCATTTATAGTTCCATCTAATTTCCCAATGTTACTTCTACCAATAATATCAGTTCTACTCTTCCTAAAATCTCTAAGATTATTAACCGATTTTGCAACTTCATCAGGTAATGCCTTTCTAGCTTTTGTCAGACCTAAGTCATTATCTGCTACATTCTTCAACCCATTTACAAAGGCTTGCCTTCTACTTGCTTTTAATCCATCAAAAGCAGCCTGTAATGCATCATCCGCAATATTAGGATTTGCTTTCTTAAAAGCATCTACGGCATTAATATTTTTTATATTTCGTAAAGATGCTTTACCGTTTGACACAATTTTCCACGCATCGATCAAATCAGGATTCTCGATAAATTTAGCAATATCATCTTTCATGGCAACTAAATCCTCCATGAATTTCCCTTTCAGGTTGCCTAATTCATCGATTTTTTGAGTTAGTACTTCTGAGCCTTCCTTGATTAACTTTAAGAGATCTGCACTAGAGAGTTTCGTTGCAATTTTTTTTGCAATTTTCGGGAGTTCCATTATAAATTTGGTTCCTGCAATTACAGTTACAACGATACTTACAGATGCTTTTGAGGTTACATGCTGTCCTTTGGCTGTGTTGACATCAATTTGACTCATTGTATTAGAATCAGAACCTGTAACCTCTTCTATAATGGCATCTTTTAAAAGAGGAAACAACCTACTAGGATCATCCTTAATCTGATCTTTTATAGCTACAAAACCATCTACTGTTTGTTTACGAATATCTTTATCAAATACCAAATCGTAGATCATTACAACCATACTGGTAAGTTCTGTGATCTTTTTTCCTCCTGCTTCTGTAGCACCTGTTAGTATAGGAGGTGCTTTGATTACCTGATCTGTGTTAGCTGTATTGTAACTGGTATAAACGGCTTCTTCAATTTTTGTGGTTTTGGCAAAGGTGGTGGCTACGCCTAGACCTTCTGAAACCAGTTTCATAAACCCAGATTCCTTATCGATTTCTATATTTCTACCATCGGGAAACCCATCAGTACTATTAAAATTTGCTCCAAGATCATTGAGTGTAGTTTCTAATTTTTTAATCTCATACTCTAGGAAAATGGCATTGGTTTGTTCTCGTATTTGAGAAGAAATAGTTGTTAAGTCTATTTCTTTTCCATCTAGGTTCGTAATGTCCTTGTGAAACCCTAAGCCTGTAAATTGCAGAACGCCTTTTTCATTATATGATAGGCGCATCATATTCTCTACACTACGATCTTTCCACTCTCCATTGTTAATTTGATCATTACTTAATGCATCCGTTTGCTTTGCTGCAATACCTAGGTTATTGAGACTATAAATGTTTGCTCCCTGCTCGAAACTAACTCTTTGATTTGCTCTTAATTGCTCCGTGGCATTTTTTAGCAATACAGTGATCTGTTCTAAGTCACTTACAGATGACTGAGTTGTGGAAAGGCATGTTGCGAGCTCGTTTGCAAGTTCTTGTTTTTCTACTTCTGAGACTTCATTGGAGTTATTACAAAAATTGGTGAAACTCAATGGTGTAGTACAGATTACGACACTTTTTGAATTCCTCACCGCCAATACTTGGTTATCAGAATTTAAAGCTTCATTGAAAGATGTGAATTCGTTTTTCAGAGATTCTTTGGTCTCCTCAGTTATTTGCTGCGATGTATCATATTTCTCAAATTTAATAGGGTTTTCTTGATCCTCTAGCATTAGCCTACCACTAATACATCTTATAAATGCTGCGCTATTGAAGTTTAAGGCTTCTATTCTAAAAACACCAGTTCCATCTATATTCTCTGTTATTGCGTCGGATGGATTTTCTTCACATTTTTTGCATTTTATAAATGCATCACCGTCCAATGTTTGTAATGCTAAGAGAATTTTATAAATCTTCTTTTCCCTGTCAACTTTATGATTTTGTATTTCTTGTAATTGACTCGTGACCTGATTGGTTTGTTCTTGAGAATTTTGATTGTAGGTAGAACAATCTTCAATGATCCCCCCTTTACCAGTATTATTTTTTTCGTTTTTTTGATCTGTTTGGTAACAATCTGCCATTGCTTTCCAATTGGTTTGGGATGCACCGAGATTTTTGATCATTGTCTGTGCTACTGCTTCATCTATAATTCCAGCATCCTCAAATAGGGAAATTTGTTCGGCAGTGAGGCGCATAGTTGTGTCGTATTGATCAGTAGCAGTCTGCCATTGTTCTTCTGTATACTGATCTCCGTTTTCTTTAATGTTTTGATAAACAGTCGTTAGTTCTTCCCATAATGATATTAATTGACCAAAAGAGTTTACTAATAAGTCTAATTCATTATCAATATCATCCACACCTCCCCAATTTTGATCATAATCGGTATAGACTACTCCCTCTGTCAACTGATAGTCACTATTGATCTGGATGTTATCAAAACTGACTTTTATCTTGGTGTTTTCTAGATAGGGAACGGTGATAAAACCCCATCCCGAATAATTGCCTGTACTAGCCAAAACAGGCTGTCCAACTCCAGAAGCGTTGGTGTTTGCTCTCCCTACAAATTTGACTGTTACAGGAAAATCTCCTGCGGTAAATACATCATTAACCACTAAAGCTTCCAAGGGTTTTCTATTGGTAATTACAATCTCTGGGGTAATGCCACAACTATAAGTAGCGGTATCATCACCTGGTACACTGGTGGTAAACTCATAAATCTGAGAATAGGTAAATGAGCCATTTTCCAAACATTGTCCTCCAACTCTGAACTCATAACTCGTAGCTGGTTCGAGATTATAAATGGACGTAAACTCATTGACTGTGCCTGTTTCAAACCACACACTATTCTTAGCTGTTTTGTTCCGATATTGTACGTTGTATCGTATATGATCGTCTGCTTGCCAAAGTATTTTTTGACTTACGGGACTTTTGGATTCTGCTAATACATATGCAGGCTCTTTACAATTATCTGCATAAGTAAAATGATAGACCTCGCTATAGCCATCATTTTTGAATACCGATGTTTCACTTATCCCATCACTCACCAAAGCTCTCACTCGCCAACCATAGCGCTTGTCGGGGAGTAGTGCTGGTTCTGCAGGGCCGTAAAGTAGTGTATTTGCAAAGGTTTCGGTTTGATATAATGGTCTACTTGCCAAGAATGCCGCTTGCGGATCCATTTGTGTATCCCAAATCTCTGCAAGTGTAAATTCATAGGCTACATTGGTGGCATTGAGATGACGTGGTGTCCATTGAAAAATGATATTCTGCGGTTCTTTGACCGTTATTTGTTCTGCTCTATTAGGAAGATTAAGAAATGGTGGGTCGTTAAGTACTAAATACGCAACGGCGCAGCTTTTTCGTGAGATGATTCGATCCGAAAAGGCTTCATAAACCTCAAAACAAAAACGGTACAAACCTTCTGGAAAAGGTTTGTTATATTGTTGTGGTGTGATCCCCTTAAGATTCCTCAAAGAAAAATAGGGTTTCAGATCAACATTGGTTAGCCGTAGGGGTGTTCCTCCATCCAAAAATATGGGTTTGGCACCGATAACAGTTTCTGTACTTTGTACAGAGATACCTGCATTGTTTTCTATATATAATTTTAATCGTACCTGAAGATTAAACTCAGATATATCTGTGAGTACTAAATTAAGAATAATTTTTTCTGACAATCCAGTACCATATTCAGACAGCTTAAGACTATACGGAGGTACTACCGAAGGATTTGCCTGTACAGGAAAGTTTTGTCCAAAAGATAAAAAAGGAAATAGCAAAAGTAGTCCTCTTAGGACTAAAAGGATAAACCATTTATATACTATTTCCTTTTTCATTTTATTAGCTTATTTATAAAGAATTAAAATTTGTAAGTATATCTTGTCTCTTCTATGGTACCATTGATCTGATCACTAACAGTAAACCTTTCTTCTAATCCGATTCTAGTAATTTGTAATGTAGTAGGTTGTCGTGTGTTTTCCCCAGTGGTATAAGTTAACGTAAATTCCCTATCATCGTTATCCACCCAAGTACCTTTTTGCTCATCGAGCACACATTCTGTATCATTTTCTGCATAAACTTTCTTTGTAAAAGTTTTATCATCAAAAAATTGAAAAGTAGAACGAAGTTCGCATTCAGTAGCCTCGTAATTCTGATCTTCTTCCGAACTAGGCTCTATAGTAAACAATGTGACATCAACTGTCTGTAATTTCCAAACGACTCCAGTTGTAGGGAACGCTTCTTCTTTTTTCGTTTCATTATCATCATCGGAACAGCTAGTTGTAGCAAATATGAAGATGGTTGCGAGAATTAATACTGATAATTTTTTCATGTTAATCTGTGTTTTAGGTTTAAAAATTTAATGTTTGCGAAAATACTATATAAGTATTTATGTTGCTTCTTTTTGTACTTTTATATCAATCAGGATATAGGAATTCTCTCCGTTTTCCTTGAATTCTTTTATTTTAATAGCACCTTTTCGACCATCTTCAGTTTGGAATAATACGATCCTTGAAGCTTGTGTATGATCAAAGGGCTGAACACCTCCTGGGGTTTCTTTTATCTCTAACCCTTTTATTAACTGGTCATTGTTCATCATATCAAATTGACTTGCACTTAGTGTTGCCATACAGGCGCACAACTCTTGTGTATTGATAAATCGTGTTTTTCTGGGTTGAGACAAGCTTGTAAAAGTTGTTCTCTCCAATGCATCCGGACTTACAAAACTGTTGCGAGAGAAACTGTTATTCAATCCAAAAAACACTAAATCAATTGGAGCATTTGGATACTTTTCAAGGTCACTGGCAGTATAAACTTTTCGTTCAGATATACTATAGAAACTCCCTGTTTCATTGGTGTTGTGAGCAGTATTAATTCCAAGTTTTACATCCTCAAATACCCGAAGATTATTATTTGTGGTTACCGTAATTTCTTTTCGAATACTTTTGGTTTCTTTTCCATTAGTTGCTGTTAATGTTATGCTGTGTGTACCTGTTTGATTAAAAGTCACCTCTGGATTAGCTAGTGTAGAGGAAGAAGGAACTGCTCCTTCGAACACCCAAAGATAGGATGTAGCACTGGTAGTACTATCATTGAATTTCACCTCTACAGGGATTTCAAAATCATCATCTTCAAAATTCACTTCATAGGAGAAATCTACTTCCAAGTATGGGGCAACTTCAACTGTTTTTTGAAGATTGTAGGTTTCTTTTCCATTAGTAGCCTCTAGAGTAATGGTATGTTCTCCTGGTTCCTTGAATATAATATTTTCTGGATTCTTTTTGTTGGAGCTACTAGGGATTCCTCCCTCAAAAGTCCATGTATAATTACTAGTACCTGTTGAAAGATTTTCAATAGAGAAACTTGCAGGAGAAAAGGTGTCGGTAAGTGTAGTTACGTTAAAATCCACGACAACTGGAGCATCTATTTTGATCTGTACTTCTTTGGTTTGTGTTGATCCATCCTGATTACTTGCTGTCAAAACAACGGTATATACTCCCTTAGTATCATAAGTAATAAAGCCCGGATTGCGCTGAGAAGAATTATTAGGTACTGCTCCCTTAAAACTCCACTGATACGTTTGTGCCCCCTTGGTTTTGTTGATGATCACTACTTGCACAGGAATAGAATAATCTTCTTTGAAAATATCTAGTTCAAAATCCACAACCACAGGTACAGCTTCTTCCTTGGAGCAACCAATTAAAAGAAGTAGGCACAAAATGGTTTGTACTAAATGATTCATTTTTTTTTCGATACTAAGCATTAATCTATAATTAATTTGCGGGTCTGAGATCCTTTAGGCGTTTCTAACAATAACAGATACACTCCTGTGGGTAGATTGGCTAGATAATCTATCAAGACCTCTTTTTGATTTTTTTCTGACCTACTGGCCATTGTTTCTGCAGAAACCAAGTTGATGATTTTCACCTCTATATTAGAAAAATCTGCTAAGCTTATTTTTACTTGAAAAGTTCCATTATTAGGATTAGGATACACCAAAAATTCTTCGATAAAATTACCCGAAGTACGATCTACCTCTGGGGTTTCTATGGCAGGTTGTACTACGATAGTTTTAGTAAAATCTTGGTAACAGTCTGCTTGATAAGAACGCAAAAGGATCTCATAGGGTCCTTCTTTATCAAAAACGAGTACTAACTGCTGATCACTTTGGTCAAGCAATTGTACTGTCTCTGGCACTTCCCAAACCACCTTGTCACCCAATGGTTTGCTGATATTAACCAAAATAACTTCTTGACCCGTATAGGCTTGACTATTCACAATAAAATGAGCGTCTATAGGGGTTTGGGATGCCTGTACGGAAACCGAAGCTGTACCGATACAACCAAGCCCCGTAGTGACTACAGCGGTGTAGGTTCCAGACTCAAATAATTCTACCGAAGCATTAGAACTTGTAAAACCGTTATCCGATGACCAGCTATAGGATGCCAGAGGATCATCAATGCCGATATCGAGTACTAAAGATTGTGCTGCACATAGAGAACGATTTTCTCCCAAATCGACAATAATGGGATCGGGATCTTCTAAGAGTACTTCATAGAAAGCGGTACAAAAATTCGTATCTGTGACCGTAAGTATATACTTCCCAGAAGGCAAACCATTTAATCTAGTGGTGGTCTCTTCATTATTCCATTTATAGGAATAGGGCGGACTCCCTCCAGAAACGTGTACCTGAATAACCCCATCACTACCTTTATAACATATAGGGTTCTGTACGACCACTGGATCGATCACCATACCATTAGGCTGATCTATGATCACACGATCTTCTATCTGACAACCTCTAGAATCTTCTATAAAAACGATGTAAGAACCTGCACTAAGATCCGTGTTAGAAGCTGTCTTGGCACCATTGCTCCAAGTGTATATATAGGGAGGTACACCTCCTTTGACATGAGCTGTTGCAACGGCATCATTCCCTTTGACACAGCTAGTCGTCGTCTTATCAAAGGATAAAGACAATTTTTCGGGTTGTGGCAAAAATTTGATGGTGTCCTGTAAGCTTTCTAACACATATTCTCGAGAACCATCTCCTTGTATTTCTGCTACATAATCTCCTAGTGCTATCCCGTTTTTATCTGTAATATTAAGGGCATAGCGTGCAGTGCTCAAAAAATCAATAATACTATCATTACGATCGAGGTCTTGCCAGTTTCCATTTTGTTCTATCCGCCAGTTATACTGATATGGATTACCTGATTCATAACGTTCCCCTCCAGTAACACGCGCCCATAAAGCTCCGTCTTGAAATTGATCAACGGTGTCATCCAAATTGACATCCTGAAAATCGAAATATTCGTTGTCATTGTTACAGGAGATTTCATGGTATATCTCTATAGCAACAACAAGTGGACTCGGTTGTATAATTGGTAGCGCTGTGCTTGTAGCACTGCATCCTTGCTTATTGGTTGCATTAGTATGATGGGTATCAGTGGTAATTATAGTGTATGTTCCTTGTCCTAGACTGTGCAGAGTGATAAAGAATTCTTTGGTCGTATTATTAAATTCACTAAAATGTGTCAGTACCTCTTGTCCATTTTCATCTATCCATTGAAAATTGTATGAATCTCCATTGATGGGTGTTCCACCTGTAATGGTGGCTACAATTCTGCCATCCTCGAAGCCAAAGGCTCTAGGGTCATTTAGTTTTGAAACAGAAACAGTTAAAGGTGCATCTGGCTGAGTGATTGTAATTTCTTTGGTAATTTCGACACCCAAGTCCAGAGATACTCCTGTGTCAACAACTTCTTTTGCCACACAGGCATTCCCATCTCTAATCTTTAGGTGATAGATGCCCGCTTCAAGACCTGTTATAGTGTGTTCTTTTGTATTCTCAAATGGACGCCATGATACCTCTGTCCACTGCTCACTATCTGTTTTGAGAAGGTATTGATATCTCATATTAGTACCTCCTGTAGCTTTTATTGTAATTTGACCGTCACTACCACCATAACACCATACGTTGACCTTGTCATTTTCGGGATCATTAGTGAATTCTACATAGGAAGGTCTGTCAATTTTGAATTCGGCTTCATGAGTGGGGTCTTCATCGTAATAACTAGCACCATCATAGACTCCCTTAATATCGATACGAAAAGAAGTTGTGCTATGAGGCAAGCCATTAATTGTTAGTTTTCTACCTGATTCCAAAGTGGTAATAGGCTCTTGGTTTACTTTGATCGGTGTATTGGTACTTAGATCAATAATACTATATGCCAGCTGATCACGAGTTGGATCTATATCCCTATCAAATGTAACGACAAGGCTTCCATCTCCCTGACCATCTTTGTCTGTAGAGTCGTAGCAACTTACCCCAGTAGGTGTAACACCTGTAATATGAGGTGCAGATTGTCGTAGAATATAAGGAATCGAATTAGAAGGTTTCGAGTTTGCACAAGGAGCAATTGCTCTTATATGGAGTTGTCGATTAATACTACTGGCGAGTAAAAAATCCTCTGGTTGTACCTCTAGAATTCTAGAAACAATAGCTTCTGGAATATCACTCCATCCAAAATCATTCGAGGCTTCTCTTATATCTGTGACTTGGTACTGCCACTTATAAACCGAGTCTCCAAATACAGGATCACCTTGTACTGTGAAAACATCTTGATACCCTACAACAGCAGAACCGACACGGTTTATTTTTGAGATGGGTTTTACTTGCCAAATAAACTTAATTAAATGTTCTACTTCAAACTCCCCATTGTTTGTTGTCTTTTTTTCAAATTTATCAGAAGGGCAAGGATTGTAAGCTACTTGAATAGTTTCATCGGTGGTTATCGATGGATCATCATTTTGACATCTAAAACCTCGTTTTTCCACTGTCCGTGTATAAACCTTTATTTTATCAATAACTTTATCAGGAAAACTCTTGTTAACGTCATTATACCTTCGGGTTCCTTCAAAACTTCCCGAATTAGAAAAAATTCGTTCTTGGCTGCCATCCTTAAAAATTACCGTAAGTGTAATATCGTTGTTACAGATATCCTCATCTCCTCTGATATACAAAGAAAAATTACTGATACTAATCTCTGACCCCTGAGAGAAAGAAGAAAATGCCGATAATAACAAGACTATAATAAGTAGTTTTCTCATGGATTAATAATTTACTTCTATAATTTCCAGATCACTATGATTCCCTTGTCTGGTCACTGCTTTTATTTGATACACATACACATGTCCTGGAGATATATGGGTGTCCGATAATTTGTTTTTACTATTGGGCATTTGCTTCCAGAGTACTGGTTTTCCTTCTTTCTTTGATTTATATATCAGTACTTCTGATACTTCTTGTGGTAGTTTACGCCAACTAAGATCGATTTTCAATGCTGTGCGGTCTGCAATAGCGGTGAAACCTTTGATCATATCCCTAGATGTAGACTTTTGCGCAGTCACTGTAATTGGACTCGAAGCTGCTGATCTCAGACCTGCTAGATCTTCTGCAAAAATGGCATATCGGTATTGAACACCTTCTTCGATTTTTTGATCGGTAAAGCTGGTAGCAGTAGCTGTCTCAAAAACAGCTGTCCATCCTTTTTCTGGTGTATTCACTACTTGCCTGTATAGGGTATGCGAACTGACATCACTACTTGTACTACCTATCCAATCTAGTCTAATTCCTTTATCGGTCACTTTGTAGGTCTTGAAAATAGGAGACGAAGGCGGAATCACATCGGGTTTGGCTAGTTTAAATTTCTGAGAATATTCGGACATATTGTAACGCTCATCTACAGCAACTAGTTGGTAAAAAACGCTGTTATTCAGGGATTTTACCTGTACCGTATCTATAAAAGTGTTGTTTGCTATCGGAGCCACTGTTATTTGTGAGAGTTCTTCTTTTTCTAGGTTACCTCTAAATATGCGATACCCCAATAGATCTTTTTCGGTATTGGCATCCCATTGTAATTTTACAATCCCTAGGGTATCCACTACACCTGTAATGCCTACAGGTTTGGCAGGTGCAACAGAATCAATGGTTTGTACATAGGCGATAAAGGAAGTCGTACGCTGGTTGTCCTTGCTCACTGCTGTAATCGAATAATAGTTAGAAGGCTCTGGGTTTATGACCGTTGTCTTGCGTGCTGTGACGGCAATGTTTTCTTGTATTCGTTTATAGGGACCTTTTTCTTGCTTTGCCCAATTCAGCTCAAAGGATTTTAATTGTGGTTGGGCACTTTGCTTAAAAGTCCAATATAGTTGTAGATTCCCGTTCTTATCAAAATCATGACGGTCAATATGAGCCACCTCTATGAGTTTTGAAATACCAGAAGCAGTTACTATATCAGAGTAAGGACTCTTTTCTCCAAAGGGAGAAATCCCTTGTACTCGATAGTGATACTCTTTGTTATTTTGTGATAAGGTGTCAATGTAGTACATCCGTTTTGCAGGCGCTTCTGGGCGGTCATTTAGATTAACCAGTGGTGTATCGCCTAGTCGGCTAAAATTTGTACCATCCTCAGAACGTTCCAAATAATAAGAAGTATATGTAGATTTATATAGCTCATACTCCCAAGTAAGCAAAATGTTCTTATCCTTTGCTACTGCCAATAAGTCTATAGGTTTTGGCAATTTTTCGGATGTTTTTGTTTTGATGGATACAAGAGCGGGTCTAATCTCCAAGGTTTCCTCTGGAACTAGGCTCATGATCTTGTATAAATATTCTGTTCCTTTCTCTATGGTAGTATCTTCATAACCTAAGCTTGCTAGTTTAGCAGCTTCAAAATCCATATCTGCAGCAAAAAGTCCAAAGGAAAATCGCTGTTCTATTTCTCTAGATTTATTGATAATCTGTGCTAGTCCTCCTTGCATTTCTTCTAACTGAAAACTATCTCCATATAATGCTTGTGCTACAATAGCGGCATAGTCACTTTTTGCTGCCAAGGATTCCCATTGTTCCACAGGAGCAGGTTTTAATGGTAGAGGTGTCAGTACTTTTTTTAAAGGAGGATCGAGTAATTGTCCATTTTGGCTGATGGTAAAACGTTCAATACGGTATCCTGCCGTATTGGTTTTGAGCCATGCATTGGATGAGATAGGTGCCCAGCGTACTAGTACTTTTTCTCCATCAAATCGTACCATACTTTGTATAGAGGCAACAGGCTTATCACTTTGAGAAAAACCAAGACTAACCACCACTAAAGAGAGAGTCAACAAAAATCTCCTGAAGCTATTTGATATGTAAACTAGTACTGTTTTCATCTAACCTCTAAATTTTAAAGGGTTCTTATACTGATAATTTGCGGAACTACCTTTGATACCTCCTGGCAGTATATACTGCAAGTGTATGTTGTATTTGCCCTGTAACATGAACAAAAACTCTGTACTGATGATACTTGCCTGTTGCGAGGTAGGTGCTATTAGACCATTTGCATAATCATTCATAACCCGATCCCGTACATCCAAGTAATCCTGATAATATAATTGCGTCAGATTATAGCGAAACGGAAAGTGAGTCGCCGTCCAGTTTTGGTTCACATTGTTCTCCACACTGGTCAGATAATGTGATGATATCGGCAGTGCTTTTTTAGGGATATACCCATATTTCGAAACATCTCTAGTCAGACTGTAGGAGCTATTTTCTAAATATTTGCTATATAATATAGGGTCAATATCATTAGTAAAATAGGCATCCTGTAAGTCGGATTCTGCTCTTATCAAAGGCTTATTACCCGAATACTTGCCTCCCACAAGTTCTAATACCTCAAAGGCTTCATGGTTTTGTACTTTGGAAGATAAGAATATGACTAGTGTACTCAAATCACCCCATAAATGCTCACTGGTTTTCAAGGAATTAATCTTATCCCGGAATGTTTTGTATTCACTGGACTTGAAACCATACGAAAGACGCTCGATTTCCCCATCCTTCAGCACGGTCTCAGCGGTGTTTTTGCGAATTTTCATGGTATTGTCCTCTCCAAATTCTTTGGTCTTGGTGGTAGTTGCTTTAGTTCGAGAAGTACTACTTCTCTTTGGACTACTAATGATAGACAATACGTAATTGGTTTCTTTGCTTACTTTGGGAAGTGTATAGTCTACTTTATTATCCCCTTGCATATAATTGAAGGCTACTGTTTGCCCTTTTCCAGATTCGTCGGTATATTTCACAAGGCTTTCCCAGTGGGTGTCATCGAACAAATAATCCTGTCCACGTTTTAGCTGAATATAGCCCGTAGGATATTCGTCACTGTAAAAATAGTGTTGATCCACTACAGGGTATGCATACTGAATGTTGTGCAACGGAATATGATTTGGAGCTGTTCCTGTGGTAAAGCTACGCTCTTCTTTTTCAATGGCTTTTTTTCCATCTTCTTTGATGACACGAAAAACGCCATTGATACGCTCTTGAAAACTAACCTCGACCGTTGCTTTTAGCTTGGTATTAGGAGGTAGGATATCCTCAGAGATTAGACTTACTCGATCGTTCATACGTCCCCATTCCAATGTTGCTTTGATTTCTTTTCCGCTTTGATCGGTAATCGTAAATTTTTCGAGGATTACTTTGTATGTTTTGTCTCCGCTATCTTCTGGAATAACAATGGGTTCATTGATTTTCATTGCAAAAGCCGCCTGTGGTGCAGCAAAAACATCAATATTCGAATCTCCTTCTTTGGGGGTGATATCGGTAATCATCTTGATACCTCCTAGGGGGGAAGAATTTTCGATCACGCACTGTTCCCCTATAGTTACCTTGAGTCTAAAACTCCCTCTGACCAATCCGCCCAGCAGATCATACTCCCCAGTAGCATAGCCCCGAATCCAAAAGGGATTAGGCCCCTTTGCCTGCATTAATAAGGCAGCAGCGCCACGAATGATGGGTATTTTCTTTCGAATAAAAAAGAGTTTTATATTGATCCCAAGCTCTCCTTGCAAATAGGCATAGGCCTGCCCATTGGCATACCAACCATTGATACCAATTTGGTCTCCTGTATTGCTACATCTTGCATTCCCATAATCTTTGACCATAATATCATATCCCAATCCTGCCTGAAAACGGGCATATAGTATGAGAAAATTAATATCGCCTGTGTCTACACTAAAATCTGTTCCAAAGGCAATTCCTTTGCCTTCTCCCAATAGGTTTTCGTCCCGCATATAATCCAACTCCGCCAAATCTACTCCCAGTATATCTGCGACCTCGGGTGGTGGTGGTGGACTACCAGGAATACGATCTCCAAGCATAAAATAACCGCCCACTTCTAATTTTAAAGAACCTACTCCCATTTTGAGTCCAAGGCGATCATCGGGTGTTCCCATATAGACATAGAACTCATCGGGGTCTATATGTACTACTCCCCATCCTGCACGCCCTCCAGAGGCTCTTCCTGCAATTACACCTCCAGCAACGTTTACATATAAATCTAGAGTGGCATGGAACGAACTGTTTTTAAAATCAAATTCCATCCCCATTTTGGCGCTTATTCCTGCCGCTCCAACTACTTCGGGTTTGTATTGATTTGTTGCCTTGTCCAAAAAGATATTGCCTAGATCGCTGTTGGCCACCTTTTGTAACTTTTCATTATCCACCAGATGACCAAGTTTAGCTTGCAGTTTTGCTACGGGGTTGGGGAAATCAAATGCTTTCATAAACTGCGCTTCTCCAAAAAGCCCCAATCGGTTGACCCCGCCATTGCGATTGATTTCTATTTCAAAACCTGCACCCACTGCTGCGGCAGACTCATCGGGGATTGCTCCAAAGAGCATCGCTTTTACCCCAAAGGCAGCATCTTTTTCTGGGATATACGATAATCCTGAAGGGGAGAAATCAGTTCCTGCGCCAGCAACACGAGACATTTTATAAAAAGCGCCACCTGCAAATCCTGAGATTTGTAACGGTCCTATATTTATTTTCAAACCATGAACGGCTGCATCTACATACCAGTATCTAAAATCACTCCTTCCAAAAATAGCCTTGCAACTAATAGGGCCAATGCCTGAGCCTTCCTTTCCAAAAGTACCTGCTATTTCTGCCGAAAAGCCATCTCCATAAATAGGATCATTATCCATAAGCTCTAAACTCCCGTTGAGTTGCATAAAACCTGTATTGGCATCAATGGCAATACTAGAGAGGTCTAATCGATCAAATTTCCAATGTTGTTTGTAGTGTTCTTCTTGAAAAGCACCATAGATACCTAGGCGCGCCTCAGCAGCAAAACCTTTACTTTCTTTGCCCATCAGATTGATATTCAGGTCAAATAAAAGCCCTGCCTGTTGTCCATTACCGGCATAGGCTATATTGGCAATCGAAACAGGGAAATTTGCTAGTTTTACTTCATCCTGATATCCCAAATACGCAATGTCAAAAATTGGGGATACCGTTTGTATCACCATCCCCTCGAATGCTATTCCTTTAAACTCTACCGTATTATTTTGTGCCCTTCCATCAGAATCTATACTGGTCGTGGATTCTCCTTCTTTTTTCAAGGATTCTTTCTGACTAGCACTGATAGCCATTCTACCGTGCAAGACTGCCTTTGGAAGGAAATTACCATCGACTACTGCCAGTTCTACTCCAGAATTTGGTAAGAGTTCCGCTTTTGCTTTAAAAACATCAAAGGCTATGGTATCCAGAGTAGATACCGTCATAGCATATTCATTTTCGGAAATAATCCCCTGATATGCCAGTCCTTGAGTTTTGTCTTCTGACTCTTGGTCTGTAGTATTCTTTTTTTCTGCAATGGGTAATAGCACCCTTCCGCTAAAATCGGCACCTATCAGTGTATTGGTGACAATCTCTATTCCGATTTTGTCTACAGAATACGCCCATGCATTTGATTTGGCGGTGCGTCCTTCGCTCAAGGGGATTAAATTCTCGGCAGAAAAATATCCAGAAACCCCATAATTGTCTATGATCAAATTTGCAGCCTCAAAACGTACAGGCTGATTGTTGGAAATACTCTTGGTAGTTTTGAACTCCTGTGGCATGACTACTTCCAAGGATTGTACAAAGACGCCACGCCAAGCCTCTGGACTTGGTAATAGCAAGCCTTTGTCAAAGTAATGCTGGGGAAAATTGACGTTTTCTGTTCGCAAATCACTGAAATCAAAGATTGCTTGATTTACAGAAAACATAAATTTATCGGGTTGACTGGCCAAAACAAATGGCGATAAATCTATTGCTACAATCATATCATTCCAATCCGAAGCAATGGCGCTAAAAGATCCTGTGACTCGATTAGGTATTTGTATAGGTTCTTTTTGTGCTCCATGATAGAGACGTGTTTCTGGTTGCGGTTCTCCATAGAGCCCAACAGGTACTAACATGCTTCTGGAGAATTGAACCTCTCCCTCAATCCCCATTTCCTGAACACCATCACAGCTAATGGTAACAAAAGTTCTATTCTGGGTAGCTCCTGTCCTGTAATCAAACCCTCCTTTGAGGATCAACAACCAATTACCGCCATTGAAAGGGATAAACATATCACCGAGTAATACAAGATTGGCATCTCCAATGATGCCTCCTTGATGAGAGAGTTTTACATTATTAGCTCCAAAAAAAAGTACTATAGACTCTCCCTTATCATCGGATTGTGGTAAAAGGACTTTTACAAATACCGTCAATTCTGTATAATCTTTGTGAAACCTAGCCCGTGTAAAACCTAATTGGTACTGAACCCCATTGATTTCTTGTTTTATTCCAACGGGTAGCACTTGGATATTTTCGTTAGCAAAGGAAGAAATCCATCTTCCTGTACTGTCTATTTCTCTAAAACTAGCCTCTGCTTCTGACCTAGCATTATTGACACTAGAGGTAGGAGCAGGAAATTCTTTTTGAATCCTACCATAAGAAAACTCTGGAGCATCAAAGGATATTTTGGTTTTGGTGACTGGATATTTTTTGTCTAATTCTGGAAATCGAAGCGGTGTCGATACCTTATGGGGAATCAAATCCAAAAGATTCTTTGCCTTGATGATGGAATCTTTATACCCAACTCTAAGCTCTGTGCTTAATAGCGATTCTCCTAAGGGGATATTCAAAGCATACGCACTGCTAATTACACCTACTAAACCATATAATACGATACAAAAAAATACTAGTTTTTTCACGGAGGGAGGGCTAAATTAGATTTCCGATTTTATAAATCATTTTACTAACAAATACGCTTTGATGTTAAATTTGTCTCATCTCTATATTTCTGATTTTCCCGCAACACCATCAAGACAAAATCAAAAAAAATTAGATTGAATTGATACTGTTATCATAAATATGATAGCGACAAAAATACTTTAAAAAGGGAGGCTGTTTATTGATTGTAAAGGGGGTTTTCCCCCCTTTTTTTATGGCTAAAATTCAGAGACTAAATTCCTTCAGTGCTCTCTGGTTTCTATAAAAAATAGTGTCTTTTGATTTTTCAAAATAAATAATCATCAGAAAAAAAGGGAGTAGATTGTCTAGAAAGAGCTGTTGAATTCTTTTAAGCCGCTAATTAAATGCTGCCTGAAGGTAGTTTTTGTTTGTAAGGAGAAGTTACACAAGGGTATTGTGCTGTAGTGGTTAATTCTATTAAAACTGGTGTTTATGTATTATTTAGGTAGGAGTGATTCAGTAATTAAGGAAAGGAGCGCGGAAAATCAGCCCCCTAGATATTTCCGCATGTAGGCTCCTTTCCACCAATCTAAGCATACGATTGGAGGGGTTCTAAATAAAAAAGAAAGACGAAACTAAGTGATCCAAAAAAACACTCATAAGACTATGTGTCCTATCGTTCCGCCTTTCCGGCTAATTACCAACGCTATAACTTTAGGGATTCATTTGGTAGCTGCTAGTGTGGCGTTTCATTCAATGTATTATGTGGAGTGCTTAATTAGAAACAAAGACTTCTAGAATTTTGTACGCTCCCGTTTTTCGATCTTTTTTGCAAGGGTGATGCTTCTTTAAAAAAGCGATGAGTTTTTGCTCAAAAGGAGTCCCTGCAAAATCATTGAGTAGGTTCGTTCTAGTCAGTTTTTTTACTCTACCAGTAATTTCATCTGTTAATTTGTAGTACAAACAAGTGCAGGGCATGAGTTTGGCATACCACAGATCTACCCACAGATAGAGTTCTAGGTGGTTGTTCATAGCTACGCTATGGTACTCCTTGCCATTTTGTATGAGCAGTTTTATGTTTTTGTGTTTTGCAGTCTGTTTTGTCTGATCACCGAGTTCTGGAAACCAAAGCTCTCTAACCTTGGTGCTATTGATTGGGGTTTCGGTGAGGTTCAGTATCAGGTGAACTTTATGGAGCGTGTTATGTGCCATTGCTACATCAAGACCATCTAGCTGATTGATGATCCCACGTATGCTGTCTTGTTCTGATGTAATAATGTCTTGATGTTCCATACTATTGATAGTTATAATGGTTGTAGGATTGCTATTTTATAGACAGAGTCTGTTTGCTCCTTGTTCTGATGTGTTATACCATGCAAAATGTAATTGTGGCGATTTTTTTGTTTATTTGAGTATTGTGAGTATTTCAAATTCTTTGGTGATTAGATTTTTTTTGTAGACCGAGTTGTTTTTTAGAAAATTGACCAAGGGGTCCTCAAAACGGGTTGTTTTATAATCATTGAGCAAGTTGGTTTTGGTCAATTTTCTGAGGCATTTTGATCCGTCTTTTGTTAGGGCATAGTACAGGCATTGATTGGTCCATAATTTGTAGTACCACAGACTGGTTCTATGATAGATGTATATCTGGTTCGTATGGGCAATGCATGTATGATCATGACCGTGTATTTTTGGGTTTTTTATAGCAGCTGATTTAGCATTTTTGTCTAATTTTTTCTTTGATTCCATATCTTTGAACCACACGCTTTTAATTTTTTCATGATTAATAGGATTATTGGTTACTTCGAGTATATGTAAAACTATTTCTAATTCAATTTTTGCTTTCATAATCTCTAAGCCATCAAGTACTTCAATTATTCTTAATGCTTTATTATTGGTAGTTTGTATCATATTTACATCCATACTATTTAGATATTACTTTCAAGGACTTAAGAATAAGGTTATCAATGTTTTTGATATTTTCTCCACTCAACTTTCTATTTCTTATATTCAATATTTTGTAGAGCGTACCTGATGGTATTAAAGCTGTACGTTCAATGCCCGAGATATTTAGGATATCTTTATTATCCTGAATAAAAGAAACAACTCGAAATTGTTTATCTAATTGACTTTTGTACTTGTATTCTTCTATTACCAAAAAATTATATAATCTTGCGATTGCATATTTTTTTTGAATTGAAGAACCGTGATTTTTCAGCCTGTCTAAACCACCTTTATTAAAACCGAATTTTTTTTCCAATCCAGAGATATTAAGTATCACCTTATTAGTTTCTAAGAACTTTCGCAGTCGGTCATCCGATTGTTGTTTTGATTTTATTTCTTTTTTGGTCATTTGAAATTTTTAACACTTAATATTTGCTGACGACACCAACTATCTGGAGTAACTGAGGTGTCAGTAATTATGACAATCAACTCAAGTATTACGCATTCAATTTGTTTTAATTTATGGCCATTAATAATGTTCTCATTATCGTATTACTGATCTATTAGGATGCTTGTAATGCGATTTATGTATATTTACTTATAGTTTTTGCTAAAATAAGCAAATTATGCATATAAATAATATTTTTAAGTAAAAATTAAGCAAAAAATGTAGTTTTATCTCATGAATAAAGAAGAATTCAAAAAGGCTCGTAAAAAACTCAAATATACACAGCAAGCATTTGCAGAAGAACTTGGGATTTCTCAAAGGACTGTAACGGGATATGAGGTGGGAACAGCTAAAATTCCTAAAGCTATAATGGTATTTGTAAAACAATTGTTGAAAGAAGCACTGTTAGTAAAAAATGGTGAACCTGTTCTTGTAGATGTATCTGACAAGGAAACACTAACAATAAAAGAAGTCGCAAGGATTTGTATAGAAAACAAAGATGCTCTTATGGAAGAGCCTGAAATAAAAATGTGGTTTGACTTGATCCGAAATGAAGCAAGAGCCGAACTAATGGAAAGACATGTAATTTTGAGAAAAGATAAATAGAAATATTTGCCTTTGCCTTAGGTTTTAATTGCCCAAAACCCCTTTGAGTTCGTCTTTTGTAAATTTAACTCCCAATTCTTGTAGCAATAGTATTCTTTCCAGTTTTTGAATTCTTTGTTCAACTAGGATATTTTCTTCCAATAAGATTTTTCCAAAATCTGAAATTTCCTCCATTTCTATTGTGCTATTAATCGAATACCGAGCAGTATTGTGAAATTTACTTATCAATTGACAATATTCCTCTATAGCCTTATTTAAAGGGACTTCTTTATTCTTTAATTTTACTATCAGTTTATTTATTTGAGTTGTTAACTTTTTTTCCATATCTCTTTATTTATGCTTGATTGGCTAGAACCTGTTCTTTTAAAAGCGACAATGCTTCTCTTGCACTCTCAACAAATCGCTCATCTTCAGTTTTCTTTTGCAAAAATGATAATATTGCGATACCAATAAGACTAAAAACAAAAATAATTGCTACAAATAGTCCAAAGGAATATTTAATTGTTAAACCTATATCATCGTAGTATTCTGGATGTAATACCCATAAAATTTGAATAGAATAACAATATATGGCAATTAAATAAGTGAAGTTATAAGGTCTGAAAAATACAGATCCAAAAATCATAAGAATGGGCGATACACTTTGTGTAAGCGCCCATATAAAATCGTAGTAAAGATCATATCCAAAAGAATTCGTGCCCTCATAATTGATGAGTAACATGAATTTGTCCAAATACAAAATAAGTCCTGATATAGCGATAAGCAATGAGCCAAAAATTCTAACCTTTATTGATTTCTTAATATCACTATTGCTGAATGATAATTTAAATAGATTCTGAACTTCTTTGCGTGCCTGGTCTTTTAATTCTTCGAGATACTGATTGTACATCATTTACTTTATCTATATTTTGAATACTTTCTTCCTCAATACTTGATGTCTCACAACTTATAAAAATTGATGGAACTAAAAATAGAAAAAGAATACCGAAAAAAAATGTTTTTGCCTTCATAAAAATATATTTTGATTTTTGACTGTTAAAGGAGTTATTGAAATAATGTGTAAACCCCTGTTATTGTTGACAAAACTAGGGTGATATTACCAAAAATACCATAGCAATTTTTAACTATTTTAAAGGTAATTTTGCTGCTTTTTTGACTAAAAACAGAGGCTTCGAAGGCTAAAATTTCCACAAATTATGCAGAGAGCGTTAATTTCAATAGTTAAAAGAACGATTGTTGTGTAATTTTCCTTTAACTAAATGATTTACAATTACTTTTAAACCCTATATCTATATGGGGTTTTACCGTAATGTTTTTTTGAAGAATTAGCTTTCTTTCTATTGTGCTATTTAGATTTTACCCCACCTCAAATGCCTCAGAAAGCATTTGTACCTCATAGGTATATAATAGCTACTACCTTTTACCTGTTTGGAGGCCTTTGGTTTTCTGTATTTCTGGTCGTAGGGTGTCACGGCTACTATACAATGATGCAAAACCTATCAATTAGTAGATGCTATTTGGCATCAGTAATCGTTTACAAGTGCTTACAAACATTTACAAATGATTTTGGATAATCCATAATTATGGGTGTATCCAGAGTGTGATAGTTCATCTGACGACATGCTCTATATATCTATAAAAATCTGATTAAATATCACTTAAACAACATACAAGACTTTGTTTTTGATTGAAATCTGTTAGATTTGTGAATTATATAATGGAAATATGGTTACCATGGTAACTATATTCCTACGTTGTAGAGCATACCGAAAAAAAAGATATTGGAAAGTTATTATACATATTATGATATTGCCGAAAAACTAAATATCGGAGTTGACACAGTGCGGAGACACGTGAATAAGGTCAAAAAAGAACTGGACTTGAATCCTGTAAAGCAAAAAACAGTTTCGAGTAAAGGTTCTTTAGTTAATTGCTTGTCAACCGATGACACTAATACTTTCATCAATTATTTTGAAACCAAAGAAGAAAGTAGTGATAAAAATGACCTTTTAACAACAAGTAGGTATGGCTTCTTTTATATTATTCAGCTGATTCCTGAATTTAACCCAAACAGAGTGAAAATCGGATTTGCGGATAATGTTGAAAAAAGATTGAAAGAACATCAGACAGCCTCGCCTACTGCCAAACTTGTTGGAAAATGGAACTGTAAAAGAGCTTGGGATCAGTGTGTAATGGACTCAATTACTCGCGAGAATTGTAAATTAGTTTTAAACGAAGTTTACGAAGGAGATTTATCCGAATTTATTAAAAGAACTGATGATTTTTTTGCAAATATGCCTAAACCAGAAAACAGAGTCATTCTTTCGGAACATTCACCTATGAAAAAAAAGTAGTACGCTCTACAATAACTAGGCATATGGCGTGCCGATAGGCAAACGCTATATGCCTGTTGACTGATCCGCCACTTCGATAAGGGGGAAAACGATTTTGGAGATGATTTTTTGGGGTTAAAAATAATGTTCTGCTTCTAGAAACTTAATTATTTCCCAGTACCCATTAATTCCCCACCCCAAAGGCTTCAAAAATCATTCGTACTTCATAGTGCTATAGCAGTTGTCTTTTACCTATTTGGAGGTCTTTGGTTTTCTGTATTTCTAGTCGTAGGATTTCATGGCTATTATACAATGATGCAAAACCCATCAATTAGTAGATGCTATTAGGCTGTATATTGGCATCAGTAATCGTTTACAAGTGTTTACAAACATTTACAAATGATTTTGGGTAATCTATAATTATGGGTGTATCCAGAGTCTGATAGTTCATCTCACGACATGCACTATATATTTATAAAAATCTGATTAAACATCACTTAAACAACATACAAGACTTTGTTTTTGATTGAAATCTGTTAGATTTGTGAATTATATAATGGAAATATAGTTACCATGGTAACTATATTCCTACGTTAGCCTTCATTAAAAAAAACCGAGAAACTGAATGAACTTTACAGACAGAATAAAACCAACTGACAAAGGAATAACAACATACCTTGACGAGTTGAAAAACCAAGATTACCAAATTCCAACATTCCAAAGAGACGTAGTTTGGGAAAAAGAAAATGTAAAAAAACTTTGGGACAGTATTTATAAATTCTATCCGTTAGGTAGTATTCTCGTTTGGAAAACTGATTTAAAACTTCAAAATCACCGAGAAATTGGCGGACATAAAATCGTTAACGACAATTTCAACCGCACTGAATATCAATATTTATTAGATGGACAACAAAGAACCACTTCCCTACTGACTTCACTTTATGGTGGAAAAATTGAGGGAAGAGAAGAATTTGACCCAGCTCTTTATGTAGATATTACGGTAGAAAGTTCAGACGACACAGATGATGAAAGCTACAAAAAGCGATTTCTGTATTGGGATGAAATAGACGATAAAAAAGGAACTTTCAAAAGGAATATTAGCAAGAAAAAGAAATTTGACGAAGGACTGATTTTAAAACTGATTGACATAAAAGAAAAATATAATGACATTCAAAAAACAGTTATCAAACACCCAGAAATTGACTTAAATTTTGACCACCAATATATTGAGGAACTTGGACGTATAAAACAAGTTCTTGATAATTATAGGCTTTCATTTATTGAATTAAAAGGCATTCAAGTTTCAGAAGTTTGCCAAATATTTGAGCGAATAAACCAAGCAGGAAAACCATTAGATATTTTTGATATTGTTGTCGCCAAAACATTTAGACCAAAAACGGACTCTGATAACGGATTTTATTTAAGAGAGTTAATAGACGGATTTCGAGAAATTAACAACAGTAGATTTCTACAATTAAGTGACTTTGACTATCTGCAAATTCTATCAATTCTAATTCGAGAAAATATCGAAAATTCAGGAATTGTAAATATTACGCCTAGATACTTAAATGATATAAAAACTGAACAAATAGAAACAATTTGGGCGGATTCTAAAAAAGCCATTTTAAAGACATTTGACTTCTTTGAGAACACATTAAACTTAAAAGGTCCACAATTAATCCCATACAGATATTTCTATCTTACAATATCAAATTACTTCTATCAAAACAGTAGTCCAGATTACGATTTTCTAAAGAAATATTTTTGGTTTAATAGTTTGCATAGAGATGACTTATTGAGCAATACAACGGATATTAAAAATCATATTACTTTTCTTAACAAAGAGAAAAATAAGGAAGAATATCAATTTGAACGCTTCTTAATTGACAGAGACACTTTGAGAAAAGCTTCATACAGCTCAAAAGGTGTTTCTTCAAGAGCAATCCTTGCACTTTTTGCAACTAACCAACCGAAAGATTGGAAATTTACAGATAGAAATGTAATTGCGGAAAACTTCTTTTTCTCAACTGACAAGCCAAATCTGCACCACATTTTTCCAACAGACTACATTGCAAAAAATCCAGGTTCTAATACTATCGACAATAATTCTTTAATGAATATTGCGTATTTGACCCAAATAACGAATTTAGAAATTAGCAATAAAAATCCTTTGGAATATATCTGTGACTATGACAAAAACCCTGACTTTCCAACGGCAATTAAATCACACTTAATCCCTGAACAAATATTGGAATGGTCAAGTTTACCCGAAATGCCTGAAAACGCATTGGACTTATTTATCGAGCAAAGAATTGATTTGATAATCGAGCAATTAAAATCAAAATTGAACGGAATTAAATTTGAAGTTATTGATACAAGAGAAAATGTAATGGCTGAAAAAGAATAACGAAAGGCTAACAATGTATATAAAAAATAGGCGAAATAGTAATAAATTCAAGGCTTTTAGCTCGTATCAAACTTTGTGCTTAACTGAAAGTTTAGGACTTCGAAATCGCCTACTTTTCATATACTAACCGTTGTGCATAATGCGGAAAATCGTGCTCAACATCAACATTTGAACTAAAAAAGCCAACCGCGCAAACAGCACATTTGGTTTTTTGCCGACACATAAGCCAACGCTGAAAAAACCAAAAGAGCTGTTCTTTGCCAACGCTTAAAAACGGAACACAAAACAGAATTAAGAAAAAACTTTGCAATACCATTGCATTGAAATTTCTCTATCTTTGTGACAATGAAATTTATTACTATCATATTATCATTATTAATTCTTGGTTTGTCAATGAAACCTTGTTCTGACGGAAATAATGCCGAAGACCTACACCAAGACGAAATAACTGCTGAACACAATCATCAAAATGATAGTGATGATACTTGTCCAATAACTTGTATTTGTAATTGTTGTGGAATCGCAATTACATATCAACCAATTCAAACTTTTGAATTAGGTATTAACAATCAGATTTCTACAGAAATTCTATCTGTTTATCAATCAATCTACAGGTTTAATTATCATTCCAATATCTGGCAACCGCCTCAATTGATTAGCTAATTTATCGACCAAAAGTCAAGAATTTTTAGTTAATTAATTTTTACATTTTCAATGAATAAATACATATTGAGCGCAATGCTCACAATTATAATATGCTTTTCAGTAAAAGCACAAACCTCTGATATCTTAATAAAAGTCCTTTCAGAATCCGAAAACGAACCGTTATTTGGAGCAACAGTATATTTTGAGGAATTAGAAAAAGGAGCAGTAACGGATTTTGACGGAATCGCAACATTTACAGAAGTTCCAAACGGAGAACATAGTATCATAATTTCATATTTGGGTTATGAAACCTTAAAAACTACTATTCAAATTCCAAATAGTTCCGATTTAGTTTTCAAATTAAAAAGTGGTGGAAATGAATTGGACGAAGTTGTATTACAATCTTCAAGAAGCACGAGAACCGTTAAAAAAATTCCAACAAGAATAGAATTTATTGGAGCAGAAGAATTGGGCGAAAAAGCAATTATGAACCCTACCAATATTTCAATGGTACTTCGTGAAAGTACAGGAATACAGATGCAACAAACCTCTTTAAGTAGCGGAAGTACAAATATTAGGATTCAAGGACTCGATGGACGTTACACGCAACTTTTGAGAGATGGATTTCCTCTTTACGGAGGTTTTTCAAGTGGTTTGAGCATATTACAAATTCCACCTTTGGACTTGCAACAATTTGAAATCATTAAAGGAAGTTCTTCAACACTTTATGGTGGTGGAGCAATTGCAGGTTTAATAAATATGGTTTCAAAAACACCTGACGAAGAACCAGCTTTAGATATTATGTTAACGCAAACCCAAGCATTAGGAAGTACAGCAAATGTATTTTACAGCAAGCGAAATGAGAAATTTGGTGTTTCGCTTTATGGTTCTGGTCATTCTCAAAAAGTATACGACCCAGAAAATGATGGTTTTAGTAATTTACCAAAAACAACTTCTATTTCATTCAACCCAAAATTCTTTTATTATCCATCAGAAAAAACAACGTTTTGGATTGGTTTAAATGGAACTTACGATGACAGAATTGGTGGAGATGTAACAAAAATTGAAAGTGGAGAAAATGGAATTCATCAATATACAGAAGAAAATATCTCAAAAAGGTTGAGCAGTCAAGCAGTTTATAAAACGCAAATAGATTCAATAAGTTCTTTGAACATAAAAAATAGTATTTCGTTTTTCGATAGAAACCTTACTATTCCAGATTTTAATTTTGACGGTAAACAAATCAATACGTTTACAGAAGTTACTTATCAAAAAGCAACTTCAAAAGCTGATTGGATTTTTGGAACAAACTTATATACTTCAAAGTTTGATGAGAATGATAGTGCAACTTTACAACGTGACCAAACAGATATAACGTATGGAATGTTTGCAAACAACATTTATGACCTTTCAGATAATTGGATTTTAGAAACTGGATTGAGAGCAGATTACAACACAGACTTTGGATTTTTTCCACTTCCAAGAGTTTCATTATTGTATAAAAATGACAATGGATTTTCAAGCAGAATTGGTGGTGGTTTAGGCTACAAAATACCTGATATTTTCACAGAAGAAGCAGAATTTATAAATTTCGAAAATGTACTTGGTATAGATAAATCAAACTTAAAAGCAGAACGTTCTTATGGTTTAAATCTTGATTTTAATTACCAAACACGCTTGTTTGAAACTATTGGGTTTTCAATTAATCAACTTTTTTACGTTTCAGCAATAAACAACGGTTTGTTATTAAATAGTACAGATAACGGATTGTTTGCATTTGAAAACGCAACAGACGAAATATTGAGCAAAGGAGCTGAAACAAATATAAAGTTTACATACAAAGACTTTCGATGGTTTTTAAATTATGCGCTAATAGATACTAAATTGAACTATTTAGCAGGTAATCCACAAAAACCACTAACTGCAAAACATAACGCAGGTAGTGTATTGATGTACGAATCTGAAAAATGGCGAATAGGATATGAAACATTTTATACTGGAAAGCAGTTTTTATCAAACGGAACTGAAACAACGGACTTTGTTACAATGGGTTTACTATTAATGCGTAATTTTAAATTTGGTAGTGCATTTGTAAACTTTGAAAATTTCACAGATAGAAGACAAAGTAGGTTCTCACCATTAGTTTTACCACCACACGAAAATCCTATATTTCCAGAAATATATGCACCAACAGATGGATTTATATTTAGTGTAGGTATAATAATTAAACCATTTGGAAACGAAGACCACGATTAATTATGCAAACAATAGAAGAATTATTAGAATCTAAAAATATTCGTGTAACAGCAATGCGTTTGTTAATCTACAAGTTCCTTGCAGAAAAGCAAATTGCTGTTACATTAAGTAATATAGAAAATGCTTTTGAGAAAGCAGATAGAACAACGTTATACAGAACCGTCAAAACATTTGAAGAAAAAGATATTGTACATCAAATTGACGATGGTACAGGAATTACAAAATATGCTTTATGTGAAAAGGGTTGTAATTGCGAAATTGAAACCGATTTGCATTTACATTTTCATTGTAACAACTGTAACGAAACTGTTTGTTTAACAGAACATAAAATTCCTCAAATTAAAGTGCCTGATGGTTTTGTTTCAGAAAATGTAAACTTGGTAGTAAAAGGAATTTGTGATAAATGTAGTGGTCAGTAATTGCACTTCCATTGCATTGATATTTAGAGCACTTTTGTATCAAATTAGAAACTATGTTATTATTTACTTATCTGATATTATATTTTTTATTGGTATTTGTATTAAGGTCTATTTTGCTTTGGAGAAAAACAGGCATAAATCCGCTAACGTTTAAAAAGACAGATAATGCTCACGATTATAATGGTAAGGTTTTTACATTTATCACAATCTTTGAGCTTATTGTTGTTGGAATCTATGCTTTCAAAAATGAGTGGTACGAATATTTACTTCCTTTTTGGTATTTAGAAAATCCTATTTTACAAAAGATTGGTTGGACACTTTTGGTTATATCATTAATTGTAGTCTGGATTTCTCAAAGCCAAATGGCAAATTCTTGGAGAATTGGAATTGACGAAAAGAACAAAACTAAATTAGTAACAAAAGGAATGTTTTCAATTTCAAGAAACCCAATATTTCTTGGAATTATGATTGCGAATATTGGATTATTTCTTGTAATTCCCAATGCATTTACTTTACTCATAATCTCATTATCTACTTTAAGCGTAAATACACAAATAAGATTAGAGGAAGAGTTTTTAAAACGTGAATTTGGAAATGAATATATACAATACGCGGAAAAAGTGAGAAGATGGATTTAAACTAAAACATAGAATTGCCAACGCTCAAAGCCATACACATTTCCAGTCGCATCAACCACGCTTCACCAAAACTGTAAAAGAGTATGTCTTGCCAATGCTCAATCCGAACTAAACAACAAAAATCGGAAAACCAAGGAGGACGTGAAAAGCACTATGCACAACAATGTATATAAAACATAGCTATTACAGGCTTTTCGAGAGGTTTTTGCTTATTTATTAAGACCGCCAAATTTTTATTTTTGTATATTTAGAAATTAAAATATAAACATAAAAAATAAAAATTCGGCTCGTGTTTAATCCGAAACGATAGTGTCATTTTAGACGCTACGTTTCATATACGGAGACGTTGTGAGTAATTCTCATTATAAATAAACTCTATTAAATATATAAATTTGAAAAGGATAATCTTACTGGTTTTAGTAATTAATGCTACCATATTACAAGCTCAGAATTTTGAGGTAATTCAAAAGGCTGATAGTATTCCCAGAATAAAATATAAAGGACTGACTTATATTAATCCAAAAACTGATATAGAGGATTATTACTTTACAAGTAAAATTAAAATTGTATCAAATGATTTTAATGACATTTTAAAAATTTTACAGAAAACTTCTATTAATCACAGCGCTAATGCTTTTAAATTAATAAAATCAAGTAAGGTAAATAATCAGACTGTAGTCATTTTAGATTTGTTTTCAGCTAAATCAGAATTAATTAGAGCAAATAATAAATTAAACGAAAAAAACACAATATATATTTTTGGTAACGACAAAAAGACCCAAAAATTTAAAATTAATCGTAAACGGATTGATTTAAAACCCAATGAAATTTTTAAATATGTAATCACTAAAGACAGCCCAATAAAAATAAATAAAGGAGGTATAACAGGTGAGTCCAGATATCATAAATGGCAAGAAAATCAACCTTTAATTTTCTATATTTTTGGGTCTGGTAATCTCACACCTACCAGTAGCAATGGATATTCCGATTTATCCTTGAGTAGAAATACAGGAAAAATATATGAAATGGATACTGATTTCGCTAAACTTTTAATGGATTTGAAAAAATAAACTCCTCACAATAACTAGGCATATGGCGTGCCGATAGGTAAACGCTATATGTTCAGTTGACTGATCCAGGGGGAAAACGATTTTGGAGATGCTATTTTGGGGGTTAAAAATAGTGTTCTGCTATTGGAGTAGCAGTGTTTTTGGTGTTAAAAATTATATTCTTAGGGGTTTATAGTGGTTAAACTCTTGATATTATGTCATTTATTGCTAATTATTTCCATTAGCAATAGGAGCTGTTTTTGGTCTTTTGGGAGGTCTTTGGTTTTCTGTATTTCTGGTCGTAGGGTTTCACAGCTACTATACAATGATGCAAAACCCATCAATTAGTAGATCTCCATTGAGGTACTTGTTGTACTTGTAGTCGTTTATAAGCGTTTACAAACATTTACAAATGATTTTGGCTAATCTATAATTATTGGTATATCCAGAGTCTGATAGTTCATCTCACGACATGCTCTATATATCTATAAAAATCGGATTAAATAACATTTAAACAACATACGAGACTTTGTTTTTGATTGAAATCTGTTAGATTTGTGAATTATATAATGGAAATATGGTTACCATGGTAACTATATTCCTGCGTTGCCTACAATTTAAACCAAAATTGAGTGAATATTAAAAAAGAATCAAAATCTACCTTATTCTTACTAATTATCATCGTAATCTCTTTGATAATAATGTTCTTCTTATCGATGGGAATGGAACATTTAAACAACTCAAAAAACTATAATTGGATATTCTACTTTTTAGGCTACGTTGTACTATTAATTGTATTCGGCTGGTTACACAAAAAGTTTCCTAATAAAATACTTGAATATTTTAATATAGTAATTTCTTTTCCTTTAGCATTAGCTTTGTTTTTATTACAGTTTGCGATACCGACAATGGGATTGATATTACATATTTTTCTATTTGGACTTTTTACCATTGCTTTACCTTTATTACTAATCAGAACAAATGAATATTTTGATTATGTAAACTTAAAAGAACAAACAAATCTCTTTATAATATTGACTTTTGCGACTTGTGTTTCAGTAGCTTTTTACAAACAGATTTTAAACTTCATATATCAGTTCGGACCATTTAGATTAAAAGACTCTGAAAAAATGAAAAAATTCAAATTGGACGAATTAACAGAATATGTGCTTAATAAAGAAAATATTCGATTTATAATTTATTCTTCTTTTTTCATTTATCTACTTGTTTTTTCTTTCCAATTTCTTCAAAATTCGAGTGTTTTTGAAATTGCAGAAAAAGATAGAGCCGTTTATCAATCTTTTCTTTGTTTCCTTGCATTTGACCGATTATTATTAAATTCTAAAAGATTCATATTAATGCCATCGGAACTTTTGAAAAGAATGATTAATTCAATAATGCAAAATGAAAAGGAATAAAAAACTGCACCTAATAACTAGGCATATGGCGTGCCGATAGGTAAACGCTATATGTTCAGTTGACTGATCCAGGGGGAAAACGATTTTGGAGATGCTATTTTGGGGATTAAAAATAGTGTTCTGCTTCTAGAAACTTAATTATTTCCCAGTACCCATTAATTCCCCACCCCAAAAGCTTCAAAAATCGTTCGTGCTTCATAGGGATATAGCAGTTGTCTTTTACCTGTTTGGAGGCCTTTGGTTTTCTGTATTTCTGGTCGTAGGGTTTCACGGCTACTATACAATGATGCAAAACCCATTAATTAGTAGATCTCCATTGAGACACTTGTTGTGCCTGTAGTCGTTTATAATCGTTTACAAACATTTACAAATGATTTTGGCTAATCTATAATTATGGATGTATCCAGAGTCTGATAGTTCATCTCACGACATGCTCTATATATCTAAAAAAATCGGATTAAATAACATTTAAACAACATACGAGACTTTGTTTTTGATTGAAATCTGTTAGATTTGTGAATTATATAATGGAAATATGGTTACCATGGTAACTATATTCCTGCGTTAGCCACAATTATAGAGATTTGATGGAAATATTAAAAGGTATACCAAATAGTGATATCAAAAACTTGATTTTCAAAAAAAATATTGCTAAAAATGAGTTATATGAATTTTATGGACATCCTGATTTTCTTCTAGAAGATGGGTTTGATGAAATTAATTGGCTAAATACTCCTGGTCCATTTTACACTACATATACTGATAATTGTGGAACAGGTCAAATAGAGGCTTTAAAAAATGTTGGAGGTGACGAAGACTACCACGAAGTGATTTTCCGACAACCAATAGACAAAACTGAGCTTAAAGAAGTTTTGTCAGCTGCAATTGTTGACCCCTACGGTGAATATTATTTTGATGGAAATAAACATTGGAATAGTAAAAATATTATTTTGTGGTGGGGAAATAGTGAAAAGAGAATAACTGAAATTTTAAAAAATTATAGAGAGGAATTAATGCTTCCTAGCAATATTGATGAGTTAAGACCTCTTTATGGCCCAAGAAATCCTATACCTCAAAATTATTTAGATTGGCTAGATTTCTATCGATTTGAAATGAAAAATTATTTAGAATGGTATATTGAGTTTTTAGAGGAAATAAAAATAGAATTACCCATTCTTAATTTTGATTGGTCTAAAAAAGAGGAAATTGAAAAAAAATTTAAAAGTGGCTAACACAATGTATGAAAACATAGCAGGTCAGTGAAGAATCAAAAGGTTTGGGGTTTTCTGCTGTGACCGCCAAGTTTTAATTTGGCTATATTTATAAAAAACTAAACATAGAAATTAAAACTGGGCTCTGTGTGAAAATCGAAAATTAGTGCTTCCTTGTACTACGTTTCATAGTGTGCCGAGCAAGCAACGAACGGCAACATATTCGTTGTGAACTGTAATTAAGATGGTGGAACCGACCCACCAACGTCGGCTTATAGGAGCAGGCGTTAAACCACCTAAAGGTGCTGTTGTAAAGAGCAATGGTATTGAGCGTTTAGGAAACGATTATGACACGAACCAACCTCACCTGATCCAAAAACAACAAGGCTCCTTCAAAATCAAAATAACGTTCTTTTAGAATTTCCACTTGAAAGTTAATGGGTAAATAACTCCCGAATTTTGAGAATTCTAGTAAGGCTTCATTAAGCGTGATGGCTTTCTTTAATTCTTTATCAATATTTTGGTATTTAGAAATAATTGCGGTCTTCAGGGCTTCAAATTGAGTTATTGGAATGCCTAACTCCAGCGTGCTATCTTGATCATAATAGTCAGTGGAGACCCCTGCAAGCTTGCATAAAAACAGAAGGCTTCTATTGATTTTAGATCCTGAAAAAGTGTAGATGATTAATTTATCTTTTTTCAGAATATAAGGTCGATCATGTTTCTCTTTTAGTTGAAATCCCGAGAATTCATTTCTTAATGTATGTAATTCGATATTGCAAGATTGATCTAGCTTTTCATAAGATTCATTAGAAATAAGAATTTCTAGCATTTCTTCTCGTATTCTGGAGTGAATGTTTCCACCACCACCAAAAAAAGTAGGCGTTCTTCCGTCTTTGGCAGGAATTACTTTAATAACATTGGCATTGAGATCTACATCATTAATTTTCCAAATCTTGGCAGCTAACAGAATATTTTCACCAACTAAAATCTGTGGAGAAAAAGGAATCTCTCCAATTTTGTTGCTTCCGTGAATAACCTTGAGGTTAGGTTCTGTTTTGAAAACTCCATAAAAATCTCTGGTATTTACAATTTTTTCACCTTCGATCCCTAGAATAATCTCTTGCTGTACTTCTTCTAGATATTCAAATGTAATCGATTCTGAAACCAACTTTTCAATGTTTGCTCTTTCAATATGCTGGAATGCAGGATTGCGATGCAAGCGTTCGATAAAAGTATCTTTAGGACATCCTAGCAATTGTTTGGCAATAGAAAGCATCTGATGGAATAGCAGATCATAAGGCTTTTCTGCAATGCTGACAGGTTCTAAAAACCCTTTCTCATATAAATTCCAACAGGCTAAAGATTGTAATAAACTCCAGGGATCTGTAGTATACATATCCACTATGCTTTGACCTCCTTCGCGGCGACCACTTCTACCGATACGCTGCACTAGAGAAGCTACAGAAAAGGTAGCGTCTATTTGCACAATTTTATCTACAGTGCCGATATCAATTCCTAATTCTAAGGTAGAAGTACAGGCTATACAGAAATTAAATTGCTTGTTGTTTTTGGCAAATGCTTCTACATGTTCCCGTATTTCTTTATCTACAGAAGAGTGGTGCGAATAGTAATAGGGATGTCCTCCAATACGATCAGAAATCTTACGCAGCTTTACCGCTATTTCTTCTGTTTTTCCTCTGCTATTAGGAAAAATCAATACTTTATAATCTTTCGTATGTATGTAAAGATTTTTCAGAAGATCAAGAGATAGTTCTGCTGTTTTGTTTTCAAAATATATAAACCTTGCGATCGTATCTTTTTTTGCTTTATCTACCAAAATCTTGGTATGTTCTGGAGCTCCCGTAATTTTCTTTGCTTCGATATAATTTTCATTGCCTATGGTAGCAGACAACCCTAAGACTATTATCTTTTTTTTATTTTGTTCTTGTAAACGATGCAAAATAGACATCAAATGAATACCACGATCTACGCCTATAAACGAATGAATTTCATCGATTACAATGTATCGCAGATTCCCAAATAGCTTTTTAGCGTTATAAGGTTTGTTAGCAAACATAGCTTCCAGAGATTCTGGTGTAATGAGTACAATGCCTTCAGGGTTTTTGATGAGTTTGTTTTTATCTCCTCTGCTTGCTTCTCCGTGCCATTTAGTTACGGGAACTTCTAAATTCTTGCATAGATCTTCGACACGTAAAAACTGATCGTTGATTAGAGCTATCAATGGTGAAATGTAAAGTACCTGCACACCTGATTCTGAAAAATCAGTTTTAGACAGAATAGGCAAAAAAGCGGCTTCTGTTTTACCGGATGCGGTACGTGATGCCAGAATATAATTAAGATCTGTCTGCATTATTTTGGTAATGGCTGCCGCCTGAATCGGACGTAAGGATTCCCATCTCTTGTCTCGGATGTATTTTCGAATAGGTTCCGAAAGAAGTTGATATGCCATTATAGTTCCTCTATAGCATCAAGTGTTAGGGTTTCTGGTCTTTCATCCGTAATTTCTATATTAGAAATAATGGTGCTCTTATCAGCATCCGGGTTTTGACGGAGTAAACTAAGAATATTCAGAAAATCTCGGATAACTTCTCGTGGTGTTAAAAACTCATCTGCTCCAGGTTTATTAAACATTTCTTCCATATATACCTGTATATCCGCATCTGTAATATCAATAGCTGTTTGATAGTTTAAATCGAATATCTCCTTTAGTTTTTTAAGTAATACAAATATTTGGTTATGATCTAAAGGCATTAATTTTAAAACTGGTTGTGTGAAATCTCTAAGTTGAGCGGTTTCGAATTTATTGGTTTCCAAACGTGTCTTTAGCGCATTATAACTAAACAACCCTCTTCGTTCATTTTCTAAAAACTCTTTTGTTCCTGCAAAATTGATGAATAGATTCGAAACTTTACCTTGAAAACAGTCATTGAAAATGGTGAGTATCTTTTCATAATTCTTTTCACGCATCGTAGATGTAGAGATTTTATATAAGTTAATCGCTTCATCTAGATTGATCATAAACCCACTGTATCCCATACTAACAAATAGTTTGCAGAAGTTCTTAAGCATATCGTAGTAATTGAGGTCATTAATAATTTCTCGAATTCCTAAATCTTGTCTGGCTTCTGTCTTCGTTCGATATTCACCTTTTAACCATTTTAGGGCATTTCTTCTTAGTAACTCATCATTTTTAATATACCCTTCATAGTATTTGATAACGATCAGTCCAAAATCAAAACCACCTGTGTCGGTTACTTCATTCACGGTAGTCATAATGTTTTTCTGAATTAAGTCAAAATGCTCTTCATTTCTAATCTCAGTAATTGGAATAGCATGTAGTTGAGCTGTTCTAGCTACTACTTGTTCTATCCATTTATCCAATAGTGATGGTAACGCTCCTCCTTCTGGTTTTGTCTGGATTGCTATATTATTCATGATAGCAGAATAAAGTGCTAATGCTTTTCCATCATTAGAATACAACCTGTTTTCTGGAGTAAAATCAGCATTAGCGACAACAAACTTTTGTTTGGTAGCCACCGTATTTAAGAGGTGTAGCATAAATGATTTTCCAGAACCAAAATCTCCAATCCAAAATTTAACGATACTATGTCCGTTTTTAACATCTTCTAATGCAGATGTAAAAGCTTCTACTTCCAGATCACGCCCTACAGTTATATGTTGAACTCCTATTTTGGGTACAACACCTCCCGATAAAGAATTAATAATTGCAGTTGCTTCCTTAGATTTAATTTTTAAAGACATAATTAAGTTGATTTATTTTAATAATTCGTTGTAATAGGATTCCTCAATGATATAGCTATCATCTTCTTCTTCAATTAAAGCTTCTCCATCCAGAAATTCTGCGCAACTATCATTAATACTGTCAATAAGTTGATTTTTAAACATTCCTTGTGCCATTGCAAATGCTTCTATCTGATCCATTGTCATAGAAAAATCATTTTCTGAAATTCTGAACAATACTTCTTTCTGAATATCTGTAAGTAGTAATGCTTGTGAAAATGGAGAAACACTCATTTCCTGAGTCTGCACTTTTGTAACTGTTATTTCTACTTCTTTCTCTTTTGTGTCAAGAACCTCACTATTGGACGTAGGTTCTTCACTAGTTAGGTATTGATTTAACAATTCTACAGTACCACTATGTTTTTGTTGTACTTTTTTGATTGCTTGGGTATCCAAAACAATCTTTTTACGTTTTGGTTCATAGATTTGAGTGATTTTCTCTAATGCAGCCTGTAGGTCTCCAAATTGTATCAGTTTACCAATGATCTCTCTAAATTCTGACAACTGCTCGTCTGTTTTGAAAAGTAATTTTTGTAATGTATTATTAATCGGTTTGTTGTCTATCTTTTTTGATTTCAAATCATAGTATATATATTTAGCATAGTATTGTAGTGCTAAAATTTGGTTTTGCTTTGCAACAGCTTTGCTTGCTTCATAGAAGATATGTTCTATATTAGGGTTTTTCTGATTGACTTTTTCTAAATCCGCAATACCAAGCATAAATTCTTTTTGGTTATCTGATTTTAATTTGGTCTTTAATTGGCCAAAAAACAACTTCCAGCGATTTACGTTTTGCGCATTTAGTTCTATTTGTGTTTCATAATCGGGAATCGATACCTCCGTTTTCAACTCTTCCATAATCGGAATGAGGACTACATCTATTTTTTCTTCAAAAATTCTTTCAATCTGCTGGTAGGGAAATTGAGTTGAAACTTTTCTTTTATGTCCGAATAATTCTCTAACTATATTTTCAGCTTTCTTAAAAATCAGTAGATATAGATTACCTTCAATTTGTGAACTGTAATAGCCCATTTCATAAGAACCCCATTGGTATTGACTTTCTTCTTTATAATAAAGTGATACTTGTTCTTTTAACAATTTAATTTCTTTAGCTAGTGCTGTGTCGTTCTTTTTTAACTGTTTGGAAAGTTCTTTTAAAATTAATAGATAATAGTTGATAGTAGCAATACAACATCCTTCAATTGATAAAAATACATTAGATGGGTTATAAAACTTATTTAGCCACGATACCTGTTGTTTATTGAGATTTAATTTTTCCTTATATAATCGTCCGAGCTTAAACGCATCAGGATCATAGTCAGAAAAGCCATATTCATATTGATGTCTATGGTCGTGCAATTCATTGGCTTTTGCCAGTGATTCGGGGTCTCCTTTGTCCATTAGAAGATTCCGTAAGGAGTTCAGTGCATACGACTTTGTTTTTGGGCAGCATTCTCCTAATCGCTTAAACTGCTGTTCTAGCAGTTTGATATCACTATGTTTCTTATATTCATTGAGTAAATCAAAATAAAGTACAAATGCATAGTTAGTGTTTCCTTCTATAGTGATTTCTTCTCCCTTAAGAAAACGATCTCTGAAAGTGAAATAAAACTCTTTTTGCTCTTTATTAGCGTGATTAAGATCGTCATAGGAATACACATACATATGATTCCAATTTGGAATACCAGAGGCATTTTCCTCCTTGTCTATCCCTAAATCAAAAGACACTTCAGAAACCTCAATAATACTGTTTTCTATTCTATTACTAGTAATTTCACTTAGTTCTGGGTTAAGAAGTTGTCGAACATCATCAATACTGTATTTATTTTTTGATTTCATTCCAAAATCTAACTTATGTTTAGCGATTTCTTTAAAGCATTCTCGACAGACTTGACCGCCGTCCTTTAATTTTCCGCCTTTAAAGTTCGGAGTATTCACAAAATTTAGTGCTATTTCACATCCTGAACAAAAGCATTTGATTTCCTCCTGTCTAGCATTATACTTATTATTAAACTTACCTTCAGACATAACAGCAAATACTAAAGAATCTATAATTGCTATGAACATAGGAATAAGTGTCCAGAAGAAGATGAGATACAAAATACCAAGGAAAATCTGATTTAGATAAAACCGGTGTATTCCAAACACACCAAGAAATAGTGCTAATAATGAGGTTGTAGTTTTGTTCTTCAATAGCCTTTGATTTTAATGTTTCTTATGTTGTTTCCATATGAAACTAAAATAATAGTTGTTGAATTACAATCCTTGCGGAAATCCGTAATTCAGCATTAAATTTTCAAATATGTGGACTCATTTACAGTATGGAAAAGTAAAAAGAGTTTTCTATACTATTATTTTTACAATATCGAAAAAATAGTGTTCTTGTGATTACGGTTTTTCCGCACTTTTTTCGGTTTTTTACTTACGAAGTGATGATTGTTATTAGCTTAGAGGTCTTTTAATCATCTTTGCTCAGTACCACAATATGGACAGAATGCAAATCCTCCATCCAGCCTACTATTGCATGTGCTGCAAAGAATAACTTGCTCAATAACAGATTTAAAAGGAATACTTGATTTAAGGCAACCTCTAAAAACTAAAATCACGAAAAAAAGGGATTTATTTATTTTATCAAAAAAACGATATTCAGTATTTTAGGAATTGATATGAAACGACACAAAGATTATGGTTTTTTGATCAAAATATTCGCCTAACGAAGTTGAGTAAATTAGGGGATCCTTTAGAGAAATTAAAAAAGGGTATTGATTTTGAGATTTTTAGATGTCTTCTTGAAGGGAGACTCACAAAACTCTCAAAAGGTAAAGGAGGTAGGCCTCCTTACGACTATGTCTCGATGTTCAAAATATTGATACTTCAACGGTATTATAATCTTTCAGATGACCAAATTGAATATCAAATTAACGACAGATTAAGTTTTATGCGTTTTTTAAACTTAACCATAGCGGACGATATTCCAGATAGTAAGACGGTTTTGGCACTTTACAGAACGATTAAAAGACCTGTCTTTAACCAAAGATTTATTCGATTTGTTTGGCAAACAATTAGAAAAGCTAGCCCTTATAGTTAATGAAGGAAAAATTGTAAAACACAAAATACTTGAGAGTGGAAACCCATTATAGGAGAAATCACAAAAATGTATACCTATAACCGAACAAAGCATGAGTAGAAAAGGAAATTGCTGGGATAATGCAGTAGCAGAAAGCTTCTTTAAAACAATATAATATGAATGTTTGAATAGATATACATTCAAAACATATATCAACTTATACTGTTGTATTGACACCCATATTGAGTGGTATAATACTAAAAGATTACATTCCACTTTGGGGTACTTAACTCCTATAGAAATGGAACTAAAAATAAGAATGAATAAATACAATAACGTGGCTTAATAAATAGTACAAAATTTACTAGATAGTCCAGTATGTCCCTTCTTTGGATAGTCTCATTGCAGATTACAAAGTCAAGCACAATTTCGAAGTTTTCTATTACTACAAAAAGCCTGGAAAAAAACCTTGGAATCTCTTCCGTAGAAAAAAGGCAGTTGCCGAAATTCGATTCGAGAATCATGGATCACAAGCCGATAGCTTGTTTACGATTGTTCTGGAGCGAAAAAAGAGTTTCTGGAAGCGCATTATAAACAAATAGTTAATTTAAATTCTTCCGTAAACACGACTTCTTCTGTTTTTCAGAACAGTTAAATTATAATATAACCCCAAATAATTTCAAATGGCTATCAAATATTGCTGTTTATCGATCTTATATATCATTAGAACCCATTTAAAACCGCAAAAACTGTACACAAACTGTTCACAAATGGTTAAAAAGAAAAAAGAGTTACATTTTTTATAATGTAACTCTTTGATTTTTAGCGTGGTCCCACATGGACTCGAACCATGGACCACCTGATTATGAGTCACACCACAACCATACTCTAAAAGCCTCTAAAAATTCATAACTTGCTAAAAAACAGCGATTATAAAAAACATCCATGTTCATTAAAGCCTGTAAAAGCCTGTTGTAATTCCACAATGTGTTCAAAATGTGTTCAAAATTCTCTTGACTATTCCCTTTTGAACACTTAACTTGCTCCAAACAAAAACACTAAAAAGTATGGCTACTCTTGGACTAATGCTTGACCCCCGAAATACTACCTCCGAAAAATTACCGCTAGTAATTCGGGTAACACATAAAAGGAAAAGGAAATATATTCCTCTTGGATATATATTATCTCCAGTTAACCCGAAAGAGTGGAATGCTGACACTAAACAAGTGACTAGTAAATATCCCAATTCCAAACGCACAAATTTAAAAATTCAAAAAAAGATGACGCTTGCCTCAGAAGTGTTGTCGGAAAATGACTCTATACTTTCTAAGTTAGCCGTAGAAGACCTAAGAGATATGATTAATGAACGTTTTCAGGAATTAGAGACAGAAAAAACGACAGCCGTAGTCGCAAGGAAGATGAAATTAACCACTTCGCTTTATGCTTATACACAAAAAGTGGAGGCTCGTTATGAAAAAGCAGGTAAATATGGATCACGAGACACTTTCAAGGATGCTCTGAACCTCATTTATAGATTCAAACTCAATGATGATGCCTTATGGGATAAAATTATAATCGATATTAAAGCCGGAAAGAAAGAACATCCTTTTTTGATTCATCTTAAAGAAACTTTATTACTGACTGATATTAATGAAACCTTCTTAGAAGATCTGGAAGCTGACTTCATTTCCAGAACCAATTGTCGAGGTGAGTACAACTCTCTTGGAGGGTTAGGCCCTCACCTTAGAGCATTAAGAAGAATCTTTAATCTTGCTATTAAGGATAAGGAAACGGAGGTTAACAGAGACGACTACCCCTTTGGTAATGAAGGGTACTCTATTAAAAAAGGAAATCCAAAAAAGCGTGCCGTCAAAATTGATGTTATTGAAAAGATGGAGAAGCTAGACTATACAAAAGACAGTCCTATATGGCATCATCGCAATTATTTCCTGTTTTCTTTTTATATGAGAGGAATGAATTTTATTGACTTGGCATATCTTAAAATAAGTAATATAGAAAATAATAGAATAATCTATAGAAGAAGAAAGACTAGGCATGCTGCTAGCTCCTCGGAGTTTGATATACAAGTTCCTAAAAAGGCTATGGATATTTTAAAACATTATATTGGAAACAAAAAATCAGATCAACTTGTTTTTCCTATTTTAGAAAAAGTTATAGACTGTGGAGATGGTGGAAAAATACATGATTATTATAAAAGAAGTAGGAAGAATCATAATAAGAGACTTAATACAATTTCTAAAGCATTAGGTTTGTCTAAAAACTTAACTACTTATGTTGCTAGGCATACCTTTGCAACTGCCGGTTTACATAAAGGAATTTCCAAAGCCCAAATAGGAGATATGCTAGGACATGCTAATTACAATACTACAGAGGCTTATCTTAGTGGCTTTGATAAAGAAACCTTGGATGATGCGGCAAATTCTATATTTGATTGATGAAACTAACTTTTTTTAAAAAGAATTCATTTTTTTGTTATTTTGATTTTACACAACGATCATAAGATTTTAGCTTAGATCAATTCTGAGTATTCAAAATTCGTTGTGTTATTGTTTTAAATAGTTCCTTTAAAAATGAATTTTTGAGAATAAAATGTGGAAAAAAACAAAAATAGTATGGTTTTTCCATAACATTTAATTAAGTTTAGAATATATATTAAGACTATCCCATAATTTTAACACTTTTTTTGGTTCAGTTTTTGTTCCCTAAAAAGTATGAAAACAGTTTCTTTTTTTGAGATTGTTTTTTCCAATTGCAAAGCGTCTAAATCTTAAAACTTAGCCCTTATATTCTATGGAGCAACTTATCGTATTCCACAAAATATTTCATGATGACCTATCACCAACTATAACACCTTCTTATCAGAAAAAAAGAGAGTATAAAGAGTTTTTGAGCAATCATTCTGGTACTGCTGAATATGATATACCGGAACAAATAGGATTACTTCCTGATCACCTTTTGCGATTTTATTTTTATAAAGTTTTATTGGCAAAAAATGTCAAGGAAATTCAGTTAGAATTATATCAAAGCGTTTTTATAATAAGCAAGAATGAGGATGCGATGAAAAACGAAGTGGCACGAATTCAGCGGTACATAAGTATGAATATCAACAAGATAAAACTTGTGTTCATTCCAAAAGAAGAACACCACCTCATGCAATGTTTCTCTGACTCAAAATCTGCAATAGATATCTATAAACTTGCATACAATAGTTTGGTTGATCTTCATGAATATTTAGACATCTCTTTTCAAGGGTATTTACATCAGCATATCCTTGTTCCATGTAAACAACGAAAACGTTTTATTGAAGAGCAACGGCCAAAGGCAGAATACGCCTTGAATGCTGTAAATAATTTTGAAATTGCAGACGAATTAAAAACTCAGGTCAGTAGTACTATAGAACGTTTTTTAAATGATGGCTTTGATGGGTTTACTTATTCGCAAATGGATTATTGTAAAAGATTAAACAGCTATTTGAACCGTTTTTTTCAAAATACAAAAGCTCCTTCTCAAGAAGATTTTGTTATGCTATTAATACAATTGAATTTTAATAGAAATGGCGTGCTTAAATTTAGTATTGAATTCATGAATAAACAGGCCGCTAAAAATGAAGTAATTTGTGATCAATTAGAGACCTTATCTAAGTATCTCAAAATGATAAACAGCATTCAGCATCTTACTAATTTTGGTTATAATGAGAATCTATTTCCTCTGAGGGAACAACTGCAAGATTGGCTTGACACTAAAATGTGTGATTTATCGCTTAAGGACATCAAAGAAAAAAAATTCCTGACAACTACTCAGGACAAGCAAAAAACTCGGCACACTGATAAGTTAGCGATAAATTTAAGTGTTGATGATGCAGCATTGTTGTTAAAGGTGTTTTTCGAGTCTGGTTTATTGAATATGAATAAAACTAAGGCATTTGAATATTTTGCTTCTTATTTTAAAACGGCTAATAGAGATGATATATCACAGAAAAGTGTAAAAAACAATTTCTATAATACCACCGAAAAAAATATACGATCAATTCGAAATGTGCTAAACAATTTTCAGAAAAGTTTGGATGCTATAGAAAAGAATCTCAGTTAAATTTTTATCGTTGTCTCTTTTAATCCTCACTTAACATATCTAGACAATTATGTTTGCCCAATATATTTAGTAAACTTTCAAAACACATTACATTCCACCCCTTGCTTCTCTGGAGTTTTGAGGTTTTTTCTTTTATAAGCTCTTGCAAGTTTTCGTAACCATGGAAGATCATAAAACGAACTAACTCTTCTGAAACAGGTAGTTCATTTATTGGTTTTGTTAAAATAGGTGATCGAGATTGCATGCATTTTTTAATAAGTTCAAAACAAAGATAACGTGGTATTTTATTTTTTTCATTTTTATTTTTACTTTATTCAATTAATACACAGATATTTATTTAAAAAAACAAGGGGTGGCGCAACCCTTTGCCACTGTTTTGGTATTGTTTTATTCTCTCTCTTTACATCAGTTATTTGAAGCATAAAAAAAATACAACAAACCTTCTATTGACTATAAAAAATGATTTTAGTTTAATCCTTAATCTCAAAAAAATATGGATGTTATTGTTTTCGAGTCTGAAGCCTATAAAAAATTACATGAAGACATGATACAAAAAATGTATGCAGCAATTAAAGAAGCTAGAGAAGAAGCATTACGTAATATAGATCCTGCATACGATTGGATCAACAAAAATGAAGCTCAAAAATTGCTAGGATTAAAAGGGCGTTTTAAGCTCCAAGAACTCAGAGATACTGATGAAATTATATTTTCTAAATCCGGACGAACTATAATGTACTCCAAAAAAAGTATTCTCGCTTACTTAGAGCGAAACATACCTAAATATTAAAACGCTGCTTATGATCTCTAAAAAATCACAAATCGCTTTTATCAGGAACGAAGCCGAAAGTTGCAAAACAGCTTATGATAGCTTGCGAGAAACCTTTGGCACAAAACAACTGCAAAAGATCGGGGTGGAGCTTCGCAAACGCAAACAATTCTATAATGCCATTCTGCAAACATTAAGAAAACGATAAGATTATGAAAACGCTGAATCCTTCTCCAACACCAAAGATGCATCTAGACTTTGGTGTGATATTCAAAAGTACCAAGCAGTTTATTGATACGTATAACCGTAAGCAATCCAATCTCACCGATAAGCTTAATGCTAATCACAGAGCAACCGCCGAGCTGATTGTTCGTCTCTATGCGCAACAAATCAATAAAAGCGGGCATGAGGTTATAGCTTTAGCCGATTTGCCCGGATTTCGCAGTTACAACCCCAGTTTGGCTTCCTGCAAGGGATGTACAGTACGCACTATTATCAATCACAAACATCGACTCGTCAAAGCAGGCTTTATCACCAAAGAACTACATCGAGGAGCAGATGGCATTGAATTACTGATCAATCCTCAAGTTTTAGGAGAAGTGAAAGTATCCACAACCACCGATGACAATACTACACAAATTAGTCCTCTTGCCTCTTTTTTTAATGGAAGAGTGAAAAATTTACACCCATTAGTTCATGTACAACAAGAACTAAACAATAATAATAGCACTGTGGATAAGTTGATAACTCCAGAAAAGGAAAAGGAAGTAGCTATTAGCTCCGCTACAAGAACACCACAGGAACAAAACAAGAACATGAGGGAAAGTGCAACTTCCGCTCCAAAAGGTCAAACCAAGGCCGCCGGAGTGGAACGCACTTTTTTATTAACACTGGTCGAGCAATTTTGGAAATACACCAAGGGGCGGCTGTATCCGAATCTTATCCTTACCCAGCCTGAAGAAAAAGAAGTGTTGAATCACATCTGGCGTACAGTTTACAAAAAGTTTACCCTTAATGGCGATAGAAAGCAGTGGGAGAATTATCAACAGATGCTCTACGCTAGAGTGGATATGGTTGATCGTTGGTTAGCACGTAATCCGCAGCATTGGATTCCTGCTCCGCATTTATACTTTCATCACAATAACACCAAAAATGGTTTCGAAAAGACCTGGGCTTGGTATCTCAAGCAATTAGCCATGAAAAAAGAAATCCGTAATCAATTGCTTCTACAATCAACGGATCACGAATGGAAGCAACATGCCAAGGGGAAAGGAAAACACAAACACAAAACCCGATTTGAGCTTTTTAGACTGCAACAAAAACGCTTGTCACGATACAAAGATGCTGATCTACTCAAATCTTACGAAGACAGTTTACAACATAATCTCACCTCTTTATGAATCTACCACAAAGCTCCTTGACCAAATGCATCGTTTGGTTTTATGATGGAAATACTAGAACCTTCTATTCTTTTGATAAATCTCATCAGAAAGCTAAACCCAGCAAAGCACTTGGTATCCGACGTTTGATCAAGATGATTAATCAAAGTTTTAAAGGGAAATATGAAACGGCTATTATTTATGATAATCATAATGATGGGAAGGAATTAGCGAAGTATAAGCATGGGGTGAGAGTTGTGTAGACAATCGTGTTTACTCGGGTGTCTACAATACGTGTTTACTATCTAAAATAATTAATAACAAACATTTAACTAATTATTCAGGTAGTAAACAGGAGCTACCATCCACCGATATTCTCTCTTTCCTTTTGTTGTTCTGGTGTTGCTTCTGGTGTTGGGATATTACTGGGGTATAATGGTTTTGGAAAACCCTCATTCTTGCGTCGCTCAAAATCTTTTTGCCTGTAGGGATCAAAAGCAGTACCCGGAGGAAGCGGACGATTTTTATCCATATACCAAACCATAAAACTCCAATCTTTTTTTGGATCTCCATAAAAGGTGTAGAGTAGATCGACCTTTCTTGGCTTGAAGGTGTTTACAAACTTCAGGTATTCTCTATCTACATAACCGTCTATATTGCCAGTAACTGCAATTACTACTTTCAAATCTTTAAATTTACCTTTTAAGGGCGGGTGGAAATAGTTATCAGGATAGGTAACTAGACCTTTTAATCTTTCTAATTTGAAAATTTTATGTTTTTTTTTCACAAATAAGCCGTAAATCAGCCAAAAGCTACCACCAGTAATACAAATTATGGGTAATATTAAATCAAAAGTTATCTTTATAGTCTCTATAGACCACAAGAGCCATAATCCGAATATCACCCCCCCGATGCCAAAATAAATATTTGTTTTCAAGAAATGAGAATGCGACACAAAATAAATCTCATCATTTACTTTACTTGGTGAACCGATTTCCAAATCGTCATCATACTCTGTCTCGATTCCTAATGGGGCTTCTAATATCTTATGAGTATAATACATAATATATTATTATCTAACTAGATAAGATTCTAGATCATTAAGATTGCTTTCCTTAATAACTTGGATCTTGTGTTTTGTTTCTTCCATAGTAATGTTTTTCAATTTTACATCTCGTTTACCAATAGACTGACTATACCTATGAGCAGAAAAAATACTGGTCAAATGTTTTATGTTATTATCGAGTCGGTTATGTGTTTGAGAATTACCATCCACCGATATTCTCCCTTTCCTTTTGTTGTTCTGGTGTTGCTTCTGGTGTTGGGATATTACTTGGGTACAAAGGTCTTGGAAAACCCTCATTCTTGCGTCGCTCAAAATCTTTTTGCCTGTAGGGATCAAAAGCAGTACCCGGAGGGAGCGGACGATTTTTATCCATGTACCAAACCATAAAACTCCAATCTTTTTTTGGATCTCCATAAAAGGTGTAGAGTAGATCGACCTTTCTTGGCTTGAAGGTGTTTACAAACTTCAGGTATTCTCTATCTACATAACCGTCTATACTACCAGTAACTGCAATTACTACTTTCAAATTTTTAAATTTACCTTTTAAGGGCGGGCGGAAAAAGTTGTCAGGATAAGTTACTAATCCTTCTAATCTATTTAACTCAAATATTTTATAATTTTTCTTGACAAAAATGCCATATACCAGCCAAAAACTACCACCAATAACACAAATTATGGGTAATATTAAATCAAAAGTTATCTTTATAGTCTCTGTAGACCACAAAAGCCATAATCCGAATATAATTGCCCCGATACCAAATTCAATATTAACACCTGCTCTAAATGCATGGGTTTCATGATAAATTTTGTCATCTGCTCTCAAAGTGAGTCCTTTTCCTTTTACACTTACACGTTCCGATTCTATCTCTGTAGGATATTCAAGCACTTTATGTGGCTGATACATAGTTATTTTATTGAATAAGATTCTAAATTATTAAGGTTACTTTCTTTAATCACCTTAATCTTGTGCTTCGTTTGTTCAAAAGACGTGTTTTTTAGTTTCACATCTCGTTTACCAATAGACTGCCCATACCTGTGAGCCGAAAAGATACTGGTCAAATGTTTTATATTATTATCGATTCGGTTGTGTGTTTGAGAATTACCAAATACATAACGTGCTTCTTTTTCAAAATTTGTTGGAGAAAATTCATCATTCTGGACACGAAGTCTACAAAGAAACAAAATTTCTCCATCATGAAATCTTCGATAACTTTCGGAAAATTCTTGAGGCAGACTAAAATCAACAATGCAATTAGGCATAACTTCTTCACTCTTGATACTACTATATTTTGGTTTTGGAAAAGTACATGTAAATAATGTAATTTCGAAACGAGAACTCTCTCTAAGTGGTGTTCTTATCCCAAGAGGATAATAATATGCCTTCATATCTATATCATCAATATCGGTTATTTTTTGTCCTGAATAAATATAGGCTTTAAAACGATTGGTTACATTATTACGTTTATCAAACCCTCTATTATAATTAATATATTCTAGTGGAGCAGGTTCTACGATAGTCATTGTCGGTATAGTAATGTCTAGAAATGCTGTAAAAGCTTTCTCAAAATTAGCATAGGTTTTATATTCACTCGATGCAGTTGTCTCAATCCACGGATCAAAGATTAATTCCTTGCGATTTGAAACCAATCGATTAATATATTGATAGGGCAGCTCACCACTCTCTGGGCTTAGTGCATGATCACTAAGAGGAAAATTCTTAAAAAAAGCTTCTAGTTGTGTGTCTTTGAAATACTTACTAACCAAATAATAGCATCCAATCAAAACACCTCCCAATATAGCGGCTGGCCAGAAACCAATAGCAAAAACAGCAGCACCGCCACCGATTAGTGCAGATACATCTGCCGCCAAAAACACAGCTCCAACTCCAGCTGCCATCCCATAGAGAGCCGCAGCATCATTATCCCTAACAGCAAAACTCGTATAGGAGTCTCTACTTGCTGTAAATACCGTAATTGCAGAACTCATTATTTTTAATGTTCCGACTCTTGATCTGAATTTTTTGATTTTAAAATACATAGCTCCATCCTCAAGGCCTTTACCAGCTAAATACTTATCATAAACTTTCATTTTTTCAGCTAGAGAAAAAACTGCAGCACCTAATTTGATACTTGCAAAACCAAATTTTTCGATATTGGCTCGTGAGCTATTTTTTGATAAATTCTTGATCGTCTTTGCCCACACGATCGCTTCAATCACCAAAACGATAGCACCAAATGCATTGGATTTCAGAAACTTTTCTACTTCTGCCTTAAATCTCTTAGGTGGGTTTGTCTTAAGCTGGAATTCTAAATCTCCGCTAGCAATTAATTGTTCGACACTATTCTGTGTCATTCTTTTGTATTCCACGTGCCAATGTTTTTTGTACTGACGTAGTGTTACAGGCTGTCCATCAATCTCTAGACGCAAATTCTGTTTATGTATATTAGCTTCAAATTCTTCCAGTTTTTTGAACTTAAAAATAGCAACCCGTGTTTTTTTATCCCTGAAATAGGATATTTTACCTAGAATAGGTAGTGTTTTTTGTTTGAGAGTCTGAAAATTGCCTAGATATTCATCATGATTGGCATAGGCTTTTAGAATTTTATCTAGTGTGCTTGCTGACTTTTTAGTTAAATCCAGAAATTTTACATCCTGTATATCAAATTTGTAATCCAAAAGTTTTGTGCTCTTGTTAAACTCCTTTGGATTTTCGTTATATAATGTTTCATTAATATACTTAAACCATATATCTTCCTGTAACGCATAAACAGATTTGAGATCTAAGTGGCGATCATGAATATTTGGATAATTCCCTAGTGCTATCTTATGCATTGCCACTATGCCGATTCCATCCTCTATGTGATCGGGGATATTATTGAGATAATCATCCATAATATCCTGATAATACTTAGATTTCATAAAGTTGCCTAGGTCATCTCGATACGAATTTATAATATTGCGTTGTAGTTTTCGCTCTTGTACTGCTAGTAGTTTTTCTACCTTTGCTCTATCAATACCATTTTGCTCAATAAATGGTCTTAGATAACTCCCAATAGTCAAATCTAGGGCTATGTTCCCGGCCAAGGATTGAATGCGGTCAGAACTATATTTTTCTTCATTCTCATGATTGTTGTACACGAAGTCATAAGATAGTTGTGCCAAACGATGTAGGTATGCTATTTGTTTTCCTTTTTCTGTAGTGTCTGCTGATATTGTTTCTCCTTCTTGCAAAATTGGGGCAATTTCTCCCACACTTTTTCCTGTCTGTAGGCTTACCATTATAGCCTTTAGTTTTATGACTTCTTGATCAATACCCATACATATTTCATCTGCACAGTTTAATGGATCATGTAATGTAACAAACATATCCTCGTAGAAGTCATCCATCTGTTGCCATTCATCAACGGCTATACGCTCTAACTTATCTTTAAAAACCAAAGCCCCTGCTTGATCATGTTTTGGAAAAGCTACAAATACGTTGTCTACATGTCGAGCTTGATCATTTTTTTCTCCCTTTTTTATACCAGTACACTTTATATCTCTCATTCGTTTTTCCCGCAGCTCACAATTTGTGCGTAATTTGGTATGATACACTACAGACCATTGAACGGGGCTAAAAGCTATCCAAAAAATTGGAGTTGGGTCATCCTCTATTTTAGGAACCAAAAAACCATCATCTATTCGTTCATAATCCCGAGAAGTCGGAATACGAATATCCGTATACTCCCCATCTTCTTTATTAATAGCATCATCCCAAGAGATATTTATAAACTGACCTACCTCGTCAACTAGAAGTTCTTTATGAAATGCTTCATTTTTATCATAGAAAATATAAACATATCCAGATTTGAGCGTTTTATGGCGATATTCGTAGTTCATTGGTGTGATTGCTCCATCAGGAGGGTCTAATGGTGATACGACTACAACCTCTTCCAATTGTTGTACAAAGCTTTGAGATGCTCTGTCATACACCATCTCACAACTACGTTCCCCGTTTTGACCTGGTGTGTGAATTATAAAATGATCCTTGCCATATTCCGTATCTTTCTTGAATAATCCATATCCCAAAAAATGTAATTTGATTCCTGAATACAGTATTTTCAAGGGAGCACTCTCTATCAGTGCTGCTCCGCCACCCTCGGCAGTAAACGTAACTTCACAGAGTACATCATCGATAGGAGGTTTTTGAAAATCTGCCAATGTTTCAATTCTTTTCATACTTATAATGCTTCAATTTCCCAAGTTGCTGTAAAAATTTTGTCTGATACTGTTCCAGAGAGAGCTATCGTTTTTGCTTGCTGATCCAAAAATGCAGGTATTTTTACATTTAGATGAATACTTGTACCGTCACTTATGTTCAAGGTATTCCCTTTGAGCGTTAAAACTCTCAACGTTTTTGAATCTCGAACTACTGTTTCCTCTTTCTGCCACTGCAAATTAAAAATCCTCGGTTCTCCCTGCTGCTGTTCTGAGTTAGTAGCTGCCTCTCGTATAGCATTCTGATTGTTCTCTGCTTCGGTGAGATCCTGTCCTGCTCGTCTTGCAGCTCTTCTGTCTCTAGATGTGATTTCAGGAAATGGAATATTTTGGATAGGCATTACCGCAGTGGGTACTGCTTGTGATGTTCCAATTAATACCGTAGGCTCACCCATGACGATACTCCCCCCATGAGCAGTCATATCTCCTACGGTAACCGCAGATTTGCCTCCAATCAACACATTGGCAACTCCCATAACGATGGTGTCAGGCGGTCCTACACAAACACACATGTCTCCCATAACGGCGGCAGGTTTGCCGCCTATTAATACTGTAGGTACTCCTGGACCAATTATAGGTCCCCCAACATGTGGTACTGTTCCTGTACACATGGGACAGACATGATTACTTCCTATTGTTGCTGCTGCTCCTGGCATAATTCTATTTTGATATTTACGGATGATACTGCAAGCATTTCTTTTTTTGCAATTCTGATAGTGCTACAACAGGTTTGTATGATGCAAGATGAGCGTACAGAAACAAAGGCATAGGAAATCGTACCAAACAAAGATTGGCAGTGAACCTAATGGCGTTCAAATTGATAAAAATGTTGTTTATGTCACAATAGCTATCCGTCAGGGAAGTGCTATTACAGAATCCACTGATTAAATAATATGTTTTGCTTTATCGTTGATATTCAGTTAACGGGGTGTCTGTTTACGATAGCTAGGACAAATGTAGAGTAATGATCGTATTTTTTATCCGTTGATCATTGTATTTCATCGAATACGTGGTATTAACATAATTTTATAGCGTAAAAACCACATATTTAGAAGGATATATCGATGAAATACTTTTTTTGAGGGTATTAAAAAGATTTTTGCTTTTTTAATTTTCTGAAAAGGGAGATGGGATGAAGTTAAGGTGAATTAATAGTGAAGAAATTTCTACTATGTAGTAAAAAGCCTTCTTTCCAAAAAAGGAAAGGAGCGCGGAAGATCAGACCCTCTCTAGATATTTCCGCATTTGTTGCTCCTTTCCACCAATCTAAGCATACGATTGGAGGGGTTCTAAATAAAAAAGAAAGACGAAACTGAGTGATCCAAAAAAACACTCATAGTACTGATAAGTTCTATCGTTCCGTCTTTCCGGCTAATTACCACAACTACTATAGCCTTAAGAGTTGATTTTGCAACTGCTTGTGTGGTGTTTTGATTCAATACCTTAGGTGTTTCATAGTCGTATTATGTGGTACACTTAATTAGACACAAAGACTTCTAGGATTTTATAAGCACCTGTTTTTCGATCTTTTTTGCAAGGGTGATGCTTCTTTAGAAAAGCGATGAGTTTTTGCTCAAAAGGAGTCCCTGCAAAATCATTGAGTAGGTTCGTTCTAGTCAGTTTTTTTACTCTACTAGTAATTTCATCTGTTAATTTGTAATACAAACACGCACAAGGCATGAGTTTGGCATACCACAGATCTACCCACAAATAGAGTTCTATGTGGTTATTGATATCCACACTATGATATTCCTTGTCATTTTGTATGAGGAGTTTTATATTTTTTTTCCTCCCAACTTGTTTTGTTTGACTGCAGTGTTCTGGAAACCAAACTTCTCTAACTTTGGCACTATTGATTGGGGTTTCGGTTAGGTTTAGTATCAGGTGAACTTTATGGAGCGTGTTATGTGCCATTGCTACATCAAGACCATCTAGCTGATTGATGATCCCATGTATGCTGTCTTGTTCTGATGTAATAATGTCTTGGTGTTCCATACTATTGATAGTTATAATGGTTGTAGGATTGCTGTTTTATAGACAGAGTCTGTTTGCTCCTTGTTCTGATCTATTTTAGACGATTATTTTGTTTATTTGAGTATCGTGAGTATTTCAAATTCTTTGGTGATTAGGTTTCTCTTATAGACCGAGTTGTCTTTTAGAAAATTGACCAAGGGATCCTCAAAACGAGTCATTTTATAATCATTGAGCAAATTGGTTTTGGTCAATTTTCTGAGGCATTTTGATCCATCTTTTGTCAAGGTATAATACAGGCATTGATTGGTCCATAGTTTGGAGTACCATAGACTGGTTCTGTAGTAGATGTATAGCTGACTCGTATATGCGATACATGTATGGTCATGACCGTGTATTTTTGGGGTTTTCATAACATTATGTTTGCGTTCTTCTTCCATTTCTGGGAACCAACTTTCTCTAATTCTATTGATATCTATCGGAGTTTTTGCAAAACTCAGTATCAGATGAATTTTATTAAGAGTGTCATGTGCCAATGCTATTTCTAGACCATCTAATTGATACAATATCTCATAAATGATGCTTTCTTCTTTGTCAAATTTGAGCTCCTTATTATTCATTAGAATTCGGTTGGTTTTAGCATTTGTTTATCTCTACAGGGTGTCTATTACGTAGAGAATCCCATAGAAAGCATGGTGTATCTTGCTCTTGTTTTTTGATTTGTTAACACAACTCCCACATGTTACCCTCATGTGAGAATTGTATAACAACACACATCAATTGATTACTATATTTTTTTTAGAGTAAACCTCTTGTATTACTATAGTGTTATCAACTGTTAGATGATGCAACGGACGTTTTTTACTTCTTCTAGGTTTTGATATTGACATCGGTTGTTTATAGAGGAAGTAATTATCTCCTATACTTTCATTAGAGTATTATTTCATTTAGGTTTTTTGTACCTGCTTTATTTATATGTGTCTTCATCCTATTTTTGTTTCTTTTTTATTACTTTGTATAGCTTATGATATAATAGTTAGTTAAGCAACATAATAACAAATATAATCAACTATAGTTGTATTTAAGGCGTTAAAAATCAATAAAAGTTGATTTTTAACAAAAAATTATAGTTTTTAAAACACTTTTCAATGAATACATTAGCCGAACGGATTGCATTTTTAATAGAATTAAAGGAGCTTAATGTATCCTCTTTTGAAAGAAAAGCAGGTTTGGGGAGAAATGTGATCTCACAAGTGTTGAGAAGGGGATCAGAGGTCAAATCTGATATTCTGGTTGCAATACTCAAAGCTTTTCCAGAAGTTGATCCGGCGTGGTTGTTATTAGGAGAGGGCACTATTGGTGAGAATAATGCTACAGTTGCTGACACCTCTTTTGCTACTTTGGATAAAATCGAAAAAGAGAATATTGTTTCTTACTTGACCAATAATGAAGCGGAGTTTGACAAATTGGAAAATTTCCAAAAGTACAAAACCCTCTTGATCAAAGATGGCGTCATACAAGAATTGATTAAGCAAATGAAAAAAGCGGGACATTGATCAATCTTAAGGACGCATTTTAGCAATGATGTGATCTATCTATCTCATTAATCTCTATCAATTACTTCAGCTTTTCATTTGGTTTGTTAGGCTGCTCATTAATCTTTATGGTTTCTCCCTTTAGTATTGCCTTGCAGAGTGCTTGGATAAGTTCATCCTGTTTGCGTTCTCTCATATCCAAATAATCACTAAAAGAGATAGCCCCTCCAGATTCTTTCCATATTTTTCTACACTCCTCACTAATATTAGTGCTAAAAACCTGCTCCTTGTCCTCCAAGTCGTATAACGTATTGACAATAGTAGCTTTATCTTGCTCTGATCCAGCGGTCTCTATGGCCTGATTTGCTATAGGTAAGAGTTTTTGCTTGAGTGTTGTGATATATTGGAATGCTTTGCCCAGATTACCTTTGAGACTCAGCACCTGTCCCTCTAGATCCACCACATATTTGATAAATGTAAACGAAAATGCTATAGCGATAAAGGCAGCCATACAACTGATATACCAATAAACTCCTCCATCAAAATCACCACCACTCGGATACAGGATATAGGCTGCATAGAAGGTCGCACCCCCGAGTAGGAGTATACTCTTGATCTTTACAGCTTGTAGATAATCTTTGTTCTCGCTCCTTCTGTTGTAATAGAAACTAAACATCGAGAAAGCAGCATAGAAAAGAAATACAGCAATCCCCAAATAATTAACGAATTGTTCTTTATCCTTAAAGAATAAAAAATCATTTTCTTTTTTGATTTTATTTAAGTTTTCAAAAGCGGAATCTGCTATGTCATGTTTGACTTTAAGATTACTTGCTGCGGTAGCTATTTCTTTTTGAAAAGCAGAAAGATTAGAACTACTCTCAGAAAGGAGAGCAAGATCCATTAAAGTAATTTTTGCATCAATAGCATCATTCTTTAAAATATAATACTCTTTGACTAGGGTTTTGATTGTATTATCCTTAAACGCTACATGCCAAAAAGGCGCAGTAGAAAAAACTACTGCACCCAAAATGATCAATAAAAATTTATTTTTATTCGGGAAATACTTCTTCGTCATCATCGTTTTTGTCGATTGCGTTGACTGATTTGATGTTTTTCTCATATTCTTTATCGTTTATACTTTCTGTCTCACATGCTGTGAATGTAAATAAGCATAGGGTAAATGCGAATACTACTGTTAATTTTTTCATGTCTGTTGTTGTTAGGTGTTACTAAAAATTGGTCTCTGATGTCATACATGGTGCTTCCTAGTCATGTTATTGACACCATGAAATGGGTAAATCCCTGATTTTCTATTCAAAATCGCACCAAAACACCAAATATCAAGCTTATCAAACCCAGAACTAATAGCACTACTATGACAAAAACCACTTATATTCAGCGCTAAATATCGTAATTGCAAATCACTTTGTGGTAGGGTTTTACCATATTTCGTTAGGTCATTTGTGTAATTTTAACTATTTATTTATTGGTGATTTAGGGGGGTTAGTGTTGTTTCTCCTATGGACAACCCGAATTGGAGACAAGAAATGGATTAACTGCATGAATTGTAATTGTTTGTAGTAGGTGTTTCTAATCGTTTACAAACGATTAGAAATGATTAGAAATGATTTTGGCTAATCTATAATTATTGGTGTATCCAGAGTCTGATAGTTCATCTGACGACATGCTCTATATATCTATAAAAATCTGATTAAATATCACTTAAACAACATACAAGGCTTTGTTTTTGATTGAAATCTGTTAGATTTGTGAATTATATAATGGAAATATAGTTACCATGGTAGCTATATTCCTACGTTATGCGCAAATTAAAAACCGAACAAAAAAATAGATAATGATAAAACGATTATATGTAGAAGGTTTAAATGAAAGAAAGAAACCTCTTGAATTAAATTTTCTTCCTGACTTAAATCTATTGACAGGAAAAAACGGCTCAAGTAAAACTACAATCTTAAAATTGATTTGGTTTTTAAATTCAGGTAGAATTTTAAACTTAGTTAAAGAAATAAATTTCAGCCATGTAGAATTAACAACAACTAACAAAACTATTTCGATTAAAAGAGATAAAGAAAACAATACAGTAACTATTGGACTGGATAAAGAAAAACCTTTTACAATCAGTTATTCAAATTTACGAGAACTTGAATTAAGAAGGCCAACAAGAATACACGAAAAGCTAAGTGAGATTCACAAAAATGCAATCGCGACAATATTCTTTCCAACTTTTAGACGAATTGAAGGTGGATTTTCAATGGAAGATGGTTATGACCCAAGATTTGGTAGAAATGATGAAATAAGAGATGCTTTGGAACAATTCTCAAGAAGGCTTTCTACTAGAAACCAAAGATTTATTACCTCAATATCAACTGATGATATTGTTTCTTTATTAAATAGAGAATATTCAAATATCAATGGCCAAATTAACCTTATTCAAAAACAAAAGTCAGATGATATCATTAAAAAAATAAAGATTCAAAACAAAAATGAAAAGACGACTTTAGATGAAATTCAAAAAGATATAGAAAACATGGAAAGTCAGAGAGAGGCACTATTAAAACCATATACTACTCTCTCTGAATTAATAACAACAATTTTTCAGCACAAAGGAATTAATTTAAGTAATCTAACTTTAGGAGAAGTTAATAATGCTATTTCATCTGATAAACTTTCTGCTGGTGAAAAACAGATGTTAAGCTTTATTTGTTATAATGCATTTACAAAAGATAACACGATATTTATTGACGAACCTGAATTAAGTCTTCATCCAGATTGGCAAAGAACGTTAGTACCGACATTACTTAATCAAGGTAATAATAATCAATTCTTTATGGCTACTCATAGCCCTTTTATTTACTCTAAGTATTCAGATAAAGAAATAATGCTATCAGACGATAAAGGAGAATAATATGAGTTTAAATTTAACAGTAGATGAAATTGTAGAGACATTAAAACGCTCATCATTAACCACGGTTTTGGTCGAAGGTAAAGATGATGTCATAGTTTACAGATGGCTTGAAGATGAAATAGGTATTACAATAGCAAACTTCCTTCCTTGCAATGGTCGAGATAAGCTTTTACAAGTGTATGAAAGACGTAATGAATTTATAGATAGTAGTGTGGTTTTTGTTGCTGATAGAGACACTTATGTCTATGTAAATCCTCCAGAAGAATATGATGATATTATTTGGACAAATGGATACTCAATTGAGAATGATTTGTATTATGGAAGAAATATCGAATCTCTTTTAAGCAAAACAGAGAAAGATACCTTTCTTAAATCTTTAAATAATTTCATTGAATATTACGCCTTTGAAGTTCAGAATTTATTAGATGATAACGAGTTTTGTCTAAGAAATCACCCACAAAAAGTACTATGTGATATTCAACATGAAGTCAAGGAAGAGTTTTTACAAACTATTAATTTCTCAAAGGCTGATGAAGATTTAGAAAAAAATATTAGAACCAATTATGATGTTTTAATAAGAGGTAAATCTTTATTTGCTTTATTAACAAGAATATTAAGTAATAAAGCAAGAGAGATTAAACACAATAAACTTAGTCTTTTAGAACATTGTTATAGAACTCACAGGAGTGATAAATTTATTGAACTTATTAAAAGAATTGAATTAAAAATCAGCGCATAATAACTAGGCATATGGCGTGCCGATAGGCAAACGCTATATGTCCAGTTGACTGATCCGCCACTTCGATAAGGGGGAAAACGATTTTGGAGATGCTATTTTGGGGGGTTAAAAATAGTGTTCTGCTTCTAGAAACTTAATTATTTCCCAGTACCCATCAATTCCCCACTCCAAACGCCTCAAAAATCATCCGTACTTCATAGGGATATAGCAGCTGTCTTTTGCCTGTTTGTAGACCTTTGATGTTTTTCATTTTTATCCGTAGGGTTTCACGGCTAATATTCATTTTTTTGGCTAATTCATTTTTACTCATAAACTGGAGATAGCGGATTTCTTGCATAGCATTTGTGGTTTTATGTTCAAAAATCTAAAGGACATTAGCGCCCATTAGGGCGTATTAGGGTTTTAAGTGCCAGAGGATAACCCGTAAGGCATTATAACACCATTTCTCACCCCAAATTACCCTTTTTTTACCTACTTACCATGACTCTAACAGGCTGTAACAAGCTTATTTGCACCACTGGATTGGATCACTTTTCTTTGATTCGAACAATTAAGCCCAATAGCGTATGTATAAGTGGATTCTTGGTGGAGCAGCAGTCATTTTTGCAGGAAAATATCTCTCTGAGCTTAGTCTGGCTTCAGAAAATATTATCGCACAGGTATCGGTACAAATCCAAAAGGTCTCCCTCTCCGGTATAGAACTGCGTGCCATCGTCCGTTTACAGAATCCCAACCCCATTGGTTTACGTTTACAACATCCCTTTGTACAGCTCAAATACAAGGACTCGGTCATTGGTAATTCTGTAATCAAGAACGAACTCATCAATCTAGAGCGTAACAGCGAAGAGATGTTCGCTCTCACGATTCGCTCGGCAGGATGGTTATCACTGGTACAAACGCTGGGTGTCGAGTTAGCTCAGAAAATCAGAGGGGGCAAAGGGGTACACTTTCAGATACATGCCACCACAAGCACCCGAGTTAATAACCTTCCCTTTTCCAAAGAGGATATCATAACCATTACCATCTGATGCAAGCAAACCAAGTACGACATATCAAATCAGGACACGAGTTCAATGGTTATTTTCCGATGGCTACTGGCATAGATGCGGTAGTTGCAACTAGTGCAGGATTGGATCAGACCATTGAGCTGATCAGGCGCATCGTACCAGAAACCCTATCGGATACCACAGGTATTGCCAAGAGACTAAAACAGAATTCGCTATCTGCAACCTGCAAAGCCATATGGGATTTTGTATACCACCACATTCAGTATCGCCGGGACAAGGTTGGAGTAGAGCAGGTTCGTAGACCATCACGTAGTTGGGCAGATCGGCAAGAGGGTGTAGACTGTGATTGCTACTCCGTATTTATCAGTAGTATCCTTATGAATTTGGGGATTGCGCACAGTATTCGGATCACCAAATACAATGGCAGACCCAATTTTCAGCATGTATATCCTATCGTACCTACTGGTAGCGGGCATATTACGATGGATTGTGTGACTGACCACTTTAATCACGAAGTCCCTTTTTCTGACCATCGGGATTATAAGATGAAGGATATAAAAACGAACCATCAAGGACTAAGCGGAGTGGATGTACTGGATCTAGAGAGCCACAATCTAGATGCCCTCTTGCAACCCCGACTACCGCTGCGTCATACCTCAGGGAATGAAGCCTGTAATCTGACTATCAATGTCCACCATCGATATTTGACCAAACAGCATACAGGGATCAAGAAATCAAGACCGCAACAAGCTGCTCAAAAAGCACCTCGCAAGAGACACACCAAACAAGCCAAGGTGGTCTCTCCCTACAGAAATGGTAGTAACTCCAAGGTGTTTTCTGGGCAAAAATCTGCCAAGATGCTTCCCAAACGCAGCGGTTCTGGAGCTTTTATCAAAACACTACTGGTCTTTGGGATCGGCTATGGGACCTACAAACTCTTTAGTACATCAAAACCCAAACCCAAAAAGAAAAGCACTCTCAAAACAAAAAAACAGCAATAATCAATCCGTCAACGACGGTAATACAAACGCTTATGGAACTACATCGCTTGGACGGATTGTCCGCTACAGGTTTAGACAACCTCGATATTCAGGATGTCGATTATGATATGGTAGATAATACAATTTATGAAATCGGCTCGCTAGAAACTCTAGAGGGACTCGGTACGGTGGATAACAAATTACTAACTCACGAGATTCTTGATGAGCATGGAAATGTGGTTATGTACGCCGATGAGCAGGAGAATCTCTATATGGTCAATGGACTAGAGGGCTTTTTCAAGAAAATAGGAAGAGGCTTCAAAAAGATTGGTCGTTTTGTCAAAAAAGCCGTCATCAAACCCATTGGCAAAGCGGTCAAGTTTGTAGGCAAAAAAGTGCTAAAACCTGCCTTCAAGGCTTTTAACCGTTTCCTGAATCCCGTGACAATCCTACTTCGCAACGGGTTTCTGTTGGCCATGAAAATCAATCTGTTCAAAGTCGCAGAGCGCCTTCGTTTTGGATATCTCAGTGATGGCGAAGCCAAAAAACGAGGCATGAGTCCTAGTGGTTTTGCAAAGATCAAAAAGATTGTAAGCAAGGCGATGAAAATCTACGAGGGTGCAGGTGGCAAAAGTAAAAACCTGAGAAAAGCAATCCTTACTGGAAAAGGAAATAAGGACAAGGGAGTTCCCCTGAGCGGTTTTGCATTGGGAGCCATCCAAGAGGAGTCCCATACCTATACCGATGATTTTGAGCGTTTCGTTACCGAGGCTGACCCCGAGGTTATAGAGGAGTTTATGCAATCCCAAGAGGGGATTGTGGTAGAGGGATTGGGAGCAGTTGCCTCTAGCGCAGCTATTACTGCGGCCTCTAGCGCCGTGGCAGGAGTAGCAGCATTACTATCCAAGGTGACGGGGGTTTTTGACAAGGCGAACAAAGCCAAGGATCAGGTCAAGCAGTTCATACAACCCTTTAACTCAAAACCTGCTCCCGTAGCAACACCCACTGCCTCATTGCAACAAATACGCCGCTTTTCGCCCACCATTCCACAAGGCGGTCCGACCAGAAGTGGCAATCCCTTTGGGCTGCGTAGAACTGGAGGTTTCATACCATCGGTGACAACAACTCCTGCAACTCCACAAAAGGAATCTGTATTAAAGAAATACAAAACCCCTTTACTTATCGGAGCTGGTGTCTTACTGGTTGGTGGAGTGATTGTATACACCAATAAAAACAAAAATAAAAAGAAAACAAGGGCAAATACCTCGGTCAATGGACTGCCAAAGGGCAAAAAGAAACGGGATGAGTTAGGACGTTTTGTAGGGACTAGCTCAAGGCGAAAGCCTAAGATAGCAAGAGGTTCTAAAAACGCACTTCCCAAAAAATTCGCCCCCAAGGCACTGCTATAACTATGATTGGAGGCTAAAGCCTTTTTATAAAAAATATCGAATAATGTAGGTCTAATATCTAGAAATAATGAAAGCAAATACAAAACAAAGTTTTATCGAAACAGGAAAGAATCTAGGTTCGGGAATCGTAGGAATGGTGGCAGGTTCTGCCGTGGGTCGCTACTCCCTTCTGGTGGGTGCGGCTACCATTTTTAGCGGTGCCTATTATCAAAAGGATTGGGTGACTGCACTCGGTGTGGGTATGGTTGCCAGTAACGGATGGCAGGGAGGTGCTCCCAAGAACACAAATAGCATAGAGGGATTCCAAGATGAAATCGAAAATGCCAAAGATCGTGCCATCAGCTCGCTCAAAGCACTGGGCAAAAAATTCTATATCGATAAGCTATCGCCTTCTCTAGGTCAGAAGTTTGGACTGGGTAATCTAGAGGATAGCCCACTGGTTTTTGTGGGGTCTGATGTGGCAGATACGGGAGATTTTGACACCTCAGAGGTGGATGATATTATTGAGCAATTGGAACAAGGAACCTATCAGGGAGATACACCTATCCAAGGTGTACAAGAAGATGGGGCGTATCATCAGGGAGTACCGATACAGGATGTCGGTAATCTGGATATCGAAAACCTACAAGGAGCACAGGATATCATGGAGCTCAATGCGGTGGCGTGATAGTGTATAGCTAATTAGCATCGTAGAAAATGAATAATAAAAAACTAACGGCTGTGAGTCAATAGTGAAACATAAACCCTAAAATTTTATCAAAATGAATATGAGAAAATCATCGCGCTCCCAGTTTTTGGAAATTGTGAACGCACATCTTTCCTTAAGAGATCAGGCAAAGAAATATGATCCTGCAATGGTCAAGGTTGCAGAAGGTATCAAAGAAAGCCGACTGCAACTGGCAGATGCTGCGTATTATGCGACCAAGTTTGCTGGTAACAAAGCGACCATTCAGTTATTCGAAACACAGGACTCCAAGGAGATCGGGATTACCAATGTAACTCAGGCCAAGCTGCAAAAGGATCGCTTATTCCTTTGTAACCGTATTATCCTACTGGCTGCAACTATCGAAGGGGATATTCCTGATTCGGACTCGAATCTCAAAAAACTATTGAAACAGTCCAACTTTGATAGTATCAAAAAAGTGTCGGGTTTGCAGAACGGGGTGTTTACACTCACCGCAAACAAAAAGCTGATCATTGATGAGCGACCCATGCAAGAATTTGTAACCGATGGCAATGCGCATGTGAATGTGGGAACCTATTTTTTAGAAAGCCCAAGATTCATTCGTGATGATGAGGAGTTCGAATTTCAAATAGAATTAGGAGAGGATGCACCAGAGAAAACCATCATCAAAGTAGTCCTAGCAGGAACCTCAACAGTGCCAGCCTAGACACATTGTGTCTTTTATTATTTAGCAAGGACACGGGGTGTCTCTTGTTATTTAGCAAGGTTGCCTGAGAGGCGTTACCTCTTTTGATATTTAGCTTGATGCCTTTGATGCCAGTGTCTTTTATGAGGTGTGGCACTTTAGCAGAATACCTGATTTGTGTGGTGAAGACTAAGCGAATTGTAACCCAAATACTCCGATGGATCAGGGAATACTTTAACAGAAAATCTCTAATTAAAAATACATCAATACTTATGAGTACGGTAAAACAAAAATTAAAAGAAACACGGGTTTCTTATACCTTCCAAGTGGTGCAAAGCCAGAGTAGTGTCATTCCTAATGGATGGGAACTCCCCAAACAGACCAAAGCGGTTAAGGGGATACAACTATCAGCGGATTATCCTGATAAGCTTTATTACCGAGGGAGTCAGCGTATCGAGATCGGGGGAGAGGAACTTTTTCCGGATAATTTTGACAGTCGATTACTAATGTCCTCCCTTGCAGTTGCCCCTAGAGAACGCTTCTTTGATTTGGGAGCGGTTGCTCCTGGGGACTTATCCATAAAAGTACGCTACAAGGATGTCAATCATGGCAAAGCAGCCTTTGTGGGTGGCTACAAAGTGATTATAACCCTGTTGCTAGACCAAGTGGTATGAGTTCTTTAATAAAAGCTATAACCACGGATGACAAGCAGCAGAAAAAAAACATTCGTAGACGGTTTGTTCCAATTTCTTTTGAGATCAATACCCTAGGGCAGCATGTCACTTTTGAACAAAAACTGCCTTTCAAAACCGCAAAAGTGGTCGGTATCATGACCATCGTCTCTCAACAATTTGACCAGTTCGATGGGCAAACCTAAAAATAAAAACCTATGAATCAAGGACAATTGCATCTTTTTGGAATGAATGGCATTTTCTATAAAGAAATGCTACACAGCACTCCCTATAATTTTGAAGACAAGGAAACACTAAGCTTTGATGGCGCCGAGGATTTTGATTCGCCTGGGGATGATCTAGAAACACGGTTTTATTTCACCCCCATTACGGTCAATGGAGCCACGGAATATGTAACGGGATTTTTTACCGATGCCATGCACAGAAAAAAAGACTACCGAGTCACCATTTGGCTACTGGTAGAGGAGTGTGCAATGCCGACTGGTGAAAACAAAAAAGATACGATCCATGAATGATCTCTGTCCCATTACCTATGCCAAGGCACGAGTACTAGAACGGGGTTATTCCGAATATCGATTGGTGTTTCGGGATTTGCAATTACAACCCAATGCAACCAGAGTCCTAAATGCCTATAACGAGTTATGGATACTGCTCGATGCAGATATAGGGATTCGGGTGGCATCGGATTATGGAGTCTATGATTATAACAAAGAAGGACTCTCGGAACAAATACATGAACATGCCGATCGGATTACCCTTGTAAACAGTGTAAACATTATACAAAAAATCAAATTCCTCCAAGTCCTAATGGTGGCAGCGCCACAGGCAGAAAGCACTAATGTAATGATAGATAAGCTATAATAGTATGGAACAAGTAGATCGAAAAACAAAACGCCCCGGATCCGTGAGACTCACCGATGCGCAGTATAAGGAAATGGAACGCCTCGGTTTTGATAATGAAAGTGCTTATGTAAAACACAAAATGAATGATGCACAAAATCATCTCAAGGTAATAAGCCACAATGTGGCGGATGGTTCTAATAAGGAAACAAGCTCCACAACCTTGTTCAATAACAAAAGCATCAATGATGCCTTGCTCAATAACAAAAGCATCGATGATGCCTTGCTCAATAATAAAAGCATCAATGATGCTGATCCCGCTTTAGCTATTCAGCGGTTGGAAATAGAAAATCGCCAACTTCAGGAAAAGATGGAGCGGCTCATGCAAGTCAAAGATCAAGCACTAAACGGAGTCCATCAACAAGTCGGGAATCTACTCAAAGAGGAACTACAACGCAGAGATTTTGATCAGCTCAAAAAAGAACACGCCACCCAAAGCAAAGAACTCGACAAACTAGAACTACAACTCAAAAAATCGGAAACCGCTGTAGAAGAAAAAGAAGAAGAGGTCAAATCGCTCTTAAAGAAACTCAGCTTTATAGAACTCGGCAAAGTACTGCTCCCTGGAGCCATCAATGGACTCGCCAAACGCTTCCCCTCCCAGATGCAAGGACTCGCAACCACCCTTGGAGCCATTACCGATGGATCAGATACCCAGACCCCAGCAACGGAACAAGGGATCAGTGAAGAACAACAGAATCTCTTGCAGATTGCGGAGTATTTCCGAGAGCTTTTTGATGAGCAGCAGTTCGAGCAACTCGTGCAACTGGTCATGCAAATGGGAGAAACGATCAAAACAGAACCAGAGCTTTTTCAAAAAATCAGCTATTACCTCAGCAAATTACAATCCAAAGGAGCTAGTGACAAGCCGCAATAAGAATGTCTCGTTTTGGCTCATTACATAAACCATAAACCTATTACACAATGAAAAAAATAGCAATTAGTACTCAAGTAGCAATCAAAGACACCATACAAGCAGATCAGGTAACCAAAGCCTTTGAGCTAATGGTGACCAATTTTGGCGCACAGGGGATTATCAAAATGGCACAGCTTTTCAAATCAGATCCCTTTGTACGCTCTATCGTCAAACGAAAACTGAAATAGCATTTTTCAGCCAATTCCTAACTCCAAAAAATCTCTATAAGAAAAATGGCAGCCCCACTCCTTGCACTCAAAGCCCTACAGAACAGACCCCAAGTCAAGATAGGCGGTCAGCTCACTAATGTGCTGCTGGCAACGGGTCTTGGAGTGGGGATTTTTTTAGGAATCCGAGCAGTAGCCAAAAACTTCAAAAAAGGAATCCGAGAACAACAGGCACTACGCCCTGGTAATCCTGCTGCCTTTGCCACACGCTTCAAACTCGCATTCGAAAATGACAACGCCTTTGGATGGGGAACCGATGAAGAGGCGCTTTACAGAACTATAGAACAGATTCCGGATGCTGCTACTTTTAGAAGTGTACAGAAAGCCTATCGGGACTTATACGGAAACAATCTCGCAGCAGATTTTAAAAGTGAACTCAGTACCGAAGAATACAATACGGTTCTGGATTTGATCAATGCTAAATTTTAAACAAAAAAACTATGGAGACCCAACATAAATCCACAAAAAAAAGGACGAATCAAAAAACAAAAACCCCCACCAAACAGCAAAAACTATGGGTTTATGGGCTAGGCATCGGTGCGCTGTTTGGCGGTGGGTATTTGTTATACAACTACTTTCAAAACAGAGCAGGTGGTGGGGATACCATTATCCTGAATCCACGTAATCCGAGAACCACTCCTCCAAGAAGTCTACCTGCTACAAACCCTATAATTACACAAAATAGGAATCAATTTCCTCTAAAAAAAGGCGCTAAAGGCAGCGTGGTAACCCTTTTGCAAAAAGGGTTATTGGCTATCGGCGGAAGTCCTGCTGCCCTAATCCGGTCTACCAGTATGCGAGGCAATACGCCCGATGGTGTTTTTGGACCAGGAACCATAAAGGCATTACTGGCTGCAGGCTTTCCGACCACCGTAACAGAAGCCGTATTTTCTCGCTTGCTAAGCATGACAAATAGTTCTTCTGGCGGGACTTCTCCTTCTCAAAGTATTGCAGCTACTATTAGCAAAGGAGCCAATGAGCGCAACCTTTTTAGTGTACTAGCAGGCTTGCAAAAAATACAAGATGCCAAGGGCTATAGCCACGTCAGTAGCTTTTTCAAAAATGTGCGTATTACTGGTATCCGTGTCACCTCTTTAGTCAACGCCCTACTCAGTGTTGCTTTCAGAACCAATGAGCCTGCAAAGATCAAAATACGAGCAGAATTCCGAAGAATGGGATTATTACAGAATAACCGAGGCATCTGGTCGATTCCTTCTTTGGGGTCGATAGAAACAACTGCCAAGCTAACTAACTATCTGCAGGAGCAGCAACGCTATGATTTGGCAGTAACAGACAGACCTACCATTCTCAAAACTGCTGATGGGAGTTTTATCACACCTCCCCTCAATCCCAATACTGTGGTCGGTTATGTCGCAGCATCTCATAATGGTATTACCAAAATTATTGCCGCCAACGGAGAGACCGTTTATGCGCCTTCTGGTAATCTACGACTCCTCTAGAACAGGACACCATGTGTCCACATAGGATATATAAACCTCAAATATTTTATTATGAATATTATTAGAAATATTACTTCAACACTCAAAAAATGGCTTGCGCTATTCAAACCCTATTTCAAAACCTGGAGAGAGTTCTCCTCCCTTGCAGTAGGTTTATTCCTATGGCTACAAAGTGCTACGTTCCTTAGATGGATGGATCCTACTGCCGGAACTTATGATGCCGGTATATTTCAAGTCTACCTCTTTGCTATTATTGGGCTTTTTATCCTACATGGCGTCATTCGTATTCTGATGAAACTCATATGGCCGACCTCCGAAGAGTACCTCGATAATCAATTTACTCACGATTTTAAAACAATAACCCCATGGCAAAAGCTAAAATTATCCACCTCTATATTCTTTGCTTTCTTATTTGCAGTAGTGCTATTAGCCAGAGTAATCTAGCCGACAATGCCGCTGCCAATGGCAGACATAAACATTTAGCTTCTTCTGGAGAGCAACGGGATTGTCTACGTGAATTGTACCTCAGTCAAGTTGGTGTTCGAGAAGTTGGAGGCAATAATCGTGGCCCAGAAGTAAAAGCCTACTTAAAATCAGTGGGACTCGGTGAAAATTATCCTTGGTGTGCTGCTTTCGTCTCTTGGTGTTTTTTGCAAGTGGAAATTGAAGCTCCAATTAGCGCATGGGTTCCCTCTTTTGCACTTAGCGATAAGATGATCTACAAACAAGGAAAGGTACTCAAGCGAATTCCCAAATTTGGCGATGTATTGCTGATTTGGTTCAAGAACCTCAAACGCCCAGCGCATATTGGATTCATAGACCAGTGGAGCGAGAAATGGATCATCACCGTAGAAGGAAACACCAACAAAAACGGCTCCAGAGAAGGCGATGGCGTCTATCGAAAACGAAGACTAAAAAAACAAATATGGGCAGTAACCAATTTTATTAATGACGAATCGAAATAGTAAAATATGGATACCAGTATTTTTTCGGCCTTAGCAAACTTTGGTCAAAGTGATAGATGAAGTAGCGTCAAGATTTTTTTTGAGCTGAGCAGTATGTTTAACCCTAACGGAAGTTATGCGGTATTTCAAAATACAGTTTCGTGTACTACCGTTTTCAAAAAATCTAGCGGATGAATCGTGATCACTTCCAAAGTATGATACAGCCTAGACTTTTTTGTTTCTTTTTTCGGCAATGCAAAAAAGAAAAATAACGATATGAATATGTTACAACAAACAACCCAATTACTAAAGCAAAACAACTATCAACTATTTGAGCGACCATGGGAGCTCAACATCGTTGCATATCGCTCTCGCTATATCCGTAGCAACCGCTTTGATGATGAAATCCATGTGTTCTACAAAGATGAAAAACTGCGGTGGGTCTATCATATTTTTAAAGCCACTACGGATCCAGGACAATATTGGCTCGACAATCCGATGCATCCGCAGGGAACTGCTTTTTTGAAAAAAGGACAGTATGTAGATAGTTATGCCATGGGACTGCATAAAGGAAAATATGAAGCCTTGGTACAAGTAGAACCAGTAACTGTCATTCGGGATTATGATCGTACAGGACTTTTTAACTGGACAACTTCAGGGATAGAAGATACTGGGAATTTTGGAATTAATGTCCATCGGGCTTTCGATAAAGGAACGGCTAAAATTATCGATCATTTCTCTGCCGGTTGTTTGGTATTTGCAAATGCATTGGACTATACATTGTTTATCTCCTTACTCAGAAAACATCGCAGTCTGTATGGAAACCGATTCACACTAACGCTGATGGATTTTAGGGATAAAAGAAGACGCTTGTATAGCAAACTAGCATGGGGTTCTTTGGTATCCTCGTCCATGATGTTACTAACCAAAGTGGCACAAAAAGAAGCGGTATGAATTTCTCTAAAAATAGTAAAAAAGCAGGAGTAACTCTTGTAGGGAGTTTGGTTGGCTACTGGATTGCCAAGCAGATGAGAAAGAAAGACAACTATCCCTATATCCTCATTTATGGATTTATAGGAGGCTGCATTGCAGAGGAGCTATTGGAAGAAGATACATCTAAAAAGGAAATCACATCATGACAAAGACAACATATTTTGAAGGAGAAGCTCCTGTAAAAATCAAAGCATACTACAAAAGGGAGCTTGCAGCGATGTATAATGTGTGTGTAAAAACTTTTTCCTCTTGGGTCCATACCTATCTTGCAGATTTGGAAAAATATGGATACAAGAAGAGTACTAAGCTACTGCGTCCGGAGGTTGTACGGTTTCTATTTGAGCAGTTGGGGGAGCCTTAAATTTAAGGCCATATTTTACTTTAATTTTTCACAAAAATAACAGTGGTAATTCCATCAAGTGTTATATATTTCAAGGTATCTTCTACAATTTTAAATCTAATGACTCTATCATAATCATCATCACTGCCCTTATCAGATTTTTGTTTTAAAAGATCACCATCAATAGAAAAATCTCCAATAAATGAAAATACCCTACATTCACGTACTGCATCTACGTTTTCTCTAAATCTAGCATAAAACCTCTCTTCAAACCGTCCATTACTCATAAATTCTGCTGTGCTCATAAGATCACATTCATTTGTGCTATCTATGCCGTTTTCAACAAAAGTCTGAACAACACTCCATGTACCAATTAAAGGGAAGTTAGATTGATTTTCATTTGTACTATCGTCATCATTTTTACAACTATAAAATAATGCGAGTGCCATGCATATTAATAAAGTAATTTTTTTCATCTTGTAATTTTTAAAAAAGTAGAACAATTCAAATACAGCTATGGAATAGTACTATTCTTAACCAAATTTTAATGACAAATATAAATTTAAACCCGCTTTATGCATTGGAAAATCTATTATATGTTGAAACTACTTCAAATACAGATGTTTTGCTTCTTTTTTTTAATTTCGCGATAGCGGTGCTATGCTAAAATCAAGAAAAAGCCAGTATTTAATTCATTTTTAAACTTCATAACGAAATTCTAATACATAAAGCGGGGTAAAAGTAGTAAATATTAATTACAAAAAAGAACTGGCAACGATGTATAATGTCTGCGCAAAAACTTTTGCCTCCTGGATACATATTTATCTCCCCGATTTGGAAAAGTACTAAGTTACTGCGTCCAGAGGTTGTACGGTTTCTATTTGAGCGGTTGGGGGAGCCTTAAATGTGAGGCCATATTTTACTTTAATTTTTCACAAAAATAACAGTGGTAATTCCATCAAGTGCTATATATTTCAAGGTATCTTCTACAATTTTAAATCTAATGACCCTATCATCATTCCAATAGAATGAAAACCGTGATTCTAAACACCTTTTTATTTACTATAAACGCCTTTTATATTAGTCGGTGTGCTTGGAATCGGATATTACTGGTATATATAGCAGGTAACAAAAACTTTTAATCTTCTGAAATTAATCCGTTTAAAACTGAACTAGAGCATTATATAATTTGACTAAGATTTACATTTTTAGATTTTGTTGTGTCCTTGGTAATTCTCATCATCTCAAGAAGCATTTTTTTAGGAGTCATTGTTGTATCAACGAGAGCAAAACTATGTTCGCTATTTTCCGATTTTTTAATTAGATATGTAGAGATATAGTTTTTAGCGATTTTCAATTCTTCGATACTATTCAGGTTGAAATTATAAAAATTTAATTCTTTAAATTCATCTTGAAAAGTTTCAAATAAATCTACATTAACAAATAAATTTACTGTAAAAACATTACTGAAATTAATATAATTCTTACAATATTCTAGACCTTGTTCTTCTATTTTTTTTGTAAAAATATTTTTAGTTTCTGGAATTATTCTGATCACTTTCTCTAAAACTTCTTTTTCATCAAAGTGAAAATTAAAATAACCAAAAAAAGAATTTTCAAACTGTGTTGTATCAATAAAACTATTAGCTATGTGGACTACTCCTACGCAAGAGTTGTTTATCCAAAGTTTATCAATGAGTGATCGTCTCAGTTCTATAGCGTCTTCAAAAGAACAAGAGTTAAAGTTAATGTTATCAAAATAAGCTTCTATCATTCGAATACTTATAAATGAGCAATCCATAAACGTAGTCACATCGGAAACTAAATAATCAAATCGAGAACTACCAAAATTACAATACTCAAAATTAACATTGTCAAATATGGAATTACTAAAATTAATATTTCCAAATGGGATATCCTTTATCCAAAGGTCTTTCAGCTCTAAATGGGTAAAATCTCCGTTATTAAAGATTTTTTTGTAGGTAGGCTCTCCAAGATTTGAATTAATCAAACTAATAAAAAGATGGGATCTCTCAGGACTAACAATATGTGTCAGTTTATCTTTCAAAAGATAACGATATGGCTTTAAGCTCCTAGATAGTGCTACAATACGACCTATAAGTTGACTTGACAAGTTTCGATTAGAATTTTCACTTGTATTCCTTAGTTCAGTATCTATAGCGTCCATTATATTTGATAATAGAAAAACTAGAGAAGATCGTCTATTAGCTTCCTGTAAAGATGTTTGTTTTTCCTGTAGAGATGTTTGCTCAACTAGATAGCTGTTTTGTGTATTGATCAAATTATTTTGATTATCGATTTTCGTGTTTTGACTGTCCAATAAATACGTTTGAATACCTAAAAAAACAATTGAAATAATTGTAACGAAAATCCTATAATCTCAACTCTAGTTAATCTTCTTATCAGACTAGAACTAATATCAGATAAGGTATCAGAAGAAAGTTTTTTAGTTTGAGTATATTCATTAATACCTTTTTCAATACTTTTTTTAAGCCCTAAACCTAAGAAAATACCAGAGATAGTTTTTCTGAGCCACTTTAGTATTTTGCTTTTTCTGTTTTTAGATTGCTCAATTTTACAGATATCGGATTCCAAATCTCTGATTTTCTTATCACGCTGGGCTATGTTAGATTTCAACAGTCGATTTTCCCGATCTAGTTGGTTATTATTGTACTTATCTCCCATTATAAAAGGAATAGTCTTAATTAAAGATTTAATTATCAAATATACTGTTATATAAGTTTATAGCATTTCTGAAACGAAACAGTTTCAATCCCCTCCCCAACCCGAAACCATCAATATTCCCCTACCTATCATTAAGAAAAGGAATTTTGCAGAACGAATAAATATAAATTTTAACTATAATTGTATGATCTCTCAAAGTGGCACCATTTGACCGAAACACCATCACTCCGAAATAGCCAAATAAAATAGTTTTTATACTCACCTATTAATTCAATGATCCAGAAACCATTTAATATGATATAAAACAAAAAGTTAGTCTTATTATGGCATACTAATTGAAGTTAGTAATAGTAATTTATATTAAAACATTTTTTACCTTTGATAAAAAACAGCAATACGATCTAGCAACTTTAATGAAAAACAAAAAAACCATATTAAATAGGATATTTGGACTACTTGGTATTCTTTCATTAGTAGCTATTATCTATTATGTTTATCAAGCTTTGAATACAGATACAGAAACTAATGTTATTTCTGATGATGCCCTTAAGGCTATCCAGGATCCCGATACTGCTGATAAACTTAGAGAAGCAGTAGATGATTATCATCATACTAGAGAATGGGATAGAGAAAAATTAGAATCAATTTTATAATCTTTTAAACTTTTGAATCTCACACTAGGTTTCATAGCCTTCTTTATATCAATTGTTATTCCTGGAATTCTGTTTAGAAGGTTCTTTTTTTATGGGGAGTTCTCTAAGCAGTTTAATACTAAAGACCCTGTTTTACATTCTATATTTTTTAGTATAATTCCTGGTATTGGTATACAATTATTTTCTTTTATTATTTACATTTTATGGCTTGGCTTTGATTCAAGTTTCTTAGATATTTTCATAATTTTTAGGGATATGACTTCTGACGGGACAAAAGGTACTCAGGAAGTAACTAAAATTTTTATTAATGATCATATAATAACCTTTTTCAAATATTCTCTTTGTGTTTTTGCTCTCTCATCTCTTTTAGGTTGGATTTCAAGTCGATTTATTAGATACCGAAAATGGGATAAAAAGTATAAGTTATTCAGATTCAAAAACCAGTGGTACTATATTTTCAGTGGAGAAGTTTTAAATATGAAAAAATTTGAAGAAGCGCATAATGTTTCCTTCAAAAAAAATAAAGGAGCAATTCAAGATACTTTAATGACTTATGCTGATGTATTAGTATCTGTAAGTGAACAAAATGATAAAAAAGAACTTTATACTGGTTATGTAGTTGATTATGATCTGCAGAGTAATGATATTACTCAATTAGACAAAATTTATCTTATAGATACTCATAGATATAAAAAAAAGGAATCCGACCCTGAAAATAACATTAAAGCAAAGAATATCAAGCCTACTCAATCAAGAAATAGGCTTAGAGTACCTGGGGATATTTTTATTTTGAATGCTAAAAATATAATTAATCTTAATTTAACCTATATCCCTTCTTTAGAAAAGAAAATTAAAAAAGAAGCTAAAAAACAGAAAAAATATAACGTAATTCAATTTATATATGTATTTATAATTCTTCTTTTTGTAACTGCCCATTTATTCTATAAAACCTTAGGTTTAGATCAAACATTTTTATATAATTATTTTACTAAAACCGGTTTTTGGGGAAAGTTAGTTGTTATACTTTTTATAAACCATTTTCTTTCTTTTTTCGTTCCTTATGAGAACGATGAAAAGCAACTAATTTATGGATCTTTTTTAAATATTATTAAAAATAATATTATACCACTAATCCTTTTAGGAGGCTTATCATTTTGGCTTGCTATAAATCCTTTGTTAGATTAATTTGTCTTTTTTTAGGCTAACCCTGATTATCCCTCCCCAACCCGAAACCAAAACCCCATCCTTCCCTATCATTACAGCAAATCAAAAACAATTTGTAATGAGAAAAACAAGAAGAACACCCTCCAAAGGAAAAACAGCTAATGCCAAACGCATGACACTAATCAGTGGTCGTGCTAAGAAAATCCGCAAACGTGGAGAAGTCTGGTAAGCCTCCGAGCAACTACATGTTAAGACTTTCTTGATATCCGGGCAGTAATTCTTGGAGTTTTAGTATGCTATGG
>CANLMN010000020.1 GCA_947492105.1 uncultured Aquimarina sp. | reverse complement strand
ACAAAATCACTCACAGGATTAGGGGTCATAAGGACTAAATTATCGATGCCATTTTTTGAACTTTGTTTGGAGCCAACAGTATTTACAACCTCAAACTGAATAGTTTTTGGATTCCCCACAAGACGTCCATTCGAATCTCGTACAAAAGGTGTTGCACTTAGGGTATTTGTTCCGATAGTAAAGCCCTTTCTTCTGAATGCTCTTCCGGTAGAGTAGGGTTTTGAGGAATCAAAATGTGTTTTTCTTTGATTATCATAATCAAATCCTACATTTACAACAGGTAGATCACTAACTTCTGCTACAATATCATAAACGTTGGATTTAAAATCGGTATAATTGAGGGTATCTCCATTTTTGAGTTGTTTGATACGTTCTTTGGTACTAGTATTGACAAGATTAAATTCTGTAATAACCGGCAAGCTACTATCAATTAGTGTAAAATTGACGGATAATGCTTCTCCTTTATTTCCTCTTCCATTATACCCAGTAAAAGGTGTTGCAGTCAAGGTGTGATCTCCTAGTGCAAGTTTCTTCAAAGGTCTCAAAGCACCATCTAATTCCCCTGCCAATGAAAATGGAGCTCTATTGTCTATTCTAAAAGAGGTTTGTTGATCCAAATCGAATATCACACTTTTAAAAGAGGTTGTATTCACATTAGCAAGTATCGTATAAGGATCTAGTTCATCAACGGCTATCGTAGCACCATTTTCTATAAGCTGAAGCACTTCTCCATTGTCACTATTAACGATCGAAAAATGTCCTATTGAAGGAAGAGAGATTTGATTTATAATTTCTATTTCGGTGTCAGCTATTCCTTCTCCTTCATAAAAATACTCTATACCTAAAAAACTAAAATATTCATTTGGATCAAGATTTTGAGTGGCTACAGTAAAAATTAATTCCTTGGTCTCCAAAGGTTCTAATACTTGGTTGATACGTTCAATTTCGTTGTCTACTACTCCTGCATGAAAATAAAATAAATTATAAGTTAGAGGGACATTGTTCGGATTTGTAAGTTCAATTTTGATTTGAGTATTTTCTCCTTTTGGGGTTTGTAATTCTAAAATACCTTTTTCTACTTCTATTGTGTTAGCTATTTTGATCGTAGGAGTTGATGGTTGAGAACCATTTATTGTTCTTGATATGACAAAAGGCTCTTTTAATCCTTGTACCTTGATATTAATATCTACAATAACGGGGCCTATAATTGTTGGTTTTAAATTAAAAAGAATATTTAGCCTTTCAATATCTTTTGGTTTTTCTGCCGCTACCGTTGGAGCGATAGTGTTATTTGCTCCTGTAGTACTCCAATCAACGATTGAACCGCTTTTGTTATCTGACAGGTATACATCGCTAATAGTGAGTTTTTGAGTCCCAACATTACTCAAAGGAAATAAGATATTCACATCACGACCAATTTGAAAGCTAAAATTAAGGTGCCCTTCGTCTTTTAATCGTCCGATCTGATTGATTACCTCAAAAGTAACAGGAATTCTGAAAACCTGAGTATCCGCATCATCTGTGGTGATGATAATTGTATTCAAAAATAGACCATTATCCAATCTAGAAGCACTAAGTCTTGTAGTGATTTCTACAGAAGCACCAGGGGCAATAGTCCCCGTAGTAGGAGAAAACGATACAAAATCTATAGTATCCTCGGGTATTTCTTTTGTCAAATCAAAAGAAACATTACTGTTTCCAATGTTTTGGAGTATAAAAGTTTCTGTACTAAATACAGAAGCTATACTTTCTACATCTATAGAAGTATCAATTTTGTTTCGAGATACTACAATATCATTCTCAAAAACGTTAAGACTTACAGGGATTGCTGCTGTTATATCTGTTCCGGATATATTTAGCATTACAGTCGAATTATAGCTTCCTATTGTTGATGTATCTTGTGTAATTATCGTTAGTGGAGTGCTTTCGCCTGCTTTGAGTACGATGTTCTTGTCTATATCGAGTACTGTAATAGCATTGCTGCCTTCTGTAGAGACTTTTACAGTAATCGTTTTAGTACTTGTATTGGTAATAATAACTTCTTCTGTAACCACATCACTGATTTGTTTTGCGATAAGGCTTATCTGCTCCTTATTAACGCTGATGGCAAATAAATCAGGGTTATTTAATTTCCAGCCTATATCTTTGAGTAATCCACGAGTAATATTGCCGATATCAAAATTTGATTCGGAGGTGTTTATTGATGCTGTCATTAAGGAATTCGAGTCCCCAGGTAAAAATGTTTCTTCATCCCAATGAGAAAGACTCGAACCACCATTAAATACTCTTGGAGCATAAAGCTTAGGTTGTGTACCTTGCAAGGCTGTTTTAGAGAAGAAACCATTCATAAAAAGATTATTACTTATAAGTAAATCGGTTAATTCATTTTTGTTCAAATCTACAAGTTTTCTGTTCATATTATCAACTATAAAATCATCATAGGGTCTATTTTTGGAGAAAATAATTTGGTTAGATATAACTGTGGATGAGGCTAGAAAACCTAATCCGTGTCCTAGCTCATGTAACACAACAGTTACAAAATCAAATGCATCTGTAGGAGTGTTTCCATCTAAACCAAAATACCAATCGATATTAGAATTGAATGAAACTGTGATTTCGCTAGAATTTTCTGGTCCTAATACTTTTCCTGAAAGTGCATTAGCCAAAGCGGCAGGATATTCTTTACCCAAAATAGGGGCATTAGGAAAATCAGAAATGTTATAAGTGGGGCTAGCAGATCCAATTGTAGTTTGTCCCGTACCATCATCTATTTCTCTTGGAGAAAAATCAAATTCTACACGAATAGGTATATCAGATACTAATTCATTTGCCCAGATATCCAAGGCAAATTGGAAAGCCTTTAGTGCTTCAGGAAAATCGGCGACTGCGTCTGAGGTGATTATTTCAAATTGCAAACCTGGATTACTATTGTAGTTACTCTTTTGTCCTTTTGCAGCAGCCCTCATTTTGGTAGCTACTTTGGTATGCATATTTTTATGTATACCAGGACAGCTAATGGTTTCACCTTCGTGAAATTTCATTTCTCGCTTTTGGCTGAAACCAGATTGTATACAACATAGAATACATATTGTTTGGATAATTATTTGTGTCAGAGAGAGACGCATTTTAGGTTTTGTGAAGTGTTCTGAAGTCATTTTATTTTTATTGCTTAACAGTTGTTTTTGGATCTTTATGCTTTAATATTTAAACGTTTTAACTTCATAATACCCTACCACGTAACAATAGATTTGGTTTAAACTATAGATAAGTCCGATGAAACTTCATTAAACTCTTTGGGTAGGAGGAATAGCGAATACATTTTCACAGAGACATGTTTTTGTAGTCTTTTTCTCTTGCGATAGTTTGTTTGGGGTGATTTTTTGTATGTAAGATTATTGATTATAAGTATCGTGTGGCATGTAGAGCTTTTGGGGTTGTTGTTTACCGTGTTTATGGGTACAATGTCGTTTTGATTTATATATAATTGTAGTCTTTTTCTTTCTTTTGAGTTTTAATTGAACTCATTTATGTGTTTTTTAACTAAAAACAAAGTATTTTGTCTAATAGGATGACCTTAAACTTGGTAGGGTAAAAACTTTTTTGTTAAATTTGCTTCGTCGATAATGACAATTATTATTATACTTTATTATTATTATTAATTAGACGGTTTATCCGTCACAAAACAAATTTATTATGTCTTTTAAAGCAATTTTGAAAGTAGGAGGAAATGAGTACAATGTATTAAACTGTAATTATGGTTTACATCAAGAAACTGATGCAACAGGAAGACCTTCTTCTATAACAAGAGGTGGTATGATTACTATCAAAGTAGAATCTACAGCAGATACAAGTTTATCAGATTGGATGTTCAATAATTTTGAAAGAAGAGATGGTAGTATTACTTTTCTAAAAAGAGATACAGAGGCTACGGCTAAAGAATTAAATTTTACGCAAGCTTATGCAGTAAAATATACAGAAAATTTTGATTCTACTGGTCAGAATCCAATGACCGAAACAATAACAATCTCTGCACAGACTATTGGTATTGGAAATGGAGAACATGTTAACGAGTGGGTATAAACCATCCGTATTAGAAATAATTTTAAAAGGAGACCTGTTTTGGTCTCCTTTTATTGTTTTTAAACGTATGTAAGCATTGCATATCAAAAAGTAATTCTGTATTTTTAACAAAATAACATTAAACAATATACTTATGGCAAATTCTGTTGGTATCGGCGGACAGGAAGTAAAAGGGGATGCAAGTGAAGCATTGAGCGAGATTCCACAAAACCGCACGCTTATAGCTGGCAAATTGACTCCAAATACACCAATTAAACCTAAAGTGGTAGAAGGACTCAAAACTGTTGATGATGTTTTTGAGCATTTCCAACCAGAAATAAAGATTCCATTTGAAGATGCAAACGGAGGAACGGTAAATGAAGATATTAGATTTGATAATCTAGGGAATTTTGGAAAAAAAGGGATTATTGGAAAAAGTGATTTTTTGCAAGGATTAGAAATAGAAAGTATACAATATCAAAAGATCATTAAACAATTGAAAAGTAATAAAATTCTAAAAATGGCACTAGAAGATGCAGATGCCAAAGAATCATTATTGGCTACAATTGATGCACTAATTGGAGAAATTAAAAACGCTAAATAACCACCTACTACATATATCATGTCAACAGAAAAAAGTAATGATGGGTTACAGGATAAACCCTATTTAGAGCAAATAAAAGAAAGAACCGATTCTCTCGAAAAATTTGGTGGATTTGATCTTTTAGAATCAGCAATTGAAAATGTACAGAATCTAAACCCAGATCGAAAAGCAAGACGAAAAATATTTCTTTCTGAAAATAACAAAAAACAAGAGCGCAAAGATCTTTTGAAGATTTTGGAATTATGGTCGGATACAATCAAAAATGGTAGCGATATCGTGGATATGGTTGAAAAGGCTGATGAGAAATCAAAATTATCATCACAAGTGCTCAAAAAAAATCTAAAACTAGCATTAGAAGAGACTAGTGAATTAGAAGCATCATACCGCTCTGTAGCTTTATTTTATAAAAATGCAGAGGCTCCAGCCTTGAAAAACGTATCGATTCTTAATGCAGAACTAGAACAACTGTCTGATTTAGATAATACACGTTTCTTTGACCATGTTCAAGAAGAATTATTGTCTACTTATGATCGTTTGGATCTAAGAGATAATTATGGTCTTATGGTTGTACCGGGATATCTTGGGTCCAAATCTGTTGTAGATAAATGGGCCAAATTAGCGCATGATAACAAAGTGATGTTAGTCACTGATTTTATGCACTTAGATGAGCCAGATGACGTTATGGAAATGTTCGAAAGTGCGAATTTGGCAAGCGGAGATGCATATCTTTCTAACACTGTTATGACATGTAATTGGCTTGTAGGAAGAGCCAAAGAAGAAGCTCTTGGAGAAGAAGAGGATTTATATGTACCACCTTCTGGCGCTTTGGCAGGAAAAATCTACAAAACATTAATGTCTCAGGTTACTGCCGGTAAAAAACACGGTGGATTAAGTGAGGTTGATAGTGTAGCTTTTGATCTTAAAAAGAGTGAAATTTCTAATTTAGAAAACCTTGGATTGGTACCAATGGTTAATGAATATGGAAAAGTAATGGCATTCTCTGCCAAAACACTTTTTAATGGTGATAATCTAGGGTTACAAACGTATTCTGTAGTACGTGTATTTGATTATGTAACCAAAGTATTGATGGATTTCTTGAATAGACGTGCTTTTGAAAACTTTAATGCCAAAACACGAAAAGAAATCATGAGTCAAATTGTACGATTCTTAGATTCTATTACAGGACCTGATAAATTAATTGAAAATTTTGATATCAAGCGTTTTGAGCAAGATCAAATAAATAAAGATAAAATTCATTTAGATATCCGTTTAAAACCTTATTTCCCAGCCAAAAATTATATGATTAAAATGGATGGACAAAAAGGGGATGACGGTAATGAATGGGATACTGATTATGCTCAAGCATAAGATTTATAATTTTAACACTTTTTAACACTATTTTTGAATGTCATTTATATCTAAGCTTATTGTTGATGGTAGAGAACATGTACTTTTGAGTTGTGAATATGATTTTGAGCAACCATTGGATTCTACAGGAAAACCTTCGGGTAAACCAGTAGGAGGGCAGCTCTCTCTAGTAGTAGAGGCAGATGGTAGTTCTGATTTATTACACTGGATGATTCATCCAACACAGCTCAAAGATGGCTCCCTAATGTTTTATAAACGTGATGCCATGGCGCGTATGCAAGGTATCGAGTTTCAGGATGGTATTTGTTGTGACTATGTAGAAGAGTATCAATCTGTAGATGATACCCCTTTGAATATTCGATTAACAATAGCAGTCAAGTCATTGCAAATTGATGACGTTCCTTATGAAAGTAATTGGGCTGGATAGTACAAAAGTTATAAAATGTATATATACCAAAAGAGGCTGTCTGAAAAGATAGCCTCTTTTGGTATATAAAATATCTAGGCTTTGAGTATTTAAATTATACAATTCAATTTAGGTATATATATATATTCGTATTCATGACACTATTATTTCTTTTATGGTATGACACCGTGACGCTATTGCATAGTCTTGGCTATGAACTATATGAACAAGGTATTTTGATGGAAAAAGAACAAGTCGATATGCGAGATTATATAGCTGATTTGGTCTTGCTTTATTTCCCAAAAATTAATTACCAACGAATAACACATTTCTTTTTCTACTACTTTTTTACCTTGAATATAAATCGAATTCACTTACCACATTCAAATTTTCATGGTGTATACTACAAAAAGTATTTCAAATTATCTTGGCTTGCAATCATATTGTGAATGATACAAGCTATCCTGATAAATCGTGAACAGACAGTACAAAAAACAATTTCATTTAGATCACTGTTCTTATGGCTGATATTAATTTTATATTTTTTTCTTTTATGTAAATTAAAGAATTAAAGTTTTTAATGAAACGACTATATTTATATTTAATACCATTTATCCTTTGAATTTACTGGGATAACTAATTAAAAAATAGATTATTACTGGATATATACATTGAATATGTCTTATCTCAACACTCCGAAGCTAACTTTTTCGGGAAAATTTCAAGCAGACCTCTCAACGGTAAATAATGATCCAAATCATTATACTATTTTTGCGCAGAAAACACTTTTTCTAAATCAAGTGTTAATGATATTCTTAAATTTTTACGTTTCGGGTTTTCTTTTTCTAATACTCCGATCAAAATTGCACCGTCTATAGTAATATGCTTTCCTCTCAATCCTAGTCCCAAAGATGTAAAAGAATCCCTTCGTAAGTTTAAACCATATGAATACCCTGTTCTTACAATTATTTTTTCTTGGTAGCCATACGTGATGCCTAATGCAACAAGTGATCCTGGTGAACCTGGATCAGGTTTCGTTTCCATGGGGTTTCCGATATACGTCCCGATTAGGGTTTTGTATTCGGTAGTCATTGCTAGTTTTTCATTTTTATTAAAAATAAAATCAAACCCCGTTCCCATTCTAAAAGTAGTAGGAGCATAAGATGTTATATTTTTAATAAAGGCTATCGAGGTACTTCTCAGGTTAGAAATATTGAAACCTGCTCTCCATCTTCCATTAAAATTCATAAATGCAAGCTCATTTCCGAAATAGAATCCCGACACATCGATGCCATACATGAGATTCCTGTTGTTTTGTGTATTCGCAATAGGAGTATTATCTTTTATGTAGAATATACGACTTGCAATGGATAAGGCAAATGTGTAGCTTAACTTTAGTGTATAAGAACCGTCTAAGGCTATTTCATACAAGGGGTTGAGCGCATTGTTCTCAGAAGAAGCATATCCTCTAAAACTAATACCATATGCATTGCGTCTACTAGGTTTATTGTAATAATTTAGACGTATTTGAGAAAAATTGGTCTGTTCTTTAGTGCCTTCTCGTATTTGAGTAATTCCTACTTCACATTTTTTTTTAGAAAACACATATTTAGAAGGATTCCAAAATTGAGAAAAAACATCGGTTGATGTTGCTACGCCAATTTCTCCTTGACCAGCGGCTATTGCATCCGTTACGAGGTTCAAATAACCATTTTGTTGGGCAAACAAACTATTCCCACCTATCAAAACAAGTATACATACATTTTTTCTTATCATGTGAGTTATAATAGTTCGTAATTAACCTGTTAGTATATCTTTTATGGTATGACACCTCCATCGTAGTAATTTGCAAGACAGTCCATGTAAAAAAGATATTTACTAGGGCTTTTTTATACTTCCAAGGCGGATATTATTTTTTTTAATCTTTGAATAACAGGTATGATATAGTGGTTTTTCAAAATTTCGTTCCAATTTCAATAATTAAATTAACGAATATCTGTGTATCAGCATATTGTTTTTTAATAATATTGTTTTTGTTTCATTAAAGGGTAATACTTTATATAACTGTAACTACCTTATAATTATTAGCTGTAGAGAGTTTTTTTTGATAGATATAGCGTTAGTCTAGCAAGTAGAGAAGTTTATTTCTATTGTTATAAGCACTGGCAAAAAACATTTAAATACAAAAATATGAAATGAGTTCGAAGCGATCTGCTTATATTTGAAAACAGGTATAACTGCGATACATATTTTGCAAATTGACCAAGCAATATTATTTTTTTTAATGAACTATATCTATTCTATTTTATATAATGCTCGAATAAACTGGTTACTCAGAAATTCTGCGTATGTTTTTAAAGCAATACTTCCGGAAAAGTACAAAATTCACCCGTCAGGAACGCTAAAATTAAAAATAGAGGACAATACATCTATTTATTTAAAAACAAATCAAACAAGTTATGTCTCGAGACAATTATTTTGGGAAGGTCCCATAAATTATGAATTTACAGCTATATTCAAGGAGCTCGTCAAAAAAGTTGATGTCTTTTATGATATAGGGTCTAGTATAGGATATTATAGCATGTTAGGAGTTGCTGTTAATACGAGAGTACAAGTAACAGCTTTTGAACCATCAGTGGGATCTATGTATTATCTATCAGAAAATATCAAAACAAATAATTTTTCTGCTCAAATAGCTGCTATTCCCCTAGCTTTATCTGATAAGGTAGGGGAGGTAGAATTTTTTGATATTCGGAATCACAAATATCCCGAAATTTATAATCTATCAGGAGAGCATAATATGGGGACAAAACCCGATTTGCATTATAGTGCGACACAGGTGCTGTCGGATACACTAGATAATTATGTTGCTCAGCAAACCCCAGCAGTATTAGATTTGATAAAAATAGATACAGAAGGTTGTGAAGATTTGATTTTGAAAAATGCATCGAAAACTATAGAAAAATATCAACCAATTATCATTTGCGAGACATTATTTGATAAAATTGAAACAAAACTAGAGGTACTTATGCTTAAACATGGGTACGAGTTTTATAATCATCAGCAAAATGGATTATGTAAAGTGTCTAGTATTCGACGAACTTTGGATAATGGAGTAAGAAACTGTTTCTTTGTGCATCCTAGCAAAAAACATTTAATCGAAGAATTTATCGTAGCATAACATGGAGTTAATCAAAAAAATACTGAGAGCCAATCGATATACTTTTGTTTTACTAGAGGTCTATTTTTTTTCAAAAAAGTTTTTGAAATCAAAGGGTTGGCAGCATAGTAGATTTATGCATCAGCCGTTGGACGCCAATAAAGAGCCCCTTCCTTGGTTTACCTATGCTTCTATTTACTTCATAGAACAGAAATTGAAACGGTCGCACAGTGTTTTTGAATTTGGCAGTGGTAATTCGACACGATGGTTTTCTAAGCGAGTAAAAAATGTAGTGTCTGTAGAGCATGATACGGAGTTTTATTCAAAAATTCATGATACACTCGCAATTTTACCTAATGTAGAACATGTTTTTAGAGATTTGGGAGGTGCTTATAGTGAAGAAATATTGAAATATACTGCAATGTATGATATCATAGTTATAGATGGCAGAGAACGTATTCAGTGTGCCAAAAACTGTATCCATGCATTAAAACCTGATGGTATTGTCATTTGGGATAATGCAGATCGAACCAAATATCAAGAAGGATATCAGTTTTTTATTAATAAAGGTTTCAGGCAATTAGATTTTCGTGGAGCAGGTCCTATAAGTCATAGTGAGTGGCAGACTTCCATTTTTTATCGAGAAGAAAACTGTTTTGACATATAATACTATTTAAAAAGTAACTACAGCCTATTGGCTTACTTGCTAATTTTGCTGGGAGAACTTTTAGGATATCCGTATGCTTCACAGTTTACTATCAAAATTGCTGTCTGGTGATAATACTTTTTAGACGATTTTTCAAATCTTGGCCAGAATCATATACCATTTGCTCATTCGAAGGAAAAGGAATGGATTGGAGTCCCAAAAAGCGTACTAAATCAGTATCCAAAGCACGCTTGTCCCCGTTGTAATTTGCATAGACATGCTCGAATACATATTGACTGCTCAAAGGAAAGGTTTCTAATACTTGCCTGGACTTCAAATCACGATATCGAACATTTCCCTGTACGTTTACACTTTTAAATTGGGTAAACTCATAGTATTCGCAAAAAACTTTTTTAGTGATATCCCTTTTTATTTTATTGCCTTCATCATCTAAAACAACTTTTCCTTCACTATCCTTGATATATTCCCAACCATCATTAACAATTTTTTCGCGTTGTAGCTGGCGTTCGGTTACTTTTTCTGGCGAAATATTAATCTGACGTAGCGCTACTTCCATTTCGTAATCGTAATTGGTGTTTGATTGGGGAGTACCATGATATACAGTCCATAAGTTATTTAATCCATAAGTGTCAAAATTCAATAAATCTGATTCCAAACGCTTTGGAATAATTTGATTTGTATTGTTTTTCATGACAACTTTTACAAAGTCAGTTCCTTTATAGTGTGCTTCTTCTATACGATTAGAGACATCTTTATGACCAGGTGTGATTCTATTGATATAAATCAAATCATCGTAAGCACTGCGATAATCGCCTTTATTTCGAGCGTTTTTTAATTGATTGATACTTTTAGTGTACAGATAATCTGTCAATTTTTCTTTAGAACTAATAATAGCATTATCATAATTCTCCATCTCAAATTTTGCTGTACGTCCTTGTTCTAATAGTTGTAAAGGAAGTAGCGGAGTAATCCAGTCCTGACGATTTTGCATGGTAAGATACGTCTCATAGATTTTTTCAAGATTTTCAGCATTGCCATCAGCTTTTAAGAAATCAATACTTTTTTTATCACGTACCACTGCTTTGGCAAAAGCTTGTTCGAGAATCGTAATATAGCCTTGCTTACTTTTTTTAGTTTTGTTTTTGGCCAATTTTGCTACAGCATTTTTAATCGCTTGGTCATAATTACCGATATTTAGTGCTTGTTCGGTAGTTTTTGTTCCACCACATGCTACTATCATAATCGTAAGAATTAAAAGTAAAAAATGCTTCATAAACTTGTTGTTTTTAGAATTAAAAAAAATGTAACTAACAATATTGATGCCAAACTAAAGATACTGTATTTCAATAAGAAAATACTATTTTTTTATATTTAAGCTGCTTTTGTCTTAGAGTGTTTTTAGGGCTAAAATAATAAAATTTATCGCTATTATATTTCCTTACTATTATGTTATTTTTGCACTGGATACAGATCTTTTGTTTATCAAAAAACATATTTTTTTGGTATAACATTAGTCAAACGTTGAATCTATTACAATCAAATGCAAGAAAAACGCGTCAAAAATCTAGAAACCGAAGTCCTATCGGATAATTGGTATACATTAAATAAAGTGAGGTTTGATTACCAAAAATCAGATGGAGTTTGGCAAACCCAGCAGCGAGAGGTTTATGAACGAGGTCATGGAGCAGCCGTATTATTGTATAATTCGGAGAAGAAAACAGTCATACTTATTCGACAGTTACGTATACCTACGTATATTCAAGGACATCCTACAGGTATGATGATAGAGGCGTGCGCTGGTTTACTAGACAAGGATGATCCAGAGACCTGTATGATTCGCGAAATAGAAGAGGAGACGGGTTTTCGTGTACCTGAGGTAAAAAAACTTTTTGAGGCCTATATGTCTCCTGGCGCAGTGACAGAAAAAATTTATTTTTTTATGGCCGCCTATTCAGATGCTATGAAGGTGAGTATTGGAGGTGGACTTGCTACAGAGCACGAAGATATCGAAGTACTGGAGTTTTCGTTTGATCAGGTTTTGACTCTTCTAAACAATGGAACGATTATAGACGCCAAAACCATCATGCTTATACAATACGCTCAATTGAAAGGTGTTTTTGGGTAGTGTTTTATGTATTTGATTAAACGTGTATTATATTCAGGCGTTTCGATAAGTTAATTTTTAGTCCAAACGATCCAATAGCAATTGCGTGAGTGTTTTAGCAGCATGACTTATTTTGGTTCCCGGACCAAAAATGGCTGCAGCTCCCTTTGTTTTGAGGAATTTGTGATCTTTTTGGGGAACAATTCCACCAACAATAACCAAGATATGCTCCTGTTTGAAGCGTTTGAGTGCAGACATAATCTTAGGTACTAGGATAGTATGTCCTGCAGTCATTGTAGAGATTCCGATAGCATCTACCTTGTTTTTTGCTGCAAATTGTACAATTTCTTCAGGTGTTTGAAATAGACTTCCTTGATATACCTCAAAACCGATATCTCCAAAGCCCGTAGCAATGACTCTTGCTCCACGATCATGACCATCCTGTCCTGCCTTGGCAATCATAATTCTGGGATTACGCCCTGTTTGTTTGATGAACTCTTCAATAATTTTTTTTGCATCAATAAAAGCAACATCTTCTTTGATTGCTGCTGCATACACTCCTTGTAATGTGTTGATCTTTGCCTGATGCCTTCCATAGACGGTTTCTAATGCATGACTTATTTCTCCCAAAGTCGCCCGTGCCCTTGCAGCATCTATGGTCAGCTCCAAAAGATTCTGATTTGGATTTTTGGCACCTGCTATCAAAGCACTCAAGGTTTTGCTAACGGCATTTTGATCTCTAGACGCTTTTAGTTCTTGTAGCCGTGCTATTTGTTGATCACAAACTTCCGAATTATTGATTTCGAGAGTTTCTAGAGCGGGTTCTTCTGGCGCTATATATGCATTGACTCCAATAAGAGTCTCTTGATTACTATCCAAGTGCGCTTGTTTGATTGCTGCAGCTTCTTCTATGCGTTGTTTAGGTAGACCAGCCTCTATAGCCTTTGTCATGCCTCCTAATTCTTCAATTTCTTGTAATAACTCCCAGGCTTTGTCTGCCAATTCTTTTGTTAATTGTTCTAAATGATGACTTCCACCAAAGGGATCTACAGTTTTAATAATATGAGTTTCATGTTGTAAGCATAGTTGCGTATTTCTTGCAATCCTAGCCGAAAATTCTGTGGGTAACGCAATGGCTTCGTCAAGTGCATTGGTATGTAAGCTTTGTGTACCTCCAAAAACGGCAGAGGCAGCTTCGATTGTAGTACGAGCAATATTATTAAAAGGATCTTGAGCAGCCAGGCTCCAACCACTGGTTTGACAATGGGTACGTAGCATCAAAGATTTTGGGTTCTTGGGATGGAATTGTTTGATGAGTTTTGCCCAGAGTATACGTCCTGCTCGCATTTTGGCAATTTCTTTAAAATGAGACATCCCTACACCCCAGAAGAAAGATAGGCGAGGAGCAAAACTGTCGATATCCAAACCAGTAGCTAGAACCTTTCGAACATATTCTAGTCCATCTGCCAAGGTATATGCCAATTCAATCGCGATGGTAGCACCAGCCTCTTGCATATGATATCCAGAGATACTAATAGGATTAAATTTGGGCATGTGTGCTGCGGTATATCTGATAATATCCGTGGTCATTCGCATAGAAGGAGCAGGAGGGTAGATATAGGTGTTCCGAACCATAAATTCCTTCAGGATATCGTTTTGAAGCGTTCCTGCTAATTGTTTTCGAGAAACTCCTTGTTCTTCTGCTGCGACAATATAGAAAGCCATAATTGGTAATACAGCACCATTCATGGTCATTGATACGGACATTTGATCTAAAGGAATTTGATCAAAGAGTACCTTCATATCCTCGACACTGTCGATCGCCACTCCGGCCATCCCAACATCACCAGGAACACGTTCGTGATCACTATCATAGCCTCGGTGTGTTGCCAAGTCAAAGGCTACAGAGAGTCCTTTTTGTCCTTCGGCAAGATTTTTTTTATAAAACTCGTTGCTGGCCTCTGCAGTAGAGAACCCTGCATACTGACGGATTGTCCACGGACGTTTTACGTACATAGTGCTATAGGGCCCTCGTAAAAATGGAGGGATCCCTGCTGCAAAGTTTTTATATGTTTCTGGTTTTTGTTTTTCGTCTTGTTTATTCTCTATTACATTTTCATAATTAGATATTGGAGTATCTCTAGAAAATTGTCCAAATTTTAGCGCTTCAGATTTCGTATCTGGTAGTATATTTTTAATATTGGAATTTTCAGAATCCAACTTTTGGGAGGTAACTTTTATCTTTTTTCCCACTAATAGTTCTCGTTCAATAGCAGCAGCGAGACGCCTAGGAACAATAGGAGCAAACAGTGTTTTGCCATGTTTTTGTTCTGGAAATGGAGACTTCTCTAAGGTGATTTTTGTGACTTCTTTATTATTAAAGTAATGGTTGCAGCCAATAAGTTTAATATCCTTTTTGTTAAATAGATACTGTTCTTTTTCTGAGCTATTTTTGATCTTTTTTTGAATAGTGTTTTTTTGTAGCTGTGTGATGAAACCACCGCCTTTTTGGATTGTCTTGAAAAGCGCTAATCCTTGATCAATTAATTGAGCAGTGAGGGATTCAATGATATAACTTCCTTGAACTGGATCTTTGGTGTCTAACAGCTGTACTTCTTCTTGTAAAAGTAAGAGTTGATTAGTTGCTATGCGTCTACTAAAATCATTCGCGTTTTTATACAGTATATCGGCAGGCATATTATGGATACTGTTCGCACCTCCGAGCATTGCTGCCATACACTCCATACTTGTACGGATGCTATTCGTATGAGATGCCAATACAGTTTTATTGCGATACGAGGGTGTTGCGATGATATGACAGTGATTAGTCATATTATATTTAGCCGCTAATCGATACCATGCTATACGCAGGGCACGTAATTTGGCAATTTCCATTAGGTAATTACTGCCAATTGCTACTTCAAAGACTATTTCTTTCTCTGATTGTGGGATGTTCTTTGTGGTATATAGGTCTTGTATATATTCATTTGCATGAGCCAATGCATAAGCTACTTGCTGTATAGCATTTGCCCCAGCATTTTGATATGTTGTCGTATCTACAAAAAGCACATTTCTAAAATTTTGACATCTAGTACTTATCCGCAATGCTTCAAAATCTTTTTTCTGATTAGTAAACCAGTTTCCGTTTTGAGTAAGACCACCGATACTATCGGTCAAATTGTATAATGATAGGTTGTTTTCAAGTCCAAACAGCTGTAATTCTTCCAAAAACGATATGGATTGAAAATTACAGCGTACATAATATGTTATCTGCGAAGGAAGTCCATTAAATAATTTCTTGAGACTTATAGACGGGGTATTTATTTCTACATAAATACGTTGTACTCCTCTTTTAATCGCTTTTTTGATGGTTTTATTATCAAAAATCACATCCGATATGATGAATTTTTCTGTCAGAGAACACTCTTTGGGCATGGAGAAGTTCTTTGTACTATCAGTGAGATCTTCTTGGGTATAAAAAGGTTTGATCGTGATACCTTCCAATGTTTGGAATAGTAGTGTATCATTATAATCTGCTCCTTGTAGGTCAAATTGGATTTTTTGTTTCCATGCTTTTGCAGAAACTGACTCAAATTCAGAAAAAAGGGACATATTACTAATTTTCGGGTGCTACAATACTATCTTCATATTCTATGATATAAATTTCTTCATTTTCTTTTTTCATGAAATATTCTTCACGAGCAAATTTTTTCAATCCAACAGTATCTTTTAGATTCTCTATAGCTTTTTGATCCTTTATAATTTCTTTTCTGTAGTACTCTTTATTTTCTTCTAATTCCCTGATTTCTTGATCAAGTTCATAATGCGTAAGCCAAGAGTTAGAATCAATAAATAGCATCCAAACAAGGAATAAGAACAAGATTAGGAGGTATTTGTTCTTTATAAATTTCCAAATAGTCTTTTTCAATTCGTTGTTTTTACTATAAAGTTATGTGATAAAGGTACGAATTATAGTTCTGAATTTGATGTTTAGATTTCAGGTTTTGATGATTTAATTAGCTTAAGCATTGGTACTATTGGGGATATAGTAATCGCCTGTATAGAGTCTTTTTTAATAAGTTAGATCAAAGTTTTTTTTCATAACAAATACTATTCTCAACCCCGCTATACGGGCCATAATTTGGAATTTTTTTGTAATTATTTTTCTCATAGCATGCAATGGCATCAGGCTGTCTATTTCCACACTCCAAAATACAGCTTTGATAGGTTAATGTTGTGGCCCAATCCTCTAAAGCAAGAAGAATTTTTGACGCAATTCCTTTTCCTCTATGCGTTGGTAGGACGTACATTCGCTTAATTTCGACACGATTTTTGTCAAATTCCTTAATAGCTCCGCAGCCTACAGGGGTATTATTGTCATAGATTACGACGGTGTATTTTATTTGATCCAATTTGTTATATTGATCATAAAAAGAATGTTCACTTCCATCCGTAACTGAAAGGTACTTATCTAGATGTTTTACAAGTGCTCTGAAGTCAGGATTCGACGCGTCAGTTTTTAGTACTTTGATCATTTTGTATCTATTTTTTTGAGTATACTACAATATTTTTAATCAAAAATGAATTTTTCGTAATTTTTAGATGTATCTAGGCCTTTTGTCAGATTCTAAAATGGCATATTCATAATTATCTGACCAACCCGATGCTAGGGGTAATATCAATCGACCTCGTCCTTCTTGTTGCATTCCTGCTTTTTCTAGAACTTTGATAGAACCTAAATTTGCGACCGCACAGCCTGCTTGGATTCGATGCAGTTGGAGGGTGTCAAATCCATAATTGATGACGGCTATTAATGACTCTGTTGCAAAACCTTTTTTCCAAAAATCTGGATGTATTTTATACCAAACTTCGCCTCTTTTATATTTTTTGTTTCCTAGTTTTAACCCAAAGAGTCCAATAAACACTTTGTTTGATGTGTTTTCGATAGCAAAGGTATAATTCTTTATGGGACGATGCTTATTTTCTGCGATCCAAGAGGTGATTATAGTGTTGGTTTCTTCTATATTTTCAGGAATTTCTAGTGTATTGAATTCAGCTACTTTTGGTAATAGGTGTAGGTTATGAATTGCCTCCAAATCTGTGGACTCAATCAATCTTAACTGTATTCGCCTTGATACGATGACCATTTATATTATAAATTTGGTTTTATCTAATTGTACTCATGGAATGGATTTGAACTTTTTGATTTCGGTAGCATCCCAAACTTGTGCTTCAATGTAGCGATCATATTTCATTTTTTCTTCGGATTCCCATTTTTCCTCTGACGGTAAGCCATATTCGTTTATCAAACTGGGCAGTTCATCAAGAAAAAAGAGTTGACCATTACATTTTTTTCGATAAATATCTAGTTTAGGCTCATCATATAATTGAAAAGAGACCATACTATCTGGATAGGTGAAACTGATATGTTTTGAATCAAAATTTGCTAATGGTATTTTTATAACTCCTGGGTGGACGTACCAAGATTTTGCCCATTCACATTCACCTAGTGTAAAATAAAACGGATCATTTCTATTTGGAACCCCTCCTTTTGTTACAAATTCTTTTTTGATCCTCTCTTCTAAAGCAAACCTCAATTCGAGATAATTATGGGGTCTCTTGTTATTCCATCCTTCTGTTATGTTACTTTGAATAGTATGAGCTTGTTCCATTCCTTGTTCCGTAATATTGCGAAATGGCCCATTTTCTAGTTCATAATAATGATACAGATACGTAGGTATTGTCATGCTAAATATGCTTTCTTTAAAAAATCTACTCTAGAGGTTTGAGCACATGAACTTGGTTCATTAACTTTTGGAATAATGCTACATACTGTCCTATATGATACCCATCCATTAGTGCATGATGTACATGTATCGCAACAGGCATGTTTTTCTTATTATTTATCGTAGTTACTTTTCCAAAACTTACTTTGGGACAGCTATCTGGGGTTTTGTAATTCCTTGCATGTGATAAGGATGTAAAATCGAGCCAAGGAAGTGCAGAAAAATGCATAATATTCTCTGCAATAGTTTCTGGCATAAGATCCTGATTATGTTGTATTCGTTCCATCTCTTTTTCTGCCTCTTTTCGGAACGTTTCAAAGTCTGCGTAATATGGAAAATGCGCAAATCCAAAGGTATTATCCAAACGACTAATCGTTGCAGAGGCATGAACTATATCATACGTATAAACCTTATTATCAATAATTCTATATCCAAATGGAGTTAACTCATTAGCGGCAATAGTAGCTTTGTGTAGGTAATGCATAAAAAAAGACAAGCCGTTTGCTTTGCAATATTCATAAGCAATCGTACAATCTATATGTACCGTAACACCAAAAAAGGGCTCGTCCAAATTAATAAAATGCTCAAAAATAGCTTTACGATTCCAATCCGTAATGTTCACAAGTTTTCTCATCCTTTTTTACCTGTGCTTAGGAGTCTTTTTTTGATCATATCCTTTATTATGGTTACGGCTACCTCATTATAGTTGTTATTAGGGATTATGAGATCAGCATGGACTTTGGTAGGCTCTATGAATTGTTGGTGCATTGGTTTGAGTGTTGTCAAATATCTATCCAAGACTTCGTTAGTGTCACGGCCACGTTCCTGAATATCACGTTTGAGTCTTCGGATGAGCCGTTCATCCGTATCAGTATCGATAAATATCTTGATATCCAAGAGTTCTCGTACTTTGGGGTCACTTAGAATCAGGATTCCTTCTAATAGCAGAACTTTTTTTGGAGTAACTATTATTTTTTCTTCTGTACGGTTATGGGCAACAAAAGAATAGACAGGCTGCTCAATGGTCATTCCTTTTTTAAGACTTTCTAGTTGTGTATACAACAATTCAAAATCAATAGAATCTGGATGATCAAAATTAATAGCAATACGCTCCTCCATGGTTAGGGCAGAAGTATCCTTATAATAAGAATCTTGAGAAATCAAGCATGTATCTTTCTCACATAAATCAAGTACTATTTTTTGAGCAATAGAAGTTTTACCACTTCCCGTACCTCCAGTAATTCCAATGATTAGCATATAAAAAATGATGTTATTAAGTTAGGTAAAAGTACTATTTGTTTGCAAAAACAGCTGGTTAATTTAGAGATTTTTGGGAATATTATCTGATCTAAGTCAAGTTTAATGCTCAGGGGCTAAACTGCGATTACGAAATTGATACTATGAGGTAAACTGAACCTGTTTTGGGGACTGAAACTTTGTAATGAGGGCTAAAAATGTTAAAATTAATATTCTCCAAATGCAGGCGTAGCATAATAGCATTGCAATAATGAACCCCAAAAGTAAAAGAACCGAATTAATAGTCTGTAATTACTTTATAGGTAAACTCATCCTAATTTTTCATTATCAACCGAAAATAAGACAAAATGTAATCAGATAAGGCTTCTTTTTGAAATTTATAGTAGCGCATAGAATGAGAAAAGTAGCGAAATAGAGGTGAATTTTATCCCTTCATTAGAGAAAAGAAAAAAGTTAAAATGACTTCAGTACTAAGACATAGGTCTGATTATTATATGAAGGAAAAACTTTGAACTATTTCTACATAATAACATACAATTATAGGGTAAAATTTGGCTATTGCTAAACCAAACCAAAAGTCGGGGAATACACTACTTTTTGATTTGCCTTTTTTGATCAAATTAATACCGTGATAACTAGCTACATACCATGGATACTCATATTTTTGGGTTTTATTTAAGAATCTAAAAACCTTTTTTAATTAAAAATTAAATTAATTTTCCACCAAATTAAAAACCAATTTAAAAATGATCAATTACACTAAACTTTTTTTTTTACCGGATTAGTAACTTTTACTGTTTCTTGTGAAAAAGAAAAAACGCAAGTACATGAAATTGTAAATTCTGACCCAACATTGGAGACAACTACTTTGTCACAGAAAGTAGGTCCATGGGAAAGACAATTTTCGGATGAATTTAGTAAAACGGTAAGTACAAAAAAATGGGAAAAAACAAATAGAAGAGACTACAACTCTAATCAGTGTGAGTATGTGTCGGGTAATCCTAAGATCCAAACCTTTGAGGGTAGATCTTGTCTAGAATTATCAGCATATAAATACAAAAATAGGTATCGATCTGGTCATGTAAAATCTAAATATTCTTTTAAGCCCAAAAAGAATGAAGAATATCGAGTATCTGCGTTGATTAAATTTGTGGCAAAAAACAAAAGGGGATATAAGAAATTTGGACAAACGTACGGTGCATGGCCTGCATTTTGGACAGTACAAGAAGAAGGATGGCCTACAGGTGGAGAAATAGATATAATGGAGGGGTATTCCTTTGGAGATTCGACACGTTTTGCTAGTAATTTATTCTTTGGAACAAAGACTGGAAAAAATCTATTAGAGACCAATGCAGAAAGAAAATACAAAAATAGCGAAGGCTGGCATAAATATGAATTGTATTGGACCAATAGAAGAGGTAGAATAGTTCTTAGCATTTTTGTTGATCAAAAGAAGGTTGCTAGTTATACGAATAAAATTGATAGTGATTTACGTCTAGAAAAATTTAGCCCGCATACTATTATGTTAAACTTAAACGTAGGTTCGGATACGGGGATTTTTGATAATTCGAAAATAAAATTGTTTTCAAAAACATATATGTACGTAGATTATGTACGTGTTGATAAAAGAAAATTATAAGCTACTCGGAGTAGTAGATTGAAAATTATTAGATCTGTATGTTTTAGTTGTAGTATTTCTATTATTTAATGAGATTCTACTTCATGCAATATAGGCTTAATGATGTGAAATGTCAGTTTAACTGATATGTTCATGTATCTTTTTTTGTGGTTAAAAAGAGGTATAAAAAGCGGGGTCATCCATTTATGGAGACCCCGTTTTATGTATTATACCATTAAAAAATGATTATAGGCTAATAATTCAGTTCCTTTTCTGCTATTTTTTCGCTAAAAAATTAAATCGTAGTTAAGGCTAGGAATAGCATCAGGGTGTTTTTACATAAAAAAATAACAGTGTCATTTAATACGAGTTTATGTGCCAAAATTGAAAATAAAACTTACTCCACTACAAAACTTTGTGTAACCTTGATAGGAACACCTGTTTTTGTAATTCCTTCGACATGTATCAGGTATTCACCTGCCGTATCATCGGTATAGAAATTTACTAATGCATTAGAATCTGTAGTGCAAACAACATGAGGATCCCAGTAGAGTGTCGTTCTGAAATCAGGTTTTTGATACTCAGAATTTTCTTTATAATACTCAGGAGCAAAAAATTCACGTGCTTTATAAAATCCAGGGCTTACAAAATTAGTGATACCCGGAGAACGACTTTGATTCTCAGAGAAACTAAATCCACGATGTGTATAGATTGCAATAGCACCACCTGCGGTATTAGGTCCCAAAGTTGATGCCTCACTGCTTCCCAAAACATCTATAAAAGAAACATCTGAAGCACTCATAGCAGTGATTTGTTCTATAGCAACCTGAAATCCATCTAATAAAATAAGAGGTTGTGGTGCTTGTGCAAATCCACCAGCACCAATAATAATCTGAGGATTCGGATTGTCTTCAATAACTTGCACTCTGGGAGCTCTACTTATTAAGTCAAGAATAGTAGAAGCACTACCACCAGCTATAGAATCCACAAAAAGTCGTGTTTGTGGTTCACTATAATTAGTCAAAGCTTCTATTTCTTCATTGATTAATTCTGTTTTTGTTTTGGTCTTGCCCAGAAGTACTACTTCTTCCAAGATTGTCGATTCTGGATCGTATTGGTAGTCAATAATTTTTTTGCGTCGAGCCATTGCCAAATATCTCTTTCCAAAAGAAATGGTTTTCTCACTCAAAGGGCGTTTGTACGACCGTTCTACTAATGGACTGGGGATCGGTGGATCAATATGTATAGAGAGTTGCCTGCTTTTAGATTCATTTTTGCTAGATGGATCAATAGCTTGTACGATAGTTTTGACGCTATCAATCAAAACATATGGACCAAAGCTAAATCGTCCGTTTTTGTCTGTGTATTTTTTTTCTTCGTACATAGAATCACTAAAAAAATTGATAGAAGTACTACTGAATTTTGGCTGATATGGCTTGTTGAGAACTGTAGTTCTACCACGTATCATGATCCCTTTTTCTGTAATAAAATTAGGCTCTTTTTCGACTTTATCTTTTAACAAATCTTTCCAAACAAAACGACGCCAACCATGTGTGAGCATTAAGGCATCAAGCAAATAGTCATTGTTTTTCTTGGGAGTATCTACAAAGAATGATCCTGGATTTTGGATCGTTCCTTTTAGATCAGAATCAAGCAAAAGCCAACTTTTTATACTTGCAGATTCAGGATCATGAATTACATTGTTTTTTTCGGTAATACTTAATGAAAATTCTCCCTCCAAAAATGTTCCTCCTATATCTTTAACAGCAAAAGAAATCATTGCAGGTTCTCTAGTGCCATAACGCTCTTTATCGGTTGTAATTTTTGCTATTGGAGCTAGTTCTTCATTATCTATAAAAATAAGCCGCTCGCAAACAGGATCACCAACAGGAGTAAAAAGTGTAAATTGTGCGACTCCACTACCAATTATTGATTTCTTGGACAATTTGACAGTATAGGTTTCCTCATTACTATCCAATCCTGTCGAAGTGTGTTTTAGAAAAGGAACCCCTCTCAGGTGTCCAAGTAAGAGTATGTTATTAAGTCCGTTAGAGCGATTAGTACTTACTTTAATAACAATATCCTTTTCTGTACTGTTTATATTAAGTACGTAACCACTTAAAAGAGGTTGGGGGAGCGGGTATTTCTCTTCCACACCATGTACTATAACACTTGCATAATATTTTTTTCCTATTTCTGGTTTGAACAACGCACTACCTAGACCAAAACGATAGGTTCTAAAAAATGAAACATTAATGCCGTTTTGATCCTTTATAGTTCCTTGTAATTCTATACCATTACCCAGGGGATCGGTGATTTTTACTCCCATAACACTAGGTATCCCTGTAACCAAATAGCCACCTTCTGGATAAAATTTTAATTTTGGCTTCTCTTGATCAAATGAAGTTGTTACTGCCCTTGGAACAATAGAGTCTTTACTGATTAGCTCTTCAGTTTGTACTGTTGCAATTTCAGCATTACTGATCGTTTGATTCCAAACTTGAATTTCTTTCTGAAAAAAAGCAGATTCTGAAGAATTTCTCATATAATTGGTATAAGAGCGAATTAAATAAGTTCCTTCTTGTGCGTCTTTAGGTATTTCAAAATCCCCATTGATACTTAATGTTTTGGTGTACAGTTGTTTTCTAGAAATAATACTGTCATTAGGATCAATGAGCTCGGTATAAATTACCTTACTCTTTTCGGATTTGGTGTGTGTGATGCCATCAACCAAATAATTATTAAACCAAATCGTTTCTCCATTGGTATAATAGGGTTTGTCTGTATGTACATATACTTTTTCTGGAGTATTGTGTTTTCTATATTTTTCTAATCGCAAAAATATTTTTTCAAAAGGATCTACAATTAGTGGCTTTTGAAAAGCATACAGAGCGACAATACAAGTCGTAATGAAAAGGATTTTTTTTATTGACATAATATAACGGAAGGGTTTTTAGTATCAGCTAATATTTGAAGATCGTGTATGATATAAATTCTATGTAAATTTAGAAGTGTTGTTTTCGCTATTGTGAAAATTTTTGACTCAGAGATCAAGTATTCATGATCTTTTTTTGGAGACTCCCAAGTTTTGTGTTTAGTACTTTTTAAAGTATTTTATTGATTTTGTCTAAAACCGGATACAAGAAAAACTGAGCGAAATAGCTGGATAATTTGGTAAAATGCGATGATTCATAGTTAAAAAAGATTTAAAATTTAGAAATTTACAATAACATTGATCTAGAATATAAAAAAATAGAATATTTTTATGTATTCCATAAACTAGGGATATGACCGCATTTTTTGTGCCACATTTTCTATTCATATAACACTGTTATTACTTTCTTTTTTTTAAATAAAAAACAACATGATCAAAAAGCTAAAACGAGTACTATGGTATAGTGCAGTTGTTTTTGTAACTACCATATTGGGTTGCAAAAAAACTCTAAAAGAACCTGCCGAAACAGGGATATCAAATGAGATTTTAATTGCCCAGGCTTCTGAACGTTTGAATACTTGGTTTGAAGAAAAATTTCAAGAAGAATTAAATAATTATCCTGAAAGACAAACTTATCTCGGTATTAAAACTGCTGATTATGGGAAATGGAATGATATATCCGGAAAAAAGCAAACAGAACAATTAGCGCTTACCAAAAAAAGATTAAAATATTTAAAAGATTCTGTAGACACTAACTACCTGGACACTAATAGTCTTTTGAGTTATACAATAGCTGTACAAGATCACAAAAATGCGATTAAAGATTATGAATATCGTTTGTACAATTACCCAGTGAATCAAATGCATGGAATACAGTCTGGAAAGCCTGCTTTTTTGATTAATATGCATCGTATAGCAACAAAGAGTGATGCAGAAGCTTATATTTCTAGGCTGAAGGGGTTACAACCACTTTTTGAACAACTGATAGAAAATCTAAAAATTAGAGAGAAAAATGGAATTCTACCTCCAAAATTTGTGTATGTCATGGTATTAGATGACAGTCGTAATATTATTAAAGGAAAACCTTTTGAAGCAGAGGCCAAAGAAGAAAGTACATTACTAGCAGATTTTAAAAAGAAAGTTACTGCCTTAGAGGTATCTGATACAGAAAAAACAACGCTAATTAATCAGGCAACAGAAGCTTTGATAAAGAGTGTAAAACCGGCTTACGAAGCCTTGATCACTATGGTAGAGGATCAACAAAAGAGAGCCACCTCAGATGATGGGGTTTGGAAATTTCCTAAGGGTAAAGATTTTTACGCTCATGCGCTTCAGAGAACTACAACAACTAATTTGACAGCAGAAGAGATTCATAAAATAGGATTAGATGAAGTGACTAGAATTCATGAAGAGATGGAATCTATAATGAAAAAAGTGAAATTTGAAGGATCACTACAAGAATTCTTTGAGTTTATGCGTACAGATGAGCAATTCTACTATCCTAATACCAAAGAGGGAAAAGCAGCCTATCTGGCAAAGGCTACAGCATTAATTGATACCATGAAAACCAAACTTGATCAATTATTTATATCAAAACCAAAGGCCGACTTGGTCGTCAAGGCTGTAGAACCTTTTAGAGAAAAAAGTGCAGGTAAAGCCTTCTATAACCGAGGAACTCCGGATGGTTCTCGTCCAGGATATTATTATGCTAACCTGTATGATATGGGGTCAATGCCCAAATATCAAATGGAAGCACTAGCATATCATGAGGGGTTACCAGGTCATCATATGCAGATATCAATTGCCCAAGAATTAGAAAATGTACCGAAGTTCAGAAAGTATGGAGGGTACACAGCTTATATAGAAGGGTGGGGGTTATACAATGAACTTGTACCCAAAGAAATTGGATTGTACAGTGATCCATACTCCGATTTTGGTCGATTAGCAATGGAGTTGTGGCGTGCTTGTAGATTAGTGGTCGATACAGGGATTCATGCAAAAAAATGGACTAGAGAAGAGGGGATAGCTTATTACAAAAATAATACTCCAAACTCAGAGCGTGATGCAATCAAAATGGTAGAACGCCATATTGTAATGCCTAGTCAAGCGACAGCATACAAAGTGGGAATGCTGAAGATTCTTGAGCTTAGGAAAAAGACAAAAACTGCTCTAGGAGAAAAGTTTGATATTAGAGAATTTCATGATGTCATATTAACAAACGGTGCGGTACCTTTGAATATTCTCGAGGAATTAGTTGAAGCATACATTACTACAAAAAAGAAAGAAGCGTAGGCAAAAGTATTTTTATCTTTTGGTAGCTATAGAAAATATGTGTTATCAAAAACAAATGAGGCTGTAAAATACCAGCCTCATTTGTTTTTTATCTACATGCCTTGTTTCTATATTCCAAAGCAGGGCTGTGTGTAATAGCATCACGGTGTTTTTTACCTAAAAAAATGACGGTGCCATTACTATGAATTTATATATCCAAATTGGTATTACAATTAAAAAGTTTTAGCTGTTCATGCAATATAGAGATATATCATATATCCATATTGATAATGCAGTTAAGAGTTAAGATGAATTTTTAGAGTAGCTTTGAATCTATAGTATTCCGTTTTTGAATGATTTATTCTTTTTTATAAACTAGGAAAAATATGTACTTTCTAGAAGTAGTATCGAATGCCTACACCAGAGAAATTTGTTAGATTTCCAATTTTACTATTAATATGATAAAATTGAGTAGTTCTAAAAATCAACGAATACTGCTCACTTACTAACATATCAAACTCTAAAGATCCAGCTGCTCCAAAAAGCACCTTGCTTTCTCCACCTTCAATAGAAACAACATCATCTATATCCTGTTGCCCATTATTAATAGATTCATAACCTACTACAGGACCTAATCCGCCGCTAAGTACATAAAACCTACGTGGTGTACTCCAGAGTGTCGTAAAATACGATAATACAGCGTTATAATTGGAATAGGGGATGTCAATAGCTTCTTTATACGTGTCAATAGATACAAATAGCGCTCCCTGAATAAAACTAACCTCACTCAGGTTATAGTTTACGGAAAATTCTCCTCCGTATCCTTGACCAAAAAGACCTCCGCTCCCCGTGATAGTGTGCTCATAACTCTGTGCTATGCAATTAATTAAAGGTGCAAATACTAATGCTAAAATAAAAAAAATGTCTAATTTTCTCAAATTTTTATCGTGTTTACTTGTTTGTCAAAAATTGATAGAACAAGTGTTCGTTTTCCTTCTTTTTCATCAAGTACGACGACCACTTTTTCTTTTGGTTTTATTTTAAATCTTTTAAATACATAAACCACTTCATTCACTCCTTGTGGTTCTATTTTGTCTTGCAAATTATATTTATATACCGGCTCCATTAAAACTTGATCCTTTGGAGATTTTTTTTGAGTAAAAAAGTTCAAGAAATCTGTTTCATAAGTGTTTTTTGATCCATTCTCTATTTGGAGAATAAAATACAATTCATTTCTATCACCCAAAATATTGTTTAACCGTAATATAACACTTTTAGAAGTAGTAAATGTACGTTTTATATACGAAGGTTGCATAAAATTATTTTCACAAAAAATGCGATAGTATTCTTCACGATCCTCAAAATACAAATCATCTTGTTGTCCCGAAACACCACCTTCTTCTGATGGAGGTGGCAAAAACATATCTTCTGGATCAACATCGGTATTACCCTCGTTGCTTTCTGGCGTGCCCATAACAATAGGCTCTGGATCATTTTTTGGAGGCAACGAATTAGTCTCTTGAACCGTAACAGGAGGAGGCATGTTGCTAGCAGGAGGAGGAGGACTAGTTGTCACGGGAGCTGTGGTAGTGGTGTTTTGTGTTTTTTGTACTTGTTGATTAGGTGCTTGTTCCGTAATAGGAGCTGTTGATGGTTTGCCTACCGTAGGTTTCATGGAACCAATACTATGAGCCTTGTCTATAAAAATATTATAGTTACTAATATGGTCTTTGTAATGCAAAAGAAAAGAATAGATGCTTCCATCAACAGTGATGACTGTTAGGTTACTATCTTTTCCTTTTTTACTTTGTATGCTCCCTATCTGCGTGTTCGGTTCGAAGGTAAATTTAAAATTAGGAGATCCTAAAATAAATTTTGATATCGCATCCGGAAAAAATAAGTTCACATTGTGTGTGTCATTAGCCTCAATGAGGATTTCTTTTCCTTGTTGGGAAAAAATAACGCTACAATGTATCAAAAATACTAGTACTATTGCCATTCTAGGAGGTAGCAATTTATTCATTCTCCATTTTTTTTGGGCTGCTAAAATAGTCATTATCTGTTAGATATAAAAACAAGTTGTTAAAAAATTAAGAGTTTAACATAATACTCTTAAAATATTGTAAACAAGCATCTAAGACATTATAAATATCACTTATTTCTAAATAATATGGATTCATCTAACTGTTAGTAGCAAATCTTAGCAGTATGTTACAAAATATTCTAATCAATTTTCAGACCAAAAGAGTCTGTGTCATCTATAAATATACGAGCCCATACTATTTTACTTAAAAATAATATGGGCTCGTATGCCAAATAATACCATTTAAGGCCTTTTGTTGTAACGCAGGATATTCTCGCAGTACTTAAAAATTTCCATCTTTAAAGATTCAAAATCTTGGATGTGCTTATCGATAGCTGTTTGTAGTTCAGTGTGTGATTGGTAATACGTACTATCACAAGAACTGTTTGAACATTCATAAACACCTCCAAGAGCATTTTCATGCTTTTGTACTTCTTGAAGTAATTTTGGATTTTCACTACTCAGTTTTTCGGTTTGTAATTTGAATTCCTGAAGCAATAGAAATGAATTAGCTGTCTTTGGCTCAAAAGCATAAGAATCAATCAAATTCGTCGTAAAATTTAATTCAAAAAGCGTAAATTTTAATTGTGATCCTTGAAGAATAGTTTCCTGATGTAATTGATTAACCGTTTTGTTTAGTGGCTGTTCAATACCTTTTTTTGATAATTCCAAGAGTGTTTCCATACAGTTATTAGTTTAAATTTGTTTTTAAACCATTTATCCTTTGAATTTACTGGGATACAATTTTCTTTTTTCGCCTTAGCTTCGGCATAAAAATAAACCGTATCTAAGGCTATGCTTGATTTTTCTGCTGAAGCTGAAACAAGAAAGTTTTAATTTTTCTCTCCAGTACATTCAAGCAATAAATGATATTACAACAATTTACGAAACTTTAATATATTAAAAATCAGTATAATATTAAAATATTGAATGTTAAAAATTGGAGTAAACAGCGGATTGAAAAGCTAAAATGTTAGTTTTTTTTACCAAAACTCAAAAGTTGGATTGCTAAAGCTATTATTATCACCATAACACAGCCGAATACATTTAACCATAAAAAAGGCATCAGATCAATATACCATACATAGACAACAATACTCTGTGTTATGATCGCTGCAATAAAAACAGCATTACTTTTTACAAATTTTACAAAAAACGCTAACAGAAATATCCCCAGAACATTACCATAGAAAATAGATCCTATAATATTGACTAATTGTATCAGGTTGTCAAATAAATTAGCATAACAGGCTACAAAAATCGCTATGAGACCCCAGCCCAGTGTGAATACTTTTGTTGCGGTTACAAAATGTTGATCATCATTATTGTTTGCAAAATTTCGTTTATAAAAATCAATAGTAGTTGTTGAGGCTAATGCATTTAACTCTGAAGCTGTAGAAGACATTGCAGCTGATAATATCATTGCTAGTAATAGTCCTATTAGGCCTCTGGGTAGATTGTTTAGGATAAAATGTATGAAGACATAATCCTTGTCATTAGTCTCTACGGTTGCATCAGTATGGAGAATAAGATTCTTTGCTTTTTCTCTCAAGGCTTTTTCTTTTGCTAGATCAGATTGCATCATAGCAGCATAATCAACTGTTGTAGCAAACTCTTTGTTGTTTTTTTGTTTCAAAAAACCATTGATATGTTGTTCTTTGCCTTGTGTTATCTCTTGCAATGCTTGTTCCAAAACTTGATATTCTTGCGCTGCTTGGGGTGATGACATTACAGCTTTTCGTGCTGCAGGATTGAAGTTTAATGGAGCAGGGTTGAACTGATAAAATACAAATACCATGACTCCAACAAGTAGGATAAAGAATTGCATCGGCACTTTAAGTAACCCATTAAATAACATTCCTAATTGACTTTGCTTAAGAGATTTAGCGGATAAATATCGTTGCACTTGGCTTTGGTCGGTACCAAAGTACGAAAGCGCCAAAAAAGTTCCTCCAATTAACCCAGTCCAAACCGTATATCGGTTTTCAAAATCAAAGGAAAAATCTAATATTTTCATTTTTCCATGTACGCCGGCAATTTCTAGTGCATTGGAGAATGTAATGTTTTCTGGTAAAAATTTAAAAATCAAAATAAAAGCAACCAGCATACCACTGAAGATGATTGCCATTTGTTGTTTTTGGGTAACACTTACCGCTTTTGTCCCTCCAGAAACAGTGTAAATGATGACTAGGACTCCAATACTAATATTGAGCGTTATGAGATCCCATCCAAGAACAGCAGAGAGAATAATAGCTGGTGCAAAAATGGTAATTCCTGCGGATAATCCACGTTGAATTAAAAAGAATAATGCTGTTAAACTTCTGGTTTTTAGATCAAATCTACTTTCTAAATATTCGTAAGCGGTATAAACATTCAACTTGTGATACAAAGGGATAAAAATCATACAGATTATAATCATAGCTATTGGCAACCCAAAATAGAACTGTACAAAGCCCATTCCGCTATGAAAAGCCTGTCCTGGTGTTGATAGAAATGTAATAGCACTGGCTTGTGTAGCCATTACCGACAAGCCAACAGTCCACCATCTAGCTTCATTGCCACCTCGAATATAGTCGGTAACGTTCTTGCTTCCGCGACTTTTCCATGTGCCATACACAACAATAAAGATTAAAGTACTTATTAAAATAACCCAATCCAATACCTCCATAATCAGTAGTATAAGTTTTATTAAGTCGTCTCTTGTGGTTTACAGAAAACTAGTTGTAGAAACTCATGAGGAAATAAAATAGTATTCCATAGAGCAAGTTCATTAGCAAGATTGCGGTATATCGTTTTTTCCAAATAATTTTTTCCATCATGAACGAATCTGTTGTTGTTATAAGAATTATTTGCCGATCGAAAGCATATTCACAAACAAACGGTATGCTCCAGGAACTCCTGCGGGAAACTCTCTAAAAAAGCTTAAGCCTGTGTAAATATAATATCCTTTGCCATATGGAGCCACCAACAAGCTACCTTTTGATTCTTTTTCTCCCTTGTCATTCATAGCAAAGAGCGGAGTGAATTCGGGCGCCCACTCATTGGGAAAATACAGTCCTCGTTCTTGTACCCAATTATCAAAATCAGCCATTGTAATCTTGTTTGGAGTGTTTAGTAATGGGTGATCTGTATGAAGAAATTGTACTTTGGCGTGTTCATCAGTAACACGATCTCTAGATAATTTCAAGGTATAGGGAGCGATGTCTTCAACTTTAAGTCTTCTATTCGTGTTATACTGGACAATAAGATTTCCTCCACCTTTTACATACTTTAATAATTCTTTTTGTTTGAATTTGAGCTGTTCTACAGTATTATACGCTCTAATACCTACTACAATGGCATCAAATGCTTTTAGTGCTTCTTCAGAGATGTTTTCTGGAGCTATTGTCGTTACGGTATACCCAATTTGTCTAAGACTCTCTGGAACAACATCTCCAGCTCCTTCTATATAACCGATATTATTTCCTTTCTTGATTATATCTAATCGTACTACTTTGGTTGTGGATGGTGTAATGACTGTTTGATGCGGGATATGATCATAATCAATCGTTTGTAGTGCACTAGAATATATCATACCACCAACTTCGATATGTGGAGTAATGACCCCTTCGTTTTGTGTTTTTGGAGGAGTTAGTGTGAATACTAGGGTTTGTGTAGCTCCTTTTTGCGCTATATCAAAAGAAATCTTGGTCGGAGAAATAGTCCATTTTTTAGGAATATTCAAACTTGCTGTACCAGAAACTCCATTCTTGTGAGCTGTAACAGTTAGTGGGATCTCTTTGGGAGTATCTCCGGTAAAAATAAGTACTTTGTCAGCAATCGTACTTGTGACAGTTGGTGTGATCTCAAAAGGTTTATAGACCTCTCCCTTTACAGGATCATTCATTTTGTAAATTAATGGTCTGGAAAAAGCAATAGAAACTTCATTAATTTCTAGCTCAAAATCAAACTCCATAGGCATTTGCGTGGGTAATCCTATCTTGGATGCATCTGAGACTGTATACATTCCTAGTGATCCCTTTTCTTGTAGCCAATAGGGGGCGTAGGGACGTTTTTTTGGAACAAAACTCATTTCCCATGCCTGTCCTATGTTGTTGATTAATTTGGTATTAGGTGTTATTCCTTTTTCTAACGAAGGACTCGATATTTTTTTGATAGTACTAGAGATATTACTTCGATTGATCGCTTCTATTTTTACAGGAACTTTTGTTCCCAGAACCATGGTAGCTTCTTGGGCTACAACTTCTAGATATAATCCCATACATGCGGCAATAATGTCTTGGAGTTCTTTAGTTTTTATAGTTTTCCAATAGGTATCCTGTAGTTTTGTAACTAACTGATATGCTTGCGTCAGTTTGGGAACACTTGCTGCTGGGTTTTGAAAATCAAAATTCTTTTGTACTTGAGTTAGAATTTTGCCAATTGTCTGACCTCCTTTGATGCGGTTCCAAGAGGTATCTATACCATCAAAAAGATTTGTCGTATCTTCTGGCATCGTGCCTTTAATTAGTTCTATATATTCTTTTTTGCTCCCTCTAGTTCCTGTGTTACCAAAACCTTGAGATTTATGTTGACTTCGACTCAAAGAAGCGATTTCTGAATTAGAAAGACCGCGAGAAGGGTAGTAGGTCCCAATATCGAAAGTAAGCATCTTGGATTTGTCTACAGTAGCAAATTTTTCTTCACTGCCATAAAACCACCAAGATGTATTAAAAAACATTCGTTTTGGTTGCCAAGTTGTAGTTTGCGTAAGTTGCGAGCTATATTTTGTTTTGTCCCCAGCTAGATCAAATGCTTCTACACTTAATAGTGCAGAAGAGGTGTGGTGACCATGTGTTGTACCTGGCGTTCTGTGATCAAATCTATTAATAATAACATCTGGACGAAATTTACGTATAGCCAAGACAACATCATGTAATACTTCATCCTTATCCCAGATTTGTAACGTCTCGTCAGGGTGTTTGGAGTATCCAAAATCATTTGCACGAGTGAATAATTGTTCACCTCCATCGATTTTTCTTGCGCCTAATAATTCCTGAGTTCTAATAACTCCTAGTAGTTCTCGGATTTCTGAACCAATCAAATTCTGTCCTCCATCCCCGCGAGTCATAGATAAATACCCCGTTCTAGCCTTGGTGTTATTAGCAAGTAACGAAATTAATCGTGTATTCTCATCATCGGGATGTGCTGCAACATACAAAACGGAGCCTAGAAAATTAAGCTTTTGTATGGCTTCATAAATTTCTGAAGGGTTGGGTTTGGATGGTTGTTGTGAAAAAACAGTGGAGGATGCTAGTAAGAGCGTCAGTAATATGCGTCTCATTCTTTTTTACCCAAATATAGTAAGATTCGAGTAGGCCTGAGCATTAGTTTAAGGTTTCTTTAACAAAGTGTTTTTTTTGCCTAGGGCATAGGAATCCCTAGGCATATATGATATTATTGTTTTTCTAGGAGTCAAACAGGTTAGAGGAGAGGTAGCGATCCCCACGATCACAAATAATAGCGACAATGACACCTTCTTCTAGGGTCGTTGCTAATTTGAGGGCGGCTGTTACAGATCCTCCACTACTCATGCCCGAAAATATTCCCTCATCTTTTGCCAAACGTTTTGCCATTGCTGTAGCTTCTTCCTGGCTGACTTCGATAACCTGATCTACTTTGGAAGCATCAAATATCTTTGGAAGATATTCTTTTGGCCATTTTCTAATTCCCGGAATACTAGCACCATCTTCTGGTTGTGCACCAACTATCTGCACGGCACTATTCTGTTCTTTGAGATAGGTAGATGTTCCCATAATCGTTCCTGTAGTCCCCATAGCAGACACAAAATGAGTAACCTTACCTTCGGTGTCCCTCCATATTTCTGGCCCCGTAGTTTTATAGTGGGCTTTCCAGTTATCATCATTAGCAAATTGATTGAGCATTACATATCCCTCTTCTTGCACTTTGTTCTCGGCATAATCTCTAGCACCCTCGATTCCTACATCCTTAGATGTCAGAGTTACTTTGGCGCCATAAGCTCGCATAGTTTGTACACGTTCTTTGGTTGCATTTTCGGGCATAACCAATTCGATATCTAGATGAAAAACACCTGCAATCATTGCCAAAGCGATCCCTGTATTACCACTAGTAGCTTCTATGAGTTTTGTTTCTTTGGTGATATCTCCACGATCCAAAGCAGATTTGATCATATTATAGGCAGCGCGATCTTTTACACTTCCTCCAGGATTATGTCCTTCCATTTTTAGAAGGAGTTTGATTTTTGGGTTGCTGATAAGAGTCCGAGAGGCTATTAATGGAGTATTACCAATAAGATCTACGATGTGATGTGCCATTACCTATGATTAAAAAATATGATTATGAATTTACTGTTTTGATTTTTGTCTCTCTTGTACTAGAAATTACGGAGTTTTCTGGAACGGATGATGTAATCCATACATTACCCCCCACAATACTACCTGCACCGATAACGGTATTACCACCGAGAATCGTTGCGTTGGCATAGATAATTACATTATCTTCTACAGTAGGATGTCTTTTGGTATTGCGAAATTCTCTTTTTACAGACAATGCGCCTAATGTTACTCCTTGATAAATTTTGACATTATCTTTGATAATTGTCGTTTCTCCAATAATAGTTCCAGTAGCATGATCTATAAAAAAAGATTTCCCTATCTGTGCGCCAGGGCTAATTTCTGTTCCAGATAAACGATGCGCATATTCTGTCATCAGGCGAGGGACTAGTGGTAACCCAAACCTGTATAATTCATGACTCAAACGATAGATCGCAATGGCATAGAAGCCCGGATATGCCAAATAAACCTCTTCAATAGAATTTGCCGCAGGATCATTATTTACAAAAGCTTCTGCATCTAAGTGTAATTTTTCTAAAATACCAGGAAGCATTTCCATATACGACTGCCAAATACTACTGCAGGGTTTCTCATGTTTCCAACATGCCATATCCACCAATTCTGCAAAGAGTTCCTCTAATTCATCCAGTCGCTCTTCGACTTCAGTGTCCGTATCAAAAAGGGTGTAATACAATAGGTTAGTAAAATACTCTGTTCGTTCTTTGAGTCGTACTTGTATGTTTTTCTTTTTATGCTGCTGTATTTGCGCTATAATTTCTTTTTTGTTCTTTGCCATAATGCCGTCTACAGATTTAATGGATAAAGATAAGTAGTAATTGGGAGTTATGCCATTTCTAGTATTAAATGCTGGTTAATATTTTTAAATTTTATCCTAAATGATTAAAAAAAGAAGTTTTAAGATTCAAATTATTCCTACCTGCTTCCAAAATTATACGCTGTGCGAAATCAGAAATATTGTTGTTTTTTTATTACAAAATACCCTGATCGTGGTATTTTTGTGCTATAAATTGTACTAAACATCAAAAGAATTATGATCAATCGTGAGCTTGGAGCCTATTTGTGTCTTAGTTGGACCATTGTTTGAATCCAATACTATTTTCATATGTACCTGATCTTATCCAAAAGATATTAGCAATTGGAATTATCAAGTCTAAATATATATTAAATTAAAAATCATCTTTAATTATAAAAATAATGAAATATCAACAAGAGATCTTGAGTACAATTATTGTTGTTGTGTTTGTCATCATATGTTATCAAATAAGTAAAAATGCGATCCGTAGGTTTGCTACACTCAAATCCATTGATCCGAACCGAAAAAAAGCAATTCTCAATTTTAGTTATTTGATCTATTATCTTATTGCAGGAACGGTCTTAGCAATAATTTGGGGAGTAGACATCAAGGAGTTTACGATATTTATATCGTCGGTATTAGCCGTCTTGGGTGTTAGTTTTGTTGCACAGTGGTCATTGTTGTCCAATCTTACAGCAAGTGTAATTCTATTTTTTTATCACCCATTACGGATTGGAGACCGAATTCGGATACTGGATAAGGATTTTGATTGGACTGGAGAAATAAAAGATATCACAGGTTTCTATCTATTAATCAAAACAGATCAAGGAGAACAAATTACCTTACCCAATTCTTTGGTTATGCAAAAAGGCATAGAAATGTTGGACAAGAAGACTATAGTAGAAACATTAAGTCCAAAAGATAATACTATCTAAAAACTAATTACAAGCTAATAATTAGTTTCTTCTTCTATTTTTTCACTAGAAAATTCAACTGTAGTCACAGTTATGTTCAAATTGTTTTGGCCTACAATTACATTTTAGCTGGTATTAAGTGTATGGTATCTATGATATCTCATAAATACCGTATATAACGATTATGCACTTTAATAACATAGATTGGTTTTGAACCTTTGAATTTACCACAATACAAATAACTTCTATCTCTTTGAATTTTAGGTAAAAAATCTACCATACAAGCATTGTAGTGGCTGTTTTGGTAAAAATTAATTCTAAAAATTCTGTATTTGATTCCTAAAAAATCATTTCACAAAAAGGGGTAAATACCTCTTGATGCCAAAACATCAAATTATTAATTTTAGAACAGCTTAAAACTTAAAAACTAAAACAATGAAAAAAACTACAATTTCAATCCAGTTAATCATCTTATTAACAGTATTTTTTGGTAATCATCTATCCTATAGTCATACCGTTACTGAGACTAAAAAATCAAATGAGGCAACAATTTTTGAAGAAAATATATTAATTTATGGAATGTATTTCAAATATTCTTACGGAAAAGTTAGAGAATACTATCCTACTGCCACCTCATTAAGAGTACGGGATATTCCCGAAGGACTAACTTTTGACCTAGATACGGGCATCATGGAAGGAATACCTGAATTACAAGACGGTATGGAATACCAAAGTTATGATCCTTCTCTTATTTTTGACTTTGAAGATAAAACTACAGAGTATATAGCATTAGGGGAGTATACAACTCTTCGTCCAAGTGTCAGTACTTTCCAAATAATAGATACGAATACAGGTAACTTAGTATCCGATACAAGTTATAGGGATAGTACTTATACCTTGACCATTGACATTACTAATTCTAATAATTTTGCCATTATAGCAAAAGATTATAGTATAGAAGTTGCTGCAAGCAATTTAGACATAGAAGATTTTACTTCTAATGGCATAGAGGCAGATTTTTTTATCAATGACTCTTTTTTTAATAAAGAAAAGATTGAACCTTATGCACTTAATGGGGATAGTAGAGGTGCGTTTCATAATATTTCTTTGGATGAGGGCACCTACAAAATAAGTGTTCGGTTCTACTCAACCGAACTCAATAAGTACGTTTCTGATTTTCAACCTTTTACTTTAAATATAATCAAAAATCCATTAGATCAATTAATTTTACATCCAAATCCGGCGACGGATATCATTACAATTGACAATGTATCCAATGATGGAGATATTCACGTAAATATTATTGACATACAAACAAGTATGCTGTTAAAAGAGGCTGTTATAACCCCTTTTACGAATACAGAAATAACTGTCTCGGAGTTAAACCCAGGAATGTATCTAGCACAGTTTATTTATAAGAATAATATAAAAACCGTTGAGTTTATAAAAAGGTAATCCTTAGCCAATTTAGTAGTGTAAGCCTCATGACCATTTATTGGGTTTGAGGCTTATTTTTTTAGATGCCATTTTTATATCAAAATCCAGTTCGTAACTCCGAAGTAATAAGCGATGCTCAAATTTCATAATTAAAACTAGCGAAATATAGTTCATATATTGCATAGCCAAGGCTATGCAATAGCATCACGGTGCTTGTACATAAAAAATAACAGAGTCATTAAAACGAGCTTATATACCTAAATTAACTGATATAAATCTTTAATGAGGAGTACGTATTTTTTGTTTTTTATGGCGTTTACCAGTTTGGAATGCTCTAGAGATATTAAATCCTAAATGAATATCACCTTCAAAAAAACGATCTGTAGATTCTGTGATAAAACTCTTTTCGATCATCGTGATGGAGTTGGACAGGATTATCTGAAATACATGTCCACCAGTTTCGATATCAATACCCAACGCAACAGCATTCGTAGCAGGGATAGATACTAATGGGTTAAGGGTATAAAAGTATTCTGCATTGAATGACATTCGCTTTGTTAATTTTACTCTTCCGCCTAGACCCATGGCTAGAATATCATGCGGATCTAATGCTGTTTTGACCGAATTTCTGTGAATAAATGTGGGTGTAAACTGTAGGGAGAAACCAGGGCTGAACTTTCTGGCAATTAAAATCTGTGTAGTGTAGGCTAATTTTTGACTACGAGTAGGTTTTTTTTCGGGATCAAAATCTTTGGCAGTTCTATATGCTGCGCTTCCAAAAAAGGAAACACTTACAGGTAATGCACCTTTGCCAGAGCGTTGTCTCCACAATTTATATTTGACAAAACCATCATAGGTTTTATCAAAACTACTTCTACCCAGACCCACCATAAGAGCATCAGTCAATCCATACTCAAAAGCAAATCGAATGTTTGATTGGTCGAGTCCATAAAGCTCATCAATACCGAGGTTAACTCTGCCAAAACGGTGAGATATCACAAACTCCAGAGCATTTTTTTTGCGATTCTCTACAGAATGGCCACTTAGGATTCGGGTTCCTTTGAAAGTAGAAGTGACGTAGTTTTTGGTTTGCGGCAATTCTGCTTCTAGCAAGTCCAAAAGATCCTCTTCTTGCGCTACTAATCCAATAATACTGAAGGTATATAGGATGCTGATTACAATTCTCTTCATTTTATTTGGTATAAAGTTCATGAGCCAGTTCAAAGCGGACATCTACCGTTTCTGCAATATTATTTATCACAACCGATGGTATTTTGATATCAAAATCCGCTAATGAAATTGGAAAATTACCCATCAATAAAATCTGATCATTTGTTCGTTTGATATTTGTTGTAATGGATAATGCCTTGGTTACACCATGAATAGTTATATCTCCTACAACTGTAGTACTAGTGTTGGTACTTGATATGGTCTCAAAATCAGTAATACGTCCCTTGAATATAGCTTTTGGATATTTGTCTGATTCTACATAATTTTCATTAAAATGCTCCTGCATCAAGGATTTTTGGAACATAAATGATTTCATCAATATAGCGATCGCAATGTCTCCTGTACTAGAATTAATGATGCTAAGTACTTGTTTATTATCTGCTTTGATATCCTCTGCACTGGCACTAGAGAAAAAGGAAATTTGCCCTTTTTTGGTTAAAAATTTATCTTGAGCTTCTATCGTTTTTATGCAGAACACAAAACAAAGTGTTATTAGAAAAAATTTCATCTGGTATAATGTTTAGTAGTTACGTTTGATTATAAATGCTATTATGGTATCAGTACGCATCGGACCAAAACAACATCCATCAAGTATCCGGTACAGATTCCTTTGATGGTTATTTGTTGTCCCGTGGTAAGAGCTGATACTTTTGTATATTCTTCTGGTGATATGTGGCAACGAATACCACCAAAGGAGTCAGGTTCACTCAGTACAATGACCACTTCTTCTGTATTGTTCTCTATAGCTGTGATAGTACCTTGTACTTGAGTGATTTGCTCTAAATAAATCGTATTTGCTAGTGATTCATCTTCTTGAAAGTCTTTGAGTAAATCTTCTGAAGCTATTTTTATACTCGCTATCTCTTGTGTCATATCCTTGTGCGGTTGGTGATACAAAAAAACTAATCGTATCGTAACCAATGAGATGAGCAGAATCAAGAATAGTAAGGTTATTTTTGTAGTTTTTTTCATAATTGATGTAATCTAAAATACAGTATGTTATTCCTAGTTATCCAGAGCTCCATTCGTTATCCAACAATCGATAATGGTGATTTGTGCATTCGTTAAGGATCCACCCAATGGCATTCGTCTACTAACTACTGCACTTTGGATACGGCTTGCATTTGTACGAATATCATTATAGGTTCTCAAATCCGGAGCTTGGCTACCTCCATGACAACGAGTACAACGTTGCTCAATAATGGGTTGCACCATTTTGGCAAATGAGAGATTGGGATCACAAGAATCCGACACTACGGATGCTACTGTTATAGAATCCTCTACAACATGGTTTTCGCAGGCATAGAGTGTGATCAAAAGAAGAACTACTGTTATGTTTTTATAGAAATCTATAGAAAAAATCATCTGTTTTTGTTTAAAAATAGTTTTTGAAAAGGAAGCTTACCTACGTCGTGAACCCCCAATACCATTTCTTATAGTGTCATAGTCTAGAATAACACCAGAACTGGTCTCACTAAGCAGGCAAGCAGTCCGAATTCAAAAAACCATGTGAGTTAATGAACAATGATTGATACCACTGTATGTATTGTACGAACCGTTACTTATACTATTTATCCTTTGAATTTATTGGAAAGAAAAATTAAGACTTTTTTGTTTCAGTAAATTCAAACAGCAAATGGTATTATACATACAGCGGATTTTGACAAGAATTTTTGTAGTCTTATAGATTACTAGGTGCTGGTGCAGTATCTGCATTGGCAATTGGCCATACACCAGGCGCAGGAACATTCACACCAAAATTATCACCTCTTTTTGTATCCTGAATAAAGTAGTATAAAGGATGTCCCTTGTATGTTACCTGGGTTCTTCCAAATACGTCGATAGTTCCAAAATCTGCACGATCCAAGATGCTAGGTATCATATTGACATCAAATTCTAATATAGGCCATGTAGGATTTTTGGTAAAAGCCTGATCTGTGTAATTGTTTGTATCTTTTCTATCTTTTGTAAAGGTATAGATTGTTCTACCTTTTCCATTGGTTAGATAGAATGTCAGTTCATCTCCTGGTGTATAATCACTTTTGAGGTTCATCGCATTACCATTTGCATCTTTGCCTACTAATTGTGCTTGTGCATACATGATCGAATAATCAGGCTTGGCAATGTACCAGTTATTCCCAACCTTGTCACCAGCAGTATCTCCGGCAACACTATCACCAGCGTAGTAATATAAAGGCCATCCTTTGAAGGTGTTTTGCTTGGTCCCATCTGCTCTTGTGATGACTCCAAAATCTGCCATTTCTAATCCAGCATCTAATTTGAGTTCTTTTGTATAAAATATGGGCCATGCATTTGCACATCCACCAGAACAGGCAGAATTACCATCAGCATCTTTGGAAAAGAAATAAAGTGACTTACCCGCTGCATCTGTTATAATATTACCAAAAGTTGCATTGTTGGCAAGTTTTACCGAAACACCATCAGTAACTGGGGTAGTAGGATTTGGTTCTATAATCGTTGTATCGATGGCTGTATCAGTGTCTGTACTACAGCTAAAAAAAGTAAAAGTTGAAACGACGGCTATTAAAATTGATTTTTTCATTTTGAAATATTTTTATGGTTTATTGATGCTGCAAAGAACCGCCATTATTAAGGTTTGCATCAAATCAATCTATGTGAGAGGGAAAAAAATAGGTGCGAAAAGGAAAAAAAACAGTTGAAAAAATAGAGGAATAAGCTTCAGAAAGAAAAGAAGTAGGGAAGGGGGGAATTTTGTTTATTCTTTGGGTATTTTTTTGGGTTATCTATGCCCGATATAACATCAAACGTCTATCAATGCTCCTGAGATAACAGCTCTAGATTTTTTCTTCGCACTAAAAATTAGATCAAATTTACCCATATTGGATTACTTCTCTCATCATCTCATTTTCGGTTCAAAACGAAAAATCAAGAGGAGTTCCGTAAAAAAAATAATGCCAAAAACAATCTTGAAAAACAATCAAAAAAGAACAAGGAAGTTTGCTACATTATATAGTCGTCAAGGGAATAGCTTATTAAATATTGAGCCACTGACGGAATTCACTCGCCTTATTTTTGCTAATGATAATTTCGGCGTCCGTATCTCTCAGAACAATTTTTAGTTGGCTATTTCCATATTTTATGATCTTATCAATAGCCGTGATACTGATAATGAATTGTCTATTAGCTCTAAAGAACAAAGAAGGATCCAAATTAGCAAACATATCATCGAGGCTAACATTAGTCGTCGATTTTTTGCCATCTACAGTAAGGACAAAGGTGATACCATTCTCGGTATATATATGTGAGATTTGGTCAATAAAAATAGGAATCAACTCGTTCCTGATATAAGTAAGGATTCGTTTTTTGCCAGAATCTATGACGGGACTAGGATTATTTTCGATTGGTTCTTTGACTTCTTGCACCTCATGAACCACTTCTTTGACAACCTCATTGGCAGCAGCTTCAGTGATTTTTTGTTGATATGCTACCAAATCCATATTTAGTTTGGATAGATTTACAAGTTCGCTCTCTAAGTTGGTGTTTTTTTGTTCGAGTTGCTTCTCATAATAACTACCGATCATACGCACGGCAAAAAACGAAGAAAGGATAATCAACATCCCCATCAGTGCAAAAATGGTATAAAAACTCGTTTTGAGTTTACGAGTCTGTGCGGCTATCTTGTCGATATTAAAATGTGCTGCTATAATCAGATCAGAACCCTCTACGGGAACAATATGTACAATCTCTGAGGATAATGTCCGTGATTGATTTTTTTGGGTATTTTGGTCATTATCTTCGTTGACTTCTCTATTAATAAGTAAATTATACAGCTCATCAGAGCTATTCTCTTCTTTCAAGGAATTAAGAAGTGATTGGTTGGAGTTTACTTTTTGTCCTACTTGTGTGATATCGGGGTGGCACACTTCTTTTCCTGACCAATCAAAAAGACAAATAAAAGAAGCCCCATCGTTGGTGTTTTCTATTGCCTTTTGGAAGTTTTGAATGATTTTTTCTCTTTCTAAGCCGCTTATTAATTGATAATTAACAAGCCGAGCCATCTCATTGGCCTCTCGAATACTTGATTCTAGTTGTACTTCGATGAGTTGATTTGCGCTCACTTTTACAAAGTACTTGCTACTAATAGATGCGATTAGCAAAAAAATAACCGCTATCGAAATAAAAGTTAAGAAGTATAGTTTGTCTTTTCTCATAATTAAGGATCGCTAATGTACTACAAATTATTCTTTATTCTAAAACTTGTTTAGCCTCATTTGATTGCGTTTGCCAGCTTTTGTTTGCGTGAGTGATTGGAATGGAAATCCCACAGCCTGATCCGCAATAGCGGTGAAGTGCGAGGAATTGCAATGAAAGCACGACCCTTGGGTCACGCCCTAAATTTGAGCCACTTTTTTTCCCTTTTACCCTATTTTTTTTCGCCTTAACGTATATTTATAGGGGATTCTTGGAAGAAACATTGTTTATTTGCTGTGTAATTGAGTATATGAATAGAAGAAGCACATATATTGGCATTTTGATCGTACTCTTGATACTATCTGGAGGTATAGGCTATGCTTATCGAATATGGAATCAGGATTATCCAGATATTGTAAAAGAAAAAACAAAGCTTAGCATAGATGCTCAAACATTACTGGAGGTGTACACTCGAGATGAAACAATGGCCAATGAGCGGTATAGAGAAAAAGTAATCGAAGTAGTAGGTCAAGTACGAGAACTAACTTTTTTGAATAACCGAAATACCATTGTATTAGAAGGTATCAGTACAGATAACAGCATTCTTTGCGATATGCAAGAGGGGCAGTATGAATCTATAAAAAAATTACTACCAGGGGAACAGGTACGTATAAAGGGAATTTGTAAGGGATATCTCAAAGATATCATTTTATTGCAATGCATTTTGATTAAAACACAAACACAAAGAAACACGAACAAATGAATAAAATACTTGTTTTTTTACTACTATTTCTAGGATTATGCAGTTTTGAAGCCGCAGAACCACCAGAACAATATATTACTCGACAAGGGCAAATTTCTTTTTTCTCCTATGCATCTGCAGAAAATATAGATGCACAGAATAATCAAGTATTGAGCATTCTAGATGTCTCCACTAATCAAATTGCTGTAAGTATGTTGATGAATGGGTTCCGTTTCAAAAAATCGTTGATGCACATGCACTTTAACGAAAGTTATATGGAATCTGATTTGTATCCAAAGGCTACCTTTGAAGGGCGCATCTCTGACTTGGATATCCCTCTTGCAAGTGAACAAACCCGATTAATCAAGGGAGTTTTGACAATCCGAGATATCAAAAAAGAGGTAGATATCAAAACCGTAATCACACACGTTGATACGGACACCTATGTATTAGAAGGTAATTTTGAGGTATCTATCAAGGATTTTGATATCAAAGTACCGCCGGTATTAGAGCCAAATATTGCCAAAACAATTGCCATAAAATTCCGATTTGAATACCAGCCATATGAGAAATAAAGTTATGATAAAAAATAGAAACCTCATAAATCACTATCCCTACAAAATGCGCATGCTCTTGTTTGTTTGTATTATAGGTCTAGGAAACATCACCAGCGGTACTGCTCAAGAATTGCTCAATGTCTTGGATCAAGAGTATCCAGATACACCACAGTATGAATTGGCAACTTTTAAGGGAAGTCGAATATCCATAGGACATTCTGTAGAAAACCGTAGAAAAGGCGTTTTGGATATTGTACATATGCAACGATATTGGAATATCCCGAATGCTACAACTCAGAATTTTATAGCAGATAAGCTCAATGCTAGAGTCGCTTTGGAGTATGGTATCACGGATCGATTGACATTTGGAGCGGGGGGAAGCACTCTGGACGGAATCTTTGATAGTTTTCTAAAATATCAATTAGTGCGCCAGCGAAGAGATCACAAGGGATTTCCTTTGAGTATCACACTGTTCCAGAATGGTTCTTATAAAAGTAAGCGTATTACAAAGGGGACAGAGGATTGGTCGGACCGTTTGGCATTTACCACACAGTTGCTCATGGCAAGAAAATTCAGCCCAAATTTGTCATTGCAGATCGCACCGACACTAATCCATAGAAATACCCAATTGCTAGAACAAGATCCACAAACACAATTTGCTATTGGTTTTGGCGGGCGCTATAAGCTCGATGGCCACGTAGCCATTGTATCCGAGTATTATTATGTAGCTAATCCGTTGGAATCCAGAACAACCTATGGCGCATTTGCTTTGGGTGTAAATTGGGAGGTCAAAAACCTCTTACTACAATTTCAGTTAACCAATGCTCGTAATATGGTAGAAGATGCGTTCATCACACAAACGATAAATAATTTTAATTTTGAAGATGGTAATTTTGTATTTGGTGCTAATGCAACGGTATCCATACAATTATTCAACAAAAAACAGAAAGATACCAAATAGTATAGATAAGACCAGTTGGACTTGAACTTCAGCTTAGAAATAGTAAGATATTCTAAGTCGAACTGGTATAAAGCACAGCTCAAAGCAATTATTCATCAAAAAACTATCAAATAATGAGATTAGTACTAGTTGTGTTAACGCTATTATCATTCGGTTCTTGTAAAGAAAAAGGTACAAAAGTAGCAGTCACAGCGGGATCCGAACAAGAATTTGTTCTATATCTTGTACGCCACGCAGAAAAAAACACAGCACAATCTACCCATGATCCGGCATTAACGCCATGTGGTGAGCTACGAGCACAAAATTTGGCTGTAATACTAAAAAATGCTGAAATAACAGCCGTTTATAGTACCAATTACAAAAGAACGCAACAGACTGCCAAACCAACAGCGAACGCCCAAAAGTTGGAAACTATAGCATACGATCCACGGAATCTAGATCAAATTGCTATGCTGGTATTAGAAACCAAAAAAAATGCATTGATTGTTGGTCATAGTACTACAACACCCGAATTAGCAGGAATGTTGACAGGAAAAAAACTAGAAGCCATGGATGAGCATATGTATAATCGTTTGTATAAAGTGGTCATTACAGATACCAAAAAAACAGTAGAGATTCTAGAAACTGGATTTGATTGTGTGTATTAGAGCATTTTGTGGAGTATATGAGGTAGAATGATCATTGATATGAAGCATATCAGAAACTGTGAACAAGTATGATAGCATATGGAATATGAGTGAGGTTCTAAAAAAGTCTATTTTACATAATATAAATTATAGTACAAATGTATTTATATGAGTAAAATGGCGAATAGAACTTTTTCTGTTCTATTTTACATAGCTGCAGATATAGCGCCTTTGGGTCTATATCTGCAGCATTTATGTAACAGCCGTTTTACGACCTAGGTTGCATTAATATTCGTATCCTATAATTTGCCGTTATGTAAAATAGCTGCTACCAAGCGCTCGATTGTTTTATAAAATCAAATTGCTCTGGCAATTTATTTTACACACAATTATCCAACGCTTGCCAACGCCAAAATAAAAGCTAACCTTTTTGCTCTTATTTAAAATCGCGTATTCAATAAAAATGTACGTAATAAAAAATTTTAGACGATTCTCGTAAGCTTGCCACAAGAGCATAAATTTTAAGAAAAATAAAATTCTATGCACTTGTTATACCTAGAACTTCAATTAATCTTCTTTTCCATGTTTCATTATCTTTTTTCCTTGATGAAAAAAGAAACAAAAAAATCAAGGCTGCATAAAACTTTGGAAACAATTACGGCTCAATCGCTATATTTTAGACGGCATAAAATTGAAAGTCTAGTAGACTTTTGATTTTGTGAGCGAGCTGGCGTGTTGGCGATTTATAACGTTTTGTTTAATCAATAGTACTAACATTATCCAGCCGCATCATCTCGCAGCTATTATAATTTCTCCACAGGAGCAATCATTATATCTCGTGTTTTAACCAAAGTTTTCTGAGGCCGTTTTGCCAACGCATCATCTGGGTAAAAACGCATAGCTTCTATTTTACATAATATTATAAAACTATGCTTTTAGTTTATCAATTATCTTCTCTAAACTATATTTTTCTAGTTCTTCAATGGATTTACCTGATATTTTAATCTCCCAATTCGATAAGCTTGGCATTAAACTTACTTCATTATTTATAAAGAAATTACTATTAGAATCTTGTAATTGTGTAGATGGTATTAAATAAACAACTCTTGGTTGTTTTTCTATGATTAAAACTAAAGCGATAAACAAGTTATCGTTTAATTCTCCTAAATCTTGTTTTGGTATTTTAATGCTTTGTTTTACAGTATCTAAATCTAGTGGTTGCAAGTATACGTGGTTGTTGCCTATTAAAAAATCAACCCCTTCCCTTCCATCGGTTTTGTTAATTAATTCTAGATTATGCCTTTCTAATTCTAATTTAATAAATTCTAAGGCAGTCACAGTCATTATTTAATTCTTAATCATATCTAGTATTGTTTCTACTTGAATTGTCGCAGTGAAAAAGTGCTCAGAGTTTGTTTTCATATATATAGTTGTTGTTGTAGAATCAATTTGCTCCATATATAATATTTCATTTGCATTAATAGTAACAGTTCTACCGTCTAGTAAAGTAATTTTTATAAATTTCATAAATATCTTTTATTTGGTTAAAGTAGTATTTTTGGATTTTTAAATAATATAAATAATGATTCTCCAATTATTTTGGTTTTGGAGATAAGAGACATTAGTTTTCTTCTTTTAATTTAAGGTCTTTGCAGACTTGCTTAAATACTTCACAAGGGTCTACATCAATTGCTAAAGCAATTAGATATAATTCATCAGCTCTAAGCTTAGTACGCTCATTATTAGCTAACTCACTAAGCCTTGTTTTACTTATTCCTGTCTTTCTTGAGACATCGGAACGATTAACTGATTTTCTTGATAGGAACAATCCTAATTCGGTCATTATTGTCTTATTTTAAGAACATAAATTTACATAATAAGATAAATTATTCCGATTTTATGAATTATTTATTTTATTTTATCCGTATTTATGTATATTTGTTCTGATAATCGGAATATTTAATCTTAAAACAAGAACAATGCCAAGTTCAAGATATACAAAAGCACAACTAGAACAGATAGTTCATACTCAATTAGATAATTTAAATGCCATTCACGACCTACTTAGAATTATGAAACTTCAAAATGAACTAATTGAAAATGCTAATAAAAAATTAAAGGATGAAGTAATTGATTTTAAGAAACGAGTTAATTATAGTGATGGGAAATTTGAATAACTAGCTTTGCATTTTGCTATTCCAAACTTCTGTATCTGAATCAGGAACAGCCATTATTAGTATTTTTCTAGGTCTAGTTAACCCAACATAAACTATTCTTAATTCTTCTTTATAGCTGTCTTTTAAAGCATTAAAGTCTGGTGCATTTAATATTGTTGCATAATTTGGTCGACCTGCTTTTTTACCTAAAAGTAATAACACAGCTTCGAAAGTTTTACCTTTAACAGAATGAACTGTACCATAATAAAATGGGTGTATACTATCTGAATTTAAATTACTTGCATAATAATCATCTATTAAAACATCTCCATTTTCTGGATTAATATTTAATGCTATTCCGCTATCTTTTATTTTTTTATTGGATTCATCAATCCATTGATTAAACGTTTTACCATTAGTTTCTGAAAGCTTATTTATAAAATTAAAGACAGTATCTCTATGCTTCATAAATCCATTAAGCTCTATTTGAGTCTTTATAAAATCATCTGTACAATAAAAATTACGATTTGCTTTTCTATATAATGCTTCAAAATACCCTTTTTCTAAAAGTCTATAACCTTTGAAAAAATCTTGATTATCTATTAAATGTTTTCCTAAAATGATATTTCTAACGTGATATTGTTTGTCTATCCACGGAATATTTTCATAGGATGAAATATCAAGATTTAAACCTAAATATTTGGAGCTACTTTTACCTCTATATAATACGGCTACGTTTTTCTTATTAATTTCGATATCATTTTCACTACATAACTTTAAAAATCCTGATAAAATATTTTCAAAACTTGATTTACTTTCTTCTTGACTTATTATTGTTGGGTCTTTTTTAGTTTTTTTCTTAGGCAGCTTATACCCTATTATTTGAGGTGCCAAATCATAATCAGCTACTTCTTCATTTACAGCTTCTGATTTCTCAAATGATGATAAATTTTTTGTGAAATCACAAATAGCTTGTGAACTTCTTCGGTTTTCATCAAGTAGAATGCTTTCCCATTCGTCAAATTTTTTATCAAATAGTTCAGGTTTTGCATCGTTCCATTCAAAAATAGATTGATCTCTATCTCCAATCAACATTATATTATTTGTACCTGAGTTTTTTAATATATCAAGAATCCTCATCTGTATTTCATTAGTATCTTGTGCTTCGTCAATAATAAAATATTCAAACAAATTAGCAACATTAGTTGCAATAAGCGGATAATTCTCTAATATTTTTAAAGCGATATAATTAGCATCTGATTGATTGGCATAACCTTGGGCGAAATATTTCCTTTTAGAATCAATTATATTCTGGATATTTCCATTCACTTTACCTTGTTGATTATAATAATTCCATATGAAAAAAAATGCCTGTTGTGGTGCAAGTCTAATTAGTTTATCATCTATACCAAAACTTGTTTTATCAAAAAATTGACTGTAATCAGTTGGAAATAATTTGTGCGACCAATTTGAATGCGGTTCACCAACGAGCACAGGACGAATTGAGCATTTCATAATTAAATGACCAAATGGGAGAAATATGTATGTATTTATAAAACTATCGATAGTTCCTATAAAATGAGGATGCTTTAAAGGAACATATATACCAAAATCATCTCTAAGTTTCTCTTCAATTTCAGAGCAAGCTACATTAGTAAAAGAAATTGCAGCAATACCTTTTCTCTTAAATTCGTTTTCATATAATAATTTAGAGATTCGAGCAGATACAGAATAAGTTTTTCCACTTCCTGGACAAGCCTTTACTACAACTGTTCCTTGGTTGTAATTTAGTATTTCTTTCTGCTTATCAGATAAATGTTCGTACATTATTCTCTATTTATTACCCAACGAATTGACTCTTGAATATAATCAGGAACTACAAAAGTATTTCTTAAAGCATCTATTTTTTCTAATACAAGCGCGAGTTGTTGTGCGAATTCTGATTTATCTTTATTAGATTTTAGTTTTTCTAATAAATCTAATGCTTTAGTATCTAATGATTCATCATCAGCTACAAATATTGTTCTTGGATGCATACGTTTATAAACATCTAACATAGTTTTAGCATTGGCAGTATTTGAAACCATTAATTCATATTCAAAGGTATTTTCTGCTAAAACAACCTTTAAATTTGCTTTTTCTAACTCCTTTGCTTTAAAAGCTCTATCAGATATCTTATCATACATTTCATTTAAAACTCCTTTAATAAATATAGATTCGTCTTCATAATTTTCAATTATTAAATCCACATTATTATCAAAGTTTATTATTCTATTATTTGTATCTACGATTCCTATTTCTTTAAGTTTATTAAAAATAAGTTTAGCCTTGGGAGAATCTATATCTTGTTCTTCACTAATAAAATGTTTTGGAGCAATTAATCCTTTATCATTATCTGTTATTATTGAACAAAAAGCTGATAAGCGTTTACTGACATCTTCAGAATTATAAAGTTTAGCAAATGGTTCAAATGCAACTCCATTTATATTGATTAATTCAATTCCATTTTTATCTAAATTAAATTCTTCACCCATTATTTCTGCAAATACAGGAAGTAATAACGCTTCTGAGATTCCCTCAACCAAAATTGTCCCATTTGAGAAAAAGAGTTGAGACTTGGTAACATCCAAAAACTTCCTCAAATAGTTTTTATTGTTAGGACTTAATTCTGATTTTTTCAATGCAAAATTGTTAATTAAATCTTCTTGTTTTTGTAAGACTAATAAATTATCTAAATCTGATTTTGCAGTTATAGTTGGAGAATGAGAAGTAATAAATATTTGTACTCCTAAATCCTTTAAACTACTTAAGTAATTAAAGAATGAATTCTGTTTTTGAGGATGTAAATGAGCTTCTGGCTCTTCTATTAAAAGGGCATAATAATGTTCTATTTGTTCAGCTCTTCTGTTTTTTAAATCTCCAAGAACTGATGATGCTAAAATTAAATTGTTTTCTCCCAAACCGTTTTGACTAATATCAAAATACTTTTGTTGGGTATAATCTCCACCTAATAGTTCCTCCTGATAAATAGGTTTTCTAGTTAAAACACCTTTAACTATATTATCATATTTATATTCTAATAATTTTAAATGTACTCTAGATTCTTTTTTCCTTATATCAGCTTTCTCTAAATGTTCATTTACAAAACTTTCACCTGTCTTTACAACTCCTGTCCAATCTCTATCTTGAATTACATTTTGAAGAGTATTTGCTAGCTGGTTTTTTTTATCAATATTAAGCTCAACTTCTTCATCTTCTCCTTCCTCATTGACTTTATTATATTTAGTCATTTCTTTGAATAGAGAAGTAACTTTATTACCTTTTGCATAAGGTCTTAATTCTAATTCAGCATTCCTTAGTGGTTCTAGGTAAGAATAAAATAATAGCTGAGCTTCTTCTGGTTTTATTCTTTGACCAGGATTTTGTCCTCCCCAAATGTCCCATCTTAATACTTGATTACTTTTAGGGTTAGTTTCTAATGAATATCTTGCTTGTATTTGTAAGTTAATATCGTTTGGGTCATCAGGATTTTGCCAAAGTAAACTTTGAAAATATTCTCTATCCTGAGGTGTTTCTATTTTAAATACTAAGCCAAATTCTATGGGTTCTAAAGGAGAATTTAGCTCGTTAACATTAATATGAAAATCTTCATCATTTTTAATACCAATATCTTTCCATTGCTTACCAATACTTAAACAAATACGAAGAGCATCTATAATTGCTGATTTCCCTGCATTATTTTCTCCTATTATAATATTTACACTACTATTGAAATTAAGTTTTAATTCTTTAATCCCTCTGAAATTTTTGATGTTGAGTTTTTCTAAAAACATAAATTAATTGTATAATTCTTTAGTTATAATATTTATCCAGAATTTATAGATAGTAAGAGGTCTATAACGCCATCACAATATAAAGAATTTTAACAAGTAACTTTCTACGGAATTCCGTAATTAATTGAAAATTAGGAAGAATATTCCCATTCTATACACATTCCCACTTCACTCCTATCGTCGCTTCGGGCAAAGCGTATTCCATTACATTTTTAAAGAAACATTTAGAAGAAAAAAAATAAAAGAAAATTTGAGATAATAAACTTCGCTTTTACCAAAGCAAAGTTACATAACGCAGAACATTATAGAGCAAAAATGCTCTATAATCCGACGTTATATAAAATAGCGATAAGTTATACCTAATTCTAGAAAATTCCTAGACTATATTCAGGTTACGCTGATAGTCCATCCGTTGACTTAAAACCCTAAGAATAAAAATTCCACCTGTCGTTTGTAAATAAAATAATGTATGCGCCTTAAAAGCAAATCGTCTTAAGTCTTCAATATATTCAGAAGCATCTCTACCTAAATTTTCATTTTCATCAAGTACTTGAAAAACATCGTGCATTTCTAAAAAGTATTTTTGAGCTTGAAGTAAGCCGAATTTGGATATACCGAATTCATACATTTTAGCCAAATCGATTTCTGCTTTTTTAGAAAGTTTATAAACGCCCATCTTCTCGCATACGTGCTTCAACTTCTTTCATAATTTCAGGTAATGATTTAGTGCTAACACCACTTTCAAGTCCATTTATGAGTTTGGTTTTAAGAGAATTAAATTTTGTGTTATTTGCTTGATCTAGACGCACAAGATTTCGTAAATATTCACTATCATTAGTATATTCTCCAGCTTCGATTTGAGCTTTTATCCATTTATCTTGTTGTTCGGTAAAAGTTACCGTTTTGCGAACTGTTGCCATATTCATTTTGTTTAAATCATCATACTATTGGTGTAATATAGTTAATATTAAATTATATTACAAGTTGACAAACTTAATTTTAACAATCCCATTCCATACACATTCCCACTTCGCTCCTATCGTCGCTTCGGGCAAAGCGTATTCCATTACATTTTTAAGGAAACATTTGAGAAGAAAAAAAATAAAAGAAGATTTGTCTTTGGTAAAACGCTTTCTCCCAAGCAAAGTGACATAACGCAAGTACATTATAGTACAAATGTATTTATATAAGTAAAACGGTGAATAGAACTTTTTCTGTTCTATTTTACATAGATGCAGATGCTATAATTAGCCGTTAGGTAAAATTGCCGCTACCAAGCGCTCGATTGTTTTTTAAAAATTTAAATGTCTCAATGGCATTTATTTTTAAACTCAATTTGCCATCGCATAGCCACCGCCATAAAAAAGTTAACCTTTTAGATTTGTTTGAAAATGGCGTATTCTATACTTGCTTTTTAATTTAATCATTGTTAGGTTTATTATTACTAGTGTTAAAAATGTTATATCCTAAACCTATCCCAAACCACGGTTTACCTTGATATATCCAATTTTCACCTGTTCTTCCTGACAAATTATCCCATCCAGTCATCAGAGCTATTTGAAAACTATCGTATTCACATATTAAACCAATAAATGGTGTTAATGAAGAAGCATTTGTTTTTGAAGTTACAAAACCATTAGTAACAGTGCTTTCATCAATACTTATCGCAGTTAAATTGATTCCAGTAGATGGTATTAAAAAAAACTTACTATTGTTAGATCCCATTTTTATACGTAATCCAATAGACAAACCAACATTAACTTCTCCTGTAAAGTCAAAAGGTCTTAATAAGTTACCTTCTGTATCTTTTTTATCACCTCCTGGTCTAATTTTGATTGGAATTGTTATCGCTCCAGTTACAAAACTCCATCTAGGATTCTTGTTTACATACTTTTCAACATTATCATTAAATTGAGTGGTAGTAATATAGAAATATAACCTTTCTCCCTTATTCGTTTTAGCTTCGTAAAACTTTTCATTTTGGGGAGAATCTTTATTCCATTTTAGGAATCTTATAACATACCCACTCGCTATTTCTTGATCGATAACAAATCTCCATTCTTTTTGAGCAATCTCAATTGATTTCGATACTATTTGTGGATTTGCTTTAAGATCATATGAGTTAATTACAGTACTTTTAGTAAAATGATATACCACATTATCTTGCGAAAAGGCAGTAGATAAAACGAAAAATAATAATAGTGAAAAGTGTTTCATAAATTTATATTTAGTTTAATAATATTAACACATAAAATAGCAACTGACATTAGTGGTTTATAATAATTCTAATTGATATTCCAACTATTAAATGCAACAGAATAAAAGTTGAGAAAATTATAAAATTACGATTGAACTATTCAAATTTACTGAAATACTGTTCATCAAAAAACAGGTGAAAACCCCTATTTTCAGTGTTCTATAAACTTAGTTCTTTCAAGATTATGGTAAAATACATATTAGTGGCTATCAATGATCAATAGTTAATAACCCCATTCCATACACATTCCCACTTCACTCCTATCGTCGCTTCTGGCAAAGCGTAGTTACTTGCGATCCTATCCTATTTGAGAAATAGGCGCTCGTGAACCCTAAAGGGTGTCATTACAGTTGCCAAAGAAACTTTTTGAGAAGAAAAAAATCAAAGAAAATTGGGTTAAAGAATTTCGCTTTTACCAAAGCAAAGTTACATAACGCAGAACATTATAGTACAAATATCATCTATGAGTAAAACGGTGAATAGAACTTTTTCTGTTCTATTTTACATAGATGCAGATATAGCGCCTTTAGGTCTATATCGTTAGCATTTATGTAATAGCCGTTTTACGACCTAGGTTGCACTAATATTCGTAAGCTATAATTAGCCGTTATGTAAAATTGCCGCTCGCAAGCGCTCGATTGTTTTTTAAAAATTTAAATGTCTCAATGGCATTTATTTTTAAACTCAATTTACAACCGCTTGGCCAAAAAAAGCGAACCTTTTAGATTTGTTTGAAAATGGCGTATTCTATACTTGCCTTTTAATTTAATCATTGTTAGGTTTATTATTACTAGTGTTAAAAATGTTATATCCTAAACCTATCCCAAACCACGGTTTACCTTGATATATCCAATTTTCACCTGTTCTTCCTGACAAATTATCCCATCCAGTCATCAGAGCTATTTGAAAACTATCGTATTCACATATTAAACCAATAAATGGTGTTAATGAAGAAGCATTTGTTTTTGAAGTTACAAAACCATTAGTAACAGTGCTTTCATCAATACTTATCGCAGTTAAATTGATTCCATTCGAGAAGCATTTGGCAATGTTTTTAATGGAACCTATAGCCCAGAATCAGGTTTCTCACGTATTTTTAGAATTAGCTATACGTACCCTTTTGGAAATAAAAAAGTAAAAGAAGCTAAAGGTAAATCTGGTGCAGATAATGAGAAATCTAGAATGTAATTTTGATAGGTGATACTTTAACAATTCCTACTTTTGGCAGTACTATTTATAGGGAAGTATTTGATTCCATTCCTAACATATTTTGCCCGTCTCCCTGAGTAAAGGTTTATGCTATTTTCTATACACTAAGCCTAAAAAAGCAGACTTATTGGTCTGCTGCAAAAATACAAATTCAAATCACTTTAAACTGAGTAACATATTTACTATCAATGTCTTTAAAACTATTTGTACAATAAATATGGTCAATTTTTTCTTTTAATTCATCAAAGCCATAGTTAAATTGGGCATGTGTAACATATAGAAATACTTTTGATGCTCCTTGCGTTTTTAATGCTTCTGCCAAAAACTTAAATGTTCTGCCGCCATCAGCTAGATCATCAACAATCAAGCACTCTTTACCTTTTACATCACCTTGAATACTGATTACTGGTGCACCATCTACCCTAACCTTATTAGAAGGAATTAGATCTGCATGTAGTTTTTCTGCAATTTCATGAGTTGTTTTATAGGCTCCTGCATCGGGACTTACTAATACTGGATTGCCTATTTGATTAAATGCTTTTTCTACAAATTCAAAATGAGATATTTTTTCAGAATTATCTATAAGAGCCAATGAAATTGGACTATGAGGGTGTAAAATTGACACTTTATCAAATTTCATCACATTAATAAATTGAGCAATTACTTTCAAATCAAAAGATTCTCCTTTATTAAATCGTCTATCCGAGTGCTGCCCAATTAGACAAAAGATAGTGAGTTTAGCTACTGCATTTTTATTTATAGAATTTTCTGCATCCCAAGCTTCCTTTATAGAAGCAGCTCTAAATAAGTCTTCGTAACTGTTTCCTCTAATTTTGATTAAAACACCTTATTTTGATTTCCTAAAACCAAACATCAATTTTAAAAACAAGTTAAAAACAAGTTAAAAACAAGTTAAAAACAAGTTAAACATCTAACTATGAGGTTATTATGTATGATATTTTTTTTTAATTTCGATTATAATATTAACGGTAATTCCTGAAAAATAAAAACCTAAGTAAGGACAAACCGTAATCAAACACACAAATCATGAAATTAATTAAGTTAAAACACGCTTCGTTCCTAGCCCTTCCGTTTTGGAGTTCTGAACAAAATGCCTCATTCCAATTAAAAATAAGTACCAAACTTTCATGTCTATCTTCCAAAAGTTTATCCAAAATGATGGAAACTCATCTTTTAGAGAAATTTACTAAAGTTCTATACAGCGTTCAAATTTATGTCATCAATAGAAACCTATATGCCAACAGCATAAAATACATCTAAGGAAGAATCAAAATTGTACAATGATTAAATATCATACAGATCAAAGAATTTCAATTCTAGTTAATAATAAAAATAAGGATCAAAATATTGATATGATATCATTTAAACCATAATTATGAGTTAATAATTTACTTGTTTTTCTACTATTTTTTACCGCAGAATCAAACTTAAGGCATAGGGATTCAAAAAAGCACGTATTTGACTCATCTCATTCTCATAATGGAGTGATCATACATACTGAAGGTTTAAAAGAAATAAACTAGTGCAATCTTATGTGAGGTTTTTCACTGTACACCAAATTCAGTAGAAATATAGACACACGAATACATATAGAAAAAGTTTTTTTTGAACAACACAAATTAATCACTATAAATAAACAAACTATAATGACAACAAGTAGCACATATAATATTGCTTCTCTAAAGGCTTACTCCCCCACAAGTTCAAACCCTTGGGATTTGCAAAAAATTCATCAGTTATACAGAAGATTAGGTTTTGGGGCAACACCTGAAATGGTTGCTAACGGCTTAAATCAAAACCCCCTAGAACTTATTGATCAACTTATTGATGAAGCCATAAATATGCCTCCAACAAAGGCACCTGATTGGGGTTTTTGGGTAAAAAAAGATTTTGATACTGCGCCAAAAAAAATGCATACATATAGAACTGAATTAAAAAATCAAATGGTTCAAGATTTCTTTACAAATAATCTGAGAGATCGACTGACTCTTTTCTGGAGCAACCATTTTGTCACAGAAGAAACGGTATATAGAAGTCCGGCCTATATGTATCAGTATTATCATCTATTACAATTTCATGCAATAGGTAATTTCAAACAATTTGCATATGACATTGGATTGAATCCAGCGATGCTGATCTACCTTAATAATTTTGATAATAATAAAAAGAAACCTAATGAGAATTATGCTAGAGAATTTTTAGAGCTATTTACATTAGGAATTGACAACGGTTATACGCAAACCGACATTATAGAAATTTCAAGAGCATTTACAGGTTGGAATAAAAGAGAAGAACGCTGGGGACCCATTGTTTTTGATCCAGCAAAATTTGACGATAGCTCTAAAACAATTTTTGAAGAAACTGGAAATTGGGGATACGATGATGTTATCGATATATTATTCAAAAAAAGAAAGGTAAAAATAGCTGAATTCATTTGCACGAAACTATATCGCCATTTTGTTAGTCCAGAAATAAATACAGTAATTATAACTCAATTAGCACAAACTTTTGTAGATAATGATTTTGAGATATCTCCTGTATTGAAACGACTATTCAAGAGCGAACACTTCTTTAATGACAAAAGTCTAGGTCTTCTAATAAAAAGCCCTATTGATATTCAGTTATCATTTTTTAAAGAGCTTAATTTTGAAATCCCTACCGATTTTAATTTTTTCGACAAAGTTAGAGGAGGATGTAAAGAATTAACACAAGAACTTTTTAACCCCATTGATGTCGGAGGATGGCAAGAAGATAAAGACTGGGTTAACTCAAGTACTATTGCGAGAAGGTGGGATCGAGTTAATTGGTATCTCTGGAGTTTTTGGAGATATGACAAAGAACAATTCAGAACATTTGCTACCTATATAATGGGAGGCAACTCTAAGGATGTGGCACTCGTATCTAGGTCGATAATAGAGTACTTCCTTCCGAAACCTTTATTTGAAAACTTTGATTATGAAGAAGCTTTAGAAATTTTTAAGAATGAAATACCCGAAAATCACTTCGAAGATGGTCTTTGGGATCTAGAAACGGAAAGTGCACCAAGTCAGGTAGCTCAACTACTCGCTCACATTATAAAAATACCCGAATTTCAACTTAAATAAAAAAATTATGCACAGCACAAATCATAAAATTTCGGAAAAAAAATCTGACGGATGCAATCATCAAGAACACAAAAAATGGAGTAGACGCTCATTTTTGCAAACACTAGGAATTGCAAGCGGAGGAAGTGTAGCATTAGCGCACTCTGCTATAGCAGCATCTAGCCCGACTGCACTAACTGTCGCTATGGATCAAGTAGAATCTGACAGAGTATTAGTAATTGTAAGGTTAAAAGGAGGTAATGATGGTTTAAATACGATCATACCTATTAATCAATATGACACCTATGCCAATGCTCGTCCTGGAATTAAAATTCCGGAAAACCAAATTTTCAATCTCAATGACTCCTATGGCATGCCCACTTATGCTAATAAGTTTGAAAAAATGTGGGGTGATGGTCAGATGAAAGTCATTCATGGTGTGGGTTATAACAACACCAATCTTTCACACTTTGCTAGTTCTGATATTTGGGCAACAGCTGATACTAAACCAAATAGAAGAGGTTGGCTAGGTCGTTATTTCGAAGATCTATACCCAGATTATCTACTCAATCCACCAACAAAACCAGCAGCAGTACAAATAGGCAGCATGGGAAATCGAATTTTCACCGGTGATGACACACATTTTGGATTCTCCGTTGCAGATCCCAAACGATTATTTACTATCGCTCAAACTGGATCACAATACGGTCTCCAAGGGTTACCTGATTCCAAATATGGAGAACAATTGAAATTCTTGAGAGCTACAGCAAATGCTACCGTTGAATATGCTGGAGTTATTCACAAAGCATATGAAGCATCTTCAGATTATGGAGAATACCCTATGAACAATAAATTGTCCGATCAACTTAGCATCGTATCTCGCTTAATTAAAGGAAATTTAGGAACCAAAGTATATATGGTTACCTTATCTGGTTATGATACACACAGTAAACAATTATTGAAACATGAAGGACTAACTACCGCCTTATCAGATGCTATTGCATTCTTCTTTGAAGACCTAAAGAATGCTGGATGGGATGACAAGGTAATGGCAATGACTATTTCAGAATTTGGTCGTAGAGTAAACGAAAATGGATCTAAAGGTACGGACCATGGTACTGCTGCTCCGGTTATGCTATTTGGAAAAGCCCTAAATGGGAATGGTTTTATTGGAGAACATCCAAGTTTAAATGATTTGGATAGTTCTGGAAATGTGCTTATAAACACAGACTTTAGACAAGTCTACGCATCCATTATGAAAGACTGGATTGGAGTTGATGAAGATCTAGTAAATCAAGTTCTCCTCGGAGAAGAATACAATTCTTTGGATCTTGGTTTTGACACTAATACAAATGTCGCTGCAAAAACCCGTAGAGCTATTGAAGTAGGTTTTGAACATACTATAGTTTACACAGAAAACCAACCTCATATCCATATCACAACGCCCCAGTCAGCTCATATGGATATATCACTCTATGATATGTCTGGACGAAAGGTAACTACGCTCAAAAATGAATTTTTATTAGAAGGAAAACACATAATCAACATTAAAAAAGCGTCTAACTATACCTTGTCAGAAGGGTTTTATGCCTATCAAATAAAAACGAACTCTAAAAACTATAGTAAATCTGTTATGATCTATTAAGATGAAGTCATTTTTTAAAAGGACTATCTGGTAAAATCTAACTTCTATTATTTTTAACTTACGCACTTTGTGGGATAGCGTCGGTTTACACTTTTTTTACTTTGGTGAAAAAAAGTGTAAACCGCTTCTATAACTCCTCCTCTACTCTATAGGAACCGCAAGAAACTGAAGTGGTCTGAGAAATTAGGACAACAAGAAGTATAATTTAAAAAGGGATTTATCATCGCTTTTTCTTCTCCCAGTAAAATAGTCTCCTACTTTTTTTTAGATGTTTTGCTGGGTTTTAAAGAAGGTTTGTTGCCTTGTGTATCTTATTGTCTCTCCTTCTTTTATCTAGTGTGCCATCTGATTTTTTGGGTTTTGGACCTGGTTTTATTGCTTCAATTGTCATCATATTATTTTGTTTTATGTGTTCTGGCATAAAAGTACAGAAGCTAACAAACAATTATTTACGGAAAACCGCAATGAAGGGTAAATTATACCAGTTAGAATGTAATTGTAAGCTAAAATAATGGAACTATTTTTCGCTAGTTTGAGCTATAAAATTCAAGTATAACCTTAGCTGCGATTTAATTTTTTAGCAAAAAAATAGTAAAAAAAGAACCAAATTAATAGCCTGGAATTATTTTTTAAATGATATTAGTTAAAATAATCTTCTTTTTGTCAGGTGATTAATTGGTAAGACCCTTTAAAAAAAGAAAAATTGTCCAGCAAGAATTAGGCACTAGTAGTTCTAATTGCTTAAAAAAAAGGATACCCCAACGGTGCCAAAAACAAGCCTACAAGTAATTTCTAAAATTTCTACGAAATGTAATTCAGTCTTATTTTTTTAAAAGAGCTCCAGAATCTTGGATTGGAGAGGAAAAAATTAGGGGAAAATTTGCGTTGAGAATTCTAACCCAACATCTTTGATTCTCTCAACTCAATAATACAGCCTAAAATCAAGTAATTTGCAGCTTTTGTAGTGTCTTCGATGTAACTCTTCTACAACATCTAGCATATTATCATCTTCTTTGAATAAATTAAAGAAGGCTTTGTCTAGATTGGCACTAGTGATTCCATTAAATTCATTGCCATACCCAGAAACACCTTTTGCACCAGTGATATCCAAAAAATATTGTGCTTCTTCTTCGTCCAAATCTAGCACCTTTGCATTAGAAAAATGTAATACTTTTCCTTTTAGTCTTCCTTCAAAAATTTCTGCAATTTCCTGTAGACTATAGTAGTAGTCATTTATACAAATACTATTTGCTTCACCTGTTATCACCAAGTAGATTATTTCATAGTTATTAAAATTATGATCATCCAAGACCAAACCATTTAAGCTAGCTTCAAAACCTTCAATGGTGTCGCAGGTTTTGTAAATACTGGCTATCCCATATTGCATGGTTAATTGTTCTAATTTTTCTTGTGCTTCGGTAGCCTTGACCCTTTCTATATCATGAACTGCTTCTAAACAATAAATAAAATAATCGGTATTTATTGGTTGTTCTTGGGGTATTTGCTGTATTTTCTCTAACAAATTTCAGAATTTATATAAAGTATAGTAGTGAGGGACAAAAATAAGGTAACTCTTTTATTTTTTTAGCATTTTTATATAAAATACATAGCGCTACGTTCGATAATCAAAGTTTTTGAAGATCATCTGGTCAGATCGCAAAATTGATTTTGGCAAATAGCTCTTTTGAGTAATTTTTCTGTACCTACACTGCAAATACTAGGGGTTCTTGTGAGGAAGGCTATGTAATAGCATCACGGTGTTTTTACATAAAAAATAACAGTTCCATTAATAGGTGTTTATATACCTAAATTGTATTAAATGTAATTCAATTGGTGTTATACTGTATCTCTTTTTTAATACAAAAATCGCTGAAACCAGTATCTCAGCGATTTTTGTATTTTGAAAACTATTATCATACCAATTATTGGTATCACTTAGAGCATTCAACTATTTTGATAAAAAAAACTACTTCTTAATTACTTTAAAGCTTTTGCTTTGCGTGGCTCCTTTGATTGTTACTACATAAAACCCTGGTGCAAAACCAGAAGTATCCACGCGGTATGGTAATGAGGTATGGATCCCTGATTTCTGTAATACCGTTTTGCCAGAGATATTAGTGACTACTAGTGTTACTTCCTCTTTTATTGGAAGGGTAGAAAAATCTAGCACAAAATACTCAAGAGAAGGATTAGGATAGATCGTTGCTAGTAGTTGCTTATTGGCTGTAGTTGTTTTGTTTCCAGTAGGATTAGCCTCTACAAATGTACCAAATAGTTGAAATTTTAAATCAAACTTAAACTCCGGATCACCAAATACTTCACTAATAGGTAAAAAAGGAACACCTGTTTCCATTATAACAGCTTCGTGTCCATTTGTAAAATCTTGTTCTATCCAAGTCCACGAATTAGCTCTATCTATCTCTGAAATCGTGTATAACGATATCCAATAGGCTCCAGAAGATAAATTAATAGCCTCTGGGAGTTCAATATTTAGCATATTATAAAACTCCTCATCACGATCTTTGGTTGTCATAATTGGCTCGCTACGATATATTTCTGCTCCAGGCTCCCCATTATCATCACTATAAATAACCGCAACACCACTCCAAGGTTGATCCTCATCCCGACTATCTCCAATGCCTCGCAAACGTTCTATACTCCAGGTTTCTCCTTCTGGGATCGTAAAATCATCTGCAGCAATAACAAAAAAATCAGTTCCTTCCTCTTCAAAAGAGTCTATAAGATCAAGTGAATCAGAATTTGGATCATTCTGTCTGAGCAACTCATTGCTATAGGTGATAGTAAAGGGTACGGTTAAAGTATTAACTCCCGAAGTGAGAGTCAAGGTAATTATAGCAGCACCTTCTACTTTGTTTTGATTGGTAATACCTATTTGATCTTCTTTGATTATTGCCTGTGCTATTTCGGTATTTGAACTTGCTACAGAAAAGGTTACATCAACTAATGGTTTATCAAAAATAGTGGAGAAATCAACAAGCGTTGCTTCTTCCTTTTCAAGTAAGTTTACAGTAAGATCAGCTAATTTATTTAATTCTGGTCTGACAAAATTCACCTTAAAAGTTGTTGACACCTCTTCTGCTCCAGAGCTAGCTATCAGGGTGACTACTATTTCTCCCTCATTGAAGTCCTCCTTGACAATACCTATTTTATTATCCTTAAGTGTTACCTGAGCAATACTAGTATCAGAACTGGTAGCAGAAAACACGATTTTTTCTGAAGGATTAACAAAAACATCTTCTATATCTACACTTGTAAGCGTACCAGATTGATTAAAGAAATCTAATGTTACAGTAAGATCTTCTATATCTTGTCGCTGTGTACTATTAAAACTTGGCAAACTATCCACAATTGGATAACGCGCAGTAAAGATACCTCTACCATGGGTCGCTACAGCAACGAATCCGTCTTTTCGGATGGATAACTCATCAATAACGACATTACCAATAGCAAACTCTTCTTTTTTCCATCGAGTCGTACCAGTCCTCACATTACTATTAGTATACAGTCCCGTAGATGTACCAACAAATAATGTTTGTCTACGCTGTGTCCTTCTATTCTCTCCACTCCCCAAGAAACCAGCACATCGAACAGAGGGACCATTACCACTTCCATCTACATTTTCTTCTAAGTTACCACTGATATCAATCCATGTCTCTCCTGCATCATTTGTTAAAAAAACACTCGGAATACCATAATTAGAAAAAATGGCAAGAACCCTGTCCGAATTAGAAGGATCTACTGTAATATCATTAATATATCCTCCGTTTGGCAAACCTTTATTCTCTGAGACATCTATAATCTCTGGGGTATCTGTATTAGCCTGATCAATCCTCATAATTTTGCCAATATTTGTACCAATATATACCCGATGTCTTACAGGATACTTGGATACGTCCAAAGCAGTTATCGTTTCATCTATTGGAGCTTTCCAAACCGAAACTTCATATTCATCATTACGCAAACCATCGTTATTACCCGTTCTTCTTTTATTCAAACGTCTAGCTCTAATCAAATTCCCTTGCAAATTTGGATAATACAAACTATTAATATGATTAGGGTCAATGCTAAAAGGTGTAATAAATTGTCCATTAGAAAAAAAAGGACTACTTGACCCAGCCACGATAGAAAAGTTTAGGTATTCACCATTCTCATCAAATTGCAATCTATAGATTCTACCACCCTGTGAAGACATATAGCGTATTTTTCCGGATTCTGTGATGGCATTATAGCCCCCATCACCTCCCAAATCATGTACCCAGGGATCTTCTTTGTTTGAAGAATTCGTAAACCATGATCCACTATCCTGAAAACCTGCCATTAAATCTGTACTACTGGTTTCCAAATCCATAGCAACATGGTATGCCTGTGTGGTAAGAAAGCCATTATTGAGTGGCGTCCAATCCACTGTTTCATTTACCCTTTTGATCTCTGAATCGGTAATATCATCTGTTTGATATACTCCCCCATCATTGCCTGATAATGCACGAAAAGGATCAGAAGGATAAAACACTAGGGCGTGTTGATCAGCATGATGATTAGTGTATAGACGTACTGAAATAGCATTTGAGGTCGAACCTCTGTTTTTTCTAAAATTAGCCCCTCCAATAAGCTGAGCATCATTTTTGGTAAATGCTGTACTAGAACGATGCAAAGAGACCCCCCCAACAAACACCAAATTTGGATCATTAGGATGTACCCTGAGTACCATATTGTATCCCGTTTGAGTATCAATCGCACGTGGTAGATTAGCGCTTAAATCCGTCCATTTTTGTCCTTCCGTCTCAGAAGAGCGGTATCTAATAAGTTTATTATTTACAGAACGAAAACCATCATCATATGTAGCAAAAACATAGACCTCTTTACTGGATGTATGAGAAGCTATTATGGCTCTAACAAATCTATCACCAGTATTATTCACAAAGATTTCTGGATTGAGCTGTGTCCACTGCTCACCATCTACAGAGGTGTATATTCCGGAGGTATCATTATTAGCGGCAATAGCAGCATATAAAACTCCATCTTGGGTACTGTGAATTTCCGTATTTTGTAATCTAGAATTATTAGATAAAACAGCAGTAAAAGTAGCTCCAGCATCAGCGGATTTATAAATTCCCATGTGAGTGGCTACATAGATCGCACCTGTTTTGGGGTTCATGGTTATAGAGTTTACCAAATCAAAAGGAGAGGCCTGTGTAATATCATCATCATTGGTACTCTCCAAAAGCGTAAAAGTTCGTGCGCCATCTACAGATTTGTAAATACCAGAACCAAAATACGTTGCACCAATAAATCGTTCATCATTTTCAATATACCCTGCGCTATTATTGATTATTTCTCCACTGGTATAATACCATACGTTTTCATGTCCTTGTCTGGGGTCTTGAATAATATAGGTAATACTGTGTGACTGTTGATTGGTTGTTACTTTTTGCCAAGAATTGCCACCATTCTCAGAACGCCATAAGCCACCGGAGACTCCGCCTGCCAAAATTACATTCTCATTACTTCTATCTATAGCCAGTGCTCTCGTACGACCTCCTACATTAAATGGCCCTCTATTTTTCCAATATTCCATGGCCGAACCCTTTGCAGATTTTCCTTGGGCTTTTGTGGCTCTTCTAAAGCTTCTATTCACCTCTATACCTTGAGAGAATTGCTGCTCTAATTCCAAGATATTCGTAGGAATCCTACCAGTTTTGGGATCCTTGACCCTATTATATTCCCATTCGGAACGTACTACTGCATTATCGAATCTTGATGCTGATTCGCTTCCATTGTGCCTACTATCAAACAGTTTTTGAGTAGCTTTGCTCAGAGCTTTGCCTCTTAGTGGCGTTGTCTTTTGTAAAGGTGTACTTTGTCCATAACTGATTCCTAAACTTATACAAAAGCCTAACAACAATAAAAGAAATGGTTTAGTTTTTGGTCTTTTCATCTTTCTTAGTGGGTAATTTTAATATTTTGTTTATTGAACGTTTCAATTTCAAAATACCCTACCCCCAAATAGGTGCTAAAACAACAAAAGTTCCTTCTTTTTTATACAGAAGGAACTTTTGTCAAAATAATAGGACCAAAATGAACTATCTTTTAATTACTTTAAAAGTTTTGCTTTGTGTAGCTCCATTAATTGTTACTATATAAAGGCCAGGAGCAAAACCAGAAGCATCCACACGGTATGGTAACGAAGTACTGATACCTGATTTTTGCAATACCTTCTTGCCAGCGATATTAGTGACCTCTAGCGTTATTTCCTCTTTTAATGAAAGAGTAGAAAAGTTTAGTACAAAATAATCAAGAGAAGGATTAGGATATATCGTTGCTAATAACTGCTCATCTGTAGCAGTTATCTTATTTCCATTAGAATTGGTTCCTATAAGTGATCCAAATAGTTGAAATTTCAAATCATATCTAAACTCAGGGTTTGCTTCAGATGTACTGAAACGTGAAAAAGATCCACCTGGCTCTATAAATACAGCTTCATTACCGTTCCTAAGCTCCTGTGTGTCCCAAAACCAAAAATTACCTCTATCTAATTCCGATATAGCGTACAAAGATACCCAATATCTACCAGCTGATAAAGCTAAAGGTTTTGATAATTCAATATCCAAAAGTTCATAAGTCTCTTCATTGCTATTTTTTCTTGTCGTAATTGGTTCGCTACGATATACTTCTTTACCTGGTTTACCATTATCATTTGCATAAATAACAGCAACACCATTCCATGGTTCTGTTTCACCAAAACTATCCCCAATACCCAGAAAACGATCTATACTCCAAGTTTGACCCGACGGAATGACAAAGTCATCAGCTGCAATGATTAGATCATTATCATCAAAATAATAGGAAGGTAGTTCCAACTCAGTAGTATCAAATTCTGCATTATTTTGATGGAATAAACCTTCCTTTTCATAAACAATATCAAAAGAAGTTGATAATTGTTCCTCTCCAACCTTTCCTATTAAGGTAAATCGTACAACACCTCTAACACCTCCTTTGTTAATAATAATAATATTACCGTCTTTGATTTGAGCTTTGGCAATAGTATCATTAGATCCTTCAACTGACAGCAACACGTCTTCAAAAGGTTTAACAAACACATCTTTTACAGCTATCGTAGTTAGAACATCTCGATTATCTTCTGTCAAAACCTCAGTAATATCCTTCAAACTCTTTTGTTGTCGCAGAAAATCTGGTAAGCTATCGGTAACAGGAAACCGCGCACTAAAAATACCCCTACCATGAGTAGCAATTGCAACAAAGCCATCTTTGCGAATAGTCAACTCATCAATAACAACATTACCGATAGCAAACTCTTCTCTTTTCCATCGGGTAGTTCCTTCTCGTACATTACTATTTGTATAGAGTCCGGTAGATGTACCAACAAATAATGTTTGTCTACGTTGTGCTCTTTTACCAGCTCCACTACCCAAAAATCCAGCACATCGAACAGAAGGACCATTACCACTTCCATCTGCATTTTCTTCTAAGTTACCACTGATATCAATCCACGTCTCTCCTGCATCATTAGTCAAAAAAACACTTGGAATACCATAATTAGAAAAAACTACGAGTACTCTATCTGAATTAGAAGGATCTATAGTAATGTCATTGATATATCCCTCAGGCAAACCTTTGTTTTCTGAGATATCTACAATTTCTGGATTAGCTCCATCCGCATTTTCAACTCTGAACACCTTACCTGTTTGTGTTCCAGCATATACACGATGTTTTATTGGGTATCTAGAAACATCAAGTGCCGTTATTTTGTTATTTCTGTCAAACGTACTAAAAATAGTTTTTCGTGATTCCAAAATAGGTCCAATATTAAGGGCTTCTAAATCTCCTGCAGGTACTTCATCCAATCGGTCTATACGATACAGTTCTCCATTTGAATTTGGTAAATACATAGTATTTATTTCATTAGGATCAATTACAAAAGGCGTTATAAATTGAAATTCTTGTATTCCAATAGGAATAATAGATCCAGAAATGGAAGTAAAGTTTACATAATTTCCATAATCATCAAATTTCAACTTTGTTATTGCTCCATTTTGTAAAGATACATACCGTACCCTCCCAAATTCTGTTATAGCATTATAGCCTCCATCACCTCCTAAATCTTGTACCCATGGGGTATCAGACTGATCAGAATCTGTAAACCAAGTTCCATTATCCTGAAAACCTGCTACGAGATCTGTACTACTTGTCTCCATATCCATAGCAACATGATATGCCTGCGTTGTAAGAAATCCATTATTAAGTGGTGTCCAATTAACCGTTGTCCCATCTCTATTAGTCACTGATTTGGTAATATCCTCTGTCCGGTACACTCCTCCGTCATTGCCAGATAATGCGCGTAGAGGATCTGAAGGATAAAACACCAATAGGTGTTGATCTTGGTGATGATTAGGATAAGTAACTGACACGAATCTCCCTAAAACACCGTAATCAAAACTATTTGGATTTGAATGATTCCCACCGATAATCGTTTCATCTATTTCTTCAAAACCAGAAGCTGAGCGATACAAAATAACTCCGCCCAAAAACATTAAGTTCGGATCAGTGGGATGTGCTTTTAGAACCATGTTATAACCTCCTTGGGTATTTACATAGGGGATTATTGTACTTAAATCTATAATCTTTTCTTCCTCTATACCTGAAGCAGGTGTGTATTTAATTAATCTATTATTAGAATCATAAGCAGCAAAAATATGAATTGTATTATTTTCCGTATTAGAGGTTATTAACGCTCTAATAAAATTATTACTTAATTCATCAAAAATTGGAAGTCTAGTCCATTTGTCACCATCTATAGAAGTGTATATTCCTGCTGTATCATTACCTGAAGCAATAGAAGCATATAAAACTCCATCTTGGGTACTATGAATCTCCGTATTTTGTAATCTAGAATTGTTGGACAAAACAGCAGTAAAAGTAGCTCCAGCATCAGCAGATTTATAAATTCCCATGTGGGTGGCTGCATAAATAGCACCTGTCTTGGGATCAATTGCTATAGAGTTCACCAAATCAAAAGGAGAGTCCTGTGTAATATCATCATCATTGGTACTCTCCAAAAGGGTAAAAGTTCGTGCGCCATCTACAGATTTATAAATCCCAGAACCAAAATACGTTGCGCCAATAAATCTTTCATCATTTTCAATATACCCGGCTGTATTAAGGAATAATTCTCCACTGGTATAATACCATACATTTTCTTCTCCTTGTCTTGGATCTTGAATAATATAGGTAATACTATGTGATTGTTGATTGGTTGTTACTTTTTGCCAAGAATTGCCACCATTCTCAGAACGCCATAAGCCACCGGAGACTCCGCCTGCCAAAATTACATTCTCATTACTTCTATCTATAGCTAGTGCTCTCGTACGCCCTCCAACATTAAACGGCCCTCTGTTTTTCCAATATTCCATGTCTGGACCTTGAGCTTTTGTTGATTTACCTTGGGCTTTTGTAGCTTTTCTAAAACTCTCATCGACCTCTATACCTTGAGAGAATTGCTGCTCTAATTCCAAGATATTCGTAGGAATCCTACCAGTTTTGGGATCCTTGACCCTATTATATTCCCATTCTGTTCGTAACCTTGCATTGTCTTGACGTGATGTTGGTTTACCTCCATTACGTCTACTATCAAATAGTTTCTGGATAGCTTTACTTAAAGGTTTTCCGCGTAATGGTTCGTTCTTCTGTGTAGGGCTAACCTGTCCAAAACTACTAACTAAACCTATGCATAGACCCAGTAGAAAAAGGAAGGTTTTTCGTTTTAGTGTTATCATTTTTTTAAAATTAGTTATTTCGAAAGTATTCATTAATAGAACGTATGAACTACAAAATACCCTACCTCGCAAATAAGACATTAAACAACAAAAAGTTCCTTTTTTATTAAAAAAAGAAAAGAACTTTTGTCAAAAAAAACAGAAAAAGACCCTAATTATTAACTTGGAATTATTTTTCAAATGATCTTGCATAAAGAACTGAAATAAAGCCAAAAACATCCACACGATATGGTAACGAAGTACTGACACCTGATTTCTTGCAATATTTTCTTACCAGCAATATTAGTGACCTCTAGCGTATCCTATTTGTTGTTTGAATTTATCGGAAAAAAAAGATTTTTTTGTTTCAGCTTCAGCAGAAAAATCAAGCATAGCATTAGTTACGGTTTATTTTTATACCGAAGCCGAGGCGAAAAAGAAAATTTTATCCCAGTAAATTCAAAAGGATAAATGGTGTTATTTCCTCTTTTATTGAAAGAGTAGAAAAGTCTAGTACAAAATAATCAAGAGAAGGATTAGGATAGATTGTTGCTAATACTACCAAATTAGCTATATAATAGCGCATTATTCTTTATCCATTTAAATGCCTTGTTCATATATTCCACAACTAAGGCATACCATAAAAGCACGATATTTTTAGCTAAAAAAAAGATAGTGTCATTAATATGAAGTTATATACCTCAATCGGCACAACTTCATACCACAGACAACCAAAATATTAGGCGTTTTATGAGCTGTATTAAAGTCATATAGATTTTGGGATACCTAAAAGGAATCCCCTAACCATCGTTACACATCTTCTATTAGGCGATATAATGCTTTATCATCTTCTATTTTGATCCGTTTTTTATCCGTAGTAATCCAGCCTTCTTTTTTAAAACTGGTCAAAGTTCGTATGCAAGCCTCTTTGGCAGTACCTACAACATTAGCTATATCCTCGCGAGTTAGTGTCATTGCAATATACCCATCATCATCAATGCCGAAGTTTTTTTCTAAATAACGAAGTGTTTCTGCGATTCGTTGTCTTACTGTTTTTTGTGCCATATTCACAATGACATCATCGGCAAACTTCAGATCATTTGCCATATGGATTAATATAGCTTTGGTAAACGCTATATTATTACTAATACTCTCTTGAAGATAATTTTTGGGAATATAACACACCTCCATATCATTCAATGCTACAGCACTGAGGTTGGTTTTCTCTTCTGTAATTACAGAACGTTGTCCAAGAACTTCACCTTTAGTCGCTATTTTTACAATCTGGTCTTTGCCATTATCACTCATTTTGGATAATTTGGAAACTCCATTGCGCACACAAAAAACCCCATTAAGCTTTTCTCCTTCTTCAAAAATGGCATCACCCTTTTTTACTGACTTCGTAACTTTGCTATCCGAAATCCGCTTTAATTCTTGTTTACTGAGGGTTTTCAATGCGTTTAATTGTCGTATAATACAATTTTCGCATCTGCCTTCATCGTGGTGATTTCCCATGTAATTGAATAAATAGTTATGTAATCATACTTCTAGAAATAATGGATGGTAATATACTAAACAAAATGAAACTTTTTGCCTAAATTTCAAATCATTAACGACATTAACCTAGAAATACTTGAACATATCAAATCTACTATAATTTTATGTCAATTTGCTTCATCTCGTTGGGTAACTTTTGATAGTAATATCCATTTAGGTATATAAATTCATTCTAATGACACTATATATTTTTATGTAAAAACACTGTGATTATGTTACATCACCGTATTCAGAATACACTTTTTATATTTTTATAGAACAAGAAACATCATGAATACAATTCTCTTGAAAGCCTTGATGAATAGAAACTCCATATATGGGCATTATATATAAAAAAAGGCCATCTTTTCAGACAGCCCCTTTTTCTTTTTATATATACCTTCAGGATATTATGGTTGGATTTTCATGTCTAGAGTAATTTCTCCGTCATTACCAAAACCTTCTACAACCTTAGTAACTAAGATCAATCCTTTTTTTCCAGTTTTGTCTACAAATTCTACCACAGCATCAGTAGTAAGTTGATTAACAGTTTGGCTATCAGATTTTACAATAAAATCAAGATCAGCTGAAGTTGTATATCCTTCAAAATCTGCTTTGGTTTTTGTACTCTTTGCAAAATACATCATGTTAAGATCCTCTTTCTCTACGTCAGCTGCATCTGCATCTTCTTTGTTTTCATTAGCAATTTTTACTAAATCAACAATAAGGCTTGAATATCCATTTGCTGATGCAAAAGAAGCCTTACCTGTGTTTCCGAAAAAGTACCCAAAATCCCAAAAAGAAACTAAACCTGCTCCTGCTTTGATTTGATATGGTGTACTTGGATCCAATAATGAAATAAAAGAATTAGATTGACCATCAGCAAGAGGTGCATCCAATTTCAAACTAGAAACTTGAACTAATGGAGCATTAGCATTAGTACCTACACCTACTGTAGCAGTACCTATGAATGTAGGGAGTAACCTTTTTGATGTATCTCTAAAATCTCCTCTACCTGTCGTAGCCCAAATTTTGTAAACGATTTGACCATCATTAGGATTACTCGGTACATTGACATCAAAAGTGAAATCAAATTCTTTCTCATTTGATTTATCCAAATCAATAGATCCATCCCTTTTCTTTGCTCTATTCTTTAACAAAGGAAATTCAAAAGGCATTGGAGACTGTCCTGGTAATTCTTGCGTTATATAAAGTCTTTTCATCTCTGTAGTACCAGTAATCTTATAATTCACGCGTAATTTTACGGTACTATTCGCTTCTCCGTTTAAGGTAACAGTATCTATATTATCTGTTGCACCTTCAACGATTCTTATTGTAGTTATATCATTTGATGTTGGGTCAATGGTTTCTATTATATCCGTAGCACTATCATCACTACCACATCCGACCATAAGTCCAACAAACAATAATGCTAATAATTCAGATTTTCGTTTAAATATCCGTTTCATAAAATTGAGTTTTAAAAATTTATTTGTTTATATGCTTAAAAATTAAAATGAAAAATATTTGGAAGGAATTGGCAATTATAACGACTACGTACGATACTAGTAATCGGATAATATAAATCGAAGGTACATAAAAATAATAGTTCTCTCAAATATTATTTCATCTTAATTATGCTATTTTTGCCACATGGCTAGAAAAAATAAACGGCAGGTTTTTGAAAATATCTCAGTAGTAGATGCGGGAGCAAAAGGCAAAAGTATCGCCAAGGCTCCTGATGGCAAAGTCATTTTTGTGAGTAACGCTGTTCCTGGGGATGTCATAGATATCCAAACAACCAAAAAACGAAAGGCATACTATGAAGGTAATGCTATTAATTTTCATCATTATTCAGATCAACGCACCCAACCTGCTTGCGAGCATTTTGGCACCTGTGGTGGATGCAAATGGCAGTTTATGGACTACCAGTATCAATTATCGTACAAACAGAACGAGGTATACAATAATTTGACTCGTCTTGGCAAAGTTGAATTACCTGAAGTTACTCCTATTCTAGGTTCTGCACAAACATATAATTATCGTAACAAAATGGAATTCTCTTTTAGTGATAGCCGTTGGTTATCATTGGAGGAGATTAAAAGTGAAGATCCTATTGAGGACAGAAATGCCTTGGGATTTCATATTCCCGGAATGTGGGACAAAATATTAGACATAAAAAAATGTCATTTACAGCAAGATCCTAGTAATGCAATCCGTAATAGTGTCAAAGAATTTGCCACTATTAATGACTTGGAGTTTTATAATGCTAGAAACCAAAGGGGGTTCTTACGTACGCTGATGATTCGGATGAGCTCTATTGGCGAAATTATGGTTTTGGTACAATTCTTTCATGAGGATTCTACAAAAAGAACGTTGCTATTAGAACACCTATCACAAAAATTCCCAGAAATTACGGCATTACTATATGTAATAAATAACAAAGGGAATGATACCATTTATGATCAGGAGATCGTTTGTTATAACGGACGCGATTATATTGAAGAAGAAATGGAAGGGTTACGCTTTAGAATCAATGCCAAATCCTTTTATCAAACCAATTCTGAACAGGCCTATGAGTTGTATAAGGTTACACGTGACTTTGCTGGACTGACGGGTAATGAACTTGTATATGATTTGTACACAGGAACAGGTACTATTGCACAATTTGTGGCAAAAAATGCCAAAAAAGTAATCGGTGTAGAATCCGTTCTTGAGGCAATTAATGATGCCAAAATTAATGCCGAAGTGAATAAAATTGATAATGTATCGTTTTTTGTAGGTGATATGAAAAAGGTGTTCACTCAAGATTTTATAGATGCAAATGGACATCCAGATGTCGTAATTACAGATCCTCCTCGTGATGGGATGCACAAGGATGTTGTGGCACAATTATTGGGCATTGCTCCTAAGCGAATTGTATATGTTAGTTGCAATAGTGCTACACAAGCTAGAGATCTAGCACTAATGGACGATGCATACAAAATCATCAAGGTACAACCTGTAGATATGTTTCCACAAACCTATCATGTAGAGAATGTGGTTTTATTAGAAAAGCGATAAATTCTAACTCAAAATAGATGCTTGATATTAAATTTGTTAAAATAATAAAGAATAATCTTCCACAGATTTTTATTTTTTTCTTTATCGCAGCCTTATTTTATTGTTGTGAAAAAGACGATATCTGCTCTGCCGAAACGCAAAAAACTCCACTGGTAAAATTTGCTTTTAGATTATCAGATAGTGATAATGTTAAAGCAGTCCCGTTTTTACAAGTAGGGATTAAGGGAGCAGTATCCGACTCACTACTACTCCCCACTACGCCTACGAATTCAAACGAAATTAGTTTACCTCTAGATACAGAAAACAATAGTACTACTTTCTATTTTATAAAAAACGCTGGTCAGGTTGATAAAAATATGATATCGATACAGAATATAGATACTGTAGAGGTTGTATATACTAGAAGATATGATTATGTAAGTAGAGCTTGCGGATACAAAGTAACTTTTGAAGCATTATTCAATTCTCAAACAGAGTTTATGGATGATGACAAATGGATCGAACAAATAAGAGTTGAAAATTCAACCATAGAAAATAGTGAAGAGATACACATTATTATTAGCCATTAGTCTGTTTGGGACAACGCTTCTTCTTGGGCAGAAACAAAAAACTACGCAAGAAAGCATTCCTAAACCCAAAAAAGAACAAAAAGAAGCCGTTGTTCGTACCACAGATACTTTGCCTCCTAATGAAAAGTATGGATTACGTATAGGGGCCGATATCAGCAAACTTATCCGCACTTCGATAGAAGAGAATTATACCGGATTGGAACTTGTTGGTGATTATCGTATATACAAAACGTTGTACGCGGCTATGGAGCTAGGAAATGAATCTATTATCAAAGATTTACCCAACATAAACACCACAACAAAGGGGTCTTATATTCGTATTGGAGGAGATGTTAATCTCTATGACAACTGGTATGGTATGCAAAATAGCATTATTGCTGGTATACGATATGGTATGGCTTCTTTTAGTCAAGAACTCAACAGCTTTACTATAACTAGAGATAATGAAGGTATCGCTGTTTTTCCGCAAGATACCAGAAACGATGGAGATCCTCAATTGGGAAAAGTAGAGGATTTGACAGCAAGTTGGATCGAGTTGGTATTTGGCCTCAAAGCAGAAATAGCTAGTACAAACATCTATCTCAGTGCTAGTATTGCATTAAGACGTACTCTTCAACAAAAACAACCAGGTAGTTTCAAGAACCTTTATATCCCCGGTTTTGGTCTTACCAATGACTTTAGTAAGATCGGTGTAGGATATAATTATACCATCACCTATCTGCTTCCTTTTTATAAGAAAAAACGATAGCTCAAACTATTTTATACCAAATTAGCTATATAATGTCGCATATTGACTTGTTCTTTTTCTATCGAAATGCCTTGTTCATATATTCCATAACTGAGGTTATGCAATGGCATCACGGTATTTTTACCTAAAAAAATAACAGTGTCATTAATACGAATTTATATACCTAAATTGGTAATATTGCAATGCTATAACTATAAGTTTTGAAAATTAGCAATTCCTGATATCATATTCATTTTATTCATCAATTCCTTCTATATTCTTTGTTTTTTGACAAAAAATATGATGAAATATAATCAGATAAAGCGCTTTGCAAAATTCATAACAGTGTTACGGATAAAAACGCAATAAAAAACGAGTAAATTTTCTCCACTTTTTAGAGAAAGAAAATGTCATCTTAACTTTTTGTTAATTGTACTGCTCTTCTCCACAATACGGACAAAAAACAAAGGTTTCGTCCAATCTATTGCTACATTTTGAACAAAGTGTAATCTCTTCCATTACAGATTTAAAAGGAATACTTGTTTTAAAAGTAAAATTATCCGGGATTTCTTTCAGAAAACTTGACTCATTTCCTTTTTCGGTAATCAAAAACAAATCATCCTTTGCTCTAGTGATTGCGACATAAAAAAGTCGTCTTTCTTCTTCGAGTAATAAGTCATGATTTGATGCCTTGATAACTTGATAAATTCTGTCTTCCATCCAAATATCAGGAAACCCACCACTCCCCTCGGTTAAACCAATAATAAAAACTGCCTTTGCCTCAAGCCCTTTTGAAGCGTGAATAGTTTTGCCTGAAACAAATACACGATCTTGTTTAAATCTTTGAAAATATGAGTAATACATTTTACTTCTACGATACAAAAACAATATATCATCTTTGGTATATCCCCTACCTTTGAGCTTATTGATTTGATCTAGTACGTATGCTATATTTTCGGCTTCATTTTTACCTGCATAAATGTGAATTTTACTACTTGATTTTTTATTAGATTGAACGTTTTTATCAACCTTGAATTTGTTGTGTTTGATTACTTCATTACTTGCTCCAACTATATGTTCTGTACTACGATAATTCATACTTAATTTTATCGTTTCTGCGTCTTCGAAATGCTCCTTAAAATTGACTATGTAATCCACATTTGAACCTCTAAAACCATAGATACTCTGCCAATCATCACCAACACAGAAAAGTTGATTTTTGTTTGTCAACAGCAGTTTTATTAGCGCTACCTGCAAGTTGTTTACGTCCTGAAACTCATCCACAAGTATGTACTCGTACTTAGTTCTAAACTTATCTCCTATCGCTCTATGATTCCTGAATAGTGAAATAGTTCTTGTAATCATATCATTAAAATCAAGATAAGATTTGTTTGTACAATATGACTTATAGTGTTGTATTAGAGGAATAGCCAAACGATAGAAATCTCTCACTCTTTCGTGCTGGTCTTTTTGTGCTATTTCCAAGGTAGTTTTGATAGGTATATCTTCTACTTTGATCATATCAATCACTCTCATTGTTTGTCGGAGAAAATCCTTAATTTCTTTATGATATGAATGGAATTCCTCTTCAAAAGACAAAGCTGTAGAAAAATGATAATGAGAGGGAAGTCTATTTTTTATAACTCTTTCGAGGACCAAATTGAAAAGTGCAGTATCTGTAGTCTGATGCTCAAAGGTTTTTACGAGAAGCTTATTTGCTTTATGGAATTGTAACTCTTTACCTTTGGTAGGATAACTTTTGTTACTCACATGTTCTAAATAGAGATTGGCTTCTGGAATAAAAAAATCAGGTCGAAAATCGAAGTCTCTAAAATTTACATTAGGTTCATATTCAAATTTGATACTGTGTCGATACAGCCAATCAGCAATATATTGTTCTGATTTGGAACGAACTTTGGTTCCATTTAATGTTGTATAATATTTACCGTTTTTTGGTAATGAGAACTGTTTGTCTTTTTCTACATGAATTTTGTCAATCATATAATCCAAAATATATCTTTTCAAATGAAGCAGATACTCATTGGATTCACAATGTTCGATTAGAATTTTGTGGATAACCTCAAAAACTGTTTCGGTTGCCGAATATTTGATAAATTCATTAGTTGTTGCTTTTGTATCTCCGATTATTTTGAATTTGTTATCAAACTCATTCACTCCAAAATTGCGAATAATACTATAACACAAGCTATGGAAGGTTCTAAGTGTTAAATTATCAATCCATTTATATTTTTTTGTAAAAAAGTAGCGCTCCGTATCCTTTTCTTTTGCAGTTCTATTTTTATCCGCTAATATTTCGGCATACTCTTCTGTATCATCCGCAGAAATGATTAATCGGTCCAACATTTCATTCGCCGCATTTTTTGTAAATGTAATTGCCAAAATATTACTGGGATTAACACCTTTCTCTTCTATGAGATAGATAAGTTTTTGGAGGAGTGTTTTTGTTTTTCCTGAACCTGCTCCAGCCAAAACAAGAAGTCTTTTACATTCACTTACAACGGCCATCCTTTGCTTCTCGTTAAGACCACTTAAATCAGTTTTGGTTTCTGACATTATTCAGGTTTTGAAATTCATAAATCAGTCTTTGTTCACAAGACTCTTTAGAGCCTTTTCCTCTTTGAAAACAGTAGGGAAGTAATTCAAGGTCATTCGTATATTCCATGGCTCTGCCCAAAAGTTGTTTTTTAACATCAGTCAAAGGTTCGTATGCTCTTGAATGATTGATTCTGGAATTCTTAACATAATCAGAGAGGTTTTCATTTTTTTGCCCCCCCAGGGTGTCAACTTTTTCTTTTAGCGGATTCACAGCTTTTTCAGTACGTCTATTAAATGTTTCTTTTTGAAAAAAATCAATTTCGCAGTACGGATTATCTTTTAGATTATTTCTGTCATTCAATTTGTTACCTGATAGATATTGCGTAAAAAAATCTAAAAGCTGTCCTTTTTTAAGCATATTTTCATATTTCCCATACAATTGATTGAAAATAGCTGTTTTGTTTTTAAACCTTCTTATCCTTAAGAAAAGACCAACTGAGCTATGGGGAGTAGGTCTTTGCTCTTCTTCTTTGAATAACTCAAGAACTTTTTTACTATCCAAATCATCAATTTCAATTTCTGAAATTACCTCTGATTCGTCTATTCCGAGTAGGTTAATAGCAATTAGTAATGCTCGAATCATGTCTCGTTCATGCGATACACTATCATTATTTGGCATTGCTCCAGTCACGGGAGAACATCCGCAAACAAGTGCTTCTACTATTTCTATAGTTCTATTTTTATCCATTTGGCCTTTTCTATTTACATCTAACGATCTTTAATAGTACAAGTTAACCAAGCTAAAAATACTAAACTTTGTTTTGGTTTTGGTGTTTTTTATGACATAAAAATCTAATATACCAAATTAATAATACAGAAGTATTTACCCATGGGCTAATCCTTTTTCTACTACTTTGGCATATACAAATACATTTTTACTGATATAACTTCTGAGTTGCTTTTGCAAAAAGAACAGAATAGAAATGAATCTGTAAATAGTATCCTGCGAATCATAAGCCTATGAATGATTAGACTATAAAGAAGTGATGATTTGCTGTTTACGAAATAACCACGAATACCAATAGCATTATCTTTGGAGTATTAGGATAAAAATAGCACCAAAAAAGTACAAGCAATTCCAATCGAAGGTGTATTTTTGCGTGAAACTTATATGAATTATTATGATCACTACGGACACTTTATTAGATCTGAAAAAGCGCCTGGATGCGTTAAGGGGGTATCTTTGACGTTGATGCCAAACTTATACAGATAGCCAATGAAGAGGAGAAAACCTTTGCTCCTGACTTTTGGAATGATGCCAAAAAGGCCGAAATAATTATGCGGGCACTGAACGCAGAGAAGAAATGGGTCTCTGATTATAAAAAAGGAGTAAGTCTTCTGGAAGATCTTGAAGTTCTATTCGAATTTTATAAAGAAGGTGATACTACCGAAGAAGAGGTCTTGGCTAGTTATGATACAACACTCGAACTCATAGAAGGATTAGAGTTCAAAAACATGCTAAGCGAAGAAGGTGATAGTATGAGTGCTGTATTACAAATTACAGCCGGTGCTGGTGGTACAGAGAGCTGTGACTGGGCTAGTATGCTTATGCGTATGTACCTAATGTGGGCAGAAAAACAGGGATTCAAAATCAAGGAGCTTAATTACCAAGAAGGAGACGCTGCTGGTATCAAAACGGTAACCTTAGAAATTGATGGAGAATATGCATTTGGATGGCTCAAAGGCGAAAATGGCGTGCACCGATTAGTTCGTATCTCTCCCTTTGATAGCAATGCCAAGCGACATACCTCCTTTGCATCTGTCTATGTATATCCATTAGCCGATGATACGATCGAGATTGACATCAATCCCGCAGATATCAAATGGGATTTTGCTAGATCTAGTGGTGCCGGTGGACAAAATGTAAATAAAGTGGAAACCAAGGCAATACTTACTCATCACCCTACAGGTATTATCATTCATAATTCCGAAACGAGATCTCAATTAGAGAATCGAGAAAAAGCAATGCAAATGCTCAAATCACAACTGTACGAAATAGAGTTAAAAGAGCGACAAGCTGCTAGAGACGAAATCGAAGCATCGAAGATGAAAATCGAATGGGGATCGCAAATTCGTAATTATGTAATGCACCCCTACAAACTGGTAAAAGATGTCCGTACAGCAGAAGAAACTGGTAATGTAGATGCCGTAATGGATGGTCGCATTGATCCGTTCCTAAAAGCGTATCTGATGATGATGGGACAAAAAGATGAATCTAGTTCAGAATTATAAAATATCAAAAAACCAAAATATTCGTACTATTTTAACATTTATAAATTCTTTATAAACATATATATATCTATTATGAAAAACTTTGTTTTAGTAAGTACACTTGTATTAAGTGTTGCATTTGGAATGCATGCCCAAGATATCTCTAAACATGCAATCGGTCTCCGTCTTGGTGACAATGATGGTTTTGGAGCAGAAGTTTCTTACCAATTAGGACTTACAGATAATAATCGATTAGAATTAGATCTAGGATGGCGTGATAGCAAAAACTTTGATGCAATAAAAATTGCTGGCTTATATCAATGGGTTTTTAATCTCGATAGAGGTTTTAATTGGTATGTGGGGCCTGGTGGTGGAATTGGATTTTGGAGTGTCAAAGATGATCGCTTCATAAACGATAATGGAGATAGCGGTTCCTTTTTCTTTCTTGCAGGTAATATTGGATTAGAGTATAACTTTGAATTCCCACTATTATTATCACTAGATTTTCGTCCAGAAATCGGCTTTGGAGATTTTAATGATGGTCTAGACTTTGATATAGGAGTTGGAGTACGCTATCAGTTTTAGGCTCCATGAAGTGGTTCAATCCTCTTTGCTTTACCTCGGAGTAACGTAAGTATAAAAAGTACTATTCTTTTATGAAAGCATCAATGTATCAAACGTTGATGCTTTTTTTATAAAGTGACAAGTCGATATGTGACATTATGCAACTATCAGTTGATAACAGTATGTTTTGCACTACACAATAGTATAATACCAAATTCGCTATATAATGTGGCATATAGACCTGCTTTTTTTCCATAACTAAGTTTATGCCATGGAATCACAGTGTTTTCATACAAAAAAATAACAGTGTCATTAATACAAATTTATATACCTAAATTACACCTTTTAAAAACTAATTACAGGCTAATAATTTACTTCTTTTTCTACCATGTTTTCATTTGAAAACTAAACTGTAGCCACTGCTATACTTAAATTTTATACTTCAAACTAGCGAAAAATAGTTTAATTATTGATCTACAATTACATTTTGATGGGTGTTTTACAAGCCAAAAAAAACGAAAACTGAATAAAAAGAGGATTCATGTAACAAATAGAAAAAGCTCAGATCTCTTCAGACTACTATTTATAATAAACCACAAAAATGATCACATTTTACCATTGCGCATACATCATACCCCCTAACCTCTTGTCGATAGAAATGACCTTACCGTAGTACTGTTATTCTGTAAAGTTGCTAGAAATATTACGACTATCTATATACAAATTGTTATGATATAAGCACTATTCAATGAATTTTATAATATACTTTTTTTCAGGAATTATAACAGCTATAGTTGGCGCATTACCATTAGGTACTACAAATGTTGCTGTTATTAATACCACTATAAAAGAAAATATACAAAACGCATTAAAGATTATTTATCCCGCCGCAATAGCCGAAATAATTTTAGTACTCATTGCGATTAACTTTAATATGCAAATTGAAAATTTTATAGATATGAATCTCTGGCTACAATATACTATTGTTGTGGCACTTCTAGTCGTCGGCCTAATACTTGTCATAGGAAGAAAAGAATGCATAAAAGATGAGAATGGTGAATGTATTATTATCAAAAAGAGAAGGTTTCGGATTTCAAAACAAGTTTTGGGATTCTTACTGGGTCTTATAAATCCTACTGTTTTGATTTACTGGATTTTGGTAGTTTCATTTTTGAATAAAAAAATGATCTATCTCAACATGAACACGGGATATAGCCTGTTATTACTATTTCTAGTAGGTGTTTTTTTTGGAAAAGTAATGACGCTATATGGATATGGAAAATTTAGCCATATGCTCAAAATACGAATGCAAAATATAACAACGAGTATTAATAGAATTATTGGCGGGCTATTAGTTTGTATTTCTATTTTTCAGTTTACAAAACTATTGTATTACTAAAAAATCTCCCCACCTACTCTCCGCTGCTCTTTCTTGTTCAAAGAATATATTTTACTTAAAAAAACTTCTTGGCTTCTCAAAAAGATATCACATATAGTCTTTGTATAATGATCATAATCAACACTAATAATCCTGATAGAAACCATAGTCATTGTCAAGTATAAGCTCCATTTCATATCATCTAATAATAGAATTACATCATTGAAAACATTAGGTGTATGGCATAAAATTCGAGCTAAGTTATTCTAAATATATGTACTACAAAAATAATTTTACGACTATAAATATAGTTTTATAACTATTTATATAGTCGTAATTCGAAATAATTATTATATTTGTTCTATGAATGAATTAACAAAAGCAGAAGAACAAGTGATGCAATATATTTGGAATCTTGAAAAAGGGTTTCTCAAAGATATCGTAGAACAGTTTCCCGAACCAAAACCAGCATATACTACCATATCAACCGTTGTCAGGGTGTTGGTCAAAAAAAAATATTTGACATTCAATACCTATGGCAAAATTAGAGAATACTATCCAACGGTTTCCAAAGACACCTATTTTAAAAGACATATGAAAGAAGTGATTGGAAATTTCTTTAGCGGATCTCCGAGTAAGTTTGCCCTATTTTTTGCAAATAATGAAGATTTGAACCTGACAGAATTAGAAAAAATGAAATTAATGTTAGAAGATAGAATCAGAAAATTAAAGGAAAAAAATGACTAATATACTTATACATCTTATAGAAATTACCTCCATTTTTTCAGTACTCTATCTTTTATATATGTTGTTTTTAAGAAAATTTACATTTCATACCATCAATAGACTTGTATTACTACTGCTTCCTATTATTTCACTCATCATCCCTTTTTTAGGTTCCTTGTTTCCAAGGTTTTCTTCAAAGATAGTTGAGATTCCGTTATTTGAAAATGTCCCTTTTACAACGATTAACCAACAAATATATAGTCTAAAACAACCTCTAGTCACTTCCTCTTTTTCTTTTGGTATACTATTGACTATAATTTATTGGACCGTGGTTTTACTTTATTTTACTAGGTTTTTTATTCATACGAGACACTTATTCAAATTAAAAAAGACAGCAACTATTAAGCCCCAAAATGGCTATCAATTAGTTAGTTCTGATGTGTCGGATATTTTCTCTTATTTTAACTGGATATTTATACCTAAAGATAAACTCGAAGACTACCCCCAAGAGATTATAGAGCACGAAAAAGTGCATATCCAATTAAAACACTCTTGGGATGTAATATTCTCAGAGGTACATATTGCTTTCTTTTGGTTTAATCCCTTGAGTTATTTTTATAGAAAATCCTTGAAATCCGTACACGAATTTCAAGCAGATAAAGGAGTACTCCAACGCGGCATCAAAACCTCTCAGTATATGCAATTATTGATACAAAACCTAGAAATCAATAAGCCTAATGCCTTACATAATTATTTTAACCAAAATATTTTAGAAAATCGAATAGCCATGATGACAAAACCAAAATCCAGCCATCTTACAAAACTGATGTATCTATTACTTTTACCTGTTTGTGTATTTCTAATCTCCGCATTCACATCACCAATAATCAAAAATAATGAGTATTTGGAGGTATTGTACACTACAGAAATTTTGCATAGCCCTCCTTCCCTATTCCCTGTGCAAAATGAGACGAAAAAGGATATAGTTGCCTTTTTTGGTGCTTCAGGAAAACAGCCAATTAACAAAGGAATCCTCCATGGAGGAATTGATATAGAAGGAAAAAGTGGAACTCCTGTTTTGGCCACGGCAGATGGGATTATTAATAAAGCTTCATTTGAGGGTAACTGGGGTAACCTTATTGTTATCACACATGATCATGGTTATGAGACGTGGTATGCACATTTGAAAGATTTTAACACATCAGAAAATCAAATAGTTAAAAAAGGTGATATTATTGGATACCTTGGTGCTACTGGTAGATCAACAGGTCCACATTTACATTACGAGGTAAAACAAAATGGAAAACGCCTGAATCCAATAGAATTCTTCTAAAACAACGTATTTTATATATTAAAACTGTATAATCAGAACTATAATTACATTTTTCTTTTACTATTTACCGTATAAAAAGTAACTGGATTATAGAGATACTGTGAGCCTAATTCATTTGATTCATTAATACCGATAAACATATTTGAATCTATAGAACTAGTTTTTGTATTATACCATTTAAAAAATAATTCCAGGCTAATAATTCGGTTCTTTTTCTACTATTTTTTAGCTCGAACTAGGGGAAAATAGTTCAATTATTTTGGCCGACAATTACATTATAACTGGTATTACAAAAGTGTCTGAAGTACCTAATTTTGTTAAAAAAACAGATTTATATATAAAAAGCTAATCCATTCATTGACAAAATGTATGACACAACTTTTGTGTTTCAAGAAAAGATAACGACCTATTGCCAAAGAAAAAATGAATTCAGAAGGTTTGTAAATCTCAAATAAAATTCTATTTTGCCCACTAAAATAAGGGGCTTCTATACCTTTTAAAAAAAAATACTTTATTTTATGAAACAATTATTTTTGTTTATTTCTTTAAATTGTTTGTATCTCAATACTTATAGCCAGAATGATACACTTATAAAAATTGATCATGATGCTAATAACCAATTAACAATAAAAGATTCAATCAAAAAAGACTCTTTGGAGCTTTCTACTGAACAAAATGTTATTAAAACCTTAGAGTCTCCAAAAAAAGACAGTATTGCAATGATACAGCTTGTGGATCATTGGGACACTACCACCTACAACCCTTACAAGAACGAAACAAAGGAATATCCTTTTAATATTGCTTTTACTGATAGTACCTATGCATCCCCAATTCTGGGTAAAAAAGTAATTACTTCACGCTATGGATGGCGCAATAGAAGAGCACACAAAGGAATAGATATAGATCTGATTACTGGAGATATGGTTATGACAATGCTTGATGGAAAAGTTCGTTTTGTAGGGAATCAACCAGGGCATGGGAAAATAATAATTATAAGACATCTCAATGGTTTAGAGACATCTTATGCGCACTTATCTAAACAATTAGTAGAGGTTAATGACACCGTAACAAAAGGTCAAATTATTGGCAAAGGTGGCACAACAGGAAACGCTCGGGGGAGTCATTTACATCTCGAAGTAAGCTATAAAGGAAATTATATTTATCCAGAGTATTTATTTGATTTTGGAACAAAGAACCTAATACGATCCCAAAATATTTGGGTGACTAAAAATTGGGTAACGCCATACGTTCATAATTCTAAACGCCAAAGCACTATCGTTATTTGCAATACATATGAAGAAGCATTAGAAAGTAAAAAAAGACAGAAACAAATATATGTAGTAAAACGAGGAGATACGCTTTCGGGGATCTCCAATAAACATCGTGTATCCATAACTTCTATATGCAAAACGAATGCGATCCGTAGGACAAGTACACTTAAAATTGGTCAACGATTGTTATTGATACAATAAACTTTCTGCGAGGAGTATATCCCATTTTTTAAAATTTTGAATAGATTTTCTTACTCTCTATAAAAATGAAGCTATTAATAGATACTCAAAATTGCAAAAACAGAGGAACAAATAGCTCTTGAACATCATACTAAACCATTTTTTTAATCGTTAATTTTTTGAAAGAAAAAGTTGTAAGGTGTACCTCTCTGAATACGTTCAGTAAGTGTCTATGATGAATACATTGCCAATGAATACGGTTGCCTGCAACTACAACATCCTCAAAGTATGGAATATTCAAATGCTTTTTGGTCACCTAAAATAATAAGCCAATGTTTGTTGTCTCAAACACAAAGTGTGTATTTTTAATTACTTTTTTGAGCGCTTGTCAGCCATCAATTAAGAACTTAAATCTTACAAATGACGACTTGGCTTTTAAAAACGAAATAATTCTTTACAAAGAAAAACCCTACTCAGGAACCCTTTTTTCCAAAAATGACACGCTTACTACCTATCAAGCTATGTATGTAGACGGAAAAAAACATGGAAAAGAGCAAAAATTTTTTTATAACGGCACTATAGCTGAATTACGTTTTTACACCCAAGGTAAAAAATCTGGAACACATCGATCTTGGTGGAACAAAGAACAACTAAAATCTGAATATCATTTTGATAATACGGGGCATTATATAGGTCTACAACAAGAATGGTATCCAAATGGACAACTAGCAAAGGAGTTCAATTACACCAATGGTAAAGAAAATGGAACACAAAAAACATGGAATTCTGCCGGACAAATTACAGCAAATTATGTAGTAATCAATGGGGAACGATTTGGTTTTATTGGTTCAAAAAGCTGCAAATATGTTAAAAATAACTAGTAAAAAAATAATCTTGTGTACTTTTTGCATAGGTAGTTTCTTGATTTCATGCAAGAATGAATCGACACAAGTAGTTCCCAAAAATGAAAAAGCGCACTCCAATAACACAAGCCAATCTACATCAAAAGAGGTAAGCAAACTCCCCTATTTCAATAGTCCGGATTTTGCTCCAATTTGGTTACCTAATACCAAACAACTCCAGAAACTCCATAAAATCCCTGATTTTGTTTTTACGAATCAATTAAATCAAAAGATCAGCAATACAACCCTAGAAGGTAAAATATACATCGCGAACTTCTTTTTTACCACATGCCCTAATGTTTGCCTACAACTTACCAAAAGCATGCACGCACTGCAAGAAATGTTTGCAAAAGATGATGCTATTCGACTTATTTCTCATACGGTTATGCCTAGTGTTGATACCGTAGAGGTTTTGAGGGAGTACGGTGAACGCCAAAATGTAGACCCCAAAAAGTGGTCTCTCGTTACTGGAGAAAAAGAAAAAATCTATACCCTAGCAAGAGAAGCTTATTTTGCGGATGATCTTTATAAACAAACCAACGACAAAAATCGTTTTGTTCATACCGAAAACCTCATGCTCATCGACAAAAACGGTCACATTCGTGGTGTCTACAATGGTACTTTAGCTGAAGAAGTCAAGCGTATACAAAGACATATACAATTACTAAAAAAAGAGTAACACCATTTAAAAAATAATTACAAGCTAATAATTAGCTTCTTTTTCTGCTATTTTGATCTACAGTTACATTTTAACTGGCATCATACTATTTACCTTATTCATTTTTTTGTCGAGGTATTTTTATCCCTTCTTCAGACCTATTCCTTATCCAATCACATATCAACTTGTTCTTTCGCTATCCAAAAACTAAATTGTCCTAGGATTATACAATAGAATCATGCTGTTTTTACATAAAAAAACAACAGTATCGTTAATACGAATTTACATACCCAAATTAAATTACTCAAAAAACAACAATGGCTTAACTACCTCATTCAAATTACTGTAATTAAGTGTACTATCTCAACACAACTAAAGTTATCAAAACTAAAAATATTTAAAACGGATTTGTATAGAAAAAACTAATCAATAATGTTATAAAAAAAGTCAAAAAACATTGTTAATTATCATAATAAACCGAACAATTTTGAGTTATGCTGTTTGGAATTATAGTATACCATTTAAAAATAATTACAGGCTTATAATTCGCTTTTTTTCTACTAGTTTTTACTAGAGAATTAAACTGTAATCACGAGCTATGCTTGAATTTTATCGTTTTAACTAGCAAAAAAACGTTTAGACTATTGCTGCCTATAATTACACTGTACATGGTATACTTATAATTTTCTCTAGAATCACACTACTAGAGAAATTTACCAAAGCAACGTCTTATAAGAAAATTAAGCACAAATTATAATTCTTTTAACCCCTGTTAATTATCATGACAAAAACCACACTACCAACCAAAATCATAACAAGGTCCTTCCAATTATTGACTTGCGTTACCTTCATTGTATCAACTATACAAACTGTTTTTTCACATGGTACTGTTACAAACCCTCCGAGTCGTGTTTGGATTTGTTTTCAAGAAGATCCTCAAAATCCAGACTCTCCAGCTTGCGAAGCTTCAATTATTGGTTGGGGACCTCAAGCCTTTTATGACTGGAATGAAGTTGCGAGGATGGATGCCAATGGTATGCATCGCTCTATTATTGCCGATGGAAATCTAGCTAGCGCAGGAAGACCAGATAAATATGGTGGATTAGATCAAGTTAGAAATGATTGGGTATCCACCCCCGTTTCACCCGGTCCCTATACTATTACTTGGACTATTACGGCACCACATGAAACAAAATATTATGATGTATACATCACAAAAGAAGGTTGGACTCCAGATCAACCACTTACATGGGATAGTCTAGAACTTCTGGTACGTACAGATCCAAGACCATCTGCCGTTACTGACAATATAGATATTGTACTCCCAAAGAGAACAGGCAAACATGTCATCTATAGTGTTTGGCAGCGATCCCTAAGCGAAGAAGCTTTTTATTCTACTAGTGATGTAGATTTTGGAACAGCACCAGAGACAAATAAAGCACCTGTAGGCGCTTTTATAAGTACCGCAGGACGATGCGGAGGTGCAGATGTTTACTTTGATGCTGGAGAATCTTTTGATCCAAATGGAGATTCATTAACCTATTCTTGGGATTTTGGAGATGGAACCACTGGTGAAGGAGTTACGGTATCTCATCGTTATTCTAACCTAGATGACGCTACAGTAACATTGACTGTGAGTGATGGAACTTTTAGCAATGGTGTAGTAGAAACAATTAGCCTAATCGCGGATCCTAATTGTATTCAACCTGCGTGTCCTTATGATACATCAATCGCAAAAGCATTACCAACTCTTAACACCTCCTATGAAAACGTTCATATACTCGGAAACAATGGCCCTAATTTAGAGCATGTAACAAAACTTACTGTAGATTGGAACTTTATCAATAATGGACTTTATGGATTTACATTCAATTTGGACCGCGAGCCATACTTTATTGATATGTCCGGTGCGACGCAAAACTTTAATCAACCAAACCCCAAAATTTCGTTAAAAGATACAGGTATAACCGGTCTAGATGGCACCTATGCTGTAACTATGGATGAAGGGAATTTTGTAATGGTATCAGATGATAATTATACCCTATATTTCAGCAACTCGACAACTGTACCAAACTGTAGAACCTTATCAATTGGAGAAGAAAATATTCAAAGAACATCTTTTGCTATGTTCCCTAATCCAGCAACTACGAGTTTTTCTGTACAGAATAAGACAGACCTAAGAGGTAGTACCATTACAATCACTGACCTTAGTGGAAAAGAAGTCAAATCTTTGTCGGTAAACAAAAGCACTCAGAACATGACTATCAATATTTCTGGTATCAACTCTGGCTTATACTTAGTTAGAATTTTATACCCTCAATCAGGAATCAGTACTTCGCTAAAATTATTGGTGAGGTAAAATGATCTGTATAGGTAAAAAAATTCTAAAGTAGTCAGTACACTTACTTGACCTATTTTTTAAAACAAAAACAACTTTCTGATACGATAAGAAAGTTGTTTTTTTTTTTTAAATCTTATTTGTTTTAATTTTTCTCCCAAAGTTTGAATATTTGCTACAGAATATCAAAGTATACATTAATTTGCTTCTTTTTCTACTCAGACTAGGATAACAAGTTTAATACCATTTGTTGTTGGAATAAATGGTGTAACATTATTTTATACTGGACTGAGAATCTAATTAGGGTCTGCTGAAAAACTCAGGCAGCATTTCTGGTTAGAAATTGATATTTGAGTTGCCTTTGGTAATTTTTC
>CANLMN010000019.1 GCA_947492105.1 uncultured Aquimarina sp. | reverse complement strand
CCATAGCATACTAAAACTCCAAGAATTACTGCCCGGATATCAAGAAAGTCTTAACATGTAGTTGCTCGGAGGCTTACGGCAGTACAGTGTTTGTGGTGGTGTAATTCATTATTTTTAGGAATTTGTAGTAGTTAAACCCCGAATATATTGATTTTGAAATTTGACAAATCACTCCGAACTTATAAGGGACTAAACTAGGTAACACAAAAAAAAGAGGGTCTGAAATTACAGAAACCCTCTTTTTTGTGTTGGTGTTTATAGGTTTTTTTAATATTATTCCGCATCTTTTTGAAAATGCCATACTTTGTTAACATTCATAGTTGCGTATATTTTTTTTATAACTTTTTTATTTTCAAAATCATAATAGTATTCATCCATTTCTGCATAAGGCATATTGGATAAAGCGGCGTGATTTGCTGCTTTTTGAGACCCTTTTGTGTCATGCCAAACTACTTTTAGCTTAGAGATAGCTTCTACCTTTTTGGTCATATTAGAAATCACTGCCTTTTCTTCGTTTTTAGTTGCCTTAGTTGATTTAGCAAATAATAAAATTCCGGCTGCAAAGAGTAATACTGCGCTAAAAATTATTTTTTGAGTTTTCATAACGTATTATAGATTAGGGTTTCAACACTGTCAAATCTAATGTATATATATGGTCTCAAAAAATTTTGAACCGTTTATTAGATCAAAAAAGGTCATTTATCGACGAAGTACACAAAAAAATGCATCTACACAGAGATTTTTTGAACCTCTTTTCTTCAAAACACTATATTTCTTAAGTAAATCAGGTGTTGAATTTGGAGAAAAAGGTGAGGTTACTAACATTTTAATCATTGTTATTAACAAAAAGCTTCGGTTTTTAATAAATACCTACTTAATTGTTGATAACTTTCTTTGTTAAGATAAAATATGCATTTTATCGATTAAATTAGTATATCTCTCTATTTTTTGCGCTTTTGCCTTCTTCAGATGCGTTTAAACCTCCAAAGGATAGGAGGATGATCTAAGTATGGGTTTTTTCTTTGGATTGGAACAAGAATACTAGTTAAAATGTAATTGTAGGTTCAAAATAGTAGAAAAAGAAGTTAATTATTGGTTTATAATTATTTTTTAAGTGATATAAGTAAGGAGAATGGTTAGTTGTTGCGATCAATTCAAATTCAAAATATAGCCTAGGTCAAGAGTGTTTGGCGCTTGGTAATAGGTTACAAGAGTTGTGTAAAGTATGGAGCGTATACCGAAACCTTATTACTTGGCAATAGAGCAGGACTTGGTATTGAGCGCGAGAAGCTCTTCAAGGTATTTTCGGGTATTAGAGAGCCGTGGAATTTTATGCTGCCCACCCAATTTACCCTGTGATTTTAGCCAATCATAAAATAGACGCTCTCTAGCAACACATAATTTAAGAGGGTTCAGGGTGGTGTTGTTATATCTTTTGGCTTCATAATCGCTATTAAGCGCCTGTAGCGCTTTGTCGAGCTGATGAGCAAAGTCGTTTATATTGTTGGGTGGGGTTTTGAATTCAATTAACCATTCATGCGCACCTCTTTCTCGATCTTTCATAAAAATTGGAGCAACAGTATAATCCATAATTTCACTGTTTGTTGCCTTTGTCACAATCTTCAAAGCTTCTTCTGCATTTTCTATAATCAATTCTTCTCCAAATACATTAATATGATGCTTGGTACGACCTGTTACTTTTATTTTGTAGGGATTAATCGAAGTGAAACGTACGGTATCCCCTATTTGATAACGCCATAATCCCGCATTGGTTGTGATTATTACGGCGTAGTTTTGCCCAACGATAACTTCACTCAAAGGAATAATGTGTTCTTCTGGAGTTCCGTAGTTAGTCATGGGGATAAATTCATAGAATATACCGTAATCCAGCATCAATAACAGTCCATCAGGTTTGTTTTGATCTTGGATAGCAAAAAACCCTTCGGATGCATTATAAATTTCATAATAATGAAACTGATTACTTGGTAGAATTTTTTGATATTGTTCTATATATGGATCAAAATTTACTCCACCGTGAAAATATACTTCGATATTTTCCCAAACTTGATTGATATATTGATTACCTGTAGTGGATAGGACTTGATTGAGGAGTACCAGCATCCACGAAGGTACGCCTGCCAAGCTAGTGACATTCTCATGCATGGTTTCTTGTACGATCGCTTGCATTTTGTTTTCCCAATCGCTCATGAGTGATACTTCTGCACTGGGTGTAGAGCTAAAATCCGCCCAAAAAGGCATGTTGTCGATGATAATTGCGGATAAATCTCCAAAAAAAGTGCCCTTATCTTTGTATACTTCTTGACTACCACCTAGTCGAAGGTTTTTGCCTGTGAATAGTTTAGATCCTTCATTATTATTTAGGTACATGCAGAGTAGATCCTTACCAGCAGCATAATGGCAATCTTCTAGAGAGGCCGAACTTACAGGTATAAACTTGCTTTTGGCGTTGGTAGTACCACTAGATTTAGCAAACCATTTGATAGGTGTGGGCCAAAAGATATTGTTTTCACCATGACGAGAGCGGTCGATCATTTGTTCATATTCTTCGTAGGTACGCACAGGTATACGGTCTGCAAACGTTCTATAGTCCTTTATTGAGGCAAAATCATAACGCTTCCCAATTTCGGTATGCTTAGCAGTATCGATAAGGTTTTGTAACAATTCTGACTGTACTTCATTAGGGTATTTTAAAAACAATTCCATTTGGTGGAAACGTTTTTTTAGAAACCAACTGGCGATAGAGTTTACGAGTGGAATTGGCATTTTTGCAGTATCTTTAGCAACCAAAAATTGGTTAGAAATATAGGATTTTGGTTCGATTTTTCTTCCTGTACAAATCTATCCGCAAGAATTATAATATTGCTTCTGGATTATTTGTGTTTATTAAAAGTAGTAAAAAAAACTGAGGTTACTACACAGTGAGTTTATCATAACATTATTTTTTATGCAATATCAAGGAGTGCTTACCAAGATGCGAACGGAGATCGGGTCTCCAATAAATTATTATTTAATTTTTGAATCAGACTTTATCCATATGAATCAACTATTGGATAAAACATTACGCATTGAGTTTTTAAAATATCAATGCTTGGCATGTGGCAAGGATAAGAAAATTTTTCGTCAGGGCTTTTGTTATGATGATTTTTACAACCAACCACAGGCGGGAGATTGGATTATGCGACCGGAATTGAGTACTGCTCATTTGGATAAAGAAGATCGAGATTTAGATTACGAAAAAAGTGTACAGCTACAACCACATATTGTGTATTTGGCTAATTCCAGTAACATCAAAGTTGGAGTAACTAGAAAAACACAAGTACCTACACGTTGGATTGATCAAGGTGCTCATGAGGCTTTGGAAATTGTAGAAGTACCAAACAGGTATCTTGCAGGTATAACAGAGGTGGCATTAAAGAAGTATGTGGCCGATAAAACTAATTGGAGAAAAATGCTCAAAAATGACATAGAGGATGCTAGTCTGTCCGATTTTAGAGATAATTTGCAACAGTATATTCCAGAAGAGACTAAAGACTTTTTCTTGCCTGCGGCTAAAGAGTTGCAGTTGGAATTCCCTGTTCTGAAGTATCCGACCAAGGTTAAGAGTCTAAATTTGGATAAAACACCGTACTTCGAGGGTAGGCTGAAAGGAATAAAAGGTCAATACTTGATTTTTGATGATGAAACCGTTTTTAATGTTCGTAATTGGGAAGGTTATTTTGTAGGACTTACGGTAAGTTAGATATTTTATTTTTTTAAGAATCGATCAAAATTAAACGAATAAAAAAGCAGCGTAGAGAAATAACTGTTCTAAGTTAGTATGTGTATCTCTAATTTTGTGTTATACCAGTTAAAATGTAATTGTAGGCTAAAATAATTGAACTATTTTTCGCTAGTTTGAGCTATTAAATTCAAGCATAGCATAGCTACGATTTAATTTTTTATCGAAAAAAAAGCGGAAAAAGAACCGAATGTATTGGTCTGTAATCATTTTTTTAAATGGCACTAGATATATTATACCATTTATCCTTTGAATTTACTGGGAAAAAATTTTCTTTTTTTGCCTCAGCTTCAGCATAAAAATAAACCAGAACTACGACTATGCTTGATGTTGCTGCTAAAGCTCAAACAAAAAAATCTTAATTTTTCTTTCCGATAAATTCAAACAACACATGGTATCAAATTCGTGTAGTACGCTAGGCAAAAGGTATTTTGATCTCGTCTTGTGTCTCTGGTGATATTAAAAAAGTTTAAAACATAAAAGGCTGCTTTTCTTCAGGAAAAGCAGCCTTTTATGTTTTGAAATTACTAGGAACTTTAGTAGTTCCACATATCTTGCTCAAAGTTTCTAATACTTTCTTTGATACGATCGCTTTCTAGTAACTGCATTAATGCATTGTCATTAATGTATTCATCTACTCTACGGTCACCTTGGATATTATCTTCTCTAAATATGACACCACTAAAGCGTCTAGAGTTCAATAAATGATCATAAGATATCGGTGTGGCAGTGTTTCTACGGTTAAATGCCTTTGCTCGATGTAATACTTCACGAACATCCGGATACCATAGCCAGAACAAAGGAACCATATCTGGCTCATCATCATCGATAAAGTTTACATCTGGTGCTACGGGCGCTAATCCAATTAAACGATAACGCAATTCACCTTGGCGCTTGTCAAAATACCAGTATCCTCTGATGTGGAATTCTGAGATATCAGCTGATCCAATATCTCTTCTATCTATGTACTGAGGATCTACGGCTTCACCAGCATTTAGCTGCTCGATACCCAAATCGGTAGTATCTATACGTGCAAGTGATGACTCAATGTCTTTTAGCGTACGTTGCTCGGTAAAATATGAATCTGAATAAAGACTCTTTATGTTCCCGTTTTTTATATTCGCTAATAGTACATCGTATAGTGATCTACGTGATGAACCGATGTTATTTGTGTCAATAGGGTAATACAATGGAAAGTTAACACGCTCATCTAAGTCAATTTTTTCCCAGGTAGTTTTACCCCAAAGAACATCACGTTCATTTATGTAGCCATATTCTAATGGATGATCATTGTCCAAAGCTATTTGCGCTGGCGTTTTATAGCCTATAGAATCTGGATGCTTTGCACCAAGAATGTTATTCTCCTGTGCCATAGAAACTACAGCAAATAGTAGGGCAAATATGGAACTAAGGTTTTTCAAATTCATAATGTTACTTTTTTAGTTTGTCAACTCAACAATAATTGGGGACACCTTTTTCAATCTGTAACTTGAGTTGGATGCTAATTTAGCTTCTATATCAAAAACTTGAACAGTTTCTCCACGTTTAGCTTTCTTAAGCGTTGCCTTTGCTTGTGAGTTCAATCTGCTTCCGCTTACTCGAACTGTAGGTTGTCCTGGTACTTTGAATTTGAATCCTGATACTTTCAATTTAATATCAAAATCAAAATCCGGTAATATCGCTCCAATTGAAGATACATTTAATGCACTACGTTGCATTTTTACAGCACTATCCTCTCCACGAACTGTCCCTACTGGTCTTGGAATATCTTTAACTCGGAACTTTTTGCTGTCGCTTACTACTTTTCCATTAGGAAGTTTTCCACTTACTTGGATTTTAACTTCTCTAGCTTTAAGTGTTGTAACGTTCATTAAATATTTTCCTGATTTTCCAGATGCTTTAAGACCTGGTGCCTTAGCGGAAACAGAAGCAACACCTGGTATAGATATTGTCATCGGATTACTTACTCCACGGTACACTACATTCATCTTATCTGCAGAAATAACTGCTGAGTTAGGTAGCGGTATTACAGAATAAGAACTCTCGATAGGAATTTTTATTATAGAATCTCCTTCTTTAAATTGAAATTCTCCAATAATATCCTGTTCTCCTACATTTCCAGCAGGGAAATCAAGAATTGTTTGTCCTTCTTGCATTGATTCTGCAGGAAGTTCTTCTCCATTGACGATTACCTTGTGCGCTTTAAGTGTTTTATCTTTCTTACCTAGAACGATTTTACCAGCGAACTTCTCTCCTGAGAAAAATGCACTCTTATCTGCTACAACGATAGCTTCATAATTTGATAAAGAAACTTCAGAAGTTAATTGACCTTGTAACATTGCGGACAAAACTTCACTTTCAGTTTTCTTTACATCAGCTTGTAATTGCGTAAGCTTTGTAAGCGACGCTACCATCGGGAAACCCTTATAGTGGTAATCTAACCAGTCTACTTTGATTCCATCTTTATTTTCAATTTTTTCAGTAGCAAAATCCTTCTCTACTCCCGAAATAATTTCTGGATAAGTTTCTCCAAGAACTTCTTTCACGCCGTCTTTAAATCCAGCTAATTTATCTAGAAAATCTTTTCCTTCTTGTTTTGGGCCATTAGGTCCAAACCATCTTTCGTCTAGAAAATCTCCCTTGTCCATTACCTCATATTGCGTAGGATCTTCTACTGTTGCTATCATATCAGATTTTACTTCTCCAATATAATCGTTCAATCCGTTTGCAAGTTCACTAATTTTCTTAGCTTTAGCTTGTAAGGGTTTGTATTTTTCGGGTTGCTCTTCCACTTTCTCAGCTAGACCTTCCATAAACGTAATGTTACGTTCGGTAGCGCTTAGATTGGATGCTGTTAACTTTTCATTCATTAATCCGAATGCTGATAATACCTCTTTTGACATATTCAATGCTAACATTGCAATGAATATCAGGTACATCAAGTTAATCATTTTCTGCCTTGCAGTTAATTTACCTCCTGCCATGTGTAATTAGTTTAATTTGATTAGTTAAAATTAAATGTTTAGACTAGTTAAAAACTAAACTAATTATGATTTATTCATTGCAGATAACATACCTCCATAAACACCATTCAAAGAAGAAAGGTTTGAAGTTAAGCTTGCCATTTGCTCTTTTAATTGAGAAGCGTTATCAGCGATAGCTTTGTTAGCTTCTGATTGACGTGTAGTAGAATCCAATTGCAATTTATAAAGACTGTTAAGAGACTCCATTTGCGTTGCAGCAAGAGTTAATTCTTCACTATATTTTCTTTGAGATGCGATAGAGTCTACAGTTGGGCTAATTCCTTTTGCAGCTCCTTCGAAGTTACGGATACTATCTCCTAAACTTGACATTAAATTAGCATCGATTCTTGCGTCTTTTAACATTTGATCTAATTTTTCAGAAAGCATACCTCTTTCATCTTGAGGCTTTTCTTCTTTACCAGCTTTTTTTGATCCTCCAGCTAACTCTGGATATACCAATGACCAATCTAATTCATCATCTACTGGTTCGAAAGCGGATATTGCAAAGATCAAGGCTTCAGTTACTAGACCTAATGTAAGCATTACGTTACCGGTAAGTGGTCCGATCTCTAAGTGAATAATTTTGAAAAGAGCTCCGATGATTACGACTGCTGCACCTAGGCCATAAGCCATGTTCATCATTCTTTTTCCTGCTTTTGATTGTGCCATAATAAATAAATTTTAATTACTCTTTAGCTCATATAAGGTTGAAAGAACTATAAAGAGAGGTTAGTTAATATATAAGTAATAAATAGGTTAATTATTTGGGGGCTTTCGTTTTGGTAATATCGGTGCCCATATAATCTTGTACGGTTCTAAATCCAATGTAGCTACGTGCTGAATCCGCATATTCGTAATCACGAGTACTTACTTGTAGGAAGTATGCAACATCCTTCCAAGACCCACCACGTACAACTTTACGTTGATTCATGTCATCATTAACATTCGGGTTCATTGAAGATGAATATTCATAAGATGCTGGATCGTACGAAGAATCTACCCACTCAGAAACATTACCTGCCATGTTGTACAGACCATAATCATTAGCGTCAAACGCATCTGCTTCTACTGTGTACAAATAATTATCTGCAGCATAATCCCCTCTTAGAGGTTTAAAGTTTGCCAAGAAACAACCTCTATCATTTTTTGCATAAGGTCCACCCCAAGGGTATGATGCTGATTCTAATCCACCACGAGCGGCGTATTCCCATTCTGCTTCTGTAGGTAGTCTAAAGCGGTTTACGTATTCTCGCTTTTTCTCTTTTTGATAACTATTTTTCAATATTGTTCTCCAAGCACAAAATGCCTTTGCTTGCTCCCAAGTAACACCTACTACAGGATAATCTTCGTATGCACTATGCCAGAAATAGTCATTGTGCATTGGTTCATTATAAGAATATGCAAAATCTTTTATCCATACTGTGGTATCTGGGTATATGGAAATAGTTTCTTGCTTTATGAAATCTTTTCGTCTTCCTTGTTTAGCACGAGCTGCTGCTTGAATATCCATCCATGTATAAGTGAATATTAGCTTACTAACATCAATTGTACGTTGACCGTTGTAAGATTCTTCTTGAGGAAGGTACATGCTATCCATAACTTCAACATAGTACTCGTCTGGATAATCTTCAGTTTCCATTTCAAGATCCACTTTTTTATTGAGCTTTCTTCCTTCGTAACCAGTTTCTCCAAGACCACTATAATTGTCTTTCATGTACTGTTCGTATGGAGAAAGTTCTTCATCATCAGAGTCTTTGAAGGCATATGCTCCAATACCTTCACCACCTTCACCTTGACCAACTTCGTCTGCCATGATAGCAAGCTTTGTTCGTAACGTAGAATCACGAACCCATTCTACGAATTGTCTGTATTCGGCGTTTGTGATTTCTGTTTCGTCCATGTAAAAAGATCTAACAGTAACAGTTTTGGTTGGCGCATTTTGTAGATGTGCTTTGTCATCATCTGCCTTTCCCATTATAAATGATCCGCCGGGGATGCGGGTCATTCCATAGGGTTTTTCAGGATGCCATTTCTTGCCTTTTGCTCCAACAAGCTCCCCACGGTCGCCACCGCTTCCGCCACAACTCACAAGCAAAATTGCGATAGCAATTAATACTACTAGTTTTTTCATAATTAAATTTAGGTTAAGATCAAATCTGATTTAAGGACGTAAACATATTTATTTTATTTCTAATAAAAAAATATTTCCAAATAAATCCTTAAAATCAACTGTTAAAAGTGTTAAACTTCGTTTTTTCTTCTTGCTTTATACCAGCGCTCTGGTATTTGTTGGTTACAAGCATTTTCATAATCCTTGTATGTGCATGGTAATAACGTGTGTCTTTTTAATTTATTATCAATTCCAGAAATAAATGGAATTTCTATCCACCAACGTTGTGTTTTACTGCTTTTATAAAACGACAGTACTTCATCATCAATTGGAACCGTGTAATGTAAAACTCCGGGCTGTTCTCTTACAACTAGTTCTTGTGATCGATAATTAACACCTTCTGCAAAATACCATAATATCTGGGCAATAAGTTTTTCGCTTAATCCTTGATATATAGCATTTTTGTATTCGTAAATTCCAAAACTAGTTACCTTGTCACTAATTCCTGCATAGCGGGCGATGGCACAAATTTCTTTTCCATCTAAACCATTTGGGGAGTTTACTTCATTATAACTCAAATAGGAACCGTTTATTGCCTCCAGATCAATGCAAACCATATCAGCATCTCGTAGTACAGGTTCTGCAATAGTGATATCTGAAGAGATTTCGCCAAGACGATAAGCATCAAAAAAAAGTTTATCCATTAGATCTATTTCTTCTTGGGCATTAAAATAAGTTTGATACCCTATGTTGCTATAATTAAATAGATTGTATGGTTTTTCTATAACGATTTTACCTAGAAATGAACGATTGTTTAGATCTCCTGAAGCATCACCAAGGTCAAAACGACTGTCTATGTTAACGAGATTAACCATTTGGTCAAAATCGTCATAGGCTCGATATTGCGCATAGGCTAAATCTTGACTTCCTCCTAGCAAAAGCGGTATGCATTGTTTGCGTAATAAGATACTTACAATTTCTCGAATTACAAAATAGGTGTCTTTTACGTCATTTCCTGCTTTTATGTCCCCCAAATCTGCGATAGAGAAATTCCAATTACCTGGGAATAATTCATAAAATTCTTTGCGTACGGTATCAAAATTTGGACTGTCAATGGAATGAACACTATTCCGATTTTCGCAAATACCAATTAGCGCTAGTTGTACACCTTTTAGCTCTGGTACTCCATCAGTTTTGGTATGAATTTTTATGTGTTTGCCTAATGATTGTTCGTTTAGATTTTCTTGGTGTAGTAAAACTTCCTCGCTGACAGGAGTTAGAAATTCAAAGGACATGAGGTGGCGTTTTTATGATTCCTAGATAAAATTGGTTTAGCATATAGGTGAAATATACTAAACCAATTTTTGTATGTTATGAAAAGCTATTTTTTGGCAACTTTTTTCTTAGCCGGTGCCTTTTTCTTGGCAGGCGCTTTCTTTTTGGTTGCTTTCTTTTTTGGAGCGTTTTTTTCAATAATAGCTTGAACTTCTTCTAATGTCAATTTTGTAGCGTCGACAGTTTTTGGTAGTTCAATTTTTATTTTTCCCTTTATAATATTGCTACGACTCCAACGTGCTTTTTCTACTCGGATACCTTCGTCTTCCCAGTTGTGGATGACTTTATCTATTTCTTTTTGTTTCTTGTCTTCAATTAATTGAACAATATCAGCATCAGAGAGATTGTCGAAATCATATTTTTTGTTGACATTTATAAACATTCCTTTCCATTTGATAAAGGGACCGAAACGACCTGTTCCTTTTTGTACAGGTAGTTCTTCATACATATAGATAGGTTCGTCTGCTTTTTCTTTGGCTATAATTAATTCTATAGCACGTTCTAGAGACGTTTTTAGAGGGTCTTCTCCTTTTTCTAAGGAAATGAATTTTTCTCCAAACTTGACATATGGCCCAAATCTCCCATTGTTGACAGAAACAGGTTCATCTTTGTATTCACCTAGATCTTTAGGTAGCTCAAACAATGCCATTGCTTGATCGTATGTAATACTACTTAGTGTTTGGTCTGGCCCTAAGCTTGCAAATCGAGGTTTTTCTTCATCTTCAACAGATCCAATCTGTACCATAGGACCAAATTTACCTAGACGTACACTTACGGGTTTTCCGCTTTCGGGGTCTTTACCTAGGATACGTTCTCCAACTTCGCGTTCTGCATTAGCCTCTACATCTATAACCCTTGGATGAAAATCGCTATAAAAGTCTTTCATGATTGTAGTCCAATCTTCATTACCTTCTGCAATTTCATCAAAATCTTGCTCTACTTTTGCTGTAAAGTTGTAGTCCAAAATTCCTGAAAAATGATTCACCAAAAAGTCGTTAACAACCATACCGACATCTGTAGGTATCAATTTTCCTTTGTCGCTTCCTACTTTTTCAGAAAGCTCTTTTTCTTTTATGCTATCGTTGCTAAGAGTTATTTGAGCGTATGTACGTAATTCTCCTTCTTTGGCACCTTTTTCTACGTATTTTCTATTTTGAATTGTAGAGATTGTTGGTGCATAGGTAGAAGGTCGTCCAATTCCTAGTTCTTCTAGCTTTTTTACCAATGATGCTTCTGTAAATCGACTTGGTGGTCGAGTAAAGCGTTCGGTGGCACTGATGTATTTATTAAATAAACTTTCGTCAATTTTCATAGAAGGGAGCATACCTTCTTGCTCATCATCTTCGTCATCATTTCCTTCTAGATATACTTTTAGAAAACCTTCAAATTTGATAACCTCTCCATTGGCTACGAATAGTTGCTGATGTTTGTTCGCAGATATTTTTACATTTGTACGCTCTAATTGCGCATCACTCATTTGAGATGCAATAGCACGTTTCCAAATTAGCTCATATAATCGTTGCTGATCATAATCGATATTTACCGTATGCTTGGAAAAATCTGTTGGACGAATCGCTTCGTGCGCCTCTTGTGCTCCTTTCGATTTACCTTTGTATTGCCTAGTTTGACTAAATTGCTCTCCATAAGCAGCATTGATTTCTGTTTTCGCTGCATTTTGCGCATCAACAGAAAGATTGACACTATCTGTTCTCATATAAGTAATGAGTCCTGCCTCATAAAGACGTTGCGCCATTGTCATTGTTTTACTTACAGAAAAACTTAACTTACGCGAAGCTTCTTGTTGCAAAGTAGACGTTGTAAACGGAGGTGCAGGAGATTTTTTTGCTGGTTTTGTTGTTAGATCAGCAACTTTAAAAGCAGCTCCTAGGTTTTTCTCAAGAAAAGCTAGTGCATCTTTTTTTGTTTCAAAATTTTTGGAAAGCTTGGCTTTGAAAGATTTATTAGCTTCATTCGTGAATTCAGCATCTACTCTATAGGAAGCTTTTGCATCAAAATTAAGTATTTTACGCTCCTGTTCTACAATGAGTCTTACGGAAACTGATTGTACTCTTCCTGCAGAAAGTCCTCCTTTAACTTTGCGCCATAGAATCGGTGATAATTCATATCCAACTAATCGATCTAGCACGCGTCTTGCTTGTTGTGCGTTTACTAAATTGTAATCAATTTTTCTCGGATTCTCTATCGCCTTGAGAATAGCATTTTTTGTAATTTCATGAAAAACAATGCGTTTTGTTCGTTCATCCGTCAGATTAAGTTCTTCCGAAAGATGCCACGCAATGGCTTCTCCTTCTCGATCCTCATCACTTGCTAACCAAATCATTTCTGCTTTTTTCGAAAGACTTTTTAGCTTTTTAACAACATCTTTTTTGTCACTGGACACAATGTATTTTGGCTTGAAATCTCCATCTACATCAACTCCTAGTTCTTTTGCAGGTAGGTCTGCTATATGCCCAAAACTGGAAACCACTGTGTAGTCTTTTCCTAAAAATTTCTCTATTGTCTTAGCTTTTGCAGGGGACTCAACAATTACTAAATTCTTTGCCATAACATGTTATTTGTGATTACAAAAGTATAGGATTTTTTTTTAGTGGTGAGCGCTTCTTGGAATCTAACAGTCTTTTAACAGTCTTATACAATGGCAAATGAATAGGTAATGTGTTGTTGTACATGTTTTTAAAAAAAAATAAAAAAAGTCAGTTAAGTCTAAATCTACTGAGTAGTTTTAAAGTTTTTTGTTCATATAAGTATTGATAAATACTATCATCGCTGATCATTAATAGTTTGTCTTCTAGGGGTATTACGTCTTTTGTATTGATGTTTTGGAACACGGATGTTTGGTGGAGTGTTGGCGTTTGGGAGATATCAAATACACGTAGTCCAGCGGTTCCATCGCATACAAATAATGATTGATCTTTTATACCTAAACCATAGGGGTTTTGCATGGGGTATGTCTGAAGAAGTTTTGGGTTCTTTTTATCCTGTACATCTATGACTTCTAGCATACTATCGGGCTGCCCACATTCATTACCTCCTCTTAGTGTTACATAAGCAAGATCTCCTTGGACGACTACAGGGTCACAGGCTAATAAGTGACTTATAGTAGATTGGTGTTGGGGGACAGCTCTATTTGTAATGTCATAAATAAGCATTCCTGTTGTACTTCCGATATACATATAATTACCTTGGTTAAATATGGTTTCTATTTCCCATCCAACGTATTGTTGATGCAATGCTTTTGGAGAATTTAGGTTTTTGATATCAAATACCGATAAATTGTATATGTCTACTATATAAAGGTAGTTGTCTACGATATTAAAACGAGCTAAAGACCCTCCGATACCTACAGAATTTGAAGTGTTCTGAAAACTAGTAACTATATCAAAGTCATCTGTAATTTTTTTTTCTCTTCTCGTTTCTATGGTGTACCCCGTGATGATTCCTGTTGAGTTGTGGTCAAAGTGGCTATAATCTACATAGCTTGTGTTTTCTGGAACTGGTGGGTAGCGGAGTGGAAAAACTTCTTTTGACCTGCCTATTTCTGTGATAGAATTCATGTCGCTTATATCAAATGTTACAAGGTCTGTACCACTATCTGCGTATAAAAAATCATTTTTGATGGCGATATCTGTGTTTGCCGGTAGTGCAATTAGTTTGAATTTGATTGGGTTTTTGGGATTGCTATTATCTATAATGTGGATTCCTTTTGTTTTGTCGTTGATGAATAAGTAGTTTTTATAGGAGTATATTTTTCCGGTTTGTGATATTGTCTCTGGTGATTGGATTTTTACTTCTGATCTTAATTCTTCTTGGTTCATGATAATGGGTATTGCGACATTGACGGTATGGTAGAGGTCGTCATTTTGTTTTTCGCAAGAAATTAAAGTAATCAGAAAGAATAGAATGCTATAGGTTTGTTTCGTATTCATAAATTAAAGGTTTTTGGTATATCTTATAGATGGTGCTTTTGTTTTGAGGTTGCGTAGCTGGGATTGTTTTTTTATGGCCAAAAACAACACCTGTCAGTTTGTCATATCTTTTTGATGTTGTATCTTTGCGCTCTGATTTCTTTATTCCTGTGATATTTGCATGCTTGGTGATAAGAAGAGACAGTGACAATACAGATGGTGATGCAACGGGGTTAGACTTGTTCATAGTTAAGAGGGGATTTGTAATATGGAGTAATTTTGAAAATAAAGAAGCTAGGAGTTTAGTTTTGTAAAGAGAATTAGATGATATGGTGAGGGGCTATGGTATGATAGCTCTAAAAATGGAAAGAATCTTGTAACAGGTTCGTTCAGGTTTAATCGTTTAGTATAGAGTATGGAGAAGATTATCGATGAAAAAAAACAAGGAACAGCATTAGTTCTGGAAGAAAAAAAGAATAATACTCGTAAACTTTTTATAGAAAGTTATGGGTGCCAAATGAATTTTAGTGACAGTGAAATCGTAGCCTCGATTTTGGCTGATCAAGGTTTTAATACCACTCAAAATTTAGAAGATGCTGATTTAGTTTTGGTGAATACTTGTTCTATTCGGGACAAAGCAGAACAAACCGTGCGCAAGCGTTTGGAGAAATATAATGCTGTCAGGAAAATCAATCCGAAAATGAAGATTGGAGTATTGGGTTGCATGGCAGAACGATTAAAAAGTAAATTCCTAGAAGAAGAAAAAATGGTAGATCTGGTTGTAGGACCAGATGCTTATAAAGATTTGCCGAATTTGTTAGAAGAGGTAGATGCAGGGCGTAATGCTGTTAATGTGATTCTTTCAAAAGAAGAGACGTATGGAGACATTGCTCCAGTCCGTTTGCAAAGTAATGGGGTTTCTGCTTTTGTCTCAATAACTAGAGGATGTGATAACATGTGTACATTTTGTGTAGTACCGTTTACTCGCGGGAGAGAGCGAAGCAGGGAACCACAGAGCATTTTGGAAGAAATAGATGATTTGGTCGCTAAAAACTTTAAGGAAATTACATTGCTTGGTCAGAACGTTGATAGCTACCTCTGGTATGGTGGCGGACTGAAAAAGGATTTTGAGAAGGCGAGTGATTTTGAGAAGGCAACAGCTGTTGACTTTGCACAATTATTAAATACAGTGGCAACAAAGCATCCAAAGACACGGATTCGTTTTACTACGTCTAATCCACAGGACATGACCTTAGATGTAGTCAAAGTTGTTGCGGCAAATGCGAATATTTGTAATTACATCCATTTACCTATACAAAGTGGGAGTGATCGTATTCTCAAAGAGATGAATCGATTACACACAAGGCAAGAATATATGGATTTGATAGACAATATCAAAGAATTAATTCCTGATTGCGCTATTTCACAAGATATTATTTCTGGATTTCCAACAGAAACAGAACTGGATCATCAAGATACGCTTTCGTTGATGGAGTATGTAAAGTATGAATATGGGTATATGTTTACGTATTCTGAACGTCCAGGGACTATGGCTGCCCGAAAGCTAAAAGATGATGTGCCAGAGGATATAAAAAAGAGACGCTTGGCAGAGATTCATACTTTGCAACGAGTGCATAGTCATTATAGACACAAAGCTTATCTAGGGAAGACGATAGAGATTTTGATCGAAAAAACATCCAAAAAATCAGATCAGCAATGGAGCGGAAGGAATCCGCAAAATATTATGGCAGTTTTTCCTAAAGAACATTACAAAGTAGGAGATTTTGTAAATGTCCGGATAGAAGATTGTACAAGTGCAACTTTACTTGGAACTGCCGTTGGATATTCGGAGAATAATTAAAACGAAATTATGAGATTTTTGTGAAATCCGAAATCTGTTTGGAGTGGACCAATTTTTGTATAGTTGATAACAGTCCAAATGCTGAAAAATTTTCAAGTGTAATGAACAGGTTTTGGAAGTAACATGGATTTGCTCGGTGTTTTGATATTACCGAATAGTAATTTGAAATTTAATTCATAACGTAGAACTAAAAAAAATGGAATCCATACAAGCTATCAAACAACGTTTTGGAATTATTGGGAATGATCTCAAACTCAATCGTGCAGTAGAGAAAGCGATACAAGTAGCACCTACGGATATTTCTGTTTTGGTAACAGGAGAAAGCGGTGTGGGTAAAGAAAGTATTCCAAAGATTGTACATTCGCTGTCGCATCGTAAGCATGGGAAGTATATTGCAGTAAACTGTGGTGCTATTCCAGAAGGCACGATTGATAGTGAGCTTTTTGGACACGAAAAAGGTGCTTTTACGGGTGCAACATCAACTAGAAGTGGGTATTTTGAAGTAGCAGATGGTGGGACAATTTTTTTGGATGAAGTAGGAGAATTGCCATTGACAACACAGGTACGATTGCTACGGGTTTTAGAAAATGGAGAGTTTATAAAAGTTGGGTCTTCCAAAGTGCAAAAAACTGATGTCCGTATCGTTGCAGCAACCAATGTTAATATGTTTGCAGCGATAAAGAAAGAGAAGTTCAGAGAAGATCTGTACTATCGATTGAGTACTGTAGAGATTCTATTGCCTGCATTGAGAGAACGCAAGGAAGATATTCATTTACTTTTTAGAAAATTTGCCTCAGACTTTGCAATCAAATATAAAATGCCAACGATCAGATTGACAGAAGATGCTGCGTCTCTTTTGATACAATACAAATGGAGTGGTAATATTCGACAGCTACGAAATGTTGCAGAGCAGGTTTCTGTTTTGGAGCAAGAGCGAGTGATTTCGGCTGTAACGTTGCATGGGTATCTTCCAGATATGGGAGCTAATCTACCTGCAGTGATCTCAGACGAAAAAGCACAAAGTGACTTTAGTAATGAACGAGAGATTCTTTACAAAGTGTTGTTTGATATGAAAAGTGATCTGAATGACTTGAAAAAACTCACAATGGAGTTAATGAAAAAAGATGATAGTCAGCAGGTGCAAAAAGAAAATGAAAATCTGATTCAGAAAATCTATGGAGAGGATACTGAAGTTCAACAAGCAGTATATAAGGAAGAGGTAGCTCCACAACAAAAGCTGTTAGGAATTGCTCCTGTTACAGAAACAGTGTATGAAGCACCCCAAGAAATAGATAAATATCATTTTGCAGAAGAAATTGAAGAAGAAGAAACCCTATCTTTACATGACAAAGAATTAGAGTTGATCAAGAAATCTCTAGAACGGCATCGGGGTAAACGCAAGGCTGCAGCAGAAGAACTTGGTATTAGTGAGCGTACACTATATAGAAAAATTAAACAATTCGATTTGTAATTCGATTAAAACTTTGTTTAGAATACATGAAATTTGCAAAATATTTATTAGTGCTCGTATGGATACCAATTCTTCAAGGATGTGGATTTTATTCATTTAGCGGAATTTCGATTTCGCCAGAAGTAAAAACATTTCAGGTCAACGGATTTCAGAATACGGCAGCACTAATAGAACCAGGTTTGGATCGTAAGTTTACAATTGATTTACAGGATTTAATTCTCAATCAAACAAATCTTTCTTTGGTGAATTCTGGAGGGGATATCGTTTATGAAGGAGAGATAACAGAATATTATATCGCACCTAATACAGCAACCTCCGATAACACTGCAGCTCAGAATAGGCTTACAATTGGAGTGAGTCTACGATATTATGATACCAAAGACGATACACAGGACTTAGAACAAAGCTTTTCGTTCTTTGTAGATTTTCCAGCAAGTTCGCCATTAATTGGAGGGCAAAAAGAATCCGCACACGAAGAGATTTTTGAGCGAATCACTCAGGATATTTTTAATGCGACATTGGCGCGATGGTAAAAGGAGTTTCATGGATACTAAGACTTTCATAACATTATTGCAACAGCCTGAATTGTTAGAAAATGAACAGGTTTTTGAAATCGAAAAAATTATGGAAGCATATCCTTTTTTTCAGGCACCAAAAGCATTGTATCTCAAAGGGCTCAAAAATCAAGGAAGCTATCGGTATAATACAGCGTTAAGGAACACAGCAGCCTATACTACGGATCGACATGTGTTGTTTGATTTTATAACCTCAGAAATCTTTAGGAAACCTCGGGAGATAGAGCGTGCTAATACCCTTGTAGAGCAGGAAGAAGAAGTTGATAACACAGTATTATTAGATACCGATACGTTAGATTCTGTATCCGATAGGTCTATGGATACTGTTGTCACAATGAAGCTACAAGAGGCAGATGAAGTTTTGGATCCAGAACTTTTTGTTGCAGCAGAACTCAAAGAAGAAGAGTCTCTGACAGAAGAGGCGATAACGGAAGAAGAAGGAACAACAGAAAAATTATCGACTCCCGAAACAATTTTACAGATAGATCAACCGTTTGAGTTTGATCAAAATGAATTACACTCCTTTGGAGAGTGGATGAAGTTGGCAGCTTTACAACCTATACAGAGAGAGGTTGTATCGAAAAAAGAGAATCCTGAAGAAAAGCCTGAGGTTGCAGAAATTTCAAAATCTGAAGTTTCTGATCAAGATAGTAGCGCATTAGGACTAGAAGATAAGTATCGATTAATAGATGATTTTATAGCTAAGAATCCAAAGATTGGACCAGTGTCTAGTACTTCGGTATCGCAAAATTTGGCAAAACAAAAGACCGCAGTTCCGGACACATTAATGACCGAGACTTTGGCCAAGGTGTACCTAAAGCAAAAGAACTATAAGAAGGCAATTCAAGCTTATAACATATTAATTTTGAAAAATCCCGAAAAAAGTGGTTTCTTTGCAGACCAAATTCGGGCAATTAAAAAATTACAAGATCATAAATAATATAAAAAACACATAATGACAACTTTTAATATATTTTTATTTCTAATCGTTATTGTAGCATTCTTGCTGATAGTAGTGATTATGGTTCAGAACCCCAAAGGAGGGGGATTGTCATCTTCTTTAGGAGGTGGTGGTACGCAACAATTAGGAGGTGTGCAAAAAACAACAGACTTTTTGGATAAGAGTACTTGGACATTGGCAGGATTACTATTAGTATTAATCTTGTTGTCAAATTTGTCAATAATGGATGGCGAAGTGTCATCTGTAATAGATACAGAAGCTATAGAAACACCAGTAACTCCTGCTCCCGCAGTAGATACACCAGCACCTGCTCCCACAACAAATGAGGCACAGGAATAAGTTTTATTCTTTTCTTTGAAAAGAACAAAAAATGCCGACTTGTCATACAGTCGGCATTTTTTGTTTCAATTTGTCAGTGATATATGGCTGGCATGGTTTCTGAATACTACAGCCTGATCAAAAAACAATTTTTTTTTAATAATACTAATAAAAACAATTCATAATGGGAGTAAACATCAAACCTCTTTCTGACCGCGTTTTGGTGGAGCCTATGGCAGCTGAAACGCAAACCGCATCTGGAATATATATCCCAGATACTGCAAAGGAAAAACCACAAAAAGGAAAAGTAGTAGCTGTTGGAAAAGGAAAAAAGGATCATGAAATGACTGTCAAAGTTGGTGACACGGTTCTTTATGGGAAGTACAGTGGTACGGAACTTAAATTAGAAGGTGAAGATTTCTTAATGATGCGTGAGGATGATATTCTTGCAATAGTTTAATTAACAAAAAAAAAACAAATTTCAAATTCTAAAAGCTTGATTTTCATAAAGATTTATAAAAATCAAGGTCTCAAAGGAATGTAGGGATTTAATTTTCAAACAAAATCAAAATGGCAAAAGATATAAAATTTGATGTAGAAGCACGTGACGGAATAAAACGTGGTGTGGATGCATTAGCAAATGCAGTAAAAGTAACCTTAGGACCGAAAGGACGAAATGTCATTATCGGAAAGTCTTTTGGAGGACCTAATGTAACGAAAGATGGAGTTACTGTGGCAAAAGAAATAGAGTTAGAGGATCCTTTGGAAAACATGGGAGCTCAGATGGTAAAAGAAGTTGCTTCCAAGACAAATGATCTTGCAGGTGACGGAACTACAACAGCAACAGTATTGGCTCAAGCAATCGTTAAAGAAGGTTTGAAAAATGTTGCTGCAGGAGCAAACCCTATGGATCTTAAACGTGGTATCGATAAGGCTGTAGAAACAATTACTGCTGATTTAGAAAAACAAACTAAAGAGGTAGGAAGTTCTTCTGAAAAAATCAAGCAAGTAGCTTCGATTTCAGCAAACAACGATGAAGTCATTGGTGATTTGATTGCTAAAGCTTTTGGTAAAGTTGGTAAAGAAGGTGTTATTACAGTAGAAGAAGCTAAAGGAACAGATACCTATGTAGATGTTGTCGAAGGGATGCAGTTTGATCGTGGATACTTATCGCCATACTTTGTAACCAATAGCGAAAAAATGACTACTGAGTTGGAGAGTCCATATATCTTATTATACGATAAGAAAATATCTGCAATGAAAGATTTGTTGCCAGTTTTGGAACCAGTAGCACAAACAGGAAAACCTCTTTTGATTATAGCAGAAGATGTTGATGGAGAAGCATTGGCAACTCTGGTAGTAAATAAGTTACGAGGAGCACTAAAAATTGCTGCTGTAAAAGCACCAGGTTTTGGAGATCGTCGTAAAGCGATGTTAGAAGATATTGCGATTCTTACAGGAGGTACGGTAATCGCAGAAGAAAGAGGGTTTTCTTTAGAAAACACTACAATAGAGCAGCTTGGTACTGCTGAGAAAGTTGCTATTGATAAGGATAATACTACTGTTGTAAATGGCGCAGGAGAAGAAGACTTAATCAAAAACCGTATTAACCAGATCAAATCTCAAATCGAAACCACTACATCTGATTATGATAAAGAGAAATTGCAAGAGCGTCTGGCAAAATTAGCTGGTGGTGTTGCAGTATTATATGTAGGAGCTGCCTCTGAAGTAGAGATGAAAGAAAAGAAAGATCGTGTAGATGATGCACTTCATGCAACAAGAGCTGCAGTAGAAGAAGGTATTGTTGCCGGTGGTGGTGTTGCTTTGGTAAGAGCAAAATCTGTTTTGGATAACGTAAAAACTGATAATGCAGATGAAGCTACAGGGGTACAAATTGTAAATCGTGCTATCGAAGCACCATTACGTACTATTGTAGAGAATGCAGGTGGAGAAGGATCTGTTGTGATCTCCAAAGTTTTGGAAGGTAAAAAAGATTTTGGATATGACGCAAAGTCTGAAGCATATGTAGATATGTTGAAAGCTGGAATTATCGATCCGAAAAAAGTAACACGCGTAGCATTAGAAAATGCTGCTTCTGTGTCAGGAATGATCTTGACAACAGAATGTGCATTGGTTGATATCAAAGAAGATGAAGCTGGACATGCACACCCTCCAATGGGTGGTGGTATGCCAGGGATGATGTAAGTTGTAAATAAGTCATCTTTTTTACAGATACATAGAGTAAAAAAAGGGTTGTTTCGATTATATTCGAAAACAACCCTTTTTTTTAGAATAATACCAGTTAAAATGTAATGTCACTGGTAGCACTCCGAATTGAAAAAAGTTCAATCCTATTTTTCAAACATCCATAAAAAAAGACCGCCTAAATGTTATTTAGACGGTCTTTCCTTTTCGATAAGCATGTTCCTCACGTATTAAGAAACTGCTTTTAATTTTTTAATGATCGACTTATTTAACTTTTTCTCAGCATAATCCTTAGTCACCGTAAATTCAGTCTCTTCACTTTCTGGTAACTCAAACATAGCATCGGTAAGAATAGCTTCACAAAGGGAACGCAATCCACGTGCACCTAACTTATACTCTATCGCCTTGTCTACAATATAATCCATTGCCCCTTCAGTAACAGAAAAAGCTACATCATCCATTGAAAAGAGTTTTGCGTACTGTTTTATAATTGCATTCTTTGGCTCCGTTAAAATTGCCTTAAGTGTTTTTGCATCTAGTGGATTCATATAGGTCAAGACCGGTAATCTTCCAATAATTTCTGGTATAAGTCCAAAATCTTTTAAATCTCTAGGTATGATATATTTGAGTAAATTATCTTTTTCAATCACATCTTCGCTCAAGGAAGCACTAAAGCCCACTGCTTGCATATTAAGACGTTTTTGTATCACTCGATCTATACCATCAAACGCCCCTCCGGCAATAAATAGAATATTTTCAGTTTTGACTTCAATAAATTTTTGATCTGGATGTTTTCGTCCTCCTTTTGGCGGAACATTTACTGTGGTTCCCTCCAAAAGTTTTAACAAAGCCTGCTGCACACCTTCGCCTGATACATCTCTAGTGATACTAGGATTATCACTTTTGCGTGCTATTTTATCAATTTCATCAATAAAAACAATGCCTCTCTCGGCTTTTTCTATATTATAATCTGCTGCTTGCAATAAACGTGTGAGTATCGTCTCTACATCCTCTCCGACATATCCTGCTTCTGTCAATACCGTAGCATCCACTATAGCCAAAGGAACATTAAGCATTCTTGCAATAGTCTTGGCAATAAGTGTTTTTCCAGTACCTGTCTCTCCTACCATGATGATGTTACTTTTCTGTATCTCAATCTCATCATCTCCCGGAGGTTGCAAGAGGCGCTTGTAGTGATTATACACAGCAACAGCCATTACTTTTTTTGTAAACTCCTGACCTATCACATATTCATCCACAAAAGCTTTAATAGCCTTTGGTTTACGCAACAATAGTTCTTTGGAAAGCTCATTATTATCTACATCATCTTTTGCTTCTTCTACAACAATCCCATGCGCTTGCTCTATACAGCGATCACAAATATGCGCATCTAACCCAGCTATCAATAAATTAGTTTCAGGTTTTTTTCTCCCGCAAAAAGAACATTCTAAATCTTCTTTAGCCATAATACTATATCCTTATCCATTATACACCCATTAGATGATCCACAACATTGGTGAACCATCTATCTTGTAGGCGCTTGTTATTCTCTTTCTAAAACTTCATCAATCATGCCATACTCCTTTGCAGCATGAGCTTTCATCCAATAATCACGATCACTATCCTCGTAAACCTTGTCATAAGACTGTCCAGAATGTTTGGCTATAATCTCATACAATTCTGTCTTTAAAGTCAAGATTTCTCTAGCGGTAATTTCTATATCACTTGCTTGTCCTTGCGCACCTCCGAGTGGTTGGTGAATCATGACACGACTATGCGGTAATCCAGTTCGTTTTCCTTCTGCTCCTGCACATAACAAAACAGCTCCCATAGAAGCGGCCATACCTGTACAAATTGTTGCTACATCCGGCTTTATAAACTGCATAGTATCATAAATCCCCAATCCAGCATAGACACTACCTCCAGGAGAGTTTATATATATTTGAATATCTTTACTTGCATCTGTACTTTCTAAAAATAGTAACTGTGCTTGAATAATATTTGCTATCTGATCGTTAATTCCTGTACCCATAAAAATGATACGATCCATCATCAATCGTGAGAAAACATCCATAGCGACAGCATTCATCTGGCGCTCCTCAATAATATTCGGAGTCATGCCTACTGGATGCATACTAGTGATTAATTTATCGTAATAGTTTCCATTAACTCCATGGTGTTTTGTAGCGTATTTCTCGAATTCTTTTGCGTAATTCATATGTTTTATTGCTCAAATAGTTGTTTTACAAAAAAAGGCGTTAGACCAAAAGGTTTAACGCCTTAAATATACTATAAAATTCAAAGAGTGTCCTACTTGTATGCCTCTTTTACGAAATCCTCAAAAGAAACTTCCTTCTCTATAATTCTTGCATTCTCTTTATAGAAACCTAATAATTTCTGACTCAACAATTGTTCTGAAATACGTTTTACCTCATCTTGATTAGACAAAATTCTAGCCGCAATATCCTCTAATTCTTTATCTTCTGGATCAGATTGTCCAAATTGCGCCATTTGCTGTTTGATCAATTCTTTTGCATAATCCTTAAGCTCGTCAAAAGTAACTTGCAAGTTATTATCATTTACAATTTTTCCTTCGATTAATTGAAAACGCAATCCTTTTTCACTTTTCTCATATTCCTCCTTAGCCTCATCTTCCGTCAATGTATTTTCACCAGTTGTCTGAATCCACTTTTGAAGAAACGCTGCTGGCAATTCAAATTCGGTAGTCTCTAACAAAAATTCTGTAACCTCATTCAATAATTTCTGGTCAGAATGTTGCTTGAACTGGTTCTCCCCCTCTTCCTTGAGCTTATCTTTCAGTTCTTCCTCAGATTTGATCCCTCCTTCTCCGTACAACTTATCAAACAATTCTTGATCCAATACGGCTAATTCTTGCTGATTTACTTCTGTAACTTCAAAAGTAACTTCGATATCCAAATCTTTGCTTTCTTCTGCGGTGACACCTAGAGTGCTTACCAAAAGATTATCATTTTCAAAAAGATCTTTGGTGCTTACAGTAATTGTATCACCTACTTTTGCACCGATAAACAGCTTTTGATTACCTTCTCCTTTGAGAGAGTCTAACTCTACTGTAGCTTCTTTATTGATTTCTTTTTCTGTATTAGTAAATGTTCCACGTAATACATCTCCACTCTCAGCAACTTCTTTGGGAATCAATTTCCCATATTGCTTCTGGATATTTTTTAATTGATCCTCAATCATTTCTTGAGAAGGAACAATTTTATAATTGATGATATCTTTATCTCCTTTTAACTCCACCTCAAACTTAGGTGCTAATCCTAGTTCGAACTGAAAAGAATAATTCTCAGCATCCCAATCAAAAGCTTCCTGTTCTTTGGGAAGTGGATTTCCCAAAACATCTAACTTTTCTTCTGTCAAATATTTGTTCAGGGAATCTTGCAATAATTTATTTACTTCATCTACCAATACCGCCTTACCATACTGTTTTTTAACAAGCCCCATAGGTACATGTCCTTTTCTAAAACCAGGAATATTTGCTTTTTTTCGGTAATCCTTCAATATATCTTCTACAGTAGTACTGTAATCCTCTTTTGCAATATCAACCGTGATCACTGCATTCAATTCGTCAATTTGCTCTTTCGAAATATTCATTCGCTTGTTTTTTTAATCCACTAAAATTGGGAGGCAAAAGTACCATTTTTTTTACACCCATACAAACAACTTTTGGGGAGTTTTCGTTTTACGCTTTTACCTTTGATGGAGAGCTCTAATCAACTACATATTAGAGATTAAAAAAATCTAAACCTTAACACTCGAAAAAGAATAATAGAATGGCTCAAATAGCCAATACAGCAACAGTTTTGATAGCATACCTCAAGTCGATTTACTAACGTTTATTCTCACACTAACTCTTAATTAATTTTCCTAAAATCACTCTTATGTTACATCAATTACCCAATAATACTAGCTAAAAAAAACAACCAAAAAAACCAATCCCAAACCTTATAGCCTATTAATAATGAAACATCGAGCCTCTTCATGAGGCTTTTATTCACAAAAATAGAGTCCCCCAAATTAAAGACGTTATAGCACCCCTCATAGCACTAAAAACAAAAAAATACTACAAACCCGCAGCATCACCTATGACGACTTCTTATGATTACAGAAACTCGAGAAACACCCCCTAAACCTCAGGAACGCGAATACCATGGATATTCAGCGACATTAGAAAAGTTATTCTCCGTCTTTTTTAAGAAAAGAGTACAAAACAGATTGAAAAAAAGACAATAACAAACTAAAAAAAAGTGCATACATCCATCCGGATACACGAAACCCATCAATAAAATAATCCGCCACAAGTATCAAAGCTGCATTAATCACTAATAAAAATAAACCTAGCGTTACAACCGTTGCTGGGAGTGTGAGAAGAACAACCAAAGGTTTCACAAATGTATTAAGAACCCCTAGCACTATAGCCACAATTAACGCACTCAAATAGCTCTCAACAGAAACACCTGGAAGAATCTTGGACAATATCACCACAGCAATTGCTGTAAGCAGTAATTTTAGTAGAACATTCATAATGTTAATTTGAAACTAAAATTACCTCTTTTTTTTATTCTTTTGATCCTCGTGACTATTTTTACGACAACTTCTAAAAATAAAACCTTCATGCTTTTTTCAACGCTAAAAACAGAAATCTCTGAAATCATCCTACAAACAAAAAGTGCGGATCAAAAAATGCAAGCAATTTGCAATATTCTTAGAGACGGTATTTCTTATTATGATTGGGTAGGTTTTTATTTTAAAAACGGAAATAAACAAGAACTCAAATTAGGACCGTATGCCGGAGATCAAACAGATCATACTATCATCCCTTTTGGAAAAGGCATCTGCGGACAAGTAGCTGTGTCTAACAAAAATTTTGTCGTCCCAGATGTAAAGGCTCAAGACAATTACATTGCCTGCAGCATACACGTAAAATCAGAAATTGTCATTCCTTTGTTCAAGGATGGAGAAAATATTGGACAAATCGATATTGATTCTCATACGCCCGATCCTTTTACCAAAGCAGATGAATCCTTTTTGGAGTGGGTAAACCAAGAAGTTGCCAAAATTATTTCATAAAACCTAAAACTTCTTCAGCCCTCCACTACTTTAGAATATCCTTAACAGCTGACCTAGTTTGACTTTCGCTAAACTTAGCCTTGATAGATGGATTATACAAAGTTTTGATCATAAACTCATCATCAGCACTTAGTTCCAAAAATCGAGAAGGCGAATGCATTATACTATTTTCATCCTTTGAATGTCCAAATCCTATAATATGCAAAATTTCGTGCTTGATTGTGGATTGCCTGTAGGTCTCCGTATTAATCCACACTTCACCTTTTTTTATAATTTTGCTAGTACCTCCATTTGTCGCATGACTCCCCCCTCTATTATTTCGTTTTGGTGTCAACTCAAAATTCGAACGCTCTCTCCTAACTTCATCATAACTCCCAAAATACACTTCGGCAGTTGCTTCTGACAAATTATCTACCAAATAGGCATTAAAATTATCTGTTGCCAATTCATTGAGGGTTACTAAAAAATTCTTGACAAGTGTCCGATCAGAAGCTGTAGGGCTTCCTGTAACAATCACCTTCATATCTCCGTTCCATTTTTTGATCGTTGTATTAGGGCTATTATTAGATTTTCGAAATGCCATAAAAACAAACAAATCTGTAAGCCTCTTTTTCTCCGCCTCAGAAATACCAGATGGATCAGGATTAGGTTCTGGGTTTGTTGGTTCCGGATTCGTTGGCTCCGGGTTTGTTGGTTCTGGAGTCGTTGGTTCTGGAGTCGTTGGTTCTGGAGTCGTTGGTTCCGGATTGGTTGGTTCCGGATTGGTTGGCTCCGGGTTTGTTGGCTCTGGGTTTGTTGGTTCCGGGTTTGTTGGCTCTGGAGTCGTTGGCTCTGGATTGGTTGATATTAGAACCTCAACCTTGACTACTCCTGTTACCGAGTCCACACCATCAGAAACCTTTACCTTCAATTCATAAGATTTCTTATCCATTTTTGCAAGCAACACCTCGTCAGACAACACTAGCTCTCCCTTGAGCTTGACTACACTAAAAGGTGTATCGACCGACACCAATTCATAAGACAATTCATCCTCATCTGCATCCGTTGCCTCTATCACCCCCAAAACAGTCCCTTTATTTGCTGTTGAAGCAACAGTAAAAGACTGCGACTCCATGCTTGGAGGATTATTCTTTTCTACGGTTTCATTAGTTTCATCCTCGTCTTTAGAACAAGCAATAAAAAAAACAAAAAACACTAAAAAAATAGCACCTACACTCTTCATAACACCAAATGATTTAAAAGTTCTACACGACCAATACCAGTTTTTCTTACTAGATACTAGTCCATAAGCTAACGAGAATGACTTAATATTATTACCAAGTCATGACAAACAAGCCTACATCCTTTGCTTATTTTTGAGCAACTTACTATTTACCAGACTTCTCCATAAGGTAATAAAAAAACATTTTTTTTGCACAAAACTCATTTAATGCAATAGCTACATCATACGTCGGTACGCTAGGAAAGAAAAACGTCAATACTCTATAACCATTATAACAGAAACCACACTACATCCCTGTTCTAATTGCCTCTACGGGATCTAATCTAGATGCAGAAACAGCAGGGATAATCCCCGAAACTAATCCTATAATAGCAGAAACTACAGTGCCTAGAAACATATTCTTCAAAGACAAAACAAACTCAAAATCTCCAGTAAAAGCAGATGCCACCAATGACACACCCCACACCAAAACCAACCCAATGAGTCCTCCTATAACTGCCAAGATAATTGCTTCAAATAAAAACTGAAATAAAATAAATCGATTTTTGGCTCCCAATGATTTTTGAATACCAATTAAATTTGTTCGCTCTTTGACACTAACAAACATGATATTAGCAATACCAAAACCACCTACTAACAATGAGAAAGCACTAATCACCAAACCAATTAAATTCATTTTTGATGTTATATCATCAATAAAATCTGCAAATCCCTGTAACTGATTCACAAAAAAATCATCTATATGATCAGGTTTTAATCCTCGAAGTTGCCTCATTTTTTGCGTTAACATTGCGATAAACTCCGATAAATCAATCCCTGATTCTGGTTTAATTATAATCCCAGGAAAAGACACCTTACTATTATCCCCATAAATTCGACGCACAAAATTCACAGGAACTATTACCGTGGAATCTTTGGAATCACCAAACAACCCAGTTCCTTCTTTTTCTAAAACACCAATCACGGTAAACTTGCGTCCATACAACCGTATTTTCTTTCCTATACAAGGCACATCCCCAAAGAGACCATCAGCGATCTCATCACCCAAGATAATCACAGGTGCTCCATTTACAGATTCTAATTCATTAAAAAAACGCCCATCCCTAAGCCCTAACGCTTCAATATGATAATATTCTGACGTTACAGGTATAACACCTACTTCACTCACAACTCTATCTTGGTATTTAATCGTTTCTGCCCCTACATTCAAGGAATAAGATACATAGGCCGCATTCGGTACATTTTTTTTCACAAACTGATACTCTTCATACGTTACATCAGGGAACTGGTCACGTTTCCATTTTGGAATATCGGTGGGGCCAAATTTATATTTCATTAAATAAATGGTACTGTTATCCAAAGAACTAATACTCCCTTTAATCTCTTTTTGAAGGGAGTCTACTGCAGCCAAAACACCAATAATAGAAAAAATCCCTATTGTAACACCCAATAAAGAAAGAATTGTACGTAATTTATTGTTTACAAGCGCATTAAGTGCAAAATTAAAACTCTCTTTAAGAACCCTCAAATATAGAAACATACGAATAATCTTTGTGCAATTAAGCTCTAGTAAAGATAATACGTTTTTAACAAAGGAACTTCTCAAAGCACTGTATAATTTCCTAGTAGTTTATACACATTTTGGAGAGATTAATTACTATTTTTGCATTTTCAAAATTATAACCATAATCCTTTTCTAGGCATATTTGCCGCAATAGAAGGAAAAATCATTTAGCAATGAGTGACTCAAAAACTGCAAAATCTGCATTGATATCTGTTTTCAGTAAAGACGGACTAGCTCCGATCGTACAAAAAATGGATGCTTTAGGTATTAAAATCTACTCAACCGGAGGTACAGAAACTTTTATCAAAGAGCTCGGAATTGATGTTGTCCCTGTCGAGGATGTTACCTCATACCCATCTATACTTGGTGGTCGCGTAAAAACGCTACATCCCAAAGTTTTTGGAGGAATCCTGAACAGACAGAATAACGATAGTGATGTCAACGAACTTGCCGAATATGATATCCCACAATTGGACATTGTCATCGTTGACTTATATCCTTTTGAAAAAACAGTAGCCTCTGGCGCTAAGGAACAGGATATTATCGAAAAAATTGATATCGGTGGTATTTCTCTCATCAGGGCTGCTGCCAAGAATTTTGCTGATGTTACTTGTGTCTCCTCTGTTGATGATTACGCAGAGTTTTTAAATGTTCTAGAAGAAGGAAATGGAGCTATTTCTATAGAAAACCGCAAACGTTTTGCTGCAAAAGCCTTCCAAGTATCTTCTCATTATGACACTGCAATTTTCAACTATTTCAACCTCGATCAGAACATTGAGACACTGAAAATAAGCGAAAATCAAGGTAAAGAATTACGATATGGCGAAAACCCGCATCAAAAAGGATATTTCTATGGTAATTTCCAAGAGATGTTTGATCATTTGCATGGAAAAGAGTTATCATACAACAATCTACTTGATGTAGATGCTGCGGTAAATCTTATTGGAGAATTCCAAGGAGAAGCCCCTACCTTTGCCATTCTAAAACACAATAATGCTTGTGGATTAGCACAACGCGAAACCTTACATCAGGCCTATATAGATGCGCTGGCTGGAGATCCAACCTCTGCATTTGGAGGTGTCCTTATTAGCAACACCATTATAGATGCTGCAACTGCTGAAGAAATTCATAAGTTATTCTGCGAAGTTGTTATTGCACCTAGTTATAGTGATGAAGCTTTGACTTTGCTAAAAGGAAAAAAGAACCGCATCATTTTAGTCCAAAAAGATGCCCAATTACCAAATACGCAAATACGTACCTGTCTCAACGGAACCTTGGTACAAGAAAAAGATACCAAAACGGATGCCAAAGAAGATTTAAAAACCGTAACAAAGATCGCTCCTACGACAGCAGAAGAGGCGGATCTACTGTTTGCTTCAAAAATTTGCAAACACACAAAATCAAACACGATCGTTTTTACCAAAAACAAACAGTTATTTGCTAGTGGCACAGGACAAACATCTCGTGTAGATGCTTTGCGCCATGCGGTAGAAAAAGCGACTAGTTTTAATTTTGACCTCAAAGGAGCAGTAATGGCCAGCGATGCCTTTTTCCCTTTTCCTGACTGCGTAGAACTTGCAGACAAGGCCGGAATTACTTCTGTGATACAACCTGGGGGCTCTATCAAAGATCAACTAAGTATTGATTACTGTGATGCTAACGGAATTTCTATGGTCATGACGGGAACACGCCACTTTAAACATTAAAGGTTTCCAACCCTGATTATATATTAATTTTAGTACATTTACTATTATTATTTTATTAAATCATTAAAAAGTAACTTTTAGCTCTTGCATATATGGGATTTTTTGATTTCTTGACAGAAGAAATCGCCATCGATCTTGGAACGGCGAATACTCTGGTAATACACAATGATAAAGTAGTCGTGGATAGTCCATCCATCGTGGCACGTGATCGTACCACAGGAAAAATCATTGCTGTAGGACAAAAAGCTGCCATGATGCAGGGAAAAACTCATGAAAACATAAAAACAATCCGTCCACTAAAGGATGGCGTTATTGCAGATTTTGATGCTAGTGAAAAGATGATCAGTATGTTCATCAAAGACATACCTGCATTAAAAAAGAAATTGTTTACTCCTGCATTACGTATGGTCATCTGTATTCCGTCAGGGATTACAGAAGTAGAAATGCGCGCTGTAAAGGAAAGTGCAGAGCGTGTTAATGGCAAAGAAGTATACCTCATCCACGAACCTATGGCAGCAGCTATAGGGATCGGTATTGACATCATGCAACCAAAAGGTAATATGATTGTAGACATAGGAGGAGGTACAACAGAAATTGCCGTTATCGCATTGGGCGGGATTGTTTGTGATAAGTCTATCAAGATTGCAGGAGACGTATTTACTAATGACATCATCTATTATATGCGCACACAACACAATTTATATGTTGGAGAGCGTACTGCAGAAAAGATAAAAATACAAATTGGATCTGCCACAGAAGATTTGGAACTACCTCCAGAAGACATGAGTGTACAGGGTCGGGATCTTCTTACAGGAAAACCAAAACAAGTTCAAATCTCCTTTAGAGAAATCGCAAAGGCTCTAGACAAATCTATTTTACGAATTGAGGATGCCGTTATGGAAACCCTCTCACAAACTCCACCAGAATTAGCTGCCGACATCTATAACACAGGAATTTATTTAGCAGGAGGAGGTTCTATGCTTAGAGGTCTAGACAAACGTTTGTCTCAAAAAACAGATTTACCCGTATATATAGCAGAAGATCCCCTAAGAGCTGTCGTTCGGGGAACTGGAATCACGTTAAAAAGTTTAAATCGTTATAAAAGTGTTTTAATAAAATAAATAATCCAAAAAATCGGTTAATACTTTGTCAATTCAGTTTCTTTATAAGAACTATTTAAGACACCAAAAAACGACGAACAAAACCCAAGAAGCATATCAATGCAGCAAATAGTTAATTTTCTTATTCGTAATAAAAATTTTCTACTTTTTTTATTGCTGCTTTTTATATCACTAGCACTCACTATACAATCCCACACCTATCATCGTAGCAAGTTTATAAGCTCTACAAATTTTATCAGCGGAGGTTTATATAATTGGTCAGCATCAATTTCTGACTACCTAAAACTAAAGGAACAAAACGAACGATTATTAGAAGAGAACAAGCGATTACACAATCTGCTTCAAAACTCCCAATTAGATACCTTATCAATAATCAATCACACAAATGACTCGCTAGCACCAGTCAAAACCTACCATTATAGCACCGCAAGAGTCATTAATAACTCCTACAACAAACCTGACAATTACCTAACCATAAACAAAGGAAAACACGATAGTATCATTCCCGATATGGGAGTGATTACAGACAAAGGTATTATAGGTATCATAGAAAATACTTCTCATAATTACGGTCGTGTAATCTCTATCCTAAACAGCAATTCTAGAATCAACGCTCAACTCAAAAAGAGTGAGCATTATGGTTCGCTAATCTGGAACGGCAAAGATCCCAATATTGCACAGCTAGAAGTAATTCCAAGGCTAGCTCCCGTAAAAATCGGAGATACTATTATGACCGGAGGTCGCTCCACAATTTTTCCAAAAGGAATCCCAATAGGAACTATTAGCGACTATAAATTAGATGTAAATGACAGCTACTACCTAATAGATGTCAAATTATTTAATGACATGACCAATATAGGTTTTGTGTATATTATAGAAAACAGAGATGCCGCAGAAATCAAACAATTAGAAACAGGAGAAACACCAGATGAATAACACCATAGTACTTAATATCGGCCGTTTTCTTTTTCTGGGACTCCTACAGGTATTACTGTTTAATCACATTAATTTTCTAGGACACATCAATCCCTATCCCTATTTGTTGTTTATCTTACTGTTTCCCTTAAACCCAAATAGAAGTGTTTTTTTGCTTTTGAGTTTCCTATTAGGACTCTCTATAGACATGTTTAGTAACTCAGGAGGGGTACACGCAGCCTCATGCTTACTAATTGCCTTTATACGCCCCATTATCCTACGCTGGATCTTTGGTGTCAGTTATGAGTTCCAAACATTAAAATTTGGCAACATATCTCCCGGAGAGCTAACACTCTACCTGACCCTCATGATCGTCACCCATCATAGTTGCTTATTTTTTCTCGAAGTTTTCAATCTAAATCTTCTAGTATTGACTTTGAAAAAGATCGCATTTTCAGCTATCTTTACTACAATTCTGAGCATGCTATTTCTAATTATTTTCCGAAGAAAATAGCCAAAGACTAACAGCAAAAAAAATGCGTAAACTAGTTTTATATAGTATAATTATAGTTTCTGGACTGGTCTTCATTGGACGTCTTTTTTATCTTCAGGTATACAACACCTCTTTTGCTGCACTCTCTGAAGGAAATGCTGTCAAAATCATTTACGACTACCCACAGCGTGGTTACATCTTTGATCGAAACGACAATCTTTTGGTAGAAAACCAGCCTTCATACGATGTTATGGTCATACCGAGAGACTTAAAACCATTTGATACCCTAGAGTTTTGCAAAATCCTGAAAATTGAAAAGGAAGTATTACTCAAAAAACTCAGAAAGGCACGGAATTATTCTCCCCGACTACCCTCTGTAATTGTACCGCAACTCACCAAAGATGAATATGCCTATCTCCAAGAAAAAACCAGAAAATACGAAGGATTCTATATCCAAAAAAGATCTTTAAGAAGTTATAAAACCAAAAACGCAGCCAACGTACTAGGATATATCCAAGAAGTAAATGATCGTATTATAGAAAAAAAACCCTATTATATCTCCGGTGATTTGATCGGCATGCAAGGTGTAGAAGGACAATATGAAGAAGAACTGCGAGGCATAAAAGGAGTCAAATATCTCCAAAAAGACCGTTTTAATAGAGAAATCGGCCCCTTCAAAGACGGAAAATACGATACACTTCCTGTACGCGGAAAAGACATCACTCTAACCATAGACGCAAAACTACAAGCATATGGAGAAAAATTAATGACCAACAAAAGAGGAGGCATTGTAGCCATAGAACCAAAGACAGGAGAAATATTAGCCTTGGTCACCGCACCAAATTACGCTCCTGATCTATTAGTTGGTAGAAAACGATCCAAAAACTTCACAAAACTCTATTATGACTCTATCGCAAATCCATTGTATGACAGAGGTCTAATGGGAGAATACCCTCCTGGATCTCCATTCAAAACCATCACAGCATTAATTGGCCTACAAGAGAATGTCATTGACACAGAAGAACACATTTCCTGCAGAAACGGCTATTATTACGGACGGAACAACCGAAGATTAGGGTGTCATTCTCACAGAAGTCCCCTGAGTATGGTGTCTGGTATTGCACACTCTTGTAACGCTTATTTTGCCACCGTATATCGTCGAATTATAGAAAAATACCCACGTCCCCAATTAGGTATTGCTAATTGGGAAAAGCATGTTGAAAGTTTTGGCCTGGGCAATTATCTGGGATACGACTTACCAGTAGGCAAAAGAGGTCTTATTCCAGATTCGACATACTACAATCGTGCATACCAATACCCAAAATACAAATGGTACGCAACAGGAACTATCTCTAACGCTATTGGCCAAGGAGAAGTATTAGCTACACCAATACAGCTGGCTAATATGACCGCAGCTATTGCTAACAAAGGTTTTTATTATCGACCTCATATTATCAAAAAAATAAACAATCAACCAATCCAAGACACCTTATACACCAAACCTAATCATACAACTATTGCACCTAAACATTTTGAACCTGTAATCGATGGAATGCGGGAAGTATTCACCAACGGAACCGCAAGTTTTCTACAAGTCAAAGATATTCCTATTTGTGGCAAAACAGGTACTGCAGAGAATTATGTAAAAATTGATGGAAAACGGACGCAGCTCACAGATCATTCAATTTTTATTGCTTTTGCCCCCAAAGAAAATCCAAAAATCGCCTTGGCCGTTTTTGTAGAAAATGGATATTGGGGAGCACGATACGCTGGGCGCATAGCAAGTCTTATGATCGAAAAATATATCCATGATGATATTAGCCGCAAAGATTTAGAAGAATGGATTCTCTCACACAGCCTAGAAGAAGAATATGCCAAACCATACAGTGGCGAACCTTTTAAAATCAATCAATAATGGCAAGATCCATAGTAGGAGCAATAGACTGGCTCACTATCCTTATCTATTTTTTATTAATTATTTTTGGATGGATCAATATCTATTCTGCCTCTTATGGTGGGGATGGAGGGTTTGTTTTTAATATGGATGAGCCGCACACCAAACAACTCCTGTGGATTGCCTTGAGCATTATACTAATCGTAATCATACTTGCCTTAGAAGCTAAATTTTATGAACGCTTTTCTAGTGTCATTTACGTAGCATCCTTACTCTCATTACTAGGGTTATTTGTTTTTGGAAAAACTATTTCTGGAGCCACCTCTTGGTACAATTTGGGTTTTATGGGACTGCAACCTTCAGAATTTGCAAAAGCAGCCACGGCATTGGCAGTGGCGAAATTTATAAGTGATTTACAAACCAATATCAAAATCCTGAATCATCAGCTCAAAGCATTTTTAATTATCGCCTTACCAGCCTTGATCATTATCCCACAACCAGATCCTGGAAGTGCTTTAGTGTATGTCGCTTTTTTCTTCCCCCTATATAGAGAGGGACTATCCGTCAACTATCTAATTTTTGGAGCTTCTGCTATTGTATTATTCGTAACCACCTTACTTATAGGTCCATATTGGGTAGTAGGCGTTCTCTTTTTATCAATAATAACCTTACTCATCATCAACCGTAACAAAAAACCCAATTACTCCGCATATCTCATTACTTTACTAGCAATAATTACTTTTTCATTTTCGGTGAATTATATTTTTAACAATGTATTTGAGCAACGACATCGAGATCGCTTTAACATTGTACTAGGCAAAGAAGTAGATTCTCAAGGAATTGGCTACAACACCAACCAAAGTGAAATTGCTATTGGCAGTGGAGGCTGGTTAGGCAAAGGGTGGACACAGGGCACACAAACCAAAGGGAATTTTGTTCCAGAGCAGCATACAGATTATATCTTTAGTACCGTAGGAGAAGAGTGGGGATTTTTGGGAAGTACGTTATTAATCATTTTGTTCACAACACTCTTTTTGCGCATTCTCCATATGGCAGAACGATCCAAGTCACAGTTCAGTAGAGTGTATGGGTATAGTGTTGCGGGTATTTTGTTCATTCATTTTGTTGTCAATATTGGTATGGTGACTGGATTACTACCTACTGTTGGGATTCCGCTCCCATTTTTTAGTTATGGAGGATCAGGATTATGGGGCTTTACCATTCTGCTCTTTATCTTTGTAAAACTGGATGCCAATCGGGTTAATGAATGGTAATTATAGGTATGAAAGATTTTGACACCTAAACAGAAGACCTTTCAACACCCCTCATACACTAAAAACGAGATCGCAAACACAAGAGAAAAGAATCATTATCTTAACTACAGCACTTTTATTTATAATTTTAAACTTTACCCTATAAACGCGTATTAAAGATGCTGTTATTTTTTCATGCAAAAGCACCGTGATGTTATTACATGACCCTAGCCATCAAACATTGGGAACAAAGCGATATACGACATCGCATAGTCGTATTGGCATTATACTCCTATTTTCTGTACTTCTAGCACCTATTGCCTAGCACTCCACTTGATGCTCTAGGCACAGAATCATCCTTAGATTCCCTATAGTATATTTATAGGAATACCTGGACACAATATCAAAAACTACATCGAGCAGCTTGCAAAACACACTCTCAGTGGTTATGATTATATCTCAAACAAATAGTCAAAACTGATGATCACTCCAATAAAGCAATGACTAGACCTAAAAACACTTTAGGAATAGCTAATAAAAGTTGTCCCTACAGAGCACAAACCTACATTCATTTTTAAAGCCTGTATATAATGCGCCTTAATAATATACCTCTATATTTTGTTAAAAAAACCTTAAAACCAATATAACTAAGGTATTACCATTAAACAAACAGCGCAAAACCATACGAAATATTCTGCTATTAAAGAAACAAATCCCCCTTTTTTATTAAATTTTATCTTAAAAAAAAGTTAAAAAGTCTTAAAAATGAATATCTAGCGTTTGAATTATTTCAAAACATTCCCCACTAATTGGTTTTTTTACTTACCTGATTAACAAAACTTTGAAACTATAACGTTTTCGTAAATTTCACAACCACAACACTCCTGTTTCTTTATTCCACAGGTTATTACAGGATACTCTCATGCAAACATAATAATAGCTTAAATGGAGATATAAACACATAAATTATTTTAATTATGAAAAAAAACATTTTAAGAAGCCTGTACATGGCTTCACTAGTACTGGTAGCAGTTTCATGCGAGAAAAACGAGGAGGAACAAATTAAACACAAGACAGAAGTATCTGCAGTTAACAAAGAAGAGAACAACCTATGCGGGAATGATGCTAATAGGAGAAATTTGTCACCTAATACTCGATTAATTCAAGGAGGTCCAAGCTTATGTGAACTACAAGGGGGCAATGCAGGAAACCCAGGACTACTAGATTGTAGAACTTTACACAAAGGTGGACACAGCAAAGAGGGAAATTGGTTTTTATACGAAATATTCCAAGGTAACAAGCACGTAGAAAACGCTACAGCTGTTAGGATTGAACGCGGTTTTGTAGATTTTGACAGATCCACAGATAACTTGAAACAAATGGAATTTACAGGAACATTACGTGTTGACAATTTACCAAATTCAGGAGGGAATTTTGAAGAAGACTACACCTATGTAACTCAAATGCATGGTAGTGGTAATGTCATATATCCTCCTAGAGAATTAGAAGAAGGAGAGACAAGACCTGAAGGTGAGAGAACCACAGATAGTATTGGCCTAAAACACACAACTGCCATCTGGTTATTGAGAGCAGAAAGAACGGGCGCAAACACCTATAAACTTAATCTAGAATACAGTCAATCCGCAAAAACAACCGATGAGGATACAAACGCAAACAGACAAGAATTCCTGATCAAAAGAGGTCTAAATATTGGACAAGAGTATGAAATCCAAATAGATTACGGATATAAAGATGGAAGAAATTTTGGCACTATTGCCGTAGATGGCATGGAGAAGATTGTACCTGATTTTACTTTCACTACAGAAAGGCAATACTTTAGATACGGTGCTTACAGAGCTGGTGAAAGAATTGAGGGCACTGGTAATATCATCGATGCTAATCCAGAAAACAATGCTGTCATTGCTTGGAAAAATGATGTCCAATTTTGTAATCCATAGATCTCTATAGTATCAAGCTATAACTATACAAACAGGAATTATTGCATCCACAGAATTTGAATTTGGATTGGACTTAATAGGCTGAATGTTTTTGTACTAATCAAAATTCAAATGGCATTTGCGCTACAAAAGCACTCCAGATTATTCAAAATTTCTAGTTGTTAATTTAATTAAAGCTGAACAATGTCATCATTGTTCAGCCTTAATTATTTTTGATGCTTACCTATATTAGCCACTGTTTGATCAAACAGTTATCATATACAATCAAGAAAAACGATATAAACATAGCGCTTCTAATGGACATCTCTCTAAAAACGTGGGAATACGAACGTCAAAATTTCCATTGATTTGTATTTTCGTTTCTCTCTAATCGCTGTTCTTTTCCATCCTCTAATTGTGGAAAAAAATCAATCCCTGTTAGCCTTTCAATTCTATCCACAGCTACTACAAAATCTTTGATAGGGCGATCTGTAGCTTTATGCGGAAATAAAAACCCAATCATTCTTGTATTCCCTGCATTATTATCCAATACCACTTTATAAAAGTACTTAGGTACAGCTACTTTCTCAGAACCAATAGCCGGCAAATCATCTTGCAATACTCCTCCAGTAACTACAAAGACTCCTTTATAACGTTTGGCCCAATACCTTACTTGGCGCTCTAAATCCGCCCATACTCCTGCATTAAAATCATGGTCCTGTGGTGCTATGTTAGAAGTTAGAAACGTTTCATCATATGCTTCTTTAGTAAATTTGCGATCTGCGGCAGGGCATAGATGTCCTCGATCATAACCAGAATCATTGTAATTTTTCCAACTAGCGGCTTTTGTTGGTACTGCATTATCTATCTCAAAATAAGGTCGCTTTTGATCTTTATTTGACACCTGATATTCTTTTAGCTCATAAGCTACCCACTCTGCCTGCTCATGTTTTTCACTGTAAGACAATGAATAAAAATTATGATGTACAATCGCACCTGTGGTAGAGCTTGGAAGAAAATACGTGTTTGTAGTAATTTTCTTTTTCTTACCCTCTGCAATCTTTGGAATTGCTTGTTGTCGATCTATATACTGCTCACCATAATAGAACCCTACAGTCACTAAAGCAACCAATACAGGGTAAATATACTTCCGTTTCATAAAACTACATCAATTGTAGGATCCAATATACAAATCCTATAGCAGCTAACAATACTCCAACAAGTATTCCTGCAGAAAGAGTTGTCAACCTAAAAGTAGTGTCCTGTATTGCAACAGTTTTTAGATGATACTCATACATACGTTCGATATCATCTGTCCACTGTACGGGGTATATTTTTGTCTCACATATTCCGCATTCCAATCGTTCTTCTATCGTATTGGTTATTCTATCGTATAGCTTTGACTCGATTCTTTTTTGATGAAAAGAAAGTAGCAATCCATCCTTAGTGTAACATTCCGGACAGTTTGTTCGTAATGGCGCTTCCTTTAAAAATGTATAGACTGTCTTCATTAGAAACTATTATTCACATAGGATAACGATTCTTTGATGACATTGGTATGAATTGCAAAATTTATCATCAAAAATAATAGACACCTATAGGGCTTATTCCTTAATTTTTTACATCCAAAGCATCTCTTAATGCATTACCTATCAACATAAAAGCCATAACTAAGCTCATAATAGCTAATCCAGGTATTACTGCAAGGTATGCTTTGCCCAAAATAATATAAGAATAATGATCTTTGATCATAGCTCCCCAACTCGGCATCGGCGGTTGTGCTCCAATTCCCAAAAAACTAAGTCCACTCTCTATCAGAATTGCTGCTGCAAAATTTGCCGCCGAAATCACAATGACTGGCGCCAAACTATTTGGTAAGATATGTTTTATAATAATTTGTTGATGTGTATACCCTAACGCTCTAGCTGCTGTAATATACTGCATCTGTTTTACACTCATTACCTGCCCTCTTACAACCCTAGCCACCTCTACCCACATCGTCAAACCTACCGCAATAAACACTTGCCAAAACCCTTTTCCTAATGCTAATGTAATAGCGATCACCAGTAATAATGTAGGAATTGACCAAGTTACATTTATCAACCACATAATAATCGCATCAACTTTGCCTCCAAAATATCCTGCTATCGCCCCTAAGGTAATTCCTAATAATAATGAAATCAAGACTGCGACAAAGCCTATGGAAAAAGAAATTCGGATACCAATTAACATACGACTCAGCAAGTCTCTCCCGTACTTATCAGTCCCTAGTAAAAAACATCTTTCTGTAATATATTTTTGTTGTAACACATGTGGCGTAAGTGTTTCTGAAAAACGTTCTAATGATATTACTTTTGGCAACACAGCAATACCTTCTTCAACAAATGGAATAACCTCTAACTTCTCTCCATCAAATGTATAACTTTGAATTGGCATCTCTGTGGGTGCATTTTTATCTCCAAAAAACACCCGATCTACAAAGCCCTGATCTTGTGGCTCTATTTCGGGAATAGAAAGCATTTGTACCTTAAACCCCGGTTTTCTGGAATGTATAGACAATTGCATTTGATTTGCATACTGTGAGTTATCTGGAGCCAATACGTAGGCAAAAATTGCCACCAAGGCACAAATTATGATGAACCCAAAACTAAAAACGCCCCAAAAATTCTTTTTGAATTTTTGGAGCGTCAAAACATGTAATGCTTTTGATCTGTTGGGCATTTTAATTCTTTACTGTAACAGGATTTACTTTGCGAATAGCATTTGTTTTCATATCCTCCAAGACATTCACAGCTTCTTCCATGTACACATCTTTATTTAGGTTTTCATGCCAGCGATCTCTCTTTTTGGCCAAAATAGAATCCTTTTCAATCAATGCCAATTCATAAGGCAATGAGGTATATTCTAATGGGCTTTTGTATTCATCGATAGCATCAAAACGTTCTGATTGCTTTTTATTTTCTTCGATCTCTGCCTTATATTTTTCCAAATTCAAAGAATAAACTGTGTCATCACGGATTTCTTTGACCCATTTGGCATTTTGATCTATCAGTTGTAGCTGTTTGTTTTGCGCCATACGCGCCTTACTATTATTAATAGCTTTTTCGAAATCAATATATCCTCCCCACACATCATAAGTAGCAGGAGAAATTTTGTCCCATGCCAAGGGGTTTTCTTGATCCTTCTCTCCGATATCAATATAACTGTAACGATCCGGCACAACAACATCACTCTTTACGCCTTCTAACTGTGTAGATCCTCCGTTTACTCGGTAGAATTTTTGGGTAGTTAATTTTAGTGCCCCTAGATCACCTAGATCATTATTACGCATCCATCGATTAAGATCCATAACATTTTGTACTGTACCCTTACCGTAGGTTTGCTTACTTCCAATAATTATAGCTCTTTTATAATCTTGCATAGCAGCAGCCAATATTTCAGAAGCAGATGCTGATAATTCATTAACCAAAATAACCAAAGGTCCATCCCACACAATTGCTTCATCTCGATCCTTCAGTACCTCTGGTTCACGCTCCTTGAATTTTACTTGTACCACAGGACCTTTCTTTATGAACAATCCAGCTATCTCTACTACAGTTTGCAACGATCCCCCTCCATTGTTTCTAAGGTCAATCACCAATCCTTCCATCCCCTGGTCCTTGAGTCGTTCAATCTCTTTTTTTACATCCAGAGCGGCATTACGTTTGTTGTAATTTTCCATATCAAAATAGAACTTAGGTAAATTAATCACCCCATAAGCCTTATCTCTTTTCTTGACCAAAGAAGACTTTGCATAAGTTTCTTCTAACTCTACCACATCCCTTGTAATCTCAATATCTTCTATGGTACCATCAACTTTTTTGACTGTCAGCGTAACCTTTGTTCCTTTTGGACCTTTGATGAGGTTAACAGCATCATCAAGACGCATTCCTACCACACTTACCGGTTCTTTTTCATCCTCTTGCTTCACCTTCGTTATAAGATCTCCTACCTCTACTTCTTCTCCACGCCATGCTGGCCCACCAGAAATCACTTCGACAATCTTTATATTATCACTTTTCTTTTGTAATCGTGCCCCAATCCCTTCTAATTTTCCGGACATAGAAATATCAAAGCGATCCTTGTCTTGTGGCGCGAAATAATACGTATGTGGATCAAACTCCTCTACAATCGAGTTCAGATACAAAGAAAACCAATCTTTACGCTCTAGATCTTTATTAAAATTAAAAAAGTCTTCAAAAGAGGTGCGCGTAATAGTTCGCGCTTCTTCCTCTAGTGCTTTTATTTGTTTTTCTTCAAAATCTTTATTTCTATCAGCCAATTCTTTTTTTAGTTGCTTTTCTTGATCTTCAATTTTATCGTATAGATTGGATAGTGCATTTAATTTTAATTGCTCTCTCCATCTGTTTTTCATCTCCTTCTTATTTTTTACATACTTCAACTCATCATAATCTCTATTTATGGATTCGTCTAATGTAAAATCAAATGGATTCTCTAAAATATCTACATAAAATTTCTGGGCTTCTTCCATACGCTTTTGAAGCCTCTCATAAGTGAGATTAAAGAACGACAGATCTTTGTCTCGGATTTGGTCATCTATCTCTAATTCATAAGCCAAAAAATCATCAATATCACTCTGATAAAAATATCGTTTCAATGGATCAAGGGCTTTGATATAATCCTCAAAGACTTCTTTTGAAAACTGATTATTAATATCTTTTGCATCATAATGACTACGTTCCAAGACATAGCTAATCAAGTCAATCAACAACTTGTCTTTGTCTGGATTATCAAATGTTTTTGTAGTAAAACTACATGAAGCTACCGCTATAACAACAGTTAGCATAAGTACTAAGAGACTCTTTTTCATTCTTTTTACAAATTGTTTATATGTGTGCAACTCTTATGACATAGTAAAAATCATGCCATACAGGAACAATAATACTATTTTTTTGGACAAAAAAAGCAGTTACCACTCCTTAGTTCCGCACAAGACCTATGAAATTAACGAAAAAAACTGGATTTCGCATTGAGAATATTGTTAAAGTATAAAAATTAGATTTCAAAAATAATCATAAAAAACCAATAAACAATAACTTAACTCCAAGCTCTCTTTTAAGAAGCGACAATACGTATCTACTAGTATCATGACGAACTCTTTTGTATCTTTGTAAAAAAAATCTATGAAATCTACCGAAATAAAAGTTGTACCTACTGCCAATGATGACATTGTTAAGTTTGAGGCTGATTATTTCCTAACGCAGCATAGTAGTCACGAGTTTAACAATATAGATGAAGCCAAGAATTCTCCTCTAGCACAAGAATTGTTTCATTTACCTTTTGTAAAACGTATTTTTATTGCACAAAATTTTGTTGCCATCGATAAGTATCAAATCGTGCAATGGGATGATGTCGCCCAAGAGGTAGCTGACCAAATCAAAGATTATCTAAACAATGGAGGCATAACTATATCGGAGACCAGTACTCCAAAAAAAGTTCCTATAACTATTTATGCGGAGAGCACTCCTAATCCAGCTGTGCTAAAATTTGTAGCAAATAAAAAATTAGTACTCAAAACCTTTGAGTTCAAAAATATCGAAGAAGCAAAAGAAGCTCCATTAGCTCAGGAATTATTTCTTCTTCCCTTCGTGAAAGAAATTTTCATGGACGAAAATTACATTTCTATCTCTAAACAAGATACAGTTGAATGGACGGATATTACTCCTGACCTTCGCGAATTTATTAGAAATTACCTCGAACAAGGAAAGCAAGTAGTTACAGATAATGCAATAGCTGCACAGGAACAAGTAGCTGCTACATCAAGTAGTCACAAGCCTGAAAACCTTGATGACACCTCTAAGGAAATTATAGACATCCTAGATGAGTATGTCAAACCTGCCGTTGCTGGGGATGGTGGCAATATTATGTTCGAGTCTTACGATGCTCCCACCAAAACAGTGAAAGTAATACTGCAAGGAGCTTGTAGTGGATGTCCGTCTTCTACAATTACGTTGAAAAATGGTATCGAAACAATGTTGAAAGAAATGTTAAAAGGAAAAGTAGAAACCGTAGAAGCCGTAAACGGCTAAAAAAGGATAAAACCTAACACCAGAACAATAAAAAAATTCCCTTATCGATCTATACGATAAGGGAATTTTTTTATTGTTCTAATGATATAGCCTATCAATACCACTCTACGTTGTTTATAAAATTGGCATGTAATTTATTGGCAACCTATACCAAAACCTTTTTGCACCATTTAAAAAAATACTCATAAATCAATAATTAGTTTATTTTTTCTACTATTTTCTCACTAGAAAATCAAGCCACATCCTTTGCTATGTTTAGATTTTAAAAGTTACATTAGTAGCAAGTACTTCAAATTATTTTGACCTACAATTAAATTTCAATTGATATTCAAATTATCATTCACTGGTTACAACGGTATTTTTTGCTGACCATTCTACTACAGAAGCAATCACATTAGCATCATAATCAACTTCTGTCAAAACTCCTTTGTTCCACATAAACCATTTTCCTGTTTTGATTCCATCTTCATACTGCGCCATCGCCAACTTCTTTCCTTCTGCGTTGTATGAAACCCATTCTCCATGAAGTTTGCCATTCTTATAAAAACCTTGTTGCTGAATTTGTCCATTGTCATGAAAAAAAGTTCCCTTAACCAGGTTCCCTTCTTTTTCAAATTTTGGTTTGTTTTGAGCTATAATGGACGAAGCAAAAACAAGTGCTAGTATTAAAATTATATTTTTCATATCTATATATATTTTTATTTGAGACGTTTAATAATTACATAACAAAGATATGCTATATTTTACTATCAAACAACAATTTGGTAACATTAATTTTACATTGAAGTTTTAATAATTTAATAATCAGATACATAACAACGTTAACAAATAACAAAAAAGATAACATAAGTCAAAAATGGACAACTATTTAAAAACGATGCCTATTCAAAAACACATATTACGACCTAAAAAACTTACAAGCAATAACTTAACAAACAGCCAATTATCACTACCTTTAATCTTCATCTATAAAACGAAAATAAATGGCATTCAAAAAACTGTTTAGCCCTAGTTCATTTTAATTAAAAGGTAACATTGGAATAACATTCCTTTTGGATTTTAGTAACATTTTTGTGGGGTAATAAATTTAGAATACACACTATGAACGACATTTACCTATTAATGATTATCGCTCTGGCGCTATTAGCCGTTGCAGATCTTATTGTTGGCGTAAGTAATGATGCTGTAAATTTTCTAAATTCTGCCATAGGCTCTAAGGCTATTTCATTCCGCACTATAATGCTCGTTGCCAGTTTGGGAATTGCCGCAGGAGCTATCTTTTCTAGTGGCCTTATGGAGGTTGCCCGAAAAGGAATTTTTGTACCTAGTGAGTTTTATTTTGACGAGATCATGATCATATTCATGGCAGTCATGATCACCGACATACTCCTCTTAGACTTTTTCAACACCTTAGGCATGCCTACCTCTACGACAGTTTCTATAGTCTTTGAGCTACTGGGGGCTGCGGTCTGTATTGCTTTGCTCAAAATATCGGCTGATTCTTCTATTTCTATCGCGGACATAGGAAATTATATCAACACAAAAAAGGCTACAGAAATTATTCTCGGGATTCTGTTATCCGTGATCGTTGCTTTCAGTATAGGGGCCATCGTACAATATATTAGCCGACTATTACTCACCTTTGGTTTTCAAAAAAAAGCCAAATGGGTTAGTGCCTTATTTGGAGGGGTTGCACTTACGGCCATCTTGTATTTCATTTTCATGAAAGGATTAAAGGGTACTAATTATGCTAAGTCTGTTGTGGATGTCATTTACAACGGTGGTTCAGCTGGATTATTAGACTGGGCTAATGCATATTTCAACACCTCTTTTGAAAACATTGCTACTCTTGCTAAAGCTAAAAAAGGTCTTTTCTTAATTGACTCTAACAATGGAACTATTGGATTAACATTACGTGGTCTTTTAGAAACCAAAACTATTCCTATAGTTTTTGCTAGTTTTACCCTATTATCTCTAATCTCTTTTATCGCTACTTTACTCCTGAAGATTAACATCTATAGAGTTATTATCGTTGTTGGCACCTTTGCACTAGCCCTTGCCTTTGCAGGAAATGATTTGGTTAACTTCATAGGTGTACCTATAGCCGCTTGGAAATCGTATCAAGAATGGTCGCTATCGGGTATCCCTGCCAATGAATTCTCTATGGCCATATTAGGTAAAGAAGCAGAAACCCCAACCCTACTCCTACTATTGGCTGGAGTCATTATGGTATTGACACTATGGTTTTCGACAAAAGCAAAGAATGTAGTCAAAACCTCAATTGATTTATCAAGACAAGGGGATGGTGAGGAACGGTTTAATCCAAATTTCTTATCACGAAGTATCGTGCGTGGTGTTGTTGTTTCCAGTGAAATGATTAATGCTATTACCCCAACTTCATTCAAAAATTTTGCCAACAAACAATTTTCTCAAGAAACAGTCGATAGAACTTCTGTTGTTAAAGCAGAAGACCAACCTGCATTTGATATGGTTCGTGCCGCAGTAAATCTTATGGTTGCTGGTATCCTTATTTCTATCGCTACATCTATGAAGCTACCTTTATCCACCACATATGTTACTTTTATGGTTGCTATGGGGAGTTCTTTGGCAGATCGCGCTTGGGGTAGTGAAAGCGCTGTCTATCGTGTTGCTGGCGTTCTTAATGTTATTGGCGGTTGGTTTTTTACTGCATTCAGTGCCTTTATTGCAGCTGCATTTGTTGCGTTTTTGATACACCTAGGAGGCCCACCTATGATCGCTGTATTGTTATTAGTTGCGGTATTATTATTAATCCGAAGCTCTGTAAACTATAGCAAAAAGGCTAAAGCTGAAAAACAGGATGATCAACTGCTCAAATCCGAAAGTAGCTCCATACAAGGAGTCATAGAAGAAAGTGCAGATAATATCAAATCCTTTATCAAACGAGGTGACAAAATCTATTCCAACACCATGAATAGTCTTGCTACCTATGATCTAGCAGAACTAAAAAAGAATAGAAAAGGTATTGACAAACTCAATAATGAGGTAGAAGCACTACGTGATAATATTTTTTACTTTATCAAAAACCTAGACGAATCAAGTTTGGGAGCTAGTAATTTTTATATAAATATTGTAGGATACCTTCAGGATATATCACAGTCACTTGAATATATTACCAAGGCCAGTCATAAACATGTGAGCAATAATCACAAAAAATTACGATTTAATCAAATCAAAGATCTTAAAGAAATAGAAGTACACCTTAGTAATTTGTTTCAACAAATCAAATCTGCCTTTAGTGATTTAGAATTGGATAAAATAGATATTATCTTAGCAGGAAAAGAAACCTTATTTAATAATGTCAATGACAAGATTGAAAAGCAAGTAAACAGAACTAGAACAGAAGAAAACAGCCCTAAAAATACTACGTTATATTTTGGACTACTATTAGAAACCAAAGATTTGATCACGGCGACTATGAACTTATTAGAAACCTATAGAAATCACAACAACTAGCTCGTTTTTTTTATCTAGCGCGTATTTAAAATTGGAGGTGATCACATATAGTAGAACTAAATAATAATACGAACGTATTTGTTTTGTATTACTAGTTTTTACAAAATTGACAAAAGAATAAACGTACGTATCATCTATGCCTGAAAATTTTAAGAAATCATATCGTTTTGCTATACTTTCATCTTTATACATCACCGCAGCGATAACAGTTGTACTAACCTTATTAATGCTGTTTTTGACCACCATTAACTTTGTGCTACTCTTTGGTTTTTCTATACTCACATTCATCATCTCTTTCTCGGTTATCCAATATCGGGTAGAGCGTTTCATTTACCGCCGAGTAAAAAAAATCTATGATGAGTTTGAATTACTCGAAGTGGACACACTTGGAAACACTCCAGTGACCACGGATATGGAGACCCTCATCAAAGAGGTAGAAAAAACATCCAAAGAACGAAAAACCGAAATTGAGAATCTAAAAGGGCGTGAAGCTTATCGGAGAGAATTCTTGGGCAATATTTCTCATGAATTAAAGACCCCTTTATTCACCGTTCAAGGGTACCTCCTTACTTTGATCGATGGGGCTATGAACAATCCCGCTATTTTAGAAAAATACCTCAACAGAGCAAACAAAGGTGTAGAGCGTTTGATTTATATTGTCAAGGATCTGGATATGATCACCAAACTAGAAGCTGGAAATCTCCACCTAACCCTAGAAACTTTTGATATCGTAGAACTAACACAAAGCGTTTTTGAACTTCTGGAAATGAAAGCTGTCAAAAAAAATATTGCTTTACTTTTTGACATGCACTATCAACAACCTATAATGGTACATGCCGACAAAGAACGCATCCAACAAGTATTAACCAATCTGATCGTAAATTCTATTAAATACGGAAAAGAAGATGGTACCACAGAGGTGAGCATCGAGAACCTCATTAAGAACAAAGTCATTATACGAGTCACAGATAATGGTGGTGGAATTGTGTCTGAGCATATTCCAAGGCTCTTTGAGCGCTTTTATCGAGTAGACAAAAGTGGCTCTCGCAAAGAAGGTGGCTCTGGATTGGGACTTGCCATTGTAAAGCATATTATCGAAAAACATAACGAACGTATCTATGTAGAAAGTGATTACGGAATTGGAAGTGAATTTTCCTTTACCCTAGAAAAAGTAAAACTCCCCGATGACAATTCTTAAGATTATTGCAACAAATATTTCAATAAATTCAAAGATTCACGTATCTTAGAATGATTAACGCAATTTTTTAATTAAAAAAATAGTAAAATGGCAGTATTAAAAGTTATTGAAGTATTATCTAATTCTGAAAAAAGCTGGGAAGATGCAACAAAAAAAGCAGTTAAGCATGCCGCTAAATCAGTAAAAAACATACGTTCTGTATACATTCAAGAACAACAGGCAGTTGTAAAAGATCAAGAAGTAACAGAATTTCGAGTCAACCTTAAAATTACATTTGAAGTAAACTAATCACGTAACCTTATCAAATATTACAAAGCGCACCAACGACAATTGGTGCGCTTTCTGTATTTTTACACTTCAAAAAAACAAGCATTATGCTATTTCGCGTCATCTCATTACTCCTCCTCGTCACTTCTTTTTCCTACTGTACCAATACCAATCAACATCAAAAAACTATGGAAGAACACGCCTATACCAATGAGCTCATCAATGAAACTAGCCCATACTTATTGCAACACGCGCACAACCCAGTAAACTGGAAACCCTGGAGTGACACTGCCTTATCTCAAGCAAAAAAAGAAGGAAAACTTGTTCTCATCAGTGTTGGATACGCTGCCTGTCATTGGTGTCATGTTATGGAGCACGAAAGTTTTGAAGACAGCACTGTAGCCGCAGTGATGAATCAAAACTATATTAATATCAAAGTAGATCGTGAAGAACGACCTGATATAGATCAAGTATACATGAGTGCAGTACAACTTATGACTGGTCGTGGGGGCTGGCCAATGAATGTTATCGCATTACCCGACGGAAGACCTGTTTGGGGAGGCACATATTTCCCCAAAGGAGCATGGATAAATGCCCTCAAACAGCTACAAGGAATCTATGAAAAAGACCCGCAAAAGCTAATCGACTATGCCGACAAACTCGAAGAAGGTATCCAAAATTCAGATCTCATCGAAATCAATACCAATGAACTTCGATTTGACAAGGATACCATTCAAAAAACAGTTGCGCAATGGAGCAAAAGTTTTGATCGCAAAAAAGGGGGTACAGAACGAGTTCCAAAATTCATGATGCCCAACAACTATCAATTTCTACTGCGTTATGCACACCAAACTAATGATAAAAAACTGCTAGAATTTGTCAATACTACACTTACCAAAATTTCTTATGGCGGTGTTTATGATCATATTGGTGGTGGGTTTTCGCGATATTCGACAGATGCCAAGTGGCACATTCCGCATTTTGAAAAAATGCTCTATGACAATGCGCAATTAGTAAGTCTCTACTCGGATGCGTACTTATTGACCAAAAATGAATGGTACAAACAGGTCGTTTATGAGACCTTAGAATTTGTACAACGCGAACTCACAAGCAAAGAAGGAGCTTTTTACTCCTCATTAGATGCTGATAGCCTTACTCCAGAAGGAGAACTAGAAGAAGGGACATATTATGTCTGGACTACCGATGAACTAAAAACATTATTAGGCAATGATTACGAATTATTCAAATCTTATTATAACATCAACGCTTACGGATCTTGGGAAAACAATCATTACGTCCTGATACGAAAAGATGCTAACGCTGATTTCGTCACTACGAATAAAATTTCGAAAGACGATTTGATCAAAAAAATAGCTTCTTGGAAAAAAACCCTACTTCCTTATCGCGAAAAACGTATACGCCCTCGTTTGGATGACAAAACACTAACTTCTTGGAATGCTCTCATGCTCAAAAGTTATGTAGACGCTTATCGTGTTTTTGGAGAAGAAGAGTTCTTAACCGCAGCATTATCTAACGCTAATTTTATCAAAAAACACCAGTTGCAACAAAGCGGTGCTCTGCTCCATAGCTATAAAGAAGGCAAAAGCACTATAAACGGTTATCTCGAAGATTATGCCGCTGTTATCCAAGCCTATATTAAGTTGTACGAAAACACATTAGACCAACAATGGCTGGACACTGCAAAACAACTTACTGATTACACGATCGTGCATTTCTTTGATGCATCCAAAAGCCTTTTCTATTTCACTTCAGACAAAGATACTGCCTTGGTAACTCGCAAAATAGAATACAACGACAATGTCATCCCGGCATCTAATTCTATTATGGCAAAAAACCTGTATTTGTTATCTCATTATTTCAGTGACACGGAATATCTCAAAACTTCTAGACAAATGCTACATAATATCCAACCACAAATTACCGAATACGGACCAGGCTATTCTAATTGGTTAGATTTAATGCTTAATTTTACTGATGATTTTTATGAAGTAGTTGTAGTTGGTTCTCAAGCGAAAGAAAAGATTCAAAAGCTCAACACGGTATATTACCCCAACAAGCTCATCGCTGGAGGAACTTCAAAATCAGAAACACCATTACTCAAAGGGCGCTATAGCCAAGATGAGACCCTGATTTATATCTGTGTAAATAACGCTTGTAAATACCCTGTCAAAACAGTGAATGAAGCATTGGAATTAATGAAATAACAAAATGTCATTCATAGTACAATTAGCATCTAACACCAAATTAGCTATATAATGTCCGCATATCGACTTGTTTTTTTCCCTTTAAATACCTTGTCCATATATTCCATAGCTAAGGCTATGCTTGAATTATATAGCTCAAATTAGCAAAAAATAGTTCAATTATCTTAGCCTAAAATTACATTTTAACTGGTATAAGCTATTCTACGAACACTTTTTCAGAGATCTGCAAACAACACTATATTTTAACCTATTTTAAAATCTTTGAGGTAATACGGCTCAAAATACGCTACATCTTCAAATTCTTTTTGCTTATATTTTTCTGCTGCCAGAACGCTTGTTTCCTTTGCAGAAGGTAGTTTATCTGCTATAAAAACTGCATTGGGATGTTGACAAATTTCTTCAAATTTTGCGACACCATTCCCAATAAAGTAGACTTTTGTAGCTGCTAATTCTTCTGCAAATGAATTTTCCTCTAAAATCTGTGCTTGTGTCGCTCGTTGTTGTTGGTGTTGCTGATCAAAAATCGCAGAATACACTTCCATACGCCTTGCATCGAGCATCGGTATGATCAAACCATTTTCTTGAACTTGATGCGCCAATGCTGTGAGTGTTGGTATCGCTATGAGCGGAATACCTAAAGCATAGCACAATCCTTTGGCAGCCGACACTCCTATCCGCAACCCCGTATACGAACCAGGACCTTTGCTTACTGCTATTGCATCCAACTCTTTTAGCGCAACTCCTGCTTGCTGTAATACTTCTTCTATAAATACATGCAGCAGCTCCGCATGAGAATAGCTGGTATTATAATCTTCTTTACTTTGGATCAATTTTCCGTCTTTGGACAACGCAACAGAACAATTAGTCGTGGCAGTTTCTATACAGAGAATATAAGGCATTTCTTATTTTTTTGGATACCGCAAAGATACATAATGAACTTATCTTGACTTTTCGTTTTTTACCTAAAAATACAATGAAATTTGACCCAAGAGAACACTTACTACCACCCTAACGATGCTAGCGATGAAAAAATATCTCTATACGAGCAAATTTCGGCAATTCTATCACAAGTAGAAAACTCAATTACCTCTTCTAAGTAAAAACCACTACCATACCCACAAAGTGTGTCTTTTTTGGTATTTTTGAACTCATTTAATCTAAGAACTTCATTCGTGTCAGCATCCCCCAACAAGTGGAATATCAATAAGTACACCATCATTTTTACCATGATGAGTATTCTTTTTTATGGCTTATTTGCTTATAACCTGGAACGCACAGACATCCCGAAACTACTTATACTTTGGTCAGGTCTATTTATTTTTGCCTATCAATTAGTAGAAAAAAGACCGCACAACACTTTGTTACTGGGACTCATTACCCTAAGCTTTAGACTGTTGTTCTTACCCATTCTACCCAATCTATCTCAAGATTTCTATCGTTTTATATGGGATGGTCGGATGTTGATCGCTGGGTATAATCCGTATCTCTACTTACCCGAATCTTTGATCGCAAACAACACAGCCCCTATTGCAGAAGCGCAGGAATTATATCAGGGCATGGGAGCTCTCAATGGCAGTCATTACACCAATTACCCACCCATTAGTCAATTTTGCTATGCCATTGCCGCATTATTTGCAGGAAAAAACATTTTGGGTTCGGTGATTATCATGCGTACTCTACTTATCCTAGCAGACGTAGGTATTTTTGTATATGGGAAAAAATTACTAAAAGCACTGGGATTACCCGAAAGTCGTATTTTTTGGTACCTCCTCAATCCTTTTATCATCATAGAACTCACTGGAAACCTACATTTTGAAGGCTTAATGGTATTCTTTATCGTTTGGTCTCTTTATTTTTTACAAAAAAAACTTTGGTATCGAGCTGCAATTTGCCTTGCCTTTGGTGTTTCTGTAAAACTGATACCATTACTATTTCTACCATTATTCTACCAATATTTTATCAAAGAAGAAAAAACCACTCTTCTTATCCGTTGGATAAAACTGATAGGGTTTTACATGAGTGTTTGTGTTGTAACCTTACTACTCTTTAGTCCATTTATCACTTCCGAATTCCTTCATAATTTCAGCAAAACTATCGGGCTTTGGTTTCAGAATTTTGAGTTCAATGCCAGTATCTATTATATAATTAGATGGATTGGTTATCAAACCGTAGGATGGAATGTTATTGGAACTGTTGGAAAAATTCTACCCATAATTACCATAGGTATTTTATTAGGGCTTACATTCTTCAGAAAAAGCCAAACACTTCCTCGGTTGATATCTACCATGCTCCTAGGTATCTCCTGTTATTATTTTTTGTCAACCACTGTCCATCCTTGGTATCTCGCAGTCCCATTAATCCTATCCGTTTTTACGCGATACAAATTTGTTCTATTATGGTCACTTGTGATTATCCTTAGCTATACTGCCTACGAGCATATAGGATTCAAAGAAAATTTATGGATGGTTGGCCTAGAATACCTCCTGGTAATTTCTTGTTTCATTTATGAGTGCTTTCAAAAAAAGAATGCGGACACGAAACATATTCTTATAAATTAGACACATCTTTTAATCTCTTTCTTGTCCCGTTGCATCGTTATAAAGTTCAAAAAACTACTTATATCATTTGTTGTTTGAATTTACCGGAAACAAAAATTAAGGTTTTTTTTTCAGCTTCAGTAGAAACATCAAGCATAGCCGTAGTTATAGTTTATTTTTATGCTGAAGCTGAGGCGAAAAAAGAAAATTTTATCCCCGTAAATTAAAATTATAAATGGTATTAACATTATTACAAACTGATCACTCCCATCCGGTCGATCCTGTCAAAATCAAAAAAGATTAGCATCAAATAAAATTTAATGATATACTGATATAATCTGAACTACTTTTGGCTAGTTTACACTATAGCGTACAAGCATCGTCCATGATTATGATTTAACTTTCTAATAAAAAAAGAACAATTAAAAACAATACGAATACACTTTTATCATACTATTTGTAACTTGAAATTACGAAAAAACACCTTCATCTTTTTTCTACATAAAATAGAGAAAACCAAAGCATCCGTCTAGACAACGAATTCTCTTTATCTCAAAATAAAAAAGGAAAAAAGTGCTATTGAGACCGCTATTGCAAATATCAAATAGAGACAACCAGCGCGCTATGCTCACCTACATCATTCTCATGTTAATCACCTCTTGTTCTTTGAGTACACGCCAATGTCCTCTTGGAAGATCTTTTTTGGTCAAACCTCCGAACACTACGCGATCCATACGTAATACATCATATCCTAGATGTTCAAAAAGTTTACGAAGAATACCATTTTTGTTTGATTGCAACTGGATTCCTAATTCTCGTTTTGTAGCATCTTTGATATACGATATTTCGTCTACATTGACATATCCTTCTTGCAGTTTTATTCCTGCTTCAATTTTTTTAAAATCCTCTAAACGAATATTCTTATCCAATTCGACATGATAGATTTTGCGTACTCTAGACTTATGGTGTGTTAATTTTTTGAGCAACTCATCGTCATTTGTAAACAATAGCAAACCTGTTGTATTACGATCTAGACGACCTACTGGTGCCAACTTCGATTTTGATGCATTTGACACCAACTCCATAACAGTTCTTGTACGCTCAGGACTAGTAGTCGTAACGAAACCTTTGGGTTTATTAAGCAGTACATATTCTTTTTTCTCTGGACTAATTAATCTCCCATCAAAACGAACCTCATCAGTTAGCTTGACTTTATACCCCATCTCTGTAATAGGCTTACCGTTCACCCAAACATTCCCTGAAGTGATATACAAATCTGCCTCTCGTCTAGAACACATTCCCGAATTGGCTATGTATTTATTAAGACGCATTTCGTCTTTATTTCCTGTCGAAGTTTTGGGCTTCTCCTTTTTCTCATAGGGTGTTTTTCCTTTAAAAAAAGGCTTCCTACTATCTCCTCCAGTTTTCCTCCCTGCTTTTTTCCCTTTTGAATGATCTTCGCGACCCATAATCTTAAAATTTTTGCAAAGGTAAGAGTTTCGTTTTTAGTGGACCTATTTTGTGCAGACGTATTTCCAAAATACACCTATTTAAGACTTTGCTATTACTTATTACTTCAAGTGAGCAATCCAGTTATCAATCTTCTGCTCCAACAATGCCAAAGGCACACACCCAGTCTCTAGTACTTGATTATGAAATACTCTAATATCGAACTTTTCTCCTAATTTTTTTTCAGCTTTTGCTCGGAGTTCTCTGATTTTTAATTGCCCAATTTTGTACGAAAGTGCTTGTCCTGGATTTGCCATGTAACGTTCTATTTCTGAAATGATACTTGCCTCTGGTTCGGCCTCGTTATCCAAAGAATATTGTATCGCTTTTTCTCTTGACCACCCTTTGGCATGTAGCCCTGTATCCACTACTAATCGAATAGCTCGATGCATCTCAGCTCCTAGCATACCAAAGTACTGATACGGATCTTGATACAGACCTAACTCTTTTCCCAAAGATTCTGAGTACAAAGCCCACCCTTCGCCATAAGCACTATACCATAATGTCTTTCTGAACTTTGGTAACTCTTCATTTTCTTGGGTCAATGATATTTGATAATGATGCCCAGGAATAGCCTCATGCAAAAATAAGTCTTCGTCTGCATACATATTATACTTGGTCACATCAGGAATCGGTACATAAAATATCCCTGGTCTGGTTCCATCTATAGATCCGGGGTTATACTCGGCACTAGCAGAAGCCTCTCTAAAAGCCTCCGTACGCCGAACCTCAAAAGGAGTTTTCGGTTTTTTATCAAACAATTTCTCGATTTGAGGTTTCATTTTTTCATAAACTGCATTAAAATTAGCTACCACTTCCGTTGGCTCTTTGAATGGCATCAATTCTTTTTTGTTTCTCACATGATCAAAAAAATCTTTGAGACTTCCCTCATACCCTACCTGTTTTTTGATCGTCTCCATCTCCTTTGAGATACGAGCCACCTCATCGAGCCCCATTTGATGAATGGCCTCGGCAGTCATGGTTGTTGTTGTATACAATTTGATCGAATACTCATAATATGACACACCTTCTGACAACGCTTGTATACCGCTAGAGGCTCTACCTGCCGCCATGTATTCTGTATTCATAAAATCATGCAGCCTTTGATAGGCTGGAATAATTTTTTGCTGTATCATTGTTTTGTATGCTCCACGTAACAACGCTTTGTCTTCTGCCGCAAAATCTTCAGGAAGATTCTTGATCGGACTGTAAAACAAGTGTTTTTCTATATCGGTATTGGTCAAAGCTTTTAACTGAGGTACTACTTTTTTTATCAGCGATTTGGGCAACACATGCTCTTTTTCAATGCCTTCTTTCATTCTTACGACAACCGTATCCATCCATTGAACATACGACTCTAGACGAGTGAGCCAGTTTTGATAATCTATAACAGTCTCAAAAGGTTGGGCGCTAGTCCCCCCTGCCAATTGCCCAATATACAACTGCTTGGTCCACATTTGATTAATAGGCAACAGATCTTCTCGAAAAGTTAGGCGCTCCAAATTAATATTACAATTCCACAATAACACCTCTCTACTCATTTTTTGTGATGTAGACAGAAGTGAATCACCATATTGCTCTGCCTTGATTTTATAAGTCGTATAGAATCTTTTTTCTTCTTCTCTAAAACCTACCGTTAAATCATTTGGCAAGCGATCATTATAACGAGTATCTCCTTCTGAGGTAGCATTAAGGGGATAGAGTTGTAGTGTTTTTTCATAATACGCTTCTAATAAGCCATCGAAAGTAGCACTACTTGTAGGCATAACAATCTCCTTCTTTTCTATGGTTTTTGGTGCTTCTTTGCACGCATAAAAAAAAATTAAAATACCTACTGCTACTAGGAAATATTGTCTCATCACTTTTTATTTAAGTTCATACCTTGTTCATCATGAAAACGCACAGTACTTTGTCGCTCTCTATTCACCTGCAATTGTGTTACATCGGGTCTCGAATAATGCCCTACAGGATCAAAATTCTGACGTTCTTGAAAAATACGATTAAAATCAAGCGTCTCGATAAGCAATCCTTCTGTATGTATTACAGGAGGTAGCAGCCACTCCCCATCTGGTCCGGCTACACATGAACCTCCATTTGCTAATATATCTGGTGCTTTTTTGAGAATAACATCCAAATGTGGTGTTACCTCTGGAAAATCTTCTTTGCGCATTAAGCTTGATACAGAAATCACATACGAACGGGATTCTCTGGCAATAAATCGAGTAATATCTTTGGTATTATGATCACTCCCTGGCCACACTGCTATATGGACATTCTCTCCTTGCCCATAGAGCGCAGCTCTTGGCAACGGCATCCAATTTTCCCAACAATTAAGTCCTCCTAATGTAAAAGCTTTGAGCGGATGAGTTTGCAATCCATGCCCATCACCGGGAGCCCATGTCAAACGCTCATCATAGGTAGGTTGCAACTTGCGATGTACAGACTGTATCACTCCATCAGTATCTATATACACCAATGAGGCATACAAGCTATGCCCTCCTCTATCGGATGGTCGCTCAATAACCCCTAAATAGATTGCTATTGTATATTTTTTTGCCAATGCACAAATTCCGTCCAAGTCTCCTGCTTCTATCACCACAGCATTAGCGGCATAATGCGCATGTAATTCCTTTTGTATAGCACTATCAAATTGACCGCTATCTGTAAGCGCCATCCAGAAAGGATACCCTGGCAATACTCCTTCTCCAAAAACTATTAATTCGCATTTTGCAGCAGCAGCTTCTTCAATACGCGCTGTTATTTTTTGCAAAGTCCCTTCTTTATTCAACCATACTGGAGCTATTTGCGCAAGTGCTACTTTTAATTGTGTATTTCCCATTTTTCAACCTATACGTTACATACTCTTTCTTAAAAATACCATTTATATACCGATAGTAGAAGATCAATATCGAAAAATTAACGAACATTTACGACTGTTAAACCCTCCAACGAGTCCAATAAAACCGCTTTCTGGATCATAATTAATATCCTTCTCAAATAGGAACAACCAACGCCTTTTTTTACGCTACTTGTATTCAAAAAAAGCTATCCGCTTAGATCACAATTAGATATCACAAAAAGCCAAACAGGTTTCTCGAAAAGAAATGAAGAAATTTATATACTTCTAAATGAATATTAATGCTCAAAAAAGACCCTACAATAAGCGACTCAACACCACTTGTACATCAATCAGTAAAATTCCAAAAACTCCCGAAACGATAATAAATTTTAGAATATTATGCAGTATCAAATAATGAGATCGTTTCGTAGATCGCCACAACAAGAAAACAAACAATAGCAGCAATGCTGTTACTCCATAAAAAAAGAAGCACATATATCCGATACTAAATTGTACTAACAACAAATAGGCAGGTATCATAGAAACTACTGCAAATATGGTTAACAATCTTTTTGACATCAGCGTTCCATAAACAATAGGGATTGTTCGATAACCCTGAGCGAGATCACCTTTTAGATTTTCCAAATCCTTAACCAATTCTCTCATTGCTATCATCAAAAATAAAAATGTGGCATGAACAAAGATGACAGAATCAAAATTCTTATAATAGACAAATACTGCAAAAAAAGGGGTAATCGCTAATAAAGAAGCTATCACATTACCAATAATAGGCATTTTTTTGAGCTTGTGTGAATAAAACCAGATTCCAAAAATATAGCTCGAAAAAAATATCACAGTAATAAATGACACATAACTTGCCAATACGGCTGAGAGAAAATTCAACAAAAAGTAGCTCGTTAACTTAGTACGCTGACTTACCAAACGATCCAACAAGGTTTTTTGTGGTCTGTTGATCAGATCTTTTTCTCCATCATAAAAACTATTAATAATATATCCTGCCGCTATCACTCCAGCAGAAGCAAGTACTAACACAAGAAGATTAAGGTCAAAAACAACTTCTCTGAGCGTTCTGTCGGGTGCTAGAATAAAAATCGAGCTTAGGTATTGTGCCAAAATAATGACCACAATATTATACCCCCGTACCACCGAAAACAAACTAAATAACTTAAGAATCCATAGTCTGTTTTTTCTACTAAGCATAATGAGTATGCCTTGACTAGAAGTTATAAACTACCTCTAGTTTATAATCTTTCAGCGAATTTTGCGCCAATGCCAAGTCTTCTGTAAAACCTAGAATATAACCACCGCCTCCAGAGCCGCATAATTTGAGATAATATGCATTTGTCTCAATACCTTTTTTCCATAGCTTATGAAACTGTTTTGGAATCATAGGCTTAAAATTATCTAAGACCACTCCTGACAAGGATTTTATATTTTTGAACAAGGATTTGACATCCCCTTGGAGAAAATCATCTACACAAGCATCTGTATGTTTCACAAACTGTTCTTTGAGCATATTACGAAACCCTTCCTGCTTCATGTTTTCCATAAACAGCTGTACCATTGGAGCTGTTTCTCCGACAATACCACTATCCAAAAGGAATACAGCTCCCTTACCATTGGTGCTTTGCGATGGGATTCCTGCTGGCTCTATATTTTCCTTGGAATTAATTAATATAGGTAGACTCAAATAGCTATTCAATGGATCCAATCCAGAACTATTCCCATGAAAAAAAGATTCCATTAGTCCAAAAACGGTTTTGAGTTGTAATAGTTTTTCTCTAGTTAGATTTTCTAGCACGGTAATTTTATCAAAAGCATATTTGTCATAAATAGCTGCCACCAGTGCTCCGCTACTCCCTACTCCATATCCTTGCGGAATACTACTATCAAAATACATCCCCGAAGCAATATCGTTTTGTAGTTTTTTGATATCAAAACGTACGACATCTTGAGCTTCTATTTCCTGAAGATACGTTGCATAATTTTTCAAACTTTCATTTGACAGCATTGCAACTTTTACTTCTTGATCTGACAAATTTGTCTTGTCTAACAACTTTAAAGCTCCTTTGTAAAAATTATAAGGGATAGAGAGTCCTTTGGAATCTTTAATAATTCCATATTCTCCGAAAAGCAATATTTTTGAGTAAAACAGGGGTCCTTTCATCATATTCCATTTTTGCTTTAAAAAAAACTATCATAGCATCTATATAGTATATCCTAAAATTTATAGAAATCAACTATACACAATCCATAGTTATCAATTTATTAAAGAGCTTTGTTCAAAGGTTATACTGCAAAATTACACAATTTTGGCTCCTAAACCAACTTTGTCACAAATATAGTGTCCGTTCTGGCAATATTGAGTCAACTCTGATTGTATAAATTTCATAATCTCTTCACGCTCATTTTCAGGATATAACAAATGAACATTTGCTCCTGCATCCAGTGTAAAACAAAGTTTTGCTCCAGTGGTTTTTCTATAACTCCAAACCTTGTTGATCACCGTAAGCGTATGAGGTTTCATTAATATAAAATACGGCAAAGAAGTCATCATCATAGCATGTAATGTCAAAGCTTCACTTTCTACCACTTCTATAAAACCATCCAAATCCCCTTCTGCAAATATTGTAATCAAGCGATTCATATTAGCATGAGCTTGCTCGAATCGTTGTGAAGCAAAAGGGTGTCCGTGCATCAAATCATGTCCTACTGTACTACTCACCTGTTTCTCACCTTTATCTATCAACAAAATAGTATCATGATATGATTTGAACACCTCATGTATAGTCAAAGGGTACTTAACTGCAAATTGATCCGTACTTCCTTCTAATTGATCATGCCGTCCCCAAACCATCATTGGCCCCAAAGTACTACGACAAGCACTCCCCGACCCCAACCGCGCCAGATACGACACCTTTTGCTGGAACGCTACTTCATTCATTTTACCAAGTACAGAACGTTCGAGTTGCATCAAACATAACGCCAAGGCACTCATCCCACTTGCAGAAGAAGCAATACCACTACTATGCGGAAAAGTATTACGGGTATCGATTGTAAATCTAAAAGCGGTAATCCAAGGCACATACTCTTTGATCCGCTCCAAAAACTTAGCGATTTTTGGTTTAAAAGCCGCTTTTGAAACCCCATCAAACAACACCTCAAAATCAATTTGATCAGAAGGCGTAGCGATCTTTTTGTACGATAAAGTGGTTACGGTACGGCAAGCATCCAGTGTAAAACTAACAGAGGGATTTTCTGGTAACTGTATCGGACGCTTACCCCAATATTTAACTAATGCAATATTACTTGGACTTGCTACAGTAACCTGTCCAATATCGGGTAGGGCATTAAAAATTTCTGAAGCTTCAACAGGGTGAATTCTCATATCAACAAGCATTTTTTTGTAAATATATTTCATATAATTTAAAAACGATATGAAATTTGAACCCATCCTTACAAAAACAACATAAAACACAGACAAACAAATAATTAAAAACACATAAAAAGGTTCAAAACATACTATATTTTGTTTCAATTTGAATATCTTGGATCCAAATCCAAAATCCAGTAGGGATAATATTACAAGTCGTAAAATAAATTCTTATTTTAGTAGTTAACTAATTAGTCTCAATGAAGAAAAAACCAATCCGCATTGCAATTGCTGTTTTGATTTGTCTTTTGGTAGGTTTTATTGGCAGTATCGCCACGCAAACTTCCATCGACACATGGTATGTTCAACTAGAGAAACCTTGGTTCAATCCTCCCAAATGGGTTTTTGCACCAGTGTGGACTATGTTGTACATTTTTATCGGCATTGCGGCCGGAATGATATGGAGTCGCGGCTTTCACCACAAGTGGGTAAAAACTGCATTATATCATTTTGGCTTTCAGTTATTGCTCAATGCAGCATGGTCCGTTTTTTTCTTCGGGCTTCAAAACCCTTTGATCGCGTTGCTGGATATTTTAGCCTTATTTATCCTATTGCTATTCACGATCAAATGGTTCAAAATTGTTCATGCCCCAGCAGCCTATTTACTTATTCCGTATGGAATTTGGGTTGCTTTTGCTACAATTTTGAATTTTGAAATATGGCGACTTAACTAGGAATATGTAATTAGGATTATGAATAAAAAATCTATTGTCTTACAGACAACACTTGAACTTATAACTGACCAAGGAATTGGGGCAACATCTTTATCGCAAATCATCAAAGAATCTGGAGTAGCAAACGGAACTGTATATCACCACTTTAAAAACAAAGACGAAATTATCACAGAGTTATACCTCATGCTGACTCAAGATTTTGGTACCGTTGTGATGCGTAATGTAGAAGAAGGTGATATCAAAAAACAGTTTTACACCATGTGGGAAAATTTGTTTCACTATTTCACCAGTAACCCATTAGCTTTTATTTTTTCAGAACAAATTGCTCGTTCTACTGAGATACCGCAGGAACTAAAAGATCGATCCAGACAATACTACAAAGAAATAGAGGCGTATTTTCGAGAAGGTGTGTCGCAAAAAATATTCAAACCCTATAACACATTGTTAATGGAAGAACTATTCTTCGGAAACGTGGTATCCCTTGTCAAAATTCATGAAAATGAAGCAGTAACCTTACTTGACAAGCACATCTCCCAAGCTATTGAAATCTCTTGGAAGGGCTTTTTACGATAACGTTTTATACTTGTTTTTGAATAAAAAAAACTACTCTATCTCTTTACAATTAATATTACACCAAAGCTAACTCCCACAACTTGTGTATAGTTTTGTAATTTCGTGTAGTAGCAGAAACGAGAAGTTTTTTTTCAAAAAAATGATTATTTAGTTTTGTCCTTCCATATCCTTTGGAGCAATATATATACACGACATCATTGATTATATAAAATGTTTCTGGACTAAAATCCATTGCCAAAATTTTATCAATTAATTGTTGGCTTGGCGATTCTTTAAGAAAAGTAAAATAAAGCTTATTACAATCCTCTTTATACTCATCTACATACGTATTGCCATTTAAAATTTTTTGCCAAGCCATTTTGGTTTTAACCAACACCGAAACTTCAAAATTATAGGCGAGTCTAATTGCCTTTGCAATTCGCTCTTCTAGCACTGTTACACTAGTTTCTTCTGTCTCGAATAACACATTTCCACTCTGGATATAAGTCATTACACTTTCAAAGCCCAAGTTTTCATACAAAGCCTTAAGATCTTTCATCAAAATCTTTTTATTACCTCCTACATTAATCCCTCGAAGTAAAGAAATATATCTCATTTTTTTTAATATTGAATTTACATCATATATCCTTTGAATTTATTGGGATAAAATTTTCTTTTTTCGCCTCAGCTTCAGTGTAACAATAAACCGTAACTAAGGCTGTGCTTGATGTTTCTACTGAAGCTGAAACAAAAAAATCTTAATTTCTTTCCGGTACATTCAGACCACAAATGGTATTAGACTCTAGAAAACAGTGGTATACATTTTTCAACTATTTTTTATGATCTTTTTCTGCTATAGCTCTAGCTGCCAAGTAACCACTAGTCCAAGCATTCTGAAAATTAAAACCTCCAGTAATGGCATCTATGTTCAATATTTCTCCTGCAAAATAGAGATTCGGAAGCTTTTTGCTCGCAAATGTTTTAAAATCCACTTCTTTTAAATTCACTCCACCTGCGGTCACAAACTCTTCTTTGAACGTACTTTTTCCAACTACCGTAAAACGTGCCTCTGTTAATTCGTTAGCAATTTTTCGCAATTGTTTATTATTCAATTCTGCCCAACGTGTATCAAGACTTATACCAGCTGCTGTAAGCACACTTTGCCAAAGACGTTTTGGCAAATCAAATTGTGCATATTTCCCTATTTGCTGTCGCAAATAATCTTCTTTAAGGATTTTTAATGTTTCAAGAGCTGTTTGGACAGATTGATCCACCAACCAGTTCACCAAAATTTCAAAATTATACGCCCGCTCATATAACTCTCGTGCTCCCCACGCCGAAAGTTTTAGGATTGCAGGCCCACTCATTCCCCAATGCGTAATCAACAAAGGCCCTTCTGCTATTAGCTTTGTTCCTAATACACTAACCGTCGCTGGGGTTGCTATTCCTGGTAAATTTTTGATTCGAGCATCTTTTATATCAAAAGTAAATAATGACGGTACGGCCGTTATCGTTTGGTGTCCTAGATTTTGCAACAATTTCCATATTTTTGGGTTACTCCCAGTAGTCAACACCAGTTTTTGCGTCTCTACCTCCCCTTGATTTGTCCCAAGACACCAGTTGCCTTTTTTTAATTCTAGTTGCTGTAGAGAATGGTTTTTGAGCACCTGAATGTTCCTTTTTTTTGCTTCAGCAAGAAAACACTCTATTATAGTCTGCGAGTCATTTGATTCTGGAAAAATCCGTCCATCCTCTTCGATTTTTAACCCAACACCCCGTTCCTCGAACCATGACATAGTATCCCCCGTCATAAAATGATGAAAAGGACCTCGAAGCTCTTTCTCTCCTCTAGGATAATTCTTGATTAGTTCTTGGGGCAAAAACTCTGCATGTGTCACATTGCAGCGTCCACCACCAGATATTTTGACTTTGGTCAACACTTCTTTTCCTCGTTCCATTATTGCAATCCGTAAATCCGCACGGAACACTGCTAGATTGATGGCTGTAAAAAATCCTGCCGCTCCACCACCAACAATCACTACATCAAACTGTTGCATAGCGATCAGGATAGTCGGTAATAATAGCAGTAACGTTGAGATTTTTAACTTTTTCTACTGCTTCTTCGGCATTAACGGTCCAAGTAAAAACCTTGAGTCCTCTGCGCTTGGCTCGCCACATATGATGTCTTTTTAACAATGTATAATCAGGATGGATCGCATAAGCATTTAACTTTTTTGCCATTTTAAAAGCCTTCTTTAGTTTCCCTTCGGACAAGACTCCCAATCTAATTTCTGGATCTAGTTTTTGTACTTTTTGTAATTGTGACCAGTCAAAACTTGAAACCAAAAAATTTTCTCTTGACCATTTTTTATTCTTCAAACATTCTTGAATTGCTTTGACCGTTAACTTCGCTGTTTTTTCTCCCTTTAGCTCGATATTCAGCAAACACCTTCCATCTATCACTTGCAATACCTCATCGAGTGTTGGAATCTTGTATTGCCCATCGATCTCGAGTGTTTTCAAATCCTCTAATGTCAACTTACACACTTTTCCTTTGCCATTCGTTGTTCTATCAACAGTTTCGTCGTGGATCACTACCAGTTCTCCAGTGTTACAGCGATGTATATCAATCTCAATACCAGCTACTCGGTGATCCAAGGCTTTTTGAATAGACTCCAAGGTGTTTTCTGCTACAAGACCCTTTGCCCCTCGATGTCCAATAATTAGTGGATGATTCATCATCTTATGATCGTTAATTTCCATGAAGTGATTTTGAACTTTTTTTGATTCTGGCGAAAAATAGGCATTTTTTGATCAATAGAAGTATTTTTTTGTACTTCATAACAGTACTACGAGCTTAGAAAAAGACGAAAGTTCCGTGAAAAAGAAACGTTTTTACAGCAAATCAAAAAAAAGCTTAAACTATTTCAATAGTTAAAAAACATCAATTTAAGAGCTGTTTACTTTTATCATTTCCAATAAAAACCAAAATATCATTTGCCAATAATACTAGTTCTGCCTCAGGGTTTTTGATTAAAATACCTGCTCTAGACACCCCTAGTAATACAATATTATTTTCCTTTTTTTGTTCAACAAAAATATCCAGATACGACTTATTCACCAATGGAGAATCTGCCGGTATTCTGATTTCGCAAATATCCAAATCCTCATGCCCCATTGAGGTAGAAATCAAATCCTCTGTCATTAGTGCGACATTGGGTTCAAAGATATAGCTAGCAATAAATTTTGATATAATTTCTTTTTTTGGAATGATATATTGTATCCCCAAATAATTAAAAGATTCTTTCAGTTCTATATTATCAATAGCAACAACGCAGTTAACGTCGCTAAACTGTTTTTTTAGACTAATTGTAAAAACAAGTGTATCCGTATCATTTTCAAAATTCACATAGACTCTTTTGGACTGAGTAATATTTGCTTTTTCCAAGGAAGCGAAATCACTCATTTCATTCACCAAAACAAAACATTGATCATTCCCATACAATTGTCTTATTTGATTCAAATCTTCTTCTCTGTTTACCACCACCGCAACTGGTTCTTTTGCTTTGATAATTTGTTCTGCTACCTGTTTAGAAAATGCATTCCAACCAATAATTACACAATGCCCTGTCATTTTCGTTCCTAACAACCCCATATCTCGTTTTTTTAAATATGCTTTAATTTTGACACTTATTTCTGTAAGAAGGTATCCCAAAATCCCCAGACTTCCCAAAATAAATAAAATCCCAATTAACCGACCCCAAAAAGTAATCGGAAAAAAGTCTCCATAGCCAACTGTTGTTAATGTTACCAACGAATACCAGTAAGCATCTGCAATGTTATTTATATTTCCAGTCTCAAAATTCGATTCTACCACATAGAGCATATACACCAAAAGATTGTATACACCTAGCGCTAAGAAACCTATAAGAATTTTTTGTAAGCTATTTTTCATCGCCCTCTTGTTTAAAACGATATAACTTCTCGCTATTACAACTACTTAGCTCAACATACGTTTTGTGTTCTTCTGGAAATGTATGAATTGCCAAATGACTTTCTGCCAGTAACCAAAAACAAGTATATCCCTGATTTTCAAAAAAATGTTCTGAAAAGCTTATGATTGTAAACCCACTGAGTATTAGTCTCTGATGGAAGTGTTCTTTTAAATTTGCTGGAATACATTCAGATATCCACTCTTGATAATTGTATATCTGTGCTGCTGTCTTTTTATAATTAACATTCATTTCTCATGTATGATTTAGTATAAATCCCAATTTCCTTTGAGATAATATTGATGCAAAATTGGATTATGAATACTATTAATAGCTATCGTATCGTTCTTTGAGGAATTAAAAAAACCATCCTTACCAAAAGAGGTTAATAAACTCATTGCCTCTTTGTTAATCCACTTAGTATCTATTTTTTCAAATGACAATGTACGCAGCTGTTGCTTCAATACTTCTCTTGATCCTTGTTTTGCTCCCAAAATCCATCCCCACTCCCCCATAGAAAGCACTTGATTATGCATTGGTACGGTATGAAATCCCACCGACTGCAAGGTCCTATCAATACATTTAAAAGCTTTTGTTGCAAAATAAGGACTACCTGACTGTGTTATTATATAACCATTTGGTCGTAGTTTCCTATAACAATGCGTATAAAATTCGTGAGAATAAAGCCTGCTCAGTGCTATATTTCTAGGATCCGGTAGATCAATAATTATAACATCATAAAATGGCAATGTACTTTGTTCCATAAATATATAAGCATCACTATTATACACTGAAAGTTTTGAACTATTCATAGCACCGTTATTAATATTTATCAGAACGGGATGCTCCTGACCTAATGAAGTCATTTTGGGGTCCAAATCTACCAAATCTATTTGCTGAACATTCGGATACTTAAGTAATTCTCTGACCGCACATCCATCTCCTCCGCCAAGTATCAGGATATTTGTTGCCTTTTTGGCCAACTGCATAATGGGATGTACTAGTGGTTCATGGTACATCTCCTCATCTATAGAACAAAATTGCAAATTCCCGTTTAGATATAACCAATGTTCGTCTTTCCACTCCGTAAGAACGATTTTTTGATATTTGGTTTGTTCTGAGTACACCACTTTGTCCTTGTATTTTTTCTGCTCCCCCCATTGAATAATTGGTTCGGTATAAGAAATCCCTAATATCAAGGTCCCAAAAACGATTACTAACAAAATATTTAATTTTTTTAGTTCTGGAAGTGCAATTTTTGTTTTGAAACGATACAACACAGTGCATGCAACCAAAAAATTAATAATCCCTAAAACGAAAGGAGTGTACGACAAACCCAATAAAGGCAATCCTACAAAAGCAAAAAACACCCCTCCTGCAAGGCTTCCGTAATAATCTTTTTCTAGTATGGAAGAAATATTCGTTTTTAGGTCCTCATATTCTCGATTAATCCGTACCACAAGCGGTATCTCTAGACCTATAAGCAAGCCAACAAACATGCTTAAAAAATAAATCAACACTTCGTAATAAAAGCTAAAAGCAGCGATCGTATAAACAATAATCGAAGAAAAAGCCACAACCAGCGAAAGAGTTACCTCCAACAGCAAGAAATTTCTAATCAGATTAATTTGAATTCTCTTACTCCAACGGCTACCTAATCCCATGCAAAAAAGCATAAGAGACACAATCATTGTCCATTGAAATATGGAATTGCCTATAAAATATGTAGCGAGCGTAGACAAGACATACTCCGCAACAATACCTGCAAAACCAGTAGCAAAAATTGCTGATTTTAAAACAAAAGAATTGTTTTTTAGAATGTCCATACGATCAATATTGCCGCTCCAATGTAGGCAAAAGCCTCTATAAGACCTGCCCCGACATTAGGTTTGGCCTGATTCACGATCTCATCTGTTAATTTTTGTCCAGGCAACAGCACTTTGTCTGCAATAAAACGCATTATAGGCAATAACAAAATCCCTATAAATGTAAATAAACAAATATCAATAATAGACGTAGACCAATTCACAAAAGGGTCTTTCAGGGCATTCATAATAACAAGACTAACTGCAACTATAGCACCTGCAAATGCCAATCCTGCTGCTACATTATCTTTCTCGATCTCTTCATGGATATCATATCGCATCCAAGTACTAAATATTTTTGCACTTATAATCAACATGAGATTACCCATAGCCCAATAAATTACAAAAGTCATCAATCCCTCTCTTAGACTTGTAGCCTCTCCGACCAATGCTCCGTATAAAAGAAAAGCATTCCCCACATATACAGCTGCTTCTATAACACCTGTACCAACGTTTCTATCTTGCAGTATTTCTTTTTTCATAGAAAACTTCGTCAAGATGAACTTGTTTGTAATACTAATGGAAATATGCAGCAATACCATCCCGATACATCCATAAATCCCTATTAATTTTGCATCTTCTACAAAACCATAACTTTCTCCAGAGATTGCTCCAAGTAAGATAATGATAATCCCTGTAAAATATCCTGCATAAGACGTGCTAAAGGCTAGGTTATCTTTTTCTACTAACTCTACACTAACTTGCACTTTATTATTAAAAAGCCCATACAGTAATTTTCCAACAAAAAACAACACAAAAGCCATCAAAAGGTATCCTGCGCTATGGAGTAGACTGTGGTAATCAATATAATTTTCTAATGTCGTCATAATGGATAAGAATTATTTTCCGAAGCCGCCACTTCTAGATCTAGAAGAAGAGGAACTACTAAAACGTGATGTGTTTCTTGGTGTTTTTGAATAGCTTTTGCGCGAGGTATACCCTCTTGATTTGAGGGCAGAAGAACTTTTTGCTACCTTACTATTTACACGACTTTTAAAGTCGTTTGATCTTTGACTCCAAGTACTTTTTGTTGAATTATAAGCAGATTTCGTACCGTATTGTTTTTTATTTCCGTAGTAATCACCTTTTCCTCGATAACTACCCCTATATGTATTCCAATCACTTCTGGGATACCCGTAATACCCTCCAAATCCATACCTAGGGCCATAAAAAAGATCCGTCATAAGTCGATATCTTCCATAAAATGCCCAAAATGAAGAACCATTACTATGGTTTTCCCAATGTCCGTAACGTGGATTTCCGACATAGGTATTTGCTCCTGCTGGCGCAGTACCCTTATCCAAAACACCTTCTTCTTTGCTCAAAACAGTCATTCCGAGATCATTTTTATGATCATCAAAAACTATAGGGGATACCTCTTGCCAATCCGTATTAATAATTTCTATATCCGTAGACTGCGCTGTTGTATCCTTTAATTCTTCTTGGGATAAATTTACTTTCGCTTTGGTTAATAAGATTCTATATTTATGATAGTATTTATCTACTTTCTCCTTGTAATCCATATCAGAAAGTACGACCGAGTAATTTGCAACATCAATATATTTGGTAATCATCTTATCTATTGGAGATTTCACAAATTTTGGAGGTTTTGGATCATCTCCTCCACAACTAAAAAAAAACACCATAAAAACAATAACCGATATAAAAAAAAATTTAATAAGACTCATAAAATTATAGTTTAGCTAACAGGTAATATATCACTAATTTCAAAAGCTTTGATTTCTATTCCAATACTAGCTTCAAACTCTTCTTCTCCCCACTGCTCTATTGTGAGGTACTTATCCCCTTCTTCATTCTCATACTCAAAAGACATCAACTCTTCCCAGTTTTCACTTTCTACATCTCGATAAAAACCTGGAGCTATTTCTTCCAAATAATACGTTGTATCTTGGTACGTGATTTGGTCAGGAAATTTCTCATGTTCTCTGAAATAGTCTATTACAACAGAGCCTAGTTTTCTGTACTTAATTTTTTCAAAGAGCGCTATTTCTAAAACATCATCCTCTTCGATACTTAGATATCGATTTTTAGTTCCAGAAACGACTAAAAATTCTCTAGAAAAATGATTATCTCCCCAATCATACTCCCCCATCTTTTGCACACTCCAGGTCTCCATATTATAATCAAACAAATACCCTTTTTCTATATCCGACACTTTTATATCAGTAGGATCGTAGTGTGTAGTTTCTTCTTTTTTCTTTTTAAACAAGTCAAATAATCCCATATCTAATTTCTTTTTCTAATTTACCATAATTTACCTAGAAATCAATTTAATTATTTTAGATTTCTTTAACACCTATCATTTCTCTTTTAGCCCCTGTTGCAGTGCTTTTTGTATCCCTGATAGATGTTCACTAAACTGCATCATCTGTGCCAGCACTTGTGTCATTCCGTTCTTATCACCAAAGCCTTTGATTTTATTACTCTTAACAAAAGCTTCCTTGATAGCCTCCCATCGAAAACGTTCTTCTTTTGTAATCGTATCAGTAAGTTCTTTGTATTTTAATAAGTTTGCTTCTGCTGCACTTGTCAATGTTTGCGACTCGTTTTCGTAGTGTGACAAAATTATTGTTTGTAATTCCTTTTCATTCATGATAGGTACAACCTTTGCAACCAACTTACTCATATCACGATATGATCCTTGTAATTTGAACGGAGGCTCAGTACGATATGCATCTTCCATCGCCGCAGATTGAATGTATGTTGCATTCACTCGAAGAACAGTATCCCGTATAATTATCACTTTTTCTAAAACAGCAAGATACTCCTCTGTCTCTTGTTTTGTATGATTCCCTGTCAATTCTATTCCATCACGAGTACCTTGTTCTACCATTGTAATTAACTGGTATACATCTTCAAACGACTTACTACTTAGTTGCTGTAATACTGGGTTAGAGGTCAGCGCATTTTCTATCAAACTTAGCTTAAATAATGCCTCTGTATCACCGATTATATCTCCCAAATTATAAATATCTGCACGATTTGCGAGCATATCTGGTATCTGAAATTTTTCTCCGCTCTCTGTATACGGATTCCCCGCCATAATTACGCAAAACTTCTTACTACCTAAATCATAGGTTTTTGAGTGTCCATTATACACACCTTCTATTTTTCGAGTACCATCCGCTAATGAAATAAACTTCTGCAAAAACTCAGGATTACAATGCTGAATATCATCTAGATAAAGCATTACATTATCCCCCATCTCTAGTGCCAAATTTAGTTTCTTGAGTTCCTCTCTTGCTGCAGCATTTGTTGCAGTAGCAGGATCCACAGAGGTTACTTCGTGTCCTATTGCTGGGCCATTAATTTTCATAAAAACCAGCCCTAAGCGATTTGCTAGATACTCCATCAAGGTCGTTTTTCCATAACCTGGTGGTGAGATTAGCAACAACATCCCCATACGATCTGTACGTCTTGCATCTCCCACACTTCCTAATTGCTTGGAAAGATTATCTCCAAATATGGGTAAATAGACCTGATCAATAAGTTTGTTTCTAACAAAAGAAGACAGTACTTTGGGCTCAAATTCGTGGAGTTTTAATGCTTCTTTGAGTTCTTCTGTTACTTGGTGCTTTGCTTTCTTGTACGCTTGATAAGCAGGAACTTCTATGGTGCTAAATTGTGCCATTTTTGCCATAAAATCATGATAATTAAAATCAAATACTCCTTCTTTTATCATTGGATGATCTCCTTGTAACCCCTCTATGCTCTGAGATGGTTTTACACGAAGCGCTTCTACCACTGCATTTTCGTTATACAACAATACACACACAAGCTCCTCTACATAATCTCGTTGCAAAGGGTGATTTGCTTCTACGTAAGAACGAACCCATTGAGACACTAATCCAATTCTTTGATTGTTCACTCCCGATGCATCACCGTCCAATGTTACAACTTCTTCTAGTGCGTTACGAAACTTTGTCAATACTCTTTTCTTTTTCAATGTAGCCTGAAATCCTTCGTATAACTCAGAAGCGATCTGACTTACACAAAAAGCAGTATCTTCCTGTAATTCTGCAAACAAATACCTAGCAATATCCAGTGCAGTCTCTATAGGGATTAATTGTTCTTTTTCTGCAAAAGTAACAACAACCTGTTCCATCTCCCTTATAACCATTTGATAGGAAACTCCTTCTGGAAAAACAGCAAGCACTTCTCCTGCCGTCTTAATCTTTTTGATCCAATACTCTTGGGTTTCTATTGATAAAGTATGCCAAAAAAATTGTGCAAATGCCCTAGTCTTGGGATCAAAACACAACAAACCTAAGTCTTGCTCTTTTGCTACCAACACCTTGATAATTTTGGCAGCATCAACATCATGAACTCCTTTGACATACCCTTCGGCATAGCTTTTACTACTCTCAGATTTCACAATTTCCAACAACTTTTCTTCTGTACTATTCTGAAACCTCTCTCCTTTTTCTGCAATAAAGATTTTGTAGGCCAAATAAGCAGATCGGTACACGGATACGTTTTCTGAAATCAACTCTTGATCCCAATATTTTTTTGATTTGAGTAGTATCTCATTTGTAATATTTTGATAGAAATCTGTTCCTGTTAGGTGACTTACCAAGTTATTGTCTTTGTATACAATTGTAAGATCTAACGGCTGCTTATTAACACCAAATTTGTGTTTCCCTAACTTGATAACACTCTCTCCATCCTCATACAAGTCATTTTTATCTTTGAGTTTACGAACAGCGTCTTCTTTGGCTACTTTAATTGCCGTTTCTATAGCCTCTGCCTTACTCGCGTCATCTAATCCTTGTAATTGTACAATAATATCTCGAAGCTTATTAAGCATCAAATCTGAAGCAAAATATCCATTAATAGCGGCCACTTCCTTGAATCCCAATGCTTTTTTTGCTACCCCTTTTAGAATGCGATTTGCTGCGGTTTCTAGAGCTACCGCTTTTTTATTTCGGGTTTCGACTAGGCTACTTTTTCTGGTTTCAAAAGCATTGTAAACCTCTTCTCGCTTCTCGATAATTTGGGTTATAAATTCTTCATAATCCGCAAATCGCCCTTCTAGATCTTCTAACTGAACAGAAACCTTATTTAATAACTCATCGGTTTTCTCTGGAGTACTCGCTATATCTAAATAATTGATAATACTCTGGTCCACCAATTTTATTTGTGCTCCAAACTCTGCTGTGGCTTCTTTGCTCCCTAAGGTTTTAATTTTGTTTTTAATCCCAGCTTTTAGCTGATTAATTGTAGCAAAAATCAATGAAATACCATCGATTATCTTGGTTGTATGTGATGTATCTTCTATCTGGAGATTGGAAACGATATCAATCAACAGTTCCAGATCTATTGTTATTTGATTGACTTCTGCTTCTAGTTTTTTTACAGCTATAACTTTATCAAGTTTTTCTAAAGCAGCCTGCTGTATTGCTACACGCTCATGATAAGGTTGCAAAGCCCTATCATCTATCAAAAATTGTACACATCGCTCTGCGATTCTTTCTGTCTGTGATATAATTTCAGTTTCTACAGTCTCTATAAAACTCAAATCTACATATCGAACATCCCTCAAACTAATTACCTCACCCCTGAGCATTCTCAACTGAGACAATACAGACACAAATTCTCCTATGGATCGAAAACTACTACTCTTAATTTTTCCAAAAACTGTTTGTGCCTTTTCTTCTATCTCTCCTGTAACATCAGAAGCTGTTTTGCGCAATTGCACGACTTTTTCGAACTCATCAATCGCTGCATTTGCCGCATTATTGATTGCCTCCAAAGGCTCATCTAATCGAAACGTATCTGACTCTCGAATCCAATAATAACTATCTACTATATCACTAGAATACTTGGATAAATCATCATACAATCCCTCGTAACTATCTTCCTTGTTAAGTAATGTAATTAAGGCTTGGGATTCTGCCATTGCTTTGACAATATCTTTGTTACCTATTTTATACAACAAAGAATCTGTATGAGCTGAGGGCACTATAGTTCCTTTTACAAAAGGCGTCTGCCATATTTGGATAACGTGATGCTTGGTTTGATCTTCTTCTGTTTTGAAATAACAAAGCTCTCCTCCTTCCAAAAGCGTAAAACCATTACAAATAATAGGTGTTTTTACTTCTTGCTCAATAACATTATACGACATGAGCGTATACAAACCTTTGCTACTTTCGTAAAAAACATATAAAAAATCTTCACCATTTGGAGCACTTATTTTCTCTTGAAACTTTACATTAGGAATTTCTGTAGAAAAGCTTTTAAAACCACCGGACTGCAAATAATATCCATTAGGAAAAATAATTCCTTGTCCATCAGGAAGCGATACACAGCTACCTTTGATTGAATTAATTTTTTTGACTTCCTGAATCTTATGATTATACACAAAATATCTAGCTGCCTCTTGAAATGGTTTAATTTCTAAAACGATTAAGTTTTCTAAATTAGCATAGCGATACTGCCCATCATCTAGAGTTTGATCCGCATGCAAGACAGCTTCTTCATAAATCCCTTTGCCATCTTCGGTATTATCTTCAATTTTAATAGTCAAATCACCACCTACAGTCTCCACAAACACCTTATCCAAAATAGAAATATGTGGATGTGTCCCGTACCTATGCATCTCTCTTGAAACTTCGACCCAATCGAACTCGTGTTGCGGAGGAAATTTATACTCATGATCACTACGGTTATCTATATAGCGTAATGCATTCTCTTGAATCAGCCACTTAAAAGTTTTTATATCCGAAACACTCTCACTCAACTGAAAAACCATATATAAATAGTTCCCTATAATCGCAAATTTGGCAAAAATAGTATTCCGATAATACTTGTACAGATTGGAGAATTCGTCTTCAAAAACTGTATCATTGATGAGTTCTAAAGGCTGGCTTTCAAAATGTCCATCTACATATGTATACACACCAAAAACATCTTTGAGAGCGATTGTTGTGCGTAAACCAAAATGAACATTATATCCGAACAAACAATACTTACCAATAGCCACAATATCTTTGGCGATACAGGTGTTTTCTGTATTAATACGATTATTAGCAATCAGCTTAGTTGCAACACTACCAAAAACCTCTTTGCGTGCATTATTGAGTAATCCTAGACGACTTTGTAGTTCCTGTTTTTGTTTTTCTAAACGTTGCTGAATAATTTCGTACGCACCTCCTTCTAATTGCGTTTGTTGATCGGTAGTTGTAGCCATATAATTTGCGGGGTTTGATTTAATGGATCAAAATACATCTTCAAATATATCGATTATTCTGTTATAGCATTGACCGTACTATATAAGTATCTATCGTTAAGAAAACGTTACATTTTTTTTAGAATTTATTTACAAAAAAAACTTCGTTTAGAATATCAGAAAAACATTAAACCAAACAACACAAGCCCCCCTCACGACAACTATGCTAAATTCCTCCTAGAAGCATTCGAAGCAATGCTATAACGAGCAACAACATCATGAGCCACGCCATAAAATAATTAGAATATTTGTTAACGATGGCGGTCTTATGCACAATTTTAATTGAAGAGATCACATAAACATACAATGTAGCAAAAGTTCCTAGCATTGCCGCAATGATAAAAGCCCATATATTAGCGAGATTATAATTGACTGTTCCACTAACATTCAGTCCAGCACCTAATGCACAGAAATATGGAATAGGCAATACATTAAGAACAGAAATCATAGCACCTTTGAAAAAACTGCGTGTCTCTCCATGCTCTTTGAGTTTAGTATCTGTTTTTCTTTTCCGAGCTCGAACAAAAAAATAAATCCCCATTAATAAGAATATCACCACTCCTGTACGGAGTAACATATTGTGATAAAAAGGGTTATAAAATATATATCTTGCCAACTGTATTGCTATCCAAGCTTGAAAAAACACGACTACGGAAGCTCCAATGGCCACCCAAGTGCCACTTTTTCTCCCACGTTGTATACAGGTTTTGGCTACAGACATATTAATCAAACCAGGCGGAATGACTCCTACTAAAGCTGCAAAAAAAGTAATAAAGAAGATTTTTGTAGTTTCCAAATATTAGCGTTTTAGGTTTCTTATTCCTGCTTTTTTCTCATGAATACAATCTATCTTTACAAAATCTCCTTACTGTAATCTACACAATAAGCACTTATTTTATTCTAAAAGCTATATATGTAATTGGCTTATTGTTTTCAAGATACTGTTTTTCGTAGAACGTCTGTATCGTCGTTACTTCTTTTGGCGCCCCTTCATTTTTATACACATTGTGATTAGCATAGCACACTTCCTGCCCCTGCCCGTGCAACAATCCTAATGTATACCCATGCATAAACTCACTATCGGTTTTGAGGTGCATCATCCCATCCTCTTTCAATACATATTTGTATTTTTCCAAAAAAACTGCATTTGTCAACCGATGCTTTGTTCGTTTGTATTTGATCTGAGGATCAGGAAAAGTAATCCATATTTCATCCACTTCATTTTCTGCAAACAACTCGTCGATTAATTCGATTTGCGTACGCAAGAACCCGACATTGACCAAACCATCTTCTAATGCTGTTTTGGCTCCTCTCCAAAAACGTGCTCCTTTTATATCAATCCCGAGAAAATTCTTATTTGGAAATAATTTTGCAAGTCCTACAGTGTACTCTCCTTTACCACAACCTAATTCTAATATGATTGGGTTATCATTTTTGAAGAATTTTTGTTTCCAGCAACCTTTTAGTCCCAAAGTGTTATTGAGCACCTCTTCTCTACTGGGTTGCACCACATTCTCAAAGGTTTCGTTTTCGTTAAATCGTTTTAGTTTATTTTTACTGCCCACAAATCTTATTTTACAACAAAAATATGTATAAAATAAGAATTCAGAATTGAGAATTGAGAATTAAATTTCTCAAACGACAAACTTGTACCCTACTCCTTTGACAGTCTTGAAACTTTCGTCTCCGATTTTTTCTCGAAGTTTACGAACATGAACATCGATAGTACGCCCTCCTACGATTACTTCGCTACCCCAAATTTTGTCCAAAATATCCTCTCTTTTAAAAACTTTGCCTGGTTTGGATGCGAGTAGTGATAATAATTCAAATTCTTTTCGAGGGAGGACTAGTTCTTTTTTGTCCTTGATGATTTTGTACTCGTCTCTATTAATGACAAGATTCCCAATTTTGACAATATTATCAGACTCCTCAGCCGCTTTGAACCTTCTTAATAATGCTTTGACCTTGCTTACCAAAATTTTGGGTTTGACTGGTTTGACGATATAATCATCAGCTCCTGCATCAAAACCTGCAACTTGCGAGTAATCTTCTCCTCTTGCTGTCAAAAAAGTAATGATGGTATTTTCTAATTCTGGGAGTTTGCGTAGTTGTTCACACGCCTCAATGCCATCCATCTCTGGCATCATTACATCTAATATAATAAGGTGTGGTTTTTTCTTTTTGGCAATTTTAATCGCCTCGGCTCCATTTGTTGCCGTAAGTATACTATATCCTTCTGAGGACAAGTTATATCCAACAATCTCTAAAATATCCGGTTCATCATCCACCAATAATATAACCGTATCTTTTTTTTTCATCTATATTTTTTTTTCGTTGTCAGATAATATTAATTAATCCCTATTGGATCAAAATTCATTTATATACTACTACCAAATTATAGCTGCAACATTTGTCAATAGTCCAACACTATAATACAAGGCTAAATATACTACATATCTTCTAGTGTTGTAAAACGAAGTACAATAATAACGATTTCCTAACACATATCTCTTAACCCTAACACTCTGATAATTCACATTATCTAAAAAATTATTTATAAAAAACATCCATATTATTCCTTGACCATCTCTTCACTTAACACTAAGCTAACACTATAATTACACACTTTTAATTTTCTATTAACATAACTTTTACATTCTCCTCGTTTCTTTGCGCCAATAAATGTGAACAAAAACTTAATTAAATTATAATGAAAAAATTACTCCCTCTACTTTTGGCTTTTATGCTTAGTAGTTTTGTAAAAGGTCAAGAAACAGGCTCAATCACTGGCGCTTTGACCGATAAGGACAATGGCAATTCTCCTCTTCCCTTTGCCAATGTCATTATCAAAGGTAGTTCCAAAGGGACTACAACCGATTTTGACGGTCTATACACTATCGAAAACCTAGAAGCAGGCACCTACAGTGTGGAGTTCAGTTTTGTAGGCTACGAAGTTAAAACTATCGACAATGTCATTGTTAGCGCAGGAGAAACTGTCTCCCTTAATGCTGCATTAGGAACCAGTGCTGCAATTATGGACGAAGTTGTCATTGTTGCTGATACCAACCGAGAAAAAGAATCCGCGCTTCTTTTAGAGCAAAAAAAAGCCGTGGTAATGAAACAAGCCATTGGCGCACAAGAATTAGCTAGAAAAGGAGTTAGTGATGCAGAAGGAGCGGTAACCAAAATTTCTGGTATTACTAAATCCGAAGGCGTAAAAAATGTATTTGTAAGAGGTTTGGGTGATCGTTTAAACTCAACCTCTCTAAATGGACTTCCACTACCATCGGACGATCCTTTATATAAAAACATCTCTCTGGACCTTTTTAGCTCTGATGTAATTGAAAGTGTGGGTGTCAACAAGGCCTTTAATGCAGAAATCTATGGGGATGTAGCTGGAGCTAACATTGACATTACCTCTAAAGTACACAAGGGTAAAGAAAAAATAAAACTAAGTGTTTCGACAGGAATAAACACACTTACTTTCAACAAAAAAGATTTCCTAACCGTTAATGGTGCTACTTCTTTAGGAACCAAAATCGACAATACGATCCCTACTGAAAATTTTGAGGTGTATAATTTTGAAACATCATTCAAACCAGACTCTCAAGATCTACAAACAAAAAATAGCATCAGCCTTTCTTACGGAAACTCTTTTGATATAAAGGATCAAAAACTGAGCACTTTCTTATTAGCCTCTTATGATAGTGATTATTCTTATAGAGACGGGGATGTTTTTAGAATCACAACAGAAAAAACTAAATTCACAAAAGATGTAAGAAATGAAGAGTTCAATTACAATGTAAGACAGGTACTACTTGGAAACCTTGCTTATAAATTTGGAGAACTAAACAACACTATCATGTACAATGCTATGATCGTACATAATAACACTCAAAGAGTTTCTGAACAATTTGGTACTTCTGGAAGTGAGCAAGGTGATAATGAGTTAATTTTTATTCGTAGACAACAACAAAACTCTAATAAGCTTTTTGTAAATCAACTCTTATCAAAAATTAACTTATCAGAGAGCTTATACTTTGATCTAGGAGGATCCTACAATATCGTTCGTGGAGATGAACCAGACAGAAGAATCGACTCATATACCTTTGACCCGAATACCGAAATCTACAAATTCGATCCAAATGGACAAGCAAATACCCAAAGATTCTATGGGGATTTAAAAGAAGACGAATATGCTGCTAAATTAGTATTTGGGCACAAATTAGGCGATTATCAAGATAAAGAAAAAAACTTTGGAGAAATCAAATTGGGATATAATTACAGAAACACGGATCGTGATTTTGAAAACATCACTTTTGGCTTTATTCCATTAACTGTAAATCTTAGAACTGATATAAATCCAAATAACATTGATGCCATCCTTAATCAAGGAGCTATTCGAAATAACGAATTTGAATTCAGAACAAATAGAGGTAGATCAAATGCTGTATCAGATTTTGACCCTTATACTTATAATGGAAACAAAGAAATCCATTCTGTATATCTAGATGGAGCATACACATTCTCCTCAAAACTTACGATAAACGCAGGCCTTAGAACTGACAAAGTAGACCAAAGTATTGTTTGGAACACAAACATCAGTACAAGTGACGACCCAAGCAATAGAGGCTTAGGAAAAATTGATGAAACATACATTCTTCCTAATCTCAACCTAAAATATGCTCTCAACGAAAAGAATATTTTCCGTTTAGCATCAAGCTTAACCTACACACTTCCTCAATTCAAAGAATTGGCTCCATTTAAGTACGAAGATGTAGGATTTTCTGATATTGGAAACCCAGACATAATTCCCGCAGAAAACCTCAACCTAGATTTGAAATGGGAACGCTATTTCCAATCAGGAGAAGTATTATCTGTTACTGGTTTTTATAAAAACATAAAAAACCCTATTAACAGGTTTGAAGATACTGTAGGAAACTTAACCTATGACAATACAGGAGAATTAGCAACCATTTATGGAATTGAACTTGAACTACGTAAAAAACTAGTTTCGTACGAGACATCAAACGGAAGCAACAAACTCATGGCAGGCTTCAACGCATCATTACTTGATGCACAACAAGACCTGAGACCAGAACTAAATTTCACCAACTCAAATGATGGACTAGAAGGAGCTTCTCCTATCTTACTAAACACTGACCTTACATTCAATACAAAAGGAGAAAAATTAAAAACAACTTCCTCTTTAGTATTCAACTACTTCAGCGACCGCATATTTAGTTTAGGAATACAAGGTAATGAGAACATCAAAGAAAAGGCGATACCAACATTAGATTTCATATTCAAAACAGAAATAGGAAAAAATACTAGCATCAAATTTGGAGCAAAAAATCTCTTGAATCCAGATTATCAACTAACAAAAGAAACGATTTTTGGAGAAAAAGTCACGGTATCTAATTTCAAAAAAGGCACTAATATTTCTCTAGGAATGTCGTATCAATTTTAAAGTCAAGTACCATTTTACTATATAATAAATTAATTAGAAATCACAAATACCCTTTAACGATGAAAAAAGTATTTTTAGGAAGCCTTGGAATAATGTTATTAGCCTTATCGAGTTGCTCAAGTGATGATAATGTCGCTCTAAACCCAAATGGTGGAGGAGGAACAACAGGTGAAACAAATGGAGATGGAATCATTACTTCTGTAAACGATGAAGATTTCATTCCTTCTTCTCTAAAAGGTGATATTACTGGAAACATTAAGTTACTTGCCTCTACAAAATACACCTTGGACGGTCCATTAAGAGTAAAAAAAGGAGCAACTTTGGAAATAGAGCCAGGTACAAGAATTGAAGCTCGTGCTGGGGGCTCTGATGTATATCTAGCGATAGAAACTGGAGCAAAAATTGAAGCAAAGGGAACCGCTGATAAACCAATACTATTCACTTCGGCTGCGGCGGCTCCAAGATCTGCTGATTGGGGAGGAATTGTAATTACAGGTAATGCTCCAACAAACTTTGGAACTAATGTACAATCCGAGGTAGCTGGATTAACTTATGGAGGAACAAATACTACGGATAACTCAGGTACACTATCCTATGTTGTAACCGAATATACAGGTGCTAGAATTGATGCAACTCAAGAATTTAATGGTATTTCCTTTTTTGGTGTTGGTTCTGGAACTACAGTAAACAACATAGCCGTTTTTAACGGTGATGACGACGGTGTTGAATTTTTTGGAGGTACAGTAAACGTTACAAATGTAATGGTTGTTAATGCAAAGGATGATAACTTTGATTGGACTGGCGGCTGGGTCGGAACGGCAACTAACGTTCTTTTGATTAGAGAAAATCAATTTACTGCAGTAACAAAGGATCCTAGAGGAATAGAAGGTGACAGCAACGAAAATAACAACGCAGCAACCCCTTTATCTAATGTAACTATCAATGGTTTGACAATTATCAACAATGCACTAGGTGCTATTGAAATGTCTGACATGATTAAAATAAGAAGAGGTAGCAAAGCTACAATCACTAATGCAGTAGTAGCCCTTGGAAGCAAATCTAAAGCTGGAGATTTTATAGATTTAGGTGACAAATCAGGAGATTCTGACGCTGCGGTTTCTATTACTGTTAAAGCTCAAAATATCGATGAAACAGACATAGTAAATCCTTCTGGAGCCACTATTACTATAGATCCTACTGCAACAGGTGCTGATCTATCAAAATTTGCATTTACAAATTATGATTTCACTACAGTAAATGAAATCTTAAAGTAAAAACCAAACAGAAAAAGTTTATTGTTCACAGATAAACCGAAAAAACACCCTTAGGAACTTCGTTTTCTAGGGGTGTTTTGATTTTAAACCATTCGAGAAGTACTACCATTTGTTGTTTGAATTTACCGGAAAAAAAATTAAGATTTTTTTGTTTCAGCTTCAGCAGAAACATCAAGCATAGCCGTAGTTATGGTTATTTTTATACTGAAACTGAGGCGAAAAAGAAAATTTTACCCCAGTAAATTCAAAGGATAAATGGTATAAGTCTAGGCTAATAATTAGTCTCTTTTTCTACTATTTATAGTGAAAACTTGCGAAAAGTAGTTCGATTATTTTGGACTACAAGTACATCTAATACAAATTCAAATAGCTATATAATGTTGCATATAGACTTGTTCTTTTTTTATCTAAATACCTTGTTCATATTATATTCTATAGCTAAGGTTATGCAATAGAATCATGTGTTTTTACATAAAAAAACAACAGTGTTATTAAGACGAATTTATACACCTAAATTGAATTAACTGGTATAATTCCATTTTCTATATTGTATACCGAAGTCGCTTGTATCTAAAGAACATATCAAAGTGTTCAATTGTGCCAAAATCTCAAGCTGTAATTGGCTCTCTGATACTCAAAAGGATCTATTATCTATACTTGAAATGTTCCTGTAAATGATACGATACCATTAAGCCCAAAAACCCTTTTGGAAGCTTTCCAATATCTCACTTAGCACACCCTTAAAAGCATATATACTTTGGACAAATAAACGAAATAAAAAAGTAACACATAATCTAAATTACCCCAAAGAGCACATTCCCAATTTGGCATTAAAAAATAGTGGTACCACATCCAAGATAACCATCCTTTTTATAGCACCACAATTCAACGATCAACTAAAATAATAGTGCTAAATTCGATACAACATTCCGAAACTAATATTTCTTAACTGCGTATTTAATCGAAAAGTCTTCTGAGAAACTGTAAACCCTTCATCACCTTCTTCTTTATTTGTTGTATATGATACTACTCCCAACCGAGCATTGAGCGCAAAATGTGCTGTTAGGAAATAGTTGATCCCTGCTGATAACCCAATATCTACCCCAGTAGTTCTACTAGTCCTTATCTCATCAAATGTATCTTGATTTATCCGCTCAAAAACACCTTTGTCATCAATAAAATCCGCTCCAAACGTACTCAAAAAAGAGAACCTTTTTTCTGGAGTAAAATAATAGCTCCCAAAAAAACCATATCGAAATAAGTCTATTGCATCCTTAAAAGAATCGTTGCGCTCATTTACACTCCTTCCGACGACCAACCGACTACCAATTGCAAAATGATCTGTCAAAAATAGACTAATAGCAGGTTCAAAAGCATAATCCAATCTCGACACATCGTCTTGAATTTGATTATCCCCAGATGTACCGCTTGTAGAAGTTCCAAAACTCAAAGCTCCAGAGACTGTAAAATCTCCCTTTTGGAACCTTAATGTTCCTTCATCTTGAGCTGTAATTATTACCGTTGTGAGACATGCAAATGCCATTAAAAGTGTTTTGATCATACTATTTATTTTTAATTAATTTAAGATATTTGATACAAGTCCTCTACCAAAAAATATACCTCAAAAAAATCTCATCAAGTTATTAACTATTTAGTAACATTTCGTCTATTAAAATATCATTTTAATAATCAAAAATGCCGTAACGCCATACATTTCAGCTAATAATCAGCTTCTTTCCCTACAGTTTCTTCACTAGAAAATTACACCAAATTAGTTATATAATGTCGCATATCGCTTTATCCTTTTTCCATCTAAATGCCTTGTTCACATCTCCCATAGCTAAGGCTATGCAATAGCATCATGGTGTTTTTACATAAAAAAATAACAGTGTCATTCATACGAATTTATATACGTAAATTGGTATTAGATCATAGTCACAGCGATGCTTAAATTTTCTAGTTCAAACCAGCAAAAAATAGTTTAATTATTTGGAGCTACAATTACATTTTAGCTGGTACAAAGAGAAGTCGTAGTCACAACTATTTTAATTCACACAACTATCTAAAGAAAAAAAACAGTGGTTTTCTCCTCATAACTTCAAATCATAAATAAATGATCTAATCTCCACAACTCACAAGAATACAGTAATAGATTAGGAACAACTTAACACAGCATTACACCTTGGAAGTAACGGACTTAACAAATACAAAACCAAAACCTAAAAAGAGCATGATATGAAAAAGAAAAAGCCCAAAATCTTGTAGTTCAAAAGCAATATACAGTGCATATCCAAAATATGCCGTAAGCAAGGCTTCTAAGATGGTATTCCCTGATATTTTTTTGCTGAGATATTTATTTCCTTTCCATGAATCTTTGAGGTTATTCACATTAAACTTTGGGGTACGTACAAACTCACTCTTTTTCCCGAAATGCCCTTCTAGAACTGCCATAGAATTATGAACTGAGAATCCCATTGCGATAGAGAAAAATGTAAAAAACAGTTTTACGTACTCTAACCAATTCCAAAAACCACCTCCGTGTATTTTCTTAAACGTATACCAATAGCAACAAAAGAAAATCACTGTACTTACAGAGAAAAATGCTAATACATAGAAGTACCATGCAAAATCAGGATTATTATTTTTGATATACATCACTGGAACACTAAGTACAGCGACTAATAATACAAGAAGAAACATACTACTATTAAGCAAATGAAAAAAGCTATGTAGTTTCGTCTTAAAAGATACTGTTTTATCATTCAATAACTTCCAATAGAGCTTTTGAAAATTCTCTGCAGCTCCCTTGTTCCACCGAAACTGTTGTGATCTCGCTGCACTTATTACTACAGGAAGCTCTGCAGGAGTCTCTACATCTTCCAAATATTTAAACTTCCATTTTTTGAGCTGAGCTCTATAACTAAGATCAAGATCCTCTGTCAAGGTATCTCCTTGCCAGTTTCCTGCATCAATAATACATGCTTTGCGCCACACTCCTGCGGTACCATTAAAATTAATAAAATGATTATTAAAATTACGTCCTACCTGCTCCATTGTAAAATGGAAATCTAGAGCAAAAGCCTGTATCTTGGTCAACATGGAATAATTTCTATTGAGATGCCCCCAACGTGTTTGTACAACGCCAATTTTGGAATCTTTGAAATACGGTATCGTTTGTAATAACCAATCAGGTCCTGGAAGAAAATCGGCATCAAAAATAGCTATGTACTCCCCTTTTGCAATAACCAAACCTTCTTTGAGCGCACCCGCCTTGAATCCCTTACGATCCTGACGTCTGATGTGCTGAATATCTAATCCCGTTTTTTGGAGCTCAGCGATTATTTTGGCTGTTGATATGACGGACTCATCCGTAGAATCATCAAGAACCTGAATCTCTAACTTATCCTTGGGATAGTTGAGTAACGCAATATTCTCCAATAATCGCTCCATAACATACAGTTCATTATAAACCGGTAATTGAACAGTAACTAGGGGTATTTCTTCTACATTCGCAAAATCAAAAACAGAAGCATTTTCTGTTTTTTTTCTGGATTTTAAATAGCTGACCAACAGATTAAGTTGAGACAAACTGTACATAAAAATAACCAGCAATGCCAAGGTGTACACTATTATAATGGCAGCATCCATCACTTCAAACTATATTTAAAAATCCAACTTAATATCTTTACGCCTGCAAATATAGCACCTTTTACCGTTCCTGAAACTTTAGAGACACCTATTCGTTTTTTATATGGTACAGCAACCTCTGTGTATGTATACTTTTTCTTCAATGCCTTTAGTTGCATCTCTACAGTCCATCCATAGGTCTTATCCTCCATTTCAAGCGCTACGAGTTTTTCATATTTTATCGCCCTAAAAGGACCCAAATCTGTAAATCGTGCTCCAAAAAACAAACGCATTAACGATGTCGCCAACCAGTTACCAAAAATTTGAGGAAATGTCATAGAACCTTCTTCTCGTAATTTTTTTACACGACTTCCGATCACAAAATCTATATCATCCGTTATAATGGGCGCCACGATTTCCGTCAAATTTTCTGGATAATCACTATAATCTCCATCCAAAAAAACAATTATATTTGGGTGTTCTTTTTTTTTGGCAATGTAATTCATCGCCTTGAGACACGCGTACCCATAGCCCTTTTGTAATTCTGTCAAGACTGTAGCTCCTGCCGCCTTAGCAACTTCTACTGTGGTGTCTGAAGAATTATTATTAACTACAATAATCTCGGATACGTTTTTTGGAATATCGCCAATGACTTTGGCAATTGAATCAGCCTCATTATAGGCCGGTATAATAACAGAAATAGTATACTGCATTTAGAATCTTGGGTTTGGATTGTCTGCAATAAAGCTCGCTAGATTTGTCCATTCATTCATTTTTTCTCCTGATTCATATTTTTCTGCTCTGAAGAGTTTTTTATTTCTATAATAGAAGCTATAGCCTTGTTTTTGGTCTTTTATAAACTGGCATTTTTCTGTTTGTCCCAAAATATCATCATGGAACACCCACCATCCTGAAGCCTTTCCTTCTTTATAATGGCCTTCTTTCATTATTTGCGAATTACCTCTAAAGAAAAACCAATACCCTTCACGCTTATTATTTTTGAAAGCTCCTTTTTGAGAAACGGTACCGTTTTCATGATAAAATTTCCAATACCCCATCTTCATGGTTCCGGACACCCATCCTTCTGCTTCTAATCTTCCATTTTGAGCATATAGTCGTTTATAGCTTTTTTCCATACTATATCCATATCCTACAGAAAATATCATTAATGCTATATATATTATCAGATGCTTTTTCATAGTCAAAATACTTTTGGATTTAGACGAAACCCTCATCAATTCCTAACAAAAGTAACAGATATTTCTCGAACATGATATTATTTGAATGCAGAAAGTCCAGTAATATCCATCCCCGTAATTAGCAAATGTATATCATGAGTTCCTTCGTAGGTAATAACGCTTTCTAAATTCATCATATGTCGCATTATACTATACTCACCCGTAATTCCCATTCCTCCCAAAACCTGTCGTGCTTCTCGTGCGATTTTGATTGCCATATCCACATTATTTCGTTTGGCCATGGATATCTGTGCTGTTGTCGCTTTGCCTTCATTGCGCAACACCCCTAATCGCCATGCCAACAACTGTGCTTTGGTGATTTCGGTAATCATTTCTGCAAGCTTCTTCTGCTGCAGCTGTGTTGCCCCTATAGGCTTATCAAACTGGACACGCTCTTTGGCATATCGCAATGCAATATCATAACAATCCATTGCTGCGCCAATCGCACCCCATGCAATTCCGTATCGAGCAGAGTCTAGGCAACCAAGTGGTGCTCCCAACCCATTTTTGTTAGGCAATAAATTTTCTTTGGGAATCTTTACATTATCAAAAATCAACTCCCCTGTGGCAGAAGCTCGCAACGACCATTTGTTATGTGTTTCTGGAGTCGTAAATCCTTCCATTCCACGCTCCACTATCAACCCATGTATGCGCCCTTCTTCATTCTTGGCCCATACTACTGCAATATCTGCAAAAGGTGCATTAGAGATCCACAATTTTGCACCATTCAAAATAAAATGATCGCCTTTGTCTTTAAAATTAGTGGTCAATCCTCCTGGATCAGAACCATGATTTGGTTCTGTCAATCCAAAACACCCCATAAACTCTCCAGAAGCTAATTTGGGCAAGTATTTTTTTCGTTGAGTTTCATCACCATATTTCCATATCGGATACATCACCAATGAAGATTGTACTGATGCTGTAGAACGCACTCCGGAATCACCACGTTCTATCTCTTGCATGATCAATCCGTAGCTGATTTGATCGAGTCCAGCCCCTCCATATTCTTGGGGAATATAAGGTCCAAAAGCCCCTATCGCTGCCAAACCTGGAATAATTTCTTTTGGAAACACTGCCCGCTGAGCATAATCCTCTATTATAGGAGACACATCTCGCTTGACCCATGCTCTAGCTGCATCACGAACCAGTATATGCTCTTCGGTCAATAAATCATTTATTTGATAATAATCTGGTGATTGGAAAAGATCTGGTTTCATTTGTTAATGTTTTTTCTTTTATGACATGACAACGCTTCTAATAACCTCTAGTATTAGCAAAATAGCACTACTACCCAAAATAGAGACACAATACTATCAAATCCTACCAAAACCTAGACATTGAAAATAATTCGTTTATAAAACGCAAAATATCCAAACAAAAAAATCAAGTACAGTCATTGCCTCACTTGATTTTTTTAATTTGAGTTATCAGAAAACAAAATAGTCTTAATTCTCTGAACACAAATAGCTATAAATTGAGCATGCTTCTCAAAGTTAGCAAATGTATTCAGTAGAACTTCTATTTTTACTGTTATTTTTTTTGCAATAATTTCGAGATATCGCTTTAGATGTAATACAAATATTAAAATAATACTGTACACAAAAACTATTGCAATTCCTTGATACCATCTTATCGACTATCCTTAGAATTAGTCATCTTCTACCATTCAAAAAATAATTATAGGCTAATAATTCGGTTCTTTTTCTACTATTTTTTCGCTAAAAAATTAAATCGTAGCTAAGGTTATGCTTGAATTTTGTAGCTCAAACTGGCGAAAAATAGTTCAAATTATTTTAGCCGACAATTACATTTTAACTAGTATTACTAGAGCGTGTAGTCCATTTTATTTTTAGTAAAAAAATAGTCCTATTTCTATTCAGGTTTGACGTTCCTCTTTGAACTGAACAAAACGAGACTACAATTCAAAAAAAAATGTGATCTCTTGTATACATATCATGAAAAAAATCATTTAGACCTTAACTTTGAAATTCTACTTACTATTCACTTACTTTTCACAAGCTTTACTTGATCCAAGTAAAAAAAACAGTTCTAATTAGCAAAACACAATTTCAGAGCTAGATTGTTTAATTTTTTCAATAATGTATATAGAGACCACATTAACTATGTAGTGCGTTTACTTTTTTATTTTTTATTTACTAGATCCATCAAATCTACATCGTTTCCAAGTAATACTTCTGTAGGGTTGATACGTCCTTCCATACTATCGTTTTCTAATTTCAAAACTCCTCTAGGACAAACCGCAGAACAAACTCCACAACCTACACAACTAGAACGCACAATATTCTCTCCTTTTTGTGCATATGAACGAACATCTATTCCCATTTCACAATGTGTAGAACAATTACCACAAGAAATACACTGTCCACCATTGGTTGTAATTCTGAACTTAGAAAACATTCTTTGTTGGAATCCTAATATTGCAGCCATTGGACAACCAAAACGACACCAAGATCTACTTCCTAGAATAGGATAAAAACCAGTACCAATTACTCCAGAAAACATTGAACCTATATAGAATCCATAAGCTGATCGTAGGCTACTCCCTTTTATGTAAAATACCTCTTCCGTACCTCCAGTAAAATGCATTATTAATAGGGCAGCAATAACCACAAAATATCCTATTGCGCCGAATTTTGCATCTTTTCCGAGTTCATTACGTTTAAAAAACATAATAACTCCAAAAACAAGTGATAAGAACCCAATGACAAGCGCTATAAAAAGCCCTTTGGTCAACCAAAAATCATTACTATCATATCCCAAATATGTATATACTACAGCAGTTGTCATAACCACAGAGAATACCAAAACTGTATGTATCAACCATCGCTCTAATTTCCAAGCCGACATCTTTTTTGAAGAAAGCTGTCTAAATGAGTCTCCGGCAGTTTCTGCCAATCCTCCACAACCACAAACCCAAGAACAATACCAACGTTTTCCGTACTTGTATGTCAGTATTGGAGTAATTACGAAGGTAGATAGGATCCCAAATATAATCAGTGCCAAACCAATATTACCATTTGAAAGGAATCCTTTGACAGACCATTCATCAAAAATATAATAATTCAACGGCCAGATACTTTTTAGATCATAGTATGGTAATCCCGAGTTCATTCTATACATAAATTCCGGAATCAAAAAAGCAAAAGCTAATTGGAAAAACATTACTGATCCTGTTCGGATTTGCTCATATCTATTATGCTTGTATTTGTTTATAAACTTATAACCAAATGCTAGAATAGCTACAGTATAGAGTGCTCCGTAGACAAACCACTGACTAGCATTCCTACCACTTAGCAACTGACTCAGTGGATCAAAAAGCCCTATAAGTCCTGTGTTTTCTGCTCCATCTTTTCCTAAGCCCAAAAGGTGCGGATAAAAGTATAGTACTATGTAAAACGAAGTTAAAACAACACCTGTAATCCATCCTAGGACACCACGAGATGAAATTGACTTGAACCAAATACCATCATTTTTTATTCCCTTTGTTTTTCCTCCATATAAGGCATTTGTATATAAAACGATTCCTGCAGAAATTAATCCCAAGGCTGCGGTCAAGAAGACCCCCTTGTTTGGCAATGTGACATTAAAAAGTGCCAGCACTAAGATAAAAAGTCCTACAACTCCAATTCCTGTCGCTACTTTTTGCTTTGTAGAAATCCCGTTGGGATTTGCCAAAGACATACTGTGGTTTAATTTATTACTCATAATTTATGTTTTGTAAACCGTTGAAGTTTCTCTACAAAGAACCAACAGGTTTTATGATCTATATCTCGTTATACTACTATACTGTTTGTAATTGTTTTTGGAAAGCTGCAAGTATCTCTTTCTCATAATGCGTAAAGAACTCTGGGTCAAAATTTGCTTCTTTTAGATGCTTGACAACATGATCAACAGATTGTTTTTCTGTCAACCAACGATCAAACACTTCGTGACGCATACGGATTCCAAATGTATTGATACCGATAAATTCGCGAGTTGTTTTGTTATAATTGATATGAATACATTTCTGCTCATCAGAATGCTCCCAATAAAAGCGTGCTTCATGCTCTTTGGGCTGTGCCCATACCCATCCATAAGTTTGATATTCAATATCCAAAAACTTGGCACTATTAAACCAATGTCCTGGTTTGTATGCTGTTTTATTTCCACAAATTGTTTGTGCCAATGTTTCCCCCATCATTCTTCCAGTATACCATACTGCTTCTATTGGTCTACGCTCATCTATTCCTTCGTGCTGCTCAGCACAATCTCCAATCGCATAAATATCTGAGATATTAGTTTCCAAATGACGATTAACTTTTACACCGCGTCCTATTTCTATTCCAGAATCTCTTAAGAAATCAATATTTGGAGATACACCAGCCGTCAAGCCGACAACACTACAAGCTAACTCTTCTCCTGTCTCTGCAATAACTACAGCTCTAGCATGACCGTTTTCGTCTGACAAGATTTCTTTGAGATTTGTACCAAGTCGTAAATCTATATGATGTTCCTTGATATGTTTATTCAACATTTCGGATTCTTGAGCAGGTAGCACCCCATTCCAAAAACTTTTTTCTCTTACCAAAAAGGTTACTGGAATATTTCGAGAGCTTAACATTTCTGCCATTTCTATTCCTATCAATCCACCACCAACTACTACTGCACGTTTGCATACTTCGTTATTAGGAGCATTGGCCTCTAATTGATCTAAATCTTGTTTAGAATACATCCCCTGTACCCCTTTGAGATCTTGACCAGGCCATCCAAATTTGTTGGGTTTAGAACCAGTTGCTATCACCAGCTTATCGTAAGAAATGGTTTCACCTGTGCTCAACACAAGGTTCTTATCAGCCGTTTCTACTTTGGCTACAGCAGCTTGTTTCAGTTCGATACGGTTTTTTTCCCAAAACCAAGGTTCATAGGGCTGAGTATGTTCAAATTGCATATGCCCCATATAGATGTACATTAGTGCCGTTCTCGAAAAGAAATACTTCGTTTCTGCTGATATGATTGTAATTCGTTTGTCAGAAAGTTTACGAATATGTCGTGCCGTGGTTACGCCCGAAATTCCATTTCCTATTATAACAATGTGTTCCATAATGGTGGTGTTAGAGTATATATTACAATTAAAAAATTTCATTACTACTGTGCGGAAATTTCCAATTGCGTAAAATATGTCGGTTATAAAGATAAGAACTTAACAAGGTTCTTTTATTTAGAATCAATCTAAAAACCTCTCGCCGCATCTCGTACCACCCTTTGAAACCCTTATAAAATTGCTCAAAAACAATATGTTGAAACAATTTTAAATGTTAATTAAGTTCAAAAAAAAAATTAAAAAAATTACACTATTTTTATGAATAAAAAAGGTAAAAAACACACTCAAAAACAGTTGCATTTTTTGGGTCGAATTAAAAAAAAATTGAAAATTATTTAAATTAAAGTGATATCTCTCGTTTATATCAGAATTACCCCCAAAAAACACCTTCTCATGAGTTACAAAAAAGCTAAAATATCACAATAAATCAATAGCATTTAGTAAAGTTTTATAGGAGTACCATACCAAATTATGCCTTGAGTCTCTTGACTTCATTTTTCAGTATCTCCATAGTCTCTTGGAGTTGTTGAATGCTAGAAAGCTCAGTAGAACTCTCTAATTCTAGAGTAATCTTACTCCGCACCTCCCATATCTCTACTACCTCTTCTGTAGGGATAGTTAATGGTGGATATATTGTATTTAGGGAAACAAGAGTAATGACAGCATTATCAGTATGTTTTAGTACCTTCTTGACCAAAACACTATCTACCAGTACAATCACACAAATGGAGTTATTCGAAATCTCATTAATCGTACCAACAGCTCTGGCCAACACCCAGTCTCTTGGGTTCAGACCTGGCAGCATGCTATCGCCAGAAACTTGGAATCCCCTATATGTTGCATGTTTATACTCCGGTAGTGGTAATGCAAATGCAGGTAGCTCCTGATACCAATCAAGATCTTGTATATTGTTAGGGTAACCGGCAGCTGCTTTTACATTGACTAAAACCATATTCTCTACCCCCTCATTCGTAACTGTGACTACTTTTGGAGAAACATCCCCTCCATTGCCTTGAAGCGTTTTTTGATGACTTAGTCCAAATAACCATAAAGGATTTATTTGAAAATTCTTAAGAAGCAAGGTTACCACGTGACCTGATATCTTAGTCTTTCCACGCTCAATATCCGCGGTAGAATTTTTTATTTCTAACAATTCTGCAAAGGCAGCTTGCGTATACTGTTCAGACTCTCGTATTTGTTTAAACCTTCTTGCGGCAAGTGTTGTAGTAGCATCCATATCGTGCATAAAAATACAGTTATTTTGGAAAATATCCAATGAAGGATGTCAAAATTAGGAATAATTCCAATTTTTATATTAAAACCTCTTGTTTGTATGGATAAAATCCATACTTTTGGATTAAATCCATATAAATTTGTACTCATGAAGCTATCCAATACGATTAATACTGCAACAGAAAGTGTCATCCAACATTCATTGACAAACTCACAATGTGCTACACAAAAACTCGAAAAAGTATTTGCTTCGACCAACCTATCAGGTTACGTGTTTTCTTCGAAAATACGTATAGGTTATTACAATTTTGATTTTTATAATGAAGAATTACAATTGGCCATAGAAATTGATAGTTATATCAATGACACCACTGGCATCCCAAACAAAGATCAACCCAAAAAACTTTTTATATCCTCACTTCAGATTCATGTATTAAGATTTACTGATTACCAAATACTAACTGATTACGACGAGATAGTCCGTATCGTACGTCAACATATTAACGAACGTCAATTTCTCAAAGCAAATTAGAAATACAAGTTTTTTAGTACGATCAATGAATACATTATTTCCGCACTTTATATCATCTATATGTCGATCCGCCACTTATTCCATAATGAATAGAATTGTTAGCTAGTAATTTTCTAGAAACCCAAACAATGAATCTATTTTTGTTAGGTAAATAGCCCACAATTTTAGCCCATCCAAAATCACAACTATTGACACATTCAATTAATTACCCTGTATCGCCTATTGATAAGTATTACTATCCCACATATTTTGCTCATATATCCAATAATTGGTTTCACACCTTATTATCAAGCTGTTTTGATGTAAAAAAGTCATAAAAATTTTACGATATCATGAAATACTTAAATTAACATAAAAATAGTTAAACAAAACATCCATACTCAATACACTCATCTCTAAAACACTGTATACATACCTATTAGCACCAAAAACACCGAAGGAGAATTCACAAAACGGCACCAAAATCGTTTGTAATTCACTGTAATTCAAACGAAATATATCTTAATGGATCACCTCATTTGACCACACATTATTCTTTCTCCATTTTATCTTAGAAATGTTATCATATCGTTAAAAAAAAGCTTTCAAAATATCACAAATATTAAATTCCTACAAGATTTTGGAAATATCTTACGAAAAAAGGCGTTATATAATAAATCAATATACTAACTTCGTTTAGTAAACTATTTAACAGATCAATTATGAAAAAAGTATTTTTAGGAGCAACTGCTCTAATGTTAGCCTTATCAGTTACTTCATGTAAAGAAGCTACAGACAAAGCAAGTCAAACTGTTGATGAGGCTGGTAATTCGGTTGAGCAAGTAAGTGAAGATGCTGCCCAAAGTGCACAAAAAGCAGTAAATGATGCTAGCCATACAATAGATCAAGCTGGTTCGGCTATTGAAGAAGGAACTAAAAAAGCTGTTGAAGGTACTGAAGCAGCTATCGAAAAAGCTGGAGAAGCTGTAGATGGTGCTGTTGAAGGAGCAACTAAAGCCGTAGAAGGCGCTACTGAAACTGTAAAAGAGGGAGCTGAAAAAGCTGTTGAAAAATCCAAAGAAGCTACAGAAAATGCTGCAAACAAGCTTAAAAATGCAGTGAACCACTAAATTCCATTTGGATATTAGATGTAATCATACATTCCATATCTAAATAATACAAAGATTACAATATATACGGAATCAACATAATCTGTATTATCAACAAAAAAGCCATTCGACACTATCGGATGGCTTTCTTATTAGTAACAGACTCTACCTTACCAATAATACCATTTAAGAATTAATTACGTATCCATCCGAGCAATTACATCTTTCCTAGAGTTATCAGCTGACCTACCTTTGTTTCAAACAATATAGTGTTATGACAAAAAAGAACAATGCATCCCATATGCGTAAATTGGTAA
>CANLMN010000018.1 GCA_947492105.1 uncultured Aquimarina sp. | reverse complement strand
TCCTACAGAAATATCTATCAACCCACCAAAAGCAACAATAACAAATGGTGATACCCAACAACTACAAGCAACAATAACACCCAAAAACGCCACAAATAACGATATACTGTGGGAGTCTAATAATACCTCCATTGCAACTGTTGATCAAAATGGACTCGTTACAACAAAACTACATGGAAATGTAACGATAACAGCAACCTCACAAGCCAACCCTAATATTAGTGCAACTGCAACCATAACCATCAAAGAAAAAATTATTCCACCGACCAGTATCAATATTATGAAAGAAAATTTCCAAATGGATCTTGATTCTGGAGAAGATGACCAACTGACAGTCCAAATACTACCTAATTCTGCGACTAACAAAAATGTAACATGGTCTTCTAGTAATGAGAACATTATTAAGGTTGATAAAAATGGTATCGTTACTCCTATTGGTGTCGGTGAAGCCAATATTATCGCTACGTCAGACGGCAATAGATCCTTAACTGATCAAGTTAAAGTAACTGTTTATGTACAAATAACAGGAGTAAGTATTACTACATCTAATCCATTAAATATCACAAACGGTCAATCAAAAATATTAAATGCATCGGTTTCTCCAAGTAATGCCAGTAAGCATAATCTTGTCTGGAGCTCTTATGACACTGATATAGTCCGTATCGAAAAAGACACAAAAGGCAACAAAACTATTTATACAGCAATTGCTCAAAAACCAGGAACCTCAACCATCACTGTCCGCACAGCAGATGGCAAATTTACAGACAGTATTACCATAAACGTAATTACCGCCACACCTTATTTGGATACAAAAACGGGAATCTTTTATGCAATTCCTGGTTCAGAGGTTGAGATATTAGCACAACATGAAGAATGGACTCCTGATATTACTATAAACATTCGAGGAGAAGGTAAAGCTGGGGAGCATATAAATATTTCATTGACTCCGGATAATGTCGATTCTTGGAATGGCATAATACCAGCGAATGGAATACTTCATATTTCTGCGAATATGGGATCTAATAATGGCATTTTATTTATCGATTGCTATGATATTATCAATGGTACTCCCGAAAATAACCACTGGAACATCCAACTTGATCATAGTAAAAAGTTTTTTCCATAAGTAATTTAGCCCCCTATAAGTTCGGAGTGATCTTTTAAATTTCAAAATCAACATATTTGAGATTTGATACCAGTTAAAATGTAATTGTAGTCCAAAATAATTGAAGTATTTTTTGCTAGTTAGAACTATAAAATTAAAGTGTAGTAATGGTTACAGTTTAATTTTATAGTAAAAAAAACAGTAGAAAAAGACCTTAATTAGTAGCCTGTAATTATTTTTTCTAAATGGTAAGTGATCCAAGAAATGAACCTTGGAGCAGACGTTATACTAATATAGGTATATAAATTCGTGTAAATGAAACTATTATTTTTTTATGTAAAAACACCATGATGCTATTACATAGCCTTAGTTATGGAATATATGAACAAGGCAATATGCGACATTATATAGCTAATTTGGCATTAACACCATTTATCCTTTGAATTTACTGGGATAAAATTTTCTATTGAAGCTGAAACAAAAAAATCTTACTCTTTCTTGCTGATAAATTCAGACAACAATGGTATAAAACAATAATACAGCATTGAGTAACCATATAACATCTTTGCGCACAAAAAAACTTCTAACAGTCTCTATAGAGAACTATTAGAAGTTTTTCTATAAACTCCATTATTCAATCGTAATGCAATTCAAAATCAATAGTTTTGTAATTATCTAAAGAATTTATTATTCCGCAATCTCACCATCCCACTCAATAATACCTCCTAAGAGATTGTACGTAGTTTTAAAACCCAGTGTACGCATTAATTCACATGCCTGAGCACTTCTCATACCAGAACGACAATACACATAATAATTTTTAGCTTTATCTAGCTTATCTACAGCTTCAATAAAATCATGTCCGCCTCTGACATCTATATTAATCATATTAGGAATATATCCTTCTGCTACTTCATCCTCTGTTCTTACATCAAGAATAACTGCATCAGTATCAGTAGCGATTAACTCTTCCCATTCGCTTTGTGTAATATCATTTGCCATAGTTTATAATTTAAATTTATTTCATTATCCAGATACAAATATAAACTTATACGCCAAAAAGTATAGCCTTGAACATATAAAATGACTAGTTCTAAGTGTTTTCTCAAAGAATTAAATGTTTTTTTTACAAAAAACACCTCTCAGTTCTTCACACTGCAACCAATCGATTTAGTTGTCTCAATCTCAATATCTTTGTTCCTCAACAAGCTATCCAAAGCGTCTTGTACATAATTAATCGTTTGATTTGCGACACCTTTATAATTATTATCAATTGCTCCAATATACCGGACTATATTTCCCTCAACCGTTTTCTCTAAAATATAAACATGCGGTGTTTTGTCTGCCCCATATTGCGAATATACTTTTTGTTTATCATCAATTAGATATGGAAAGGTAAAACCCTTTTTGACAGCCCGAATCTTCATATTAACAAAGCTATCCTCTAAGTATGATATTTGATCATCAGGATTAATCGCTATTACAGGATATCCTTGCGGTGCATACTTCTTATCCAAAGCAATTATCCGATCCTCATAAGCGATAGAATAGGGACAGTGATTACACGTAAACACCACAATAAAACCTTTTGCCGTCTCAAAATCTGACAATGAAACTATTTGGTTATCAATATTTTTTAAGGCAAAATCGGAAGCTATATCACCTATAGAATACCCTACTATTTTGTCACTAAAAGCTATTACTTTATTTATAGCAAAAGTACTGATTACAATACCAATAATAGCAATCACCACAAGCGTTTTTAGCGTTTTCATATTCCTTTATTATGAATTCAAACAACCTTGATATTTCACATTACTTTCTTCACTAAATCTTCTAATTCTTTATATGCTAATGATTTTTCAAAAAACAAACGTCTTCTATTCTTATAAATCATAGTAGCGGGTATACTTCCAGTCCATTTGTCATCAACCTTTGTTATCCAGTTATTACTATCCACATTATCTAACACCACTACCTGACTCTCGATGCGTTGTTTTTTGATAAATGGAATCAACTTAGACTCAATTTGCGACTCCATATCTAGACTTACCAGCAATACTTTGACTTTTTGCGCCTTATATAATCGTCCCAACATCTCAAAATAAGGAAGCTCCTTTACACATGGCCTACACCATGTTGCCCAAAAATTAACAATATATACTGTATCGTTTTGCCTCTTCAATAAAGGCTCTAAACTTTTGAAATCATACATCTCTACCCCTAGTTTCTTACTCTGAATGACTGAAATAGGATCAGGACACACCATAGTTTCTTTTTTAGCACAACCAAACAAGATTATAAAAAATGACACCCGAATACAACCCACAAACTTCATACAGATAAATTTAGTTATTAGACTGATTATGAAGCATAATTTTAACAGGTATTATGACAACTATCAAATAATTATCATAATTTTTTAAAAAAAATCATAATAACTCTTAACACTAAGTGGTGTGTTTACACTTTTGTAAGTCTGGCAAAACAAACATTTATCTAATAGATCAAAAAAAAGATGCCAACCATATTTAATAATTATAACATATTTTTAAGTCGGTAAACACATCTTTATTAAAATTAATATCATACATTTGTATATACAATATTTGTAATGAAAAATATGCTTATCAGCACAAAAGACGATCGTACTACCAGAGACACCATTATCTCATGTATAAAAAGCGCGAATTGGATACAGGATCGCATTACAGATGTACTAAAAGAATATGATTTATCTTTACAACAGTTTAATGTATTAAGAATTCTGAGAGGTCAAAAAGGGAAACCTGCTAATCTAAGTACCATCCAAAAACACATGATTGCCAAAATGAGCAATACTACGCGCTTGGTGGACAAACTACTCCTCAAAAAATTAGTAGCGCGCAATATTTGCCAACAAAATCGTAGAAAAGTAGAGATTTTTATCACTGGAAATGGCTTAGATTTGCTTCAGGAATTAGACCCTATAATTTGTGCAACAGAACAAAAATTATTGTCCATGTACACACCTCAGGAAATTGAAACATTAAATACCCTTCTAAATAAAATTAGAACACATTAATTAAAACTAAATAAATTTTAAAATCAAAGTAATGAAAACAAAAATCAAAGCATCCATTGTAGCAATACTAACATTAATTGCAACCAATACTTTTGCACAAGACAGCAAGACGATCAACACAGCCGAAAGTAGCATTCATTGGGTAGGTAAAAAATTAGCCGGTTCTCACGAAGGTACCTTGAACTTCAAAGAGGGAACACTTACATTTGACGGAAAAACATTGACTGGGGGAACACTCGTTGTTGATATGACAACCATCAATGTAACCGATCTCGAAGCTGGAAAAGGAAAAGAAAAACTAGAAGGACATTTGAATTCTGATGATTTTTTTGGAGTAAAAAATCACGCCACTGCAAAACTAGTGATCAAAGAAGCTAAAAAATCAGCTTCTGGATACGCTGCTACTGGAGACCTTACAATAAAAGGAATTACAAAACCGGTCTCTTTTGACCTGTCTCCTACAAAAGGCGGAATGTCTACAACTGTAAAAATAGATCGTACCAAATACGGTATCAAATATAGCTCTGGTAGTTTCTTTGAAAACCTAGGAGACAAAGTTATAAAAGATGAATTTACATTAGACGTTGTGTTAAAATATTAGATTTTGTTTTCGAAAAAGCAATTAAATCTTTATATTTGGACTTCGAAAATAAAAAATGAAATTAAATTTAACTCATAATTGGTGGTGGAGTACTCAAAACAAAAGTTTCGTGAGATAGCTCCTAGATTATAGTTAACGTAATATATAAAAGGCTTGTCAAATCACGACAAGCCTTTTTTTATAAGAAATTTATTTAAAATTCATCATTCATAAAAACGATGTTCAAACTACAAACACATTACAAAAAGATCATAGCAGACACCATTACTCCTGTGAGTGTATATCTCAAAATCAGAGATCATTTCCCTAACAGCATCTTACTGGAAAGTAGTGATTATCACGGTAATGATAATAGTTTTTCTTACATTTGCTGCAATCCCATTGCAAGTATCAAAGTGGCAAATGAGATCATCACCAAAGAATTACCCGACGGCACTGTTACCAAAACCCCAATAGACACATCCATAGACATCCCAAATGTCATTCAGGAATTTGGAAAACAATTTGATATCACCCAAGGTGATTTCAAATTTATCAATAACGGTCTTTTCGGTTATATTAGTTATGATGCTGTTCGTTATTTTGAAACCATAGAAATTCAGAAAAAAGAAAATGACCTTGAGATCCCGGACATCTATTATGCTGTCTATCAAAATATCATTGCTATAAATCATTTTAATAATGAAGCATATATCTTTGCGCATTGTCATAACAGCAAAAGTAATGTCGCAGAGATCGAATCGTTGCTCAAAGTAAAGAATTTTGCTTCCTATAACTTTGATACTATTGGTGAGACAACCTCGAACTTAGATGATGCAGCATACATGGAGCACGTGACTCTTGCAAAAAAACACTGTCAGCGTGGAGATGTATTCCAACTAGTACTTTCCAAACGTTTTTCACAAAGCTTCAAGGGAGATGAATTTAATGTATATAGAGCTTTACGCAGTATTAACCCTTCTCCTTATTTATTCTATTTTGATTATGGAGATTTCAAGATTTTTGGAAGCTCACCAGAGGCACAATTAGTCGTCAAGGACGAAATGGCAGAGATACATCCTATTGCAGGTACCTTCAGACGTACTGGAGATGATGAAAAAGATGCTGAATTAGCAAAAAAACTTGCCAAAGATGAAAAAGAAAATAGCGAACATGTAATGCTCGTTGACCTAGCACGCAATGACTTAAGCAGAAATGGCAATCAAGTAAAAGTAGAACATTATCGCGAAGTACAATTTTATTCTCATGTCATTCACCTTGTTAGCAAAGTAATTGGAAAAAAGCACCCTAATATTGCAACTATGCAAGTAGTAGCAGACACTTTTCCTGCTGGTACATTGAGTGGCGCCCCCAAGCATATGGCTATGCAATTAATCGAAAAATACGAAACAGTAAATCGAGATTTTTATGGTGGAGCCATTGGCTTTATGGATTTTCATGGTAATTTTAACCACGCTATTATGATACGAACCTTCTTGAGCAAAAATCATGAACTCCACTGGCAAGCCGGTGCTGGTTTGGTCAGCGAGTCAAAAGAGGAAAATGAGTTACAAGAAGTTTATAACAAATTAGGAGCTTTAACCAAAGCACTAGAATTGGCCAAAGAGATCTAAACTACTCCTAGCCAATTGTACGAATAAGAATATAAAACAAAGGTTACAAAACTTTCTGGAGATAAAACAAAACTCAAAATCCTGAAATATGGATACTATAAACAACTAAAATGAAAAAAATATTAGTCATCGATAATTACGATTCTTTTGTCTATAATCTTGTACACTACCTAGAGGATTTGGGTTGTGATGTAGTTGTAAAGCGTAATGATCAACTCAGTTTAGATGATGTAGTACCTTTTGATAAGATACTTCTATCCCCTGGGCCAGGAATCCCAGATGAAGCAGGATTACTCAAAGCAATTATTCAAAAATATGCAGCTACCAAAAGTATTTTTGGCGTGTGTCTCGGACAACAAGCTATCGGCGAAGTTTTTGGTGGAACACTTCGTAATCTCGACAAAGTATATCATGGAGTAGCCACCACGATTACCCAAAAAACTACAGACGAACCACTTTTTGAAGGTCTTGACACTACATTCGAAGTAGGTCGTTACCACTCCTGGGTAGTAGCTAATGAACTTCCGGATAGTCTACAAGTTACCGCCGTAGATGAAAATGGTCAAATCATGTCTCTACGTCATCGAGAGTATGATGTCCGAGGGGTGCAATTTCATCCAGAATCAGTACTAACTCCCAATGGCAAAACAATTCTGAAAAATTGGATTAAAAATTAAATCAATGCGCAACAACTAGCACCTAAAAATTGTAGTAGTTCTGCCCATGACAAGATTGTACTATAACACAAAAAAACTGGTTTTAACGAACACACCTTGCTATATCCCATGATTCCATCAACTAAGAAACACCATTACTAACAAATGAAACATATAATCAACAGATTAATCAATCATGAGGTGCTCTCCAAAGACGAAGCAAAAGATGTATTGGTTAATATATCAAACGGTAGTTATAACACTAGTCAAATCGCATCATTTCTCACCGTATATATGATGCGCAGTATCACAATAGAGGAGCTAGAAGGCTTTCGTGATGCCCTACTGGAACTTTGCATAGCAGTAGATTTGAGCGAGTATAACCCAATAGATCTGTGTGGTACAGGAGGAGATGGCAAAGACACTTTTAATATCTCCACACTATCCTCTTTTGTAGTTGCTGGTGCCGGAGTCAAGGTAACCAAACACGGTAATTACGGAGTATCCTCCAAATGCGGAAGCTCTAATGTTATGGAACATTTGGGCATCAAATTCAGTAATGACAAGGATTTTTTGAGAAAAAGCATAGATACTACTGGTATTTGCGTATTACATGCTCCCCTATTTCATCCCGCGATGAAAAATGTAGCTCCAATACGCAGAGAATTAGCCGTAAAAACTTTTTTTAATATGTTAGGCCCAATGGTCAATCCAGCTTTTCCAACCAATCAAATGGTCGGTGTTTTCAATTTGGAATTAGCACGAATGTATGGGTATTTGTATCAAAATACCAATAAGAATTTCACCATATTACATGCCCTAGATGGTTATGACGAAATCTCCCTTACGGGTAACACCAAAACGATTTCTAACCACGCCGAAACTATACTAACTCCAGCGGATTTTGGTGTTCCTATTTTACAACAAACAGAAATCAAAGGCGGGGATAGTATTGAAACTTCTGCTGACATTTTCATGAGTATTCTCAACGGAAAAGGTACTGAGGCACAAAACAATGTTGTTTGTGCCAATGCTGGTATGGCTATTGCGACAGTCCAAAAATTAACACCGCTTGAGGGTTTTGAAAAAGCCAAAACTTCATTACTTAGCGGACAAGGATTAGACGTATTACAAAAACTACAAAAACTTGCTAACTAAGAATTCAATATTATGAATTCAGAATTGATTCACATGAATATTTTAGACAAAATAGTAGCTGATAAGCGCATAGAAGTTGAATTAAGAAAAAACCTGATTCCTCCAAGCCAATTAGAAAAATCTGTTTTATTTGAGAGACCAACAATATCTTTGGCCAAAACGCTACAAAATAGTACTACTGGAGTTATTGCAGAACACAAACGTAGATCTCCATCCAAATCAGTAATCAATCAGAGTGTTAGCGTACAAGATGTTGCTACAGGATACGAAAAAGCAGGTGCTTGCGGAATGTCTGTTCTTACTGATGCCAAATATTTTGGTGGTTCTCTAGATGACTTACTACTAGCACGTTCCGCTGTACAAATGCCGCTATTGCGAAAAGAATTTATCATAGACGAATACCAGTTACTAGAAGCCAAAGCTCATGGAGCCGATGTTATCCTTCTTATTGCAGCAGTCTTAACGAAGAATGAAATCAAACACCTCTCAGAGTTTGCAAAGAACCTACATTTGGATGTACTATTAGAAGTCCACAATCTAGAGGAGCTAGAAAAATCTATCATGCCTTCTTTGGACATGCTTGGTGTCAATAACAGAAACCTCAAAACCTTTGAAGTAAGCATAGCAACTAGCAAAGAATTATGTAATCATATTCCTGATGATTTTGTCAAAGTTTCTGAAAGTGGCATCAGTAACATCGAAGCTATCCAAGAACTACAACCCTATGGCTACAAAGGCTTTCTTATTGGAGAAAACTTCATGAAAACCGCAAACCCTGGTGCCAGTGCTATCGATTTTATCACGCAATTAGCTAAAAATAAAAAATGACTACAAAAAATAAGGACATACAGCTCAAAGTCTGTGGCATGAAGCATTCTGATAATATCAAAGATATTGCCGCATTAGCTCCTGACTATATGGGATTTATTTTTTACCCAAAATCTCCTCGTAATTTTGACAGCGATATCCCAAAATTACCAGATACGATCAAAAAAACAGGCGTTTTTGTAAACGCTACAGTAGAATTTGTTACAGAAAAGGTACAAAAACATAACTTCAAAGCAGTACAATTGCACGGCAATGAGAGTGCGGCCTACTGCAAAGAATTACGTTCACAATTACTAGATCTTATTCCAACTAATCCTGTAGCTATTTTCAAGGTCTTTGCAATCAAAGACACCTTTGACTTTGCTACACTCACACCCTACGAAGGTCACGTAGAATATTTCTTATTCGATACCAAAGGCAAAGAAAAGGGAGGTAATGGTTATACTTTTGATTGGAATGTTCTAAAAAACTATCCGAGCAAAACCCCTATTATTTTGAGTGGTGGAATTGGCTTAAATGAAATTGAAAAAGTACAAGATATCCTTGCCAGTGATCTTCCCATACATGCATTAGACATCAATAGTAAATTTGAAGATGCACCAGGATTAAAAAATATAGAAAAATTAAAATTGTTTATTGCCACACTTCGGCACTAAACTACAAACTACAAACTTATAGTTATGAGTTATCAAGCAGATGAAAAAGGCTATTATGGAGATTTTGGCGGAGCATACATTCCAGAAATGCTCTATCCCAATGTAGAAGAACTACGCTCAAAGTATCTCAAAATCATGATGGAGCCTAGTTTTAAAAAAGAATACGATCAATTATTAAAAGACTATGTTGGTAGACCTACACCTCTCTATTTTGCAGAGCGTCTGTCCAAAAAACATAAAACAAAAATCTATCTCAAGCGAGAAGACCTGTGTCATACGGGGGCGCATAAAGTAAATAATACGATAGGTCAAATCCTCATGGCAAAACGTCTAGGCAAAAATAGAATTATTGCAGAGACAGGAGCAGGACAGCACGGTGTGGCCACCGCCACCGTTTGTGCCTTGATGGGGATCAAGTGTATTGTATATATGGGAGCGGTTGATATCAAACGACAAGCACCAAATGTAGCACGAATGAAAATGCTGGGTGCAGAAGTACGACCTGCTATGTCTGGCAGTCGCACACTAAAAGATGCGACCAATGAAGCAATCCGTGACTGGATTAACAATCCTGTTGACACACATTATATCATTGGCTCAGCTATTGGACCCCATCCCTACCCGGATATGGTAGCCCGATTCCAATCCATAATCTCAGAAGAAATCCAATCACAGTTACAAGAAAAAGAAGGTCGAGATCATCCAGATTTTATCGTCGCTTGTGTCGGTGGAGGTAGTAATGCCGCAGGTGCTTATTACCATTATTTAGATAATCCTGACGTAGGAATTATTGCTGTAGAAGCTGCCGGAAAAGGTACCGAAAGTGGAGAAAGTGCCGCAACATCAGTACTAGGACAAGAGGGAATCATACACGGCTGCAAAACATTGTTGATGCAAACTCCGGATGGACAAATTACAGAACCCTACTCCATCTCCGCTGGTCTGGATTACCCTGGGGTTGGACCAATGCATGCCAATTTGCATCGTTCAGGACGCGGAGAATTTATAGCGATCACCGATGACCAAGCGATGTCGGCTGGCCTAGAATTATCACAATTAGAAGGTATCATCCCTGCAATCGAAACATCACACGCCTTGGCGATCTTTGAAAATCGTAAATTCTTGGATGATGATGTAATCGTTGTGAACCTTTCTGGTCGTGGAGACAAAGACTTGAACACCTATATCGATTATTTTAAGCTATAAAATGTAGGGCGTGTCACGTTTAAAAAAAAACGAACCGGGCTATTCGCTATATCTTTTTTGTGATATCAAATTTATTTATTATCAACAGAATACGATCTGTATCACAAAAAAGGATGTCGCTACTATCCCTCACGCGCTCAAAAAATAGTTATTCAAAAAAAACAGTACCAAATAGACCTATTGCTCTGGATATCAAACAAACCTCGCAAGAACGTTTATAAAAATAAATCATGAATCCCTCGACTACCATCCAAAAGTATAGTCGTATGGATAACGAGAAGAACAAATAGTATTATGAACAGAATCAAGCAAAAACTCGACGAAGACAAGAAGTTACTTTCGATCTATTTTACAGCAGGATATCCTGATACAGAAGACACTGTAAAAATCATACAAGATCTAGAAAGCAATGGTGTAGACATGATAGAAATTGGACTCCCATTTAGCGACCCCTTGGCCGATGGTCCCACTATACAAGACAGCTCTACCAAGGCATTAGAAAAAGGAATGACCACCGCCAAATTATTCGAACAGCTCAAAAATATACGAGAATCTGTATATATACCATTAATCATTATGGGGTATTTTAACCCTATCATGCAATATGGCGTAGAAGCTTTTTGTGCCAAATGTCAAGAAATCGGTATCGATGGACTTATTATTCCTGATCTACCTGTCAACGAATATCACGAACGTTATCAAGAAACATTTGAAAAATACGGCCTTATCAACGTATTCCTAATCACACCACAAACTTCAGAAGAACGGATTCGTTTTATTGATAGCGTGTCTGATGGTTTTATTTATATGGTCAGTTCTGCAAGCGTCACAGGTAGCACTAGTGGTTTCGGGAATATCCAAAAAAAATATTTTGATCGTATTGGAGCTATGCAGCTCAAAGCACCACAAATAGTTGGATTTGGCATCAAAGACAAGGACACTTTTCATGAAGCAACCAACACAGCCAAAGGAGCCATCATAGGAAGCGCATTCATCAAACATCTAACAGAAAAAGGTATTGACACTATTGGAGACTTTGTCAAAACTATTCGATAACCTCCAAATTTAACATACCACTTGTTGAAAAAGTTACCTAAGATTCCATTCCTAGAAATCGACCCCGCAAAAAGTCCTATTTTTTATGGATACATCATTCTGATAATTGGATCTATTGGGGTGTTTTGTAGCATTCCCGGTCAGACCATTGGGGTCTCTGTTTTTACAGACCCTGTCAAAGATGCTTTGGGGCTTTCTAGAAACCAATTCAGTAATGCCTACCTTATTGGCACAATAGTAAGCTCCCTAATTATTGGTCGTGCAGGAAAGTGGTTTGATCGTTATGGAGCCCGTTCGGTGGCCTTTTTTGCAGCTTTGGCATTATCCATAGCGTTGTTTCTTGCTTCTTGGTCATTGGAAATGAGCATTTTTATAAAAAAACTCTTTCATGTAGAATCTTGGGTCGTACCATTTACACTCATGACTGTACTGTTTTTCTTCCTACGATTTGCAGGTCAAGGAGTGCTAACCATGTCTTCTAGAAACGTCATTATGATTTGGTTTGACCGCCATCGAGGTAGAGTCAATGCTATTAGTAGCGTAGCGATATCTCTGGGATTTTCTTCTTCTCCAATTTGGATGGATGCATTGATTGAAAACTCTGGTTGGCAAAATGCTTGGAAAATCCTAGGACTTGGTCTACTAGTTTTCAGTGTATTCATATACGTTTTTTACAAAAACAATCCCGAAGCTCATGGTCTCACACCAGATGGATCAACAAAAAAAACAATCAAAAATGACACAAAACCCTTAGCCAAAAAACAATTCACATTAACAGAAGCAAAACAAACACGTGCTTTTTGGATATATGCATTAACCCTTGCTTTCTATAGTTTTTTTAGCACAGGACTTACGTTCCATATCGTATCTATTTTTGACAGCCAAGGTTTTTCAAAAGATGCTGCCATTGCCATCTTCTTACCTTCCTCTATTATAGCTGTTTCCGTATCAATGTTGTTTAACTTCCTGAGCGACTACTTACAATTGCGTTTATATCTGTATCTCATGATTCTAGGCGGTATTATCGCTTCTATAGGATTCTTACTACTCTCAACCACATTAGGCACGCCTTTGCTGGTCGTAGGTTTTGGGGTTATGTCCGGCTTTTTTGCTGTACTCAATGCTATTGCATGGCCGCGCTTTTTTGGACGCACCAATCTAGGAGCAATCACTGGTCGGGTCATGTCATTCTTAATTCTAGCAAGTGCCTTAGCTCCTAGTATTTTCAGCCTCTGTTTTACAACATTTAATTCCTATCAACTATTAGGATATTTGGGATTAGGGTTTTTATCTTTTCTAGCGATAGGAGCTATAAAAGCTCAAAATCCGCAATAAAACATATTGATAACCATATCATTGAACCGTTACTTTTAGCTTAAAAAGCTATCGTAAGCAAGGCAAAAAAAACGACTCAGACCTTAACGGTAAAAGAGTTTATCAGGCGGTTTCAAAACCATATTTTACCCAAAGGATTTACCAGAATACGACATTACGGCTTTTTGAGTAGCAGTTGGAAACAGAAATTACCACAATTACAACAACAACTCATGGATCGTGCTATAGAAACCATAGTGGTTTTAGTGGCAGAAGAGAAAACGTTACATCGCCGCTGTAGGCATTGCAAAACGGAAGTAGTACGAACATTATTAATCTTTGATACTCGCGGTCCTCCAAAAGATTATAAAACAATAGCAGGACATAAAATACTCAAATACAAACAGTAAGCCTATGGCATTATGCCCATACAGGATCGCTATGGACTCAACTGAAATAATTAGCAATAAATGGCATAATATTAGGAGTTTAACCACTATAAATCCCTAATAATATAGTTTTTAACACCAAAAGCACTGCTACTCCAATAGCAGGACGCTATTTTTAACCCCAAAAAAATCATCTCCAAAATCGTTTTCCCCCTTATGCAAGTGGCGGATCAGTCAACTGGACATATAGCGTTGGCCTATCGGCACGCCATATGCCTAGTTATTGTGCTTAGTGTTTTTCAGCACGCAATTTCAATTCTCTGTTCATTTGTTCAAATCCATTTTTTGTGTCTTTGTCCAAACTTTTTGAAAATAATTTAACCAAAATTCCGCTAAAATTCTCGCTCTGCTCAAAATTGGTCGTTCCATTTCCGTTGTCGGTCAGTTTGAATTTATGTTCTCCGTCAAAAAGTCCTTTGAACCAAAGAAGACCAAGCCATTTTAATTCTGTATTTTCTTTAAAGTTCAATACAATGGGTTTAAAAGTCATTCCTTGTAATTTTATTTTAATTTGGTTTCCAACTTTTACTTCTCCAGTAACCGACTTAATAAATGAATTCCATTCGGGATAATTCTCAAAGTCGGTAAGTATTTCCCATATTTTCTCTTTACTTGCGTTTATCGTAATCGATGTTTTTATTTGCTTGGTCATAATGTTTATTTTGTCTGACAAAGTTCGGTTCAAATCGAGTTCTTACTCTTGATAAAAATCAAGAAATCTTTTTGTTCCTTATTCGGCTGAAAGTTTCGGGCGACATTCCAAGCATTGAAGCAAGATATTGCAATGGAACTTGGTTAAAAAGCTCTTTGTTGTTCTCAAAAAGTTTGTCGTAACGTTCTTCTGCACTTAGTGATAAATGACTGAATACTCTATCTTCTAATTGAACGAAACAACCTGCAATAAACTGTTTTTCCATTTCAGCCCAATCCGGAACTAAATTGTTCAAAAGTGCGTAATTCTCTTTGTCGATTGTATAAAGTTCGCATTTGGTTAATGCTTGGATATTCCATTTCGCTCGCTGTTTAAAAGTAAAACTGTATAAATCGGTTATAAAATAACCTTTTGTTGAAATCCATTGCGTAATTTCTTTGTCATTGGCGTTTGCAAAAACTCTAATAAAACCACTTCGCACAAAACTGAGTTTTTCGCAATATTGACCAGATTTCGTAAAAAATTCTCCTTTTTTTAGTTCAGATTCCGTGAACAGGGACGTTATTTTGTCCATATTCTGGTTTGTGATTCCAAAGTAGGAAGTAATATATCTCTGTAATTCCGTCAATTTTCTGGATGTTTTTTTACATTAAGTACAACGTTTAGCTATGCGTAGTGCGGAAGCAGAAAATCACTGGTTTTCGTGTCAGCACTTAGCCAAAGTTTATATTTTGTTTTTATATTTTCTAAAATACTAAATTTAAATCTTTGGCGACAAACCAAATAAGCACTAACTTTTCGATTAAACCTAAACTCCGCATTATCACATAGGTTTTGTTACCACACGTTTATATCGCGTTGTTTGTTCGGTTTATGAATTCAGTCAATTTTTTAGGTTCAGTTTTCGCCTTCTCCATAACTCCTATATTACTAACTATAAAACTCGCAAAAATTTCATTCGGTTTTTCAGTCCGATTATTTTTTTTCATACTCGAGTTGAACATAAAAGACCTGATGGTTTGAATTGGTCCCCAAGGAAACCCCCACCAACCTAAAAGCGCAGATTTTGTATTTGCTTTACTATGCATTGCGTCAAGACAATTCGAACAGGCTACTTTTAAAGTCTTTTCGTAGTTTGTCATTATCAACATACTAATAACTCGACCAACCATAGTTGCGTTAATTTTTTGTGTTTTAGATTCACAATTCGGACAAGGATGATTTCTTAATATTTCACAGTATTCATTAAATTCAGATTCGGTTAATTCCTTTGTCTGTGAATCAACACTATCTATCAAATTCAGATTGAGGTTTCGTTTTTTAATTTCTGCTTTTAAAATATCAAGAACTTCAGGTCTTAATTTATTAGCCTCTTCAGATGCGATTTTTTCGATTTTATAGTCATCGAAATTCTTATAATTTTCTTTAATGTCGTTTAAATCCATTCTGATTATTCAAATGTGTGGTAACGTAGGAATATAGTTACCATGGTAACTATATTCCCATTATGTGAGTAGCTAAATTAGTAAATCTTTTATGTTTATAATTTTTTTTATTGCAACATGAGTATAAATTTCAGTTGTTTTACTTGAATTGTGACCTAATAAGACTTGAATATATCGTAAATCGATACCTTCTTCTAAAAGATGTGTAGCAAAACTATGCCTTAGCATATGTGGATGTACTGATTGATTAATTTTAGCTTTTTTGGCAGCCTGATTCACAATTTTTAAGACACTGGTAGTACTATATTTTTTTTCAGGTTGTATTGCTTCGAATAACTATAGTTTTGGTTTGTATATTTTATAGTATTTTCTAAGATTTTCAAGAACAGACTGATTAAGAACTGTATATCGATCCCTATTTCCCTTAGCTTGTCGTACTTTGAGAAGCATGCTTTTACTATCAATATCTGTGATTTTGAGATCTAATACTTCGCTTCTGCGTAATCCAGAAGAATATAGCAGGCTAATAAGGCATTTGTGTTTTAGAATTTTGGTAAAATCAATCATTCTTAGAACATCTACTTTAGCTAATATACTTGGTAGTTTCAGCTCTTTTCTAGATCTTCTGATACTATAAAAACGATTAGGCATTCCCATGACGATCTCGTAATAGAATTTGATACTATTGATAGATTTATGTGAGAATAACATAGCAATTAGATAGAAAAAAAACAAATCGGTATGTGATCGTATAGTTATATTGAAATACAACAAAAAATCTAGATAACTCCTAAAAAAATCATCAATTTATTTCCCAAAATTCTAGATTATCCATGCTGCTGGATAATGACTCAAAGCATTCCGCTAAACCTCAGAGTTAAACAATTCAAAAAAAAGTTAAAAAATTGAATTCTCCTAAAAATAGCTATTACCTTGCATGCTTCAATTTTAGCTTATTAATCAAACCTTTTGCTCTTAACCCCCTATTTTGACTTATAATTATGAAAGAATCAAAACAGATTACTGATTTCTACAAAATACTTGATGATGGCCCTATGAACACCTAAAAAATCATATTTCTAGTCATTTTCCAGAAAATACCCATAGCCCTGTAAACTAATAATGATAGCGCATACTAAACAAAAAAAAACATCGTTGTATGTACTAATTAGCCCCAAACCTATTTACCTAACTATACCCCTTTGTCGGTAGGTACTACTAAGCAATGATACGTACTCAAAAACAAACAAAAATTATTTTATAGAACTATCGTAACCAATTAACATCAAAATCTCATGAAAAACCCCAAAAACAGATTAATTACATACATCAGTATGGTCTTTTTTATCTCTTTTCAAACAATCAACTCTCAATCTATCACATGTAATACTATCCCTTGTATACAAAATGCCATGGCGAATGCACAACCTGGTGATGAAATAATAATTGAAAAAGGGACGTATACTTTTACAAACGAAGACAAAATCCCTGGTGCATTTGGAAGAAATGCTTACTTGCATTCCAGCAAGAACGGAAAGAGTACGGATAGAATTATCCTAAGAGGCAAAAGCCCTTCCGAACGACCTGTTATCCAAGGTGTAAATTATGATGACGGATACCTATTGGGACTTGAAGGTAATTACTGGACAATACAAGATATCGAATTCAAAACAGGATCTAAAGGAGTGATTTTGGACAATGCTGATTACACCATGCTCATTGGCTTAGAAATTCATGATGTAGGAGAAGAAGCACTTCATTTCAGACATGGAACCACCAATAGTGTAGCGGATAATTGCTTTATTCACGACACAGGTAGAAACTCAGATAAGACAGACTTTGGAGAAGGTGTATACATTGGATCTGATCGCTCTGTCCATAATTTGGCCTATAATGATACCGAAACTTATTGCCCAGATTGGAAGAGAAAACAAGGTAGATGTGGTCGTTTCTACAACCCTTCTGTAAACAATATTACTGTAAAAAACTCTAGAATTGGTCCCAATGTGACTGCAGAACATTTTGATGTTAGAGAAGGTACTTGTCAAATTTTCATTGAAGGCAACACACTTGATGCAAAAGGAATGATCTTAAAAGATTTTCAAGATTCTTTTATTGATCTAAAAGGCTCTTATTGCCATGTAAGAAACAACACCTTTAATCAAAACAGCGAACCATCTATCAAAAAAGCTATACAAGTTCTGGATAGAGATGAAGGTAATGGATTGATTCAGGCTACCGCAAGAAACAATGCAATTCATGACAATATATTTAACATGGACGACACCGACACTCCTTTGTTTACCTTTTTCAGAAAAGGAAGTGATGATGACTTCCTTAACTACACATATGATAATACCCGAAATCCAGAAGGTCTTATCTATAAGTCAGGAAGCGATTTTGTAGAAAACACGGAACCAACCTTTAGCATAATTACTTGTCCCGATGAAGGAAATCAGGACAGTACGCTTTCAACTGGGGATTTTACAAAAAACGACATATCTTTTTCTATAGTACCTAATCCAGCTAAAGAAATATTGACTATATCCAGTCAAAAAAGTATCGAAAATGTGAGTATCTATACACTACAAGGTCAAAAAATGGATGTCACATTTTCAAAAAAATCTAATAGTTTAACAGTCTCTCATCTGGCTTCCGGAATGTACATTGCTTGGATAAAAACGAGTAATGGTGTGGGAACACAGTTATTTACTAAACAATAATTAATAACATTACGTAATTTTTTGGTATGCAAATAAGCGTAACCTAAAATACGTTGATATTCTTTACACAAAAACCTATAGTCCAATGAGCCTTTTCCATTGCTATAGGTTTTTGATTTAGTATAAAACCCCACTACATCTCTCGTACGCTCTAACGCTACACCTTCCTCCTTTTTCGTTCATTTTGAAAACAAATACAAACTGTAGCACCTATACTATCAATACTTCCTTTTTTTTTAGAAAAAGTAAAAAAAACAACAACTAACCAAGAATACCTCCCTACAATAACATAGTAAAAAGTGAGCGAAACAAAATAGTACCAAAGCTATTCTGAGTTATGCATCTCATCAAATCATCTCATCAAAACGTAAGCTCTTGCGTTCCTCAACAAAAAGTAAGCTAATATCCTATTTCTTCAAAGTAAAAAAACAATATAGAGGTGGTTAACATTTTATTAAAACATCATAAATAATTCCCAAAAGCCATCAACCACAGCATTAACCACCTTAATACAATCTATACATTCAAATTAAATAAAAGATTTACGAAAATAAAAACTCATAAGTTTGTAGTTTTGTAAAAAATAGTTCTCATGAAAAACACATACACTTTTCTTCTACTCCTCTTTTTAACCTATACTGGGGTCGCACAAATTATTTATCAGGACAACTTTGAATCGGACAATGGTAATATCAGTGAAACGACGGGACTATCCTCCAATGTTAATGCTGGAATTTTTACGATCACTGGAAATGGTAGCGCAGGAAATTACTCTGCTGTAAAATACACAGTTCTATCTTCTGGAGGTACATCTACGATAGATTTCTCTGATGCCCCTAGAATTTTCATCAAAGCAAGAGCTAGCAAAAATGTAACACTACGACTTGACCTGGTTGACAACAACGACTTTATCACCAACCAGAATCCGGCTTCATTGAATTTGACTACTCAATATAAAATCCATGAATTCCTTTACTTAGATAGATTTAGAGATGGTGGATTTTCGGAGCCTTGTCAGAATGGTGGACAATCCGGAATCAACAAATGTGTAGTTGATAGTAAAAATATAGAAGAATTGTTATTTTTAATTGACTCAGGAGATAGCAATTCCCCTTTTGGAAAGTTTAACGGCACGGTCGACATCGATTGGATTTCTGTTGGTAGTCCTGTAGAACCGCTTAATATCCCAGAGGTTTTTGAGATTCGATACAATCAAATTTCCTATTTCAAAGGAAGAAAAAAATACATTAGTTTAGTCAACACCATTCCTTTTGCAGGAAAATCATATACTGTAAAAAATTCAAGTGGTACTACGGTACTGTCAGGAACATCACAAAACTCTAGCTTATGGTTTGATGCAAATGCATATGCTGCAACAGTAGATATTTCCTCAATTGACGACATTGGTACTTACACATTTACTTCGAATAATCAAACTGTCAATTTCAAAATAAGTGATGATGGTTATAAAGATTTGAGCAAAGCAACATTTAAGTACTACTATTTCAATCGTGCTTCTTCTCCAGTAACACCTGCTCTTGGAGGAGCTTATGCGCGAGCAGCTGGACATCCAGATAACAACATTACGGTACATTCATCTGCCGCCTCACCAGGCCGACCAACAGGAAGTAAAATTTCATCTCCAAAAGGTTGGTACGATGCCGGAGATTATAACAAATATATTGTCAATAGTGGTATAAGTACATATACACTCTTGGCGGCTTATGAACATTATGCTGATTATTATGACGAACAAGCCTTCGAGATTCCAGAGCAAGGAAACAACTTACCAGATATCTTGGACGAGATTATATGGAATCTAGACTGGATGTTGACCATGCAAGACCCACATGACGGTGGAGTTTATCACAAATTAACTGCAAAAAGATTTAGTGGTGCTATCATGCCAAAGGATTATAATTTAGAGAGATTTGTAGTAGAAAAATCTACTTCTGCTGCCCTCAATTTAGCTGCAGTGGCAGCGGTAGCTTCTAGAATCTTTGCAAATTTTCAAACAGAAAAACCTGGATACAGCGCGCAATTACTACAAGCTGCAAAAGACGCCTATGCTTGGGCAAAAGCAAATCCTACAGTTTTCTATACACAAACCCCAGGTTTTGCTACAGGACAATACCAAGATTCCGATGTAGATGACGAATTCCAATGGGCAGCTACAGAATTATTTATCACTACTCAAGAAACTACCTATAGCAATGACATTGACGCTGCTTTAATTTCTGGAGGCATTCCTGCATGGCAATATGTTAGCCCATTAGCTTTAATCTCTATTGCGCATCATGAGAGTAATCTCTCTGGGTTTAATACCGCTGCAGCAAAAAACACACTGATTGCTTCAGCAGATACTTTAAAAATCGCTATAGAAACCTCCCCTATGAATATCGCAATGTCTTCAAAAAATGAAAATTATGTTTGGGGAAGTAATGGCGTTGCAGGAAATCAAGTAATGATCTTGATTCGTGCTTATGAGGCAACAAAAGACAATTCTTACTTAAGTGCAGCCTATACAGCAATGGATTATCTATTGGGTCGTAATGGAACAGGATATTGTTACATTACTGGATATGGAGACAGAACGGTAACCGACTCTCATCATAGACCCTCAGAAGCAGATGGCATCCAAGCACCCGTACCTGGGATGGTTGCTGGAGGACCAAATCCAGGACAACAAGACAGAGCAAATTGTCCAAATAATTCTTATCCGAGCATCTATCCTGCCTCTTCGTATGTAGACAAGCAATGCTCCTATGCTTCTAATGAAGTAACCATTAACTGGAATGCACCTACAGTTTATGCTATCAATGCATTACACTATTACCAAACCAAAAGTGGAACACTATCGAATCAAAACTCAAATGACCTCAAAAAAATAGGTATTCAAATATACCCCAACCCCTCCAACGGATTATTAAATATTTCTTTCTCAAAAGACAATTTAGAAAGCTATGATGTAACAGTTTTTACACTACAAGGTAAAAAAGCGTTGCAAACTAGCATTTCTAACAATACCATATTAGATATTACCTCGCTTACTCACGGGCAATATCTAATACAGTTTACCAATAGTCAAAAACAATCGTTTGTAAGTAAAATTATACGATACAATAAGTAACACAATTGTTTTTAGCGTAAAATGAAATGAAATTTGACCATTTAAAATCCTTTTTGAAATCTATAGCAGTAGTGCTATGAACAAGAAAGGTAATACCCCTAGGTCAAATTTCATTCATTTTAAAAAAATAGAAAATTCCTTACAATGACTCAAAATGATTTTTAATCAATTTATAGACTTCATAAATTGATCAAAAACTATATCCAACGCAATTCCGCAATTACCAGAGCTCATAATCATCACGAATGATTTTTTTCCATTTCGTCCTGATGAATTTCTTATAAATCCCCTCAAAGATTCAGTATCCACTCATAGCTTGCTTATTAGCTATCATTGTATTCTATTCTTACATTCCAACACCCAATTAGCCATATAATGTCGCATATCGACTTGTTCTTTTTCTACCCAAATGCCTTGTCCATATATTCCATAGCTAATACCATTTAAAAAATAATTACAGGCTGATAATTCGGTTCTTTTTCTACTATTTTTTCGCTAAAAAATTAAATCTTAGCTCAGGCTATGCTTAATGTTTATGCTGAAGTTGAAATAAAAAAATCTTAATTTTTCTTTCCAGTAAATTCAAACAACAAATGATGTAAATGATGCTCTAAGACCGTTTGTAAATGATATGATATAAGTGAGGGTGTGCAGCGACTTCGTAATAGCATGATACCGGTTGTATTCAATTGGGGTGTATGAATTTTTGTTAATCAAACTGTTCTTTTTTTGTATGTAAGAACATCGTGATTCTATTGCATAGCCTTAACAGTTTATCTTTATACTAAAGCTGAGGCGAAAAAAGAACATTTTATCCCAGTAAATCCAAAGGATACATGGTATTATTTAACTTTAGATTCCCAAACAAAAGGAAATGATCGTGCTCGCTACCCTTTCGTTTTACTCATTCTATAAAAAAATATCTAGTCATCTTCCAGTAACTTGAAACTATAAATAGCCTAGGTTGGGTGATTTTTTCTAACAAAAAGAGCTATCTAGAAATACTAAATGTTTTTTTGCCAAACTAGTTAAAAGAAAGAAAACCCAATCATATTCTTAAATAATTCCTAACTATCTCCAGCATTATTTAGAGATTCTATGAAGCAGAAAATATTTTTAGTAAAAGGCTGCTTCTTTATTTTGCTACGGGAACTAAAACTTGTATTTTTGGCATCTATTTAACACGAAATTAGCGTCGCAATGCCAAAAACAAAACAATTAAAAGATTTCGTTACGCAAGTGCGTAGAGATATCCTACGTCAAGTACACAAAGTGAATTCGGGACACCCTGGAGGCTCACTAGGATGTGCAGAATTTCTTGTAGCACTATACCAAGAGGTCATGGAACGTAAAGAAGGTTTTGATATGGACGGGATGAATGAAGATTTATTCTTTCTTTCCAATGGTCATATCTCCCCAGTTCTTTATAGCGTTCTTGCCCGAACAGGATATTTTCCAGTAGAAGAATTAAACACATTTCGTTTGATCAACTCTCGCCTACAAGGACACCCAACTACCCATGATGGATTACCAGGGATACGCATTGCGTCTGGTTCCCTAGGACAAGGAATGTCCGTAGCACTTGGAGCTGCGCAAGCAAAAAAATTGAACAACGATACTAACCTTGTCTATACATTACATGGAGACGGTGAATTGCAAGAAGGACAGAACTGGGAAGCTATTATGTACGCTGCTGGTAAAAAAGTAGACAACCTTATTGCCACGATAGATCTTAACGGTCAGCAAATAGATGGATCTACAGATGACGTACTAGCCATGGGTGATCTCAAAGCAAAATTTGAGGCTTTTGGATGGGACGTTATGGAAATAAAAGAAGGAAACAACATCACTGCCGTGATAGATGGTCTTCAAGAAGCTAAAACGAAAACCGGAAAAGGGAAACCTGTCTGCATCTTACTTTATACCGTTATGGGGCATGGAGTAGATTTTATGATGCACACGCATGCATGGCATGGCAAAGCTCCTAATGATGAGCAACTAGCCACAGCATTAGCTCAAAATGAAGAAACATTAGGGGATTATTAACAATCTCTCCAACAAAAGAAGAGGTGCTAATATTTTTTTCTGTCGTCATTACTAAAACAAATGAAGACCGAAACAACATTAAAGTAGTAAAATAATGAAATATACAAATACAGGCAGTAAAGATACGCGTTCAGGTTTTGGAGCAGGACTCGCTGAACTTGGAAGAACTAATCCTAATGTTGTTGCATTGTGTGCTGATCTTATCGGATCACTAAAAATGCAAGAATTTATCAAAGAAAATCCTGAGAGGTTTTTTCAAATTGGTATAGCCGAAGCAAATATGATGGGGATCGCTGCTGGGCTTACCATAGGAGGCAAAATTCCTTTTACAGGTACTTTTGCTAACTTCTCTACAGGAAGAGTCTATGATCAAATCAGACAATCCATTGCATATAGCAACAAAAATGTAAAAATATGCGCTTCTCACGCAGGGCTTACTCTAGGAGAAGATGGTGCTACGCATCAAATCCTAGAAGATATTGGATTAATGAAAATGCTCCCAGAAATGGTTGTAATCAATCCATGTGATTATAATCAAACCAAAGCTGCTACCATTGCAATTGCAGAATATGTAGGTCCAGTATACTTACGTTTTGGTCGTCCTGTAATTTCAAATTTTACCCCAGAGGATCAAAAATTTGAAATTGGAAAAGCTCTCATGCTCGAAGAAGGTACAGATGTAACAATTTTGGCAACTGGACATCTAGTTTGGGAAGCTTTGATTGCTGCTGAACAACTTAAAGAAAAAGGTATTAGCGCTGAAGTTATAAACATTCACACCATAAAACCTTTGGATAACGAAGCTATTCTCAAATCCGTTGCAAAAACGGGCTGCGTTGTCACTGCCGAAGAACATAACTATTTAGGCGGATTAGGAGAAAGTGTTGCTCGTGTACTTGCAACCAACACACCTACTCCTCAAGAATTTATCGCTACAAACGATACTTTTGGAGAAAGTGGTACTCCAGCACAGTTAATGGAAAAATACGGCCTTAATGCTGCTGCAATCGTAAAAGCCTCTGAAAAAGTAATTTCAAGAAAATAAGCACTGGTAATTCATAGTGTATACTTTATAAAAAAGTCTTTCAACCAAAAGTTGAAAGACTTTTTTAATTGTACTTACTCATTTGATGTACATTTCTTTTTCTATCATAGAACGTATCTTGAGTTTTAATACCATTTGTTGCTTGAATTTACCGGAAAGAAAAATTAAGATTTTTTTGTTTCAGCTTCAGCAGAAACATCAAGCATAGCCGTAGTTATACTTTATTTTTATGCTGAAGCTGAGGCGAAAAAAGAAAATTTTATCCCAGTAAATTCAAAGGATAAATCGTATAACATCCTAACTATAAAATTCAGGCATAGTCGCAGCTACAGTTAAATTTTACAGTGAAAAAATAGTAGAAAAAGCAATTAATTCATAGCCAGTAATTATTTTTTTTAAATAGCATTACTATAGTTTATCATTCCATTTTAGATGATATTATCAAAACTCGATTATCTTTTACTCCCAACCTTACTATCCTTATAATATCAAATTAGCCATATAATGTCGCATATATCGACTTGTTCTTTTTCCATCAAAAAATAACAGTGTCATTAATTCGAATTTATCTACATAAACTGACATAACCCACACAAGTAAATAAAAAAAATCCGTTAGTCTTTTCGCAAAAACTAGCGGATTTATACACTATACTTTACATCAAATAACATTTGACATAAATATACTCTTAGATTTTCTCTCTACTCTTTATCTAGATAATCCGGAACTCCATCAGCATCAGTATCAGGAAATTCCAATTGATCATCAAAATCAATTTCACCATCTCCATTCGTATCATTACGAATGATTTCATCTATTGTCAACACTAAATCATTATCGTCATCTGAATCATTGAAATCAGGAATACGATCTCCATCTGTATCATCATTTCTAGGAGAACCATCTTTATCAATATCCTCATCCCTAGAAGGTATCCCGTCATTATCATGATCTGCAATCTGAACATCTAGAACTTGGAAAGAAAAAATTAGTGGTGCATAATCCCTACTTATAAAACGCCCTCCCTCCGGTCTTACATTGTTATAATACCCAAGAGCGCTTGGCAAAAATATAGCTCCCAATCCATAATCAGTTCCATAACTAGGAAAACCATCCTCTAAAGATGGCTCGGTAGACGTGCCTGCAAAACCTTCTAATCCCAAAGAAAACCCTTGAACAGTACCTGCTAAGTCTAACACTATTGGCGCACCCCGTTTATCGTCAAACAAAATTTGATCTTCAAACATCCCTACGTAATTCACAGCTATTAAATCAACATTAGAAGCTTTGATAGCTCCATTTCCTTCACGCAACTTCAATACAAAATAATTATGCTCTAATCCTGCAAAATTTGCTACTCTTTTTTCCAAAAGATCAGAAGGCAAATCGATTAATCTTTGTTTTCCTATAGTATCATTCCAAGCTTTAAACACAATAATCTCTCCTTCCTGTCCAGAGACAGTACGACGCTCTATTTCATAATAATGTGTACTTAAAAACTCCGTCAAACTAGCATCATCCCTTTCACGCACTTCCGCAACAGTCGGAGGCTCTTGAATCTCTATATTATCATCATCGTTATTACAAGCTCCAAAGGCCAATAACATAATTCCTAATATTCCTATAAATTTATTTATCCGCATTCTATATTTTTTTGAGCCGGCAAGATACAATTTTCTCGTACTTTTACAGCATTAGATTTACAACTCATTTAGTCATTTACTCTCATGCGAATTGATAAATACCTTTGGTGCATCCGTTATTTCAAAACTCGAAGCATTGCTACAAATGCCTGCAAACAAGGACACGTCCGTGTAAATGGGACCTCTGTAAAACCATCGAGAGATGTGTATCCTTTGGATAAAATCTCAGTACGTAAAAATCAAATCACTTATGAACTACAAGTTTTGGACCTTCCGCAAAGCCGTCTAGGCGCCAAACTTGTTGATATCTATAGAAAAGACATCACTCCAACCGAGGCGTTGCAAAAATTAGATTTATTAAAATATTCCAAAGACTACTATCGCAAAAAAGGCACAGGTCGCCCTACCAAAAAAGATCGACGAGATATTGATGATTGGTTTGAAGAAGCAGATCCTTCTGAGCAAAACAATGATACGAATCATAAAGAAGAAGAGTAAAAAACTTATCCTCACTTTCTAAAGAAGCATCGATAAAACTTCTTACATCACACAAAAAAATGAGCAACTCAACCTTATTGACGAACCCAGTATTACTATCTTTTGGGTGCACTCTATCGTTCAATGTTTTTTAGCTAATTTTACATCACCTTTGAAATAACTCTTTTTATATCTTTGACACAAAAACAATACAGCAATGAATACAACAACCATACTGACACATGATGAGGTTAAGCACAAAATAAGACGTATTGCTTATCAAATCTACGAAAGCAATGTAAATGAAACCGAACTTATTCTAGCTGGGATTGCTGATAATGGATTCCTTTTTGCACAACGACTTCAAAAAATATTAGAGGACATTTCGGATTTAAACATCATACTATGCGAGGTCAAAATGAATAAAAAAGCACCTCAAAATTCCGTAACCACTTCCTTAGATCCTGATGCCTATCGTAATAAATCTGTAGTATTGGCTGATGATGTACTTAATTCTGGAACTTCTTTGATTTATGGTGTAAAACATTTTCTTGACGTACCACTAACTCGGTTCAAAACTGCTGTTCTTGTCAACAGAAATCACAAAAAATACCCGATCAAAGCGGATTTTAAAGGAATCTCATTATCGACATCATTACATGAGCATATCGAGGTCCATTTTGGTGACAAGGACTACGCACAGCTAGAATATTAACTTTTTTTTTCGAGATACAGCTATCTAGAACAATTCCTTTATCTCTTCTGCTACCTGCGTCACATTTTTATAATCAGTAGTAATGACATGTTCCGCCTGATTGTAATAAAAAGATCGTTCAAAAAGATGCTTTCTCACAAAATCATCCAAAGACTCCTTTGTTTCTAAATGTGCAATTAGCGGTCGCTTTGCTTTTTCCACAACCAAACGATCAACCAATACCTCCAAACCCGTTTTGAGGTATATACTGACGCTATTTTTTGCAGATTTTACTAATGCAACATTATTACCAAAGCAAGGAGTCCCTCCTCCTAGCGACAAAATCGTATTATTTTGTGTCTCCAAACAGCTTTTCAAGTGCTCTGCTTCCTTTTTTCTGAAATAGATTTCGCCTTTTTTTTCAAAAATTTCAGAAATCTTCATTTCTTCTTTTCTCTCTATATACGCATCCAAATCTAGATACTCCTTCGTCATATCATCTGCTAAAACCCTACCAACAGACGATTTACCACATCCCATATACCCCATTAGCACTATATTCATAAAACTGTTTTTTTAATTTTATTGTAGGCAAAAAGCACCTATTTATTTTTTTTTACAAATTTATGGTAATTTCTTCTTGAAAAATAAAATAATCCTAGTATATTTGCACCCGCATTCAGGCAATAGAATACAAACGATGAATGACCTGGTAGCTCAGTTGGTAGAGCATCTCCCTTTTAAGGAGAGGGTCCTGGGTTCGAGCCCCAGCCCGGTCACAACATTACGAATGACTAAATAGATTTTTTTTAGTACTCGTTGCACTTTGAAATATAGTTAGTTCATTTTTTTACAAAATGACTAATTACTGACCTGGTAGCTCAGTTGGTAGAGCATCTCCCTTTTAAGGAGAGGGTCCTGGGTTCGAGCCCCAGCCCGGTCACACATTATATAAATCATGATACTTTATTTGTGTCATGATTTATATATTTATACAAAAGATTAGGAAAAGGTTTTTATTGACCAAGTCAAAAAATCACTTTGTTCTAAGATTAATAGCATACTATTTATTACATCAATAAATAGTTTTTTGTTTTAATGAAATATTGAATATTATAACGGCATTCGCAAAGTTATAATCGCACCTTACAAATGCCCGGGTGCTGGAACTGGTAGACAGGCATGGTTGAGGGCCATGTGTCCTTTTGGGCGTGTGGGTTCGACTCCCATTCCGGGCACATTATTACAATATAATTATTCACAAAGTATATAGCTGTATTTGTTCGACGCACCAACCGAACAACTACCACACAATTACCCCAAATCTTACAATAACACTCTAATCTTTTTCAGTTTTTGGCTTTATAGATGATCCCCGCTCCAGCAAAAAAATTGTGAGGTGTTTTATTTTGGACACAACACGTACAGAAAGGTAAAAAAGTACGGGTACGAAAATATACGCCTTATACAATGAAGTAGAATGCGGAAAAGAAAGCTTACTTTAAAGACTTGAAAAAGCCATATCAACTCCATGTTAAAAAAGGTTTTTTGTATCGATGAAGCTAAAATTGAAGCAAAAAATCAAAAAGATCACTCCGAACTTATTAGGGGCTAAACTACGTGCTAAACAAAAAGAATCTAAAAAAAATCTAACACTCTTAGAAGTCTTAAAAAGAATTGTAGCATATCGTAGAGCGACAAAATACAAAGAAAACGGAACTAGAACGTTGTTTTAGGGCAATTTAGCATAAAAAAGCATCGAAAAATTCAAAAAATGATGCTGCATACTACTGTTCAAATGACTGAACGCTATTTAAAGTCTATAGGGCTTTTAGAAGATATTGATACGGTTACAGGACTACCCGAAATATAAAACCAAAACACCTCGCGTTCTGTTCAAAATAACGAGAACTGTTATTACAGTCGATAATAAAGTCCGAATACAATATAACCTTCTAAAGTATCTACAACACTACTTTCTGAATAATTAATAGTATTAAAATTTCGAGTTATTTCGGCATTATCGATATTAAGTATATTATTTCCCTTAATTAAAATCTCAAAGTTATCATTGATTTCGTAGGTTACTTTTGGATAGATGTTTATAACATTGGTTTCGTCTAAGTCAGTTTTGTAATTTGCATATTCACCACCGATACTCCACAAAACTTTTTTCTCTAAAAGATTGCCATTAAAAACCAAATAGGGCTTAGTGGCAATCGCCTTGTTAGTTATTTCAAGTAAAGAGGAGGTGTATTCAATTATTTCAAGATCTAAACCAAGATTGAAATTAACACCTTTTCTAAAACGTGAATAAATACCACCTTTGTTTTTAAGCACCAAAGTGGTTGCCTGATTTTGCTCACCTCTGATACTATTTGGCTCTTCCGAATAGAACCAACTAAAATTAGAGAAAATCCCCAGTTTGCTCTTAAATCGTTTATCAAAGCTTAATCCAAAATTCCATTGCCACTGAGCTTCACCAATGATATTAGAGCTAGTGACAATGCCTTCTTCTGTTATTGTGTTATTAAAGGATATAAAAGTCGGTGTGTAGTTATAATTTGTATAAGTTGAAAAAGTTGTACCTGTCTTAATTTTAAAATTAGAATAATATAAACCAAACAAATGGCTTGGTAATAATTGATTACTTTTGACTTGACTGGGAGATTTTATGGAAAAATAATTATCAATAATACTATTAGGATGCAATTGCGTATCAACGGTTAAAGCTATATTATAAGAATAATCGAAACTCAGATTTTTAGAGGTAGACATTCTGTAATCAATCTTCAGTGATGGTAATAGAAACGAATTGTCAAATGATTCTCCAAACCGTTCTAATTGAACAAATTTATATCCCAAACCTCCTGTATATATTAATCTTTTTGATAATTTTCCTTCGTAAGATGCATTCAAATAACTATCTATGCGACTTGAACCGAAACTATTGGTAAATTCTGGTTGGTTAGCAACTATATTTTCAAAATCGGTATCTGTAAAGATAGTACCGTGCTCTACACGTAACATTTCTTTTTTAAATTTGGATATTGTTTTTAATTGATAACCATAAAAATTTCTTTTTTTTGATCCGTTTTGTTCTAATAAACTAGCGTCTTCAAGTAAAAAAGCAGGGGTTGAGGAAATAATTTCTAAATCATCAATAGTAGCATCTAAGACCAATAAGCCTGTGGCTTTTAATAGTGTTTTTGAACTAATATTTGTTAAGTAAGATAGTTTTTGATCTAAAACATATTGTTGATTATATTGGCTTTGATTTATTGAAGTAACCGCTGTAGCTGTAGTATTGGTAATGATAAAATCTTCATTGGAACTATGAGGGTTAAAATTCACGATATATTCAAAAAAACTTGTCGACGAAGGTTGATAACCAAACTCAAAAACAGATGTGTTTAGTAAAAAATCACTTTGTACATTTCTTTGCTCTATTTGATTAGCCGCAGGTAAGTCAAAAAATCTTCTGTTATTTAATAAAAATTGTTTTTGTTTAGAGTTGCTAATAACATTTAAAAAAGAAATTTTTGTCTTTGATGAAGGCTTGTAAATAAGACTCAATGCTCCAAACAAATTAATTCTCTCCTCAATATCTAGTGTAGGTTCAAGGAATTTAGGACTACTATCTTCCGTTTTGTCAATTTTAAAGCCGTTTTTATCAATTTCATCAAAACCGATACCGCGTAATTCGTCGTATTCTAAATTAGTTATAGACTGTTTCCCCAAATTATTCCAATTACCTATAAAACCAAATTTGAATTGCCCTCCAAATCGATATAAATTTGTCTTGGTAAGATATTTGGACTCATGCCCTCCTTCTGCTTTAAAATCACCTGTTATTTTATTCTTATATTCCTCTTTAATACTCACATCCAGAGCATTTGTTTGTTTGTTGTCAAACCCTTTAATATTTCCAAAATCCTGATATTTGTCTAAATATCGAACCCCTTCAACCATTTTAGCGGTAATACTTTCAGTTGTAGTCCTATGCTGATTTTTAAATAATTCTTCTCCATCGATCAATAGCTTCTTTACCAATTTACCATTCGCAATGAGTTGTCCGCTATTATTTAGCTTTACTCCAGGAAGCTTTTCAATAATGTTTGCAAGAGTTCTTTCTTCTCCAGTGGTGAGTTTTTCTAAGTTGTAAGTAATTGTGTCATTTTCAATCTTCATTACTTTCGGTTCGTATTTAAGTACAACTTCCTCCAACGCTTCCACATCTTTTTTTAGGAAAACATTCTTAAACACCACTGGTTTTTCAATAACGATAGTATCCAAAAAACTTAGACACCCCATATAACTAGTTTTAAATCGATATGTTCCTGTTTTTTCAGTTTGGAGATTAAAAATTCCATTAGTATCCGCAGTAGTGTAACTTATCGTTTTTGAACTTTTTACATCCAGAAGCTGTATCGTTGCGTATGGTAGAGGATCTTGGCTCTCAAGTGTTTTTATAGACCCCCTGACCTCATATTGAGCCTGTAGTTTTACAAATAGTAGCACTGCTATAAGACATAAAAAATACTGTTTTCTCATTACACAGGGCTATTGTTTATTTTTACCCATTCCATTATTCTCTAATAATAATGGTTCCATCTGGTTTTACAATTTTTTGTGGTTTAAATAGCTCTTTTTGTAACTCAGTGAATTGTTTATGAGTCATTTTATTTCCTTTGGCGGGAAATACTATTGATTTTTGATCTAATATTTTCTTAATAGCTGTAGCAACTATCAAAACTTTGTCATTAATTTGAACTTGAAGAATAAGACCAGGCAATCCCCAATAATCTCTAGGCCCTTCACTTATAGCAATTTCGTCTGTAAACCATGCCATGATCGCGTCTCCATTATTTCGTGTTGTTTTCGCAAGCTTACATTTATATCCAGATATATCACCCGCTATATCAGTAATCTCCCATTTGAAAGTAGGGAGTTCACCTTCAACAATTACATCTTCTCCATAAAGCAAAGGATCGTAGTTTCTATAATAATCTATACAGATATTGGCCGTTTTATCCTTATAGTACTCTACTAGCATTACTTCGCTAGAAACCATTTGAGATGAAGTATTCTCTTCATCAATGGATTTCTCTAAGCGCTCAGCATTTTTTCCATAAGATGTTTTTCCATTCTGACAGATTAGCACAAATCCTGTAGGGCTTTCAAAACCAACTTCTTTTTTTTTCAATTCTTTTTTTAAATCTTCTAATTCATAATAATCAAATGTAAATAACTCCTCATATGCAATTTGATAGCTTTGAGAAAATATTGAGGTACTAATAAATAAAATAAAAATTTTAATGTGTATCATGTTTATAGGATTTTAATACATTAAGCACTGAAAAACAGTTTAATAAAAGCAATTTCACTATTTAATATGTTGAATTTCAGATTTAGCTATGTGCTTTTCAATTGATCGTTAAAAGGTATCACTTTAATTAGTGATACCTTTTTTACTAATTAAAGATTCGTTTGTTAACGAACCCACTCTCTGGAAGTAGCCACTAAATGACCACTATGATCATAATGTCTTGTTATGCGCCAATGACCAAATTCTTCTAATTCATCTGTGGTGTTTTTGAAATTTATTTCTAAAGAATTAGCACTTTGCATATCATTTGCGTTAACAAAAGAAAGCAAACCCAAGGTCATTAGACCCTATAAAAAGCTTTTCCATTTTTAAAATTAATTTAAAATATTTGAATACCTGATATTGTATTGTAAGATGGCTTCAGAGATTTCATGTTCTCTCTAATTTCTTCCTCATTTTTTGTTAAGGTTTACATGAAATACGTTTTTCTTTAATTTTACAGGGATGATCACAGAAACAAGATTGCAAAATTAGTTTCACTACCTTTGATTTAAACTTAATTGTCTAGGATTTCCCCCTTTTTTGTTCGATAACTACAAAACGATAAATCAAATTTTCTACCCTATTATACAGTTAGTGTAATCTATTCAAAAATTGTTACAGCAAAAAATATATTTTTTTTTAGAAAGGGTCTTGATTTTCTTTGTTACACGCTGAAAATTTGCACATTTATGTTGTTGATAACGACATAAAATGACTAGAAGACATGAATAAAGCGATAGGTTCGACTCCCATTCCGAGCACATTATTACAATATAATTATTCACAAAGTATATAGTTGTATTTGTTCGACGCACCAACCGAACAACTACCACACAATTACCCCAAATCCTACAATAACACTCTAATCTTTTTCAGTTTTTGGTTTTATAGATGATCCCGTTTCAGTAAAAAATTTGTGAGGTGTTTTATTTTCCTGAAGATAGCTAATTTCAACACTTAAATCCCCCTTCTTTAACAACAAAATATTTCAAGAACTTTTTTTTATTATATTGCTGTAAATTAATCTTATAGGAACAATCATGATTGATACTTCTTTAAAATCAACACCTAAAAAACTAAGAATACTTCTTTATGTAATCATAGGGATTTTAGTACTCCTATTCTCCTGTAACACCAAAGATATTCAACTCATCACAAATGTAAACTTCAGCACGACGATAAACACCATCCAGGAAGGCTTTGTAAAAGAATCTTTAGCAACGATCATTACAATAACTCCTCAAAAAGTCCTACCTGAGTTTGAATACTATTTCCAATACGAATTAATAAAAGGAAATGGAGTTTTTGAAGATAATGAAGGAAATACACTTCCTACTAATCAAAAAATTGTTTTGGACCCAGAGCTTGACTTCACCGTTTCACTCAATTACAAAGGGCTAAGTTCAGGAGATCACCAAATAAAAATAACCACGAATGATAATTTCGAAAAAATACAAGAACATGACATATTTTACACTATTCACAATTTAGATTTAAAATGGACAGCCACTACCCAAACAAAAACAATCAAAAAAGGTGATACATTACCTATTTTGATTACTTTAGAAAATAACAGTTCTGACTATCCAGCTACTTTTGAGCATAATTACAGATTTATAAATGGAGAGGGGAAATTAACCAATCTTTCCCAAGAAATTATAGAACAAAATAAACTAACCCCAATAATCCCCGGAACCTACCAAGTCAATGCTATTCCCAACCGTGTTGGAAATCATGAAATCCGTTTTGATCTTTTGGATAGTAATGGTCAACAAAAATCACAGGTGATACAATTTAATGTTAACGAGAATCCACTGAGCAATGAAGCAAAAATTACAACTATCTCTATAAACAACTCTATGGGCATTATTTCTGACAATACAGTCCTAATAAAGTTACCTGCAAAAACAGATCTTACCAATCTAGTCCCCACTATAGGTATTTCTGACAAAGCTTCAATAACACCAAAATCCAATGAGCCACAAGATTTCACTAACCCAGTATTATACAACATCACTGCAGAAGATGGATCCATAACCAGCTATACAATAGAAGTAATCTTAGAAGCCGATCCACTAAGTGATGAAAATGATATTCGGGAGTTTTCAACCCGTAGCGAACCTAACAACTTGGCTCAAATTGACACCTTTGCTCATACCGCAACACTTACCGTGCCTTTTGAAACAGATGTACGTAACCTAACCCCTAACTTAGTGGTCTCCAAAAAAGCATCCTATACCCCAAAATCCCACACAAATTTCACGAAACCCGTAACCTACACAGTGACAGCAGAAAACGGAGACACTCAAAATTGGATAGTTACCATAAAAATCGCTCCAGATACCAGAAGTTCGAAAAACGACATTACTGCCTTTGTATTAACCGAACAAAGAGCACCAGCAATTATAGACACAATTACACATACTGTAACAGCCAAAGTACTCCCAGGCACACCCTTAACTACTTTATCACCTATTATAGTTGTTTCATCATTAGCATCCTACACGCCTGAAAAAGCAATTGATTTTACCAAACCCGTTACCTATACAATAACCGCAGAAAACAAGGAAACGCAAAATTGGACTGTAATAGTAAAGTATGATGCATCCATACAACCAGGTGAAGCTTTTATTACCACATGGTCCGGAACTAAAGTTATTGTCCCCGTAAACATTGGATATGCTTATAATTACAATATTGACTGGGATAACGACGGCATACTTGACGAATTTGGAATTACAGGTGAAGCAGTTCACACCTTCCCTACAGCTGGACCACATACTGTTCAAATTACAGGAAAATATCCGGGTATTGAATTCATAAATGCTTATGATGCAGATCCAAAAACACTCCTATCGGTAGATCAATGGGGTACCGGAGAATGGCTTATTATGTTTCATGCTTTTAAAAATTGTTCTAATTTGATCATCAAAGCCACAGACACTCCTGATTTTAGCCGTGTAAGTAGCATGGCCTCTATGTTCTATTTGGCCACAAAAGCGCAACCAGATGTTCGTGACTGGGACACCTCAAGTGTTACTAATATGGCTTATATGTTTAGCCGTTCCGGAATCAAAAATATTGATATAACAAATTGGAATATCCAAAATATTAGTGATATGTCAAATATGTTTGCTGGAGTCACACTACAACAAGACGCCTACGAACAATTATTGATAGCATTGTCAAAAAAGACAAAAAATAATGACGTCACTTTTGATGGAGGTAGCTCTACGTATTGCTCACCTTTGGCCAAGGCTGCTAGAACAAAACTCATTAACGATACTAATTGGAAAATTCAAGATGCTGGTGAAAAATGTCAATAAACCTGAATACTTTTTTTATACGATAAAATAGCGCCACCTAATATTCAAATTTCTAAAGCATAATACCAATTAAAGTACAATACCCCATTTGTGAATTGAAATTGTTAGAAAAATAAATTGATCGCTTTTGTCCTACAAACAAAAAGAAAGAAAAGGATGATTTCTTTCAAAAATTTCAAGTGATAAATGGTATAATCCCCCAATTTAAAAGGCATACAATCATTTTTCACTTTTTTAGCCTAACACACTATTAAAGTTAAATTAACCTAAATTTTCGGTTATGGATGAGGTCATAAAAAATTGATTACTTACATTTGCCATGATTTTGTAAAAAACAACCCCCAAATCAAAAAAACAACCCGATATATACATGTATATCAATTCTTTAAATTACTTCAGAGCTATTGCTATACTCTTTATTGTAGCTGGTCATTGCTTGGGAATTTCAGACTTTTCCTTTAGCACTATCGGCAGTAAAACAATCTATAACATCATAGCAGGTGGTACTACTCCTTTTGTTTTTATTTCAGGATTTTTATTTCATCATATTTTCTCTAAAAATTTTGTTTTCAAAACTTTTTACTTAAAAAAGATCAAATTCGTATTCTTACCCTATGTACTATTAGCACTAATCCCAATACTGCTTTCTGTTTTTGCAAAAGATCATACAGCAACAACTCCAAACTACTATAGTCCAACAGGCCAAGGACTATTTTCTCAATATCTAATACCTATACTAAAACACTACGCTACAGGCTCTATGTTCATAGGGTATTGGTATATCCCATTTGTAATGATTGTTTTTGCATGCGCTCCGCTTCATATACGTTTCATCAATCTGAGCACACAAACTAAAGGTACGATCACTGCAATATTATTTATCATAGCACTATTTATACATAGACCTCTTTTATACACCTCTACGATAGCTATTTTTCAGGCTGTACTATACTTCACCCCTGTATATTTCATCGGAATACTCAGTTCTGAAAACAAAGAACTGATTTACAAAAAATTTAAAAACAAAGAAATCTACGTACTTCTACTAGTTATCGGCATTGCCCTAGCACAAACATTGATCGGCAAAGAAGGTAGCTACAACAAACTCCCTTTGCACTATGACGGCATTGACCTTATGCTGTTACAAAAGAGTATACTTTCTATATTTTTTATGGTTTGGCTACATCGATTTGAAAGAAAAAAAATAAAAGTACTTAAAAGCTTAGCAGATGCGAGCTTTGGAATTTTCTTTGTACATTGCTTAGTCATCATTGTTGTAATAAAAACAAAAAAACTTCTACACTTCTCTTTCCCTCCCAACAATCCTCTAATTTACATACTGATTGTCTGCGGAATTACTTTGTTTTCATTTGCTATTGTACATGTAATAAAAAAAATCACCCCAAAATATAGTCGCTACTTCATCGGAAGCTAAGCTACATTTGCACACTACAACCAAATCTTCCACAAAAGTAGCGTACAAAAAAAAGGTTCTCAAAAAATCAAGATAAACAAAAACTTCCTCTCAAATCATATTTTTCTTAAAATCAAATAATTAACTACAAAAAAACACATTTTAACAGAATAATTTAAATATTTAACTTAAAGAACAAAGACTTTCCTATTTCTTTTTACTAGTTTTGTTTAACAAACATTACAAAAAAGTGAACAATATTAAGCAAAATTTTAGCATCAAGGACTTAGAAAATCTATGTGGAGTAAAAGCCCATACTATTAGAATCTGGGAAAAACGCTATAATTTGCTAAATCCAGATCGTACAGACACCAATATCCGTACCTACAACATACACAGTTTACAGAAATTACTCAACGTCACCTACTTAGTTAATAGCGGATACAAGATTTCTCGTATTTCTAAACTTGATTCAAATGAAATCAATGCTTATGTACAGAGAATTGTTTCTGCGACTAGCTCCAAAGATCAGGCAATTAATTCTTTCAAAATTGCAATGATCAACTACAATCAAGAACTTTTCTTGTCCACCTATGAGCAATTAGAACAGAAATCAGATTTCAGACAAATTTTCTATAACGTATTTATTCCTTTTCTAAATGAAATAGGACTGCTTTGGCAGACGAACACTATTAGCCCGTCTCATGAGCATTTTATCACTAATTTGATTAAGCAAAAACTCTTCATCAATATTGAAAAATCGCAAATAAAACAAGTAATTAAAAAAGACAAACTTTTCATTTTGTTTCTTCCAGAAAACGAAATACATGACTTGGGGTTAATATTTCTGAATTATGAAATTTTGTTCAAAGGTTATCGAGTTATATCATTAGGACCAAGTACACCTATAGACAGTCTACCAAAACCTGATGATTTTACGGAAGAGGTCATTTATTTATCCTACTTCACTATCAAACCAGAAAAAGATAAGATAAAAGAGTATCTCAAGGAATTTAACACCGTAATTGGGGAGACTACAAAAAATCAATTTTGGATGCTTGGTAAACAAACACAATTCTTACCAGAAAAACTAGCTCCAAATCAGAGACGTTTCAACTCTATACAAGAATTAGTTCTATCTTTATAATTCACTATAATGTCATCATTTCCTATGGGTAAAAAAATTGCTGTTATCGGTTCGGGTTTTTCATCACTTTCTGCAGCTTGTTACCTTGCTAAACAAGGATACGATGTCACTATATTCGAAAAAAACAGCTCTGTAGGTGGGCGTGCGCGCCAATTCCAAGCCAAAGGCTTTACGTTTGACATGGGCCCTTCTTGGTACTGGATGCCCGATGTTTTTGAGCGCTTTTTTAATGACTTTGGAGTTAGTGCCTCTGACTATTATATCTTGGACAAACTAAATCCTGCATACCGGGTATTTTTCAAAAATAATGAGAGCATTGCAATAGAAGATTCATTAGACAAAATATACAACGCTTTTGAAGCCGAAGAAAAAGGAAGTTCCAAAAAACTAGCCAAATTCATCGCTACCGCAAGAACCAATTATGATATTGCGATCAAAAACCTAGTATATCGCCCTGGTGTTTCTCCTTTAGAACTTGTCACCAAAGAAACTATCATGCGGATTGGTCAGTTTTTTAGTACTATTTCCAAAGAAGTTCGCAAAGAGTTTACCAACGAAAAACTGATACAAATTTTAGAATTCCCAGTGCTTTTTCTTGGAGCCAAGCCAAGTGATACACCAGCTTTCTATAGTTTTATGAACTATGCAGACTTTGGATTAGGTACATGGCACCCTAGAGGCGGCATGTTCCAAGCAATCAAAGCAATGCAAACCCTAGCCACCTCATTAGGTGTTCAATTCAAAACGGACGCTCCCGTATCCAAAATAAATGTAAAAAACGGTATTTGTGACAGTATTGTTGTTCATGACAAAACACTCCCTTTTGATGCAACACTTTGTGGCGCCGATTATCATCATGGAGAAAGTCTTTTACCAAAAGAATATCGTCAGTACTCTGAAAATTATTGGCAGAATAAAACCTTTGCTCCTTCTTCATTGCTATTCTATGTAGGATTTGACAAAAAATTACAAAACATCAATCATCATAACTTGTTTTTTGACACTGATTTTGATGCTCATGCGGCCGCTATTTATGATGATCCCAAATGGCCAGAACGCCCTCTTTTTTACGCAAACTTTACATCCTTAACAGATCCTAACACAGCACCAGAAGGAATGGAAAATGGTTTTTTCTTAATTCCATTGGCACCAGGTATCGAAGATACAGAAGCTCTAAGAGATGCTTTCTTTGACAAAATAATTAAGCGTTTTGAAGAGATAACCAATCAAAAAGTAAAAAATAACATTATCTTTAAAAAGTCTTTTTGCGTAAAAGAGTTTATATCAGAATACAACTCTTACAAAGGGAATGCCTATGGAATGGCAAACACTTTGTTACAAACGGCTTTTCTGAGACCAAAACTAAAAAGTGCAAAAGTAAAAAAACTGTTTTTTACAGGTCAATTAACTGTTCCCGGTCCTGGAGTTCCTCCCTCTTTAATTTCCGGAAAGCTCGTTGCAGGGCTCATAGAAAAAGAATTTCAAAACAACTAGCATCAAAAAGTTACAACAGACACGAATTACACAAATCACTATACTAAAAAAAGATAAAACTTAAAAAAAGAACGTATGAAAGCCATTTTTGATACTGTATCAAACACCTGTAGCAAGAAAGTCACACATGCCTACAGCACTTCTTTTTCTACCGCAACCAAGATGCTATCACCGTCTATACGTCAAGATATCTATAACATCTATGGGTTTGTCCGTTTTGCGGATGAAATTGTAGATTCATTTCATGGATATGATAAGCAGATATTATTTGATGATTTTGAGCGACAAATGTACGATGCTATCAAAAATAAAATTAGCCTAAACCCAATCCTGAATGCTTTTCAACACACGGTGCACACCTATTCCATTCCGGCTGAATTGTATGAATCTTTTATGAAAAGTATGCGTTTGGATTTACACAAGAAAAAATATCTTACTGATGCAGAATACAAAGAGTATATTTACGGATCTGCTGATGTTGTAGGACTTATGTGCCTCAAGGTGTTTGTAAAAGGCAATCAAAACACCTATGATACTTTGAAGGATAGTGCCATGCGACTTGGGTCTGCTTTTCAGAAAGTAAATTTTTTGAGAGATCTAAAAGCCGATTTTGAAGACTTGGATCGCAATTATTTTCCTGACACAGACCTCAACATGCTTAATGAAGCTTCTAAAATGAAAATCATTAAGGAAATTGAAGATGATTTTGAAGCTGGGCTCAAAGGAATCAATCAATTACCTGTAGAAGCGCGATTTGGTGTTTATACCGCTTATCGTTACTACAAACGACTGTTGACCAAACTAAAACAAACTCCGTCTGAAGCTATCAAATCCACCAGAATTCGAGTCCCGAATTATGAAAAATTTAGTTTATTAGCCAAATGTTATGTTAACTATCGACTGAATCTTCTTTAGCAAATTCTTAACTTTGTAGTATTATGATAACATTTTTTTGGATACTTATATTTGCCGGCGTATTTGGTGCCATGGAGTTTATGGCATGGTTTACACACAAATATGTAATGCATGGTTTTTTGTGGAGCTTACATAAGGATCATCACCACAAACATCATGATAGTTGGTGGGAACGTAATGATTTATTCTTCATTTTTTATGCGCTTATTAGTATTGGATGTTTTATGCTTTGGAGTTTTAGAGGTGTTTGGTTCGCCCTACCAATAGGCTTAGGTATCTTGGCATACGGTATTGCTTATTTTATGGTACATGACATTTTTATTCATCAAAGATTCAAACTTTTCCGCAATGCTAATAATTGGTATGCAAAAGGTATACGTCGTGCTCACAAAATGCACCATAAACATCTAGGAAAAGATGATGGCGAGTGTTTCGGAATGTTATTTGTTCCTTTTAAGTACTTCAAGAAATCCTAAACCATTTTTTTTGAGCTACATTTAGTCTTCAAAAAGATATAGGGAGAAAATTATCACCTACCTGTGCCTATTTACTGAGTTTATTACAACCTAATTATCTTTTCTTACCATAAAAACAATCCTTTGCTGTTAAAAATCTAAAATACTTGCAATTTTCATTCAATCACAGCAATGTCTAATACCTTTTTGAGTGTGGAATGACATACAATTATGTGATTTACAGAACTAATACCATGTATCTTTTAAATTTACTGGAATAAAATTTTCTGTTTTTGCCTCAGCTTCAACATAAAAACGAACCCTAACTAAGGCTATGCAATAGCATCGTGGTATTTTTACATAAAAAAAATAACGGTGTCATTAATACGAATTTATATACCTGAATTTAATTACTCCCCCTCCGTTCTACTACTTTTTTCATCAGAAAATCAAAACCATTACTACGACTAACTTTTGAATTTTATCGCCTAGAACGAGTTAAGAGCATTTCAAATTATTTTTACCTCTATTTACATTTGAACAGCCTCTTACAGCCGCACATCCTAGTAGGTGTATCCGAGATTACAATGGGTCATGCAGAATTTTAAATCCAAAAAAAAGACATGAAAAAACTAAGAACAAACACTTGTACAACAACTTAGGTGAAAATAAAATATTTTTTTTTGTAATGTTATTATAAAATACCGACTATATCAACCACACACATTAACTAAAATCACACATCATCATGAATTCATTAAAATTTTTTTTATTAAGTACTATAACTGTTTTTGCAATTAGCTGTGAAACCGATTCTCCAAACGCCAAAACACTGGATACGGAAATAAATGCAGTGGAGGATGTTTCGGTTTCTGAAAATATCCTCAAAGCCGATGCAACTCCCCAATCATCCTCAAGTTTGGCCTCAAATGGATGTAGTAATGTGATCATTTTTAACGGTCATGCCTATGCTGCTTGCGGAAGAGAAATTGAAGTTATTGCTTTGAGGTCTAAAGAAAGAAGCTTAATTAATATTCCTGCGGATGATATCACCGTAGATCGTAGCACTGGTACTATTTTTATTCAATCTCAAAATAGTATTAGCTCCTTAAACACATCAAATCCCTTGCAACCCATAGTTACTGCAACCACTAGTACTCCTTTTGGTTTATTTTCTGGTATTGCTGCAGCTAATGGTGTCGTTGTCACCTCTGGAGGAACTTCAAATACGCGAGTTTTTACTTATACCTCTAGGTCTATAAGAACAGCTAGAAACGGTATTAGTGTAGTGGATAATAGAACAGGTAGCCCTGATGTAACCGTTGTTCCAACTTCTAATGGAGCGAGAGCATTTTATTCTCAAGATTTGGGCTCTGTAAGGAATTGGGGAATCCAAATAGTAGATCTCAATACTAATGGAGCTGTAACAGCAACACCACGAGTTACTACGCTAAGTCCTGGTCCATTAAGAAACAGTTTTAATTTATTCACACCTGCAAACTTTCCTGTCGAAAGTGAGTTTCTAAACAATAAATTATACGTTGCTCATTTTGCATCTAATAGTGTAGAAGTTATCAACACAAACACTCGAAATACTGAACCTAGTATCCCTTTGGGATTCACCCCTGTTAATATTTCTACAGATGGAACATCACTTTTTGTAATAGGGCTAAATGGTAATACCGTACGCATGATTAATCCTAGAAACAAGAACGTATCCACAATAAGTATTGACAACTTACAACAACCTAGAGGAATTGCTGTCACTAATCAATATATCGCTATTGCTGATAGAAGTCAAGGGTTAGTTCTTTTTAAAAGATAAACCCAGTCCAGTCTTACGTTATTTTTTAATAACAATCAATGAGTCCTAATTTTCTTTTAAACCAAAAGAAAATTAGGTATATAATACCATTTGTCCTTTGAATTTACTGGGATAAAATTTTCTTTTTTCGCCTCAGCTTCAGCATAAAAACAAACCATAACTACGGCTATGCTTGATGTTTTTGCTGAAGCTGAAACAAAAAAATCTTAATCTTTCTTTCCGGTAAATTCAAACAACAAATGGTATAAATTCATATTAATGAAATGACACTGTTATTTTTTTATGCGAAAACACCGTGATGCTATTGCATAGCCTTAGCTATGAAATATATGAACAAGGCGATATGCGACATTATATAGCTAATTTGGTATTAGAACTCATTTTAAGTAAACGCTGCCTAAACTCTTTTTACTCCATTGTATGAAAAGAATAAGTACAGGCAAATAATTCGGTTTTTTTCTACTATTTTTTTGCTAAAAAAATTAAATCGTCGCTGAGGCTTTGCTGGAATTTTTTAGCTCCAACTAGCAAAAAATAGTTCCATTATTTAAGCCGACAATTACATTATAACTGGCATAACTAGTATACTATCCTATAAGTTAGACTGTTTGTTCTGTCTCCCCTGTATCATGAAGAAAGAGCAGCTTTTTTACTCTATACAATACTATAATTATCATAATTTTGGACAGGAATATTCCGCTTCTGCTATCTACAATTTAAATTCTTTAAGATTCTAAAATTGCTTTCAAAATCATTTGGGCATGAACTCGTGTGTTTTCGATAAAGAGTTTACTCGTTTGCAACCCTGCATTAATCACTCCTGCGATATATACATTGGGCAAGTTTGTTTCGAGAGTATCTGGATCATGTACAAGTGTCTTTGCGCTATCATCCAAAATATCAATACCTAATTTTTTAAATAATGGATAATTTGGTTTATAACCAGTCATAGCCAAAACAAAGTCATTCTCTATCTCCAAACATCCTTCAGCCGTTTGTAAAATCACACTTTTTTCTTTGATTTCTATAACTTCTGTATTAAAATAAGCCTTGATTTCACCTTTGTTAATCCGGTTTTCGATATTTGGTCTAATCCAATATTTCACTCCTTTATATATGCTATCTTTTCGGATAACCATAGTTACTTCAGCTCCCTTATAATAGGTTTCTAAAGCTACATCACAGGCAGAATTTGCAGCTCCAACTACAACTATTTTTTGTCCTACATACGGATGTGGATCGTTATAAAAGTGCTTTACCTTAGAGCGATTTTCTCCTGGAATATGTAGCTTTCTTGGTGTGTCATAAAAGCCTGTACAAATAATTACATTTTTGGAAGAAAACGTCCCTTTATTAGTTTGCACTTCATACCCTCCTCTAGCCTCTGATTGCATTCCTAAAACCTCTGTATACGTTCTTACATCTAATTGCCAACTACTCACTACACGTCTAAAATACTCTAAAGCTTCTGTCCGAGTAGGTTTGTCGTCATGCGATACAAAAGGAACCTCTCCTATCTCTAATAATTGTGAGGTAGAAAAAAAAGTCATATTGGTCGGAAAATTATAAATAGAATTCACCAAAACTCCTTTTTCTAGTACAATGGCTGTGAACCCCCGTTTTTTTGCTTCAATAGCACAATTAATCCCGATCGGACCTGCTCCTATAATAATGATATCCATTGTTTGTCACTAATTTCTTCTTAATCAAAACTCCCGAAGACTAACTATCTATTTCTCCAGAAAAAAGGTGTCAGCAAAATCAATACCGTAAATAACTCTAATCGCCCTATAAGCATTAGAAAAGAACACCACCATTTTCCTATATCTGGTAGTATATCAAAATTATTCACAGGACTAAGCTTCCCTAGGCCAGGACCTACATTACCTAATGAGGTTGCTGCTCCACCAATTGCTGTCACAAAGTCCATTCCTATCACTCCTAAGAATAGTGCTCCAATAATAAAAGACAAAAAATACAGTATAAAAAAACCAAGAATATTAAATACGATCTCTTTGGAAATAGCTCTTGTATTATAACGTACAGGCAAAACCGCATTGGGATGTAAGGTTCGTTTGAACTCCAAAATACCATTGCGTATAGTAATCAAATGTCTCATAACTTTGATACCGCCAGAGGTAGATCCTGCAGAGCCTCCCAAAAAGAAAAGTCCAAAAAACAAAATCGTTAAAAATGGAGTCCACATGGTAAAATCAGCACTTACAAAACCAGTAGTTGTAATCACTGCCAAAACCTGAAACAATGCATGTCTAAATGCACTCTCACCTGCACCCCAAACCATAGGATGATCAATAGAACTGATACTTACATCTGCTTCGAAATAAATAATACATGCTGCAATGACACTAAAAATTACAACAAAAAAGGTATAAAACTTAAATTCCTCGTCCTTGATAATCTTTTGTACTTTCCCTTTAAATCCAAAATAACTCAGGATAAAATTTGCTCCTGCCAAATACATAAACAAGATAATAATGTACTGAATTATTGGATTATCATTCCAATACGCAACACTTGCATTCTTTGTAGAAAACCCTCCTGTAGACAATGTACTCAGTGCATGATTGATCGCATCAAAAAAGTCCATCCCTGCCAGTTTTAACAGTAGTGTTTCTGCGGCTGTATATCCTACATAGATAAACCATAATCGTTTTGCTGTATCCGTAATTCTGGGATGGAGTTTGTCTGTATTTGGTCCTGGAGCTTCTGCAGAAAAAAGCTGCATCCCTCCTATTCCCAATAACGGTAAAATAGCGATTGCCAATACAATGATCCCCATCCCACCAATCCAATGAGTGAGACTACGCCAAAAGAGAATTCCTTTGGGGACAGCCTCTATGTCGTTAAGAATAGATGCACCCGTAGTGGTATATCCAGACATTGTTTCAAAAAATGCATTGGTAACAGTGGGAATTGCTTCCGAAAAAAGATAAGGTAACATACCACTCAAAGACATAAACACCCAACCAAAGGTCACCACCATGTATCCTTCTCTTTTATTGAGCTCTTTTTGATGCTCTCGGGTTGTAAACATAAACAAAACACCCAAGAACATGGTTACTAATGACGCTGATAGAAGCGCTATAGTCACCCCATCCTTATACGCCCAGCTCAACAAAACAGCCAGAAGCATAAACAGTCCATTGCACAATAGCAACAGCCCCATGATGTAAATAATAATTTTGTAATTCAGACGATTGATACGACCCATATTAAAGGAACATTTTTTCTATTTTTTTTATAGATCTTGGCAAACAACAAACCACAATACGATCTCCTGGTCTGATATAAAAATCCCCCAAGGCTATAATTCCTTTTCCGTCTCTAATCACACCTCCTATAATTGCAGAACGAGGAAAATCCAAATCTATAATGGCATTATTACAAACCTCGGAACTGGGTTTTACAATAAACTCCAGTAACTCAGCATTCATATTATTAAGCTTGGTCATGGCAACGACATCTCCACGTCTAATAAAACGAAAGATCGTATTGGCTGCCAATAATTTTTTGTTAATTAATGTATCGATTCCTATAGAATGAGACAACTGAAAATAGTCCATATTCTCTACCAATGCAATCGTCTTGGGAACACTTTTGGATTTGGCCATCAAACAGGACATAATATTGGTTTCTGAATTTCCTGTTACAGAAATAAAAGCATCCATATCATGTATATTTTCTTCTTCTAGCAGTTCTACATTACGCCCATCTCCATTGATGACCAATGCATTTGGAAGGTCATCTGCCAAGTCAAAAGCTTTATCCTTGTCTTTCTCAATCAGTTTTACTCTAAATTTATGAGCACAAAGATCTTCTGCGGTTTTTTTACCGATTCGACTTCCGCCGAGAATCATAACATTTTTGATCTGTTCCTTTACCTTTCCTGTCAGCTTGTATAGCTCATCTACCCCTCCTTTTGAGGTTACAAAATAGACTTGATCCCCTTCTTTGAACTGTGTATCTCCTCTTGGAATAAGTGTATACTGTGTCCCTGATCGCTGTATTGCGATAGGCATAAAGTGTAATTCTGGAAATATTTGTGCTGCTTCTCGAACACTTTTCCCAACAAACTGTGCTTCTGACGAAAGACTGGTTCCTACCATTGTCAAGGCACCCTCCTCGAACTCATAACTGTCATTAAACGCGGATTGATTTAACAATAATTCGATCTCACTAGAAGCCAAAGCTACTGGAGAAATTAACTCGTCAATACCGAATTTGATAAAACCTAGTTCGTCCTTGTTCTCTATAAATTCTGTATTAGAGATACGTGCAATTGTACGTTTGACTCCCAACTGTTTTGCCAAAACACAAACTGTAATATTTGTCGTTTCACTAGACGTAACTCCTATCAAAAGATCTGCAGTATCCACGCGAGACTCTTTGAGAATATTTATAGAAGTGGCATCACCTTTGATCACACGTATATCAAGATGCGAATTCGCATAACTAAGACTTTCCTTATCTGGATCTATTAAGGTAATATCTTGCGATTCGAAGGAAAGCAATTTTGCCAAATGAAATCCTACTTCACCTGCTCCGGCAATAATAATTTTCATAGTTACTGTTTTGAAAAAAAAGATCCATAAAATCCAAAAAAAACAGGACTCGACAGAACTGCTGATACGGCTTTTATTTTAACCAATAAACAACATAAATATCTTACAAAGATAGGGTAAATTTAAAATCCTACAGTAATTTCATGAGCATATCCTAATCAACTTAACCTGCAACGCATACGATTTATCCACATTTTAGTTATTTCACTTTCAAAAACAAAATCAAACCTACTAAAACAGCTTAATTTTTAACCACATAATTAAAAAGGTAATTCAACCATTTATTTTTTGAACGCTATTTTATGTTGCATACTCATTTGGATTAAAGTCTCATATACACTCCCTAATTAGTAATAGAAATATCGTCTGATACTACCATCACCCTAGATTTGCATCTGTAGATTAACGACAAAACAGTATCTTTGCTCTAAAAAGTACGATGGCCAATAAAATCACACCATATAATGACGTTTCTCGAAGCAAAAAGGAACAAGTAGCGGACATGTTTGATACGATTTCGGAAAATTATGATGGTCTTAATAGAGTCATCTCTTTTGGAATCGACATCCAATGGCGTAACAAAGTAGTGAAATTAGTAAAAGAAACCCAGCCCAAACGTATACTTGATATTGCTACGGGTACTGGAGATCTTGCTATAGCACTAACCAAAACAGGAGCTACAGAAATTATTGGTCTAGACATCTCTCAAGGAATGTTGGATGTAGGGGTCAAAAAAATTAAAGAAAAAGAATTATCTCATCTTATCTCCATGATCAAAGGAGACAGCGAACAATTACCTTACCAAGACAACCATTTTGATGCCATTACCGTAGCATTTGGGGTGCGTAATTTTGAGCATTTAGAAAAAGGTCTAGCCGAAATTTATCGTGTTCTACGACCTCAAGGAATCCTAGCTATTTTGGAAACCTCAGTACCAACAAAAACACCCTACAAACAAGGCTATCATTTTTATACATCAAAAATAATGCCTGCCATTGGTCGAATATTTTCTAAAGATCAATCTGCATATTCGTATCTTAGTGAAAGTGCTGCAGCATTTCCTTACGGAACAGCATTCAACAATATTTTGAAAAAAACAGGGTTTAATACTATAAAAGATAGACCTCAAACGCTAGGTGTGGCTACAATCTACACAGCAAGAAAATAACAGCATGAAGAACGTACTATTATTCCTACTACTCGCTTTTATGGGTTTGCAAACTGTAAATGCGCAATGGTTTAGCAAAGAACGTGTTTTAAATAATGAGAATTTCGACAAGAAACGCATACGTTTTGGATACACTCTAGGACTTAACAGTTACGATTATAAAATCGAATACAACGAGCGTCAATTTACAGAACCTAACCCATTAACTGGTCAAGACAGAAAGGATTTGATCATTGGAAAAGGAATTGGTTTTAATGTAGCGCTCTTGGCCAATCTTCGGATCAACGATTATTTTGATCTCCGTTTTGAACCAGGTGTAGTTTTTCCTTCTAGAAATATTACCTATCCTGATTTAGAGGACAAAAACTTTAGAGAAATCAAATCAACTTATGTGCATTTGCCATTGTTGCTAAAAATCTCTACCAAACGTCTGAACAACTTCAAACCCTTTTTAATTGGCGGTATCTCTACTTCTATTAATCTATCGAGTAATGAGAACAATCCCGATGACAATGCTGTAAACCAGTTCCGAACCAAAACAAATACCAATTACTATGAACTAGGATTTGGAGTTGATCTATATCTTCCTTTTTTCAAATTCACACCTTCTATCCGTGGAGTTTTTGCTATGAATGACGAGCTAGTACGCGATAATCCTACCAGCTTTGATGGACTACCAAGCGAATATACTGCCCAAATTGATAAGTTATCCACTAGAGGTGTGTTTATTAATTTTACATTCCAATAGCAGAAACCATTATCTATCACGCATTTTTATTTAGAAAAAAGCCGACCTTCCAGTTCTAAAATTCAAGGAACTACACACCTATACCAACCCATAACTCTAATGTTATATCATTTAGGCTTATAAATTCGTATGAATGACACTGTTATTTTTTTATGCAAAACACCGTGATGCTATGGCATAGCCTTAGCTACGGTCATTTTTACACTGAAGCTGAGGCGAAAAAAGAAAATTTTATCCCAGTAAAAATTCAAAGGATAAATAGCATACGTTCTAAATAGTACTATTCAAAGAAATCAAACATGCCAAACGGATCATCAAACATTCCGGATTGCATATCTCTTATTTCTTTTAATAATTCTTTTGTAGATTTTTGCGTTTTTAAACTTCTTCGTTCTTCTTCTACTCCATCTATTTTTAATTCTACAAGATCTTTATAGGCTATAATTTTTTTCAAAACACCTTTTTCTGATCTTGCATTGAATTTTTCAAAATAAAAAGCAGTATCCGGATTCTGATATTTTAGCAAGTATTTGTTATGCTCTAATTTTTGTATTTCTTTATTTAACTCTAGAATCAATGGCTGGACTTGAGATTCGCTTAGCGCTATGTCTTCAGAATCATGATCCGCTCCAATTTCTTTTTGCAACACTAATAGTTGGTAATAGTTTCGTTCTTCCCAGGCTTGCGAAAGTCTTTTCATCCACTCTTCTCGTACTTCTTTTTCTGCCGGATCTAAAACCAAATCGGGGTGTGCTTTTTTCACTAGTGATTTATACAATTTCTGAAAATCGGTATTAGTCCCCTTTACTTTCTCCTTCTGTACACGATGTTTTTCATTATTAAACTCCTCATGAAACTCTTGATGTTGTTGTTGTTCTCGCTCAAAATGTTTTTTATTGAACTGATCTCTAAAATCGGGATTCGCAAAATCTTCGAAATTAAAGTCTTCTTCATCGACATGAACCCCCATATTTTTCAAAAAATCTTTGGCCATATCATTCATCATTTCTTTCTCAAAACCATCCATATTTTGTATTTGGGCTTCATTAATTTGATCTCGAATAGCGAGCAATGCTTCTGATTCATATCCAGAATACATCAGCTCTTCGATATCATTCAGCAACCTTCCTTCCATGAGTTCTTTTTGCCAAAGAGCAAACCCTTTTTGCTGAAAACGCTCATAGAGTTTAATCAAAAAACTTTCTCTCCGTTCTAACAGCTCTTTTTCTTTTGTACCACAATGCTCGTCAAACAACTTCTTAGCAATAGCAACAGTATCATTCATTTTCTGAAGCTGTTTTTTTAGCTGTTCTATTTTTTCGATTTTTTTGGTAATACTATTGGTACGCTTTTTACTTTCTGTAGAACTAGAATGATCAACAGAAATTGTCAACGTATTCGAAGTGTGTTTTTTCTTATTCAAAATAGCGTTTTTTAAAATACTAGTGTTTCCTATGTCTCTGACTTCTTCTTTTTCCTACCTAGCAATCAAAATTCATCAATCAGGTTACTAGGTGTCGAATTTATTCCAAAAAAAAAGATTTATTCATTTTACTATAAAAACGCCCTTTTCACAGAGTTTTCGTCTTTTTCTTGAGTTCGTAGCGCCAGCAACTAATCGCTCCCAACTGGTGATCCCTTCAAGGATCAAAAAAACATAAACAACCTCATAAAAACAATACAGTCAGAAGAAGTTTACCGAACCCTACTCTGATCCAAAATTAAAAGATTATTATACACAATACAATTTTTTTCACTAACTTTTATAAGTTTTTTAACAGCTTTTTGATGCGCATAACAAACAGGTGTTTTATTTAGAAAAATTACCTTATTAGACAATTACTTACCTTCTGTTAGGTGCTTTTCTAGGACATCAAAAACTTTGGTTGCCTCGATTAATTCCTCAGGCACTAGTTGTTTGTTATTACTAATCAAAATAGGATAATCATCTTTGGATTCGGGCACACTCCCATGCGATCCTTTGATTAACGAAGCGTCTATGGGAATAATATCCAAAACGGTTCTAAACCCCATTTTTTTCTTTGCCAACTTCCAGAGCACCTTGGGCATAACAAATGGATCTTTTGGATCTGTTAGCATTTCTACGGGATCATATCCTGGTTTCTTATGGATGTCTACCATTCTAGCAAAATCGGGTGCTTTGGCATCATCCAGCCAATAATAGTAGGTAAACCATGAATGTTGATCCGCAATGACAACAAGATCACCACTCCTTTGATGTTCTAAGTTGGCCTTTGTAATTTCTTCATCCACCAAAACCTTTGCCACACCTTCTGTGTTTTCTAATAATTTTTTAACTTTTAATTTTAATGAAGCATCATTGAGATACACATGCGCTATTTGATGATCAGCAACTGCAAAGGCACTACTTGTACCGGCATCTAGTACTTCTAGACCTCGTTCGACTCGGATACTCAGCCATCCTTCTTTTCGCAATATTCGATTCAAATGAACAGGTCGATGAACATCTGTTATTCCATATTCTGATAACAAAACAATCCCTGCATTTTGTGCAGTATAATACTCTATCAATCCCTTGACAACCTCATCAATCTCTCTAAGATCTTGCGGTATTTTGTCCGAAGAATTTCCATAACGTTGCAAATTATAATCCAAATGTGGTAGATACACTAATGCAAGTGTAGGGTCGTGCAATTTATCTGTTTTTATAGTAGCATCTGCAATCCACTGACTTGATTTGATAGAAGTTTTGGGTCCCCAAAAATTAAATAATGGAAATGTTCCTAACTCAGTTTGGAGAGTATCTCGTAAATTTGCTGGGACGGAATAAATATCCGGAATTTTTCGTCCGTCGGCCAAGTAGTTGGGTCTTGGGGTTACTCCAAAATCTGCTGTAGAATACATATTATACCACCAAAACATATTGGCACAAGTAAAATTGTGATCTATTTTCTTTAGCTTATCCCATAATTTTTCTCCTTGTATTAATTTATTGGATTGTCGCCAAAACTTAACCTCACACTCCTCCTTAAAATACCAACCATTACCAACTATACCATGCTCAGAAGGCCATTTGCCGGTGAGATACGTAGCTTGAGCAGAACATGTCACTGCAGGCAGTACAGGAGTGATAAGTGTTGACTTTCCCTTTTCCAAAAACGCTTGAATATTTGGTGTGTGCGCCCCTATGAGTCCTCGAGTGAGTCCTACTACATTAATTACTACTGTTTTCTTCATGCTATTTAACTTAAAAGCTTCCCTTTTAACCACTCCAATTCTCTAATCACGCAATCAGATAATTCAGTTTTTAAACTCCCAGGAAGTACATCCCAAGTATAGGTTTCGATTTCTAAATGTGCTGTTACATCATGTTTTTTGATATAATCAATCACCTTGATGATATATTCTTGTGTTGATGATAAGACCTCATATTTTTCCAAAAAAATCGGAACATGAAAATGTACCCGTATTTCTGAAAATTCATTTCTTTCTTGAATAAATGTTGGCAGATCATTGTATGTTCTAACCTCTTCGCCGATTTTTTCGGTTACTTGATGTAGGTATGTCGATTCATCAAAAGACTTTAGCGAGTTCCATAATTGCGCTTTTCTTTCTTCATTGTACGTGATTTTGAGTGCAGAACTCACTTGTATTTTCCCTACTTTAATCGCTGCTTTTTCGAGCTTCTCAAATGTCTCCTCCGGCTCCTCGTACGCCAATGAAAAGTGACAAACATCGTAGCAAATAGTAACATATCTATGAATATACTTTTTTGCTTCTTTGCTATCTATATTATATTTTTCTTGTAGTCGTACTGTTGCTATGGGTATCAAATAGTCTTTAAAAAAGCTAATAAACTCATCACTATTCTCTATCAAACCATCAGGCTCTGGTTCGATATCCAAATGAAGATACTTTGCAGTTTCCTGCTCTAATTCCAACAGGTGCAAAATAATTTCTGTGATATTAGATGCGCCTTTTTGGTAAGCTATCTGCATCAAATCAGGTGTAGTATGCCAATGTTTGTAACTAATTGGCGAAGTCGAAATTCCACCAGAAACCTTGTCAGGAATTAAATAAGCAAGTTGATCAAACAGCCTCTTAGTGTATGCAACTCTCTCATTGGTAGTCCAATCAGGAGCATGTACTAAATCCTTTACTTTTTCATCATGAAAATTTCCATACGGAAACCCATTCATCGTAAAAACATACAACCCATTTGCATCTAGCCACTCTTTAAAAATTTCTAGATGTTCTTCGGTTCCTAACTCTCTGCTAGCCTTATCGGATAATCGCAGTCCAACACCAAATGACTCCTTTGCGGCTACTTTGGATTTAATTTGGGGAATATATTCTTCTAAACTATCTTTGGTTAGCTCCCAATTCTCTCCAGGATGTATATTGGTACAGTATGTCAAATGAAATTTATCAGAAATAAGCATATTATGTTATTGTATGAATTTGAATTGATATCAAACTAGATTTTGAATTAATCATTACAAAATAATCCCAGAATGATCTCTTGCAACAAACCCAAAATCCATGTTAATTAAAATACATTTATAGCTACTATTTTTCATAATAAAAATAGCTCGTACTTGGCCATGAGATTTATAAGCTTTGGGTGTTCAGCATTTCTATTGCCTTTTTCATGACCTCTAAATCTATTTCGTGTACATCTTTTTTTACTCCTATCTCTGAGAGTAGTGTAATGGTCAACTCCCCACCCAAATGTTCTCTAAACTCATTGATACCTCCCATAAGCTCCTGGATATCTTCTTTGTTCTGAAAAGGTAGTTGCAAATCAAAACCTATTGTTTTCATCACTTCTAGTATCTCTTTCAACTTTTGTTTATCTATGAATCCCAAAAGAGAGGCATAAGTCAGATCTATTGCCATTCCAATAGCTACTGCTTCTCCATGACGCACTGTGTAATTCGTCATATGCTCCAGCTTATGCGCTGCCCAATGCCCAAAATCCAACGGTCTAGAAGAACCACTTTCAAAAGGATCTCCTCCCTCTGCGATATGTTGCATATGCAATTCTGCACATCTATATATCAAATAATTCATAGGTTCCATTTCCCTTTGACTTAGTGCCACGGCCTGTTCTTTCAAAAAATCATAAAAAACCGGATCCTTAATTAGTGCTATTTTTATAGCTTCCGAGATGCCTCCAATCCAATCTCTGTTATCCAAAGATGTTAGAAATCTGCTATCATTAATAATAGCCTGAGGTGGTGCAAAAGTTCCTAAAAAATTCTTTTTCCCAAAGATGTTAATACTATTTTTGACACCAACAGCAGCATCATTTTGTGACAATACTGTTGTTGGGACACGAATCAGTCGCACCCCTCGATGCGCTATTGTTGCGGCATATCCTACCATATCAATAACGGCACCACCACCAATCGCTACAACAAAAGAATGTCTACAAATATGATTACTATTGATAGCTTCTAATACATTTTCTACGTATTCATTCTTATTTTTACATTCTTCACCTCCAGGAACGACAATACTATTAGTAAACTGCAAAACAGTATTATGCGCCTTGCAGTAAGCCACTATCCTATCTGATAAATCTGGAAAATGCCGTGCAACCTCATCATCAATAACAAACAGACATTTTATTGCTCCTTTTTTTTGGTAACCTGCGACAACATTCTTGAGTACACCATTCTGGGCATCAAAAACATCTTGGGTAAAATGTAATTTATAGGTATAACTAACCTTGAAAGATTGTTCTATGGATGCATTTAATTTCATTAAATAATAATTTATGTTACTGCAAATAATTTAGAAAAAATGAATGACAATGCTAATAACAAAAGCATCGACAAACCATACCATACATTGGTAAAACCTACAGCAATAGCAGCGTCCAATAGTATAAGTGATAAGACTCCAGAAATCACTGCTTTTTTGATATTTTTGGGAGAATTAAGTTTGTAGGCATTGATCAAAGGATAATATATAGCTATTGCAAACAGCAGTAAGAAAGGAATATTCCAGAGCGTAGTTCCATATATTTGCGCAAATACAAGAACGGCACTAATCACTACTCCATACAAAACACCTGCATAGACGATATGCTTCTTGTTATTACCGTGTACCTCTCCTCTACTAATAAGCGTTATAGCAAAAATATAAATAACAGGGATAAAGGCATACCACCATAGCTGAAGTCCTAATAAAAATGACATCCCCAACAAGAGGTTTAATCCTCTGCAGACCCCCATATTGAGCGGTCCTATAAATTCATGATTTTTGGAAAAGCTGTCATATGCAATTATAGCAGCAACCAATAACACGGCTAGCATTCCAGAAGTCGTCCCTACCAAATAGGCAAAAACAATTCCTATAAGCAGTAATAGTGTACCAAAAATAGCCGCTGACCGTACAGGTATCAATCCACTAGGCAGTGCCCTTTCTGGACGTTCTATCATATCAATTTCATAATCAAAAACATCATTCATTACCACCCCGCCTGCGTACAAAAACACCGTTGAGAGCACCAAAAAAACAAGATGAATTCCAAAACCAGAACTCCAAAATATCTGTTGATCTAAAAAAAAATATCCACTAGAAATAGCTGCACCTGCAAGAATATCTGCGACTGCGGTTGGCAAATTAGCCGGACGCATCAGCCTCAGGTACCCCATAAAGATAGCCTTATTCATCTAAACAATTTTATCCGTCTCTATCTTAGGCTCTTGACCTCTTAAGACACTGTTATCACTGAATAGATTTCTTTGATCAATACCTTTTGCATTTAACCAATCAGACTCTTTCATCCTACCATTTCTTCCAAAAGCATCCAAGGCATTTTGATAACAAGTTTTTGTCACATCTTGGATATCAACTCCCCTTTTTAGCATCAAAGACGCTGTTTTGGGAACAGCCAAGGGGTCACTTACTCCCCAATCTGCAGAACTATCTACAATAATATTTGTACTTCCGAACTTTTTGACAACCTCTACCATACGTTCATTGCCCATTTTTGTTTTGGGATAAATTGTAAATGCAGCCAAAAACCCTCTGTCCAACACCTCTTTGACTGTTTCTTCGTTATTGTGATCAATAATTACCATAGAAGGATCCAATCCATGTTCCAAACAAACTTCCATACTTTTTATGGTTCCAGATTTCTTATCTCTATGCGGTGTATGCACCTGAACTGTCATATTGAGTTCTTTGGCCATTTCTAACTGCATCCTGAAATACTTATCCTCGGCTGGTGTTTGGTCATCATATCCAATTTCTCCGATGGCTACAACATTTTCTTTGTGCAAATATAAAGGCAACAACTCTATAACCTGTTCGGCCAAAGCTTCATTGTTTGCTTCTTTAGAGTTTAATCCGATAGTACAATAATGCTTAATACCAAATTGACTTGCTCGGAAGGGCTCCCACCCTACTAAACTACTAAAGTAATCTTGAAAAGATCCAACCTGAGTTCGAGGTTGTCCCAACCAGAAAGATGGTTCTATTATAGCTACAACACCTGCTTCTGCCATTGCCTCATAATCATCCGTTGTTCTTGAGGTCATGTGTATATGCGGATCAATAAACATCATTTTTTCTTCCATATTTAATTTGTAATGGTTTCCCATTTTATATAATTATTTTCAATTTTTTTCACTAATTCGGGATAGTCCTCTTCTAATAATTGTTTCGCCTTTGGGTTGTTTGATTCGTAACAACAAAGTGCCGCCGCGTAATTTTCGGCATTATTAGCACTCTTGAATAAGCGCTCCATATCTTTTAATAATACCTCATCAATAAATTTTGATACAGGTCTCCAAAAATTAGGGTCAATTGTCCGAGAAGCTTTCCATCTTTCATGCGCATAATCCGATATGATTTTGGCAAGTTCCTTATTTCCCATTTTTTCTACATTGACAATTTGTCTAAGATCACGCTGCAGAAATGCCGCTTTCAAATACATTTGATTCCATTGTTGTGTATTGAAGTACAACGAAGGATAAGGATTTTTTAGCGTAATTGCATCAAATACCGTTTCTATATTTGTTCGAAGGGTATCTACTGCTGTATTTTGGTAATATCCAGCATTGGGCAATAGAATCAAATATTTCAAAAAAGTTACTAATTCGCTCGTATCGGCCACTTGCACTATATTCGCAACAAGTGGACTAAAAAAATCGTTATCCGCTTCTAGAACTTGCACAAATAAGTAAACACGAACCAGTTGTTGCGTATTTGTTTCATGCAGCGTTAGATATTTGGTTAGAGGACTATCCGAAACTTGATCAAAACTCAATGGATTCGGTGGTATTTTTACAGCAATCATACTATAGGTCAAATAGAGATCTCTTTTAGAATTTTCTGCGACAATTTTTGCTGATTTCTTATCGAACCACGCTTTATTCTCAGGCTTGACGGAACTATTTATAATAGCTAATAAATCCTTACTTATATTTTCGAACTGCATTTTTGGGTACGATTATTTTTATAGTGGATAACTAAAAAACATTTATTTTAGTACCAATCTAAGTTAAATAATCTCATATTCCTCACGTCTTTAATAAATAATAATAATATGTTAATAAAAAAATAATTTTGACATAGTTCTGCCATGTTGTTCACCTTTAGAACATAAAGCACTATTTGTCACTAACGCAGTTCCAAAATATTCTGATTGCGGTTGACATATTCTCTCAAAACAAACTATTTTTGCAACAAATTTATACTCATGACTTCAAAATTAATTGCCCCATCTGTGCTAGCTGCTGATTTTGCTAATTTACAACGAGATATAGAAATGATTAATTCCAGTGATGCTGATTGGTTTCATATCGATATTATGGATGGTGTATTTGTACCAAACATTTCTTTTGGTATGCCCGTACTGCGTGATATATCCAAACATGCGGATAAAAAAATTGATGTGCACTTGATGATCATAGATCCGGATCGTTATATCGAAACTTTTGCTAATCTAGGTAGCGATATCCTTACGGTACATTATGAAGCATGCACTCATTTGCACCGAACATTACAGGCTATCAAAGCAGAAGGCATGCAAGCTGGCGTGGCATTGAATCCTCACACCAATATTAACGTACTAGAAGATTCTATCAATGATATTGATGTGGTCTGTATTATGAGTGTCAACCCTGGATTTGGAGGGCAGTCTTTTATAGAAAACACCTATACAAAAATTGCTGCTCTCAAAGAATTAATCCATAAAAAAGGTGCTCAAACACGTATTGAAATTGACGGAGGTGTTACCAACAAAAATGCAAAACAATTAATTGATGCTGGTGCAGATATACTTGTTGCAGGTAGCTACGTATTCGGATCTCAAGACCCTATTGCGACGATAAAAGATTTGAAAGCTATTGCGAATGGATAAGACCAAGTTAGATATACAAAATCGCGTATCGACTTGTTTTCTATTTTAACACCTTGTTCCTAATATTTCGCAACTATAACTACATCATATTATCAGGGTATTTTTACCTAAAAAACAACAGTGTCATGAATACGAATTTATATACCTAAATTGAATTATTATATGGATCACGGAGTATAACAGCTGTACTAAAAAAACCCGTCTTGAGAACTTCATGTCCTCAAGACGGGTTTTTTAATGGTACAAAATATTCTTTATACTACTTCATCAAGCTTACAACTAATCATTTGATAGTATACTCAAAATATACCAAAACAACAACATCAATGATGCAAATAGCCCCAAAGAAGCTCCTACATATTGATCTTCGCTATATTTATGTACCATATTTGATGTTTGATACAATATAGATCCAGATGCCAAAACAACCATCCCCACACTAAACCATAACCCAAGATTAAATCCGAATAATGCCCCCGCAATAACAAGTCCTAGTGCAATAAAGAAACCAATGGTAAGAATTGACTTCAAAAAAGAAAAATCTTTTTTGGTCAATAAAGCTACTGCAGATAAACCAGAAAATAATGACAGTGTAAGTATGGCTGCTTGATTCAAAATATTAACTCCTCCGCCCTCTGCTATAGCCATAGCTATTCCGATCAATGGAATAAAAATAAAAGCTTCGGCTACCACATATAGTAACAATCCTGCATATTGTTGATTAATATTATGGTTTTTTAGTGCCATACGCTCCGCATAATTTGTAACAAACATAAAACCACCCAACATAATCAACCAACGCCATCCTTGTGTCATAGAAAACGCAAAATTTACGATCGGCTCAATCTTAAAAAAGATCATCTCGACTATTACAAATAACAATACAGCCATTGCTAGATGTGTGTATGTTTTTTTATAAAAAGCCACTTTTTTGTCTTCTGTAAGTGCACTTACAGGTACTACTTGTTGAATTTCTTGCATTAAATAAGAGTTTATAAGTTAAATGATTACATTCATATCAATTCAATTTTGAATAAATCTTAATAAAACAGTTTTATGAGCTCTTCATTTCAAAACAAGAATATACCGTAACAGCACTACGCATATTTCTTTACTGAAACCTAAGATAATAATCTTATTTTTTTTAAAAAATGAATTCAAAGTTCAATGGATATTTCAAGGTATTACGCAGTAAAATTTATAGGTCTCGGGGTTATCGCTATAAATTACGCATACTACGATTTTGATCATCAATTACTACGTCAAAAAATCTTCAAGCTCTCTGGGAACCAAATAATTTTGTACAACAGCAAAATACTATTTCAAAACCTTGACTACAAATATAGCCATTTTTTGAAATAATGCAACCTCCTAATTCTTTCCCGTTTTAAAAGTTATTGATCTTGCTCAAAAAGCACCCTTTCATGTATTTTATACCATTTAAAAAATAAATAAAGGCTAATAATTCGGTTCTTTTTCTACTATTTTTTAGCCTACAATTATATTTTAACTAGTATTATTCTATGAGTACTGCATATGATCATTCCAAAATTAAATTATAGGAATGAACAATTCCAAAACACCCCCTATCCTAAAAAAAATAAATATCTTGGCGCTATGGGAATATTTGATTTTAGAAATCCAAACAAGAGAAAAGTACAAACGGACACGATTCGTATTCAATGCACTCCAAAAGAGCTGCGCATTAATGAATCACTAATTAGTTTCCCTACCAACTATACTGCACTAAGGGCGATATTAGGCGATGCGACACGTATCGAACCTATAAAAAACACAAAAAACAACGTATATCTCTGGGACGAATGGGGAATCTATTGCTCGAGTCCAGATCCAGAAAAAATGCTGATGCTCCTATTGGTAATCGATGCGAGATATGGTTTAGGACACCAACCCGTAAAAAACTTTGTAGGTTCTGTACGTATTGATGGGCAAGATATTGCTACCTCATTAAAAAATGTAGGTCATGAGAGACCTTATATGATACGCTCCATTCACAAAGAAAACAAACAGGTAGCTATTGCCCTTGGTTGGAATCCGAGAGTATAAAGAGCCAACAGCTAGCTTTCGAACTACATACTAAAAATCTCTATGAGAGATTACCAGTGATGCATTAATTTTTGAAAAACATCCCATACGCATTGATTTTGTTGGGTTTTAAGGCGTTTTTTAAATTTTTGATTTGAAACAAAACAGTAAATCATGCTATATCATCCAAATACACATATCTGAATAGCACACGTTTTTATAATACCATGTATCCCTTGAATGTACTGGGATAAAACTTTCTTTTCTCACCTCATTTTCAGCATAAAAACAAACCATAACTACGATTATGCTTGATGTTGCTGCTGCAGCTGAAACAAAAAAAGCTTAATTTTTCTTTCTGGTCAATTCAAACAACAAATGGTATAACCCAAAGTTTAATGTATTTTTATAAGGTGCGCCAAATCTTTTTGATTTGGCATTAAAAAAGAAAAATTAAAATAAAACAAAAAAATCGGCTAAGTATTTAGTAGTTGCCGTACAAACCATAGCTGAAGCCCCGTTAGCCATAATTAAATCAAAAAATGAACGAATTAACTAAAATTGAAAAAAAAGAACACTACTCATTTCAATAAGTATTTTATTAGTTTCAATTCATACTCTTTATTTTTATCATTCTGTAAGACCAGAAATTGAGTCAAAAAAACTTATCCAACAAATAATAAGATTTTCATTGACAATAGGACTTTTAATAATGGTTTATAAAAGAAAGAATTGGGCGAAAATCGTTTTGTTACTTCTATTTTCTTTAGCACTTTTAGGGGCATTGGCTGCTTTAGGTACTTTAGAAACACCTTTAATAAATAAAGTCCCATTATTCGTTGGAGTTTTTGTCTATTCAATGGCAATATATCATTTTGGTTTTGCCGAAAGTTTTAAAGAGTTTTTTAGATTTCAAAATATAGAAATCACAGCACCACTTCCAGATTCTAAAGAAATAATGGAATCAGAAAAATTTTGGAAAATTATGGAGATTACCAAATCTGAAAGTTCAGGGAATTATGAAAAACAACAATCTCGGCTTGAAAAGGAATTGTTGAAGCTGACGGCAAACGAAGTTTTGGAATTTGACAATAAGTTTAAGAACCTTAAGAGGAGAAATTTATAATTGGAATTTTTGGGCTGCTGCATATATAATTAATGGAGGTTGTTCTGATGACTGTTTTTCTGATTTTAGAGGTTGGTTAATTGGACAAGGAAAACCAGTATTTGAAAGTGCAGTTCAAAATATTGAAACACTTTCCGAACTCAAGGAAACAAATGATGGAGACTGGGAAGGTTTGAGTTATATTGCAACAAATGTTTATGAAAAAAAGACCGGAAATGATATGCCTCAAGGAATTCAAGAAAATTTTGAAATTACTGGTGAAGAATGGGAAGAAGATGATTTAAAAAATAAATACCCGAAATTATGGGCCAAATTCGGAATTGAATAAAATAACTGTAATAGCTAAGTATATGGCGTACCACTAATCTAAAGGATGGGCCAACGCTCTATCTCCCGTGTATTGATCCGCCACTTGCATAAGGGGAAAACGATTTTGGAGATGCTATTTTAGGTGTTACAAATTTTCTAACGATCATTAACGCATGACAAAAGCAACCTTTGTCCACTTACACTTTCATAAAATTATAGAGCAACACAAGTACTATTAGGGTATAGTTCTAACAAAACAACTAAAATCCATACATATACAGTTACAAAAAAATCAAAAGCACAAAAAATTTAATATTTTAGCCAAGTATATAAGATAAATATAATGCACTAACGCACTATATTTATCTTGTTAGCTCTCATTTCCAAAAAAAAGAATTAATTAATGAATAGAGCCTATTATAAAAATTCAATATCAAAATTTATTGCAGAAGATAACAATTCTACTTTAGGTCAATTAAGCTTAAATCACTCTAATAGACTATTGGAAGATTTACAGAAAAATGCTTGGGTTAAGCAAATTGAAATATTAAAAGAGCAATTATCCGAATTTGAAGGTCAGATTTATTTTGAATTCGCTATCCCAAGAATGGGAAAAAGAGTAGATAATATAATTATCATAAATGACTCAATATTTGTAGTTGAATTTAAGGTTGGCGATGGTGGTTTTGAAAATTACGCACAGGCTCAGGTTTTAGATTACACTCTAGATTTAAAAAACTTTCACGAAGGAAGTCATAACGCAAAACTAATTCCTGTTTTAGTCGCCACAAATGCAGAGAATCAACCTATAGAAATAGAGAATACTCTTAATCACAAAACTGTTGTTAAAATAAACAAAGCGAGCCTTAAATATGTATTAAAAGATTTCACTCAAGATTCTTCTAACTACATTGATTATGAAAACTGGGAATCTTCAATATATAAACCTACTCCGACTATTATTGAGGCAGCACAAGCACTATACAAAGGACATAATGTAGAAGAAATATCAAGATCAGATTCTGGAGCAATAAACTTATCTAAAACTGCTAACTGCTTAAACAGAATAATTGATTATTCGAAAAATAACAAAAGGAAAACAATATGTTTTGTTACTGGAGTCCCTGGAGCAGGAAAAACATTAGCTGGTCTAAATATTGCAAATGAAAGATTAAAAGCAGATGAAGGCGAGCACGCAGTTTTTCTTTCAGGAAATGGTCCTTTAGTAGATGTACTTAGAGAAGCATTAGCACGTGATTTAGTTAAAAACTCAAAAGAAAATAGAGAACCAATAACAAAAGAAAACGCCAAAAGAGAAACAAATGCATTTATTCAAAACATACACCATTTTAGAGATGAATATCTAAAATATAATATTGAACCAACTGAAAAAGTTGTAGTTTTTGATGAAGCACAAAGAGCTTGGAATAAAAAACAGGTTAGTTCATTTATGAAACGTAAAAAAGGGATTGAAAATTTTGAAATGTCTGAGCCCGAATTTTTAATAAATGTAATGAATCGACATAAAAATTGGTGTACTATTATTTGCTTAATTGGCGGTGGACAAGAAATAAATACTGGTGAAGCAGGATTAGAAGAATGGATAAATGCATTTCAGTATAAATTTAAAGATTGGAACGTACATTATTCAAATTTAATAACTGATAGTAAAAATTACATAAGAACTCTTGAGCAAAAAAATTGGCTTTCTAACAATGCTAATTCAGAAAGCGACTTACATTTATCTGTTTCTGTAAGGTCATTCAGATCTGAAAAATCATCCGCATTCGTACACAAGCTTTTAGAATTGAATACGAAAGAATCTAGGGAGCTTTATAAAGAAATTAAGGAGGACTTTCCAATAAAAATTACACGCAAACTATCTAAAGCAAAAGATTGGATTAGAAAGCAAGCAAAAGGTAGTGAAAGAATTGGAGTAATAGCTTCTTCTGGAGCTAAAAGGCTTAGACCATTGGGAATTAATGTTAAAAATGAAATATCTGCTCCAAACTGGTTTTTAAATGATAAAAAAGACATAAGATCTTCTTATTTTCTTGAAGAAATTGCAACTGAATTTGATATTCAAGGTTTAGAAATAGATTGGTCTTGCCTAGCCTGGGGAGCGAACTTTTATATTGAAAATAACAAATGGAATTTTCAAAATTTTAAAGGAAGTAAATGGCAAAATATAAATCAGGAAATTAGTAAGTCTTACCTAAAAAACACATACCGAGTTCTTTTAACCCGTGCAAGACAAGGAATGGTAATTTATTTACCAAAAGGATCTGAAATAGATCACACAAGACCTGATTATTTTTATGATGGAACTTGGAGTTATCTAAAAGAAATAGGAATTGAAGAGATATAAAACGTTGCACCACAACTAGACATATCATCTGACGTATTCTAACGCTCTATCTCCCGTGTATTGATCCGCCACTTGCATAAGGGGAAAACGATTTTGGAGATGCTATTTTAGGTGTTAAAAACAGTGTTCTGCTATTTGCGTAGCAATGTTTTTGGCATTCTAATTCGTTGTTTTTAAAGTTTTTTGACAATTAACACCAAATTAGCTATCTAATATCGCATATCGACTTGTTCTTTTTTTACCTAAATACCTTGTTCATATATTCTATAAATAATATCACGGTGTTTTTACATAAAAAAAAGCAGTGTCATTAATACGAGTTTATATACCCTAATTGAATATAACTCCCTTGGTATGCTACTATTTTTCTTCTGATTATTTGTGATAGAGATCACAGCAATCCTGTTTGAACATCATCTCATACAGTTTTAGCCGAAATTCATGGTATCATACGTCCGAAACAAATGGCGCAAAACGAACCGAAGTATCCGCCACTCTGCTACAAATGTAAGAAAGACACTTCCTATTCGTGATGGACCATTTACAAATTTACGAATATGATAAAACTCAAAATTCTACACCCATAGTTGACAAAACTATCAGAAGATCTCCATCAACACTGTAATCACCATCAAATAACTTTTATTACTAATCAAAAACACATCGTGTTTTGCCTCCTATAAAACAAGAATACAGTACTCAAAAAAAAAATAGGAGCACCTTATAACAAGGCACTCCCATTTCGATAAAAAAAACAAATGATTAACAAAACTATTTTTTAAATATCTTTTTGATTATTGCTTTATTACTATTCAAATCAATCAACTTCAAAAGATATACCCCTTCTGGAAAAGTAGACATGTCAATTTTGCGCATTGAATTATTAGATTTTGAATCATTTTGATATAACTGATTACCTCTTAGATCAAATAATTGTACACTAACATTACGAGAACCCGAGTTAAGATTACTTATGTTTATAAAATCTCGAGTTGGATTTGGATAAACATTCAATCTAGATATACTTTCAAAAGCATTAGTACTTAATGTAGTATCACGAGTCACTTTGAAAGCAACAGTTGCACTTGCAGCATTAGTTTTACTATCAGATGCAACCACTCTTTGATATAATGTTACCGAACCTCTATTAGCCAAGCCAGCTTTTTCTAATGTCTTGTTTATTTCTCTGTTATTTGAAACAAAACTTAACCGTGTACCTACATTAGAATTCACCAAAAAGTTTTTGAAATTTGCATCCGTAGCTAATTGATAAATATATACCAAGCGCTCTTTATTCAGTTCTCTTGATGCACTCCATTTTACCTCAAAAGAAGTATTAGGGTTGTTATTAATCCTTACCATCTCATCATTTTCTGGGCTAATAATAGCAGGTGCTATAGCCGCTTCTCTGATTACCGTAATACTCATGGTAGATACATCCGAGCATGTCTCTACGGCACGTAGTGCAGACAATGGACCTCCAATAAAACTAGCACCATTATCAGCTAGACCTCGATAAGACCAACCCCATATTTGGCATGTTCCTGTACCAGCTCCCTCTAGATCTATAGTATTACTATTCGTAATATTCAAAATCTCTGAAGCATCCTCATTAGTGATCACATAACGATATGATAAGTTCGTTGCTCCAGGGTTATCATGTGTTACCACGAGTGGGTTTGCAATATGATCTCCTGCAATAATTGTCGCAGAATACTTGTTTTCTATAATTGTAGTACCCTTGGCATCAGTTGTAGCCGCTGCATCGATTGCAATGGTACCTGCATCTGCCGCTTCTCTGATTACTGTAATACTCATGGTAGATACATCCGAGCATGTCTCTACGGCACGTAGTGCAGACAATGGACCTCCAATAAAACTAGCACCATTATCAGCTAAACCTCGATAAGACCAACCCCATATTTGGCATGTTCCTGTTCCTGCAACGCTTAAGTCTATCGTACGACTATTGGTAATGTTCAAAATCTCTGAAGCATCCTCATTAGTAATCACATAACGATACGATAAGTTTGTTGCTCCGGGGTTATCATGGGTTACTACCAAAGGATCTCCTGATCCATCAATACAAATAACCGCTGATAATCCATCTGCTGCGATAGACGTAGTGTTGTTGGGATTACCTGTAGCCGCTGCATCGATAGCAATGGTACCTGCATCTGCTGCTTCTCTGATTACTGTAATACTCATGGTAGATACATCCGAGCATGTCTCTACGCCACGTAGTGCAGACAATGGACCTCCAATAAAACTAGCACCATTATCAGCTAGACCTCGATAAGACCAACCCCATATTTGGCATGTTCCTGTTCCTGCAACGCTTAAGTCTATCGTACGACTATTGGTAATGTTCAAAATCTCTGAAGCATCTTCATTGGTAATCACATAACGATACGATAAGTTCGTTGCTCCGGGGTTATCATGGGTTACTACCAAAGGATCTCCTGATCCATCAATACAAATAACTGCTGATAATCCATCTGCTGCGATAGACGTAGTGTTGTTGGGATTACCTGTAGCCGCTGCATCGATAGCAATGGTACCTGCATCTGCTGCTTCTCTGATTACTGTAATACTCATGGTAGATACATCCGAGCATGTCTCTACGGCACGTAGTGCAGACAATGGACCTCCAATAAAACTAGCACCATTATCAGCTAAACCTCGATAAGACCAACCCCATATTTGGCATGTTCCTGTTCCTGCAACGCTTAAGTCTATCGTACGACTATTGGTAATGTTCAAAATCTCTGAAGCATCCTCATTAGTGATCACATAACGATATGATAAGTTTGTTGCTCCGGGGTTATCATGGGTTACTACCAAAGGATCTCCTGATCCATCAATACAAATAACCGCTGATAATCCATCTGCTGCGATAGACGTAGTGTTGTTGGGATTACCTGTAGCCGCTGCATCGATAGCAATGGTACCTGCATCTGCTGCTTCTCTGATTACTGTAATACTCATGGTAGATACATCCGAGCATGTCTCTACGGCACGTAGTGCAGACAATGGACCTCCAATAAAACTAGCACCATTATCAGCTAAACCTCGATAAGACCAACCCCATATTTGGCATGTTCCTGTTCCTGCAACGCTTAAGTCTATCGTACGACTATTGGTAATGTTCAAAATCTCTGAAGCATCCTCATTAGTAATCACATAACGATACGATAAGTTCGTTGCTCCGGGGTTATCATGGGTTACTACCAAAGGATCTCCTGATCCATCAATACAAATAACCGCTGATAATCCATCTGCTGCGATAGACGTAGTGTTGTTGGGATTACCTGTAGCTGCTGCATCGATTGCAATGGTACCTGCATCTGCTGCTTCTCTGATTACTGTAATACTCATGGTAGATACATCCGAGCATGTCTCTACGGCACGTAGTGCAGACAATGGACCTCCAATAAAACTAGCACCATTATCAGCTAGACCTCGATAAGACCAACCCCATATTTGGCATGTTCCTGTTCCTGCAACGCTTAAGTCTATCGTACGACTATTGGTAATGTTCAAAATCTCTGAAGCATCCTCATTAGTGATCACATAACGATATGATAAGTTCGTTGCTCCGGGGTTATCATGGGTTACTACCAAAGGATCTCCTGATCCATCAATACAAATAACCGCTGATAATCCATCTGCTGCGATAGACGTAGTGTTGTTGGGATTACCTGTAGCCGCTGCATCGATAGCAATGGTACCTGCATCTGCTGCCTCTCTGATAATACGTACAGGATTTGAAAGATCAAAACACCCAGTAAGATCATCGAGCGTATTACCTATACGATTTCCTCCAAAATCATTTTCATATCGAACATACCAAATTTCGCATATTCCAGTTCCAGCTCCATTAAGATTGAAATGATTATTTGAACTCAGACCTAAAATTTGATTATTTGAGGCGTCTGTAACTATGAAGCCTCTATTTGTTCCAATACTTCCCGAAGCTACCCTAATATCTATAGGATCACTTTGATTATCTATACAAATTACGGCACTAAGACCATCTGCTGTGACTGTAGTTGTATTGTTTAATCCTCTTGTATTGATTGTTATATTAGCTGCAAAAGCCTCACAAGAAGGATCTGGATTATTTTCTCTTCCCAGAGTATCTGTAGCTTCAAAATAAGCATTGGGATTATTACCCGTACCTGAATACTGTATCGATAGATTGGCATCAAAAGCAGGTATAAACCTCGTTACAGCATTCCATACGCCTGCACTAACCGCTACACTGGCTCGCCGATGTCTGCCACTCCCCCATTGAATATAATCTACAATAGCACTACTGCTATTGAAATCGTTGGTAGCATACAATCCTAGTTCGCCATCTGCACTATCGATAAAATCAAAACCAGCGATTTCTACAATAGCACCTGCGGCTAAATTTAAACTTCCTGAGGGTACTGTAATAGTACTACTATTAAGTTGCCTATAACTGGGAAAATCACATAGCCAATATGTAGATATATCTACAGTGGAACCCCCCAAATTCTTCAGCTCCACGGAGCCATTTTCTTTTACTTCATTTATTACTATCTGAGCCTGCGCATACCCAAATACTAATAGAATGATTAATGATAGCATTTTTTTCATAACATTATTTTTTTTGATTTATTAATTTGCTGTAAAGAAGAAAATAAACATCCCTAATTACAATTAAAACATGGTGAGAGGGAATAAAAAGGGTTAAAAGGGAAAAAACAGCCTTGAGACAAAACGCTTGTAGACACTGATTTTACTAGGCTTTCAACAAATACAGATCAAATCATTGAGATATAGCATTCAAATCTCAATGATTGTAATGTCCACAATTTTTATAAATGATTATTGATATTTATGCGCCCTTTTTCTTTCTAAAAGTATACCATCTCTCAACAAAATTATAGCCGATTCAAAAAAGTACAACTCGATAAATTCAATAGTCTTATTAGGTCAAAGTACTTTCACAAAACCTAATTAAAAATGCAGAAAAAACGCTACACAAAAGATGTTAATTTATACTCCTTATATTTTGATTTTCTCAGAAAACACAACGATATTTTTTGTATTGTCTTATCCTAAAAATCATTACTTTTAATACTCATTCTATCCAAAACTTAAGTAGTATTAACCAAACACAAAAAAGCATCAGGCAACCATTCAGAGAATTTTTACGTCTATATAATAAATAACTTATTACAATACTTCATGATAAACTATAAGCTATCAATATTCTCCGCCATTTTGTGTATTATATCCAGTTGTTCCATCACAAAAAACCAAAAGAAAGGAACAGTAAATCCAGAGGAATTCAATTACGAGACAACGTTTACAACGCTAAAAAACATTATCATGCTACCTGTCGAGATAAATGGAGTTACCAAAAATTTCCTTTTTGATACGGGGGCTGATTACAGTGTCGTCCAGCGGGATTCTATTTTTGGTAAGACTACCAAAATCAGTGGAGCCAGTAAACGAGAAACAAAAATGGGTAAAGAATATATTTCCTCCATGAAAATTGGAGCTATTAATTTTAGCAACACTATTGCACTCCATGGAGATTTGATAGGATTAAAAGAACAAATACCAGATTTTGGAGGGCTTATTGGGCAACCAATAATTAATAAAGCTAATTGGTTCATTGATTATCCTAGAAAAAAGATACGAATTACGAATCAAAACATAGCTGACAACACATTCAAAACACTAGAAATCCATAGAGAAAATGGTACTCCGTACACTTATATTTCCATAAATGGAGCTGCTTATAAGGTTATAATTGATTTTGGGTCGTCGTCAGAATTCAGTTTGCCCAAAGAATCTAAACTTGCCAAACACCTATTACAGCAATACAAATTCATGGATAATTTGAGGGATCGCTGGACTATTGGGGGTACTCAAAAAATCAAAGAAAAAGTGGGTGTCTTGCCTTTGGTAAAACTGGGAGACATGGAGTTTAAAAATGTTATTACAAAAATCAATATCCAAAGTCAAATCAGAATTGGCATTAGTTTTTTTAAAGATTATATCATTTATATCGATAATCTAGAGAACAATTATAAAATTAAAAAACTGAGTTCGATATAAATCTGAACACAAACATCTCATCTTTTTTTTGAATAAAAACAACTGCAACTTATCAATACTTTTCTATCTCTAAAAAATCAATATAATGTTTGATTTAATCCTCTAGAATTTTAAAAAACATATTTCCCTAACGGAAGAAAAAACTACTACTTATCGAAACTGGTTCATGAAACCTATTCCAAAAACGATTTTGTTTCTTATATCAAATCAGCTGTATAAAGTCACATATTGACTTGTTCTTTTTCCATCTAAATACCTTGTTCCTATATTCCATAGCTAAGCCTATGGAATAGCATCACGGTGTTTTTACGTAAAAAACAACCGTCTTATTAACAGTAATTTACACACCTGAAATGATATTATTTATTAACACCCTTTAAAGCTATTAAATAATTTAAAGTCATAAAAAATAATGAAATTGAAAAAAATAAAATATATTTTACATATTGTATTCCTTTGTTTTAATAATGCTTTTTCTCAAGAAGACGCAACGAGTAAAACTAAAGAAAAACATACCATAAGTGGTTATATACGTGAATCTGGAAGTAAGGAATCTCTTCTAGCTGTTTCTGTATATATACCTAAACTTAAGATAGGAACTACGACCAATGATTATGGTTTCTTTTCGCTTACTGCTCCAGAAGGATCTCATGAAATATTCATTACTTATGTAGGGTATCAATCTATAAAAAAGAATGTTAATTTGACGAATGATTTGGAACTAAATCTAAATCTAACACCTGAATTAGAAGGTTTGAATGAAGTTATAGTTAATGCCAACAAGGGTGTCAACGAAAGTCAAACCACTCAAATGAGTGTGGTGTCTATAAAACCATCTGAAATTAAAGAACTACCCACTATTTTAGGAGAAAAAGACGTTATTAAAGCCTTGCAACTAATGCCTGGGATTCAGGGAGGGACTGAAGGAACTTCTGGTTTTCATGTAAGAGGAGGAACACCCGATCAAAATTTAATAATTTTGGACGAAGCTTCTGTTTATAATGCAAATCATTTGTTTGGCATTTTTTCTGTTTTCAATGGTGATGCCATAAAATCTATTGAAGTTTTTAAAGGTGGTTTTCCTGCACGATTTGGAGGACGGTTATCATCTATCTTAAAAATTGATATGAAAAATGGTAATAAAGAACGTTTTACAGGTAAATTTAATATAGGATTAATCTCCTCATCATTACTTCTAGAGGGACCAATTAATAAAGGTAAAACTTCATTCATTTTTAGTGGACGTCGAACCTATGCCGATTTATTATCATTACCCTTTCAAAAAGGTAAAAATAAGACTGGATATCATTTTACAGATTTTAACTTCAAAATCCATCATGTTTTTAGTGAAATAGATAAACTATTTTGGAGTAATTTCTTAGGAAAGGATAGCTTTTATTTGAGAGAAGAACCTGATAATGATAATCAATTAAGAACAAATTTGGGTTGGGGAAATACGACCTCTACGTTACGATGGAACCATCAATTTTCGAATAAGTTCTTTGTCAATACCTCCTTAATTTATAGTAAATATGCTTTTGAAGTATCTTTTCGTGATCAGGGAAAAGGTGTCACTACTAATTTTGAAACAAATTCTGGGATAAACGATTATGGCTTAAAACTAGATTTCGACTATTACCCGAGTACAAAACACTCCATTAGGTTTGGTGCAAACTCTACATTTCATGAATTCACGCCAAAACAATCAAAAATCGATGAAACTGGAGAAAATAGCATCTCTACAAACCAAAAAATAACATCTTTTGAGAGCGCAACGTACATTGAGGATGAATGGAGAGTAAATAATACACTAAGATTTTCTCCGGGAATTCGGTTTAGCCACTTTAAGTTTAAATCGTTAAATTATTTTAACCTAGAACCGAGATTTACTCTTGCTTGGAATATAAAACCGGATTTAGCTATAAAAACGTCATATTCTAAAATGAATCAATTTGTCCATTTATTATCTCATTCTGGTATTGGTCTCCCTACAGATTTATGGGTTACTTCTACAGATAAGGTCAAGCCACAGATTTCTGAACAAATTGCTTTGGGTCTTGCCAAAGATTTTCTTAATAACGGATATTCTTTTACTATCGAGGGATATTATAAAAAAATGGATAATATAATCTCTTACAAAGAAGGTTCTACGTTTTTAATTGCACAGTATATAGAATCTGGAGAGGAAATAGATTGGGAAGACAGCATTACAGCTGGACAAGGATGGGCATATGGTACAGAAATTTTATTTCGCAAAAAAACAGGAAAGTTTACCGGATGGCTAGGCTATACATTATCATGGTCTCAAAGACAATTTGATTTTATAAATCAAGGCAAGAAATTTTTTGCCCGATATGATCGCAGGCATGATTTATCAATCGTAGGAATTTATAAGCCTAGTAAAAAAATACTCCTTTCTGGCACTTGGGTGCTATCTTCTGGAAATAATTTTAATCTACCAGATAAAATTGCATTGAATAATACTACTAATTTTCCAATCGCAAGGAATAATCAGTTCATAGTACCCTCTACTCCTTTTAATACAGAAAGAAATAATTTTAGAGGCGAAAGTTATCACAAATTAGATTTATCCATTCAGTTTCATAAAAAATTAAGTAAAAAAAGATCAAGAACTTGGGGGGTTTCTATCTACAATGCTTATAATCGAAAAAACCCTTTTTTTTATTATCACAATACTAAAGGAAACCTTACAAAAGTATCTGTGCTACAAGTACTACCTTCTTTCAACTATACGTACAAGTTCTAAATAAATTAATTATGAAGTATATAAACACAATAGTAGTCTTAATTTTGAGTTTTGTCATCCCTAGCTGTGAAACAGAAGTAGATGCTTCTAGTTTGTTAGATACAAATCAACTAATAATTATTAATGGATATCTCTCACCACAAAATGAGTTACTCAAAATACATATCTCCAAATCAAGATCTAGATACGATCAACCTCAAGAACTCGAAGTGAAAAATGCAGTAGTTAGCATTAAAAATGAACGACAAACCGAAGTGTTTCTTAGCTACAATTCTAATACTTTTAATTATGAAATAGCATCAAGCAAATTTGTTATTGAAGCTGGTAAACAATATTTCCTTACTGCTGTTGTAGATGGTAACAATTATACATCTTCTTGTAAAATACCATTAAATAAGACAGCAAATCTTCAAGAAGAAATCACTATTGAAGAAGTAGGCCTCTATACAAATACTTATAATCTAAATATAGAATTTGATGACCCTATCGATTCAAAGAATTTTTACATTATTGGAGCAGAAATGATATACTCAGCTAGAGATACAACCGCAGTATCAAATCATCTATTGAACGATATTAATCAGTTTGTTACAGATACGAATAGAAATGGTGCAACTATTTCTACGAAAAATGAAATAAAAAAAAGGTTTACAGAAGGTGATACGCTAAAAATACAAATTACCAATGTAGAAAAACTATTATATGAAGCTCTTCGTTCTGGTTATTTAAATTCAATTGATGATGTAAATCCCTTTATAGATCCTATAATATTGCCAACAAATATTGAAGGAAAAAATGGATATGGGATTTTTGCAGGATATCAATTAACTGAAAAAAAGGTCCGTTACGCCGTTCCCAAATAATCTAGCTATCGCTGTCAAACAATCGGACATTGGAATCATCAGATCTGTCTTTAAAAGCATTTTCTGATTTACACCATTTACCCTTTGAATTTACTGGGATAAAATTTTCTTTTTTCGCCTCAGCTTCAGTATAAAAACAAACGCTAACCAAAACAATACTTGATATTTCTGCTGAAGCTGAAACAAAAAAATCTTAATTTTTCCTTCCGGTAAATTCAAACAACAAATGGTATTATACGATGGTTAAGTGCTGCATATGAATTTTGTTGAAGAATCTGGAAAAATGATTCAAATTTAGAGATCTCCGAAAATAACTCTTCCAAATTATTTTTGGATAATTCTGTTTTCTCTATCGGTTTTGAGGAAGCACAAAGCAGGCTTTTGCAAGTTAAAAACTATACATATCAGACATTTATAAATATTGAGAAGCAAAGGAAATTATACTCTTCAAGCCATTTCTGTCATGTTGATAGCGTTTTTGACACCTAATGTTTGTAAAATGAGTATAAAACACAAAAACTGCTAAAAATCTATTCATTTATACCATTGTCCATACACATATGCTCAAAAACGGTATTCTAGAGCAATGTCCTTATCCTAAACTATAACAAAGCACTCCTTTATACTATTGATTCTGTAACACTTCTGATAAAGTTACACTATAAGCCCTTACCAACACTAGATGTATAACAAGTAAGATAATCAAAAAAAGAATTATAACTGGACACAAAAACATCCAAACATGTAGCTCAATACTATCGATATAGGTGCTCAAAAACCATTTTTCATAACCATACCATGCTAATGGGATAGCAATTAGTATCGCGATTCCTATTTGATAAGCGACTTCTTTGGACAATAACGTAGAAACATCTATCAACCTAGCTCCTAACACTTTTCGTATTCCGATTTCTTTCATTCGATGATTGATCGTAATTAGAATGAGTCCAACAACACCGATTACTGCAATAAGTATTGCGAGGATAGAGAATAAGCCAAAAACAAATAAAAAAGTTTGATCTGGCTTCAGATCTTTTTTAATTTCGTTTTCAAGGATTGTATAATCAAAAGGTTGATCTGGAAAATAGCGACTATAGATGGCTTTCAGTTTACGAACTACCGTCTTTCCAGTAGTTTCATCATCTTTGACTTTTATGGTCAAAAAAGACTTATGTCTGTCCGTAAGCCGAAGTACCGTGGGTACTGGCTCATTTTTGATAGATTTGTAGTAAAAATTATCTACTACACCTACAATCCTAAATTCTTGCTTTTTAGGCCCTATAATATAGGTGCCAATAGCAGCTTGGGGTGTTTCGTATCCCAAACGCTCTATTGCTTTTAGGTTCATTATAAGACTCTTATTTGCATGCTCTTTTTCTCCTTTTCTAAAAGATCTACCTGCAAGAAGTTTTACATTATAGAAATCCATAAACTGATCGTCTACAGATAATTGAAAATATACATTGCGATCTCCCAAATCATAACCCTTTCTTCGACAACTAAACCAATGTTCAATTTCTCTACCCGGGATATCGGATGAAAATGTAAACTGTCCCACTTCGGGTAACTGCGTTATCTCATCTTGTAACAGTAATATCTTTTGATTTAACTCTTTATGCTTTTCACCGGTACGCGGTGCACTAATGACAATACTTTGTGTATAATCGATCCCCATATCTTTTTCCATCAAAAAAGTAGCTTGTCGATAGGCTATAAAAGTGCCGCAAAGCAATATAAAAGAAATAGTAAACTGTAGTGTCACTAGGAATTTTCTAAAAAACACTCCTTCTCGTTTATTTTTGAACTTCCCTTTTAGTACCATCATAGGTTCATAAGACTGCAATACTATAGCAGGGTACACACAGGATATTATAATACCTAGACAGAAAATAATCCCGAAGAAGCTCCAAAAATTTGGATATTCAAATAAACTAAACGTTCCTATTTCTATGATATCCTTAAAAACAGGGTTCAAGGCATAAAATAAAAAAAAGGTTATTACCAAACAATGCAAATTGAAAAGAAACGCTTCTCCCAAAAACTGACTGATTAATTGTCTTTTGGTCGCTCCACTTATTTTTTTGATACCAACTTCATTGGCTCTTTCTATAGATTTTGCAGTTGTAAGATTAATAAAGTTTATCCAAGCTATCAAGAATAAAAATATAGAAAAACCAAAAAGTATTGTAATAATTTTCCCATTTACGGGTGGAGCTGTTTCATATTCAATATTAGAATTTAGATGAATCCCCTGTAAGGGTTGCAGGTAGTACCGATCTACTTTATTCTCAGCATCAAGTACTTTTTTATAATTTGCTTCAATCATTTTGGGAAAGCCTTCTTGTTCTAATTTCTTAAAATCACTTCCTGCCTTTAATTGAAGAAATGTTATTCCATAATCATTCCCCCAATTATTTCTAAGTCTCGGGCTTTGTTTATAAATCGTTTCCATAGAAAATAGGAAATCAGATTTTAGAATTGTATTTGAAGGCATGCTTTCGTATACAACAACAACAGTAAAATGCTCTTTCCCATTGACATTCAATATCTCTCCAAGTGCATTACGCTCTCCAAAATACCGTTTTGCAGCATCTTGCGAAATAGCAACTGTAAAAGGTGCTTCTAATGCCTCTTTTTTACCCTGTAGTATTGGAATGGTAAACATATCAAACATAGATGCTGTAGCATAAAAAGCTTTTGCTTCGGTATAAAAAACCTTGGAACCAGAAACATCCTTGCAACTTATAGTATTATTATGCTTGGGGGTTATTCTCGCATGATTTTTTACAACATTATAGTGGTCTTTCATCCATTTGCCAGTTGGATAAAATGAATTGGCCGTTTTCCATAGCTCTTTGTTGTTTTGGTATCGATTATAAGCCACTCGATAGATATCTTTTCCATTCTTGTGATGGCTATCGTAACTTCGTTGATAATACACATATTCGAGAATAAATAATGCGCTAAGTATTCCTGTAATTAAACCTACGGCATTAATAATAGAAATTAACTTGTCTCTTTTTATATTACGATAAAAAATCTTTGAATTAAAAAAATTCATTGGTATCCTGCTATTTGATTAGTGCTTACTTTTTGGTCTCCATGACCAATTTGCCATCGAATAAGTTGAGTATTCTATGTGCATAACTTGCATCACTTTCTGAGTGTGTTACCATGATAACAGTGGCGCCCTCTTGATTTAGTTCTGTGAGTAGTTTCATAACTTCGGTACCATTCTTAGAATCCAAATTACCCGTTGGCTCATCTGCTAGCAATACTTGAGGTTCTGTAATTACAGCGCGAGCTATAGCTACTCGCTGTTGCTGTCCTCCAGAGAGTTGTTGCGGAAAATGATTAGATCGATGTGCAATTTTCATGCGTTTTAGCACTTTTTCTACCCGTACTTGTCGTTCTCTTGATTTTATTCCCATATAGGTAAGGGGTAATTCTACATTTTCGTAAACGGTCAATCCATCTATCAAATTAAAATTTTGAAATATAAATCCAATAGCCCCTTTACGTTCCTGAGTGAGCTCTTTTTCCTTGAGCTTACCAATCTCCTTTCCATGAAACATATAACTACCTTCTGTTGGAAGATCTATCAAACCGAGGATATTTAAAAGTGTAGATTTACCACAACCCGAAGGTCCCATAACAGCTATAAATTCGCCTGTTTTTACCTCAAAACTTATAGTATCCAAGGCCTTTGTTTCGATATCTTCGGTTCTAAAAATTTTGGAAAGCTTTGTTGTTTGTATCATATCTTTATTAGTTTAAAATAAGGGTTTCGCTATTTTCAAAATTTTCGTATCCTGAAGTAATTACCTGTTCTCCTGGCTCCAAACCTTCGATAACCTCAAAGTACTTAGGATTTTGCCGACCTATTTTTATGGAACGTCTTGAAGCAACGTTCCCTGAAGCGTCAACAACATATACCCATTTACCTCCAGAGCTGTTAAAAAACGAACCGCGATCAATCAAAATAGTATTACTCGGTGCTCCCAACTCTAATTTTATAAAATAGCTCTGCCCAGTTCGGATGTTTTCGGGTTTTTTATCTCTAAAAGTAAGATCTATTTGAAACTGTCCCTCTCGTACTTCTGGATATATTTTTTTGGCTTTTAATAAATATGTACTCCCCTCTCGTTCTAACGACGCTGTTACAGCATTTGTAACCCTATCAATATAATGTTCATCAATAGCCGACTGAATTTTAAAATCTGTCAAAACATGTAATTGTCCTATCCGCTGTCCCTTGGAAATACGCTGTCCTACTTCGGCATCCAACATCCCCAATTGACCATCGATGGTTGCCTTGACCTCTAGGTGATCAATTCTTTCATAAATCATAGCCAAAGTGGTTTTCATCCTCATAAGGTCATTATCCAACTCTTTTATCGCTGTAGTACTCAGTAATGCATCTTGTTTGGCTTTGATTTGTAGAACTTCAAACTGTTTGGTAGCCAATTCTCGTTCTTCTTTGGCGTTCAAAAAAGCTTCTTTGGCTATTAATTCATCTTGATATAAGGATGTATTTTGTGCAAATGCTCTCTTGGCTCTTCTAAGCCTATACGCTGCTTCAAGTAATTCTTTTTGATTAAGAATACGTCTTGATTCAAAGTTTATTTTCGTTTCTCGGAGATTGTTTTGTTTAATAGCCAAGTTGTTTTCACTAGCCAAAATTTGTTCGTATAATTGTCGATTCTCTAATTTGAGCATACGATCCCCCTTTCTGACCATACTCCCTTCTTCTACATACTTTTCTACTACTCTGCCACTTTCGTAAGCATCTAGATATACTGTTGTTATCGGTTTGACAACGCCATTGATGGTGATATAATCATTAAATGCCGCTTGTATAACTCGGGATAGTATCAAATCATCTTTTTCTACTGTATAACTCGAATTTCTTGTTTTAAAAATACTGTAAATACCCGTAATTATCAATAGGATAACAACACAACTAGCCAAGAGATACCTAGATTGCAATCCTTTTTTTTGTTCTATTTTTGTATCCATTATGCGTTAGTATTTAAAAGGAAAAATGGCAATCCCGGCATAAAAAGCCATCACTTTCTTCTGATAGGCCAACTGCAAGTTAATTCTAGTCTGTTCCATTTTTGCTTGTATTAGATTATTCTTGGCCTCTGCTAATTCGTACATGGTCGCCAGTCCATTCACCATTTTTTTTTGCACAAAGGTCAAAGCTACTTCTTTGGTTTTGAGATTTAATTTGCTTTGATTTCTTTCTGATACAAGTGTTTTATTTTTACGAATTATTTTTTGAATTTCTTTATACAGTTCTTGTTTTTTTTGCGCCAAAGTGTTTTTTTCTTTCTCTAAATGGATTTTAGCAATTTTTACTTGCGTATGCTTGGACCACTTGTCTGTGATAGGTATACTTAGTGACACCCCTACAAACTTTGATGCATTATTTGTTAATTGCGCAAAAAACGGTGTAACCTCTCCATCGGCTGCTCTATTGGTTTCAAAATATCCTGATCTCCATCCAGCATTTAGAGAGACAGAAGGATAAAGGGAACTTTTTATAATAGTAAGTTGTTTTTCTGATGCACTGACATATAATTCTTGTTGTCTTATAGATGGCACAAAAGTTACCGCTTTGGCAAAAATGCTGTCCACACTCAATCCCTCCTCACTGTTCTCCTCCAATAATTCCATTTCTATGGGTATTTCCTCTCCGGGAAAGTTCATGATCTGTACCAAATCTAAAGTCGCTTCTTCTAATTGATTTTGGGCCTGGATAATTTGCAATGTATCTGCACTCAATTCTGATTCTATATCATATAAATACGATTTTGCTACCAACCCCAATTTAATCTTGGAGGTAATTAAGCTGTGGTTCATTTTAGAAATTTCGAGCTTTTCTTTGGTGATATCGAGTAGGTATTTTCTAAATTTCACTAGATAAAAAGCATCCATAACAGCAAAAGTCAATTGATACTTAGCCTCTAAGAGTCCTGCCAAACTCGCATGATAGCGTATTCGTTTTTGAGAAATTTGATGCCATTTTTTGAAATTATTAAATAATTGCAAAGAAGCAGTCATTCCGTACGAATTGGATGAGGTTGCGGTATTAATAACCGTATTACTATTAGGATCTACATACCTCCCAAAACGCCTGTTCAAATTAGATACTGCATGGATTTCTGGCAAAAAACTCCTCTTCGATTGTAAAAACACTTCTTTTTCTATAGCTGTATCGTATGTTTCTGTTTGTTGCGCTAGATTATTCTCGCAGGCATAGAGCACACAAGCCTCCAAGGTCCATGATTCTTGTGCATTGCCATGTAGACAAAAAGCTATACCAACTACAAAAAATAAGATTACACTTTTCATTTCAACTATTTTGCCTATAACAATACTAGAGGCATGCCATAATCATAAAATACTAATAAACAATGTTTTAACACCAACAACAAACACATATCAGAAAGTAAGTGTATATTTTTTTGAATAAAGTGTCTATTTTTTTTACACTTTATCGTAAGCTATACTTCTTATTTGTAGCTTTGATAGTACAGAAGTCATTAGAATGAAGCAAATAGGCAAAATCCTCATTATAGATGATAACAAGGGCGTACTAAGCGCCCTAGAATTACTATTACAAGATACTTATCAAACGATCACCACCCTAAGTAATCCCAATGCTATTACCTCATTAGGAGATATTACAACTTATGACGTGATCCTCTTGGATATGAATTTTACATCACGGATACATACAGGAAATGAGGGGATCTACTGGCTCAGAAAACTCAAAGAAATCACACCTGACACAGCAGTGATCATGATGACAGCCTTTGGAGATATTGCACTTGCCGTAAAATCACTAAAAGAAGGCGCCATTGATTTTGTCCTAAAACCTTGGGACAACGAAAAACTTTTGGGAACGATCCATGCAGCTTTTCAATTAGGTCAGTCTCAAAAAAAAGTGCGCTCCTTAAAACAAAATGAAAAAAAATTAAAACATTTGATCAATGAAAAAAAGCATCCCATTATTGGTCATTCGGCAGCATTGACTTCGGTTTTGAAAATAGCACAAAAAGTAGCCAAAACCACTGCTCATGTTTTAATTACCGGAGAGAATGGAACTGGCAAAGAACTCATTGCGCGACTAATTCACAACCAATCCATGCAAAATCAAGAAATTCTGGTCAATGTAGATATTAGTACCATACCCGAGAGTTTATTCGAAAGCGCACTTTTTGGTCATGTAAAAGGTGCATTTACAGATGCCAAAAATGATAGCATTGGTAAATTTGAAATTGCAGATAAAGGCACACTGTTTTTGGATGAAATTGGTAATTTGCCGTTACAATCACAGGCCAAACTTCTAAAAGTCATACAACAAAAAGAGATTGTCCGCATAGGCTCTAATAAAACTATCCCCGTTGATGTTCGGCTTATTTGTGCAACCAACTGCGATTTGAACAAAATGGTTGCCGACGGACACTTCCGTGAAGATTTGTTATACAGAATAAACACGATACATATCGAAGTACCACCTCTTAGAGAAAGAGGAAAAGATATTCTAGAATTAGCTGTGTTTTTCTTGAACAAATATGCTCATAAATATGACAAAAAGGGGATAAAACTCAATGAGGCCATCAAAAAAAAGTTATTGAACTATCGTTGGCCCGGAAATATTAGGGAATTACAACACACGATGGAACGCTGTGTTATTCTTAGCGAAAACAACACCTTGGATCTAGGAGATTTTGTACTGAATAAGCATACATCAAAATCACTCCAGTTAACCGATATCACTATAGACGAAATGGAAAAACACATGATTACAAATGCCCTAAAAAAGCATGAGGGGAATTATAGTGCAGCAGCTGAGCAACTAGGTATCACACGCCAAACCCTTTACAATAAAACAAAACGCTATAATTTATAAGTATTCATTTTTTTTTCAGGTTATACCACTATATGCTATCCAAAAAACTCCATCTACAAATAATAGTACGCGTGATGCTCTTGCTATTAACATGTTTGGGTTTCGTATTTTTTATGCTAAAAGGTCAAATATTAGTATATGCTATACTTGCAATTATAATAGCTTTTCAGGTTGCATCTTTTATTCATTTTTTGAATCGCACAAATAGAAAAATGATTTTTTTCTTTGATGCTATAGAAAACTCAGATTCTACCATTCATTTTACAGAAACTGAAGGTTCCTCTGTGACCTCAGAACTGAATAAGCGTATGAATCAGGTCAATCATATCATACAGAATGAAAAAATCAAAACCCAGACCCAAGAACAGTACTACCAAACCATTCTAGAGTATACAAATGTTGGTATTATGACCGTCAATAAAAAAGGACATGTCTTATTTGCTAATCAAACTGTCAAGGCTATTTTGGGTTGTGAGGTGCTCACGCATATACAACAATTATCTAAAGTAGCTAGTGATTTGCATACTCTCATAGCTCATTTTACCCCTTTTGACCAACGACTAATTTCTTTGCATAACGAACGCGAAACGATAACGCTCAGTATAGCTGCCAAGTCTATAAAAATACAAGAATCTGTTGTCCTTGTAGTAAGTATTCAAAACATCTATAATGAACTAGATACGCAACAGGTAGATTCTTGGATGGGGCTCATCAAGGTATTAAGTCATGAAATCATGAATTCCTTGGCTCCTATAACATCTATTTCCCAAAGCTTATCCAAGGTATTAGATACGGGAGCAAAAATTACCTCAAGTGATGGAGCCAAATTAGCAAAGGGATTGTCCGTTATACAAGAACAAAGCTTGGGATTAACCGAATTTGTATCGGCATATAGAGCATTTACCAAAATACCAAAACCAGACAAAGAACTTATTCCTATTGCCTCATTATTTGACAAAATCGTTTTATTGGTACGCGAAGACCTAACGCTCGCTGCGATAAAAGTGGAAATCAATTTAACCCCAAACCATCTTGAAGTTTTTGCTGATGAGCCTCAACTGACACAAATGATACTCAATCTGGTCAAAAACGCCATACAATCGTTGCAACCTCATCCAAACGGTATCCTTCAATTAGAAGCCCTCAAAACTGTATCAAATCGTATTATTATAAGTGTTATAGATAATGGAGCAGGAATTCCAGAAGCATTGATTGATCAAATTTTTATCCCTTTCTTTACGACAAAAGAAAAAGGAACAGGAATTGGTCTTAGTCTTTCAAAACACATAATGCAACAACATCAAGGGCATATTACGGTAAAATCTATACCCCATCGGCAAACGATATTTTCTTTAGCCTTCCCAGGTTTTTCTGATTAAAAAATAGCATACTATTTATCGAATAAACAGCAGTTCTCTATACTTAGATAGCGGCCATAATTCATTATCAACCAACATCTCTAACTTATCACAGTGGTAACGTATCACTTCAAAATATGGTTGTACTTCATCACAATACATTGTTGCTTTTTTGGCGGCATCGCTCACTTTATTCGCAAATTTTCGAGATTCGATCATCACATCAATATTCTCATTTATTTTCTCGATATGCGTTGCTATTTGCTCTATTAGCTTTAGCTGTTCTCTTGCTGGTTTTCGATATTCTTCTTCATAAATATCTTTGAGTCCTTGGACATTTTCGATAAGAATATTTTGATAGCGAATAGCCGTTGGGATCACATGATTCCGGGCGATATCTCCAAGAACACGCCCTTCTATTTGTATTCTTTTGCTATAAGCTCCCAATTCAATCTCATAACGAGCTTTGATTTCTGTAGCATTCATTACCCCCATTTCTTCCAAGAGTTTTACTGTACTTTGGTTTATATTGATTGCCAAAGCTTCTGGGGTTGTTTTGTGATTACTTAGTTTGCGTTTTTTGGCTTCCTTTTCCCATTCGGTACCATAGCCATCCCCTTCGAATCGAATCTTTTTGGATTCTTTGATATATTCCCTTAGAATATTAAAGATGGCATCATCTTTTTTCATTCCTTCTTTGTCAATCAGAACATCCACTCCTTTTTTGAAATCTCGGAGCTGTTTTGCTACTATCGTATTGAGTACCGTCATTGGGCTTGCACAATTCGCAGATGCTCCTACCCCACGTAATTCAAACTTATTACCCGTAAATGCAAATGGTGATGTTCGATTCTGATCGGTATTATCTAACAGGATTTCTGGAATTTTGCCTACGACATTAAGTTTGAGATCTGTTTTTTCTTTGGGCGAAAGCTTACCGTCCGTCACTTTTTCTAACTCATCCAAAACTGCTGTGAGTTGTGACCCTATAAACACCGATATAATGGTAGGAGGTGCTTCATTAGCTCCTAGACGATGGTCGTTTGATGCACTTGCAAAAGAAGCTCTTACTAACTCCTCATACTCACAAACCGCCTTGATCGTATTAACAAAAAAGGTCAGAAACTGCAAATTGCTCATGGGAGTTTTTCCGGGACTTAGCAGATTGACACCTTTGTTAGTGAGTAATGACCAATTATTATGTTTTCCGCTACCGTTGACATCTTCAAATGGTTTTTCATGAAATAATACTTTAAAAAAGTGACGATGACTCACTTTTTCCATAATATCCATTACCAACGAATTGTGATCCACTGCCAAGTTTGCTTCTTCGTAAATTGGCGCAATTTCAAACTGATTTGGTGCCACTTCGTTATGACGTGTCTTAATAGGAATCCCTAATAACAGACATTCCTGTTCCAAATCTCGCATGAATCCTAAAACTCTAGAAGGAATAGTTCCAAAATAATGATCCCCCAATTGCTGCCCTTTTGCAGAAGCATGTCCAAGTAAGGTACGCCCTGCAAGTACAATATCTGGTCGCGATTCTGCTAAGGCACTATCGATCAAAAAAAACTCCTGTTCCCAACCCAGTGTTGCATTGACATGTTTTACATTCTTATCAAAATAGCGTGCCACTTCTGTAGCTGCATGATCCACCACATTTAATGCTCGCAGAAGCGGGGTCTTATAGTCCAGAGCCTCTCCAGTATAACTCACAAATACTGTAGGGATACACAAGGTAGTACCATAAATAAAAGCAGGAGAGGAAGGATCCCAAGCGGTATATCCCCGAGCCTCAAATGTATTTCGAATTCCACCATGCGGAAAACTAGAAGCATCCGGTTCTTGCTGAACCAGTTGATCTCCACCAAATTTCTCTACAACTACGCCATCCTTGGTTATATCAAAAAAAGCATCATGCTTTTCGGCTGTAGCCCCTGTAAGTGGCTGAAACCAATGCGTATAATGTGTAGCTCCTTGTTTTATTGCCCAATCTCTCATCGATGCTGCTATTTGATCAGCAATGGTACGAGAAATTTTTGTGCCTTTGAGAATTGCATTTGCTATACTCTCATAAGAGTCTTTGGTCAATAACTTCCTCATAGTCTTATGATCAAAGACATTTTTTGCAAATATTTCTGAACGAAACATTGTATCATCAACCGAAATTGCCTGACGGTTCAATGTTTCTTGAATAGCACTAAAGCGTAAAGAAGCCATTTATAATTCTTTAATTAAACAGGAACGTATATCACAAAAATAGACAAATTTTCATTTTAACCTCTCAAACCTTAGGGTATGTACAAAAAATTATAAACTTCTTAAGATTTACCCCCCAAAATTTTCAGCACTTTGTCTAAACTCTTATATTTGCCTTCGTTAATATTTGTTTAAATGTCATTAATAGAATTATGAGTAAATCAAAATTAGAGTATATCTGGCTAGACGGATACAAACCAACTGCCAACTTAAGAAGTAAAACTAAAGTAGAGAATGACTTTAGTGGTAAATTAGAAGATTGTCCAGTATGGTCTTTTGATGGAAGTTCTACAAGACAAGCAGAAGGTGGATCTTCTGACTGTTTATTGAAGCCTGTTGCTATCTTTCCTGATCCTGCTAGAAAAAATGGATTCTTGGTAATGACCGAAGTGTTGAATGCAGATGGAACGCCGCATGAATCAAATGCAAGAGCTACTATTGATGATGATGATAATGATTTCTGGTTCGGATTCGAACAAGAATACTTTATCATGGATAGAGAAACGCAATTACCACTTGGTTTCCCTATGGGAGGATACCCAGGACCACAAGGAATGTACTACTGTTCTGTTGGAGGTAGAAATACACATGGAAGAGATTTTGTAGAAGAGCATGCTGATCTATGTATCGCTGCAGGAATCAATTTTGAAGGGATCAACCAAGAGGTTGCATCTGGACAATGGGAATTCCAATGTTTTGCAAAAGGAGCTAAACAAGCAGGTGATGAAATATGGGTTGCAAGATACTTACTAGATAGATTGACCGAGCAGTATGGATACTATATCGAGTACCACCCAAAACCTGTAAAAGGAGATTGGAATGGATCTGGTATGCACGCAAACTTCTCTAATACTACTTTGAGAACTTGTGGATCTAAAGAAACTTATGAAAAAATCTGTGAAGCATTCCGTCCTGTGACTGCTGAGCACATTGAAGTATATGGTGAATTCAACGACCAACGTCTTACTGGATTACACGAGACTGCTGCCATTACCGATTTCTCTTACGGAGTATCTGATCGTGGAGCTTCTATCCGTATCCCTATCATCACGGTAGAAAAAGGATGGAAAGGATGGTTAGAAGATCGTCGTCCAGCATCTAACGGAGATCCATACAAAATTGCAGGAAGAATTGTAAAAACAGTGAAATCTGCTAAAATTTAATTTATTTAATAAATTAAATAAAAAACGCCTACTGTTCTCAGTAGGCGTTTTTTTATTATTATACTCACTCAATCATCAAATAGATTTGAGTTTTGTATTTCTATCAATTAAAATGTAATTGCGGGTCAAATAATTGAACTATTTTTCGCTAGTTTGAGCTATAAAATTCAAGCATAGCCTTAGCTACGATTTAATTTTATAGCGAAGAAATAGTAGAAAAAGAACCGAATTATTAGCCTGTAATTATTTTGTAAATAGCGTTTTGCAACCTCCTGGCAATCAATCAACACATGAACCACTACATTATCCCACAAATGTCAAGGCAATAAACAAACAATAAGCTACAAAAATCAAAAGTCCCTTACTGCGTCCTATCTCTAATTTCTTAGGAAGAAACGCTAACGGCAACAAAATTAAAGCAAAACCTAACATCCAAAGAATATCGTTGGTCAATACTTCTGGACTTTTGACTAAGATAGGCTGTACCAATGCTGTCATCCCCAGTACCGATGCTATATTAAAAATATTTGAACCGATCAAATTCCCTAAAGAAATTGCTTTTTCTTGCTTAAGCGCTGCAATAACTGAGGCTGCTAGCTCCGGAACACTAGTGCCTATAGCAATCATGGTAACAGCAATAACTCGTTCTCCTACCCCCAAACTTTTGGCAATATCTACAGCTCCCATTACTAAGAGCTCTGACCCTCCATACAAGGCAACACCTCCAATAAGTAACCACAAAATCATTTTGAAATTAGTCGTTGTAGACAAAGAATCATCCACTTCTTCTATTTCTGCGGCAGCTTGCTTTCTTGCTCTACGAATTAACAAAAACAAATACACTACTAGCGCTCCTAACAAAATAGCACCATCTAATCGCGTCAATACTAAGTCATTTGACAATAACACATACAATAACATGGATAACAAAACCATGACTGGCCAATTGAACTTATAAAAATCTTTATCAATTGCCAATGGCCCTATCAAAGCAGTAATCCCCAAAACTAAGCCAATATTTGCAATATTAGACCCTATGACATTTCCCAAAGAGATATCAGAAAAACCTTCCATAGCAGCTTGCAAACTTACCAAAAGCTCCGGTGCAGATGTGGCAAAAGAAACAACAGTAAGGCCAATAACCATCTTGGATAATTGCAATTTGAATGAGAGTGCTACTGATGCGCGCACCAAGAACTCTCCTCCTACTACCAAAAACACTAATCCAATTAAAACATATAAAATACTGATCATTTAGTCATCTTTTTTTTAATGATACGAAGATACAGTAAAAGTTGAAAAGCTTTTTGATTTTCCAAAGTAGTTCGTGTTTTAACGTATATCAAAGGGCAAAACATTTTTTTTTTGCAACACTTTTGAATAAAAATTGTCTTTATATAAGACGAGAAATTGCTCATCATGCAACAAAAAGCGTGTACTGTTCATTCTTGTCCAAGTTAGGAATGCTAAAAATGAGTAAAAAACCAAATAAACAACGCATAACCTCATAGGTTATCACAGTCATAACAGGAATCAATAAAACGTAAAGAAATGAAAAAATACATTCTCCTAGGGATTGTTTTTCTGAGCATAAACACCCTATCAGCAAAAGTTTTTGGACAAACTACTCCCGAAGACGAGATCAAAGCTACTATTACAGCCTCAACAACCGAAAAAGAATTAGATGATCTTCAAAAATTCTTACAAGAACACCAAATAGAACTACTTATCAAAAAACAGAATCGCAATAAGAATGATAAAATCATTGGCATTGACATAAAACTACAACGCACCCATCAACAGCGACAATATTCTTTGTTTTCTAACAATCCCATTCCTAATCTAGAATTAGGATCCATAGACGGCAATTTATTCATCAACACTCCTAACAACAACTCGCACATCGGAATATCCAGTAGCGCACTCACATCAAGAGATGAACACCAAGAAGCAACAATAAATAGCCTCTTGCAGCAATTTGGTTTTGATATGGAACTAGATTTTAGTGATCTAGCATCTACCATGTCCTTTGCTGGACAATCATTAGATCTACAAAAATTACAAGAATTACAAGAACAAATGATGCAGGCCTTCAATTCTGAAGAAGACCACTTAGAAGATTTTTTTCAAAATCAAAACGCGGCTGTTACACCAAAAAACAACTTGCCAAAATATAGCTTCATTGACAAACCAGACATAAATAAACTCATTATTATCAATGGAGAAGAATCTACTTTCGAAGCACTAGATCAATTAGCACAATCAGATCAGTTAGAAGCCGTAGATTTCCTAAAACCTAGTACTGCAATTAGTGTTTACGGAACCAAAGCAAAAGACGGAGCAATTATCGCTACCTCAAAAAAATAATATCCTTTAGATTAGCCCATCGAAATCGTTAGGATTCACAAAAAAAGGGAGTGCAATCATATGATGCCTCCCTTTTTTTTCAATAGATTACACTACTACACCTTCGTTTGTTTATCTTTTAATAACAAAAAGAGTACTACTCAAACTATCTACATCTTGTATAATATACGTTCCAGAAGACAATGTCCCTAACGGGACAGAAGAAATCTCACTAGACTGTAATACTTCTTTTCCGGAAAGATCATATACTTTTATTGTTTTAATTTTGTTTTTGGATGCTATATGGATCACATCATTTGCAGGAGTAGGCCAAACATTAAAATTAGCTTTTTTGTCTCTCCCAATAATACCCAAACCAGTACCTTCGGTATAAGGTTTGATTCCTGTCACTTCTTCAATCCAACTTGCAGCATTTGCTACATTACCCCAAAAACCATAATCTGTACATGGTGTTCCCTCTCCACCACTCACAGCTCCTACCACAATTCTTTCTGATTTATCTTTATTAAAAACCACCAATGGACCTCCACTATCCCCTATACAAACTAACCTACCTTCGGTCTCATTCACACGGATACGATCATCGGATAATTGCACCTTATCAAACTTCAGCAAAGCACCTTGCAGATGATCAGGACTTCCTAGATTAGGCCCTAACCGTCCCCAACCTGTAGCGTAACACTCCATACCTTCATTGACATACCCTTGGGTAAAAACATCTGCAGAAGCGTATCTAATAGCCTTTGCATATTTTCCAGACAGATCTAATGGTTCCTCTAATTCCAAAAGACTTAAGTCACATTCCCAGCAACTGAAACGAGTAACACTTTTCACAATACTTGTTTGTCCCGTACGTCTATTACTCCTTTTGGTATATCCTACTCCTATTTCCTTACCTATGATCTCACTGTTGCTACCTACACAATGCTCTGCGGTTAAGATCCATTTAGGCCCCAAAATAGTACCACCACAACCTCCTAGATCGGCTTGATATGCATGATTTTCAATCAGCACATCCTCTCCATTTTTAATTAATACACCTTTGGACTGTTTTTCTTTTGAGCTTACCGCTTTTTGTGCCTGAATTCCAGCAACAAACAAACTACTACACATAACCAAGGCGAACAAATATTTTTTCTTCATTTTTTTAAGTTTTTAAGAGTTAGATTTTATTTCAAGATTTGTCCCTTTATAAACAGTAGTTTTACATAATTAGTATGTTATCAAATTCTCAGAAAAACAGAAATGTCAGATAAAAATTACTGTATTTACAAATCAATAAGAAATCATGTCATACATCTTCTTTTTGGAGCATTACATCACAATTTATAGATCTAAACAATTGTTAAAAAAAAACATACTTGAATTACATTCTAAAACCCTCTAAACATTCGGCAAAGAAAAAAAAGGAAAAGCCAGTACATGAAAAATTAAAGTATCCCCTGAGTTAACATACTATTCTTCTACAATATGGGTTATATCATTAATACATATTTATTCGTTTTTGCAAGTACTATTTCGCCTTCTGAAAATGATATATCCTAAATAACACAACATCAAAATGGACAATTCAGTATCAAAAACTACTCTTAAAACGCTTTTAGGAATTATCCCACTCCTTTTTTTTAGCATATCCATAATACACGCACAAAAAGAAAAACCAGAAAAATACTATCGAGTCGTCGCAAAAATGAATCAGACGACATTTGCAGATATGAAGAATAAAGGACTTGATGTCGATCATGTTCATTTTGAAAAAGAAGAAATGACTGCAGAAATTTCATGTTCCGACTTACAACTGCTACGAAAAAATGATATAAAAGTTCATATCAAGATTCGAAATTTGTCAAAAAGAATACCCAAAATCAACAAAAGAATCGATAAGAAGAAAAAAAAAGCCTCAAAAAAAGCAAAATCCACTTATAGGCAAAATATTAATACACCAGAAAATTTTGAACTTGGGAGCATGGGAGGTTTTTTCACCCTAGAAGAAGCTATGGCGCACTTGGATCAGATGCAAAAAAAATACCCAAAGCTAATTACCATAAAATCCTCCATCGGAACCTCTATAGAAGGCCGTCCTATTAATATGGTAAAAATAAGTGACAACCCCAATCAAGAAGAGGCTGATGAAGAAGAATTGTTATTCACAGCAATTCATCATGCTAGAGAACCTATAGGGTTGTCACAAATGGTATTCTATATGTGGCATCTACTAGAAAACTATGAAAATGATGCAGAAATCAAACTTCTTGTAGATCATACAGCACTATATTTCGTTCCAATCATTAACCCTGATGGCTACACATACAACCAGAGAACCAATCCTAATGGAGGTGGTTTTTGGAGAAAAAACAGAAAGAATAATCAAAACGGTACTTTTGGTGTTGATCTTAATAGAAATTATGGATATCTATGGGGGACAAATGGTACAAACAACACCAATAGCCAAACCTATCAAGGCACTGCCAGTTTTTCTGAACCAGAAACAGCCGCAATAATGAACTTCATTAATCAACGCACATTCATTACAGCCTTGAACTACCACTCGTTTAGCAATTTACTTATATATCCTTGGGGACATTCTGCTAATGCTACTACCCCAGAAAACGACACCTATGTAAAAATGTCTGATTATATGACCCAAGAAAATGGTTATGTAGCCGGCACACCTAGCCAAACACTCAATGTACAGGCAAGCGGAAGCTCTGATGACTGGATGTATGGGGAACAAAATAGTAAACCTAGAATTTTTGCATTTACTCCAGAAGTAGGCTCTCGGAATGATGGTTTTTGGCCAGCATCAAGCAACATTATTTCATTATGTAACAATGCATTTCCTCTTAATCTAAAAATAATGAGAATGGGAGCGAGATACGCCAGAGTAACCCCAAAAGAAGATCTTATTACCATCCAATCATTAGAGGGTGTTGTCTCCTTTGACATTGAGCGTTTCAGTATCAAAGAGACTGCTTGGACCGTATCACTAACATCAACATCACAATTTATAGAGAGCACAAGTGCCGCCAAGGTATATGATAATATTGATTTTTTGAGCACTGACACGGGTGATATATCTTTCAAATTAGCAAGTACCACACCGATAAATTCACAAATACCATTAACCTTAAAAGTTACTAATGGTATCTGGGAATACACCAAAGAACTTACCGTATCCTATAATGGAGAAACCAACACCAACTGTACTACCCCTCAATCCGCAACTCCTACAGATATTACAAGTACATCTGCTGCCCTAAGCTGGCTCCCAAATCCAGACTCTTCCAAATACACCGTGAGATATAAAGAATTAAATGACACGGAGTGGATTATACTAGAAGTAGCAACAAACAACCTAACTCTTGACAGCCTAAAACCAGAAACAACTTATAGCATCCAAGTAAGTAGTCAATGTGGTGGCACAAATAGTTTGTTTGGTGAATCCACAACTTTTACGACAAAAAAAGAGATTTTGAGTATCGACACTATCACCAAGTCTTTGAATACCATACGTATTTTTCCAAATCCTGTAAAAACCGTACTTACGATCAAGGGGGCGATAACCAAAGAAGATACTTTTTATGACATTTTTGATCTACTAGGAAAAAATATAAGATCTGGAAAAATTAATAAAGAAGGACGCATAAACATCACTTCATTAGCAGCAGAAACATATATCATTCTGTTAAAAAGAAAAGGAAAAAATAGAGCTATTAAGTTCGTGAAAAATTAAGCAATAACGTCCTCATTAAAATTAAAGAACATAAAAAAGCTATTTTATGTTCTTTAATTGTGCCTTTTGTTTTTAAACAACTGATTATTTTATTGGTCGTTATTATTTTTGGGTAAAAAGACATCTTATAGCGATTTGAAGAATAAAAAATAGTAGAAAAAGAACCGAATTATTAGCCTGTAACTATTTTTTAAATGGTATCATATTAATACTCCAAGAGAGATCCTTTTGTAATCCCCAAAAAAGCTCTTTCTAATAATTTAATAAAGAAGCGACTGGAGTTTTCAACTTTTGCCTGCCTTCTAGAAAAGAAAGCTCTATTATAAAGTTACATTGTACCACTACCCCTCCTAGATCTAGCACCAGTTTTTCTACAGCACTCGCAGTGCCTCCAGTAGCTAACACATCATCATGTATCAAAATTCGATCTCCTTTTTGGATCGCATCTACATGAATTTCTAAACTATCTGTTCCATATTCTAAATCATAAGAAACACTTACCGTTTCCGAAGGCAGCTTCCCCTTCTTACGTACAGGCACAAATCCAGCATCGAGTCGTTCTGCCAATAGCGGTCCAAAAATAAAACCCCTAGCTTCTATCCCTATGACTTTATCAACTTTCTGTTCCTTGACTTTTTCATAAAGCTTATCAGCTGCATATTTCAACATTTCTGGGTTGGCTAATAATGGAGTGATGTCTTTAAAAATGATTCCTGGTTTAGGAAAATCATGAATATCTCTAATATGGTCGTTCAAATTCATCTTTGCAAATTAGTAAAAAAAATGTAATAAATTAAAAATTAAACAGCTCTTCACATCCCCTTGTTTGACTAAACTATTCAGCAAGCTAGGGATCCTAGCCATATCATATGCTCTTCGAGTACGAGTTCATTCCGTACCTAAATCTCCTATTAACAAAAAAAACCCTTAATTGAAAAAACGTTTTTACAAAAAAAACAAAACACACCAACCTAAGCAATTGATCATCTGCACACAACACAACAAACAATAATTACACTACATCACATACTTTATTTTTATAACAAAAACTCCATTTTTTTTTGTGTGGAAGTAAAAATATCCTATATTTGCACCCGCCTACAGGGATTTCTATTACCTGATTAGGCAATTCAAAAAGGCCTCGTGGCGCAACTGAATAGCGCACTTGATTACGGCTCAAGAGGTTACAGGTTTGAATCCTGTCGAGGTCACGAATACAAATAAACGTCCAAAAGCATTGAGTTTACTCAAAATGTCTTTTGGACGTTTTGTTTGTTCAAAGCGGAGCTTTGAAGGATGCGCGAAGCGAATCCTATTCGTGATTAATAGTCTCTCATAGCTTTATTTTTGTTTTACCTTGATTTGTAGTTTTTGTGTATGGACATGTTGTGAGTGAGGTAGTGGTTTGAACTGTTTTAGCCACCTCTTAGTATTTTACAGGAAAATGGCACCAATTTGAGGCAGATACAACTTCTATTAGGACATAATAGCTCGAAAACTACAGAAATACACACACAAATGTAGCTATTAGTAGTTTTGAATCTGTAAAAAATCCTTTAGATTTGTGAAACACATACATGAGATATATGTGCAATTGCACATATATCTATGTTGTGCGTAATGCCGAAAAAAATCTGCGTTTCATTAAAAATCTTATCGAACTGACAATAAAAATGCCAATATGTCATAAACCTATTGGAATTCAATAGATTTTGTCATAAATAATGCAATGGAATGATTTGTGAGATATGATTTCCCAAGGATTGAGTGTTGGGTCAAGACTGGTAGGTACGTTTTATGCAAAGTACACATTAGTGTTCCACACGCAGACTTCGGCTGACGTGTGAAGAGAGATTCCAATCTCGCAAATCTTCATCAATGTTATTAGAAGTTGCATTGAGAGGACTGTGAGTTGAACTGTCTTAGTTTCTATTTCTGCCGATGCTATCATAAATGGTGGTGTTTGTAAAGATACGAACTTTATTCTATCAATGAGTGGCGTTGCCTATAGCGAAAGTGAAAAGCAACTTCAGGATTGTATCTACCGATAAGTAAGCCACGACCAACCTCAATCCTTTTTTTTATAACTAACGATTGAATATGAATGATGAATGGCTAAAATTTAAAAAGTATCCACACATTGGAAAACCACTAACAAGTAAGAAAGATAAAAAGTGGTTAAAAAGTTACATTAAAAATCCTGAAAATATAGCCAATCATAAGTTCGTGCCTCTTTTACATAGAACTTTAAGCCAGAGAAAATTCAGACCACTTGAAAATGCACCAAAAAACATTAGCGGTAAAAGGCAAAGAACAGTAAGTGATAAAAAAGAACGTCATATATACTTTCCATCACATTTAGATTCAATTATTTATAGCTATTACAGCCATCTTCTTACAAAAGTTTACGAAGATTATTTAAAAGAAAAGCCTTACGGATCAGTCGCTGTTGCTTACAGAAAAATACCCATCGGAAATGGAAAAAGCGGGAATAAATCCAATATCGAATTTGCGTTTGAAGCATTTGAATTTATAGAAAATAACAAACATAGAAAGCTATCTATAATTGTAGCTGATGTAACTTCATTTTTTGACAATTTAGACCATCGGATTTTGCATAGTCAATGGAAACGAGTCTTGAACACCAACAATCTACCTAATGACCATTATACAATATTCAAAAATTTAGTAGATAATAAATATGTAAATGAGAACGAGTTGTTTAAAAAGTTTCAACATAAACTCATAATTGAAAGGTTCTTACCGAATGACACTTCACAGAAAGTTCTTAAACGTAAAAATGTTAGTAAAATTTACAATATGCGACACGAAAATGTAGTCGCTTTTTGTGAAAAAGATGAGTTTTTTGAAGAAGCAACTGACTTAATTAAAACTGATAAGCCATATAAAAAGGATATTCGACAAAAACTGAATAAAAAAGAAAAGAAAGGAATTCCACAAGGAACACCCATTAGTGCAACACTCGCAAATATTTATATGTTAGATTTTGATGAAAGGGTTTATTCAGAGACTACATCAAGAAATGCATATTACCAAAGATATAGTGACGATTTAATAATTATTTGCGACCAAGAAGATGAAAAACATTTTTATAACCTAATACGCAAAGAAATTGAGGTCGAAGCAAATCTTGAAATTCAACCCAAAAAGACAAATACTTACAAATATGAACTAAACCAAAACTCTGAATTTTACGGAGGCTTAATTAAAGATGGAATTTTAAACCCAAATAAACAATTAGAATATTTAGGGTTTATGTATGATGGTTCAAAAATCAGAGTAAAAACAGCAGGTTTTTCAAAATTTTATAGAACATTAAAAAGGTCATTTAGACGTGGAGCACATTTTGCAAAAAAAGCACATATTCCATCTGACTCACTTTTTGAAACACGATTATATAAAAGATTTACGCATTTAGGTTCTCAAAGACGTATGAAGTGGTTACCAGATGAAAATAGTCCAACAGGATATAGTCCTTCTAAACAATTCGATTGGGGAAACTTTATCAGTTATCTAAATAAAGCAAATCACGTTATGAAAGAAATAAATAAGGACGACACAATCATTAAACAATACAGAAAAGTTTGGAATAAATTTCACGATGTCAAAAAAGCAACCTACGAAGAAATAATAAACAAAAAGAAATAAAGTACTACGCACAACAATGGTAACCGTTGCACAACGCCATAATTTCCTAAAAAATGGTTTAAATAAGGCACTCTAAGCGCATTTCTAGCTTTATTTCCTTATCTAAAATATATATTTTAGAAGGCTTAAATTTGATATTAGAGACTTAAAATTCTCCTTTTGTAGAACACATACAAAAACAATTGTCCTGCATCATCTTTTACTCTATTTTGAGTGAACTTCAGGTATTTTTTAAGGTTATAAGCTATAGCAGAGAGCAACATGACTTTATTGGCCTGTCTCATCCCTATAGTATTCATTTTTCGTAAGCCCATATGCTGGAATGACTGAAATTAAACAAGAAGAAGTATTAACTAACACCAATTTATGTATTAAATGCCGCATAAAATGCTTCAATATAATGATAATTTCCTGTGATTGATTTTATTGTTTGTTTATCCATTTGATTTACCATATTACTTAGCCATTCTTTAAGTGATTCCATAGATTCGAATCG
>CANLMN010000017.1 GCA_947492105.1 uncultured Aquimarina sp. | reverse complement strand
ACCCTAGAGGTAGATCCAACAAACGGGGTACAAATAAAAGATCTTGGAGTAACAACAGCAAAAATAGCTGCAGATGCCATTGATAATACCAAAATAGCAGATGATGCTGTACAGACAGAGAACATTCTTGATGGAACTATTGTAACAGTAGATATTGCGAGTGATGCTATTGACAACACCAAAGTAGCAGATAATGCCGTACAGACGGAAAACATTCTTGATGGAACTATTGCAACAGCAGATATTGCAAATGATGCCATTGACAAAGACAAAATAAATCCTGATGTCGCAGGAACTGGATTAACACAAGCAACAGATGGATCACTAGAAGTAGATGTTACAGCAATCGCAGGAGATGGAACTATATCATCTCCCAACAGTTCGGTTATACTAACAGGAACACCTGCTAATGCTACCCTAGAAAATGTAGGTTTTGATGTCAATGTGGATGATGCTACCCTAGAGGTAGATCCAACAAACGGGGTACAAATAAAAGATCTTGGAGTAACAACAGCAAAAATAGCCACAGATGCCATCGACAACACCAAAGTAGCAGATGATGCTGTACAGACAGAGAACATTCTTGATGGAACTATTGTAACAGCAGATATTGCAAATGATGCCATCGACAACACCAAAGTAGCAGATAATGCCGTACAGACAGAGAACATTCTAGATGGAACTATTCTAACGGCGGATATCTCAGATGATGCTATTGACAAAGACAAAATAAATCCAGATGTTGCAGGAACAGGATTAACACAGGCAACAGATGGATCACTAGAAGTAGACGTTACAGCAATCGCAGGAGATGGAACTATATCATCTCCCAACAGTTCGGTTATACTAACAGGAACACCTACTAATGCTATCCTAGAAAATGTAGGTTTTGATGTCAATGTAGATGACACTACCCTAGAGGTAGATCCAACAAACGGAGTTCAAATAAAAGATCTTGGAGTAACAACAGCAAAAATAGCTGCAGATGCCATTGATAATACCAAAATAGCAGATGATGCTATAATTGGAGGACCAGGAGGAGTTATTCGGGATAATTCAATTACCGCATCTGATCTTGCTCCAAATTCGGTAGACTCTTCAGAAATTACTTCCGATTCTGTTGGTACATCAGAACTTAAAGATGATGCTGTAACAACAGATGAAATTCTAAATGCAACAATTCTTACCGAAGATATTGCTAGCGGTGGTACAGACAAAATTCTTACAACGGATGCAACAGGAGTCGTTACATGGTCAGATAAGGCAGCGAATGAAATCACAACAATCGCAGGACTAATTACTACCGGAAATACTATTGGAACATACACTAACGAGGCTAATAACCCTTTTGTAATACAAGAAACAATTACCGTTATTACAGACACAAATGCCGCTACAACCAAAAAAGAAATTGCCACTTATCTTGATGAAGATGGAGGTACTCCTACTTCTATATACGAAACAGTATCGGATCTCAATGAAGATTTGAATGTTGCCGGGACCAACAATGCTACTACAAGCACTGCCAAAAGAATTTTGGAATATGAAGATGAAAACGGTAATAAAGAAGAATACACCACTTCCATTACAGGACAAAGCTTTAATGAAACTACAGATGTACTAACCCTCACCGAAGGAGTTGTCAATACCGAATTAAGTCTAGAGCACTTAGGAGATACTTGGAAACGACAAGGTACAACCGAGTCTGCAGATCCCGATGACTCCTCTATCTACAAAAATGGCACCGTGGGTATCGGTGATTTTTCTGGAAATACCATTGATGCCGACTTACATGTAATTGGCACCGGAGCTTTAGTCAGAGTTGGAGAAACTTCAGGGACTAAGATTGATCTCATCACAACAGGCAATAACACTTCTATAGAAGCGACCTCAGCAGCAGGTACAGGTAATACTACTATAACAACAGATGGCGGTGATTATGTAATCAAAGGAGCTCCTACTACTCAAAGTGGACAACTGCAAATGAAACCCTATCAAAATGAAAACACCAACTTCATAGATAATAAAGATCCACAAGCAGGGTTAGCCGTAGAAACCAACGGAGATGTTATTTTGGTTCCCGTAATTTATGCAACTGGAAAAGTAGCTGGTAATGGTAACTCTAACACCCTCTACAACTCAGAAGTTGTCAAAGGAACTACCGGAAATTACCGAATCAATTTTTCTACTGCACTCCCAAATGCAAATTATATCATCCAATTGACGATGTTGGATTGCGGAGGCAACTGCCCACCAGCTGGAGGCACGAATTATGATGATCCTGGCATCACTTATTTTGGACAAGATGCCAATGGCTTTAATGTAAATATTGGTGATAATGACAATGGAGGAAACCCCAGAATAGATATTGACCAAGAGTTTATGTTTACCGTAATTCGATTACCGGGAATTGGTTTTTAACCCAAAAAAATGTAAAAAACACAAAAAAACATAATCCATGATATTATTTATACTTAGAAACGCTACTCTTTTTAATAAGAAAATAATTTGTTAACAGGATTTCTATACTCCGCCCACATCAATTGAACTCTCGAATCATGAAACACAAAAATAAGTAACCCCATAGCTCTGATGTACAAAAATAATCAGAGCTATATATAACAATAAAAATACCTTTTACAGAATACACAAAACAAGCTCAAACCCTATTATGCAATTTATCGTATCAAAATAATCAGTAGCTCAAACCTGCTCTACGCTATATCTCCAATTCGGCAAAAAAGCCTTTTGGAGGATGTCACTGCGATCAGGGCTAAAAACAAAAAAAATGAAACAATCATTTCTCGTACTTACACTTCTCCTGCTAACAACTCATAGCATATTTTCCCAAGTAGCCCCCAATACCTTACTAAAACTCCCAGAAGCTACTACTGCGGATATAACACTTAGTACTTCCGAAGCGCCTGGCAATATGGTATACAGCTCAGACGAGAATAAAGTATTCATACACACGGGTACTGCCTTTCAGCAGATACCTATCGGTCCCCGATATTATGTAGGTTCGTTTGAGATTACCGGAACTGGCTCACAGGACATTAGCTTTGTTACCCCTTTTCAACCTTCTTCGATTACATTTGTCGCCTACGCCAATATAGAATCAGCAAACATCAATGACGACAATGATGCCATCCCAGATGCAAATAATGTAAATGATATCCCCAATTCTTTCGGTGGTATGAAAGGTTATGCTCGGCAAAACGGCGCTGCCATAGCTCAACAAATAATTTACAATGGAGGTAATGGTACTTCAATTAATGATATTTCTAGATACGCCTCCGATTCTCATTGTATCGGCATTCGATACGGGAATCAAAATGGAGATCAGTTAGGTTTAACTACTGCTACATTAACGAGCTTTAATGCAGATGGATTCACTATAAACACAGACGCATTTTCTGATGGCCTTCTCGTCATTTATGAGGCTCATAGATAATTCAAAATTAAACGTATTCTCATGAACAAACGACTCGTATTAGCCATACTCCTATTCATTGTGATGAAAAGTTTTTCGCAACAGCCCTTTCATATTATGGGGAATTTGCAAATTCATGATCAGGGCAGTCTTGGCTTTCATACCGACTTGATCAACAATGGCATTTTTGATCAAAACCTTGGCTCTGTAGGCTTTTATAATACCGATAGGAGCCTAACGATTTCTGGAAACAACAAACCTGTATTCTATGATATACTGACAGCAGTAACAAATGATTTAATCCTAAAAGTGAATGTTGGTGTGATCAATTTTAAGGAATTTCTTTTTGGCAGAATTATTACGCCCAGAACTGATTCAACCATCACACTAGACTTACAAAATGACGCTCCTTATAATGGTATTACCGATGGGTCTCATACAGATGGTTATGTCACTTATACAGGGAATCTTTCTTTTACATTTCCTATCGGTGATGATTTTCGTCTTCGTCCGATGCGAACGAGTGTTGGAGCCTCTGCTATGACAAGTAGCGGAGCCTATTTTTTTGAAGACCCAAATACCCCAACGACATTTCAGGAATCCTTTGACACCAACAAATTCCAATCAACACTAGCAGTAATCAACCCTCTTGAATTCTGGGATCTCAATGGAGCAATTCCAACTCAGGTAACATTAACATGGGACCCCCAAAGTCGCATTGCAAACATCGCCGACAAACTATCTTACCTGCGCGTTGTAGGCTGGAGTAGTACCGAACAAAAATGGATCAACCTTGGTAATACAGGAATAAAAGGCAATCAATTATCTGGTGAAATTACATCAAACTTAATTTTACCAAACGATTACTCGGTACTCACTATAGGCTCCATACTCGGCACCAATGAGACTGTAACGGTATATAACGCCATCTCTCCCAACAATGATGGACTCAACGACACATTAATTATTAGAGGAATAGAAGCTATCCCGGACAATGAATTAGTCATTTTTAACCGATGGGGTCAAGAGGTGTATCGAAAAAAAGGGTATGACAATAGTTGGAGTGGAAATTCTGAAGGAAGAGTCACCCCAAAAAGTACTAAAGAACTCCCTGTAGGCACCTATTATTACGTCTTACAAGTTCATGGAAAAAAATCTACTGTAGGGTATTTCTATCTACAGCGTTAGCAAAAATTACTATATAAATCCCCCCATGCATCAGCTGAATCTTTCATGCAAAAACAAAAGTTTTTAGAGCACAGTCTAGAGGAGTCAAAAATGTAGAATTCTTCCTGTTTAGATTGACCAGAATATTTGCATAAACACAACAAATGGTATTAATCCTCCACCATTTCACAAATAACAATTAATATAACCAACAAAAAGAGCCTCTCTATTGAGAAGCTCTTTTGTATTTTGTAGAAAAAAAATGCTATTTAGAGTGCAGCAACGTGCTTCGCAAGTTTACCTTTAAGGTTTGCAGCTTTATTATTATGAATGATATTCTTTTTTGCTAGTTTATCAATCATGGATACTACAGAAGGAAACAATGTTTCAGCCTCTTGCTTATCAGCCTCACGCAATTTCTTGATTGCATTACGTGTTGTTTTGTGCTGATATTTATTTCTAAGACGTTTAGTTTCGCTGTTTCTAATTCTCTTTAATGCTGACTTATGATTTGCCATTATTTTTTTCTTTTGTTTTTTTCTAAAAATTGTAGCCCGTAGGGGAATCGAACCCCTCTTACCAGGATGAAAACCTGGCGTCCTAGCCGATAGACGAACGGGCCATTTTGTTTTGAGATTGCAAATTTAAAACATTACCTACAAATATACAATCTTTTTTACTTATTTGTAGCCCGTAGGGGAATCGAACCCCTCTTACCAGGATGAAAACCTGGCGTCCTAGCCGATAGACGAACGGGCCATAATTAATCCACAACTAAAGTATAGACTAATTTGCGGGTGCAAAAATACAATTTTTTATCAATCGTACAACTATTTTTGACTAAAAATTTAAATGAACATAAAAAAAAATAAAATCACGGCGATAAAACACCTTACCCTAGACACTACAATTGCCTTATTTAGAACAGATACCCTAAAAAATCGCTAATTTCATTTTTTCCCTAATCTTGAAAATTTAGATCATTTTGTATTTGAAATCACAGTCATAACTCATTATCTAATCTTAACGCATCTTATCTTTTTTCAAACTCACACCAGTTAAAATATAATTGTAGGCTAAAATAATTAGAACTATTTTTCGCTAGTTTGAGCTATAAAATTCAAGCATAGCCTTAGCTACGATTTAATTTTTCAGCAAAAAAATAGTAGAAAAAGAACCAAATTATTAGCCTGTAATTATTTCTAAATGATATCATGATAGTACTACAGATGAAAAATAACAAAATATCGGTGAATTTGATTCATTTTTAGGAAAAAGAAAAAGTCCAGATGAATTCTTCTCTTTTTATTTGAGTAAAAAAAAGAAACCATAACGACTGTTATGGTTTCTCTTATCTATACTATAAAGAAAAAAAGCATCAATATATCATTTCTCCAGTAACTTCAAACAATACGCTATATCAGTCAAAATAATTTGACCTATAAAATTTACGTATAGCCGTGGCTACGGTTTAATTTTTTAATATGCTTTTGCAAATAACACACGCCCCTCAGAGGGTTTGCCTGTCAATATACAAGTACCTTGTTCTTCTTTACGATCAAAAGGAATACAACGTATGGTAGCTTTAGTCTCTTTTTTAATTCTATCCTCTGTCTCTGATGTACCATCCCAATGCGCAGAAATAAAGCCTCCTTTACGCTCTAACACCGACTTGAATTCCTCGTAAGAATCCACCTCGGTAATATGCTCATCACGATATTGAGTAGCTCTTTGATGTAGACTTTCTTGTATTTCTGCCAATAGATCATAAACCTTGTCTACAACCTCATCCTTTGCCACAAACTCCTTAGTCAAAGTATCACGTCTAGCTAATTCAACAGTTCCTTTCTCCAAATCTTTGGGACCGATCCCAATACGCAATGGTACCCCCTGCAATTCATACTGAGCAAACTTCCATCCCGGTTTATGTGTATCTCTGTTATCATATTTAACCGTGATTCCCTTTGCCCTCAAATCATCTGCTATTTTATTAGCTACGGTCGAAATAGCATCTAGTTGTTCCTGTCCTTTATAAATAGGGACAATAACTACCTGTATCGGAGCCAAATTTGGCGGCAATACCAAGCCATTGTCATCACTATGCGTCATAATCAAAGCTCCCATTAATCGAGTAGACACTCCCCATGAAGTTGCCCACACATAATCTTGTTTTCCTTCTTTTGAGGTAAACTTGACTTCAAAAGCTTTGGCAAAATTCTGCCCCAAAAAATGAGAAGTACCAGCTTGCAATGCTTTTCCATCTTGCATTAATGCCTCTATACAATACGTATCAACTGCTCCAGCAAAACGTTCGCTTTCGGTTTTACGCCCTTTGATCACAGGAATTGCCATGAAGTTCTCTACAAAATCCGCATAAACGTTGTTCATCTGCATTGTTTCTGCCTCTGCCTCTGTCCTTGTTTCGTGTGCGGTATGCCCTTCTTGCCACAAAAATTCGGCTGTACGTAAAAACAATCGAGTGCGCATCTCCCATCGTACGACATTAGCCCATTGATTAATAAGTATTGGCAAATCGCGATAGGATTGAATCCAACCTCTATAAGTATTCCATATAATAGCCTCTGATGTAGGACGTACAATTAGCTCTTCTTCTAATTTCGCTTCTGGATCTACGATTAATTTTGTAGTATCATCTGGATCTGTCTTGAGTCTGTAATGTGTAACAACAGCACATTCTTTTGCAAATCCTTCTGCATTTTTCTCTTCAGCTTCAAACAAACTTTTTGGCACAAAAAGCGGAAAATAGGCGTTCTGATGTCCCGTTTCTTTAAACTTCTTATCTAATTCAGCTTGCATTTTTTCCCAAATAGCATAACCGTAGGGCTTGATAACCATACAACCTCTAACAGCCGAATTCTCTGCTAGATCGGCCTTGACAACCAATTCATTATACCATTTTGAATAATCCTCGCTTCTTTTGGTTAAATTCTTCCCCATATATAGTATTTGGCACAACTATTGTGACTGTGTTAAATAAACAAATGTTAGCGCAAAACTAACTAAATTTGTATAGTTCAACAATAAAAATGCCGTTATATGAAAAGTAATAGTAACCTTCGACAAAAATTAAGTGTTCTACTCACAGTGACATTAGCTATTACGTTAACTTCATGTGGCTCTTTTGAACACGTATCTTATGACGATGATGGCATCTACGACAGTAGCTCCAGACCGGTAGCATCCAAGCCAATCACAGCACCGCAACAGCGACAGCAACAAGAACCTGTAGCACCAAATCCCTACAAAGAATATTTTGCCAACAAAGCACAACAATATGACAGCATCCCTACAGAAGGTGCCATCTTTACAGATATAGAAAACTACTCTAGTGATGGTTATAGCGACGAATATATAGCACCAACCGAAATAGGATACACAGCAAATCAAAATGGCTCTTGGGGTAGCTCATACAACGACCGAGCTGTAATTAATGTCTATAACACTGGCTGGAATGCCGGTTGGGGGTATGGATTCAACAATTGGGGATACAATAGATTTGGCTGGGGTAACGGCTGGAACAATTGGGGATGGAACCAAGGCTGGGGCTACAACAACTGGGGCTATAATAATTGGGGATGGAATGGGTTTTACGGAGGTGGATTCTATTACGCTCCTTATAGATCATTCTATTACGGAAACCCTTACGCATATAATTACTACCAAAGACCGTACTACTATCGCTCTAGAAACAGAAGAACCTACGACAGAGGACGTTCTTCATACAATGTACAAGGACGTTCCTCATTAGGACGTAGATCTACAACTGCAGCTTCTGCATCAAGAGGTAGGTCTTCCTATAGCCAACAACAACGTGCTGCCAGAAGCAGTAGCAATACTAATTCATATAGCAGAAGCCGTGTACCTGCACCTCAAAACAATCGTGCGTATTCTTCGGGTTCTCGATCGCGGAGTAGCGCTAACACCACCAGCAATCGCCCGACAACCTCACAAAGCTCTAGTAGCACAACCACAAGACGCTCAAGCAGCCCATCTAGATCTTATTCATCTGGCAGTACTAGAAGCTCAAGCAGCAGTAATAGATCGTACTCATCTGGAAGTAATTCAAGATCATATTCTGGAGGAAGCAGAAGCAGCTCTTCTAGATCATCGAGCAGAAGCTCTAGCAGCTCTAGACGTAGATAATTATTTGTTTTCGAAAAAAAATAGCAAAAAAAACAGCATATGAAAAAAGAGAATCTACTACTGATTGTGGGAGTGTTTTTTGCAGCTCTTTGTCAGGCACAAAATATTGGAGAAACACTACAATACTCACAACAAGAAACACTAGGAACCGCCCGTTATCGCTCTTTGAGCGGTGCCTTCGGGGCACTAGGAGGTGATCTCACTGCCCTATCAGAAAACCCAGCAGGATCTGCGGTGTTCAAGAATTCTTTTGGGTCCGTAACCTTATCAGGCAACACCCGCACTAACGACGTGTCTTATTTTAGAAACACCCTTTTATCGCAAGAAACAAACCTTAATTTTAATCAACTAGGAGCCGTATTTGTCTTCGCGAATAACGCTTCTGATTCTGGAATTAACAAATTAACTTTGGCTCTCACCTATAATCAAACAGCTGATTTTAGAGATTTGTTTGTTGCATCCGGGCTTAGCAACACTTCTGTTGATAGTTATTTTTTAACAGATGCAGGAAACTTTGCCCTGAATAATCTTCTCAGACGTCCTGGCGAATCTCTAACCGATGCCTATTTAGATATTGGAGACGATCGTAATTTAGGATTTGCAGCGCAACAGGCTTTTTTAGCCTTAGAAGCAAACATCATTGTTCCTGTCTCTGAAGATCCTGAGAACACTGAATACCGAACAACATTGGGTAACGCCCCTTTTGATCAACAATACACATACACAAGCTCAGGGTTTGCTGGCAAATTCACTGCTAACCTAGGACTGCAAGTTGCAGAGAATTACTATTTTGGTCTGAATCTAAATTCTCATAGCGCTACAAGTACAAAAATCACAGAGTTTTCGGAACTAGACAACGATCCAGACAGCCCTATTGACGAGGTTATCTTTCGCAATAACCTTACTTCTATCAGCTCTGGATTCTCCCTTAATCTCGGTGTTATTGCCAAAGTTACAGATCAGTTTCGCGCGGGGCTTTCTTATGAATCTCCAACTTGGAACACCATAACAGAAGAAATTTCACAACGCTTGACCAATATCCTAGATACGGATGACATTAATGAAATTCCTACAGAAATAAATCAAGATGTTATCTCTCGATCGTCAAATAACACATTAAGACTTAACGCTAATCCGAATGTCGTTACCATTCTCCCAGATTACCAACTTCGCACCCCAGGAAAACTAACTGCCAGTGCGGCGATACTATTCGGCAAACAAGGATTAATTAGCTTTGACTACAGCTACAAAGACTACAGTAACACAAGATATAGTGATGAGTTCGGGAGCGGTTTTAACGATCTCAACATCGCTATAAAAGAAACATTCAAAGCCACATCTGCATTCCGTGTTGGTGGTGAATATCGCCAAGAAAACTGGAGCTATAGAGCTGGCTTTAGATATGAAGAAAGCCCATACAAAACCACCACAAGAAATCCTTATACAGGCAGCACCAGGGGATATGCAATCGGCCTTGGATACAATTTTGGAAAAATCAAAGTTGATCTTGCATATGATCGCAGCGAACAAAATCGTAATCAAGAATTCTACCCAAACAGTGGTTTCACAAACACCACACAAATAAATTCTAGAAACAATAGCATCACCGCTACTTTAAGTCTAAACCTATAAAGAACCTTATCAGCAATTCCAGAAAACATCAATATCTATCAATAAATGTATTATCAACAATACACTCGAATACATTTGATCGACCAAAACTTTGTCTTGGCAAGATCACACTCCCAAATTAGAAAAAATCGTATCTTTGCACTTCGTAATTAATTAGTGTTCATGAAGACAGAAAAAGCCGTTGACGCTCTTGGCGACAACCACATTGGAACTAGCGCCACAAACCCCATGAGAGCAGATGCTTTTGACAAAAGTGATGAAGAAAAAATCGCTCTCATACAGAAGAATGTACAGCATATTATGGAAACCTTGGGACTCGACCTTACAGACGACAGTCTACAAGGCACTCCGAAACGTGTTGCAAAAATGTTTGTCAATGAAATTTTTGCAGGTCTCAATCCTGACAACAAACCCAAAGCCTCTGTATTCAAGAACCCTTATAAGTACGGAGAAATGCTGGTAGAGAAGAATATTACTGTCTACTCGACCTGCGAACATCACCTGCTTCCAATCATAGGCCGCGCTCATATTGCATATATTTCTAGTGGTACAGTGGTCGGTTTATCCAAAATGAATCGTATTGTCACTCATTATGCCAAACGCCCGCAGGTACAAGAACGAATGACCATGCAAATTGTACAAGAGTTACAAAGAGCATTAGGCACAGAAGATGTTGCATGTGTAATTGATGCCAAACATCTATGCGTAAATTCTAGAGGAATTAATGATATAGAAAGCAGTACAGTTACAAGTGAATTTGGTGGAAAATTCAAAGAAAATACCGTTAGACGAGAATTCTTGGATTATATTAAATTAGACACCAAATTTTAGGCTCAAAAATCGCTATTTTTACCCAAATGTTTTACTAAAAAGAGATTCATCACACCTATCATGACACCTGTTCCACTATATTCATCTCAAGAATTACATATTTACAATTCTTTAAAAGGAGAAAAAGAAGTTTTTACACCTATAACAGAAGGATATATAGGAATGTATGTCTGCGGTCCTACTGTTTACAGCAATGTACATTTGGGAAATTGCAGAACCTTTATCTCTTTTGACTTGGTATTCCGCTATCTCAAACATTTGGGATATAAAGTCCGCTATGTACGAAACATCACAGATGCAGGTCATTTGGAAAATGATGGTGATATCGGAGAGGACAAGGTAGCAAAAAAAGCGCGACTAGAACAACTAGAGCCTATGGAAATAGTACAGCGGTACACCGTAGACTTCCACAATATCTTATCTCAATTCAATACGATACCACCAAGTATCGAACCTACCGCTACAGGACATATTATTGAGCAGATAGAAATCATTAAAACAATTATCGAAAACGGCTTTGCCTATGTAACCAATGGCTCTGTATATTTTGATGTCAAAAAATTTAATGAGACACATAATTATGGCAAATTAAGTGGTCGTAATCTAGAAGATATGATTGCCAATACTCGAGAGCTCGCAGCGCAGAGTGACAAGAAAAATCCACAAGATTTTGCACTTTGGAAAAAAGCAGATCCTGAACATATTATGCGTTGGCCATCACCATGGAGTGATGGATTCCCTGGTTGGCACTTGGAATGTACCGTAATGAGCACCAAATACCTTGGAGAAGAATTTGATATTCATGGTGGCGGTATGGACCTGAAATTCCCTCATCATGAGTGCGAAATTGCTCAAGGTGAAGCAGCTTGTGGCAAAACACCAGTAAACTATTGGATGCATGCCAACATGCTAACGCTAAATGGCAAAAAAATGTCCAAATCCACAGGGAATACCATTGAACCCGTAGAAATTTTTACTGGCGACACAGACAAACTAAACAAGGCATTTGCTCCCTCAGTTGCTCGATTTTTCATGCTACAAGCACATTATCGCAGTATATTAGATTTTTCGAATAACGCCCTCGAAGCCTCAGAAAAAGGGTTTAACCGATTGATGGAAGCGATCAAAGCACTGCCTCAACTCACTGCAAGTAATGAAACCAAAGGATTTGACATTCCTGCTTGGAGACAGCTTTGTTACGATGCCATGAATGATGATTTTAATAGCCCAATACTCATCGCACACTTATTTGATGTTGTAAAATTCATCAACACACTCAAAGAAGGAAAAGCGACTATCAGCACTTCAGATCTAACTTTATTGCAGAAAACAATAAACGACTTAGTATTTGACGTTCTTGGACTTACCGATAGTACTAGTGCAAATTCTGGCGATGGTATGACAGACAAATTATCTGGTACTGTCGAGCTACTCATCAAATTACGAGCAGAAGCCAGAATTAATAAAGATTTTGCTACGAGTGACAAAATACGCGATGAATTATTAGCATTAGGTATTCAACTAAAAGATGGTCGTGATGGCACAGGTTATACTCTTAATTAATTACTACAAAAAATCCTAAAGAAATTACTCATAGCGCCCTTTATTTTTCTGGTTCGAGTGTACCAACTATTGATCTCACCATTGACACCTGCTACTTGCCGTTTTGAGCCTACATGCTCTCATTATACACTAGAGGCTTTAAAAAAACACGGTCTTATAAAAGGCGGATGGCTATCCACTAAACGTATTTTTAGTTGTCATCCGTGGGGTAAAAAAGGCTACGATCCCGTTCCTTGAAAAAAATATTACCAGCTACTCCACAATGAAACTATTGAAGCCTTCTAGTTTTCATTCATTACCTTATTTTTTTACCTATCTTTACTTTATAAATTCAAAAAACACTCATGCTACTCAACAGAATTGTTTGGAATCCTATCGAAGGGATTGATTTAGGTTTTTTTACGCTCCACTTTTACAGTTTAATGTTTGTGGTTGCCTTTTCTCTAGGCTTTTATTTAATGAGAAAAATCTATGTCCGTGAAGGAATGTCTATGGAACAGTTGGATAGTGTTTTTATCCATTCTGTGGTCGCAACTTTAATTGGAGCTCGTTTGGGGCATGTGTTGTTTTATGATTGGGGGTACTTCAAAAATCATCTTTTAGAGATTTTTCTCCCCTTTCGTTTTGACCCAGCTTTTGAATTTACCGGTTTTCGAGGATTAGCCAGTCATGGTGCTGCCATCGCTTTTATCATTGCGATGTATCTTTACGGAAAAAAAATTGCCAAACCTACTCTCTGGGTTTTGGATCGTGTAACGATACCTGCAGCTTTTGGAGGTATTTTTGTTCGGATTGGTAATTTTATCAATTCAGAAATTATTGGAGAACCTTCTGGTGATTTCCCTACTGGAGTCAAATTCATCCGAGATGGAATCAACAAATTCGATGTAGTTAAAAAAACTGGTATTAAAAATATTAATGATGCCTATGCTGCTATTGTAGAAAAGCCTGAATTTGCCGAGATCCTCAATAGCATCCCCTACCGACACCCCGCGCAGTTATACGAATCATTCGGTTATATTTTCGTTTCCTTTATACTCCTTTTTGTTTATTGGAAAACAGATAAACGCAAGGATTTAGGATTCCTTTTCGGAATTTACATGTTCGGAATATTCTTTGTTCGTTTTCTTGTAGAATATGTCAAAAAGAGCCAAGGCGGCTTTGAATCGGCAGCAGCAGACGCACTATCTACAGGTCAATGGCTCAGTATTCCATTTATGTTGATTGGCCTCTTTTTTATGACTACTGCAGCTAAGCGAAAAAGCAATGCTTGATTGATCGTTTAGATATCAACAAAATATTATTTGTCATTATAGAGTGATTTTCTGCTACAGCTTTAGATTAAAAGTAAGCCATAGCGCTATAGTATACTTAGCGCTTTTACCAAAACGGAAATAAAAAAATCTTACCACTCTTTTCAGTATCATTTAAAATTCTCACATGATACAAATTGACTTTATTGTAACATCTATACTGCAACAAAAAGCATTTTATAACGTCTTTGTATTTAAACCATCTAAAAACCTATAATGAGACAAAAAATTGCAGCATTATGTTGCTTTCTGGTATTTCCGTATATCGTTTTTGCACAAGAAAAACATACTATTAGCGGTACGATTACGGATCAAAAAAACGGAGAAACGCTTCTAGGAGTTAGCGTTTTTCTTAAAGACACGAACCTTGGAACTATAACTAATGAATATGGTTTTTTCTCCATTTCTGCCCCCAAGGAAAATTACATATTGATTATAAGTTATTTGGGATACACTAGACAAGAAAAAGAAATTTTTCTTAATCAAAACACTCGCCTTAACTTTGAACTAGAAGAAGAAAATGTTTCCCTAGACGAAGTTATCATCTCTACAGAGCAAACCAGAACCGACATCAAGAAACCTCAAATGAGTGTGAACACACTCAATGCGGCATCTATCAAGAAAATACCTGTAGTATTAGGAGAAGTTGACATTCTAAAATCCATCCAACTACTACCAGGAGTAACGAACAGTGGAGAGGGTGCCTCTGGCTTCAATGTCCGTGGTGGTGCAGCGGACCAGAATCTCGTATTATTAGATGAAGCCGTACTCTACAATACCTCTCACTTATTTGGATTTTTCTCAGTTTTTAATGCCGATGCAATCAAAGATATCAAACTCTACAAAGGAGGCACCCCTGCACGCTATGGAGGCAGAATCTCTTCTATCTTAGATGCAAGGCAAAAGGACGGAAATACCAAAGAATATCATTTTAATGGAGGGGTAGGCCTTATCTCTAGCAGATTACTCGTAGAAGGTCCTATAAAAAAAGAAAAAGGTTCTTTTCTATTGGCAGGAAGAACCTCTTATGCCAATGTTTTCTTAAAACTTATAGACAACCCGAATCGGGTTGGTTTTTATGATTTTAATGCTAAATTTTCTTATCGAATCAATAAAAACAATAAGATTTTTCTTTCTGGCTATTTTGGCAATGACACTTTTGAAATCGCCAATGCACTTACAAATGACTACGGAAATAGCACATTAAATGCGAGATGGAATCATTTGTTTTCTGACAAACTATTCTCCAATCTATCTCTTATTTACAGTAAATACAATTATGTCCTTGGGTTGGATTTTGTGAAATTTGATTGGAAATCTTCTATAGAAAACCTAAACGCAAAGTATGACCTAAAATACTACCTCAACAATAACTTAAAATTGGATTTTGGTTTTAACGGGTTGCTTTACAATTTTAACCCAGGTGAAATTGTCCCAACAGATACTGATTCTTTTATCAACCCTAATCAACTCGACAAAAAGAAAGCTTTTGAACCTGCTGTTTATCTGAGTGCTGAACACAAAATTAACAAAAAACTCACATTAGAATACGGCCTGCGATACAGTCAGTTCTATCGACTTGGCGGGCAATCCCTAAACACGTATACCAATGACTTAGCTGTCACATATGATCCACTGCTAGACATCTACGAACGTGCAGACCCTACAGGAAGTCAAGATTTTGAAAGCGGTTCCACAATCAAAGATTTCGATGGTCTAGAACCCCGATTTTCTGCAGCGTACCAACTCAATGAAAATTCCTCAATCAAAGGAAGTTATCAACGTATGAACCAGTACATTCATTTGATCTCCAACACAAACTCCCCCACTCCGTTAGATGTATGGGCACCGAGTGGAAAGTATATTGACCCACAAATTTCGGATCAGTATGGCATCGGCTATTTCCGTAATCTCAAAGAAGACCAATATTCTATAGAAACAGAACTCTATTACAAAACTGTACAAAACCGTTTGGACTATATTGATGGCGCTGACATCATTGCCAATAATGCCATCGAACAAGAACTCCTTGTAGGTGAATCTAGAGCGTATGGCCTGGAATTTTTGTTCAGAAAAAATACAGGAAAACTAACAGGTTGGCTCAGTTACACACTATCCAAATCTGAGCAACGTGTACCGGGAAGAACACCGATAGAAACAGGCATTAATAACGGAAAATGGTACAACACGCCTTATGACAGAACACATGACCTATCAATTACAGCAAGTTACGAACTATCAAAAAAATGGAGCTTTGGTGCTAATTTTGCCTATCAAACTGGACGCCCAACAACTTTTCCATCTGCCCAGTACACCTTTGACGAATTTGTTGTCCCCAGTTTTTCCTCTAGATATGATAAGCGACTCCCCTCATATCACCGGTTAGACATCTCCGCAACATGGACGCCAAAGCAAAACACGAATAGAAAATGGCATGGAGAGTGGGTTTTTGGTATTTACAACGTTTATGCCCGCAAAAATGCGGCTTCTATAAACTTTTATGAAAATGCCGAAACAGGAATGAATGAAGCCAGACAACTATCCATTTTCGGAACACTTATACCTTCCGCTACGTATAATTTCAAATTCTAAATCAAGATGAAAAAATATATTATCGCATTAATCGCAATTACTTTTACCTTTATAGGATGTGAAGATGTTGTTGATGTTGACCTCAACGATGCACCTCCAAAATTGGTTATAGAAGCTCTTATCAACTGGGAAAAAGGAACTACTGGTAACGAGCAAACTATCGTCTTACGACAAACCACTCCATTCTTTGAACAAAAAATTAGTAACGCCACTGGTGCAACTGTAGTAATTGCACATGAAAACGGAACAGAATTCCCATTCTCAGAAACATCTGATGGAGTATACACAACCACAGAGTTCTCTCCAGAAATTGGAGCTACCTACACCTTGACTATCAACTATCAAAACGAAACATATCGCGCTATAGAAACCATGATTGGGGTAACTAATATTGATCGCGTAGAACAACGAATAGTAGAAATTGGTGGTGAAGAAATCCCTATAATCTCCCTTTTCTATAATGACCCAGAAGATGAAGAAAACTACTATCTAACGAATATTTCTCCTGATTTCCAACCAAAGAAAACAGTTGACTTTTTTCCGGATACTTTCGTGAATGGTAATGAGGTAGAAAATTCTTACTCTAGTGATTACGAGGAAGACCCAGAAAAAGAAAAAATACGTGAATATCTCGCTGGAGATGTATTTGACATTAAGCTTTTTGGCATCTCAGAACGTTTCTATAATTATCTGAGTATTGTGCGCGAGCAATCTAATGCTAATTCAGGACCATTTTCTATAGCGCCAGCCACAGCAAAAGGAAACTGTGTAAACCTCACTAAACCCGACAATTTTCCATTTGGATATTTCAGACTCAGTGAAATGGATAGCATGACCTACACCTATCAATAAAACCATTTTTCCTTTGAATTTACTGGGACCAATAGCATTATTTTGGGCTACGATTACATTGTACAACTAGATAATACCAGTTAAAATGTAATTGTCGGCTAAAATAATTGAACTATTTTTCGATAGTTTGAGCCATAAAATTCAAGCATAACCTTAGCTACGATTTAATTTTTTAGCGAAAAAATAGTAGAAAAAGAACCGAATTATTAGCCTGTAATTATTTTCTAAATGATATAAGCTTGTATCCCTTTTACAAATCTCATTCAAAACAAAAATGAAACGCATAAAAAAAGACCATCCTATCGGATGGTCTTTTCATATTGTCACGATATAGCATATTCCTATTACAAAATAAACGAATCGATCTTCTTAACTTCGGACTATTTACTTACTCTTGTAAAGCTAGTACTTGCCCATTGGATACGCGCGATACCTCCTTTTACTCTATATGCTCCGTATCTTATACCAGATTCTCTTCCTCTATATGGTTCTGGAATATCCCAAAAGAAATTCTTTCCTCCAATTTTTGCATTAGCGTAGTGTACTTTTTTTCCATTTGCTTTTCTAAAACCTACTTTTAGCTCAAAAGAAGTTCCTACTCCTTTTTTGATATTAGTTAGTAACACTAATTTTCTTCCAGAATCTCCTGATCCTCCTCTAGTCTTAATTTGTTCTCTATAGATATCAAACGACACTTGCGTCCATCTACCTTGAGCATCTTTACCATAAACTGGTTTTGCTAAGAACAAACAAATAGCTGGATCTGGAGAACCACCGCCTCCAGTGTGTTTTCCTTTGGCCTGTGCTATATATGTACCACTATGCTTATCATCTTTTGTTTTTCCAACTTCGAGAATCCTAACCTTTCCCTTGAACTCTACAAAACTACCTACGTTGCTATTAGCTCTAGGAAGAGACCGCTCTATCCTTGGTTGCAAACTAGTATCTAAGTGATTAGATCCTGCTGCAATATTATAATTGCCGTATATTACGGAACCTATTTTAGTTTGTGAGTAATTAGAGTAACAACTTCTGTCATCAATCTTTCCAAAATTGACAGGTCTAGCCATATCACCAATAGTTCTCTCAGAATTCATTCCACCACGTTCACAATGTAACGCTCCAATCTTTGACGCTAATTCGATGGTAGTTAAATCTTCTGAAACGGCATCAGTATCCGATGACACATCTTCCACCTGACAAGATAAAAAGGTTCCTAGAACCATTAAAGAAGAAATTGCTGTAAGCTTGTAATTTAATTCAAGTACTTTCATTTTTAAATCAGTTTATGAGGGTTTTTAAAATAAGTACACAAATATACTGAAATACTATGCATGAATACTATTTTTTAGCGTTTTTTCTACCAAAAACTCAACAATAACCCTAATTAAGCTACAATTCGAAACCTCTAAAGCCATTATTAACTACAATGCTTTTCGTAAAAAAAATGTTAAGGCTAATATTTTTACCTTTTTTTACGCATCATCGAATTCTTCAGCTTAAAAAAATATGGGGTATAGATTATTAAAAGCACTTTTTATCAAAAGAGACCATCGTTTCCGACGGCCTCTTTGGTTTATTTAAATTTTTATTGTCCTTTACCTAGGTAAGGTAAAAACTTGGGCATTACTACCTTCTACTCTTATTCACCAAATTGAATCGAGTATCACCCCATTGGATATGAGCTTTGCCTCCTTTTACCCTATACGCACCGTATCGAATACCAGATTCTCTTCCTCTTTCTGGTTGCGGAATATTCCAAGAAAAGTTTGTTCCTCCAATTTTTGTATTTGCATAATGCACTTTCTTTCCTTTTTCTAGCTTGAATCCAGCTTTGACCTCAAAAGAAGTTTCTACACCTTTTTTTACATTTTTCAAGAAAACTATTTTTCTTCCTGATGAGCCAGATCCACCTCTAGTTTTGATTTGTTCTCTGTAGATATTAAACGAGACTTGAGTACGCTTTCCTTTCTTATCCTTGCCATAAACAGGTTTTGCCAAAAACAAGCAAATAGCTGGATCTTTGGGGCCACCGCCTTTGGTATGCTTTCCTTTGACCTGCGCTATATAAGTACCATCACTTTTGGTACCTGAAGCATCACCTACCTCAAGAATTCTAAAAGTTCCTTTGAACTCTACATAACTCCCATTATTACTATTAGCTCTAGAGAATGTACGTTCCATTCTGGGTTGCAATTTTGAACCCATATGATTAGATCCAACAGCGATTCGGTAATCCCCAAATGTTTTGCCACCTACTTTAGACTCTGTATAATTTGCATAACAAGTCCTATCATCCATTCTCCCATGATTGATAGGTCTACGCATATCACCACCACTCCTACTAGAATTACTAGCTCCTCGTTTACAGTTCTTTCCTCTACCTTGACGTTTAGAAGCTAAATCACTTTCGATAGCATTTTCTGAATTAATGTTATCTTCTAGTGATGCATCTTCTATTTGACAAGACACCAAAGTACCGAGTGCCATAACGGCAGCTACCGACAAGTGTCGGTAATTAAATTTTGACATTTTAGTTTGTTTTAAGTTGGTTTTTAAATAATTGAAGCCGCAAATATATAAAAACCACATTAAATCAATAAAAAAACCTTCATTATTTCTTGTCGACACCAAAAAAAAGCAACTAATACGCCTAATTATCAATTAAAAACCTCAAAAATAGCCCTCTACAAACAGCCACCAGAATAAAAAAACAAAAACTTCTACACCATGAAACACACATTCTGGCCTAAACAATAAAAAATAAAAAAAACAGCAGCTAAAACTAGCTGCTGTTTTCTTACTAAATCTATTGACCTGAGTTCAAAACATCCCTTATTTTGAGATCAATATTTTTTTGGTATTGATAATACAATCACCAAGACCAACCTCAATCTTATTTATTGATTCTTCTAAAGTTTGTATTCGCCCATTGGATTCGAGCTTTACCACCTTTTACACGATATGCTCCATATCTAATACCTGACTGTGTACCTCTATTTGCTTCCGGAATATTCCAAAAATAGTTCCTTCCTCCAATTACGGCATTTGCATAGTGAACTTTGGATCCATTCACATTTCTAAAGCCAACCTTCAACTCAAAAGAGATCGCTCTACCCTTTCCAACATTTGTCAAAAAAACCAATGTTCTTCCTGATGCTCCCGAACCTCCTCTGAAATTAATTTGCTCTCTATAAATATCAAACGACACCTGTGTCCTTCTTCCCTGACCATCTATTCCATAGACTGGTTTTGCAAGAAACAAACATATTGCTGGATCTGGTGATCCACCACCTCCAGTGTGCTTCCCTTTAGCTTGGGCGATATACGTACCATCATCTCTATCATTTGGCGTATCCCCAACTTCCAGAATTCTAAAAACTCCTTTGAACTCCACATAACTCCCAACCTTCTCATTAGATCTAGGAAAAGAGCGCTCAATTCTGGGCTGTAATCTAGTCCCTAAATGATTAGATCCTACTGCTATATTATAATTCCCATAGGTTCTTGAACCCACTCTTGTTTCTGAATAATTAGAAAAGCAACTACGATCATCAATCTTGCCATCATTAACAGGATTAGCCATATCACCAATAGTACGAGAAGAATTACTCGCACCTGGTGTACAGTTGCTCGAACCACTATTCTTTGAAGCCAATCCCACAGAGATCGACTCTTCTACCACCATTTCACTATCAGAAACTCCATCTTCTCTTTCACAAGAATAAAAAGCTCCCAAAGTTATCAAAGTTGCAATTGCCGTAAGCTTGTAATTTAATGTAATCTTTTTCATTTAATTTTTGTTTAGGTTTTTTTTACAAATATATATGATAATAATCGTAATTACATAGCTCAATAATGATAATTATTAATTTTTTTGGCAAAAAAATTAATAATCAATTCAAAAATGAAATGAAACGTAACGAAATCATTATTCCAAATAATCAAAAAAAATATTGATTTGATCAAAAATTTTAACCAGCTAACACAATAGTATACTTGCGCTTTTTTTAGACACCATAAGGATTTAGAAACACCCCATCACACTCTCCTCACATCACTGCATTCAAACACGAAAATTATCTGCAACTCAGTCGAAGTGAAGTATCTAAAATTTCACCTTACATTAAAAATAATTCAAAACCCCCTTCAAAAACCCCACCTACAACATCCAAAAACCAACCCCAAACCCCCATATTTTCTACCATTCGAGCATTTTTCAAAAAAAAAAAAAAAAAGCAGCGACTAGAACTAGTCACTGCTTTTTTTTGATCTCCACTGCAAAACCAGAGCAGAACACCTAGATCAATATATTACTTCAAGTCTATAAACATGGACTTTTCAAGTCATTCATCACCGAAAGCCACAATACAAACCCTACTTATTAACCCTTGTAAAATCAGTATCCGCCCACTGAATACGAGCTTTACCACCTTTTACACGATAAGCACCATAACGGATCCCCGACTCCGTACCTCTATCCGGCCCAGGAATATTCCAAAAATAGTTTGTACCACCTATTACCGCATTAGCAAAATGCACTTTGGATCCATTAACATTTCTAAAACCAACCTTCAACTCAAAAGAAGTCGCCACACCTTTCTTAACATTTGTCAAACGCACAAACCTTCTTCCATCTGGACCTGAACCGCCTCTGAAATTAATTTGCTCTCTATAAATATCAAACGACACTTGCGTCCTTCTACCCTGAGCATCAGTACCATGAACAGGCTTAGCAAGAAACAAACATATAGCAGGATCTGCTGGACCACCACCTCCCGTGTGCTTCCCTTTAGCCTGAGCAATATACGTACCATCATCTTTGTCACTTGGCGCATCCCCAACTTCTAGAATTCTAAAAACCCCCTTGAACTCCACAAAACTCCCAGCCTTACTATTCGACCTAGGAAAGGATCGCTCAATTCTTGGCTGAAGACTTGTCCCCAAATGATTAGAACCAACCGCTATATTATAATTACCATAAGTCCTTGAACCCACTCTAGACTCTGTATAATTCGAATAACAACTACGGTCATCGATCTTACCATCATTCACAGGATTAGCAATATCCCCAATGGTCCTTTCAGAATTACTCGCACCTGGCATACAATTGATTGCATTACTATTTCTTGCCGCCAACTCTACAGAAACAGGTTCTTCTACTATAGATCCTATCTCAGAAACTCTTTCTTCCGTTTCACAGGAAAAAAAAGCCCCCATAGTTATCAAAGTTGCAATTGCTGTAAGCCTGTAATTTAATTTAATCTTTTTCATCTGATTCGTGTTTAGGTTAAAACTTTTCTCAAAGGTAAAAACAAAAATAAATCACACTATCCTGTAGTATCCTGATAATTCATCAATAAATTGTGATTTTTTATAAGTAATAATCATAATTATAGCCAATAATTAAAGAATAACATACATTAAATAATTTTTAGTAACGAAATCATTTTCTCTAAAATTTTCATAAAATATTACCCACCTTGCAAGATTTTCCCGAAGAACCACGAACCCCCTATTGACAAGGGCTAGCGTATTTAATGTGTGCGCGTTTTGTAATAAAAAAGAATACACAAACACCCTTAATCAGTTGATAATAAAACACTCGAATATTGAAGTCATTTGACGGTAAGCCGAAACAAAGAGTAAAGAATTAGGAATTAGATAAAAAAAAGTGGAATTTTTCTTCAAAAAAAAATCCGCAACATCAAAATAGTCATCATTTTGTATGATTTTCCACACCACCTTCCCTTAACCAGAAAGAAGCAAACTACCATACACTGCCATCTATCCTTTGAATTTATTGAGATAAAATTTTCTTTTTTTCACCTCAACTTCAACGGTTACTGTATGGCTAGTGGCGTTTTAAATAGCCTAAACTTTCAATTTATTACAGAACTTTGTAAAAAAGAACTGAACTTAAAATATAGGACTACATAGTCATTAACTATACAGATTGTTGTAGCCATTTTTTATTATTCATTAGGTCTGATAGTAGGGCTCGAACCTACGTCCATCCGGTCCAAGAGCCGGACGCTCTACCACTGAGCTATATCAGACTTAGATAGGTGCAGGGCTCGAACCTGCGTCCATTCGGATGAAGAGCCGAACGTTCTACCACTGAACTAACCTATCTAACTTCTTTCAGTAAATAATAGTTTCGCATTTTTACCCGAAAAATATTTATGTCTTTTAAGAATAGTTGCTAAATATGGATTGGAAATTGTTACTCCGTGAACAAGTTCTGGTGTAGGTTTAAATTCTGCTACTCCGTGAACTCTAGGTGCAATCCAACCTGATTTTTCAGGATTAACTCCTGCTTGATTACAATATTTTACAACTAACTCTTTATTACAATTCTCTTTTCCTTGAAACACTTCCCAAGGTAAAGGAATTTTATTCCAAATTTCGGTATTTGGGTCAAGTTTTCCTCCTGTAAAATGATGCCAAGCGACAACATCAGCTGCCATTAATCTAAGAACCTTACCAAAACAAACTTCATCTAAAATATAGCCCATACCAAGCGCATAAACGATATTCATCCAATTATCTCTTGATTTATTCCAAGCTCCAGCTGTATTGTTCCAAGTTGTAGAATCATTTCCTCTTTTTACAATCATTGTCTGCCTATTTATGTCGCTTTTTGACCATATTTCATCTAATAAGTCAGCTATTTCTTGTAAAATCCCTGTCCATTTTCCTAAAAGCTCTCCTTTATGTTTGTCAGAAAGATTACTTAAAACTTCTTGACTAGAATAAATATGTGAAATTGCCCACCAATTAGTTTTGTCATTTTGTTCTAGCTTGGTTTCAGTTTTGAAAAAACCTAGGACAGAACTTGTGGAAATTCCTTTACAGCGATTTAATAGCATTTGAGAAATTTCATCAAAAGCCCTTTCTTGGCTTGTGTTAGTAAATACACTCCTTAAATTACATCTTGAATTATAGTAGGCAATGAAACATGCAGAATTAAGATCTTTCCTGAATTCTGAAAACTCTATTTTATGAGCTAATCCGTGTTTTCCAATTTTTTGAAATTCATTGTTTTTAATTTCATGACTGTATTTAAATAATTTCTTTTCTAGCCGTTTTAAGAGTCTCCACTTTTTATTATAATTTCTTTTGCTTAGTTCTAACTCCTTTTCCTTTCGTTGTTCTTTATTTAGTCTATCTGACAAATAATTGTTAGAACCAACTTCTTTAAATATTAGTGGCGAAATTTCCTTAATAAAACCTTCAATTTCACTAACATTATTATAGTCTATAGAATCCTTTCCATTTAGTTTAAATATTTCTATTGTCTTATTGATTTGCTTTTCAGCTCCGATTGCAGTCGCAAATTCCTGCATCATTGAAGTGTAACCAAAAAGAGCTTTTTTTAGAGAACCTTTTGCAGCCTTTTCTAAAAGATTTTTTTCTTTCACAGATAGATTTTCTCCAATTAGTTCGAGAACCATTTGGGCAATATCTTCAGGTCGTTTCCTTTCTTTTAAGGTTTTATATAAATCTTTTATTTTACTCATTAAATTAGACTTTTAAATCTTATGCAAGTCTACGAACTATGTACGCATTCTTTTTGCGTAGTATTTTTAATTGGCTACAACATAAAAACAAACCGCACCTAAGACTATGCTTGATGTTTCTCCTGAAGCTGAAACAAAAACATCTTCATCTTTCTTTCTAGCACATCCAAACAACAAATGGTATAACAAGAAATTTTCACTAGAACAATTGAAGAGCCATAACAAAATTTGAGCAACACAGACTTCCTCTACCCCGAAACAAACATATTCAACCACACCCCTCTCTTTCCGTTTGCCGACCAAAAAAAAAAAAAAAAAACTATAGGAGCAGCCAAACATAGCACTGAATTATATATATAAAAGAAAACCTACGGCACAAACAACAAACCATTTGCCCTAGTACCGAACTACTACTGATTTCTGCTACACCATGTCGAAGAGACAACAATTGACACCTACACACCAACAAGAAAAGCTTTAGACTTTTTTGATTCCAACGAAAAAGCAGCTCCGTATAGAATAAAAAACCTTTGGCATAATTGCACGATACAATCCAAACTACGACACAAATAGACAAGACATATAGTATAGCAAAGCAGATCGCATACTATAACACTATGCATCCTTTGAATTTACTGGGATGAAATTTTCTTTATTCGCCTCAATTTTCAGCATAAAAAAAACCGCAACTAAAGCTATGCTTAATTTTTCTGCTAAAACTGAAACAAAAAAAGCTTAATCTTTCTTTCCTGTAAATTCAAGCAACAAATCGTGCAACACCACCAGTTTGATTTGACATTAGGTCAAAAACACCACTACCTATATCCTACATACTATTTTTAGGCATCAAAAAATCAGCTCAGAATACAACTAACACAAAGTAGTAAGACTATTAAAAAAAAGACTAGAAAAAACATCAAGAAGAATACTATTGTAACAAATCCAACTACACAGGCTTAACAAATTCTAAAAGAAACACCCCACCTTCAGAAACTACGATCTAAGTATATTTGAGAAAACTCTTACTATCCCAGGTCGGCTCGTTCTATACGACCCGAGCCATCACCCTCAAAAAGCAATTCGCCCACCGCTCTGACATAGCGCAGTGGAACTTTTGGGTTTTTGAGTTCTTTTTTGACCCCGTCCTTCCATTGAGATTCCCATTTGAGATATATCGACTCCAAATCTTTGGAAAGAACACGATAAAGTTCTAAAACTCCCACTCCTCTATATACTCCAAAAATCCAATCCCTTTTCCTATACTCAATCAGAACTTGTGGTGTTACACGATCATGAAGCACAAAATTCTTCATCTGTAAAAGATCAACTGTTCTGACACCATACACAACTCCCTTGTCATCAACAACAGAAACACCATTATCATCCGACATTTGAGACAAACTTGTTATCAAAAGTATCTGAAAAATCCGAAAGTTATCGTCTCTAAAAAGACCATGAACACCTTTTACAGCGGCATCTTGCTCCAACAATCGCAAGGCAGGAACTACAGAATTATATACTTCAACAGCACCATAAGTAAGATTAGGCTCTTCTACCTTTGTTATTTGGCTTTCGATTTCATCCTTGAACAAATCAGAAATCGCAACTTTGAGCACTTCAGCAATTGCAACAAGCTTTTTGGTTGAGACATTTTGCTTAGCGTTTTCGATATAACCAATATATGTTCTATCAATATCCGCTTTATATGCCAAATCCTCTTGCGTAAAACCTAGCTGTTTTCGAAACCTCACCACGTTCTTTGCAATTACCTTCAATACCTCCTCTATGCTATTGCCTACATCCATCTTTTACAAAAATGATGAATATCGTTGAAGTATATCTCCGAATATATTCGGAGATTTTACTATATTGCTACACGAAAAGCACTTAAAAAAACCTTTGCATAACAAAATAATACATAAAAATAACAAAATCAGCCTTTTATGACACCACCTACTTCATTGAATCCATCGTTACATCCGTTTACAAACGTTTACAAACACTTACAAACGCAAGTAAACACTTAACAAACGGTTTGTTTTTGCGCCATCTTGCATCTTTGTGCTGTTGTAACATCCAATTGGAATGATATCAATAATCAAACCAACCTATATACAACACTTACAAATATTCAATTAATTCTAAAACTTATCTTATGACTACGTTAAGAAACAAAGTGCAACTTATTGGCAATCTTGGACAAGACCCAGAGATTCTAAATCTTGATTCTGGTAAAAAATTAGCAAAATTTACTATTGCTACAAATGACGAATATAAAAATGCCCAAGGCGAAAGAGTTACGAATACGCAATGGCATACTATTGTTGCCTGGGGCAAAACGGCAGAAATCATTGAAAAATATGTTAACAAAGGTGAACAAGTTGCCATAGAAGGCAAACTTACAAGCCGTACATATGAAGACACTCATGGTATCAAACGCTACATCACAGAAATTGTTTGTAGTGAATTATTAATGCTTGGAAAGAAATAATTCTCATTATTTCTTTGCTAAACAATTTTATTGAGTACTCCGTAAGTAGCACCCTTGCTACGGTCGATGAATTAGCCCTTCACGACTCTCCCTAGACCACACGGAGTACTCTTTTTTTTTAATCCCTGCGCATTTCACATGAATACGCATTACACCAAGCATTATGTTAAAACTCCTGTTGACACTCACCTGCAACTTATTCCATACTCTTATCACACCTCTACAGCATGAAGCAATTCCACCCCATCATCTATCAAAAACCCAAATTCCGGACACTGCAATTTCAACTTTTGCAAATGCTCAAAAACCTCTTGTTTTAAATTTTGATCTTGCTCAACAGTTCTATCTACCAAAAGTTCATAAATCTCCAAAAACAAGAGCCAATTATTCGGATGATTCTGTTGTGCCAGACTAGCAACAACCTCTAAAGCAAATATAGTATTATCACCTTCTCTGATCGCACGCACACTCTGAAAAAGCCTATGCAATTCTTGTGTAGCCTCATCCAAAGTACTAGTATGCGTGGTCGGAGAAGTTTTGTGTGTCATCAAATCAAAAGACTGAACATCCGCAGCTCCGGCATAAGCTGCCACAACACTAGCACCGACAGCCATGTCATAGCACCCCCATTCGGGTTCAAAAAGCACCTCATCACGATACGTGACCCTACACTCAGAAAAACTAATCAACACAATTTTTCCTTGAAGATTTCTGGTTCCTGTAATTATTTTTCCTACTACAGCTACACCTCCTTCAAACTCTAACCGCACTTTTTCACCTTCATAAATATCATAAGCCCTTAAATCTCTTGGACTCATATCCTCTATAGCCAAGTTGATTCCTTTTAATCGACCTACAGCAGTACCAAAACCTTCTACATGTGTATCAGTACCATGTCCTATAAGCTCTCTATCTCGATACGATAATGCTGTAGCTCCCTTGGTTTGCACATAAGCGACTCTACCTTGACCCGAGGTAATTACTCTAGCAAATATTCCTGAAACCTGCAAACCCGTACTCAACTCTATAGTTCCGAGAGCACTGGAATCAATTAGTTTTTGCACCCCTGGATAGCCTCCCGTTCGCAATGCCATCGTATCTGCAAACTCTTCCAAAACAGAACTGAGATGAGCAAAATCCGGTGTTACATACAATTGAGGTTGCGGTTTTGTTATATCAAATGTTTGCTGAGCAGCAGCTACCGTATACAATTGTTTTTTTACCCTATCCGTCATACACCAATTACTCTCTCCTATCGAAGACAATAACCCCGCTCCATAAATCTTGGGAGCATCGAGTGTACCGATCAAACCATATTCTACTGTCCACCAATGCAAATTTCTAATCTGCGCCATCTCACTAGGCGCCCCCATACTTTTTTGTATATCATTTATCTGATTTTCTGCCTGCTCCACTTCTTCCATCGTACTTTCTGCGTTCTCTTTGAGAATAGATAATCGTCGTACAGCTTCGTACAACTCATAATCTTTGGCACTGGAAATAGCCTTGCACCCTATTTCTCCAAAACGTCTTAGATACTCAGCATATTCTGGATTAGCAATAATAGGCGCATGCCCTGCACCCTCATGGATAATATCCGGAGCCGGAGTATATGCTATATGCACCAAATGTCTAATATCACTCGCAATCACCAATACATTATAGGCCTGAAACTCCATAAAAGCTGCTGGGGGAATAAATCCATCAACGGCAACAGCTGCCCAGCCTATTTCTTTCAAAATCCGATTCATCCCATACATACTTGGTATACGCTCTATCGATATACCTGTTTGTTGCAACCCCTTTATATAAGAATCATGAGCAACCTCACCTAGGTACGCAACATTTTTACGCATCACATAACGCCATACCGCTTGATTTTCTGGCGTATAATCCTCATAACATTGTGGCTTGATGAATTGCCTCAAATGTTTTGGCAAGCGTTCTAACAAAGGATTTGTCTCAATCATATGGTTCATAACACAACGCTTTTTTTTAGAATAAAAAGTCTCTATTCTTAAAAATACAAAACTGTTGCACGTAGTTCTAATAAAGAAATGTTATTTTTCTACTGTTTTACCTAAGGGAATCAAACCGTAATCATGAGTTTTACCATTATTTTACAGCTCAGATAAACGAAAAAAAAATCGTGTTTTTGCAACTTATACAATTCAATTATTCTTTTGAATTTACTGGGATAAAATTTTCTTCTTTCGCCTCGGCTTTAGCCTAAAAAAACAAACCGTAACTAAGGCTATGCTTAATTTTTCTATTGAAGCTTAAACAAAAAACTTTTAATTTTCTTTCCAGTAAATTCAAACTACAATTGGTATTATTCAAATTAGCTACATAATATCACGTATCAACTTGTTCTTTTCCATTAAAATACCCGCTTCATATACTCCATAGCTTAGGCTACACAATAGAATCACGGTATTTTTACATAAAAAAATAACGATGTCATTAACACAAATTTATATTCCGAAATTGATATTATCTCTGTATTCTAATTAACACAAAAACCTTGTTAGAAAACACTATATCCGACACCACGAAATATAGTCAGACTGTTTTTTTTGCTCGGGAAAGCACTCGAACGTCAATATGGTATTTGGCTTGCTACTCTTAGTATTTATTAACTAAAAACTTTGAACTCCTCTACACTTTACTTATGGTAGATTCTAAATAAGAATCCGTTTATTGACTCCTAAAATTCCATAAAAGCATAACTTGAAAGCAATGCTCTTTTTCGCATTTCTAATGTCTGCACAAATTTTTGATGTTGTACGCTTTGGGGATTAAAAGGACGATGCGCTAGCCCCTTTTGTACGATAACAACTTGTTCCATCACCTCTTTGGCTTCTGTTGTCATATACACCTCGCAAAAACGTTCCCAAATATAATCTACAGCCAAAGCGCTGGGATGCAGCATATCTTGATCATAAAAACGATAGTCTCTCAATTCGTCTATCTGCAATTCATAAGCAGGGAAATACTGAGCATTTGCGGTTTGATCTATAAATTGATGTACTCCCGCAATGAGATGTGCTTTGCTCCGTGTATTTGCTACAAAACCATCCTTGAGATGTCTTACTGGGGACACCGTCACAATCAATTGAATAGTAGGATTGATTGCCTTGATATAGTTTCTAATTTCTTTGAGATACGTCTCGACTTCTGCAACTGTCAATAACACTTTATCAAATTCCGTTTGGGGAATTTTATGACAATTTGCTACAATTTCATCCAACGCTTTTAATCGATATCCCCATGCTGTACCCAAAGTCAACACTACATGGGTTGCATTGCGTATTTGTGACAAAGTCTGCATCAATGCCCTATTCAACCTATCCAAAACCACCTGTGGATCCGCATCACTCAATGCCGAATGCGCATCAAAACAATGCCACTGTTCGTTATGAAAAAACAAATCTTCTGCCACGTATCGCTCCTGACTTGCTACACGCCACAAAAAAGTAGCTATCGCCTTGGGGTGAAATAAAATTCCAAAAGGATTTTGTAAATTCCTAAACTGGAAATACGCTAGTTTTTTCCCAATATTACTTGCAAAACAAGAACCTAATAATAGTATTTGACTATCATAATTGATTGGATTCTTTGTCCGCTTTAATGGGATATTTGTTTGTAAGTTCAAGGACTCTCTTTTATATTTTTGACTACTACTCTTTTGCCCTGCATGCTATTTAGCAAGCCTCAAAAGATGTATTTGCATAGTACTGATACTATCTTCTACAGCTAAAAATACATCAAACATATCTTTATCACAACTTAATTTACAAATGCCGTAATAGAAACGAAATTTCTTTCTGATCTGTTCCACTTTGATCCATTTGCTAGATCATAGCTAAACAAATCTTTAACAAAAAAAATAACTCAAAAAACAAACATATTTGCAAATCATATGCCTACGTAAAATTATTCTACAGTATACTCGCAATAGCCAAAAAACGTAAAACACCTACTCTTAGTATATTTGCGTTAGCTTCTTTTTTTCGGACGCTCTCGACGCTCCACTTTACCTCAATGAAACTATCCTACTTCCTTTCTTCTCTACTATAAAATATAGGATTTTGCTTGTGCTAATGCCTCTGCAATTCCTTCTGGTCTTTTTCCGCCTGCCGTAGCAAAAAAAGGTTGTCCACCACCACCACCTTGGATGAATTTCCCAAGTTCGCGAACTACACTACCAGCATTCAACGCTCTATCAGCAACCAAATTCTTAGATATATAACAAGACAATAACGCCTTACCGTTCTGGGTCGTTCCAAACAACAAGAACAAATTATCTTTATTAGCTCCAAGTTCAAACGACAAGTCTTTAATCCCTGCTGCATCCAAATCTACCTCTTTTGCCAAAAACTGCACTCCGTTAATCTCGGTAAGCTCGTTCTGCAATTCTCCTTTTAGATTTTTAGCCTTATCCTTGAGCAGTCCTTCTATCTGCTTTTTGAGCTGCTGATTCTCTTCTTGTAAATTAGCTATAGCCTTTAATGGATTTTTGGGATTTTTGAGTGCTACTTTGATCGTATTATACGCCTCTGATTGAGATGCAAAATACTCTTTGGCTGCATCACAAGTAATAGCTTCAATTCTACGAACCCCAGCAGCTACCGCTCCCTCTGATGTAATCTTGAAATGCCAGATAGCACTAGTCTCTAATACATGAATCCCTCCACACAACTCCATAGATTCTCCAAAACGAATCGCTCGAACACTATCTCCATACTTTTCTCCAAAAAGAGCTATCGCCCCCTCTGCTATCGCCTGATCATAAGAAATAGCACGTTGCTCTTGTAATGGCAAGTTTTCACGAATCCTGGCATTGACAAAATTCTCTACTTGCTGTAACTCATCCGGAGTTACTTTGGCAAAATGCGAAAAATCAAAACGCAAATTTCCACTATGTACCATAGAACCTTTTTGCGCTACATGTGTCCCTAATATTGATCGTAATGCTTGATGCAACAAATGCGTTGCAGTATGATTTGCTGCTGTTCTTGCACGCTGCTTACTATCCACAACAGCATTAAAAGTGCTCTCGGCATGTTTTGGGAGCGTTTTTGCAAAATGCATGATGACATTATTTTCTTTTTTGGTATCTACAATATAGACGACATCACCATTCGGAGTTTCCAAATACCCTTTGTCACCAACTTGCCCACCTCCTTCTGGATAGAAAGGTGTTTGATCAAAAACCAATTGATACAATTCGCCATCTTTTTTGCTATTAACTTTTCGATAACGTGACAATTTCACTTCTGCTGACAAAGAATCATACCCTACAAAGGTTTCTTCACAATTTTCAATTAACACCTGCCAATCTCCAGTAGAAACTTGAGAAGCCGCCCTAGAACGATCTTTTTGTTCTTGTAATGCTGCATCAAACGCAGCTTCTTCATAAGAGTATCCTTTTTCACTCAATATCAAGGCTGTTAAATCTTTTGGGAACCCAAAAGTATCATATAACTCAAACGCCTTTTTTCCTGAGATCACCTTTCCTTGAGTTTCTGCAATTACATTATCCAATAACACCAGCCCTTGATCTAGTGTACGTAAAAAAGAATGCTCTTCTTCTTTGATCACATTAACAATCAAATTTTTCTGCACTTTCAACTCTGGAAAAGCGCTACTCATTTGTGCACTCAAAGTCTCTACCAACTTATAGATAAAAGGTTCTTTGGTATCCAAAAATGTAAAGCCATACCGTATAGCTCTACGCAAAATGCGTCGGATCACGTAACCTGCTCCTGTATTGCTAGGCAACTGTCCGTCTGCGATAGAGAACGATACTGCCCGAACATGATCCGCAATGACTCGAATTGCCACACTCACTTTTCCATCCTCATCAGTAGGCAACGTATGTTTGTCATACTTAGAATTAGTAATAGTTTCGATTTCTCTTATTAATGGCGTAAAAACATCCGTATCATAATTTGATTTGACTCCTTGTAACGCCATACATAAGCGCTCAAACCCCATTCCAGTATCCACATGCTGTGCTGGGAGTTTTTCTAATGACCTATCAGCTTTCCTATTGTATTGCATGAACACCAAATTCCAGATCTCTACCACCAATGGATCGTCTTGATTAACCAAATCACGTCCGGACACTTTGACCTTTTCTTCTGGAGAGCGCAAATCTACATGAATCTCGGAGCAAGGTCCGCAAGGTCCTTGATCTCCCATCTCCCAGAAGTTATCCTTCTTATTCCCCATAATAATTCGATCTTCCGGCACAATAGTTTTCCAAAGATCGTATGCTTCTTGATCCATCTCTAAGCCCTCACTATCATCCCCTTCAAAGACGGAAACATATAGAATATCTTTATCGATCCCATATACATCAGTCAACAACTCCCAAGCCCATTGTATCGCTTCTTTTTTAAAATAATCTCCAAAACTCCAATTCCCCAACATCTCAAACATAGTATGGTGATAAGTATCCATCCCTACTTCTTCGAGATCGTTGTGCTTACCACTAACACGCAAACACTTTTGAGTATCCGTAAGTCGATTATTCTTTGGTACTCCATTTCCTAGAAAAAATTCTTTGAACTGATTCATCCCTGCATTGGTAAACATTAAAGTAGGGTCATCCTTGATAACCATGGGAGCGGAAGCTACAATTTGATGCTTTTTGGATTCGAAAAACGTTAAAAACTGTTTTCTTATGTCTTGGGATTTCATGAGCCTTATATCTTATTTACTAAAAACAAACCAGCACTACACTTGTTATGATTCATAAAAAACTAATGCTTAGACAATTAAACACATCAACCTTAAGTAATCATTTAATTTTTGGTTTGCTTAGACGCAATTTATTATATTTGTTTGTTTGAGCAATGTTTCACTCGTATTACCATTATGGTAATTCCCTGCAAAAATAGCATATTTTAGATTATGTCAAAGGTTAAATATTACTATGACAGCGAGACACTTTCGTATCGCAAGATTGAACAAAAAAAAGGTCGCAAATTAGGCATCGTATTTTTGAGCTTGCTAGGCATGTTGTTAGCTGGTTTTGTGCTTTTGGTAATTTATCTGAATCTCCCTCAGATAGAGACTCCTAAGGAAAAAGCAATGAAACGCGAACTACAGAACATGAAACTGCAATATGAGCTTTTGAACAAAAAAATGGATCGCCAACAGCGAGTTCTGGATGAGGTTGCTGATAGAGACAATAATATATACCGCCTCTATTTTGGAGCCACTGCTATTAGCGAAGAGGAACGTAAAGCCGGTTTTGGAGGCGTTAATCGATACAAGCAATTAGAAGGTTTTGACAACTCTCAACTTATTAGTGAAAGTGCAAAACGCATGGACATGATCACTAAGCAAATTGTTGTGCAATCTGAATCACTTGAAGAAATTGCCAAATTAGCTGAAGAAAAAGAAAAACTCCTAGCCGCTATTCCTGCCATACAACCCGTCACTAATGAAAACCTAAAACGTATGGCTTCTGGGTATGGAATGCGCACGGATCCATTTACCAAAGCACGAAAAATGCACAAAGGAATGGATTTTAGCGCCCCTAGAGGCACCCCTATATATGCTACTGGTGATGGAAAAATTACACGAGCAGACAATACAGCCACAGGCTACGGTAAACATATAAGAATAGATCACGGCTACGGCTACGAAACCCGCTATGCGCACCTATACAAATACAATGTCAAAAAAGGACAGCGTGTCAAACGTGGCGATATCATCGGTTTTGTAGGAAGCACAGGGCGATCAGAAGCACCTCACTTACACTACGAAATACACAAAGACAAAAAGGCTATCAACCCAATCAACTTCTATTATGGTAACTTATCTGCAGAAGAGTTTGCTAAGTTATTAAAGAAATCGGAAGCTGTAAATCAATCCTTGGATTAATCTAGCAACTATATGTTCGTAAAACTCCCAAAGAAACTGTATTATAGTATCGGCGAAGTAGCAGAAGCTTTTGATGTAAACACTTCATTAATTCGTTTTTGGGAAAAAGAATTCAACGTACTTAAACCCAAAAAAAACGCCAAAGGCAATAGATTATTCACTCCAGAAGATATCAAAAATCTAGAACTGATCTACTATTTGGTCAAAGAACGTGGTTTTACACTAGAAGGTGCCAAAACACATCTCAAAGAACAAAAGCAGCAAACTCTGGATACCTTTGATATTATTCGTAAATTAGAACGTATCAAAGCGCAGCTATTAGAAATAAAAGAGCACTTATAACAACCAATACAATCAAATAAAATATGAAAAAGGGACTTATACTTATAGGATTACTACTCCTTGTAGGAGTGTTCATTGCTGGTATCTACAATACAGCCGTAACACTCAACGAAAATGTTGATGAGGCTTGGGGCAATGTACAGACTGCCTACCAACGAAGAAATGATCTTATTGGAAACCTAGTAAACACGGTAAAAGGTGCGGCTGATTATGAAAAAAGCGCCTTGACACAAGTTATCGAAGCCAGAGCCAAGGCAACCTCAGTAACTATAGACCCAAGCAATATCACACCAGAACAATTAGCCCAGTTCAATAAAGTGCAAGGTGGACTAAGTGGTGCTCTAAAAAGTCTATTAGTTACCGTAGAGCGCTATCCTGACCTGAAGGCTAATCAGAATTTTCTCAAACTACAAGACGAACTTACCAGTACAGAAAACCAAATCTTAACTTCTCGTACACGTTTTAACGAAAGTATAAAACCCTACAACAAACACGTAAAAACGTTTCCAAATACGCTATTTACCGGCATACTCGGATTTAACAGTAAACCGTATTTTGATGCAGAGGCTGGTGCCGAAAAACCTGTGAATGTAGATTTCGATTTTAACTAAATCTCGATCATGAAAAAAGTTGAAGCATTTCTAAGTCTTACAGAAGAGCAAGAAATTATATCAGCAATTAGAACTGCCGAAAAAACTACATCTGGAGAAATCCGCATACATCTAGAAACCTACTGTGATGTAGACGTAATGCTACGAGCCAAAGAAGTATTTCACTTTCTAAAAATGGACACCACCAAATTAGCAAATGGCGTACTATTATACATTGCTACGGATTCCCAAAAATTCGCCATCTATGGCGGGGCAGGAATCAACAATATTGTTCCAAATGATTTCTGGAAAAGCACTAAAGATATTATACAGCAAGAGTTCCGTAAAGACAATTTCAAACAAGGTATTATTTCGGGCATCCATCTTGCCGGACAACAGCTACAAGCCTATTTTCCCTGGGACGATACCGATCAAAATGAATTACCGGATCTAATTTCTAAGTCGTGATATGGGACAAAAAACACTTCTACAATCGGTTTTTCTTATTTTATGGCTGTTTCCCTGTACAATTCTTGCACAAAGAGCTATTCCGCCAATTCCCAAAAACCAAACCAGTGTCTATGACGAGGCTCTAATACTTTCTTCAACAGAAAAAAAGAGCTTAGAACGCAAACTCATCAACTATGCAGATACCACGTCTACGCAAATTGTAGTCGCCACTATAGAATCCTTACAAGGAGAAGATATTGGCATCTATGCAGTACAATGGGCACATAAATGGGGCATTGGTCAAGCCAAAGAAGATAATGGTGTGTTTATTTTAATTTCCAAAAATGATCGCAAGATTTGGATTGCCCCAGGCTATGCTGCAGAAATCAAACTTACAGCTGGTATCAATGGCACGATTATACGTAATATAATCCTTCCAGAATTCAAACAAGGGAATTTCTATGGAGGCCTAGACAAGGGTACTACAGCAATTTTTGAAGTTCTCAATGGGTCATTCAAAAAAAATCAACAACGCAATGACTCCAATTTTCCTTTTGGAGCTTTTATTTTCATTTTTTTCTTTTTTATCATTATTCTAATTGCATTATCCAAAAAAAATAAGGGAGGAGACAAAGGAAACGACGGCAAGAATCACTCTCAAGGCAAAAGCCTGTTAGACTTCATTATCCTAAGTAACATGGGAAGAGGAAGCTATAGTAGTGGTGGATTTGGTGGGCGTTCTCAAGGCGGTGGATTTGGAGGCGGATTTAGCGGTGGATTCGGCGGCGGCGGCTTTAGTGGCGGGGGTGCAGGCGGTAGTTGGTGATTTTTACGGTTTTACCACAAGAAGTCGGTTGTAAAATATGAAATAAAGAAAAACTTCTTCTATATCTTTGAATTATCAGAAAAGCAATAAAAAGGGATTTTGAAAAAAACCCTAAAAATATAGTAATTCTAAACCAAGACACTAACTAAAAATCGGTTTTTTACTATTCTGAGCAAATCATTTTACTGATGCTAATAAAGTTGTATTGTCAAACACCAATACAACTTTAAAGCATCAAATTAAAAAATTTAACAACAACACCTCACACAATGTTGTTGTCTCTTCAGGAGCATTTTACAAAAGCTCGAACTATCTTAAATACCTCATGATTAATACATGAGGTATTTATATTTTTACCTTATAAGCATTTTTATTTTTAACAAAAATAGCCCTTCATAATTATTGATCACATAGATCAGGCTCCTTCTTTATTCAAAAATTCTGTAAGTACAGAAACACTACTTCGACTGAATTGCCGATAATCGATTAAATTAAATTCAATTTTTCAACTATAAAATTTCAATCATGAAAACACGTATAAGTACTATATTATTCGCCCTCATATTTATTACAACAGCAGGAATTGCTCAAACCCACGATGCTTTTTTCCAAAAGGCAGACGCATTTTTTAAATCTTCTGTAGTTAATGGACGTGTCAAATACGCTACAGTAAAAAAAGATCCATCTGCACTCAATGCACTGGTAAAAATGGTTGCTGAAGCAAAAGTAGACAAAAGCAATACTGCTGTTTTTCAAGCCTTCCACATCAACGCTTATAATATTTCTGTAATCAAAGGAATTGTTGAAGCCTACCCTGTTGGATCCCCTATGAAAATAAACGGCTTTTTTGACGGCAAAAAACACACCATAGCAGGAAAATCCACTACACTAAATAACCTAGAGAACAAAGTCTTACGTGCTAACTACCCTAACGAACCTCGCTTCCATTTTGCGTTAGTTTGTGCCGGCCTAGGATGCCCTCCTATTATAGCAGAAGCTTACTTACCTAGCAAATTAGACAAACAATTAGCTCGTCAAACCAAATTAGCTATCAACAACGCAAAATTCACTAAATACAACAGTGAAAAAGGTAAAATTCAACTTTCTCAAATATTCGAATGGTATAAAGGTGATTTTACCAAAAACGGGCAATCTCTAGTAGATTTTGTGAATAAATATCGATCTGAGCAAATTCCATCAAAAACCAAAGTAGGTTTTTACACATACGATTGGACGCTAAATGATGCTAAGTAAAAAAAAGAAAAAAATTAAATAAAAAATCAATATGACTACCTCCTATATATCAAAACTAAAGAATCGCATTGCGGTAATTGGATTCGCATTCCTCACCTTACCAATGCTCGCTCAAGAAAACGAAGAGTCCCAAGGCTCAAATGTACAAACATTTACACCTTCAAAACTTTTGAGCAAAGGACAATGGGATATTAAATTTTTTAATGGCCTGTATACTCAAACCAGAGAAGCTGACAGCGAAGGACAAGTACAAACTGTAGATAGAGCAACTTTTTTTACGAATACCAATGAAATATACACAGGTGTTAGCAACAACTCTCGAGTTAACGTAGGTCTTATATTTCAAATTCGCTCTAACAATAAAGGTGGAGGTGCCTTAGATGTATTCAACTTTGAAAATAATCTAACAAATTCTAGAAGTGGACTTACAACAATAGCACCATCAATTAGAGTACAACCATTCAAAAATATTGGCAACTTCTCTTTTACAAGTTCGTTTTATATCCCTTTATTCAAAGATATACCTAATGCAACCTACTTAGACAAGCGTAGTTATTTTTGGGAAACCAAATTCTTTTATGACTATACTTTTGGTGGCGGCAACTGGCAAGTTTTTACAGAAGCAGACCTTGGATTTAATTTTGGTGAAAAATCTAGAGATGCTGACCCTCTAACATCAAATACGGGTGAGCGTTTTGCCAATAACAGTTTATTCTTACCAATAAGTGCTTTTTTAAGCTATTTCCCTACATCAAAATCCACAATTTTTGTGAATACCCAGCAGGCATTCCTTATAGGATATGACAATGCAAATGCATCCAACGAGAACTTCTCTCAAAACTACACGCAAGTTGGTTTTGGAGCTAAATACCAACTAACTCAAGTATTGAATTTGGAAACCTCATTCGGCACTTTTGTAAGAGGAAATAACACCGGACTTGGAGAAACCTTTAGTCTAGGTTTACGCGCACTTTTTTAGTATTTTTATAAAAAAAACTATAAATTCTCAAAAAAATATACAAAACCGCAGCATACCATTCATTATCATGGTTTGCTGTGGTTTTTTTATTTTTAGTTTTAAAGGATTCTCACAATCCCAAAAAATCAATGGTGTGAGCTTTGTTGCGTCTCCAGACCCAATACAACAATCCCATATCCTTCCTATAAAAAGAATACATGCTAACTGGGCTGCAGTTATGCCCTTTGGTTTTATTAAAAACTTAGAACACCCCAGTCTTATTTTTGACACTGACAAACAGTGGTGGGGAGAGCGTGTTATTGGTATTCGCGAAACTATTCGCCTTCTACAGGAGCAAAACATACAAGTTATGCTAAAACCTCAATTATGGGTATGGCACGGGGAGTTTACCGGAGACATCACCATGAAGTCCGAAGAAGATTGGCTACTTTTCGAAAAAACTTATCGCGAATTTATTCTACGCTACGCCAAAATCGCTGAACAGCATCAAGTACCCCTATTGTGTATTGGCACAGAGTTATCAAAATTTGTTCTGATAAGACCTCGATACTGGAAACGGCTCATACAAGAAATCAGAACTATCTATTCAGGAAAACTCACCTATGCTTCTAACTGGGACACCTATAACAAAATGCCATTCTGGTGTGAATTAGACTACATCGGCATTGATGCTTATTTCCCTATTTCTACACAAAAAAACCCAAGTATAGAGACGATATTAACAGGCTGGAAACCACATAAAAAAGCCATTAAGGAATTCCAAAACAATTACAACCTACCTGTTCTTTTTACAGAATACGGATACCGCAGTGTATCTTATGCTGGTAAAAAACCATGGGAAACCAGCAGGCAATCGGGAAATACGAATCACGAGGTGCAGCAACGACTACTTCAAGGGCTTTTTGATAGTTTTTGGTCAGAAGACTGGTTTTCTGGTGGTTTTCTATGGAAATGGTTCCACAATCATGAACATGTAGGTGGCATGGAGGACAATCGTTTTACCACACAAAACAAACCTGCAGAAACAACTATACAAAAACACTACGTGCAGCAATAATTCATAAAAACACTATGGGTTCACTTACCCTTCTTCTCTCAGTTCTAGCCTATTTTACTTTTTCACCCTTCGTAAAAATATGATTATTCAGATCACCAAGTAGCATACTACAAAAAAAGGAGTAACTTCGCTTTTTTAAAAATTTATAATAATACCATTTGTTGTTTGAATTTACCGGAAAGAAACATTAAGATTTTTTTGTTTCAGCTTCAGCAGAAACATCAAGCATAGCAGTAGTTATGGTTTATTTTTATACTGAAGTTGAGGCGAAAAAAGAAAATTTTATCCCAGTAAATTCAAAGGATAAATGGTATAATAAGATCAATACAAATATCTAGACTTGTAAGTATCAACATATAATTCCGACAACGATAAAAACGGTTTTTTAAAATGAAAAAATACATCCTCCTTGCATTTTATTTCTTTTGCATTACTCTAACAGCACAACAGCCTACTGTCAAGACTTTTGAAATTGCAGGCAACAAAAAAACTAAAGCATCTTTTGTAAAAAAAATTGTTTCATTAAAAGAAGGAGCAGTTTTGGATTCAGTACAATTAGCCAAAGATATTGATTGGATTACGCGACTACCTTCTATTGCACAAGCTAATTACAAAGTTATCCCAGAAAGTGACAATAACTACAAAGTCGTTTACACGATTGTAGAAAACCTGACATTAATCCCTACAACAAGTGTATGGACTGCAAATAATGATGAATTCGCATTTCGTTTGGGGCTTTCAGAATTCAATGCTTTTGGACAAAATATTAGCATTGGTGCCTTCTATCAGCATGACATCTATAGTTCTTATGGCGCTAGTGTAAAAGCACCTTTTGCCTTTAGCCAGAAATGGGGATTCGAAGTGAATGCTCAAAATTTAGTCAGTGAAGAGCCCGTATTTTTTGAAAATTCTATGGCTGATTTTAGATACGAAAACGCTTCTTTTGAAGTATTAGCAAGTTATCAATTAAATTTTGAAAATAACATCCGTTTTGGAATTAATGTTTTTAATGAATTCTATCAACATAAAACAGGACTCCTACCGGATTCGATTCCAGAAGAATTAGAAGCAAACAAAGTGGCTATCAAAGCCCTATACTCCTACAACAATGTCAAATTTGAATACTACCTTTTAGAAGGTTTCCAAAGTCATTTAAACCTCCAATATGTCAGCGGAAATGATGTTAACCTACCTAGTTTTGTTATTGGCTGGAATGACTTCTTATACTACAGTCGTACAGGAGCTACAGGAAACTGGGCCTGTAGATGGCGTATCGGTGCTGCCACCAATGATGATACCCCATTTGCCCCATTTGCAGTTGACAACAACCTAAATATACGTGGTGTTGGTAACACCATCGACCGAGGTTCTGCCGCCGTAGTACTAAACACCGAATATAGACAAACTCTATTTGAAAAAAATTGGTTTGTCCTACAAGGTAATGCTTTTATAGATGCTGGATCTTGGCGCAAACCAGGTGGTAGTTTATCTGATTTGGTAAGCGAAGAAACGCTACGTGTATTCCCCGGATTAGGAGTACGTTTTATTCACAAAAAGATTTTTAACGCTACTTTTCGAATTGATTATGGATATGGTCTTATAGACAAACCCGGATCAAATTCTAGAGGAATTGTATTTGGTATTGGACAATACTTTTAATCAAAAACATTATAAATCAAAGGAACAACAATTGCAGATAACGGGTTGTTCTTTGTCAAAAATAGCGTAACACTAAGACATAACACACGTCAACTGATGCTACTCTAGCTTGAAGACACCGTATTTTGATACATACAAGACACTGTTCGCTCTTAAATTTTGACTCTTCGTCTTGCAATAAAAACACTTGTTTCCCGCTCTATTTTGTTTGATAACAAGCTCAAAATCTAATCTACACATCCTCAAGTTGCTTACACTTTCATACAAAGATTCGCCAAAAACACATAAAAAATCGACATAAAACACATAATACGGTTTTACTGTAAAAATATTACAGTTTTATTTTTTTTAACGAATATTTTGTAGTTATTTTACGTCAAAATAAATACAATCCAACCCCCTTTGATATGAAAAAAAATACTTTGACCAAAAGCAAAGTTGTTCTAAAAAAGACCTTAGTACTTCAGGCAATTCTCTGTGCTTTAGCCTTTGTTAACACACCAAATTTGATTTCGCAAACCATTGTCCAAAAACATGGACGACTTAACATTCGTGGAAACAAAGTGGTAAACAAAAATGGAGAACAAATCACTCTAGCAGGAAATTCATTGTTCTGGAGTAGTGCAGGAGGTTTTAAAGACCAAGGATCTTCTAATTATTATACAGAACAAGCCGTTGACATCCTAGTAGATGACTGGAAAACAGATATAATTCGCATCCCTATGGGTGTCAAAGAATCTTGGGACGGAGGTAGAGGTTATATCGATAGTCCAATAACACAAACATTCAAAATTAAAAATGTAATTGATGCAGCAATTGCGCGCGGAGTCTATGTTGTTGTAGATTGGCATTCTCATGATGCTGAGAACTACTTAGCTGAAGCTAAATTTTTCTTTAAAACCATTGCCCAACTCTACGGAGACAAAGACAATTTGATTTATGAAATATACAATGAGCCGGTGGGCCCGCAAGATCATAATAGAAAGGGTCAAAAAGAGTACTGGAAAAACACTGTCAAGCCCTATGCTAATGACATCATTAAAGAAATTAGAAAATACGACAGTGACAATTTAATTATTGTCGGAACTGGATATTACTCTCAACGCGTGGATGATGCTGCAGACTCTCCAGTGTATGATAGTGGCGATAATACTGCTTATACATTGCATTTTTATGCCAATAGTCATACAAAATGGCTAAGAGACAGAGCTGATTATGCCATGAACAAAGGCATCCCTATCTTTGTAACAGAATGGGGAGCTGTAGATGCAGATGGAGGCGGAGGATTCAACCCTGTAGAAACTGACAGATGGCTTACTTGGATGAAAAATAAAGGCATAAGTCACGCCAATTGGGCCGTAAGCGACAAAGATGAAACAGCCTCTATTGTTCAGCCTGGCAAAGGATATTCTGGACTGAGAGATGGCCAGTTAACTACTGTTGGAAAATATATTCGAAGAAAAATAAGAAACAACAATGAAGGAGGAAGTATAACACGCCCTACAAATCAATCTTCTTCTAGGAATATTACGGCTGGCAACTATTACCTACAGAATGTAGCTACCGGAAAATATCTTGACTCTAATGGCTTAGACATTGACCTGAATATTAAAAATAACGGTGCTCCGGACAGACAATGGAAATTCATTGCAGTTGGCAACGGCTACTTTAACATTGACAATAAAATTTACAACAGAGGTATTATGGACCCTGTTAACATAGGTCCTAACAGAGGGAAAGTAAAATGCCACCCCACTATCAATCGCAAAAACACCAATACTGACAAAATGTGGAAGGTCATCAACCTCTATTCTAACGTTTACCGTATTGAAAACAAATCAAAAGACTTAGGTAACTTACGTCAGAGAAATAATAGCTTGACCTGCCTGCCTGCACCATTGAGTAAGCACAGCAAATGGAGATTAATTAGGGTACCCACATCAAAAACTGGATCCAAGGTTGCATCAAAAACTGCTGCAGAAAATAAAACAGAAGCCACAAAAGCTAATCTCTACCCTAACCCTACAAAGGGAGCGTTTACAGTAACCTTAGACGCATTAGAAAACAATACAACTGTACAAGTATACAATATAACTGGACAACTTGTACATGAACAAACAGTAGATTCGAAAAGCTTTGAACTTAATGGTTCTGGTAAATTAAGAACTGGTGTCTACGTCATCAAAATACTCGTAGAAAACGTATCCACCCGTACTCAAAAAATCATTATTCAATAAGAATCACTCCGTATAATTGTAAGGGTTTGCATTAATGGCAAAAGAAAATTACACTAATTTTCTCCTTATAAATAAATAGTTTAGGCTTTTTTTGATCTTTCAAAAAAAGCCTAAACTATTTATTTTAATAAAACAGCGCAACTACTCCATTCTTGCTTTCATTTTGAGTAGTTCTTGCTCAATCAACAGCAACTTATCCTCAAAAGCATCTGCAAACTCTGGAATACGCTTACAGAATACATAACGCACACGCCACAACTCTTTGACATCTGCAACAAGAAACTGCTCATCGTCAATATTCTTATGATCAGCACGTAAGACAATCGTGTCTTTTGTGATATACAATCTCCTAAAAATAAGCTTTCCCTCTACCAAGGCAAAAACAAGCGTTCCATTCGTAAGTTTCTTGATCACCGAGACTGGGACAAATTCTCCCACGACTATATCTTTTGGATAAAACCCTTTGTCGTGATTTGTCATTTCCAAATTTGTCACGACATAAGCTCTGAAATTTTTTGTTGGATTAATTGGTAATTGCATGGTTGGAAGAGTATTCAAGAAACTTTTCCTATCATACAAACTAATATAATCTCCAGCAATACTTTCGGTAATGCATGGTATGATCGCGAATTGCTCTCGTTTGATATCATCCGCATGAGTCGTAAGATCTCCTTTGAATTTGAGCAATTCATTTACCGTAAGCTCATTTGTCAAAAAATCTCCTATCGGAATGCTAAAATAATTAGCTATTTTGATAATTGTTTCAATTTTTGGCTCACTCCTACCCTCTTCATAAGCACCTAAAGTACCTCTTTTTAAGCCAAATAAGTCCGCAAATGCTTGCTGACTCAAATTTTTTACACTCCGTATTTTCTTTATATTTTTTCCAAAAAATGACATTTTTTGCTAATTTTATTTGCAATGATAGAAATTTAATATATCTTTACACTAATATTATTAGCTAATGTACGTATAAATTGCTAATTATAATAGAAAATGAATTGTTTTAAAATTATTTGACAACACAAAACAACCATCTCCTAAAAATATTAGCAATACCAAGAAAAAACCATCTTAAAACCACAACTTATGTTACTAACAACTTATTATCTTACTGAATTACTATTAACCATTACAGATAAATTAGTCACTTTTTTGTAATATTGAATATATTTACCCCACACCCCTAAGACATAATATACTAACGTTACTTTTAAAATCAAATTTTATGAACAAACATTTCTACAGGGTAAAAGACTTTGTATTACAACTCAACTGCAACATCATTCATGAAAACCCAGAGGATGGAATTCTAATGATCAGTAAAGAACAAGAAGGGATCAAAAGCTTAATCATTGGTGTAGCAGCTCCCATACTAATTATTGAACAATTCATTTTTAATATTAAAAACAAAAATGAAACGGTCTACAAAAGTTTATTACAAAAAAACCGAGACATTGTCCATGGTGCTTTTGTACTAGATGAGACTGGTGACAAAGTAATTTTTAGAGACACCTTACAATTAGAAAACCTAGATCTCAATGAATTAGAAGGGACATTAAACTCACTCAGTCTTCTAATGGGTGAGTATTCTGCTCAGATTTTAGATTTTTCAAAACATTAATAAAACTCATAATACATACAACAAGACATGGTAAATTTTTTTAAACGTTTATTCAAAGTTGGAGAAGCACAGGCTAATTCAGTTATTGACAATATGGAAGACCCCATTAAAATGACAGAACAGGGCATTAGAGATATGAAATCAGATTTAGGTAAAAGTTTGGAGGCGCTTGCTCAAGTAAAAGCACTTGCGATTCGCTCAAAAAATGATGCAGAAAACTTTGCCACCAAAGTCGAAGATTATCAACAAAAAGCAATGCTTATTCTCAAAAAATCACAAAGAGGAGAACTTGCAGCTGCAGAAGGAGATCGATTGGCAAAAGAGGCTTTGATCAAAAAAGAAGAAACTCAACAGCACCTTACTCGTACCAAAGCTGAGGCGGAGAAATTTCAAGACAATGTTAATCAATTGGACAAAAAGATCCAAGAGATCAAGAAAAACATCAGTACTTGGGAGAATGAACTCAAAACCCTAAAGGCTAGAGTCAAAGTATCAAATGCTACCAAAAACCTGAACAAACAAATGGCTCAGATTGACAGTAGCAGTACGACCTCTATGCTAGAGCGAATGAAGGACAAAGTACAGCAAGAAGAAGCACTTGCAGAAGCCTATGGCGATATTGCTGACACAAGTAAATCTATTGATGAAGAACTAGAAAAAGCTGCAAACTCATCCGAAGTGTCTGCAGAAGATGATTTAGCCAAACTCAAAGAACAATTGGGACTAAGCGATACTAAAAACTCTTAAGCGTATGTAGCAGTACACATCTTAATTCTTAAAACCAGAAAAATCATGATTATTTCGACGACGGAACATATACCAAATCGACAAACCGAAACCATTTTGGGAATCGCCAGAGGTAGTACTGTAAGAGCTCGTAATATAGGAAGAGATATATTTGCTGGTCTCAAAAACATTGTAGGTGGCGAGATCAGCGAATATACCAAATTACAAGCACAATCACGGGAACAAGCATTGTTACGTATGACTCAGGATGCAGAACGCCTTGGAGCCGATGCTATAATCAATGTACGCTTATCTACTTCTATGATTATGCAAGGCACATCAGAAATCCTAGCGTATGGCACTGCTATAAAACTACAATAATGTATCTAGCAATAGCAATACTAATCTTACGATTGTTTGTTTTTGACTTTTCTATCTTATTTTGGGGTGGGGCTATCATAGCCCTGTTATATGTATTACAAAACAAACTCAAAAACGAAAAAAACGAAAAGTTTGAAGACAGAGACCATTGATATCGCATAATTAATCCATAAAACTACATCAGGCGTGAAAGAACTATTAGATCTAGCATTATCAGTCGTAAACCTTCCTCTTACTGCTTTATTTGGCCTCCTTATCTTATACTGGCTATTGACATTGCTTACAGGATTGGATTTAAATTTTTTTGACGCAGATATCGACGTAGATGCTGATATAGATACAGATATGGACGTGGATTTCGATACACGCGGAAATATTGACACCCCTGAGCTAGCTAATACCGAAGTCAAAAAGGATCAAGTCATTCGACGAAAAGGCAAACTGAATTTATTTAAAGCATTCTTACTGTATTTTAATTTTGTAGGATTACCTTTTATGTTTTCGTTTACCTTCTTTGTGTTATTCTGGTGGGCACTCACTATGGCAGGAACATCTATTACACATAGTCATCAAAGTGAATTTGGATTCCTATTTTTCTTTGGAAGCATCTTGCCTGCTTTATTTCTGACCAAAATCATTACCACGCCTTTTAAACGCTTTTTTGTCCATGTTAATAACAAAGGCGAAGCGACACTAGAATTATTGGGTAGAGAAGGCACACTACAGACAACACTATCTGGTGACAAAATAGCTACCTTAGAGATTCAAGTGCAATCTAATCCAATTAAGGTAATGGTACAATCCAAAAACGGAATTGTAATTCCGGAAAACACCACAGTACAAATCATCAATCAAACTGCGAATAAACAATTATATATCATTCAAGCTTTAAACCAATAACAAACAAATACAACTTCTATGGGCAACTTAGCAACCATCGCCATTATTGTAGTGGTATCCATCGTACTACTCATCGTACTCTATTTTATCCTCATTGCAATTTTTTACAAAAAAATTCCTCAAGGAGAATCACTAGTTCGTACCGGCTTTGGTGGTACCGCTGTAGCGTTTGACAAAGGACTCTATGTAATCCCTGTACTACACAGAGTTGAAATCATGGATATTTCTATCAAAAAGATTGAAATTGAACGCACTGGGGTCAATGGATTGATTTGCAAAGATAACATTCGTGCAGATATCAAAGTAGCGTTTTTTGTTCGCGTAAATAAGTCTGTAGAAGACATTATTAATGTAGCACAAACCATTGGTTGTAATCGTGCCTCGGAGATTGATACGCTACGTAGCCTATTCGATGCAAAATTCTCGGAAGCCCTCAAGACTGTCGGCAAAAAATTTGAATTCATAGAGCTGTATGAAGCACGACGTGAATTCCGTAATGAAATTATCAATATTATTGGTACCGACCTCAATGGTTATATCCTTGATGATTGTGCTATAGACGATTTGGAACAAACTTCTCTGAGCGTCCTCAAACCTGATAACATTTTGGACTCCGAGGGAATCAAAAAAATCACAGAACTTACTGCAGCGCAAAATGTAAAATCAAACCTCATCAAACGTGATGAAGAAAAAGTTATACGTAAACAGGATGTAGAAGCACGCGAAGCGATTCTTGAGCTAGACAAACAGCTTGCCGAAAAAGAAGAACAACAACGACGAGAGATTTTCAATATCAAAGCTCGTGAAGAAGCAGAAATACTAAAAGTAAGTGAAGAGGAGCGCCTAAAATCAGAAAATGCCCGTATCGCTACAGAAGAAAAGGTCAAAGTGGCAGAAGAAAATATGCAGCGTCAAATTATCGTTGCCGAAAAAAACAAACTACGTACTGATGCTGTAGAAACCGAACGTGTAGAAAAAGATCGGATGCTCGAGGCTACAGAAAGAGAGCGTATTGTAACTCTTGCTCAGATCGAAAAAGAAAAAGTCGTAGAGATCGAAAAGAAAAATATTCAGGATGTGATCCGAGATCGTGTTATTCTAGAAAAAGGTGTCGTTGAGGAACAAGAAAACATGAAGGATATTCAAGCATTCAAAACTGCGGATCGTGAGAAACAAGTCAAAATCACTATTGCCGAAGCAGATGCACAAGAATCCCTTATCGCCACTATAAAAGGCGCTGAAGCACAAAAAGAAGCTGCAAAACAAAAAGCAGAAGAAATTAACATCGAAGCACAAGCTCAAAAAGAAGCAAGTGAAAAAGAAGCAGATGCACGTAAAACCCTAGCAGAAGCCCAAGCCAAAGAAGAAGCTACATTAGGATTGTCCGAGGCACAAGTAATGCATGCCAAAGCTGATGCTCATGAGCGTGAAGGTATTGTAGAAGCTTCTATTATTGAGAAAAAAGCCAAAGCGGAAGCAGCTGGGATCGAAGCTAGAGCAGAGGCCATCCGAAAAGAAGGCATGGCTGAGGCTGAGGTCATCAAAGAAAAAGCACTAGCAGACGCAGCTGGTATCGAGGAAAAAGCTGTTGCTATGAAAAAACTAGACGGTGTTGGCAAAGAGCACGAAGAGTTCAAACTACGCTTAGACAAAGAGCTACAGGTAGACCTAGCTCATATCAACATACAAAAAGAAATTGCGGATGCACAAGCCGCTGTAATCGCCGAAGCTCTAAAAGCTGCTAATATTGATATCGTTGGTGGTGAAACTATGTTCTTTGATCAAATCGTAGGACAAATAACCAAGGCCAAAGGTGTCGATAGATTAGTCAAACACTCAGATAACATTCAGGATGTAAAGGATGCTATTCTCGGAAGTGATGATGTAAAAGGAAATCTCTTGCAAAAAATCAAAGAATTTGCCACTCAATATGGTATCTCCTCTGAAGATATCAAGAACCTAACGATCGCCAACATCTTGATGGATCTGAAACAAAAATCTTCTGACAGCTCAGAAAGCAATTTGTTTGACAATCTACTAAACCTTTCTAAAGGATTGGGATTATCAAACCAAAAGTTATAATTAACACCAAATTAGCTATATAATATCGTATGTCGCCTTGTTCTTTTTCCATCTAAATGCCTTGTTTCTATATTCCATAGCTAAGGCTATGCAATAGCATCACGGTGTTTTTACATAAAAAAACAACAGTGTCATTAATACGAATTTATATCCCTAAAAAGAAACACATATCCAAAAAACAATTCTCTTTTTCCTTTTCTTCCTTTTGGTACAGACAAGGAAAAAGAGATCCACTATATCGACTATAGAAATGAATACATCACAGACTCCTGCTCCAATAGACAAAAAAGAATATATCACTGCCATTGGAGCATTATTAGTTTTGGAACATGGTAAAAAAAACAATTATTTGCCAGAAGAAATTCAGGAAGCGCATAAAAAAAAGTAGGTGGTTTACCCCCCTAGATATTGCTGACGATGCCTCATTTTTAGCAATAGACGTATTTTCTAAACGAGTAGATTTTGACTCCTTTTATCAAAAAACTGAATCAGCCTCTAACCACATTGCCATAAAATCAGAAATATCAGACGAATTATCAACATCTTATGACTCTATTTTGGCTCATGTTACCCCCATAAATACCGATACCTATGGGTTGGATCTAGAAGAGGTTTTGGACAGTGTATTCACAGAAGTTGCAGAATTTATTTCTCATCTAGCATCTTGATGTAGTATTACGACCCTTCGAGCACAATCAAAAAAAGAACTTTTAATTTGAACTAAGACATACACTTCAATCAATATCTCTTGTTAGAGTACAACATTGTTGGAGACATTAATTATACTAATAAAACACTATAATTAATGTCTCATTTTTTTTAAATTAACTAGTTTATCACCTTTACCTGTCCTGCTACAATTCCCTTTTTCCCCTCTACTTCTTCGTACTCGACTTTGTCGCCTTGATTCAAAACATCTCCATCGAGACCAGTTATATGGACAAAAATATCCTTACCTGTTTGATTATTTGTGATAAATCCGTATCCTTTTGAGTCATTAAAAAATTTTACTGTTCCTTCCATGAATTGTATTATGATAAAAAATTAAAAAAACAAATGTAGTTTTAAAATCAATACACCATGTTATGTAATTGTAAATTATCCCTTCACAATTTACTACGCAATCTATTTACTATTAGCATCTTGAGAAGGAAACATATAGCTCTTTACACCACTTTTGGAATAGCGATATGCAATAAAAGCTGGCATAACAATAAAGGCTGTTCCTAAGACTCCCAACCCGATTAGTTTGTCTCCAAACTCATACTGTCCATGATTTTTGATATAAAACCCATAACCGACCAATCCAATCATCACAAGAGTTAATAAAAGTATCAAATATTTGAAAAACTGTTTCATTGCGCAAATTTGTTTAGCAAACCTTAGTGCAAGATAACAATTTTGCGCATCTCCCACGCGCCATAATACGGATTGAATCTTATCTACTTGAAATCAATTTACGCCGATATGCTGTCAACAACTTTGATTTGGAAATAAAACCATAATACTTCTCTCCTTTAATCACAGGAAGATTCCAAGCTCCTGTATCTTGAAACTTTTTCATCACTTGTTTTGTCGTATCTTCTCCATAAAAGATCACATCAGGCGCTTGCCTCATGAGCTCCTCTACTGTTACTTTTTTGTACTGCGAATGATCAAACATAATATCCCGTATATCATCTAACAAAATAATCCCCAATAACGCATCCTCTTCATTCACTACTGGAAAAATATTCCTAGATGACTTGGCTACTGCTCTATGCAGGAGAACCTCTAAACTCTGTTCTGGTCTTACTGATATAAAATTAGTTTCTATGACTTTATCCAAATTCAGTAATGTAAGTACAGACGCATCCTTATCGTGCGTGAGCAACGCTCCTTTTTCTGCTAACTCTCGAGTATAAATATTATGTATCAAAACATTTTTAGAGATCAAAAACGAGATAGCTGCAGTAATCATTAGTGGCACAAAAAGCTCGTACCCACTTGTAATCTCAGCGATCAAAAAAATAGCCGTTAAGGGAGCATGTAACACCCCAGCTATAAGACCTGCCATGCCCAAAAGTGTAAAATTTGCTTCGGACACATGAAATCCTAGCCCCAAGTTGTTAATCACTTTTGCTACCACATTACCCAAAGCACTCCCCATTACCATTGTAGGGATAAAAATCCCTCCTGCTCCTCCTGCTGCAAAAGTAGTGGTCATTGCAACTGCCTTGAAAATTGTTATCCCCATCAAGAGTGCTATCACAACCCAAATATTATGAGTATACGCATCAAATGGCGTGATACCGATTGCTTCCAAATGCTGATCATGTAGCAATTTATTAATAAAACCAAAACCCTCTCCATAAAGCGGTGGAATAAAATATAACATAATACCAATTGCCAAACCACCAATCAATAAACGATATAACGGTTTCTCAAAACGCTCAAAAAATTGTACAATTACGAAGTACATTTTTGAAAAATAAATAGAGGCAAAAGCCGTCCCTACCCCTAATAAGACATAAAATGGAATACGACTCAATATCAATTGTTCTTTGACTTCAAATCGAAAAAGCACATCGCTACCAAGAAAAAAATAGGACGTTATTATAGAAGCTACTGATGCTAATAACAACGGCAACAAAGATACCAAAGTCAAATCGAGGCTAAACACCTCTACAGCAAATACAATTCCTGCAATTGGTGATTTGAATACTGCCGAAATCGCACCTGCGGCTGCACAACCTATAAGTAGTGTCCGTGTTTTGTTATTGATATGAAAAAGCAAACTTACATTAGAGCTAATTGCTGCTCCAGAGGCCACGGCAGGACCTAATAACCCTACTGAACCCCCAAAACCTACAGTAAGAGGTGCAGTAATTAATGGAAAATACATATTATCCCTACTCAAAATCCCATTGCGTTTTGATAATGCTCTCAAAATGGAAGGGATGGCATGAGTAACTGGTTTTTTTAATACAAACTTTACCAGTACGTAGACGACAGACAAACCTATAACTGGTAGAACAAAGTACAGGGAATTTTTTGATGATACAATCCCACTTTCTAAAAAAACTTGAATTAAATGAGTACTGTTTTTGAGCAATACAGACACTAATCCCGCCAAAAACCCAACAAGTATGCTCAGAACAAAAACAAAATTCTTATTCGATATATGGCGATAACGCCAAATCAGGAAACGTTGTAAAATAGATTTTTTCTGGCTAGGCATATGGTTAGAGCTACGCATGTCTCACAAAGGCACTTCTTCACTAAAGATACCGAAAAAATCCCATGGATCTTTGAAAAAAAATTCAAAATCCAATGGGATTCTATCCGTGTAATAGTATATACCATCTGTCATTTGGAATTGCAACAAACGACTTAACCTCCTACTTATAAGACTTGTAAAAAAACCTTTTACATTTTCACCCTTTCTACGTTCTTGAACTCATGGTGCCAAAAACTGCACATATAATCAAAGTCTCAGAACAAAAGGCTACTTGGCTATAATTACACTAATCCTAGTTGGTTCGTTGGTATTCATACCTTGTATATTTACTATTGTCTATCCAACTTGAGACTTAACTCTTTTAATTGGGCTGTATCCAAATCTGCCGGAGCATCGATCATCACATCACGACCACTATTATTTTTTGGAAACGCAATAAAATCACGTATGGTTTCCTGTCCGCCAAGGATTGCTACAAGTCTATCAAATCCAAAAGCTATCCCTCCATGTGGCGGTGCGCCATATTGAAAGGCATCCATTAAAAACCCAAACTGCTCCCTTGCTTCTTCTGGAGTGAATCCTAGATAATCAAACATCAGTGCTTGTGTTTCCTTGTCATGAATCCGAATAGATCCCCCACCGATTTCGTTCCCATTCAATACCAAATCATACGCATTGGCACGAACTTCTCCCGGTTTAGTTTCTAGCAAGGGTAAATCTTCTGGTTTTGGTGATGTAAACGGGTGATGCATGGCATGATAGCGTTCTGTCTCCTCGTCCCACTCCAACAATGGAAAATCTACTACCCATAATGGTGCAAATTCCTCTGGATTACGCAATCCTAATCGCTCTGCTAATTCCATACGCAGGGCACTAAGCTGTGTTCTAACCTTTAGAGTATCGCCCGACAAAACGCAAATCAAGTCCCCAGGTTTTGCCCCCGTTACCTCTGCCCATTTTGCCAAGTCCTCTTGATCATAGAACTTATCTACTGATGACTTATAACTTCCATCGTCATTACACCTCGCATAAACCATCCCTAGTGCACCGACCTGTGGTCTTCGAACCCAATCGATCAATTTATCTATCTCTTTTCTGGTATATGCATTCCCACCAGGAACAGCTATCCCTACCACTAACTCCGCACTATTGAATACTTTGAATTCTTTGTGTTGCGTCACTGCGTTTAGCTCTCCAAACTCCATCCCAAAACGAATATCTGGTTTGTCATTTCCATATTTCTGCATAGCCTCTGCATAGGTTATTCTAGGAAAATCTCCAAGAGTTACATTCTTGACCTCTTGGAGCAAATGTCTCGTGAGTCCTTCAAAGATATTGAGTATATCTTCCTGCTCTACAAAAGCCATTTCGCAATCTATTTGTGTAAATTCTGGCTGACGATCTGCTCGCAAATCCTCATCTCGGAAACATTTTACGATCTGAAAATATTTATCCATTCCACCAACCATAAGCAACTGCTTAAAAGTTTGTGGAGACTGTGGCAAGGCATAAAACTGTCCCTCATTCATTCTCGAAGGCACAACAAAATCACGTGCTCCCTCTGGAGTAGACTTGATCAAATATGGTGTTTCTACCTCTATGAACCCCTCTGTAGAAAGATAATTACGCACTTGCATACCTACTTGATGGCGAAAAATCAAGCTATTTTTTACTGGATTACGACGAATATCTAAATAGCGATATTTCATTCGAATATCTTCACCACCATCCGTCGTATCTTCTATAGTAAAAGGAGGTGTCAGAGCTGCGTTTAATATTGTGAACTCACTCACAAGAATCTCGATATCCCCAGTATCCATATTTGGATTTTTGGAATCTCGTTCTACAACTGTTCCTGTGACTTGAATTACAAATTCGCGCCCTAATTCTCTTGCCTGTTCTAACAATGCTTTGGAGGTACGCTCTTCATCAAAAACCAATTGCGTTACACCATAGCGATCTCGCAAATCTACCCAAATGATAAAACCCTTGTCTCTAGATTTTTGAACCCATCCAGCAAGTGTAACTTTCTTATCAATATCTGAAGCGCGGAGTACTCCGCAATTGTGACTTCTGTACATAATTTGTATTTTGAATCGCAAAAATAAGAAATTGGGTGCAATAAGCTTTGTGTTTATTCAGAAGAATACTTCGGTTCGTTCTTTACTCAGAAAAAGCAAAAAAAAACGGTCAGTCTCTTTTACAAGACCAAACCGTTTTTTCTTCTATTATATTCTCAAGTTTTAAGAGAAGGTTGTTATTACCTTAATACCTCAACTCTTTTTTCTAAAAATAAAAAAGCTTTTTTTTTATGGCTTACTCTATCCAAGACCTCACCCATGCCTCTTTCAATACATCTTCGTGAGTTTTTATAACCATTCGTCTATAATCATTTCTAAGTTTTGGATTATACTCATAGAAAAAAGCCGGTGCACTCACTGACCAAAAATGACTTCCATGGTGTTTTTTACTTCCATAATTAGCTCCAACTTTACCTCTAAATTCTACTGGAACAACCCACTCTGTTCTTTGTATTTTATGACGTTCTACAACTTGAAAAACAGCTGTTTTACCAGGCGGAACCCATCTACCAGCAGAAGTAAATCCTTCTTCAAATGTCACCTCTGTCGAATTTGATTTACCATGCTCTAGGGTTACACTCATTGATGCAGATGCTCCTACATTCCCGCCACCACCAAATGGAATAGACAACGATGTACCTATCTCCATAGTTCTAGAACCAGTTACACTCCACCCTCGTGTGTTTGTGATACTACGTTTCCATTCCTTGTCATTTGGCTTCATCCATTGTCTTGTCTTTTTATTATTCCTAAGCCTTCTTAAAGAAAAACCGGGAACTGCTTTGATTGGTGTATTTTTTGAAGTGACAATTTTTTGACGTACTCCCCAAGTACGGACGTCTACATTCCATCCTTGATTTGCACTTGCACTTCGTTCTGGACCGTATTTAAAACCATTAACACTTACATTTTTTGGCCTTCTAGTACCTTTGTTAAGTACGGCTGTAAATCGATTTAGATTAAAATCTGTACTACTATACCCTAGTTTGTTCATATTGCCAGCAGTTAGTCTCTTCCAAGTACCATGAACTCTTGGCTTTTTTGCTGCTAACTCCATTTCTGCGATATCATGATTCCCTATTTTGACCACAGGACCATCGTGATACTCTACGCCTTCTTGCTCTACAAAATACCCAGACTCATCGGGTAAAACCTCTGTAGTTACGGTATCCGTAGCGTCCATTTCTTTTTCACAAGAAACAAGCGTCCCTAAGGTAAACAAGAATACCAATCCAAATTTACTTTTGTTCATTTTCATAAGTTTTCATAATTAGTGTTAGTAAAAAAAAATTTATAATGAGTTATCAAAGTTACACCGGTTTGTTAGGTATTTAAATGTTCATTTTTATCGATAATTTGTTCATTTTTTTTTATTCTTTGCTTATTTCGAAAGGAGTACGCTCATATTTAAAATCATACCCGATATCGAAGTTCCAAAATCACTTATCCCCATACATTATTTGCATTAAAAGTGGTTTAAACAAATTACAGCAGTCTACAAACTCTTTTCTTCATATCTAAAGATCTCACCACATTTGGACAAGCATATATTTGTATAACCCATTAAATTTATGATACTCATAGCACCAAACATGTCAGGAATCCTAATTAATTCGACAACTTATTCATATATTGTTTTGTTAAAAATTAGCACCCCAAAAAAAATTATTAAACATGCTCAAATGTATTATTGTTGATGACAACAAAAAAGACCGCGAGAATTTGCGCTTGCTACTATCAAGCTACTGCACTGATGTAAATATAATTGCCGAAGCCCACGATAAAATCTCACTAAAAAATGCTCTGGAAAATCATCAAGTCGACCTTGTCTTTTTGGACATCCACCTTGGTCCCATAACATGTTTTGAAATCATTGAAGAAATGGATTGGGATGAATTAGATTTTAAATTAGTTTTTGTAACAGCATCCGAAAAGCATGCTATAAAAGGATATAAGTATAATGCGATAGATTACATTCTCAAACCAATTCACACACAAGAACTCATAGAAACAGTCAATAAAGTTCATCAATCCAAAAACCAAAAAACATCCAAAAAACAAGTATCTCAGGAATTTGATCAACTGTACTCCAAAATTACGGAAAGAACAAAAATATCAATTTCAGATGGAAAAAAAATCCATGTTCTAGAGGTTAACGATATTATCTATTGTAGTGCAAAAGGAAATTACACACTAATTAAGCTTATAGAAAACAAAGAAATTGTTATTTCCAAAAAACTAAAATATTTTGAAGAAAATTTGCAACTTGATTATTTTGTTCGAATTCATAAATCATTTTTAATAAATCTTAGTCACATCAAATCATTATCAAAAAGTGATGGCATTTCCGTCTTTATGTCTGATGGCCAAGACCTACCCGTTTCTAGAAACAGTAAAGATGAATTATTTTCTAAAATGAATATTATTTGACCTGATATACAGAGGAACAGGTTTATCTACTTCTGATTATATAAATGCTTGCTTTTAATTTCTGACATCACAGTTTTCTGTTGATCTGTATTTTAGAAACCACAGTTTATACAAAAGAGCATACTACTTATACAGTTCTGAAAATATCTATGAAATCATACAATATATTCCGGTAACTAAAACCACAAATCATGCTACCTGACAACTTTCTCAAAGAAAAAAAAAGATCTTATTCAAAACTAAATATTATCTGTCTGTTTGATATGGATATATTTTGTCATGGATGCCTAAGAGAAATTAAACATTCATTCAAATTACATTTTTTGGATTGTGATGATATTTTTGTATTCAAAAACAAAACAATTCCCTACGATTTTGTTTTGTGTGATACAAAACATTTTTCTACCATTGCGAACTACAATAAAAAACAATTGTATGGTAATATAAATATTCCTCTTTTTCTATTAATATCACAATCCGAAAATATTCCAGTTTATCAGCTAACCCATCCGCTTGTCAACAAAACAATCATTATAGAAAATGAAGAAAAACACATTTTGGACAAGATAAACTCCGTAATTAAAAACATCCCGAATAGGACAGAAAACAAGGCTAACAATACGCCAATCTTAGATAATGACTATTTCCTAACAAAAATAAATAAGAGCATACAAAAAAACTTAGAAACAAATCGAATAACAGTAGATGATATAGCCAAGGAAGTTCTTATTAGTCCGTCAAACCTACGGATCAAAATAAAAAAAACTACTGGAATGACTGCCGTCCAATACATTCTATTTTTTCGAATAAAAATAGCCAAAGACCTCATAGAAAATAAAGGACTAAAAGTTAATGAATCAGCAACAAAAACAGGATTTATGAGTCTTTCTTATTTCTCCAAAAGTTTTAAAAAGGTTCATGGTGTTAGTCCATCTGTAATAACTAACATTCACAATAATCCACACTTATAATGAATCGCTTTCTACTTTTTTGACATCAATCATCAATCTCGAATCTTTATATTTTGGATTCATCTCATTGGCATACTCTTAATACACCTCCATTGCAGCATAGATAGGAATTTCAAAAATATCTTATACAATTCAATTAGCTCTATAATACCGCATATTGACTTGTCATGAATACGAATTTATACCAGTTAAAATGTAATTGTAGGTTAAAATAATTGAACTATTTTTTCGCTAGTTTGAGTTACAAAATTCAAGCATAGCCTTATGCTACGATTTAATTTTGTAGCGAAAAAATAGTAGAAAAAGAACCGAATTATCAGCCTGTAATTATTTTTTAAATGGTATAATATAAAAGCTATAAAATCCGAAAAGTCCATGGACCACATTCGGATTCTATAGCTTTATGTAACACTATGCATTTATACCCTTTGCAACCTTTAAATATTTGGTTTTCGAAGATGATACTCTGCCAAATTAGTTGTTTTCATTTGCAGGAGTAGGAAACTGCATTATAATCCGATCACCATCCCTATCAATAGGCAAATCTGCTAATCTATTAAAGCGTCTCATATCAATCCAACGATGCCCTTCTGCAAACAAAGAATATCGACGTTGTTTAAGGATTTCGGTGACCAATGCCTCAGGATTTGTATCTCCAGTATAGGGCGGCAAATTGGCAGCTGTACGAACAACATTAATAGCAGCTACCGCTACTGTTGGATTCGTTATATGATGCACCTCTGCCGATAATAGCAATAATTCTTCATTTTTCATGATAGGAACAGAAGCTGTATTACTGGTATAGACAAAAACATCATATTGTCCCGTAAGATTATCTTGAGTTAGTGGATTCGGTTCCAACATGTTGGTTTCCTTATTATTTTTCCTTCTAAAAACTACCTTTCCTAATCTAGTATCATTCATTTCTGCATCAGCAATAAATGATGGATGAGCTATCCTGGCATTTGCCACAGTAGCATTCAATGCAAAAAACAATGGATTTGCAACATCAGCACCAGTTAGAGAAAAAGTCATATAAGCCCCTGCACTCAAGGCATCGGTAGGATCTAAAAAAGAATTCTGCAAAAAATTATTTGCTGTCACATAATCTCCTTGATATACGGCAACTCGAGCTGCTAAACCATACACAAATTTCATAAAATCTACAGGTCCAACAACTACTGTAGAACCTGGTTCTCTATCCTCTTTTGGCCTAAGGGTATCAAATCCCGAAGGAATGCTAAAAGGAAAGCTACTGCCGCCTTCTTTAAGATCTGTAATTGCCCCAGATAGGAGCTCTGCAATTGCCGCCAACCCTTCTTCATAAGTTACAAAAGGCCCCAAATCTTTTGGATTATTCACATCTACTCTTATACCATTTTGATACTGTCGATTGAGTACCATAAGCAATTCATGAGCTTTGATAGTATTAGCGAACCCACGAGCACTTGCTATTTCTTCTGGAGTAAAATCTGCTGTTGTGTTTCGTAAACCCTCTAGAAGTATATTAACATTTTTTATATTTGCATAGCGCGCTGCATACGGATTAGTTGTGTAGAAGCTATTATCATCCAAAGTCGCTGTGAGCAAATCTGCAGTCCATCTAGGGTCTGAGCTTTGGATTCTCCAATATTCTCTTCCGGCGACACTTTGCCCGTCTATTTGAGTTGCCAATTGGGTTCTCATAGCTGCTAAGACTCCCGATATAGTTTCTTTCAAAGCTCCCCTAGTTATACCTTGCGCAACAGAATCTGTAGTAGCCCCATTCAAATTTTCCCCATCTTTTATTTCACAAGATAGAACGAGTACTGTTACAAATGCAAGTATTGTTATTTTTCTTAATAGTTTCATTTCTTTGTCTTTTATTTTTAAAAATCAGCTTTTAGATGGAACATTAATCGTTTAGATGATGGGAATGGTGTTACTTCTACTCCAGTAGAAAGGCCATTCGATCCAAAATTAGATACTTCGGGGTCATAACTATTATAGTCAAAAATATTGATCAAATTATTTCCTGACATTCCTATTTTTATATTTGAAACATAGCCATTAAATGCTTGCTTCAAGACTTTATCAGAAAAAGTGTAATACAATCCTATTTCTCTCAATCTCAAATACGAAGCATCTTCTACAAATGGTCTTGCGTTCCCTGCTCTAAAAGCACCAATTCTAAAATCACCATTAGGAGTAACTCCTAATGGATCTAGGCTTAGGTCATCATAATCTGGACTAGTTTGCCCAAAATCGGTTAACAAATTTGTTAAATTGATATTATCTCCACCTTTTTTCCAATGCCATAAAAAAGAAAGATCCCAATTTTTGTATTCCACATTATTCGTAAACGTAATTTGAAAATCCGGTTCTGCATTCCCTAACACCTCTGATTCACCTGCTTCATTAGTACCTACTATTTGAGTAACACTTTTACCTTCTTCTATTTTAAAAGTCCCTAGACCTTCTCCAAAGCCTCCGAGGACAAATGCCTCGACATCCAATCGTGTGATTTCTGATTTATTTTTATAGAATAACATTCCTGTATTCCATCTAAAATTCTCATTTTGGACTACATCGGCGTTTAGATTTGCCTCAAACCCTCTATTCTGTAGATTTCCAGCGTTAGAAAATTTTCTTGTAAATCCAGAAGAAGGTTCAATATTTGCTCGTAATATAAGATCATTGACTGTTTTGTTGTAAAAAGAAAATTCTAGGTTTATTCTTCTTTCTAGAAAACTCGCATCAAAACCTATTTCAAATTCCTTCTGACGTTCTGGCAGAATATCAGGATCTCCCAATGTTATAGGAACTCGAATTCCCACTTGACCATCAATAAGTGAATTTTGATAGGTTGTAAAAAGAGCCCCATTCGGCGCAAAATTCCCTGCTTCTCCATAAGCAGCTCGCAATTTGAATTGATTTATTAAATCTAGAGACCAAAAGTTAAAATTATGAAAATTTAATGCTGCAGAGGCTTTTGGGTAATAGAATAATTGATTTGCATCTCCATTATTACTCGATTTATCACCTCTAACCCCCAAGGTCCCTATCACAATATTCTGAAAATTAATCTCTTCTTGAATAAAAAAACCAAAATCTTCTTGTTCTTGGCGAAATTGAGTTGAGCTAGTGTTAGCACCTTGATCTAAGTTTGTTTCTGAGGCAATAAGATTCGAAGATATATTCCGTACTGTATTTCTAGAAAATGTCTGAGAGGTAACCCCAGCTTGAGTGGTAAAATTAAGGTCATTGGTCGTCCCATAATTATGCACTAAAAATGCAGAATAGTTCTCATCCCTATTCTCTGTTTTCCCAACAGCAACTACCCCGTTGAGACCTCCATTATCCACATTCTGGAATTGTAATTCTTTTGGAAAAATTGCTGTAGTAATTAGTTGATAAGTATCTAAACCACCTCTAAGTATTATTTTGAGACTAGAGCGCTCTTTTTCTACTAATTTTAGATCCAGTGCCCCACCAACTATAAAACGACTCACTTCCTCTCGATTAGTCATAAGATCTCTTGTTTGCAAAGGGTTTGAAGCCCCATAAGGGTTGTCAGGATAGTTCCCTTGAGCATCCGGGAATAGATTCGCCCACGGATATGTGGAGGTTAACGCTACTCCGATAGTTGTCCCGGAATTATCATTGTTAAAAAAACCTCTATCAGAGTTAGAGTTTACGTAATTTGTATTTAATGACAGTTTAGCTCTGTTTTTCAGAAAAGTGTTTTCTAAGTTAAAACGCAATGAATTCCGCATATATCCTGTATTCTTTACAATTCCATCTTCTTCATTTCTAGAAAATGCAGAATAAAACACTGTATTTTCTGATCCACCAGAAACATTAACACTTGTATTGGAGATGAGTCCTTTCTCCCCAAAGATTTCTCTTTCATAATCAATAAGTTCCCCCCTATCTCTTGCACTTTCAAAAAGAGCTACCTCTCTATTGGCAGCATCTCTAGACTCTTGATCTTTTTCTGGTTCATCAAGGTTTGGCGTATAATTAAAATCAAATATTTTTTCTGATGTAAAATTTCGTTGCCCTCTATAGTTGATAATAGAATTAAAGCCTAGATCCTGAGATAATGAGATTTTGGTTTCTCCTCGTTTTCCTTTTTTGGTGGTAATTAGTATCACTCCGGCAGCAGCTCGAGCACCATATATTGCAGCGGCAGATGCACCCTTGAGAATTTCTACGCTTTCGATATCATCGGGATTGATGTCTGCAATTCTATTGGATGGATTATCCTGATTAGAGGCATTCCCTCCTGATGCTGCACGAGACACGGCATTAAGTCCAGCAGCCGCTACACTACTATTATTAACATAAACTCCATCCACAATATACAATGGCTGAGAATTCCCATTTACCGAAGTTACTCCTCTTAGTTTTATAGAAATACCCCCACCTGGCGCACCAGAACTTTTGGTAATCAGAGCGCCCGTAAATTTTCCTTGCAATGCCCCATCTAGAGTCTGAGGTGGTGTGAGGCCTGTTAATTCTTCGGATGATATAGAAGCCACAGCATTGGCAGAATTACTCCTCTTTACTGAAGTCGCTAGGCCTGTTACTACAATTTCGTCCAAGGATTCACTGGACTGCGCTAGTTGTATTGTCACCGAACCGGGTACTGAGATAGCTATATCTGTAGACTCAAAACCCAAAGACGAAACTTCCAATGTTGATGGTATTCCGCTTATTTTTAAAGAAAAATTACCATCAATATCCGTAGTTGTTCCTGTTGACGTTCCCTTTTCTATAATATTAACAAAAGGAATAGGGTCTCCACTAGAGGCATCTATAACTTTTCCAGTGACTAGCTCTTGCCCCATAAGTACCAACGGTAAGCAAATCATCAAATACAGTAGAATTTTACTACTCAAAGTAAATTGTTTCATATGAAGTTTGTTTGTTTTGCGCAGAATATAAAAAACAAAACAACCACTATATGTTAAACAATTCACAATTAATTAAGTGAAAAATTATTTTTTTTGTTAAAATTCTAAATATCATTCAATTAAAAAAAAACTATCTTACTATATATTTAACAAACAAAACACCTCTACTACCTACATACTCAACAGATTATTCCTTTTGTCAAAAAAATTAATGCAACACAACTATCCTATAACATCAAAAATTACCGCACCCCACAAAAACATCATATAAACAACTAATTACGTTATAGTTAAAAAAAATTAACAGAAACATTTTATAATTCTTTGTCTTTTGAGAATATCGTACCTCAAATGCTTGGGATATATCAATTCTATTTCTATTTTTAGCCTTAAAAATAAAAATTGTTTCCTTACGAATTTAAAAAGTAAAAATATAATTTAATCTAATAGCTAAGGTATTCTTTACATTTATGAAATATCATAATAAGAATCATCCACTTATACCTCAAGTTATGTTTTGAAATTATTATAACTTACTCAAGCGCAAACTATTAAATACATTCCTGAACTTGATACGGTTAGCACCATTTCATACACATAAGGTTTCATATGAGATTTATGACACATATTCTATCCTATTTAATATTTATCAACTTTGAAAAATTACTTCCTCCCATTTATTATTCTAGTAACCATTTTTACCCCAATACATGCACAAACACACCTATTAGCACAGAAAGAAAGAAAAACTGTAACCAACAAAAAAAAGACCATAGATTCAATTATTTATTTCGATGATGCCTTTGAATTTTCAAAACAGACAAAAGACCTGGATCATCTAAAAAAAGTTGGGTTCAAATACCAAAAATATCTACGACAAAATCTAAAAAATTATGTAAAGTGCAGGATTATTATTGAGCAATTAATCACAGAATGTACCGCAGTTGATAACCGCAGTTGTATATCAAATGCTTACTATGAGATGGCGATTCTTCTACGCACCCAAGATAGCCTCATACCTGCCCTCAAAGCCATTAACAAAAGTGTTTCTTTGTTAGACAATAAGACCTCCAAGCTAGAGGTATGGAGATACTATTCGCTAAGAGGCGATATTGTATCTATGTTTGATACGGATCAGTCTTTGAAAGATTTTAGAAAGGCAAAGGATCATTTATCAGAAAAAAACTCTTCCTTTGAAAAAGGATACACCTATAGAAGACTCGTTGATTTACTCCCCTACAAACAAGTTGATAGCGTATTCTATTACAGTAAAAAGCAGAAGGAATTTCAAAAAATCAAAAAAGGATCGCAAGAAGATTTAGATTTCTATAACAACCTCGCAGATGTTTTATTGATGAATGACAGACCCAAAGAAGCATTGGAGTTAATTAACAAACATTTGGACTGGTGTGAATTCGATATAAATTTCGAAAAATGCAACGACCCTTATTTTTTACACACCTTTGGGGCGATAGAACAAAGACTAGGAAACTACACTAGTGCTATCAAGAAATTAGAATACGTCAAGAAAAAATATCTCGAGCTTAAAGATTATGGAAGTCTAGTAGAGCTCGCCCAGGATATATCCAAAACGTATGAATTACAAGGAAACCTTTCTGCGAGTCTAAGAGAACTAAAGCCCATAAAATCTCTTATGGACAGTATTGCTGTAACGACTGCTCGAATAGAAATGCAGCGAGCAGAAAGCAGAAAACTCCTAAAAGAAAAAATCAAAAAAATTAAAACTTTAGAAACTCAAAAAAGTAAGATCAGCACTAATTTTGATAGATTAAAATATTTTGCTTTTGGATTGATTCTTGTTTTGATAGCTGTCTTATTCCTTATGACCTTCCTTAATTTTAAGAATAAATTCCGACATCTCCGACTACAACAAAAACTGAATTTGAATAGACTCAACACGCTACAATCAGCAATGAGCCCACATTTTCTTTTTAATTGCTTTAGTACATTACAAAACTACATACTCAAAAATGAAATTCATTTGGCTAATGAATATATGACTCAATTATCCCGCTTAATAAGAAATATCCTCTCTAGCTCAGAGACTATTTCAACAACTTTCAATAAAGAAATTGAAATTCTACAAACGTACACAAAACTAAATCAGGGCAAAATTTGCAAAGAAATCATCATTGAATATGATATATCCAAAGAACTAATAGAAAAAGACCCGTTTATTCCATCTATGATTTTACAACCATATATAGAAAATTGTTTCGTTCATGCATTTAACGAAGACCACGAAAACTGCAAAATTCTACTGAGTTTTCATTGTTTAAATAAGAGTGTTCTAATTTGCAAAATTAAAGACAATGGAATAGGAAGAGTTGCATCTCAGATTCACAAAAAATCTCAAGGGGCATCAAACAACTTGTCCATTGCTACCAAAAATGTATCAGAAAGACTCGCTATTTTTAAAGATTTTGGATACGAAACTTCTGGAGTTACTACAAAAGATCTATATGATGCAAATGGAAACTCTTGCGGAACCGAAGTTACTATCCTATTACCAATTGTAGAAGGAATAAAAGATAATTTTTTCAATAACAAAAAAACTCCATTCAATGACTAGTTTGTACTTCCGTCTTACTACTTCTCTAAAAAAATATAGAGTAAGCACCCTGTTTTTTTCTTCTTAAAATTAGAAGCACTATTGATACTATTAGTCCTCCAAAATTTTCTTAATTCCTTATAAAAATATTCTTTCACCTATTTTTGGTCTTTTTCTTCGGTCGTAGGGCTATTATATACTACTACCATGTATCCTTTAAATTTACTGATATAAAATTTTCTTTTTTTCGCCTCAGATTCAGCATAAAAATACACCCTAACTAAGGCTATACTTGATGCTTCTGCTGAAGCTGAAACAAAAAATCTCATACCAGTTAAAATGTAATTCTAGCTAATATAATTTGATATATTTTCTGCTAGTTTAAGCTATAAAATTCAAGCATAGCCTTAGCAACGATTTAGTTTTTTAGCGAAAAAATAGTAGAAAAAGAACCGCATTATTAGCCTGTAATTATTTTTTAAATGGTATGAATCTTTCTTTTTAGTAAATTCAAACAACAAATAAATTGTAAGAAAAACGGTTCCTGTTTAGAAATCATAAATACCCCACTGATTTCATACCAAATTAGGGATACAATGTCACATATCAATTTGTTCTTTTTACACCCAAATGTCATGGACTTATATTGCGTAGCTCAGTCTATACCGCATCATCACGGTGTTTCTACAAAAAAAGACTATCGTCAAACACGAATTTTCATACCCAAATCGGTATTACCCATATCACTCAGGTAGACCTTTACTGAATCTTTATACACGAAAGTCCTCACTTAACACAAAATTCACAACTTTATTCCCTTAAATTATGTAGTTTTATATGACACAATTATTTTACAACAATCTAACAACCAAACATATGAAAACTCTAACAATGATTCTTGCTTTACTAGCAAGCTCTTCGTTTATCTCTTGCGAAAAAGATTCGTATTCAGACGATATTTACCAACAAGAAAGTATAGATGAAACACCTGTTCAAAGCAAAAGAAATAAGACAAATAAAGGTAGATCTACACCACATGTGTAATATCTACAAAATAATTACAGACTATTAGTTTGCTTCTTTTCCTAATATTTCTCATTTGAAGATTAAACGTAGCCACTAGCTATATCAAGATTTTACACCTTAAACTAGCGAAAAATATCCCAACTTTTTGTGTTCTAGAACTACATTTCAAATAATGTAATATTATTAGATAATACATGACAAAGCAAGCAATATTTCAAAATCCAACTGATATAAAACTCAAGTAGAAAAGAACTTGTTTTATATTAGGTTACAGTCAACATGAAGTAACTAACCAACTTACATCAAGATGGGAAAGGCTGCCCCTAAGAAGGCAGTCTTTTTTTGGTTTGTAAATCTAGAAATGTACCGAAATAATAATTTGTGACACAAAAACACTGTGATTATATCAAATCATCTTATATTTCGTTCCTTTTCTCATTCATTGCTCTGTTACAAATTTCAAAAAGCGTCTTATCGAATCAAATTTTATCTCTTTTTTGGTCGAAAATGGAAAGTGAAGAGAAATTTAACAAACACGAACATAGGTATAGTACCCTTCAAAAAAGACAATAGACTATTCTTGAAATTCCATACTTAAACTGGCAAAAAATAGTTCAATTATTTTAGCCGACAATTACATTTTAACTGGTATAATACCATTTATCCTTTTGAACTTACTGTGTCATTTTTTCTTTTTTCGCCTCAGCTTCAGCATAAAAACAAACCATAACTACGGCTATGCTTGATGTTTCTGCTGAAGCTGAAACAAAAAAATCCTAATTTTTCTTTCCGGTAAATTCAAACAACAAATGGTATTAGTATTGTATTACTCATCATCTAAAAAAAACAGTATCATTAATCTGAGATAATACAGCATCAAAAACTGCGATAAAAAAACCGCCCAAATACTTGTCAGGCGGTCTTTTTTTATCTGATTTTCGTAATAAAAGCATAAACTTTCTTCTATGCTCCATTCAAAGTGCAAACAGCTATATTAAGAAACAGCAGCTCTACTCTCCCCATTATCGGCGATAGACCTACGAGAAACCCCTTTACCTTTCCACCATAGTTTTACTCTGTTAATCAAAAAGAAACTCACGGGAACAATGACCAGTGTCAGAAAGGTTGCGATAATTAATCCATAAATCACTGTCCATGCCAATGGCCCCCAAAAAATCACATTATCCCCTCCTAGGTAAATCTTAGGATCAAACTCAGAGAATAGTGAGAAAAAGTCAATATTAAAACCGATTGCTAAAGGTATTAGTCCCAATACTGTGGTGATAGCTGTTAACAGTACAGGTCTTAAACGTGCTCGTCCTCCTTTGACAATTGCATCAAAAATCTCTTCTTTGGGTAACATTTGATCAGCCTCTAAGCCTAATTCTACTTTTTTGCGATCTATTAATAATTGCGTGTAATCAAGTAGTACTACGCCATTATTTACTACAATTCCAGCAAGAGAGATAATCCCCATCATAGTCATCATGATTACAAAAGGAGCTCCTGTCATCAAAATACCTCCAAAAACACCTATAAAACTCAAGAAAATAGCAACCATTATTATTCCCGGCTTAGATACACTTCCAAATTGAAAAATTAAGATTAACATAATTAACCCCAATCCAGCAAAGAACGCCCCCATCAAAAAGGCCATTTGTTTTCCCTGTTCCTCAATCTGTCCCGTAAAATCAAACTCTACACCTTTTGGTGTATCAAAACTACCCATTTCGGATTCAATTTGACTTACAATTGCTCCCGCATCTGTATATCCTGGAGACATACCAGAGTACACGGTAACTACACGTTTGCTTTGTTTATGCTTGATTGCACTAAAAGACGAACTATTACTTTGACTAGCTACGGCAGACACTGGCACCTCTTTGACCCGTCCATTGGATGGATCTCTAAAGATAATATTTTGATTAAATAGTGCACTCGAGTTATACCTATTAGCCTCATTGAATCGTACATAAATATCATAGTCCTCTCCATCTTCTTTGTAGACTCCTGCTTTTTCTCCAAATAAGGAACGTCTCAATTGATTCCCGACCTGTCCTGTAGCAATTCCCAGTTCTCCTGCTTTTTGACGATCGACTTGTACTTGCATACCAGGTTTTCCCTTATTGACATCTATTTTGAGTTCCTCGATACCTGCTATATTTTTGGTATTGATAAAATCACGCATCCGTTCTGCGACAACAATTAACTCGTTATAATCAGAACCTTTGATCTCGATATTAATTGGATATCCTGCTGGTGGTCCTGCAGCATCTTTTTCTACAGAAATCGCTACCCCTGGATAGATACCTTTTAGCCCTTCTTGTACTTTTTGGCGCAAGATTTCGCTATCCTTCCCATCACGATATTTATACTCTCGCATGGACGCTGTAATCTTTGCTCGATGTGGCATCTCTGCATTAGATCCGCCATCTGTTTGTGGGTTTCCTGCACCTTCTCCTACTTGAGAAACTGCGGATTCTACAAGAAAGTTATAATCTTGTCCTTTGATATATTCTTTGTCATTAAGCACTGCATATACACGTTGCTCAATCTCCTTTGTAATCTTATTTGTTTTTTCTATATCCGTTCCTTGAGGATATTCTATATAAACAATAATTTGATTGGGTTTGTTATCCGGAAAAAATTCAATTTTGGTCCGTTGACTTCCTACAGAAGCTCCAAACATCATAAACACAACAATCAACATTACAAATGTACCTACAAAGAATGCTCCAGCGTGCCACCCTTTAAGTGCAAATATCAAGAAGTTCTGATATTTATTTTCTATCCATCTTAGTATTTTTGTTTGAAAATACACCGCAGCGCCTTTGAGTGCATAACGATATAACCAAAACATAACAGCAGTAAAAATCATTAGTGTTCCTAGTCCACTATAGGCTCCTCCAAATAGCAAAATCAATATCCCTGGAATTCCAAGAATCAAGCTCAAACGAATCAACTGTTTAGGTGTTAATATTTTTTCATTAATATCCATATACTTAGACACGAGCATAGAATTAAAAAAGATTGCTACAAACAACGATGACCCTAGTACAATAGATAATGTGATTGGAAAATAAATCATAAACTGCCCCATAACCCCTGGCCACATTCCTAGCGGCACAAAAGCCGCCACGGTAGTCAGCGTAGAGATAATAATAGGATATGCAATCTCACCGATTCCTTTTTTTGCTGCTTCTATGCGCGACATTCCTTCTTCTTGCATTAATCGATAAACATTTTCTACAACAACGATTCCATTGTCTACCAACATTCCTAATCCCATAATCAATGCAAACAAAATCATGGTATTCATCGTATATCCTAATGCTTCTATAATCATGAAAGACATAAACATAGACATAGGAATGGCAAAACCTACAAACAATGCGTTACGAAACCCTAAGAAAAACATCAATACCGTAACTACGAGTAGAATTCCAAAAATGATATTATTAACCAAGTCATTAACCTGATTAATTGTTTTGGCTGATTGATCATTGGCCATAGAAACCTTAAGTCCAGAAGGAAATACATTCTCCTTGGCCTCGTCGACAATTTTATAAATTTTCTCAACGGCCTCAACCATATTTTTTCCAGATCGTTTTTTGATATCAAGCATCACGACACTTTCTCCAAACTCTCTTGCATATGTAGTTTTGTCCTCTTCTTTGAAAGTAATTTTTGCAATATCCTTTAAATAAACCGGAGCATTGTTTTCTGCTTTTACGACAAAATTCTCTAACTGTTTTGGCTTTTCTATTTCGCCCAAAATCCGAATCGTTCTTCGTTGTCCACTACTGATCATATTCCCCGCAGACATCGTTACGTTTCCATTACGGATTGCCCCCAACACATCGTCAAAACTCACCTTGGCTGCCATCATCTTATAAACATCTACCGCAACCTCTACTTCTTTTTCTTGTGCCCCACGGATATCTGCTTTCTTAATTTCTGGCAGATCCGTAATTTGATCTTCTAGATATTCTGCATACTCTTTTAGTTTTTCTATGGTATAATCTCCTGTGATATTGATATTAAGTATCGGAGTCTCTTCAGAGATACTCAAATCAAAAACATTCGGTTCTACCTTTGCTCCATTGAATGTCGGCCAATCTTCACTTGCCGTTTCTCCATCTACTTCATCTTTGACCTTTTGCTTAGCAGCTGCCACAGGAATAGATTCTTCAAATTCTACTGTAATAATCGCATAATCCTCTTGTGACGTGGATAACACCTCTACAACGCCCGTGATATTTTTCAATTTATCCTCTAATGGATCTGTTATCAAACGTTCTATATCCTCTGCGGTATTCCCTGGAAAAGGAGCACTGATATAAATCTTGGTTTCGTTAATCTCTGGAAAATTCTCTCTTGGTAGGCTAAAATAAGCCGATATTCCTAGGAAGAAAATAATCGCCATCATTACGTAAACCGTGGTTTTATTATCGATTGCCCAAGATGCTAACTTGAACTCTTTATCCACTTTTTTGTTATTGGTACTCATAACTTTACTGTTATTAATGATACGCATCAGCCCGTAGCATGGTTTGTATCTTATTTGTTGATTATTTTTACCGTTTGTCCATTTTTGACACTTCGCGCACCTTCTTTTATCACGGCGTCACCATTTTTGATACCGCTTACAACTTCTACATTATCTCCTTGATTAAGACCCGTTTTAATAATCACCTGTTTTGCGATTGCTTCTCCATCTGCATTTGGTGTAGAGACCACATAGGCGTACTGTTCACCCAAGGCGTTTTCTGATATAATACTTTGTGGCAGTAAAATCGCTTTCTTGTTGGTATAATCATTGATTTTTACTCTAGCTGTCAAATTAGGTTTGATCAACCCTTTTTTGTTAGGCACCGCAACTTCTACTTTGAATGATCTGTTTACGGGATTGATAAAATTTCCTACCTGACGCACTTTGGTATTAATCGTTTCTCCGAGAACCGGTAAATCTACCTGTACCGCTGTTCCTTTTTTGAGTGTAGCGATATATTTTTCTGGAACCTCTGTCTCAATATACATATTGTTCAAACTCACAATACGTAAGATTTGACTTTGTCCTGGTGCTACGACACTTCCTTGATCGGTAATAATCTCATCTACAATACCAGAAAACGGGGCTCTAATTCCTGTTTTTCCCAGCTGTGTTTTCATCTGACTCACTGCTTTTTGTTGCGCATCGTAGGCTGCTTTGGCCTGCAGGAATTGGATTTCGCTTCCAATTTTTTGTTCCCATAAACGTTGTTGGCGCTCATAGGTTGTTTTGGCCAAATCAGATTGGATCTCCATTTGAGCTACTTGTTGTCCTAAACCACCATCATCGATAGACGCCAGAAGCTGTCCTTTGGCTACGCGTTGCCCCTCTTTTACATACACACGTGTCAAAACTCCCGAATATTCTGGGTACAGCACTAGGTTTTGTTTAGTATCCACATTACCTTGTAATTCTAAGTAGTGATTAAAAACAGTTTCCTGAACCTTTAAGGTTGTAATTAATGGTAATTTTTTTAGGGTATCTAATTTGGCAATTGCCTCGTCCAGTTGCTTTATTTTATTTTGCATTACTGTGTAATCGAGCATAATCTCTTTTCGCTTGGCACGAATTCCACTCAAATCACCTTCTTTTATAACTTTTTCTATCGTTATTTTCTTACTCTCATTTCCACAAGAAATTAATAGAAATGTGACTGATAATATTGTTAATAGTTGTTTCATTGTGCTCTTATTTAAGGGGAATATTTAATACGGTTTCTAATTCGGCTTTGTTTTGTATGATACTTTGCATTGCTTGCAACAGTTCTTGTTGTGTACTATATAATTGAATTTGGGCCTGACGTAACTCAAAACTAGTTGCGAGTCCTTCCTTGAATTTTATTTGATTCTTTTGCTCAATTCGTTCTGCCAGAGCTAAATTCTTTTTGGTATTTTCATAATTTTCTACGGCAAATAAATAGTCACTTTTGGCTGTATCAGTTTGTAGTTTGATACGTTCTATAGCCTCTTGCAATTGCGTTTGTGCCTGTTCTGAAGCTATTTTTGCTTGTTGCGTTTTGGCACTTCTTCCTAGAGAACTAAAAATTGGTATCTTGAGACTTGCTCCCAAAATAGAAGATTGAAACCAACGCTGATCACCATCAAGGAATGTAAACGAATTACTATTGGCCTGTGTCCCATAATTAATAAAAGCTCCCAAAGAAGGTAATGCCTTGCTTCGTTGGAGTTTCAACTCCAAATGACGCTGTTCTGTTAAATTAAATGCGATTTTATAATCTACATTATTTTCAACCTTCAAATCCTGTCCAGCAACAGCAAGATCAATAGCTGATTGTGCCAATACATCTAATTTATCTTCATATATCACTTTCTCTTGCACGTCCAAACCCAATGCCAGGTTAAATAGTTGTTTTGCTATACCTTCTAGACGTTTGGCGTTTCCCAATTGTGTCTGCAATTGTAGTAGCGTAATCTGCAATTGTTCTACATTCTCTTCTTCTGTCAAGCCATTTTTGTAAATCTCTTCTGTTTCTCTAAGATTATCGGTAAGAGTGTTAATGTTTTTCTCCAAAATAGCTACACTTTCTCCACTTAACAATACCCCACCATAGGCATTGATTACCCCTTTGCGTACCTCTAGATTTGTTTTTTCCTCAAAATTCTTGGAGTATCGCAAGAAGGATTTTGCTGCTTGCAATCCTACCAAATAGGAACCATCAAAAATAAGTTGGGTGAGTGTTGCTGTGGCATTTGCCTGTTGTTTTGTTCCAAAAACTACAGGAACAAATGTACCAGGTGCACCACCAGAAAATTCACCAGGTATCAAGGTTACTGGCTGTTTCAACTGGTTTACGTACCCTATCTCTCCATTGACTTGGGGCAATCCTGCAGAGGTTACCTCCCATTTCTTTTTAATAGCCTTTGCCACATCACGTCTGGCATTTATCGCGGTATAGCTATTCTCCAAGGCAAATGCTATTGCCTCATCTAAAGAAAAACTTCTTGTCTCTGACGTCATCACCTCGGATGATCGTTCGGGAACGGTTTCGGGAACTCCCTGCGCCTTGCTCTGGAACCACCCTACAAATACTAGTAATAGCACTAATTGCTTCATTGATTATTGATTTTGATTTTGATTGATATGATTATTCATAAATTCTAAGCCTTTTTGAGTACAAATACCTCTTAGATGATATTCTAAATGGTTTTCCATTAATGCTCTTTTTGTAAATTTTGATTCTGGAAAAATGTCATGATCCTTGATACTACTCACTCCCGAAAAATAAATTCTAGAGATAAAATCTATAGGTATTTCTTTTCGAAACAACCCTTGATCTACCCCACGATGCAAATTATCTATGACACATTCCTCCATCATTTCTAGTTGCTTTGACTTGAGTTCGGCGTGTATTTCTGGATAATATTTTTGCAATTGATATATAGGAGAAGTTCTTTCTCCTTTGAGGTGTTCCATTACAAATTGTTTAATCTTATAAAGCTCTTCTATTGGATTATCTTTGCATTCCAAAATACAATCAATACCATAAGCAATCCCATCAAACAAATAGTTTGTACAAGCCTCTACCAATTTGGTTTTGGTAGAATAATTTGCATAGATTGTTTTTTTGGATATCCCCATCGCATTGGCTATATCATCCATAGTAACACTCTTGAACCCCAAGTTCAAAAACAACTCTGTAGCTTTATGTAAAATATTCTCTTTCACTGTCTCTTCTTTTCTTGCGCAAATTTACTACAGGAAACTTTAAAAACAACAAAAGTTTCTATAGTTTTGCCATAATTTAACATTTCCTTTCAAGTCTTTTTGTTATTCGTTATTTGGGTTTATGATCGAGAGATTCCTATTTTAGCCTTAAAATAAATACCTGTGCATACCATATCCAATTACCAAAACTTTTTTTTACACTATCTAGAGGAATTACAGCTCGTCAAAAGCCCTGAAAACCTGTACAAACCCATGGATTACATCCTACAATTAGGTGGCAAACGTCTACGACCTGTTTTAGTACTTATGACGGCCGAGATTTTTGACACTCCCTATCAAAAAGCATTAGATGCCGCTTTGGCTGTAGAAACATTCCATAACTTCTCTTTGGTACATGACGATATTATGGATGATGCTCCATTACGCAGAGGGCAACAAACAGTTCATGAAAAATGGGATATCAATACTGGAATTTTGTCAGGTGATGCTATGTTAATCAAAGCGTATCAACTATTTGAGAATTACGACGGCCCTGTATTCAAAGAATTGGCTATATTATTCAGTAAAACAGCTATTGAAGTTTGTGAAGGACAACAATTCGATATGGATTTTGAGACGCGCAAAGATGTTACCATTTCTGAGTATCTAAAAATGATCGAATACAAAACTGCCGTGCTTGTTGGAGCTGCTATGAAAATGGGAGCGATAATTGCAAATACTTCTGCAGAAAGCAAAAAAGCCGTTTACGACTTTGGACGATTATTAGGTATCGCTTTTCAACTACAAGATGATTACCTAGATGCTTTTGGCGATCCAAAAACTTTTGGCAAACAAGTCGGTGGAGACATTATAGAAAATAAGAAGACATATCTATACCTAAAAGCTATCGAAAAGGCCTCTAACCAAGACAAAGAACAATTACTACAGCTTTTTGCAACACAGCCTAACAACCCCGCTGAAAAAATAAGCATCGCAAAAAAAATATTTGAAAAAACCGGAGCTGCGCAATTGACAAAAGAGGCTATCGCTGATTATACCAAAGAGGCTTTTGAATCCCTAAAACTTCTAAAAATCAATGAAGAAAAGAAAAAAATACTTCGTACTTTTGGAACACAATTGATGAACAGAAATGTTTAATTTGACACCACAAGGTCTCTAGCATGCTTTAAAAACTGTTTTACACAAGAAATCCACTCTTACCAAAAACATTACTTATGAACATTGATCTCAGAGAAATTGGTACCGTCACAATGATTCTTTTTGCTATAATTGATATCATTGGAAGCCTGCCTATCATTATTGATCTCCGCAAGAAGGTCGGTCATATTCAAAGTGAAAAAGCCTCAATCGTATCTGCTATATTGATGATTACTTTTTTATTTGTAGGTAAGCAAATTCTAAATCTTATAGGGATTGATGTAAACTCTTTTGCTGTTGCAGGAGCATTTATCCTCTTTTTTATTGCACTAGAAATGATTCTTGGCATACAACTTTACAAAGATGATGCCCCAGAGACTGCTGCTGTAGTACCATTGGCGTTCCCGCTGATTGCAGGAGCAGGAACCATGACTTCATTACTTGCATTACGATCAGAATATCAAATAATTAATATCATAATAGCTATTCTAATCAACATTATTTTTGTTTATATAGTTTTAAAATCTTCCGGAAAAATAGAAAGATTTTTGGGTAAACAAGGAATTAATGTAATTCGAAAAATCTTTGGAGTCATCTTACTTGCAATAGCTGTCAAACTTTTTACCACAAATATTCAAGGTTTATTTTAATCCTCTTTTTGTATATTTGCTTTATGAAATTATTGATTTATATTATTTGTAGTATTGCTTTGGCACTTCTTGTATATAATGCCACAATTTTGGATTTTGACAATTTATTTTCAGGAAACAGTAGTACTGCTCTAATAGGTATTCTTGCATCTTTGTGCGTACTTTTACTCATGAGTATCCTATTAGTATCCAAGAAAATTGCCCTAAAACATAAATAGTACTACTTGTAGTTTGAAATTGCAGTAAATAAACTACATTGACTCCTTTTTCTTTATACTTAAATAAAGCAAAAAGTAGAGGATCGAATAAGAATAGGAAATTACACCTTTTTTCACTCGACACCCTAGCCCTACATTGAAGTCTTCAAAACACCTGTAATCATGGTAGGCTACGCTTTTCTCCAACGCTTCTCCAATTAATTGATTGGGAACAAAAGGGGCATTATACCATTTGTTGTTTGAATTTACCGGAAAGAAAAATTAAGATTTTTTTGTTTCAGCTTCAGCAGAAACATCAAGCATAGTTATGGTTTATTTTTATACTGAAGCTGAGGCGAAAAAAGAAAATTTTATCCCAGTAAATTCAAAGTATAAATGGTATTAAACACATCTTCTCTTACCAAATTGATCATCACCTCACCAAAGTTCAGCACTCGAGGCTCCACTTCCCTGAAGAAGATAATATAATAGCATAACAAAAATCCCGCTTCGAAAGATTAAATCGAAGCGGGATTCTTGTTATTTTCCCAAAATGAGTTCAGTTATTAATCCTGAATCTTAAACACTATCGGAAGCGAGTACAATACCCCAACAGGTTTTCCACGCTGTCTTCCTGGAATCATTTTTGGTAATAGGTTGACTACACGCTGTGCTTCTTTTGCTAGACGTGGATGCGGTGCTCTTGCTCTTACATTCGTAATAGCTCCAGTCTTATCAATTTTAAAGCTTACATAAATTCTTGTTATTCCAGAAAGCCCTAATTCACTACCTAATTCTGTATTAAATTTTCGGTTCACAAACTTGCTCACCTTATCACTCATACACTTTTTCTTAGCGGCATTTCCTTTTTGTTTTTCACATCCTGGAAACGCTGGTACGTTTTCAATAACTGCAAATGGTACATCTGCGATTACCTCTTCTTCTTCTGCTACCTCAACCTCTTCTACCTCTACAATCTCTTCTTCCTGATCAGTTTCCGTAGACTCAATGATAGTTTCTTCGATTTCGGCCTCATCCTCTACTACCTCAATAACTTCGGGAGCTGGTGGCGGTGGCGGTGGTGGCGGTGGTGGCGGTGCAGAAGCATCAATAATAGGAATATCTTCCTCATCCAGCTCATCTAAATTTACCTCACCGATATCGACCAAGGATCTATCGTATGTCTTGTGTTCTATTGCCCTCCATGCAATAAACAGCACCAAAATAAGCCCGATCTGAAGAAACAAACCGCTTCTTTTACTTAGATCTACTTTTGGATTCTTCTTAGGTTCCATAATTGTGTTTTAGTGTATGTTGCTAAAATATGCAAATTCTTGTGGAAATTAAAACTATTTATCTCGATTTTAAAAGAGATAACGGCTTTTTTCCCAACGACAATAAAAGTACTGCCAAAACTATGCCACTTGTGTTTGCCATAACGTCCAAATACTCAGGCATCCTGTAATCTGTTAGCGCTCCTTGAGCCAACTCCATTAGGAGTCCCCACAAAAAGGCGATAATACTAGCACGGAGTACGCTCTGTTTCCAGTTCTTATGCAACTTTTCTGAAAAGAAATAGAAAGCAAACCAAATCATTGTAAAACCGCAATATGCGATTGCATGTCCGATTTTATCTCCGTTAGCAATTGGTATAGGATTAAAAGCTATAAAACGCCATAGTGATAGAATTGTAATCATCACTACATACAATATTGCTAGTACTTGTAAAAAACTATGCGTTAATAAGCGCCTTATAATCATCAGCAGACAGTAATTTTGCTAGTTCTTCAGTAGCGTTGATTTTGATTTTAATCATCCACCCTGCCCCATACGGATCAGAATTAACCGTTTCTGGATCACTCTCTAGCGCTTCATTGAATTCAATAATCTCTCCCGAAAGTGGCAGAAACAAATCCGAAACCGTTTTTACGGCTTCTACACTCCCAAAAACAGCATCTGCTTCTAACGTTTCATCTAGTGTCTCTACATCAACGTAAACGATATCTCCAAGCTCTCCTTGAGCAAAATCAGTAATTCCTACCGTGGCGATATCGCCATCTATTCGTACCCATTCATGATCTTTGGTATACTTTAATTCTGATGGTATATTCATCTCCTAAAAATTGATCTTTTAAATATTAATATATAACTGTAATCGCAAAGATATGCAATACCACACTTCTGTATGAAAAAATCTTCATCAATTATTAGTTACCAAAATTATATCGTAACGTAAAACCGCCTCTGATAGTCGTCTGTGGGAATGCCGTAGAAATAGCAAAGGTAGAAAATGTATGATCATAGAAAAACAAAGCCGTAAGATTCTTACTCAACGAATAGTCTACTGTAAAATTAAGTCCATAGATACTCTGCCCGGCAGTTACCTCACTGTCATCTAAATCTATATACCGTATTACTGTTTGATTTTCTCTGAGAGAAAGATCCATTTTAAAATTCAAATCACTTTTTACGATTCGTCTTTTACCTCCTACACGTAGCGGAAGTGCAAGATCTTTTAGACGATACCCCAGACCCACAACATATTCATTACCGAATATTTCTGTAAGCAAGTTGTTATCAAAACTAAAAGAAAGTGCTCTATCCTTTTTCATTTCTGCAGAAACCTTAACAGAACTCTTCGTCTCCATATCTAATTTGAATAATGGACTAAATTGTTCTATGAGATTCACATTACTAAAGAGTAGTTCATTTCTAAAGTTCCCGTTTTGATCCGTTAGTGATCGATCCCTACGATCAAATTCCAAATTTGTTTGAAATTGATTGATTGTATATGTCGATCGATATCCATGAGCCAAAGAAAACCGTTTGAACTTTTTCTTAAACCACTTTACCTTCATAAAGCCAGTATACTTGATATCCCAATTAGGGAGTGGTGTATCTTTAAAGGCATTAGTACTGACTTTTTCTGCACTAGTACCAGAATAGGCTGCCAAAAATGCTGGCAACAATACCGCTTGGTTATTTGAACCATAACCCACAGGAAAACCACCTTCATTTTCTCCCACTGAGTTTGGATCCTCTGCAGCCAAGCGTCTTGCGATTACCGCTCTATTCTGTTTAAAAGTATCAAAAGCCGCTGATGAATTCTCACTTCTTGAACTAAATGCCGTTTTGATCAACAATGACGAGATGGAGAAATTACCAAAAGTATTTGGCGCCAATGATTCATATGCCAAATCTGAGGGTCTTACCCTAAAATTCTCTGCATAGGTTTCTGAATAATTCCTATTCATACTCACATCAATTTTGAGATCTTTCAACACATCAACAGTTACCTGCATATCTAGTTGACGTCCCTCTACCTCTGTATATTGCTGATTAAAATCCTGATACAATGTCAACCATCCATTTCTAGCAGCTAGATTACGTACTTCTGCTTGACTACCAAATGTAAATCCTGCTGTTGGTCTCAAAGTTCCTACAAAACCAATATCTGGTGTATAACCCGGCAAAAAGATTCCATTATCTTGTTGATAATTCACATTCACTTTTTTGATTGCCGTCAAGAACCCTACAAATGTATTGTACGCTTTGTTTGCTGGAGACAAATTCTTAGAAATCCTTGTATTGGTCTTTTTGGATCTAGGAGCAATCTTTGGTCCCTTAGCAGCTGTACTATCCTTGGACTTCTTTTTTTTCTTGACGCGCTTGCTATTATTTCTCTTTTTGACTAACCCTACATATTTATAGAGCTTATCCATATCTACATTTCCGCTAACACGATGTACATTTGAGTTCTGTATCGTATTCCCCAAATCAGGAATATCGTCTAATGTTTTGAGTGCTTCACTCCCTTTTTGCCATTGGAAGTCGGTAGAATAACTATAAGTACCTTTCAAGAACTTCAGCACAGGAACTTTGGAAAATGGTATTTCGTAATTCGCCTGTAAACTTTGATTATGCAAATTAGGAGTCCCTACATTCAAAAAGTCATCCCAAATACCAATAGTATTATCAGTAATATTGGTTTCTTCATCAATATAGTTACGCACTATGCGGTTGTTAGATGAGGTGAAATTAAGATTAAAAGATTTGGTTAAATCATAGGTTATTCCGTATTGCCAATCGAACAGAAAATTACGTTGATACAAAGGGTCTAATCCTATATTATTACTACCCTGTGTATCTATATCGCGGAATGTCTGCTCATTATATTGTCGATTAAAATTAGCATTTGTAGTAATGCTCGTAGGCAATAGATTAAAGTTAAAGTCTTGGAGTAATTTAAAGTATTTACTTTTATCTAAAAATTTGACTTTCTTTAGTGGTTCTATAGATAAGGGTTGGAAATTAAAATCATAGGTACCTCCCAAATTTACACTTTGATCCAAAGATTTCTCAATTTCAAAATCCCTATGATCGGTTTGATTATAGGTCGATGAGAAAGTAAAATTCTCTACATCATACGGCATAGGCTTACGATCTCCTGTACCAGAACGTTCCTTTCTAAGGCCGATTACACTAACACTCTGTCTTCTTGTATACTCCGTAGAACGTTCTTCAATAGCATCTTTTGTCGCTTGATCTTGTGCTAACTCTAGCACCCCCTCCAATTCCAAATCCTCGTTCAAAGGATCAAATTGCGGCGTGATTAACTCTTCTCCTCTACTGTAATTTACCGGAACCTGAATTCCCCATTTTTTTGGCAATAGCTGACCTACATTCATACTAGTAACCATATCATATTGGGCAATATCCTCTCTACTACGCTGATTTGGTCCTTGTTCGATTCCTCCAAAACCAACAGTACTACGACGCCCAGTGGCACTCACACTAGCAAAATCTGCAAGATTAGCATCCATATTAGCAACCGCAGCCCATCCTCCTTGGTTTTTGAGATCACTCATACGCATCTCATTGAACCAAACACGTCCTGATTTTGCCGAAGTACTATTATTCTTGATCCCTAGCATCATCACTCGCACATTTCCCACACTTGGATTTCCCTTTATCGCAACTCTAAATGCTCCAGATCCAACTGGACCCAAAGTGCCATCGGCAACAGGTATTATATTCCCTTCTTCATCAAACCATAGGATATCACTTGGCTGTCCTACATAACTCACTGCTCCTTTAGAATTGATCAAGCCAGATTTTATCTTCTTCAGCAATGATAGTGGTACATTGACACTATTCTCCTCTGGCCATACGATACTACTATTTTGAGTTTCGCGTGTTATCTGTGGCGACACCTTTAATGGAATCTCTATTTGATAAAAATTTTCTGTAAAATCATTACCCATCCGTATCAAAGCAACCAAATCATCATCTGCCAAACCTCCAGCACCTTGAGCAGCGTCTTCTGCATGCAAAAACAGTTCAAAATTTTCGTATTGTCGCATGTCAATATTGAAATTTTTGAAAACTGCACGCGCATCATTTTGTTGTAAATCCAAAACAGTCAAATCCAAAGAAGCTTCATCTTCTCTAATAATACTATTATTATTCTGTAATTCTTCTCGAAAAACACCTGGAGGCTCTACATATCCTCCATTATTTTCTTTACTAATAGTGCTTACAATAAATTCTGTTTGATCCCGACCATCTGCTGTAATATTTTGTTCGTTAATACCATCTGCATTCGCATTAACATAACGTCGATAATCTCCACGCACCAAATCCAATGTCCCCATACGCAGCACTGTTTTTTGACTAAAACCTGTCATTAACATTCGCATAAATCGTATCGATCTAAAATCTGGAGGGTTATTGCCTCCATCCGTTCTTAATTGTTCTGTCAACGGCTCATAAACGGGTATTTTGAACTGTATCCACCTAGTTTGTAACTCCTCACCATTTCTCAAGGGAACAGAAATTTCTCTAACATCATTTACATACCTATCGTTGGCCGTTAATCCTCTTCTGATATCCACCTCGTACACAAAATAATTATCGATGGTATTCATCGTATTATCTCTATTAACATCCTCTGCTGTTGGAATGGTTTCGTTTCCTCTAGTCTCGTTCGTTAATTCGGATGGTGAGTTCCCATCTATACCATTAAATAAGCTATATCGATCCAAAATATCATTCCCGTCTCTTGCCAAATAATTTTCGTAATTATCTGCTGATGGATCTTCTTGTCCAAAACCAGTTCCATAAGCAGCCACCTCTCTCGCATCATCCAATCCATCATAACCCACATCTTGGTTTCTTCTTTCTTCACCTTCTGTAGCAAATGCATAAACCAAAGATTGATTTTCTGGCACCCTACTTTGCAGACCTGTGATGGTCACCCCCTCATTAGAATTTATATCCGCAGGCAGTCCATTCTCATATTGCTTTCTTCCATCCGGAAAAACATCTTCACTAATATTCCCTAAATTAAACACAATTTTACCTCCGGGATTGGTTGCGTTTTCTTCATAAATAAAAGGATCTAACATCCAGAATTCAATAAACTCTATATTGGATTGCTCAAAGTTTGTGGTTGTTAATGACCTCATAATACCTCCAAAATTATCCTCTGCTCTATTAAAACTACCATTATCCGCAACCTCGGGATTGTAGTTATAAGGACCTCGAACTGTTGGATCATACACCAAATCCAAAGAGGTCAATCCAGTTGGTTGCCCCTGCTGAATATCTGTTTCTGGAAAAATTTCATTTACAAATATCCTCCTAGTCTTGTAATCCGAGATACTTTCATCTGTAATTCCATCTGGACGCTGGTTCGTATAAAAAATAGGGTCAATCGTATACCATGACAACTTAGCTCTTTTGTAACTATTAGAAAGTCCCTGTTGTGCTGATGGCAAGTTATTTGGATTATTATCAAAACCCTTCGGGATACTAGACAATTCCCAAGACAATGCATTACCCACCTGTATTGACGCCTGAGCAGCCTCAAAATCATCTATATACGAAGTAACCTTACCATTAAAATCTGCTCCTTTTGGAGCTCCTGCTATTAAGTAAGCTAATTCTCCTCGGATAGAGAAATTTGATGGCGCTTCGGTCTCTATGTTAGGTAGTTTATTCACCATTCTTGTCAAAAATGGTACTTCTGTAGCATAACTTGCATTAAGCCCTACAATTGTATTATTGATAGGCTCAAAACTAAGATTAGACTTCTGTGTTAATGGCCGCTCATTTAAATTAATAAACGTCCCACCTACCATAAAATCTTCTGTGAATTTGTGTTCTACATTAATCCCCGAAAATCGTTTAACTTGCTGTCCAAATACAGCATTATTTTCTGTTGATACCTGAATTGGGGTATTCGAAGCTTTGAGCGCTTCGTCTAAGATATTGACACGCCCTAATTGATAGTTTACCGTATAATCTACTCCCTCTTGCAATACTCTACCACCCGCAGTTACTGTCACAGATCCTCTGGGCACATTAAAGGCTCCGATGGAAATCCCGTCCTGTCCAGAATTCTTGTAACGTCCTTTCAGCTGGAACTTATCCTTTTCTTGAGCATTTTGCTGCGCTTGAATTTTGGTAGTGGTATATAAGTCTCTAAAAACATACTGCGCTTGATTGGCATTATAGGTCGCTGGCTCTGTATAGTTCTCTGTAGTTGGTGTTTTTTCTAATTTACCAAATAAATAGGACCCAAAAGGCTCTACAGAAGTAAATATTATCCGCCCATTCTCGGTATCTACCGTAAGCCCCGGAACATAATCAAAGAAACCATCACCTTCTTCTTCTTTCTTTGTACCGCTACGATCATTGATACTCACGACTGGATCATTATTAGCATTCAATCTATCCATATTAAAAACACGGAGTAATGTCGTCTCGTCTACATCAGAAGGCAAAGCAGTGCTTGGCTGAGTGATAGTCCCTGGCGCCTCTTTGATAAAATTCACTGGTGACGGATTCGTATAGAAAATATTAAATCTAAAATCGCTTTGTTCTAAACGAAAAGCACCAAGATTATAGATATTTTTCATCATCAAATCCCACACTGGTTGCTGGACATCCGTGATGGTACTTTTCAACATTTTCACCACCAAATTCTGATTTGCGGACACCCCCTCATCGGTATTTTCAGTGTTCGACGTATTACCACTTCCTTGAGTGGTATCAATCCCATCATTAGCAAATTCTCCTACCTGAAACACACGACCACCAACAGTATACTGAAAAGCAACTGCTAAAACTTCGTCATTATTCAAACGTTGATTCAAAGACAGATACCCTAACTGAGGATGAAAACTATACTCTCCCTGACTTAATTGCCTTGCATTTTCTAATCGTACATAATCAAAACCCTCTTCTACCGCATTTGTACCAGTAGCCAAAGTACCAAAACCTTCTTGTGTTCTAGAAATATCACGTATTGCATTAGTCAACAGCCCTCCTCTACCAATAGCCAAAGGGTTGAATGCATTATTCTTGTTGTCTGGAAATGCGTTTGGATCAGATTGTTTGTTAAAGCTTGCCGGAATATTTCCTGTAGAGTATACTCCGATATTGGATGGATTTGATTCTCCCAAATCCTGAATACCGACTACATTACGTGCATCACTAATTGTTTGTGTATTATTGGTTCGACTAGTGACCCAAACCTGTAATCTCGTAATTTGTACATTGGAGTTAATAAACGGATAACGCTCCAACGATTTGTCGTAGGTATCCCTAAAATAATGCGCCAAAAAGAAATGTCTATTCTCATCATAATCTGACGCAAAAATTTCGAAATTCTCTATAGATCCTCCTCCTTCGATATTAACAGAGCGTGACTCTGATTGTTGGGTAGCATATACACCGGTAATCGTTGTTTTACCAAACTGCAATTGTGCTTTTACTCCAAAAAGACTTTGTGCTCCTTGTATCAAGGCACTATTCAAGGGCATGCTCACATTACCCAATTCTAGGCTCCTTATAATATCATCTTCTGTAGGCGTATATTCTAGTTTAAATTGTTCTTGAAAAGCAAAAGTAGCCTCGGTATCATAATTGGCTGTTATCTGCAGTCGTGTTCCTATTTTCCCCAACAAACTCATACTAATACGTTGGTCAAAATCGAAGGTGAAGTTACGCTGATTTCTTGGAGAAAGAGACGGATTATCTTGTTTTGTATACAACATCCCAAGATCAATCTCTACAGAACCTTGCGGAATAATTTCTATATCTCTACCGCCAAAAATTGATTCAAAAAAATTAGAATTCACATAGAAGTTAGGCAGTAGATTCCGCTGTGCTTCTTCACTACCTTCTTTCTTCCCATCCAAAGCATCTGCTTTTTCTTTGAAGTATTTTTTCATTTGTTCTTTTAATACTAAATCCTGAAATTCTTCTGGAGTTACTATTAAAGGGTAGGTAATATTGACCTCACCTATTTTTTCGCGATAAATATATCTATCTGTGGTCGGATCATATTCATATTTTTCTTCGATACTATCAGGATTAGGCAAAGACATCCCTGCAAAAGAAAAGGTTGTACTTGTAGAATCTCGAACTTTATCTTTATCCTGAGCTACACCATTCTCTACGATACCAAACAATAGCACAAAGAACAATAATTGTTTTACAAATCTGTAACAAAAGCAATATACTCTAGCCAAAGTGCTTATAATTTTTTTAAGGATTCTTTAATAATACTTTCAACGGTAGCAGCAGGAAACTTCTGAAGGATGCCACCTACTACTTTTTCCGCTTGTTTCCTATTGAAACCTAAAGTTTCTAAAGCAGATAACGCTTCATCTTTGTTCGTATTGCTCTGCGGACTTGAAACTTCATCAATCCCGTAAATTTTCAAAATTTTATCTTTCAGATCCAAAATAACACGTTGTGCGGTTTTGGCTCCAATCCCCTTGACAGATTGTATTGTACCAACATCACCAGAAGCAATCGCCTCTTTTATTTTTTTTGGCTCTAATGAAGACAACATGGTCCGAGCAATATTAGCCCCAATACCAGAAACAGAAATCAACAATCGAAAAATCTCTCGTTCGGCTTTTTCTGCAAAACCATAGAGGGTGTGACTATCTTCTTTTACCTGAAGATGTGTATATAACTGCAAAGATTCTATATCGGGGATTAGCGAAAAGGTATGTAACGAAATGTGTAGTATATATCCGACACCCGAACAATCTATCACAACATACGTTGGATTCTTCTCTACCAACCGTCCTTTGATATGTGTAATCATTTTATTTTTTAAGACTTTTAATTTCATTAAATCTCTCGAAAAAACCGGACGTTTTGCACTTACACAAAAGACACTTAAGCGTTTCGAAAGATTTCAAATGTAAGAAAATTATTGCCGAGTACATTTCAAAACACTGTAATTATACATTCTCATTGCGCATCCTCTTGCTCACAAATAAGACTTTTGGTCAAGAATCAGCGAGAATTGACGCCCTCGGACAAGCCAAGGGCGTTAAAAAATTCATACCAAAAAAAGCTACATCGTTTGATTAAATTTCTAGTACTAGAGGCACTATATTTTTTGCTACACCCCTCTTTTCTCTTTTTCTTGTGCATCTACAACAGCTACAGCAGCCATATTGACCATCTCTTCTACACTAGCTCCTAATTGTAAGATATGCACTGGTTTTTTGAGTCCCATCATAATAGGCCCGATAGACTCTGCATGATTCAACTCTTTTAACAACTTATACGTACTATTAGCCGATGTCAATTCTGGAAACACCAAAACATTCACTTTTTTGCCTGCTAGTTTAGAAAACGGGAATTTATCTTTGAGCATTTCTTGATTCAGCGCAAAATCTGTTTGCAACTCTCCATCCACCAACAAATCCGGATAAAATCTATGTAGGTATGCTACTGCATCTTTTACTTTTGAAGCACTTAGGTGTTTAGAGCCTCCAAAATTAGAATAGGACAACATGGCAACTACTGGTTCTATCCCGAACATCTGAACCGTTTTTGCCGTCATATGGGCAATTTTTGCCAAATCCTTGGAATTTGGATCGATATTAATAGAGGTATCACTAATAAACAACGGCCCTCTATCCGTCATCATCAAATTGGTGGTTGCAATACGGTTTGCACCTTTTGCTAACCCTACCAACTCCAAAATAGGTTTTACAACGCTTGCATAACTACGAGAATAACCAGACAACATGGCATCTGCATCCCCCTCATTAACCATCATCGCTCCAAAATAATTACGTTCACGCATTAAGGATGCCGCTCCATACAGAGTCATCCCTTTACGTTTTCTCCCTGACCAATATTTTTTTGCGTAGCGCTCTTTTCGCTCATTTTCCTCATCCGTTTTTGGGTCGATGATCGTTACACCAGATGGCTCAAAATCGATAGTTTCCATCAATTCCAAAATCACATCTTTACGACCTAATAAAATAGGAAAACCAATACCTTCATCTTTGACAGTTTGCGCCGCTTTGAGCACATCCAAATGATCCGCTTCTGCAAAGACAATTCTTTTTGGATTATTTTTTGCCCGTTCTACCAGTAACCGTACAATTTTGTTATCGTTACCCATACGCTCCAACAACTGATCCTCATATCGTTCCCAATCAGTAATCGGTGCTGTTGCCACACCACTCTCCATCGCTGCTTTGGCAACTGCTGGTGGTACCTTAGCTATCAAACGAGGGTCAAATGGTTTTGGAATTATATACTCTCGACCAAAGTTAAGACGCGTCTCTCCATAAGCAATGTTTACCTGCTCGGGAACAGGCTCTTTTGCCAACTCAGCCAATGCTTTGACTGCAGCAATTTTCATAGCTTCGTTAATACCAGTAGCTCTCACATCTAATGCACCTCTAAAAATGAAAGGAAACCCTAGTACATTATTAACTTGATTCGGTGTATCACTACGTCCTGTTGCCATAATCACGTCATCTCTGGTATCAACAGCTAGTTGATACGGAATTTCGGGATTAGGATTTGCCATCGCAAAAACAATAGGATCTGAAGCCATTGTTTTGAGCATTTCTGGACTCACTAAGTCTGGCATAGACAAGCCCACAAATACATCTGCTTCTATTAATGCATCCGCTAAGGTTTGCAAATCACGATCTGTTGCAAATTCTGCTTTTTCTTTGGATAACTTCTCCCTATCGGATCGGATAACCCCTTTGCTATCTGTCATCACAATATTCTCATCTCGTGCGCCAAAAGCCTTGTACAAACGTGTACATGAAACAGCTGCCGCTCCCGCTCCACTTACCACAATCAATACATCTTCTATCTTTTTTCCAGCAATCTCCAAAGCATTGAGCAATGCTGCTGCCGAAATAATAGCTGTCCCATGTTGATCATCATGCATAACAGGAATATCTAACTCTTCTTTGAGCCTTCGTTCGATCTCAAAAGCCTCTGGAGCTTTGATATCTTCCAAATTAATTCCTCCAAAAGTTGGGGCTATATTTTTTACTGTTTCTATAAAGGCATCAACATCCTTGGTATCCACCTCTATATCAAACACATCAATATCTGCAAAAATTTTAAACAACAATCCTTTACCTTCCATGACAGGCTTAGAAGCCTCTGGACCTATATCTCCCAGCCCTAATACCGCAGTTCCGTTAGAAATCACAGCAACCAGATTCCCCTTTGCAGTATACTTATACGCATTGCTCACATCTTTTTCTATCTCTAAACACGGTTCCGCCACCCCGGGTGAATATGCTAATGATAAATCTCGTTGTGTCGCATATTTTTTGGTTGGAACTACTTTAATTTTTCCAGGTGTAGGTTTTGCATGATAAATAAGTGCTTCCCTGCGTTTGTTTCTTGGTGCCATAAGCTTGTGTTTCTTGTTTGCGATAATAGTGTCTCAATTCGCTTTTAGCGAAAGACTATCATAACTTTTGGCACAAAGTTATAAGTAAGTCTGACATGATGAAATGGATTATCGATTATTTTACGATGTCCAAAAGTAATTTAACCCAATTAACACTTTTTTTAACATGACAACCCCACTCTTTTCTTTAGGAAATACTTGCTATGCCTCATTCTTTTTAGTTTTGCACTAAAACCATTTTAAAAATAATTACAGACTATTAATTCGCTTCTTTTTCTACTATTTCTTTACCAAAAAATTAAACCGTAGCCACCGATATGCTAAAGTTTTATCGCTCAAACTAGCGAAAAATATTACAAACTATTTTGACCTACAATTACATTTTGACTGGTATAACATCATGTTTTTCTTGCTTCCTTTGGCAAAAAAGATACAAACCATAACATGGAACACTACTTGACTTTTGCTTATATATTTACAGAGACAATAAAGCTTTTAGATCAATTCCAAAATTCAATTCGTATTCGATGAATCTTTAAGAAAACTAATATTCCGTTGGAGCCCCCCAAACTTTGTTCTCTTGACAGCGGATTTTTGAAATATTTTCGAAAAAACTTCTTGAGTAATTTCCTCCCAATCCTTGCGAGTCATATCCAATAAGTCTGGATGCGGATTAAACAATGGTTCATTATGTTGTTTAGAAAATCGATTCCATGGACATACATCCTGACATACATCACATCCAAACATCCAATCATCAAATTTTCCTTTCATATCATTAGGCAATTCATTTTTCAATTCAATGGTATAATACGAAATACACTTACTCCCATCCACAACAAAAGGCGCTACGATTGCCTGCGTAGGACATGCATCAATACATGCTGTACAACTACCACAATGATCGGTCACCGCATGATCATAATCTAACTCTAAGTCTATTATAAGTTCTGCGATAAAATAGAATGACCCGACTCTCTGAGTTAATAAATTACTGTTTTTGCCGATCCACCCCAAGCCACTTTTGGCAGCCCACGCCTTGTCCAACACAGGAGCAGAATCCACGAATGCTCGACCACCTACCTCCCCGATATTTTCGGAAATAAATTCCTGAAGTTGCCTAAGCTTAGTTTTGATTACATGATGATAATCCTGTCCATAAGCATACTTAGAAATTTTTGGAGCGTCTGTAGCTACTTGTGTTGATTCGGGATAATAATTCAGTAATAATGACACCACGCTTTTTGCTCCTTCTACGAGTTTTGTAGGATCCAAACGTTTGTCAAAGTGATTTTCCATATACGCCATTTCTCCATGCATCTGTTGCTTAAGCCAACGCTCCAACCTGGGCGCCTCCTCTTCCAAAAAGCCAGCCTTACTGATACCGCACGACAAAAAACCCAAACGCTTAGCTTCTTCTTTGATCATTGTGGCATATCTCCTTCTATCACTCATATTTAAAAATATTATTTCCTTAGTTATTTGTTATTTTTCCTAAGAACTCACGACTTAATACTGCAGATTATCAGCATTTGACATTATTATAACGATTCATTTTACACCAATTACCGAAAATAAAACAAACATCCATATTCGCAATATAATTCTAAAAACACTATGATCCCTATCTTTAATTACAAAAAAAAATCGTCCAAATAAAAGAAAAAACTCAGAACTAATTACCTAAAAATCATTACTTAAAGAAATGTTAAATATAATTAAATTACAGTTTAACCGTAAAAAATTAGTTTTAAACGACGAAATACAGTACTTTTATGATATAAAAACCACAACTACAACCTTTAATCTCATGAAAAAAATTACTTTACTCCTACTTATGTGTCTTCCAATCACGGTAGCTTTTGCAAGAATAGAGATAGACATGACCAAAGAACTATCTAATATTACCGGGAATCTCATTATAGACGGAAATGCCTTACAAGCCAAGCATGGATCTCGTGAACAGATCGTTATCATCGGCAAAGATATGGTTTTGAATGACCGTTCAAGTTTTTTATTCCAAAATGTACTTGTACAATTATCCGGAAGAATAGTGGTAAAAGGTGCAACACGTCCACTATTATTAGACGCTTACATTTTTTGTAAAGATTCTGGCCCTTTAAAATCAGACAATATTTTGACTTTGAAAAAATTTGATGACATCTATATTGCAAAAGTGGATTACATCAAAAATCTCCCAGGCGATCCAGAAATTTGTATCTACAGCAGTAGTGGAACACGTGTTTATAAAGGAAAGAAAAGTGAAACTGGCAATGTACAACTTCCAATTGCTATGTATGACGTAAAAGTAGTCGGTGTAGAATTTAAGAACAAACTTCTTTTCATCAATTAATCACCTTAATATTATTCTTTTAAAAGTAAAGTAGTACTTAATACACAAATACTTCCTACTAACCAAATCCAAATATATCTAGAAGTACATTATTCTAGATACATAATAAAACATAAAAAATCGTTTGTGAGCTAATTTTCGCAAACGATTTCTTTTTTGTGTTTTATCCATAGTATTTTCTCCAAAAACACAAGAAAGTTTAACGCATTATAACCCCCTTCTCATAATCCAAGGGAACACCTCTTTATAATCTAAACTTTTACGCCTATCTTTACAGCCTGACAGTCGTATTGCCATGAAGAAACGAATTTACAAAAATACCGTTGACGCTAATTGACCTATATTAGCCGTTAGCTTTGTACGATTCTTACGCAATATCAAAGTATGGCAAGCAAAAAAATGACAAAAAAAAGCAGATGAAACTAGAGAAGCAAGCAATTCTAAAAGCATTAGAACAAATAACCATTGCCGGCGAAGGGAAGAATATGGTAGAGAGTGGTGCTGTAAAAAATGTGATTACTTTTGGAGATGAAGTTGTCGTTGACCTAATCCTATCCACACCCGCACTACATATTCGAAAACGAGCAGAGGCGGACATACTTAAAACCATACACGAACAAGTATATGACAAGGCCAAGGTCACTGTCAATGTCAAAGTGGAAGCTCCTACACCTCAAAAACCCGAAATTAAAGGAAAACCTATCCCTGGGATTCAGAATATCATTGCTATTGCCTCTGGAAAAGGAGGCGTTGGCAAATCTACTGTTACCGCTAATCTTGCTATAACGCTTGCCAAAATGGGATTCAAAGTAGGTCTCCTGGACGCCGATATTTACGGCCCCTCAGCTCCTATTATGTTTGATGTAGCCAATGAGCGCCCATTATCCGTAAAAGTAGGGGATAAATCTAAGATGAAACCTATAGAGAATTATGGTGTCAAAATTCTTTCTATTGGTTTTTTTACGCAACCAGATCAGGCCGTAGTTTGGAGAGGGCCCATGGCCGCCAAAGCCTTGAATCAAATGATTTTTGATGCTGCGTGGGGAGAAATTGACTTTATGCTGATCGATTTGCCTCCTGGAACGGGAGACATCCATCTATCTATCATGCAATCATTACCTATTACTGGAGCCGTAATCGTAAGCACACCACAACATGTAGCATTAGCAGACGCCAAAAAAGGTGTTGCCATGTTCCAACAAGAAAGCATCAATGTACCTGTTCTAGGAATAATAGAAAATATGGCCTACTTTACTCCAGAAGAGTTACCAGAAAACAAATATTATATCTTCGGAAAAGAAGGCGCAAAAAATCTTGCTGAAGATATTAATGTACCATTTCTTGGAGAGCTCCCTTTGGTACAAAGTATCAGAGAAGCTGGAGATATTGGTAGACCAGCAGCATTACAAGTAGCTACAGCCACAGAAAGTGCTTTTGAAACCATTACACGTAATGTAGTTCAAGAAGTGGTAGACCGCAATGACAACCTACCTCCTACAGAAGCAATCAAAATCACAACCATGGCTGGATGCTCCGTTGTAAAAAAATAAACACATAATGACAAGCGAAGAATTAAGAATAAATGTCGAAAAAGCGTTAGAAGAAATCAGACCTTTTTTGCAAAGTGATGGAGGTGATATTTCCTTGATCTCCATAGAAGACGACCGCCTCGTAAAAGTACAATTAGAAGGTGCATGTGTAGGCTGTAGTGTTAACCAAATGACACTAAAATCTGGAGTAGAAATGACCGTCAAAAAATATGCTCCTCAGATAGAAAAGGTAATCAACGTAGATTAAAACTACAGAGATAGTGCTTTATTAGCATCATAATACAGATGATGATAGACAAATCCCCTATATGGCATAAAAGTATGACAAACACTATCCTTTTATGCCATATAGAATTTATAGACAACACTTTTTAGACTTTAAAAACATTGAAGTACGTCTTTGTCTATAGCTGATACAAGCACATAAACTATATAAGTCACTTTACGAACAACGCTAAAAGTTCTTCTATTTTCTGATTCTTACATTAGTCAAGTATTGCAAATTTTCGTGACGATTTTCTTCATCCATTCCATATTTTTTTTGAGAGGTTTTTTACCCAATTAGCTATATAATGTAGCATAGCAACTTGTTCTTTTTCCGTCTAAATGCCTTACTCATATATTCCAAAGCTAAGGCTATGCTTGATATTGCTGCTGAAGCTGAAACAAAAAAATCTTAATTTTTCTTTCCGGCAAACTCAAACAACAAATAGTATAAGCACTATTTTTACAACAAAAGCAATCAATAAAAGAGTATCTTAGAAGCATAATTCTTTAAAAACAAATTATATTCCTCGCACTTTTTTTATGAAAAAAACGCTTGTTATCTTCCTTTTTATCTATACAGCAATTCTGCACAGCCAAAAACTAGAATTAGCTCGATTAGACTATAGTATTTTTCCGGGGCAGCATGGAAAAAATAATTTTCAGCGAATCAATACATTCTTGGCTCTGCCACTAGCACTGAAGAAAAAAGGAAGCTATTTTGTCCCCAGAGTAGCCTATCAACGATTTAATTTTGGACAATATGACACCCCTATTTTTGATCAACAAAACTTCAAATCATTTGAATCTTTTCAATTATGGCTAGAATATACGTTTGAAATGAAGAATGACTGGCGCTTTGGAATCCGATTAGGAAATATGATTTCATCAAATTTTGAAGCCAACAAACTTCTAGATCAAGATATTTTCTACCTAGGTCTACTCTATTTTGTCAAGAGTAAAACAGGCCCTAATATCATCAAACCATGGAAACTGGTCATTGCACTGTCCTATCCAAGCATTGCAGGAAAACAGTTCACCTTGCCCGTGGCCTACTACTACAGAAAATTTGACCCAAAATGGTCCTATACTGTGGGGTTACCAAAATCCGACATTAAACATTTGATCAACAAACACAACGCTATACAGGCTTTTGTTGGGATAGAAGGTTTTTTCTCCAACATACAAAATACGCAACGTCTTTTTGGCGCAACCGCTACCGAAGAAGATCTTGCCAAAATATCCATGCGATTTGTTATCAGTGGACTAGAATACGAATATGGAATTACAAAAAACATCTTTATGTTTATCAATGGAGGCTACACGCTCTCCAATGCCTTCAATATTACGGATAAGAATCAAAAGGACGTCTTTACTATTACAAAACAAAATACATTTTTTGTTAAAGCTGGAATATCTCTGAAGATTTAATAAAAACAAGCTATTTTTTATCGTTCAAAAACAGCTTATGACCCATAATACCCTATCATTATGAGCTTTGAATTTATCACAGTAAAAGAACCTTCCTTATTCCTATCAACAAATCCAAAGCTCAAAAATAGTTTATTTGAAAAATATGCGGTCTTTATCATTTTTAAACTTTGGAGACTCCTTCTCTTTACCTTTTTTATTTTCATATTGATCAGGGAACAAATACTTGCTCATTCCTTCTATATAACCTTTTACAAATTTCTTGATTACACCATTTAATTTTTTACTGTTGCCATACTTTTTCATGATTCATGTACTTTCATTATTTATTTTTAAAAAAACTCGTTTTATTCGCTTAATTCCCTAAACATAGCTACAGCTCCTACCCAATATGACTAGCTGGTTCGGGGTGTTTACACCATTCAAAAAATAATTACCGGTTAATAATTCGGTTCTTTTTCTACTATTTTAGCCTACAATTACATTTTAACTGGTATAATCCTCCATAATACAGGGACTTTTTTCTGTCATGAAATTCAAAACCTAAATGACATTATATTTTCTCGAGACTCTATTGGACACAAAAAAAGCCCGATCGTATGGATCGGGCTTCAAATAAGATATATATTATATCATTACTGTCATTCTTTCCAATCCTGTAACTGCTGCAATAGCACAAAAATCCATAGACCAATAATCAGTCTTGTGATGCTTGTACAACGCAGGTTATGGGATTGTTTATTCTTCATTTTTTTTATCCTAATTTATTTTTCCATAGCACAAAGCTATGACATTTTCGATGACGCAAAGGTTTATTATATTTTTGAAATATCCAAAAATAAATTTACAAATTTTGAATACAACATATTAATAATCAATATTTTAATATAAAAATAAGCCGTAAGGTTTCCTGTCAGAAATATTCTGATACCACTGAGCTGTCGATATGTACGATACCATTTAAAAAATAATTACAGTCTAATAATTAGCTTCTTTTTCCATCTAAGAGCCTTGTTCCTATATTAAATAGCTAAGGTTATGTAATAGCATCAAGATGTTTTTACATAAAAAAATAACTGTGTCATTAATACGAATTCATACACCTAGATTGATATTACTTATTTCATTTTTGTTCCTGTAATTGAGTTCATAAAAAAAGCGCTCGGGATTTTCCGAACGCTTTTGTACTATATTTGATATGATGTTTTTTAATCCATACTACTAATCATAAAAGTTACTACGTCCATATTCTCCGCAAATCCATATAAGATCGACACGTTTACCACACTGCTTGAGCAGCGTTTTATGAATATGTACAGTATTTCTTTTCATAATAGCACAAAGATTAAAAAAAATTTTTATTAAATCCTAGTTCTTAAACAATTAAATGTTTTCTGTTTCAAAGAGTGCGGTATTCAATTGTTGTAGCGCTTGAATTTTATGTGTTGTATCGACCAACACCGAAATATTATTGGTACTTCCACCATAAGAGATCATTCGAACGGGGATTGTCTCCAAAATACTAAAGATGTGGATGGAATTACCTTCCGAAATCAAAGAATCTCCGACCACACTAATAATTGTTTGCTCTTTGGTGATGGTTACGGATGCATATTGCTGAATCTCTTCAGTAATCTGACCCAAGTTGGTAACATCATCTATAGTAAGGGATACTGCTATTTCTGATGTAGTAATCATATCAATAGGTGTTTCATATTTCTCAAACACCTCGAATATTTTTCGCAAAAAACCATAAGCCATAAGCATTTGGTTAGATTTGATATTAATAGCCGTTATCCCATCCTTTGCAGCAATTGCCTTGAGTCCTTTTGCGGTAGAATCATCAGAAATTTTTGTTCCTACAGACTCGGGATCAAAAGTATTTTTCAGAAACACAGGAATTCCTTTTTCTCGTACTGGAGAAACAGTTTTTGGGTGCAAAATTTTTGCGCCAAAATATGCTAGTTCTGCTGCCTCATCGTACGTCAATTGTGCAATTGGTCTTGTATTATCTACACATCTAGGGTCATTGTTATGAAATCCATCAATATCCGTCCATATCTGTACCTCATCAGCATCCAAGGCTGCACCTATAATTGTTGCAGAGTAATCACTCCCTCCTCTTTTTAGATTACTGATCTTGCTATCCGCATCTAAGCAAACAAACCCTTGAGTGATATAGACACTCACCTGTTCCTGCTTTGCCAAAACTATATCCAATGCAGATTTTACAGGTGCTATAGCAGGATTATCCCCATTGGCTATATGCATAAAATCTGTTGCTCGTAGACAGGCATTTGCTGTCCCTTCTTGCTGCAAAAACTTAGAAAACACATAGGTAGACATTAGCTCCCCAATGGTAATTACTTCTGAATACAGATTGGGTAATTCTGGTGTCTTATACAAGTTACTCAAAGTTTCTAATACAGCTTTGACATAATCCAATGCCTCTTGGCGCAATGCCTCATCAACGAAAATAGTATCTATCAAATGCTGATGTTTTTGAGCAATGACATGAATGCTACTAGCCATACCTTCAGGATTGCTCGTTTTGATACCTTCAAGCACCTGTAATAACTCGTTTGTTACGCCAGACATTGCAGACAAAACAACAAAAGAAGGACCTTCTTGAGCACATACAATATCCTTTACACGGGTTAAACTCTCTGGAGAACCTACAGAAGTACCACCGAATTTTAAAACTCTCATTATCTATATTTTTTTGCATAATTAAGAATTATGGTTCGAATCAAGAATTTTTTACAGAAATTCGTTAATTTTATACATAATGTTAAATATATAACATTGATTTTTTTAAATCAGAAACCACACATATTCATGAAAACCATTACAGATTGTGTCCAGGAAATACTAAAGCATGATCCTTTTTTGGAGGACGCCCTATCTCGTAACATAATAAATTTCAGCAGCTTGGCTCTTGACCTAACCCCCAAAATAGAAAAAAAACTCCGTAAACCCGTCAAACCCGGTTCTATCGTTATGGCACTAAGGCGATATACTCCTGAAAAAAAACGTATTACCACCAGTTTACAAAATTTGGGAGACATCGTAGTACGTTCTGACATTACGGATTATACTTTTGCCAATTCCAAAACCATCGTCGCTAATCAATCCCTCTTATTATATAAAATAAAAGACAAATTTGGTGTGTATTTTACGTATGCAAACAATTATCACGAGAGTAATATCATCGTTTCTTCTTCTCTAAAAGGAGTTGTCGAAGACTATTTTAAAGACGAAACCTGTATTGGTGTAAAAGATGAATTATCCTCATTATCTATAGCACTACCCGCAGAAAGTTCAAAAATAGTTGGCCTCTACTTTAGTTTATTTAGAATACTAACTTTTGAAGGTATTCCAATTTTTGAAGTAATATCTACCTCCAATTACTTCACCCTGTTTTTTGAAAAAACGTATGTCAACAAAGCCTTTGTACTAATTAGTGAAATGAAGAATAAGCTATAGTTTAAAATCAATCATCGGCAGAAAAGTACAAGTAAAAAACATCCAATCAACCATAAAAATTATCATTTTATCAAAAATTTAACATTTAATATTTAGATTATTCTATACTTTTAATAAAAAAATGCGAAATATCTTCTTAATTTGAATCTAGCCATTCTTAAACTTCACTAACCTCTAAACCAAAATACATGTAACATCCTCAACAACAAAGCACTAGCGAAAACGTTTTCGTGTTTTTACGAAAATCAACCTAAAAAATCAACCTAAAAAATCAACCTAAAAAATCAACCTAAAAAATCAACCTAAAAAATCAACCTA
>CANLMN010000016.1 GCA_947492105.1 uncultured Aquimarina sp. | reverse complement strand
AAAGAAAAGTTACCAAAGCCAACTCAAATATCAATTTCTAACCAGAAATGCTGCCTGAGTTTTTCAGCAGACCCTAATTATAGAATAATAATTAGGGGCTTTTTCTGCTATTTTTTCATAGGAAAATGAAACCATAGCCACCTCTGTGCTCAAATTTTATAGTTCAAACTAGCAAAAAATAGTTTAAATTATTTTGGCCTACAAGGCCAACTCCTACTCCATTGGACACTAAGTATTAATTATTGTACTGCTGTTTTAGTTTCTCCACACTTTTAACCCGTATGCTCCCTGCTGTTGGGATCATATTTTGCCAAACCCAATTATAATGTTCAATTATTTTTTCAGCTTTTAAATGAGGCCTTTCACCAGTTGTATGTCCGTCGGAAACAACAGTAATATTATAATTTTTTGTCAATGCTGATTGTACAGTAGATTCTACACAAAAATCCGTAGCACATCCTGTTATTAGTAAATCAGTAACATCTAAGGTTGTTAATTCTGACTGAAGCTCTGATTTATAAAATACATCATTTGCGTACTTATCAATAAAAATATCAGTAGCTACTACATGTAGCGAATTCAATAACTCCCATTCTGATGTATGTTTTTCAAATTCACCTGTTCCAGTTCCATCATGCTGTATATAAATCACTGGTAACTTTGCCTTTCGAAATATTCTAGAAAGTTCATTTATTCGCTCAATAACTCCATCTGCATCAAATCGAGGTGTTTTGGGTGTAAAAGAACCTTTTTGCATATCAATGATCAAAAGGGCTGTTTTTTCATTTATCATTATACCTATTTTTGATATATCACAAAACTACATATAAAACAGGAATGAGGTATTTGATTTAATCATCCTTTTATGGAAGTTTCCATGATACCCTTCCTCATATAGTGCTAGTATTAGAGAGCTAAAATACAATCATTTTTTAATAAAAAAGCATAAAAAAAACGCTTCAAAAGAGCGCTTTTTTATACCGGTACATCAAAATTTAGGACTGCTTCTGTCCTACTTTAAGAACTTGATTACGATAATAATCAATAATACCATCTATAGGTCGTTGGACAATATTACCAATAGTAATATTATAAGGCCATACTGCTGCTCGTATAATATCTTCACTGAAATGCGCTATCGATCCAATAAAATGCACTGGTACATTTTGCGCTTCTGCAAAACCTAATACTCGAGTTTCGATAAACTCCTGAATTCCTTCTGTAATTATTTTATAGAAATATCCATTTCGTTCACTGGTAAAAATAAACTCTGCAAAGTGTGCTAAATACGAATTTGGATTTTCCTTTTGGTATAAATTCATTTTGATACTATCTGCACTCAGGTCATAACGTTTGCCAAACTCTGTCGAAACATCTTGTGGCATACGTTTATAGTAATAATCACGTATAAGACGTTTTCCAAAATAATTCCCACTAGCTTCATCCATGAGAATATAGCCCAAAGACTCTAAACTCATATGTATATCATCTCCATCAAAATAGCAACTATTAGAACCTGTTCCCAAAATACATACGATTCCTGGCTCCGTGGTTACAGCATACACAGCTGCTACCATATCTTCTTTTACAACTATTTCTGTTGTATCATTAAAATATTCCTTAAAAACTCCTTCTAAAATAGCTGTTGGCTTAGGTGTACCACATCCTGCTCCGTAAAAATGAACACGAGTGATTACATCTAGATGTGATTTGATCTCTACATTATCATAAAGACGTTCTTCTAACACTCCTTTTTTGAATACTGCAGGATTAAGACCTAATGTTCTAGTTTTGAAAATTTGTTCTCCTTCTTCATTCAAAAGTATCCAATCACATTTTGTAGAACCGCCGTCAGCTAATAAAATCATTTGTAGAGTGTTTTTTATAAATTTGTTTTTGCGAAAATTTTTATACTTAGACTATTTCATACATCAAATAGTTCAAAAAATACCAAGCTTTTATGGTATAAAACAGCGCCACACACTATAAACTATAAACCCTAAAAGGCGTTGTGTGACATCTATTTTTAAATCTTGATAGATACGTAAATAAAACAAGTTTTGATAAAACTATCAAAACTTGTTTTATTCTATATACTACTTATAGGTTACCAACTTTGGCAGCTAATTCAATTAACTTTGTAGAATATCCGTACTCATTATCGTACCAAGATATAATCTTGAAAAAGTTATCATTCAAAGCAATACCAGCATTAGCATCAAACGTAGAAGTATGTGTTTCTCCAACAAAATCTTGAGAAACAACAGATTCTTCAGTATACTGTAATACTCCTTTCATAGGACCATCTGCAGCTTTTTTCATTGCAGCTTTGATGTCTTCATAAGAAACATTTTTCTTTGTTTTCACGGTTAAATCTACTACAGATACATCAGCAGTAGGAACACGAAATGCCATTCCAGTCAATAATCCATTTAATTCAGGAATTACTTTACCTACAGCTTTTGCAGCTCCTGTAGAAGAAGGAATAATATTATTCATCGCTGCTCTACCACCTCTAAAATCCTTTTTTGAAGGTGCATCTACTACTGCTTGTGTTGCTGTAGCTGCATGTACAGTTGTCATAAGACCTTCTGCGATTCCAAAATTATCTTCGATCACTTTGGCTATTGGTGCCAAACAGTTTGTTGTACAAGAAGCATTAGAAACGATCGTATCTGTTCCTTTGATTTTATCATCATTTACCCCCATTACAAACATTGGCGCATCTGCCGATGGTGCAGAAATAACAACTTTTTTAGCTCCAGCTTTGATGTGGGCTTCTGCTTTATCTTTTGTTGTAAAAATACCAGTACATTCCAATACTACATCTACCCCTACAGCATCCCACTTAAGATCTTCTGGGTTACGCTCTGCAGTAATTCGGATTTCCTTTCCATTTACAACGAGTTTTCCATCTTTGACATCTACTGTTCCATTGAAACGTCCGTGAACCGAATCATACTTCAATAAATATGCTAAATGTTCAACTTCCAACAAATCGTTGATTCCAACAATCTCAACATCGCTACGTTCTGATGCGATTCTAAAGGCGATTCTTCCGATTCTTCCAAAACCGTTAATACCTAATTTTAACGTACTCATATTTTTATGTTTAATTTAATTTTCAAAAATACTCAATTTCATTAAGTCGAAGTAATATCTGCGACTCTAATCAAATCATCATGTTTATGCAAACGCTTAGTCAATGCTACTTGTAGAGGTACCAATGTAACCCTTTTGTGTACAATACCAATCATCACATCACGTTTCCCTTTGATTAGACTTTCTACAGCGCCAACTCCCAACTTGCTTGCAAGCACTCGATCAAAACAACTTGGAGCTCCTCCTCGTTGAATATGCCCCAACACCGACACTCTTATATCATAACCCTCTGTATGGTTTTTGACGTACTCACTCAGCTCAAAGATATTCTCTCCCAATCTATCACCTTCTGCTACGACAATAATACTTGATGATTTACCTGATTTTCTACTTCTCTGTAATGACTCCAACAAGCGTTCTACTCCCAAGTCTTCTTCTGGGATCAATATCTCCTCTGCTCCTGCTCCGATACCTGCATTCAATGCGATATCACCCGCATCTCTACCCATTACTTCTATAAAAAATAATCGATTATGAGAACTTGCAGTGTCTCTAATTTTATCAATCGCTTCTACCACAGTATTCAACGCAGTATCATACCCTATGGTATAATCTGTACCGTTGATGTCATTATCAATAGTACCAGGAATACCGATCACAGGAAAATCAAACTCTTCTGCTAGCTTCATCGCACCGGTAAAACTACCATCACCTCCAATGACAACCAAAGAATCTACTCCTGATGCCGTTAGATTATCGTATGCCTTTTTGCGCCCTTCTACAGTTTTGAATTCTTCAGATCGAGCGGTTTTTAGAAAGGTCCCTCCTTTGTTTACTATATTACGAACGGATCGTGCATCAAGTGGTACTAACTTATTATTAATTAGACCATCGTAGCCTTCTTGAATCCCTATACACTCTAATTTATAAAAGCTACAGGCTCTAACTACTGCTCGTATTGCTGCATTCATTCCTGGGGCGTCTCCTCCCGAAGTCAAAACCCCTATTTTTGTTACTTTGTTTGCCATAAAAGTCAAAACTATGTTAATGTAAATTAATAACCTAATTTTTCCAAAAACTAAATCGTTTTCGGTTCATAATTGCCATATTTTTACAAAAAAAATGTTCAAATTTTAACAAATTCACAAGCTTAAAGGAGTTTTAAAGCAAAATTCTACAGAAAGTAACAAATAGGTTACTACAAAAACGATTCGTATTTTCGTTAAAAATTTTAAAAACCTTTAAAAGAAAAAGTACACCTTCTTATTCATCTAAAATGACACTAAAAATATCCATCATAGCATCACTAGTTTTACAGCTTGGTTGTACTAATAATAACCTAACGCTCGTTTGTAATTTGCCAAAATCCTTGGATGAGGTTTCTGGAATAGCTCATACAAATGATCATCAAAGTTTTTGGATGATAGAGGATAGTGGTAATGCAGATCATATCTATGCTGTTTCCAAATCTGGGGAAATTTTGCATACCATAAATTTGGACAAATCAGCAAAAAATATAGATTGGGAGGCACTCACCACAGATACAAATGATAATCTATATATTGGGGATTTTGGTAATAATGACAGAAAACGAAAAACATACGAAATTTACCTAGTCTCTTCAAATAATTTGATTACCAAAAACAAAGTCTCTCCTGAAAAAATCACCTTTAGTCTTCCAAAAAAACAAAAAGAATTAGATTTTGAAGCTTTTATTCTTTTCAATCATCATTTCTACTTGTTTAGTAAAGAAAAATCAAAAACAAGTGTTTGGAAAGTTCCAAATACTATTGGGACACACACTGCCTCTTACGTTACAGAATATCTATTTGAAGAAAAAAACGCTAAAATAACCGGAGCAGCTATAAATATGAATCAAAATATGATTGCATTACTCAATCATGACAAAGTATGGATACTCAAAGATTTTTCCGGAGCAGATTTTTTTAATGGAACAATCCTGCCACTCCCCTTTAATCATAACTCTCAGAAAGAAGGACTGTGCTTTTCTGTCGATGATCACCTTTATATTACTGATGAACGAACTAAAAACAACGGTGGTAAACTGTATAAATTTGATCTCACTAATTAGTATGATGACGTACTTTTTTTATTATAATTAAATGGTTGCGTTGTAACAACAAATTAGTTATATAATGTCAGTAACACGAATCTATACACATAAATTCGTGTTACCGTATATCAAAATGAACTTATCTTGACTTTTTCTTTTCCCTATAGAATAGATCAAATTTTCCCCAATTATAGGACTACTAGATTCATTAACATATCGTAAATATCATATTCAACAATAACTTATATTTGTAGTATGAATTCAAAAATAATTGCAAATGGAATCCTCAGGGCTATAGCAATAATTGCTGGTACTATTGGAGTTCTTTGGTTACTATACACCATACAATCTGTATTAATATATATTATTTTTGCAGCTGTAATCTCGTTGATGGGAAGACGTTTGGTTATTTTTCTAAAAAATAAACTCAAATTTGGCAACACACTAGCTGTCTTAGTCACATTAATTATCGTAATCGCCTTATTTTTAGGTATTTTTTCGTTATTTATACCTATAATAATAAAACAAAGTCAATATATCAGTGCCATTAATGTAAATGAACTAAAGCATGAGTTGGAACGATTGAATATTGAAATTAGTAGTTTTCTCCATGTCGAAAAGCTTAGTCTAATTGAAGTATTAAAGCGCTCTGATGTTATGAAATATTTTGATTTTAAATCAATTCCAAATCTTATAAATACATTTTTGAACGGATTTGGTGCTATACTAATCGGGCTCTTTTCTGTACTTTTTATTGCTTTTTTCTTCCTCAAGGACAGCCTTCTATTGGAACGTAGCTTACTCGTTTTTGCTTCTAAGGGAAAGGAGAATAGGTTTCTCAAAATGTTCAATAAAATCAAAGAGCTACTTTCGCGCTATTTTATAGGACTCTTACTACAAATAACAATCTTATTTGCACTCTATACGATCCTTTTATTGGTTTTTGATGTAGAGAATGCCATCGCATTGGCATTAATCGCAGCAATCATGAATATTATACCCTACGTAGGGCCTCTGATTGGAGGCGCACTTGTGTTGCTTATTGCAACAACAAGTAATATGGGAGCAGATTTCCAAACAGTACTTTTACCGAAATTATGCTACATCATGATGGGGTATTTCGTAATACAACTCATTGACAATTTTCTGAATCAACCACTCATATTTGGAAACAGTGTCCGGTCACATCCCTTGGAAATATTTTTGGCTATCCTAATTGGTGGTATTCTATTCGGTATCCCGGGTATGATAGTTGCCGTGCCATCTTATACAGCTATCAAGGTGATTGCCAAAGAGTTTTTGTCCGAATACAAAATCGTAAAACAACTAACCAAAGGACTCTAATTTTTTACATTCATAAAGATATAGTTGTAGCCCAACTTAGGAAATCACACCTATCAAAAGAAACAAAAAAAACAGATTATTAGTCTATAATTATATTCATATGGTATTAGACCAGAGATTACTATCGGCAAACCTTCAGGATTTTATCATTGAGAAATCTAATTCAAATTGTACCATCTCTACATTTGTCTTGTCCAAAAATCCATTTCCTGAGATTCCTATCCAAAAAATCGCTATCCAGATAAATGGACGACAAAAAGCCCTAAAAAAGTTCCCCCTTTGGTCCACTACCCCACAATGTTATTTCCCTCCCAACCTTAATCTAGAACAAACCTCTTCAGAGACTACTGCACGCTATAAAAGCTCCTTAGTATCTGGTAGTACATTGTTGGATGTTACTGGAGGGTTTGGCATAGATGATTACTATTTTTCTGAAAAAATAGATAAAATTATCCATTGCGAACTCAATGCAGCACTGAGTGCAATTGCTTCGCATAATTTTGTCCAATTAAAAGCTCATAACATACAATGTACTATTGGAGACGGATTAGAAATACTAAAAACGTACAAAGAAAAATTAGACTGGATATACATCGACCCTTCTCGACGTAGCGATGATAAGCGCAAAGTATTTTTCTTGGAAGATTGCTTACCTAATATCCCGAAACATTTGGACGATCTTTTTGAAAGAAGTAATAATCTCCTTATAAAAACCGCACCATTGCTGGATATCAAAGCTGGATTAAAAGTTCTAAAATATGTAAAAGAAATTCATATCGTGGCAGTACGAAATGATGTAAAAGAGATGTTGTGGATTCTAGAAAAGAACTACTCTAACGAACCCCTCATTAAGACCATCAATTTTGGTACTCAAAAGGAAGAACATTTTGAGTTTACACGATCCGAAGAATCAAAAAACACTGCCAAACTTAGTACACCATTAACCTATCTCTACGAACCCAATGCAGCGATTCTAAAAAGCGGAGCATTCTCCAGTATTGCAAATCAACTAGCTATTGACAAACTACATATAAACACTCACCTTTATACTTCTTCAAAATTACAAACCAATTTCCCAGGAAGAACTTTTAGAATATTAGAAGTGATAACCTATAACAAAAAGGCGATAAAAAACCTCGATTTAACAAAAGCTAATATAACCACAAGAAACTTCTCCGAATCGGTGGCTACATTGCGTAAAAAATTTGGAATTAAAGACGGAGGAGATACTTATCTATTTTTCACCACCACAATGGCGCAGCAAAAAGTAGTAATACTATGTAAAAAAGCGCTATAATATAAGACATTTTAGACCCTCCATTATTGGTGTAAGCATAACAAAATTAGAAACTTATCTTATACCTATCATGGCTCCAATCATTCTGAATATCATTCGATTTAAATTACTACTATATTTAGCGACCTCTGCCTCTATTTTTTAACTGATAATTTCATCAAAAAGTTTTTCTTCTTATTATCAAAGCCTTCTATAATAAGATCCGCATCCGATAGCCGAATAATCTTATCCATAAAAAACCTATTCAGCTTAAGTCCTTTGATATCCTTGGTATTGATGACTGCTATTTTTTCAGTCGCTCCACTCTCTTCATTGATCTTATAGGCCATAACGTATAGATACCCTCCTTTTCCTTCAAAGAATTTATTAGCAAAACCATCTAATGACAAACGAAGGTTCTTAAAATCATCCAAAAACAATAAATAATAATGACCAGTACCTCTCATGTAGGTATATGACAAACTGCGTTTTCCTTTAATTCCTATTTGATGTTTTGGTAGTTTTTTAAACCAAGAAACACTACCATCACTAGTTGTTTTGAATGCGATAACATCTCGATATAAATATGTATACATAGGTCTGATCCCAGTAGCTGTTGTCATATAACGCTCGTTAACATATCGTTGCTCCGCTAACACCACAAAAGATCCATCCTTATTAGGTAGTACCTTATTAATTTTGAGATTTTCTAAATCATACAAATCATCTTTGTCTTGATCACCATTATCTATACGTGTTTGACGATCTGCATCTAGTTTTGCGGCTAATTCGGTGGGTATTGGAGCTGTTTTTACCTGAACAGGAGATCCATCTTCTCCCAATGCCGCTGTAAAAACTCCGATGGCTTTCACTGCATCCTTATCTTTTTTATAAAAACCAAGAACTGCCATAGCATCCTCTGCATCTGGATGCAAAACCATTTCTTCAACAGCATTAGTTCCTACCGCTATCTTATGATTTTGTACGGTACCAGTATTAATAGTTGTTTTTAGTACTTCTACATGATACTCTTGTAGTTCTTTTACGGCATCCAAATCATTTTTTGGAAACTCTTTCAATACTTTAATCAGCATATAATGATTCCCCAAAGCATCAATAGCAAAATCTATTTTTTGTGTCTTCAAGGAAGGATATGGCAATGTAAGTTGTTGATTCCATAATTGCTGCAAATTGGCATCATATACTGACACAACTACGATATCCTTACTATTTTTATCCGCCAATAAGCCTGGTTGTAATAGGTATTGCACCAAAAATTTGGACCCATCGAATGATTTTTTTACTGCAAATTTATGAATCCGACCTTCTGAGGCAAATCCAAATGTACTTTCAAAACCAAAATTATCTGCTACGTGGCTTTTGGAATTTACAATTATTTTGGTAGGTTGTATCACTTTACTGATAATAGAAATTTTCTTTACAGAAAGTTTGTTACTGTTTCTATAGAAAACTAAAACATAGTCTTCCATCTGTAGCATCCCTACAAAAGTTCCTGTATCCTCTATAATTTGACTTACCTCGTTCGTCTTTTTAAGACCATCAAGTTTGAATCGTTGCAGTGTCAAATGATCTTTCCCTTTTTTTATAAGTAAAACATGCTGATTAAAACCGAAATTATATGTCGATTCAGCTTTAATTTCCTTGTATCGCTGACTAATCTCTAAAGAAAAATCACTTGATAATACAGGCTTTTGTGCAAGAGCACTATTACAAAAACAAAAAACGAAAAACAAGACTACTATTTGCTTCATATATTTCTTAATTAAAGACACATTGTTATAAAAAAATCCATCTAAGGGCTTTATAAACTGGAGGTCAATTTAACTTTTTTTTATCCAAAACCAATAACATACAGATGAAAATTAGAAACCCGAAGAAATTATATCGAGTATCAATTTAAGCAAGTTACCCACTATGCGCTATCATTTCTTCCCTTGACGAAAATTCTAGTCTTTGATCGGTATTTTAAAATTTTGGAACAACTAATCTATGTCCTTAACGATAAAAAACCGAAATTCGCATCCCATTACAACTTATCTCAAAGAAGAAATACGTAAACATGTTAACAATTTATCACAATCCTCGTTGCAGTAAATCGAGAGAAGGTTTAAAAATCCTTGAAGACTCTGGAATGGTTTTTGAAACTATTTTTTATATGAAAAATGGAGTATCCATAAATGAATTGACATCAATAATCAAAACGCTAAACATAAAACCCATAGAACTTGTCCGAAAAACGGAAGCTATTTGGAAAAACACCTATAAAAACACAACAATGACCGATAAGGAAATTATTGTTGCTATGCATGAACACCCTAATCTTATAGAACGACCGATAGTATTATCTGACAACAAAGCAGTTGTTGGACGACCCCCAAAATTGATTCAAACTTTTTTAGAATAGTAGAACAATATCAAACAGCCTTAACAAGTTATTAACATATTAAGTGAAAATTATTTTGCAGCTCCTTTGATTTTACGTTTTGAATCGAATAAGGACACAAAATTTTACCAAACTATGACACTTTTAGAAATTTATAGCGGTGCTACAGGTAACAAAAGTGACAAAATATAGGCGAATTTGATCCATTTTTTAGGAAAAAGAAAACATCAAAATAAATTCTATTTTAAAACCCAGCTATAAAGGACTCTTTTAAAAACACCTATACATTTGCACAGAAAGTAATTGGAAAAGACTTTACATGAAAAAAATTATATCACTGTACATTCTATTTGTACTTACAGGACAATTATGTACTGCACAAACTGATAATACTCAGAATGAAATTGAAATTTACAAAGCCCTAGCCAAACAAAAAGCTGCTAGATTACAAATTGAATTATCCCTAACCGATGAACAAACGGAGCGAATAATCAAAAAAATATTTAAGTACTCCATAACGGCCAAAGATGTACTACAATCTAGCTTAGATATCGACGAAAAGACAAAAAAACTTTACAATATTGCTGCAAAGCAAAAAGAAGAAATACGGACTATATTATCTGAAAGTCAATATGCTTATTATAAAAGACGAAGCAGTCCCACCCCCTATTAATCGATAATATTTTAATTATATCCGAAGGGCTCTATTTTTTTTTGGTTATATTTTAATCTTTTATCAAAAAAAGCTATATTTAGACCTTCCCAAAATAAACAAACATTCATGAAGAATTTAAAAATACTTTTTTTTACTATCGTTTTAACCCTTACGTACACTGCTGCAAGTGCGCAGGTTGACATTGCTAACGCTTCTGAGGGCATAAAAAAAATAGCAAAACACAACGCAAACAAATGGAGAGACAAATTGGTGCTGAGTGTCAACCAAACAAAAATGATGACAGAACGCAACATTGAGTTTGAAATGAAAAAAAATGCCATCTATAAATCCGATATAGATATGGATGCAAAAAACACAGAATTAACAGCACTAGGAAAAGATTTTCAGGAAAAAATTAGTGAAATAATGACCCCTGAACAGTATGAAATTTATTTGGCTGAAATCAAAGAAATTTCTGGGAAGTAATAAACATAATGACACATCTTTTTTTAAACACGCACTACAAGAAATAAATTGTTTTTGACATAGAAATTTAGTTAAAAAACCTTAAATACTTTTTATGTCAAAAACAATACTACATTGGTTAATTTTAACTATTAATAATTAGTGGTTCTTAGCTTCTGATATTTTAATCGTACATATATAAAATTACATAAAACAGAAAAACTCCTAAATTCAATTGAATTTAGGAGTTTTTCTGTTTTATCGTCTGTTAAGAACTATGCGTTCTCTTCTGCTTTACGCTTTGCTTCTCTTTTCAATTTAAAACTTTCTATTAGCGCTCCACCAATCCAATAAGGAATAATAGAAACTAAAAAAATCATCAACCAAAATCCTATGGTGAGAATTGTCAAAAAAGCTAAAAATCCAAGGTATTGATCAAAATCAAACATGATAGTATAATTTGTTATTTTTAGCAAATATAAGCACTCTAGTTTATATGTCATAATATTTTTTCATACAAAATACTATTTTCATAAAAAACACTTCGAGATGCATAAAACAACAACAATATTGTATTCAAAATCCCTAAATTTGCGTTGACTAAAACAAATTCATATATGGAATTCAGAATAGAAAAAGATACCATGGGCGAGGTCAAAGTACCTGCTGACAAATTATGGGGAGCACAAACGGAACGCTCTCGGAATAATTTTAAAATAGGAAACCCTGCTTCTATGCCTATAGAAATTGTACACGGTTTTGCTTATCTCAAAAAAGCTGCTGCATACACGAACTGTGAACTAGGTGTTTTGGATATCGAAAAAAGAGAACATATCGCTAAAGTGTGTGATGAAATCCTTGAAGGAAAACACGATGATCAATTTCCGTTGGTAATCTGGCAAACTGGATCCGGAACACAAAGTAACATGAATGTCAATGAGGTAATTGCCAATCGTGCACATCAACTCAATGGTAAAAAACTAGGTGAAGGTGAAAAAACATTGCAACCAAATGATGATGTAAATAAGTCGCAATCCTCTAATGACACCTTCCCTACCGGAATGCATATTGCAGCTTATCACAAAATTGTAACTACGACTATTCCTGGTATTACAAAACTAAGGAATACACTTCACGAAAAGGCTAAAGCTTTTAAGGAAGTAGTAAAAATCGGTCGTACCCACTTTATGGATGCCACACCTCTAACTATAGGCCAAGAATTTTCTGGTTATGTATCTCAACTTGATCACGGCCTCAAAGCTTTGGAAAACACTTTGCCACATTTGGCAGAACTAGCTCTGGGCGGTACAGCTGTAGGTACTGGTCTTAATACACCGCAGGGCTACGCCAAACGTGTAGCGGAATTTATTGCAGATTTTACAGGTCATCCTTTTGTATCAGCACATAATAAATTTGAAGCCTTGGCTGCACATGATGCCTTTGTAGAAACTCATGGTGCACTGAAACAATTAGCTGTTTCGTTGAATAAAATTGCAAATGATATCAGAATGCTTGCGTCGGGGCCTCGTAGTGGTATTGGAGAATTAATAATCCCTGCAAATGAACCAGGAAGTTCCATCATGCCAGGAAAAGTGAACCCTACTCAATGTGAGGCATTAACTATGGTTTGTGCCCAAGTCTTAGGAAATGATGTCGCAATTAGTGTTGGTGGTTTACAGGGGCATTTTGAACTTAACGTTTTCAAACCTGTAATGGCGGCTAATCTTTTACAAAGTGCCCAATTATTAGGTGATGCTTGTGTCTCTTTTGAGGAGCACTGTGCCTCTGGAATAGAGCCCAACCAACAGCGTATTGATGAATTACTTAATAATTCTTTGATGCTTGTTACAGCCTTAAATCCAAAAATTGGTTACTATAAAGCAGCAGAAATTGCTAATACAGCTCATAAAAATGGTACTACACTAAAACAAGAAGCTATCGCTTTGGGATATTTGACCGATGCCGAGTTTGACGAATGGGTACAACCCGCTGCTATGGTTGGATCACTCAAATAATATACCAATAAAATGGCCTAAACTTCTTGGACTCAAAAAAAGTCTAGATCATTTCATTTTTTTATAAAAAATACTATCCAAAATCATTCCCAATAATTTGTTTTGAACAAATTATTGGGATTTTTTTATTGACACCTCTTCTTTTATATCTGATAGAATATCCGATGTTGGACTATTAATTTATTTCTTTAGATCCAAATGGGCACTAAACAATGGAGCTTTAACCTAAAGTTTTTTTGTGAGTATTTTTGTTTTCTAAAAAACACCCCAATACATCAACAGCTCATTTTTTTTGCGCAATAGAACATAGAATCTCAAAAATATCTTAATATAATCTCAATTTCAGCTCAGTTTTGATTTAATTAATATATATAAATGACTTCCAAGTATTTTTTTTTAACAACACTACATTTTTACAACAATTACGACTCTTGTCGATTAAATCATATTCTTGCCGAAAAATCAAATTATTTTGACTGTTACTTCTGACAAACACTTTATATTTGAGCGCTTTAAAAACCTTAATTTATTATTAACAAAATCATTTAATCTAAAACAAAAACAATGAAAAAAATCTACGGCTTACTTGCCTCAACCTTGATGCTAACTGCATGTGATTTCGACGGGAATAACGGAGAAACATATGAATTACCAACTACCACCACTTCGTCAGAAATGGTCATTATTGATTTTGAAGAATTCAATACTGGTGCTATCGTTTCTACCATTACTCCTGCCATTGGAACAGGAACAATTGACGTTTTCGGTGTCAATCCTGATTTTCCGGATCAAAACACCGCTATGATCTTTGACTCCTCGAATCCAACAGGTGATGATTTTGATCTTGGAACTCCAAATTTTTCTTTTGGTGGTCCAGGTACTTCTGATGTAGCACAACCAAGTAACGATGTTGCTCTAGGAAATGTACTTATTATCTCTCAAGACTTAGATAGTAGTGATCCTGATGACAGCTGGAACGTTGGTACTCAATATAATCTTGATTTCTCTAATTATACCACAGGAACTGTAACTATGTACGGTTTTGATCTTATTGATTTGGATGACCCTGCTAGAGGAGAAACTGTAGTCAAATTACTAGGAGCTGATGGTACAACACTTCTAGAACAAACATTAACTCCTGGAGAGAATAATGCAAAACAATTTGTTGATCTAGCAGCAACAACAGGAGTTGCTAGAATGGAATTATTATTCCAAAACTCTGGTGCTATCGATAATATCAAAATTGGTATTGATACTACTATTCCAGACTGTGCTGTTTGTACTGGTAGCGTTTCTGATTTGGTATTAAAGTATAACGGATCTAAAGCAGCAGCAGTTCAAGTATACCAATTTAGTATTGCTACTGGTCTTACTTCTATTTATGATAATACAGTAAATCCAGGTGAGAGTTTTGCTATTACTGGTGCAAATGTAGACGGTACTTTTGGACGTAGAATCGTTGTAGCTATAGATGGTCAATCCAAAGTCATGTTTAACACAAGTTGTGACATGCCTATCGGTCCTAATCTTACTCGTGGAGATTTTGAAATCGTGTCTGGAACAAGTTCTGAAGGGGGTAACTTATGCCCAATCAAAGTTCCAGATTGTGGTCCTTGTGATGGAGGAGTTACTACACTGACACTGAGATATGAAGGTTTCCATAGAAATACAAAAAAAGCTGCAAAAGTAGTCGTGTATCAAAAAATCAAAGGAAAGAAAACCATCATCTTCAATAAAAAAGTAGCTCCTGGAGAAGAGTTTACAATTAATGGTGGTTCTAAAAATGGAACATTTGGACACCAAGTATGGATCAAAACAAATGGAAAATATTGGACTAAATTGTTTACCGGATGCCAGTGTCCTATTGGATTTGGATACGATTGCTCTGGTTACGAATTAGTATCAGGAGAAAGTAAAAATGGTGGAAATCTTTGCCCTGTAGAAGATAGCTCTTCTAGTCACAACTGGTAAAAAAACACCTAGTTCTAGTACTAATAAAGAGTACTAATGACTAAAATTATTATAGTTTTAAAAAGAGACCGTCTGTATTACAGACGGTCTCTTCGTATATATACACTATATCAGCCAAATCCTTGTACAGAACTCATCTTGACTTTTTCTTTCCGGTAAATTCAAACAACAAATGGCATAAATGAGGATTCCTTCAATCAAAAAAAGCTGAACAATACCGTTTGGTATTGTTCAGCTTTATAATTCATGGTTTTTGACTAACACCAAAAACGATACTGTTAATTGGAGTCTAAAGTCTTATAACCTATGATATACCATTAAAAAATAATTAGGTTCTTTTTCTACTTTTTTTTCGCTAAAAAATTAAATTATAGCTAAGGCTATGCTCGAATTTTATAGCTTAAACTAGCGAAAATAGTTCAATTATTTTAGCCTACAATTACATTCTGCCTGGTATTATTTCAAAACCTTGATTCTCTGCTCTTGTCCATTTACATAAAGTATCAAATAATAAATCCCTTTATCCACCAAAACATTACTAGTGTCAAATCTCAATGATTTTTCTCCAGCATTAATTGTTAACTGCTCCTCTACTAGTGTCATCCCGACAGCATTCATCAATCTATAAGAAACGAATGTTGACTCCGTATTTTCTGTAAAATGAAGTACTATTTCATTATGCTGAATCGGATTTGGGGCAAGAACTACAGAAGTATCATCCGTTGTAATAGTAAACTGTATTTGAGCAACTTCTCCCGCAATACCTCCTTTTAATTTTTGGGTATATGGTGTTGCTGTAAGTGTATAGCTCCCCGGAAGTAAGGTCTTACCAAAAAACAAATTTGGAATATCTCCAAACATCGTATAGGGAGCACTATTCTCTATTCTTGTTCCTGACACAGGCCCATCAAGTGTCAATGCAACACTACCAACCTTTTCTGAGCTTGTTTGAGCAATAAAGGACAAATACGAAGTCCCCAAAGAAGTTACGTCAATCTCTGCTCCATTCTCTAACGCTCCAATAATTTGATTAGAAGCTGCATTAACCAATGTAAATCCTGTAATTGCATTTTGATCTTCTTCGGTAGCTCCGATAAACAATCTAGCAGTCACTAATAAATGATCCGATACTGTATTACTATAATCATTATCATAGAATTGATACCCTACATCTGCAGAGTTTTGTACATAATTATCATTCAATTCATTCGAAATCATGATATGATCAATCATATTCTCTCTAGAGACAAAAGATCGAAAACCGGCATCGCTCAAAGTTTTTGTAACAATCGTATAGTTTTGCATATCTTCTACAAAACTTTGAAATGTACTAACTGTGGTAGCTACATCAGCTACTGTTTCATCAACATCATCATTGTAATCTCCCAAAACAATTACATTTCGCTCTGCAAAATTAGTATCCAAAGAATCTTTTAGCACTTCTACATCAAATTTTCTGAAATCATATCGCTGTTGCGGGTTACGACTATTGTTCGCTCGTGCATGCAGTGCTATCAAATCGATAACCTCTGTTTTTCCATTCAAAGTCACATCAGCCGTCATCAAAAATGGTAAACGACCACTTGCATAAAAACGATCCGCAGCTCCTTCTGGATACTGAGATAATACAGAAGTATCACCTCCATTATAAGCTGGATGTATCGAACGGAACATGGCACGTGTTGTTTTTGGAGTCACAACACTTGTTTTATAAATAAAACCAACTTTTTGTTTTACACCCGAACTTTCTGGTGATGATACTGCATCCGATAATATATACTCGTACCCATCTAATCCATCAACAAGTTCTCTGAATAACACATCATCAGCAATTTCCTCAACCGCAATAACATCTGCATCTAATTTTTTTAAGATTGTACGAACACTATCACGTTGGATAGCATCTGACATCGGACTACCTGAGGCCGGAGAATTACCTTCATCTCCAAACCACTCAATATTCCATGTTGCTATATCAAAAGTATCCTCTTTGGCTATAGTACTAGTGCCTCCAAGTGGTACATATGCCTCTGCACATGGCAAATCACTTGTTTCTCGTGGTAATAATTGATAAAAATCCCTAAAGCGGCTCACCACTCCTATTACAGTATCACAAGTAGTAGGTTGCGCCAAACCAACCAGTGCTACCTCATTATCAATCCGCAACGCTCCCTCTCCACTACGATCACGCAATATAAAATTTGAATTACCAAATAATAAATCTCCTGGATTGGGAAAACTAACATTAGTAAGCTGTACTAATTCACCAGAATGTTGTTCCAATTCTGACAAGCTAATAACCAAAGGTACAATAGGTTTTTGAGCAACTCCATTAGCTACAATTGTAGTAAGGCTACTCAATTGTATTTGATCCTGAAATGCATCACGTACACCTGTTATCGTTATAGAATCACCTATCGCAAAATTATTTTGCCCATGAATGCGCTCATCAAATACAGCGATACCTCCTGTCTTATCCTGTATATATGCAGCACCTCCAAATTGATCAGAAACGGTAAGTGTTCCTGTGATAGTCACAGTAGTACCTAGCGCAGTATTACGTGCAGCAACTATAGGTATAATTTCTGTCGATGGCGGAGGGGTTATAATATCTAGATTATTAGTAAGCCCGGGAGTTGGAGCAGCAGCTTGATATGTTTCTGTGTTCCTTGCTCCACCAGTTCCATTCTCGATACGCTGTAAAGATTCTACATCCTGCTTACTATTAATACTCTCATTAAGCTGAAGTTGTCCTTGATTTAATAACGTCAATAACTCTAGGTCGTCTGCATCATTAGTACCATAGACAATGGCATCTATAATATTTTCGGTTTCGATTCCTGTTCCATTAGGAAAATTCATTTCAGTTTCTTTATACAAAACAATCGCATCTGCACCATTTTGTATACTATTATTTGGTATCACAAAGTTTACGTTCTCGACTCCTTCATTTCCAATAACAAAATACCCTGTTTCTGTAGTTTCCAAACCAGACAAACTTATGGTACGATAACTTTGGTTATTATTTCCATTAAAAAAGACTAACAGTAATCCATCCAAAGAGGTGTTCCCTTTTCCGCCATCATAAAGTTCTATAAACTCTAACATATCGCTCCCTACAGTATCAGCATCTAACTCATTGATGAGGATACTCGGAGGAATGGACGGCACTATACCACCAAACGATTGCCCAGTATTAATGGTATCATAGGTATTTGCAGAAAAAGCTTCCCAACTAAAATCAGCTGCAGTATTCCCCGTTCCCGTAAGTTGTAAAGAGGCTCCAATTGCGGTACTAGAACTTTCTGAAACCCCAATATCAGTACTAGTTTGCCCGTTTGCTATTCCATTAACAGCTGTTACAACCCCTTCATAACTCAAAAACTGTATCACTGTATTTGTAGCATCAATAAGTGCTAGACCATCGGGAGCCCCGTTTTGCAAACCATTTGTTGGTAAATTTAGAACCGAAAAACCATACCCCTGTGCATCGTTTGTTAATATCTCTGTTAGATCCAATGTATTATATACAGCTCCATTTTTTCCGTTATATAATTCAATTTTCCAACCATTGAGATCTGTACCTGCTGGTCCTGCTATTTCAATGGCTTCTGCTACATCACTTCCCGAATTATCATAATGAATTTCATTGATAAATACAGTTTGTGCATTTGTTGCAAAAGTTGTTAATGCAAATAGGAATGCAAAAACGCAACTTTGATAAAATTGTGTCTTTTTCATAATAATTTTTAAAATTAGTGTTTACTAAGTAGTTCGTACCTATGAACTCATCGTGATTCCGTCTTTTTTCCTAAAAAATGAATCAAATTCGTCCATCTTTCGTTACTTTTCTTATCCGTGGGCGCTACCATGAATTTCAATAAGCACCTTATTTAGTCAAATTTTATATCATTTTCGGTCCAAAACGAAACGTCAAGAGGAGTTCATTTACAACAAGCGAAAATACTTCAGTTATCATGGATCAAATGTTATGATATTATTAAAGTTTCATGAAATTATACAAACTGAATCGTAGAAATTTTGACTTTTTCCTAACTATTATTCCTAGTTTATCTATCCTTCTGGGATAGGTTACAACTTTTAGCATTTGGCTATAAAAATGCTCTTTGCTCCGCAATTTTTGTCTATTATTAGCGCTGAACACTACTATAAACTACAAAAAATACTTCAATTAATCAATAAACTACCAGCTGTTTACGCCCTTCTGATAGATCTGTCAGAATTAAAAAAAACGCAAACTAGTTCGTTAACAAAACCACCGTTCAGAAGTATAATTTCAATTACCTCCAAGCAAAAAAAATTCTGGACTAAGAAAGTTAACAAACCATACTTCAAAAAGAGATCTAATACAATTCAATTTAGCTATATAGATTCGTTTGAATGACGCTGTTACTTTTTTATGTAAAAACACTGTGATGCTATTGCATAACCTTAGTTATGGAATATGTAAACAAGCCGTTTAGATAGAAAAAGAACAAATCGATATGCAACATTATATAGCTAATTTGGTATAACTAATAAAAAAAGAAGTTGTTTTTAGGATTTCTGCCAAAAATAGCGCCCCTTAACTCACCTTATTTAGGTTATTTGGGATCAAACAACCATTTTTATTCCCAAAACGGTGACAAAAGTCATCTTTTTCAACCCTCAATTTACGCAGCTTTGTACTAGCGATAAAAGAGCCCTTTGAGCTCTTGAGTAAATTTGAATAATCATGTCAACATGTTTCCATTGCGGTGATGAATGCACTAATACTACTATATCGCATAACAACAAATCCTTTTGCTGTTATGGATGCAAAACTGTATTTGATATTCTTAATGACAACAACTTATCCTATTATTATGATCTTACAAATACCCCCGGCACTGCCCCTCTATTACAAGAAGAAAAGTTTGATTTTTTAGAAAACAAGCATATTGTCACTACCCTCCTAGAGTTTGATGAACAAGATACGCAGGTAGTCTCCTTATTAATTCCATCAATTCATTGTAGTTCTTGTATCTGGGTATTAGAAAACCTTAATAAATTACATCCTGCTGTAAAAACAGCTCAGGTTAATTTTACTCAAAAAAAAGTTCGTATTACATTCTCTTCAAAAGAACTAACCCTAAAAAAACTTGTGCTATTACTAGCAAAAATAGGGTATGAACCCTATATATCACTAGAGGACACCAAAGAAAAAAATACCACAATTGACCGAAGTTTGATCTATAAACTGGGAGTAGCAGGGTTTGCTTTTGGCAACATCATGTTCCTTTCATTTCCAGAATATTTTGAAGTAAATGAATTTTGGTTAGAGAAATTCAAACACATTTTTCGTTGGCTCATGTTTGTTTTTGCTGTACCCGTAGCAGGCTACGCTGGTAGTGACTATTTTGTTTCTGCATACAAGGGATTATCCTCCAAAATACTGAATATCGATGTACCTATTGCTATTGGTATTACGGTATTATTTATCCGTTCTACAATAGAGATTATTATGGATTGGGGGACTGGTTTTTTTGACAGTATGGCTGGACTCATATTCTTTTTGTTGTTGGGTAAATTTTTTCAGCAAAAAACGTATGCATTTCTTTCTTTTGAGCGAGATTACAAATCCTACTTCCCTATTGCTGTCACTAGAATACTAAAAAACACAACAACTCTAGAAGAAGAACAGGCCCAGGTATATGAATTAAAAAAAGGAGATCGTATCCTTATTAGAAATAATGAACTACTACCCGTAGATGCTATTCTTATAAAAGGAAATGCCTTGATTGATTACAGTTTTGTTACTGGCGAAGCTGAACCAGTTACAAAATTATCAGGTGATCAACTATTTGCTGGTGGACGACAGCAAGCTGGAGTCCTAGAGGTAGAAGTTCTTAAATCTGTAGAACAAAGTTATCTCACTCAACTATGGTCCAATGACGTTTTTTCAAAAAACAAGCAGAGCACTTTTCAGTCTCTTACAGATAATATTAGCCAGCGTTTCACCATTGGTTTATTACTCATAGCATTTTTAGCAACTATTATTTGGTTATTTATTGAACCGACAATAGCACTGAACGTGTTTACCGCCGTATTGATTGTAGCCTGTCCATGTGCTATTGCCTTGGCTGCTCCATTTACATTGGGGAATTTGTTACGGATTTTTGGACGGAATAAGACGTATATGAAAAATAGTGCTGTTATAGAGCAACTCGCTCATATAGATACGGTGGTGTTTGATAAAACAGGAACCTTGACTACAAATACAAAAAACACCATTCTCTATGAGGGTATCGCATTAACCCAGCAAGAAAAACACCTGCTATCAAATACATTACGGGCATCTAACCATCCATTGAGTCGCTCATTGTATACGATTCTTGACAAAAATGATATACATAGCCTCGATTATTTTGAGGAAGAAATAGGCCAAGGGATTACAGGAGTCATAGACAATCATCAAATCAAGATCGGTTCTTATGGTTTTGTAGACACTATAAGTGCAAAGACTTCGCTATCTCATCAAAAAACAGCCGTTCATATTAGCGCTGATGAAGAATACAAGGGGTGTTATCTATTTTATAATGAATACCGAGAAGGTTTAAAAACTGTTTTTGATCAACTAAAAACTACTGTAAAAATTGTAATTCTATCTGGAGATAACGATGGTGAAAAAGAATATTTGTCAAACATACTCCCACAGAACACAACACTCTTGTTTAACCAAAAGCCAGAAGATAAACTTCATTACATAAAAGAACTACAAAACAATGGTAGTAATGTCCTAATGATTGGTGATGGGCTTAATGATGCAGGAGCGCTAGCTCAAAGTGATGTAGGGTTGGCTATTTCAGAAAATGTAAACATCTTCTCTCCTGCCTGCGATGGGATTTTAGACGCTTCAAATTTTCAGAGTATTCCACAACTTTTATCACTTTCTAGAAAAGGTATAAAGGTTATCAAATACGCTTTTATTTTTTCGCTCTGCTATAATCTCATTGGCTTGGCATTTGCCATTACAGGAAACCTTGCTCCAGTGGTTGCGGCAATATTGATGCCCCTTAGTTCTATAAGTATTGTTGTATTCACGACAATATTCACTTATTTATTGGGAAAAGACCTTTATCAATCACGAAAAAAATCATGACACTTTAACTACTATAATCCAAATATAAACAACATGCAAAAACATTCATTTCATATACCAGTAATGGGTATTGGATTTACTGCCGATACTCCAACAAAAGTGGCTCATTTAGGTATTGATTCTGTGATTTCTCTTGTGGATGATGAGTTATTAGAAAAATTACGCAAAGTATATTCCCAAAAATTAGCACTCCCTTTTACCGAAATTAAAAATTCTTTTGAAGATTTTAGAGCTAAACGGATAACCTCTTACCTCAACTTAATTCATGCTATTTCTGAAGAGAAATTCCGTATTATGAAGAATCTCCATAAAGGTTATAGCAAAGAGTTACAGCAGTACCTCTCTTTGGTACCAAATGGAGCTCAAATAAGCGCTAAATTACAAAAATTCTCAGAGAGTGCTACGAATAAGGAAACGATCAAAAAATGGTTAGATGATACGCTCACTATGGGTAGTATTGATGTAAATATTATGACCAAGGTTGATAAAGAGAATTATCAAAATGGCAAAAAATTAGACACTATTTATAACGATGCTCATGCCGCACTAAGAGGTTTTGCGACCAGTACATTAAGCTCATCACTCGTATTATCAGCAGGTATGAATCCACGTTTATACGGTTATTTGGAAACCTTCAAAGATTTTTATCCCAATAAGAATGGCATTATAAAAAAGAAAATTATTTTGAAAGTAAGTGACTATCGTTCTGCACTTATTCAAGGAAAATTTCTTGCAAAAAAAGGCATCTGGGTTTCCGAGTTTCGTATCGAATCTGGCCTGAACTGCGGAGGGCACGCCTTTGCTACCGATGGCTATTTGATAGGTCCCATTTTGGCACAGTTTAGAGACTCCAAAAAAGAATTGACAGAAACCTTATTTAGCCTTCTTGAAAAAGCATTGATTCAAAAAAAATATGCTGTGCCAAGTACTCCCCTTTCTATCAAGATCAGCGCACAAGGTGGTGTAGGAACAACAGAAGAACATCAATTTTTGCAAGAACACTATAATGTAGATTCTGTAGGTTGGGGCAGCCCATTCTTACTCGTACCAGAGGTTACACTTGTTGATAGAGTAACAAGAGAAAAATTAGAAAAAGCACAAGAAAAAGATATTTATCTGAGTGCTATTTCTCCTTTGGGAATTCCTTTCAATAACCTAAGAGGAAACACAAAGGATCTAGAAAAAAAAGCCCATATAGACAAAGGTAGACCAGGTAGCTCCTGCCCGAAGAAATATGTTAGTTTGAATAAAGAGTTTGATGAAAAAGGTCTCTGTACAGCTTCGCGTCAGTATCAATTTTTGAAATTAAAAGAATTAGACAAGAAAAATCTTCCAAAAAAAGAATACGAAAAAGCATTTCATAAAATCACAGAAAAATCCTGTACTTGTGTAGGCTTGGGGACAGCAGCACTGTTGGTTAACAATATTACCACCAAGGTAGAAGGAACAGGTGTATCTGTTTGTCCAGGACCTAATTTGGCTTATTTTTCGAGGACGATGAAGTTACAAGAAATGGTGGATCACATATATCACAAAGATCACGAGCTAACCCTTGATGATCGTCCGAATATGTTTGTCAAAGAATTGCAAATTTACATGGAATACTTCACAAATCAACTACGCGAAGTCATTCTTCCATTAGATATAAAACAGTACAAATACCTTTCTAGGTTCATAAAAAATATGTTGGAAGGAATCACCTATTATCAACAGCTTTTTTTGCAAGAAAGCACCAGTTTTCAGGCAAAAAAATCAGCGATACTTACTGCTTTGGCAAAAGAAAAGAGCAAACTTGAAAGCTATCAAAACCAAGTTAACTACCTGAATAAAAAAGAGGTATAGAGATGATTTGCAATACTAATATTTAGAAAAAATTAACATTATTACAAAGCTGACAAATGTCATCTTTTTTACAAATCATCCTCAGTAATTTTACCTCATAATTCAGGCAGGTATGAGTATTATTTATATGCTTTTGGCAATTAGTGTTATCGTAGCACTAGTCTTTTTTGCAGCATTCATTTTTTCTGTAAAAAGTGGACAATACGACGATACCTATACGCCATCTGTACGAATGCTTTTTGAGGACGAGATTGTCAAAGAACCGACCCTCGAATCCGATGCATCAACCAAAGAGTCATCCCTGCCAAATAAAGTTTAGCGGTATTCAAAATAATAGCTAATTAGATATACCATTCAACGATCAATAGAAGTAACTATGGAGATACAAAAGTTCTACTACGACAATCAAATCGTACGCAAATTCATCATCGCGACAATGTTCTGGGGCATTATTGGGATGAGTGTTGGCTTATTATTGGCCTTTATGTTTTTATTCCCTAACCTCACAGACGGCGTACCGTGGCTTAGTTTTGGTCGATTAAGACCATTACATACCAATGCGGTAATTTTTGCCTTTGTGGGGAATGCTATTTTTGCTGGAGTATACTACTCTTCTCAACGACTATTAAAAGCCCGTATGTGGAAAGATTGGTTGAGTAACTTTAATTTCTGGGGGTGGCAATCCATTATAGTTGGAGCCGCAATTACACTACCATTGGGATACACAACCTCCAAAGAATATGCAGAACTAGAATGGCCTTTTGATATTGCTATAGCCTTAATTTGGGTTGCTTTTGGCGCAAACCTCATCGGCACGATACTCAAAAGAAGGCAACGCCATCTATATGTGGCAATATGGTTCTATCTAGGGACTTTTGTCACGGTAGCAGTATTACATATTGTAAATAGTATGGAATTACCAGTCAGTGCACTAAAAAGTTATTCTATGTATGCCGGCGTACAAGATGCACTTGTACAATGGTGGTATGGACATAACGCAGTTGCCTTTTTCTTGACAACCCCATTCCTTGGACTTATGTACTATTTTATCCCAAAGGCGGCCAATAGACCTGTGTATTCCTACAAACTGTCTATAGTTCATTTTTGGTCTCTCATATTCATTTATATCTGGGCAGGTCCCCATCACCTTCTCTATTCGGCTTTGCCAGATTGGGCACAAAACTTGGGTGTGGCATTCTCTATTATGCTTATAGCTCCTTCTTGGGGAGGTATGATCAATGGACTGCTTACCCTACGAGGAGCATGGGACAAAGTACGGACAGATCCAGTGCTCAAATTTATGGTTGTCGCCATAACAGGCTACGGTATGGCTACTTTTGAAGGTCCATTATTATCTCTCAAAAACGTCAATGCCATAGCACACTTTAGTGATTGGGTTATTGCTCATGTACATGTAGGCGCACTAGCTTGGAATGGTTTTCTGACTTTTGGAATGACCTATTGGATGGTTCCTCGATTATTCAAAACCACTTTGTGGTCAAATACACTTGCCAATGTTCACTTTTGGATAGGGACATTAGGAATTATTTTATACGCATTGCCTATGTATGTTGCTGGTTTTGTACAAGCCTCTATGTGGAAGCAATTCAACCCTGATGGTACACTAACATACGGAAACTTCTTGGAGACGGTAAGCGAAATTATCCCTATGTACTGGATGCGTGCCATTGGAGGAAGCATGTTTATCGTAGGGGCATTAGTTGGTATCTACAATCTAGTGATGACAGCACGTTCTGGAAGCAAAGTAACGGACGAACTCGCAGAGGCTGCTCCATTACCAAAAGTACCCAATAGACAAACAGCTAAAGAAGGATATCATACTTGGTTAGAACGTCGTCCAGTAAAACTGACCATCTATGCCACAATTGCCATTCTTATTGGTGGTATGGTGCAAATTATTCCATCATTGATTGTGGATGATTATATTCCTGTAATTTCTAGTGTAAAACCCTATACGCCATTGGAACTAGAGGGTCGTGATCTATATATCCGAGAGAGCTGTGTATCTTGTCACTCTCAAATGGTACGCCCCTTCCGTAGTGAGGTAGAACGATATGGAGAATACTCAAAAGCTGGGGAATTTGTCTATGACCATCCATTTTTGTGGGGAAGTAAAAGAACTGGACCCGATCTGCATCGAATCGGTGGAAAATATAGTGACAATTGGCATTTGAATCATTTTTATGACCCACAAAGTACTTCTTCTGGTTCTATAATGCCATCTTATAAATGGCTAATCAAGAATGAACTTGACAAAGAGAGTACCGAAGACAAAATGCGGACAATGGTAACTCTGGGAGTTCCTTATACTACAGAAGAAATTGCACAGGCACAAAAATGGATGGAAGAACAAGGTACACAGATAGAGAAAAATCTTTATAGTGATCCTGATTTTGCAAAAACTTATGAGGCTGATAAAAAATATGCTCAAGAAAACAGTCAAAAATTTGTAGAAATGCGTAATCGTGAAGTTGTTGCACTCATTGCTTATCTACAACGGCTTGGAACGGACATAAAGATCAAAAACACCAAAGAAACTACCCATAACCAATAGAACCAAAGCTATGTTGAAATTTATAAAAGGAAACCTAGAAAATATAGAAGGTGTTGCCATCTACCCTATGATATCACTATTGATATTCTTTATCTTTTTTGCTGTGTTATTTTGGTGGGTATTCACTGCAAAAAAAGAACATATCAATGAAGTACGTAACATCCCATTAGAAGATGATACCGTAACTATAAACCAAATCCAACTATGAGAACAACAGCATCATTTTTACGTATCATAGGCTTTGCCTTGTTTGGTTATATTTTCTTGAATTGGATAGGTTCTCAAAGAACACTTTCCCTACTTGACAGTAAACCTTGGCTATGGATTATATATGGAACCATTATCCTATTTTATATTGCCGGAGAAGTCAGTATTGCTGCATTGCAAGGTGTTTTATACAAAACCCTAAAACCATCAGCAAAAAAGAAATATGACAAAAAACTTGCCCATGACAAAGCAAACCAATTTGGTTGGATAAAGGAAAAATATCAAATGGCATTAGGGAGTACCTCACTCGAAGAAGAGCATGAGATTATCCTAGACCACAATTATGATGGTATCAAAGAACTCGACAATAAACTACCTCCTTGGTGGGTATTTGGTTTCTATGGAACGATTGCCTTTGCTATCATATACTTAGTACGCTTTGAGGTTTTTGATGACTATAACCAAGCAGAAGAGTATGAAATTGCCGTCTCCGAGGCTAAAATAGAAATCGAAGCTTGGAAAAAAACGGCAAAAGACTTAGTGGATGCCACTACGGTTACACTACTTACTGATGCCGAAGATCTAAAATCCGGTAGTGCTATTTTTTCTCAACGATGTATTGCTTGTCACAAATCGGATGGTGGAGGTGGTATAGGTCCCAACCTCACTGACAAATATTGGGTTCTCGGTGGAGGCATCAAAAATGTTTTTAATACAATCTCAGAAGGAGGACGGTCCGGCAAAGGGATGATTGCATGGAAAACAGAATTAAAACCAGCCGAAATAGCCCAAGTAGCAAGTTATGTATTAAGCTTACAAGGCTCCTCTCCTGCCGAACCAAAAGCTGCGGAAGGAAAATTATGGGAAGATACAAATACACCAAAAGCTGAAGGAAAGACCCCTGAAAAAACACAAGATTCCATAGGTGTCTATACCACAGCAAGTATTGATAATATTCCGAACAAATAGGTTTGTATATACTGTATAAATCATAGATGATGGCAGAACAAGGGCAAGATAATTTTAGAGATACCATCGGTACGCTCAACGAAGAAGGCAAACGTGCCTGGGTATTTCCTAAAAAGCCTGATGGCAAATGGTATACATATCGCAAATATGTAAGTTATATCCTGCTTGCATTTTTGTTCAGTGCCCCGTTTGTCAAGATTAATGGCAATCAGTTCTTGATGTTTAATGTATTAGAGCGACGTTTTAATATTTTTGGATTTCCGTTTTGGCCACAAGATTTTCATCTATTTGTTATTATGATGATTACAGGGGTAGTATTTATCATTCTATTTACTGTAGCCTTTGGTCGGTTGTTCTGCGGTTGGATTTGTCCTCAGACAATTTTTATGGAGCTAGTTTTTCGTCGTATCGAGTACTGGATTGATGGAGATCGTGGCAAACAAATTCGTCTTGCCAAAATGCCTTGGAATACAGAAAAAATAAGAAAAAGAATCCTAAAATGGTTTGTGTTTTTCATTATTTCATTTCTCATAGCCAATGTGTTTCTTGCTTATCTTATTGGGAGTGATCAATTGATACGATACGTAACAAGTGATCCTTTGGAAAACATTCATACACTACTATCCTTGCTTATTTTTACTGGTGTATTTTACTTTGTATTTGTATGGTTCAGAGAACAAGTTTGTATTATCGCTTGTCCCTATGGAAGATTACAAGGAGTATTATTAGATAATCAATCGATCCTTGTGGCCTATGATCACAAACGAGGTGAGAAAGAAAGTGGACGTGCTAAGTTCAAAAAAAATGAAGACAGACCTACAACCGGAAAAGGTGATTGTATAGACTGTGCTGCTTGTGTACATGTTTGTCCTACCGGTATAGATATTCGCAATGGTACGCAATTAGAATGTATTAATTGTACCGCTTGCATCGATGCTTGTGATCAGATGATGGAGGCTGTCCATCTTCCTAAGGGATTAATCCGATATACGAGTGAAGCGCATATTGAAAAGAAAGAACCATTCAAACTTACTCCTCGTCTCAAAGGATATATGACTGTATTAGGCATACTGACTGCCATTTTGATTGGAATGCTTTTTTTACGTAATGACATAGAAGCACGTATTCTCCGATTACCCGGTCAATTGTATGAACGCAAAACAGCTAATACTATTAGTAATGTATATACTTATAAGCTCGTGAATAAAACAGTAAACGACATTGAGGATGTACACTTCAAACTGTTATCACATCAAGGGATCATCAAACTTGTATCACATAATGATTTCAAAATTGCTGGCCAGTCGCTAACCGAAGGAACATTATTCATAGAAATTAATGCCGCTGCATTGGATGGAGATAAAGATCGGTTAAAAATAGCCATCTATAGTGGTGATGTCTTATTAGAAACAACCACAACGACATTTTTGGGACCTAGAAACTATAAATAACATACACGTACACTCTATGCGTGAGGGATAGCAGTGAAAATCCCACAGCGAGGTACGAGCGAGGAATTGGAATGAATAGCCCGACCTTTTTAGGTCACGCCCAAGTAAAACATGTACAACCCTTGATGAAGATGTGTAAAACAAAAAGCAATATAACGTCAAAAAAATATAGTATTATGAAATGGAATTGGGGTAAAGGAATTGTGCTAGGTATGGTCTCCTTCATGCTATTTATACTCTATATGGTAATTACCATGAGTACAGACAAAAAATACAGACATGACCTTGTTACAGAGGAATATTATGCCAAAGAGATTGCTTATCAAACGGAAATTGATGCTGAAACGAAAATGAATACGCTCCAAGAACGAATTGTAGGTCAAAAAACCTCTCAAGGGTGGCTACTATCCTTACCTAAGGAGTTACTACCAGAAAAAATACAAGGAACGGTATCTCTTTATCGACCATCTAATCAGCAATTAGATTTCGATCTACCCATCCTTCTTTCTGGATCTGACTTGCTTATACCGGATCATAGATTGGTAGACGGTCGTTGGAACATCACCATAGCAATTGAGTACGATGGTGAGGAGTATTTGTACAAAAAATCAATAGTGTATTAATGATATATTCTGCGCTCATATTCGGTTTTTTAGGTAGTTTTCATTGTATAGGAATGTGTGGTCCAATTGCTTTTTTATTACCCGTAGACCATCAAAATCCTATCAAAAAGACTTTTCAACTCGTGAGTTATCATCTAGGTCGTATTACCACATATTCGTTACTAGGGTTAGTTTTTGGAATGTTGGGAAAAACATTGAACTTATTTGGTATACAACAGCAACTCTCTATTGCCATAGGGATACTAATGATTGTGGTGATACTAATCCCTACAAAATTATTTGATACGTATAATGTATCTAGACCTATATACAGAGCCGTAGGCCAGGTAAAAAATTGGTTAGGAGATGCGTTAAAGAAAAAGGAGTCTGGTACTTTTTTTACTATTGGTTTTCTTAATGGTCTTTTGCCCTGTGGATTGGTTTACATGGCTATTTTTGGAGCTCTAGCAACCGGAAATGCAATACATGGCAGTTTCTATATGTTGGTATTCGGAATAGGTACTATCCCTTTGATGACCACAGCCATCTATATAGGTAATTTTCTCACTACACGTAACAAACAACGTATTCTAAAAATGATTCCTATCGTTGTGGTGATTATAGGAATACTCTTTATTTTGCGAGGATTAGGATTAGGAATTCCCTTCATATCACCTTCAGAAATGGTCAGCACGGAACAGGTTTCGTCACAACATAGCTGTCACTAGATTCATCTTGGACTGCTTAGAAAAAGTATTGTATTTACAAAAAAAACAAAAATCATTGCATACTATAAAAGTGCTATTGCCAACATTAGGACAATAGCACTTATGTGTAATTATAAACTTTGAAGTGAATGATTTAAACTTTTTTGATCAATTGAAGTGTTTTTTGCACTTCATAGCAATGCTATGAGCTAATAAAAAGAAGAAAGTTGAATAAAGGAAGTCATTTTTATAGCGAATTGAAAAAAAGTCTTACATCACATCTTTATAATTTAGTTTACAATTAATTTATTAAAATACGTTTTATTGTTACCATCTATTACTCTCACAATATAAACACCTGTTTTGAATAGATTACTATTATCTAATTTCAGGTTTGTTTCATTAGTCTGAGTTTTGTAAACTACTTTACCTAACATATCACTAATTACAATATTTGCAGTCTCTAGACCATTTAAAGCGATATTAAATGCAGAGGAGGTAGGGTTTGGATGTAAAACAACTGATTTTTCTGGTGAATCAATAGTTTCTTTTGTGATTTCTGCAAATTTGGCCACAGGATTATCAAAAGTAACCTCTACACGCATTACAGAAAAACGAGGAATTGTTACGCTATTTTGATTTCTACGAGTAACAGCCTCTCTAATTGTTGGGTTCAGAGTAATCAAGTTAGACATACTGATTCCGGATAATCTAACATCAAAACCAGTTCTTATGTCACCATCTCTTCTAAGTTGTAATCGAGTAGCTCTATTAGCCAAATTGGTCACAACATAGGTAATTCTATTACTTCCTCTACTCACTGCAATTGCGTTTACTGCTCTAGACATATTTCTCCCACCAGATACCAAATCTTCTGTTGTTACAACTATGTCATCATATATATTTGAATCTCTTAGAACACTGCGAAGTATTTCGTAAATTCTACCATATCCAGTACTACGTCTAACACCATTCTCAAAACGGTATTGTGCGTTTGATCCGAATGTAGAAAACCAGTTGATACGCTCTAATTCTAATCTATCTCTATTACGAATAAGGTGTGTATATGTATCAGCTGTCCCTAAGAAACTAGCTCCTACACCTTCTTCTTCACTACCTCCTACACCCCACTCTGTAAGCCATATAGAATTCTTATTTTCACTAACTTGTGTTCTACAATAACTAAGTGATTGATCCATTATTCTACTTGCAGTAAGCAATCTTCTCAAATTAGTAGGAGTTAAATCACCAGGTACAATACCATCCTCTCTTTGCTCACGGATATATCTATGTACGACTATTGCATCAAAGAAACTCTCATCAGCTGTTATAGCATCGTTAAAACGTTGGTCACTCTCTCTTCTTGCTTGTGGTTCTGTAGGATCTGAGGCTCTATATGTAATAGGAATTGCAAATCTAACTGATCTATTTAGCCTACGAGCTCTACCTCTGATATTAGTCACAATTCTACTAGCTCTATCGACCCAAGCGCTTTCTGTATTGATTCTTCCTGTTCTTTGACTTCTAAAAAAGAACTCGTTTCCTAGCTCCATATCTCTTACATCAAAGCCGTCATTAATCATAGATTCCCAACGTCTACCATTAGAAACTCCATCATTACCTACAACATTAAGTACTGTGAGAAGATCCAGTGGTCTATTATTCCTCTCTGCTGTATCAAAAATACCTCTCAATGATGGATACCCTACACGAACCCCACTTGGACTATCATGTTGCGATATGGTCCTTCCATCTACAATAAAAGGGTCTGTAATGTGTCTTGAATCTGCTGCTGCTATCTCATTCCCATTGCTATCAGTAATTCTTTCCCAATTATACGAATTAGCAAAAACACCTTGAGGAAAACGGATAACAACAGGATCTCTATCCTCTATAAAATCTTGTGCTATTTGAGAATTAAAACCCTGAAAACCCCTATTTCGTTGCAAAATTGTACCGTTAGGCCTTAACAAATCCGCGTTATTTAACCCTGCTAAATTTGTTGTATTGACATCTACATTAGATCCCAATAACAAATTATTAAAAGAACTTGCATTACCATTTATATTAATTGTAGTGTTAAATGTACCATCATCATTATCAGCTGCTATTGGCGAGAAAGGAAAACTAGATTGTGCTTGTACTGCACAAAAACCAAAAGTTAACAAAATCGTTGAAGTGATTTTGACTGCTTTACTTGTTACTGAGTAATTGTTTTTTTGCATTTTCATAGTATTAATGTTTGTGTTTTGGTGGTTAGTAAAAACTTATAATGGGCGCACTCCATAAAATTCATATAAGTCTTCTGTTTTTCGATAAAATTTGATCAAACTTTTTGCATTGGTCGACAAAAAACCAAAACAATTACAGATAAATTAAAATTTTAACCAAAAAAATGATTTTTGAACAAAAATTTATACTAAAAATAAATATTTCGTTATAGTAAAAAATCTCACTGACATATCTAGTACATACAGAAATACCTTCATTTTTTTACCTCAAAAATTATAACACGAAAAACAAGATACCACATAAAACACAGTAAATGAGAATATTAAGTAAAAATAGTGTCAAGAATATAATAGTTAGAGAACTGTGAAATCATAGCTACATAAATTAATATACTATGATACTCTTTATAGAAATACGTATAGTTTGAAGGGGTTAAATTTTTGCACAAAAAAAACTGTTTTTTTTTATATCCGAACAGAAATAAGTAGTTTTTTTTATTATCCTAACACTAAAGTGATGATATAAAACTACTTTAGCATTTTGATAAAGAACTCACATCTTGACGTTTCTTAGTTCATAATGATGTACACCAAAACTGTTAAAAAAAATAGAATTCATACCATTTATCTTTTGAATTTACTGGGATAAAATTTTCTTTTTTCGCCTCAGCTCCAGTATAAAAATACACCGTAACTAAGCTATACTTGACGTTTCTTTCCGGTAAATTCAAGCAAAATGGTATTAGTGCATTTTCAATCTAAAGCTTTAAAAACACAAAATTTGTAACAAAAAAAACCACTATAAGATGAAATCAATTCAAATTATAGTGGTTTTTTTTATTTATGAATCTCTAGATGAGTGTGCCAAAAAAATATCTTGACACATCAATAAAAGCCGATTTTACTTTATCAAGACCCTGTCATTATAAATTTTGCCATCTTGATCTATTATTTTTATAAAATAAAGACCTACGGCAAATTTAGCTTTTGTAGCTACTTCTACCGTTTTGGCATCAGTACTTTTGCTATAAACACGATTACCTAGCACATCTGTTATCAAAATAGTTGCTTTTTTAAACCCTTTTGTAGCAATAGTAAATGTATTCCGTGCAGGATTGGGATAAATAGAAATAGATGTCTCTCCATGCAAAAGTTCCTCTACTTTTTTTCCTTCACTCTTATTAATTGTGACGGTTACATTAGAAGATATTGTTTTTTCGTAATCACTATTTATGGCCATTACATCTATAGTATAACTACCTACTTTTCTTGGCTTCCAAGTGACCTCATACGGTGACTCTCTATCTAGTTCATGAAATTTTCCATTAATTCTAAAAAGAACTTTTTTGATAATTGTACCTTTTACAGCTGTTGCATTCGCTCTTAATACAATACTTTTTCCTAACTCAAAACTACTATTATCTAGAGGAGCTGTAATACTAGATTCAAACACTTTGATAATTTCTGTTCCATGATTATCACCGATAACTCTTTTTTCGTTAAATGGCTTTATATCAGTAGGAAATCTTTTGTATAACAATTGAGCCATTCTCTCTTGCTCTTTTTGGAAATTTTTATCTCCCGCCAAATTAGAATCTGCTACCATACTATATGAGTGATCATATAGCTCTCTTCCTTTTATTTCTTGAGTCTCATCAATTCTCCATTCTGTATACCTCCATCTACCATCAGTAACACTTACACCTATCCTTTTTCCTTTTGGATATAAATTATATGCAGCTTCATCTCCTTTTGAATAAGGATTATCGATCAAATTCATTAAGCTTTTTCCATCTATTTTGGGAGACACTAATCCACATAGCTCTATAATTGTTGGAAAAATATCTGTATTCTCTACCAAAGCATTAGATATTTTGTTCCTCTTACGTTTTTTATAAGAAGTTTCTCTACTTATAATCAAAGGTACCTTAACATCTATTTCCATATTCGAATGTTTGCACCAAGAACCATATTCTCCAATTTTGTATCCATGATCGCTCATAAATATTACCATAGTATTTTCCCGTAATCGCAACTCATCCAATTTTCTCATTACTTTACCCACCTGCGCATCGATATAACTAATGCTGGCATAATAACCTTGTATGAGTGTTTTGGTTAACTCATCATCCAAATCACCACTACTAGGAATATCATCATACCCCCGTAATTCTCCCCAATTGGTTAGCGATTGAAAATACATTTTGTTAGGCCTATCTCTTGATGGCACCTTAATCTTGTTTCTATCATATAAATCCCAGTATTTTTTTGGAGCATTAAAAGGTAGATGTGGCTTACTTAATCCAAGAACCATTAAAAACGGATCTTTCTTTAAATCTCTCAAAGCTTCTATAGCAGCATTGGCCACACGACCGTCTTTATAAGTTTCATCTGTTGCAGAAACTTCGATATCTTGTCCTTTTCTATTTTTAATAGTTCGAACTCCTATCTCAAAAGCAGCCTTTTTACCTTCGTTTTCGGGATTTGTATAGGTATTAGGTTCTTTGCCAATATAGGTAGTCCATTGAGAACGATCATCTCTACCGTGATGAAAAACTTTTCCTATACCAACCGTTTTGTAACCATTTTCTCTAAATAATTGCGGCATAGTCACAACCTCCTTATGCACTTTTCGTAACGGGGTGAAAATATCATAAATCCCAATACTTTCTGGACGAAGCCCTGTCAATATACTCATACGTGATGGAGCACATATCCCCTGCTGCGCATAGGCATTATTAAACCTGACTCCATCCGCTGCCAATGCATCTATGTTGGGACTTTTTACATGTCTACTACCATAACAATTCAGCTCATCTCTCAGGTCATCTACTAGAAAAATTAGTACGTTTTTTTTGTTCTGTCCATATACTACTCCAAATATATTTGCAAATAGTAATAATAGAATTATTTGTGCTTTTTTCATTTTAGTTTTAGTTTTAAATGGTTCATATTTATTTTACTCAATGAATCGATGAAACAACATTAATTAAAAAAAGTACTCCTCAACAGCCTAAAAAACTACCTCAAAACACTTCAATTGATCTATAAAGAGACTTTGAAATATCTAAAATGAATGCACCATTTATTGATAGCAAAGAAATCTTATACCTATTAAACAACCGCTCTAATAGTATTCAAATATAACCAACAAGCCCCTTAATATACTTACGGTTTTTCCTCAATTAACACTTATAAATCAACATTATAAATGATTTTTTTATTCACTTGTAGAATTCACATTTAGCCCCAAAAAATTCACACACTAATAACCTTTTTCTCAAAAAAAAGGGTCTTAATTCTTCTATCTTAAATTAGAATCAAAAAACGAAATGTTAAATTGAATGACTACTAGAGTTTTTCTTGATGATAAAGACATGATTTCATCACTCCTTTCGTATTTCGACACCAAAAACACACCACTAAAACTTAAAAAAATCTCTATAAACAGATTACAAAAAAGACCGCATTGTATCATAAATACAAACGGTCTTTGATCCATTTAATACGTTATATATATTTTTTTCTAATTTAATTCTATTAGTACTATAAGTTAAAATTCTTTACCCCCATTACTTCTTGAAAAAATCAAGATAGAATCCAGATCATTTTATAATTCGGACACTTTTAAGAGAAAAAATAATATTTTAACTTATACCATTCAAAATGTAATTATAAGGTATCATAATTAGAACTATTTTTCTCGAACATAAGCCATAAAACTCAAACATAGCTAGTGATTGCAGTTTAATTGTATAGCTAAAAAAATAGCAGAAAAAGAACCTCATTAATAGTTTTTAAATCATTTTTGAATAGCATTACCTCAAAAATTAGTTTTAGTAATACTAATAAAGGATTCCCAATGCTCTAGCATCTTCTCCTATAAATTCTCCCGACTCTGCTCCAGTAAAGCAAGCTCTCATTACAGACCTCAGCAATCTTCCTGAATCATCAGTCCCTGGAATATTAATAGCTCCAAACTCACCAAATCCTTCGTTTCCTGAATCCGGACAATCTTGACGTATTCTAAAATCAGAATGTCGTAATCCAATAGCGTGTCCTATCTCATGCATCATTAAATGAGTTAAAACATTAGAACTTTCTGAGTTCAAGGCACGATCCACGATTATAGGTCTACCAGGGTTTCCTCCGGATGGAAATTCAGCAAGAGCACCACCATCAGCAGCTCCTACGCGGACTACTATTTGCTTACCACTAGTATCATCACCAATATCAAGGCTAAACCTAATTCTCAAATCCAAATCGTTATAATTACCTACGGCTCTCCTCAGAGCACCTCTCATTTTATTAGTCAAATTTGTTCTCCCAAGAATATTAATAGTACGTCGGTTCCCATTTATTCGTACTGTATTAGTAGTTCTAAAAAGTTTTGCTCCTGGTTCTTCTTGCAAAGGTGATTTCACAGAAGTATCTGCAATCTTATCATCGGATAAAAAAATGTCTCCGCTAACCCATCCTTTGACTCCATCCACAACAAAAGGACGTACCCCTGCAATGGGATTTACCCCTTCTTCTATAAATCTCTGAGCTACTTTTTTTTTAATCTCAGAGCTTGTTGTAATATCTGCTACAGTTTCATCAACCCCTTCTTTGTTACATGAAACCAACATTGCTATAGTTACGATAGCAATGGACATGATTTTTAAATTTTTCATTTTTGTTTTGTTTGAGTGTTAGTTTTTGCATTAAATAGATAACAATAATACACCATAAGCATCTTATTATCTGAATTTTAACTTATAATAACACAATTCATTAACACTTGTCTTACAAAAAATACAAAAAACAACAAAATGAATAAACAACTCTTAAAACTAAATTTAAATTAAAACACTATTATACAAGTAATTACAACCAAAAAACTATTACAAATTCCACCATAAATAGCGATATTTTTACGAAAACATTTTTTTTATAAATAAAAAATATAAACTTATAACGTTATAGTAACTACAACCCATTACAAAGCTAAGCTTCTACAAAATAATTAGGACTAAACACTGTTTTTAGAGAACAGAGTCATTACAGACACAGAACAATACGTATCAAAATAAAGGGCTCATTTGATCTCCCCTCGATAACCAAACCCACCTTCTGAACATATAAACTCTCAAAAAATTTATTCACCCCCCCATTTAGGGCCATTCAAAATATACTTGTAGGTAATAGTAATTAGAACCACTTTGGGGTATTTGAAGCTATAAAACCAAAGCATAACGAACTAGTAGCTTAAACAAAAACAAGGAAGCATTTGACTGTAGTTATACCATTTGTTGTTTGAATTTACCGGAAAGAAAAATTAAGATTTTTTTTGTTTCAGCTTCAGCAGGAACATCAAGCATAGCCATAGTTATAGTTTATTTTTATGCTGAATGCTGAGGCGAGAAAAGAAAATTTTATCCCAGTAAATTCAAAGGATAAATGGTATTATATGCAAAACACCACTTCAAAACCTTCCTCCTTATATACTTGTTTTTAAACTTATTCAGAGTTTTTGTAGATGCTTATATAAAGGGAAATAATAATATACTATACCATTTAAAAAATAATTACAGGCTAATAATTCGGTTCTTTTTCTACTATTTTTTCGCTAAAATATTAAATCGTAGTAATACCTATGCGATAATGCGAGGTTTGGCATTGACCGAAAGTTGTTGCTTCTATTGATTACAAATCGCATATATGAATGCAATTATTCCAGTAACTTGACAAATTTTAGATATACTATTTTCTTTCATAGTACACTTCGTCGTTTTTAGTTTTAGTGCTTCACTGTATGATTTCTGCTACAGTAAACTACAAAACCTTATCATATACTAGTCCATGCGATGTTCCGTATGTTTTGTTCAACCATTTTGTTTCTCTATATCTACTTCATTATTGAAAAACTACATTAAACCCTACTTAATTAGATCTAAACAAACATTCTCATCAAAATAATAAGGTCTGTCCTTCTTCGTCTATATCAGGCTTTGGCGGTAGATCTTCTTCGTTTAGTGATTTTTTGGATGGTGCATCAGTAGTAGCTGTTTCTTCAACATCTTTCTTGGAATCATCTGCTGTCACCACATTAGTTTCTTCTTCTTCGGGTTCATCAAACGGCAATGCATCCAAGAGGTTGATTTGTTTGATTTTTTCAGTTGTGAGACGATTTCCTTGTGCTCCGATACCTTTAATAGCAATAAAATCGGCCAAATTTACTTCATCATTCGGTTTTTGATCCTTACCTCTAATTTTGCTATACACTAATTCTGCTATAGGCAAGTACTCTGTAGAGACAATTTCTAAATAAGACTTTGGACTTTCACTAATAAATAACTCTTCTTTGTCTGGATGTTCTATCAAGAAACGTTTTACGTAATAGCGTTCTTTTTCACCATCCCAATAGATTGCAGAGATTGGTTTTTTTGGTTTCCATTGCTCCAGTACAATCATGTCTGCATCAAAATGCAATGTTACCTCTGGGATTACGGTCTTGACAATTCCTTTTTGATTAATAATCAGTAAGCGGTCATGCCCGCGGAATTCTCCCAATAGCTCTCCTCTCCCATCCACATTGAGTCGTTGCACGGTATCATCGAACCAAATTTTTCGAGGTTTTAATGTAGACACTCCTTGTTCTTTGAGTTCGATACTTTTAATATTATATTTGGTCACCATATTCCCTTTGACACCACGCCCCTTGATTAACAAATCAGCAAAATCTAGGTCAAATTTCAATTTTTTTATACTTCCGGATTGGCGTAATGTAATACTAACTACCTCTGCCTCTCCGTTGGGATTTGCTGAGAAATACAACACTTTGGAACCTTTATTCCCTTGGGTCATTGCATAAGGTTTATCCCGAGTCACTCCCGTCACTGCAAATCGCTTGACATAAGAAGCTCCTTTGGTACCATCCTTATAAATCATATTATAGATCGTACGTTTATCTTTTTTCTTAAATATTGCTACATGAATAATATTTTTGCCAACAAAAGTCTTGGAATCAACCTTGGTAATCATCATGTTCCCATCAGCCATAAAACAAATAACATCATCAATATCTGCACAATCTGCCACGTATTCGTCCTTGCGTAATGAAGTACCAACAAAACCTTCTTCTTTATTTACATAAAGTTTTATAGTACGCATAACCACTTTAGTGGCTTCGATATCATCAAAAATACGGATTTCTGTTTTCCGTTCTTTTCCTTTGCCATAGGTTGCTTTTAATCGCTCAAAATATGTTATCGCATAAGCTATCAAATGCTCTAGATGATGTCGCACTTTTGCTATTTCATCTTCTAAGGCATCAATCTTTTGCTGCGCTTTGTCTATATCAAATTTGGAAATTCTTTTGATACGTATCTCTGTTAATCGCACAATATCCTCCTCTGTTACCGCACGTTTTAGATGTTTGACATGTGGCTTTAACCCCTTATCTATTGCTGCGATAACACCTTCCCAAGTTTCTTCTTCTTCAATATCCCGATAGATTCTGTTTTCTATAAAAATTCGTTCCAATGAAGCGTAATGCCATTGTTCTTGTAACTCGTTTAGTTGAATTTCTAACTCTCTTTTCAATAATTCTACAGTATTCTCTGTAGAATCTTTGAGCATTTGCGTAACTCCAACAAAATACGGTTTATTATTATCAATGATACACCCCAATGGCGAGATCGAACTTTCGCAACTTGTAAAAGCATACAGCGCATCAATCGTCTTATCTGGAGAAACATTGGATGGTAAATGGATCAAAATCTCTACATTAGCAGCCGTATTATCTTCAATCTTTTTGATTTTAATCTTCCCTTTTTCATTCGCCTTGAGTACAGAATCTATCAAACTCGTTGTTGTCGTAGTAAAAGGGATTTCGTCTATAACTAATGTGTGCTTATCTTTTTGAGCAATACGCGCACGTACTCGAACTTTCCCTCCTCTAAGGCCATCATTATAATTACTAAAATCGGCAATACCTGAAGTTGGAAAATCTGGTAATAGTGTAAAACGTTTTCCTTGTAAATGTTTTATCGAGGCATCAATTAATTCAATAAAGTTATGCGGTAATACCTTGGTACTTAAACCAACTGCAATTCCCTCTGCTCCTTGTGCCAGCAACAATGGAAACTTGACAGGAAGATTCACAGGTTCTTTTTTACGACCATCATAGGACAATTGCCAATCAGTAACCTTGGGGTTATAAACGACATCTAGTGCAAATTTGGATAAGCGGGCTTCTATATAACGAGAAGCTGCTGCACGGTCACCAGTCAGGATATTCCCCCAGTTTCCCTGCATATCAATAAGTAATTCTTTTTGTCCGATCTGCACCATCGCATCACCAATACTAGCATCTCCATGAGGATGATACTGCATTGTATGCCCTACTATATTAGCTACTTTGTTATAACGCCCATCATCTAATTCTTTCATAGAATGCAGAATACGACGTTGTACAGGTTTGAGCCCATCTTCTATGGCAGGTACTGCACGCTCTAGGATTACATAAGAGGCGTAATCCAGAAACCAATCCTTGTACATGCCGGTTACCTTGGTAATAACTTCTTGCGGCTGGTTATCCTGCTCAGTATTCAAGTTCTCTTCCGGTAAATTTTCTTCGTCCATGTATGGGTATTGCTGTTATATAATTCTCCGCTTATTACGAAAATACTACTAAAATCTTTTTTTTGCAATGAAGTAATTCTTGTAAAAAAATCTATAAAATATACAAAATGTATCTAGGAATATCTATGAAAAATCAGCAACAAATCACTTGCTTTACTACTTATCCTCACAGCGTTTTTATTTAAATATCTTCCTCAATCATATCCAACTCCACTTTTAGATTATCGATAATAAACTCCTGTCGATCTGGAGTGTTTTTTCCCATGTAAAAAGACAAAAGTTCCTCTATAGACTTCTCCTTGTCTAGCATCACAGGGTCCAGACGAATATCCTCGCCAATAAAATGTACAAACTCATCTGGTGAGATCTCTCCCAATCCTTTGAATCGTGTTATCTCTGGTTTTCCTGAGAGTTTGGTTATAGCATCCTTACGTTCCTGCTCCGAATAACAGTAAATTGTTTCCTTTTTGTTCCTAACTCGGAACAAAGGAGTTTGCAGAATATACAAATGTCCCTCTTTGATCAATTCTGGAAAGAATTGCAGAAAAAAGGTAATAATTAATAATCGGATGTGCATCCCATCAACATCGGCATCTGTCGCAATTACAATATTATTATAACGCAGATCTTCCATGGACTCTTCGATATTCAATGCCGACTGCAGTAGGTTGAATTCTTCATTCTCATACACAATCTTTTTGGACATGTTATAACAATTCAAGGGTTTTCCGCGTAGGCTAAAAACTGCTTGCGTATTTACATCTCGTGATTTGGTAATCGATCCACTTGCAGAGTCTCCCTCTGTTATGAACAAAGAACTCTCTAGATTCCGAGGATTTTTAGCATCTGTAAGATGCACTCTACAGTCTCTAAGTTTTTTGTTATGCAAACTAGCTTTCTTGGCACGATCCTTAGCGAGTTTTCGTATTCCTGATAATTCTTTACGTTCTCGTTCTGCTTGTAGAATCTTACGTTGTATTTTTTCTGCTACATCGGTGTTTCTATGCAGGTAATTATCCAATTTTGTTTTGAGAAAATCATTGATGTATGTACGCACGGTAGGTAAATCCCCTCCCATATCCGTAGAACCGAGTTTAGTCTTGGTTTGACTCTCAAAAACTGGCTCCATCACTTTGATACTTATTGCAGTAACAATTGATTTGCGAATATCACTGGCTTCATAATTCTTTCCAAAAAATTCTCGTATTGTTTTGACAATAGCTTCGCGATACGCAGCCTGATGCGTACCTCCCTGAGTGGTATGCTGTCCGTTGACAAAAGAGTGATACTCTTCGCTATATTGCGTTCTACTATGTGTTAGAGCAATCTCAATATCTTCACCTCTTAGATGAATAATATCGTATAATCGATCATCTTCTTTGATGGTATCAGACAACAAATCTTTCAGTCCATTCTTTGAAATAAATTTTTCTCCATTAAAAACGATCGTCAATCCCGGATTCAGATAGACATAATTCATGATCATTTTTGTCACATATTCCATCCGATATTTGTAATTCTTGAAGATGATCTCATCGGGCACAAAACTGACTTTGGTACCGCGTCTACGTGAGGTCTCTTCTAGAAACTCTTGATCCGTTAGATTTCCTTGAGAAAACTCGGCAGCAGCAGATTTCCCATCACGAGTAGATTCTACTCTAAAATACGTCGACAATGCATTTACAGCTTTGGTACCAACCCCGTTGAGTCCTACCGATTTTTTAAAAGCCCGTGAATCATACTTACCTCCGGTATTCATCTTAGAAACCACATCTACCACTTTGCCCAACGGAATACCTCTTCCATAATCTCTTACAATCACTTTTGTTCCCTGTATCGAAATCTCAATGGTCTTTCCTGCTCCCATCACGAACTCATCGATACAATTATCCAAAACTTCTTTGATCAAGATATAGATTCCATCATCTGCCGACGAACCATCACCGAGTTTACCTATATACATCCCCGGACGCATCCGGATATGCTCCTTCCAATCCAGTGATCGTATATTATCTTCGGTGTACTTGGTTTCTTTATTCATATTGCAAATAATAGGGATTGTTGCTAATATAGCATTCTGTCAGCGCAATTAAAACCTCCTTATCGCAAAGTAATTAACAATTTTCTAAAAAAATTTGTTGACTATTTGATGTACAATGTTTTGTTGTTTTTTGGAAGACAAAAAATCTGCCATTTCACCAAACTACGGCCCCGCTTTTCGTTATATCTCGATTCTTGTCAGTATCGAGGATGCCACTACAATCGGGCTTAGATTTGATCTTTGTCGTTGGTCATAAAAACACGCAAATCTCGCATCTTTGACTAGACACAAATTCGTGTAGATTGCTTTTTCAAGCTTAAAAAAGAAAAACATTTTCGTATTAACTACATAAAATCAAAAAACAACATTTTGATCACATTCGGAACAAAATAATAATACAATCTTTCTATTTACTTAACAATTACTTAGCAGTTATAAATCATATTTGTAGTCTAACAACACAAACCTTTGTATGAAAAATTTTAGTACATTACTAATGGGTGTTTGCCTCGTTATTACCATGAGTTGCAACACTGATGACACAACTCCAAACCCAGAAGTAAACACTTCTGTTAATTTTAAGTTCAAAACATCTGTAAAAATTGGAGGTGAAGGCGCTTCCGAAATTACAGCTTATGACCAATTATCCAAAAAATTATATACTGTAAATGTAGCTTCTAATCAAATAGCTATTACGAATATATCCAACCTCAGCACTCCTGTACAAGAAACACCTATTGACTTAACAACATTTGGATCTCCAAATAGTGTTGCAGTTCACAACGGAAGATTAGCTGTAGCTGTAGAGGCTAATCCCAAACAAAATCCTGGGAAAATCCTTTTGTACAATACATCAGATAACTCCTTGACAAACGAATTCACTGTCGGTGCCTTACCAGATATGGTTACATTTTCAAAAGATGGCAACCTACTCATTTCGGCTAACGAAGGCGAACCTAATGCAGATTACACCAATGATCCAAAAGGTAGCATAAGCATTATCAATCTTTTGGACACTTCGGTAACCACATTAGACTTTACCGAATTCAATAATCAAGAAGAGGCTCTAGAAAATAAGGGCTTTCGGGTTTTTGGTCCTAATGCCAGCCTTGCAGAAGATGTAGAACCAGAATATATCGCTGTTTCAGACGATTCTAGTACAGCCTGGGTATCCTTGCAAGAGAACAATGGTATTGCCGAAATCAATTTGATTAGCAAAAAAATAACCGCTATTTACCCATTAGGCTATAAAGACTTTAATCTAAGTGGAAATGAATTAGATGCTAGTGACAAGGATGATGTTAAGGAACTCAAAAGCTGGCCTATATTTGGAATATACCAACCCGATGCTATTGTAACAGCAACCATTAATGGAGTAAACTATATATTTTCTGCAAACGAAGGAGATGCTCGAGACTATGATGGATTCAGCGAAGAGGATCGTGTTGAGGATCTAACTTTGGACAAAACTGTTTTTCCTATCTCCGAAGATTATCAGAACAAAATACACCTAGGTAGGTTAAAAACGACTACAAGTTTGGGTGATATCGATAATGATGGGGATCATGATGCCATTTATAGTTATGGCGCACGTTCTTTTAGTATCTGGTCAACAAATGGAAATTTAGTATATGATAGTGGTAATAGTATTGCTATGGAGACACTGAAAGCAACGCCAAATCGTTTTAATGATGATGATGGTAGAAGTGATGATAAAGGTGCTGAACCAGAAAGTCTAGAAATACTAAATATAAATAACCAACGCTACATACTCTTTGTTGGATTAGAACGTACTGACCAAGTTTTGCTTTATGATATAACAAATCCATTGTCTCCACAATTTTTAACTATTTTGTCTCATACCGGAGATGAAGCTCCTGAAGGATTATTGGCTATTACAGCAAAAGACAGCCCTAGTGGAAATGCTTTGTTAGTCGTTTCTAACGAAGATAGCGGAACTCTTACCATATATGAAAATAACAAATAACACCAATTAAGGTATGTAAATTCGTTTTAAAGACGCTAGTGTTCATTCATGCAAAAACACTGTGGTTCTATTGCATAGCCTTAGTAATTTTGATATTTTACAAAAAAAACAATCATCATCAAGTCAAGCAATAAGGAGGAAGTATTTGATTAGCGTTATATAGAACACTACTTCAAACCTTCCTCCTTATATATTTGTTTTTTTAACTTATTCATAGCTATTGGTAGCTTGTCTCTAATTTTTCCATTCTATGAATTGGGAGGAATTATAGCGTATAGTATAACTAAGAAATTTGTCTAAATTCTCCCATTAATCTAGTATATGCTGCACTTATTATCTTTTCAATATTCTTAACAACCTCACTAATTAATACCAACTATTGATTTTATCCTCGTTATACTACTTTCTCTTGTTTCAATCCAAATATTATACAAAATTTCCTCTGGTGGCGTATTACCAAAAAGAGGTTCATTGAAAGTATTGCCATAAATTGCATTTATAATAAACTTTTCAGTATCATCTTCCAATTCAATTTCATAGATATCTAATAATAAAATAAAAACTGCAAAATCCTGGTCATTAGAATCTAAAAAACTATTCAAAATAGCAGGGTTAGCTCTGATCAAATCACTAACATCATTTAACCATATCGAATCAACATCTTTCATTCTTACATAATTCCCTAAAGTATTAACAAAATTAAACCTCGTGATTTCTTGGGTGTTTTCTAAGTAAGATTCTGAATGAGACAATGCGTATAAATTATCGAAATTTTCTAATAAACCTTCTATATTTTGAGCTTTGCTATTTCCGTAACAAACAATAAATAATGTAAGAAATATAATGCGTCTCATAATTTAAGTTTTAATGACACTAAGAGCATGTGTTAATTAAAAAAGTAAAAATATGCTCCATTATATAATTTAGGAAAAGTCCAACTAATAATTCTCTTAGCATGAGGAATCAAGTATGATTTTTCATGCTATCACAAGAAAATTCGCAGCTTTCAGCAGTGTTCTACACCAAATTAGCTATATAATGTCGCATATCTCCTTGTTCTTTTTCCATCTAAATGCCTTATTCATATATTCCGTAGCTAAGGCTATGCAATAGCATCACGGTGTTTTTACATAAAAAAATAACAGTGTCATTAATACGAATTTGTATACCCAAATTAGTATTATAAGTTCGGCGTGCTCTTGTAAATTTTAAAATACAACTATATTCAAAAAAACACTCAATAACATAGCAATTTATCACCTTTTTTGATTTTTTTGTTTATACATTTGTGATCATTCCCTCATCAATCAGTAGTATGAATACCATTATTTTTGAAGAAATCAAATCGTTATTACAAAAAGGCCTTTCAGAAAGAGGTCATGCTTTTCGATTTTGTACCGTAGCCACTATCGATACTAACCTAAGGCCACAACAACGAACAATGGTACTCCGAGAGGTTACAGATACATTAGCGTTAGTTCTATATACCGATGCGCGCTCAAATAAACTCAAAGAGATCTCCGCTACACCAAACATCAGTGTTCTTTTTTATGACCCTATACACCAAATCCAAATAAGCATCAGTGGTCTTGCAGAAATTTTGACTCCAGAAACTCTGGCAGAACGATGGCATAAAGTACAACAAGGAACTTCTATAAATGATTATTGCACTACCCAAGCGCCAGGAACAAGTATTGAAAACCCAACAGATGTTGCATATAATTATGACCAACCACATTTTGCAGCAATAAGAGTACTTCCTACTACTATAGAATATCTACGCCTAAATCAATCGGGTCATACAAAGATAAAATACTCTCTAGAAGAAAATTATTGGAAAAGTTCTTTTTTGGTTCCTTAGATATCCCCTACCTACGTAATTGATTAATGAAGATCAAAGTTTGATCAAACGTTGTGTTTTAAATGATTTGTCGATGGATTTCAAAAAATAGATCCCTTCATGCAAACTGGAGATATTCACAATACCATTTACCGAATTTACACGCTGTTGCAAAACCACTTTTCCTGACAAGTCTACAATCTGAACATCTGTTTCTTGAATCAGACCAGCAATACTAAAAAATGTTTTTACTGGATTAGGAAAAACCGCAATATTCTGAACTTCTTTAGTAAAACCGGGTACTGTAAGTGTCGTATTAGCACTTAAAATTTCCCATTTTTGATTCTTATTTTTATTTGCACCCTCATCATACGTCCATAATTGCACATTTGCACCTGCTGCTCCTCTACTTCTATCCACTGCTGTTTGTAAACAATGTTGCGGTCTCAAAAAATACACACCATCTACTTTAGACAATTTGAATTTTTGATGGTTTGAGTTTGCACTTGTCCAAGTAGCAATATTTGCGCCCGTTGTACATTCTGCTTCAGGTATTTCTAAATACCTATTTGTATCTACATTTCGTATCGTATAGATATTTGTACCCAAATGTGTAAAATCCCAGCGTTGCACAGCTTCTCCTGTATACACTTCCATAGCTGCATTGTTACCTGATTGCATACTAGAAGTGAGTACTTCATTTAATTCTGGGTTTTTAACTAAATAGGAACCATTCTCTAACAGCTGTACCTCTTGTTCTTCTGGTATAGGTGTAGTTTTAGAAAAATCTCCAGTCCATTTGATCGCTTCTTCTATATGTCTTCGGAACTTAGTATCATTCTTATAATCTCCTTCGTTGTGTCCCAAGGCTGTATAAAAAGAACGCCCTCCCATAAACTCCTTGTACCAAGAGATTGGTCTAGACTCATCATACGAGTTATCTCCTGTTTTACCTACCGTCAGAACTACTTGATTCGAATCATAGAGTTTACCTCCATTACCTTTCCAATAGTAATATTCTTCTTTTTTGTCCCATGCTTTTCCATCCAGAAAAGCAACTGTTTGATGGTTAGGGGCATTGACCTTCATGGTCCCTTTATAATTATTCTTTGTATGATTAGGATTTGTTCTTATAATAGCACCAACCAATTCATTATAAAAAGGCCAACTACCATCTCGATATGTATCGGTCGCTGCATGTATCCCTACAAAACCGCCTCCATTTTGGATATAAGCTTCAAAAGCGGCTCTTTCTTTGTCATTGAGCAACCCATTACCACTGGTATTACACCAGATAACGGCGTTGTACTTTGTCAAATTTTTCTTATTAAAGACAGAAGATTTATCAGAGGTGTCTGTAGTCCACAAACCATTACTTTTACCCAAAGCTTTGATCATGTCTATACCTTCATCAATAGATTTGTGTCTAAACCCATTGGTTTCATAATACACTAGGACTTTATCTTGTGCAAAAACTTCTTGATGTAGTATCAAAAGTATAATACATATTCCTAATAGAAAATTTTTCATCCTGTATATCTGTGTATGTTATGCACTTTGTAAGGTCTTTTCTCAAAGACCTTACAATATGTAGGTTAAGTGCATATCAATTTGGGAATAAGGATAACGAGTTCTATTTGTATATATTGTATTAATTCTCTGTAATCATTAAAATAATAGCTATTTAATCCTATTGCACTAAACTAGCCATAAATACCAATTTGGCATCACAAACTAACACCAAATTAGCACTATAATGTCATATACCGACTTGTCCTTTTTTTTTTACTAAATACCTTATTCATATATGCCATAGCTAAGGCTATACAATAGCATTACGTTGTTTTTTTACATAAAAAAAAAAAAAAAAACAGTCTCATTAATACTAATTTACACGCCTAAATTAGTATAAAACCTGTTATTCCTCTTCAGAGTGCTACTCAAAAAAAGATAGTCTTTCTGTTATTAATTTAAGTTTTTAAATGCCTCATCACATACCGCAAACCATAAATAAAGAAACACGAATATTCAATTATCAAATACCAATACTGTAAAATCTCCAGACAAGGGATCCAGAGTATTTTTGAGCGTTGTAATAAGTTTTTCACCGTATTCTAAATATAATTCCGAAAAATTACGGTTACGCTCCTGTAAACTTTTGTTAGGAAAAAGCTCATTTTGCAACGTTGTCAAACGTGCTATTTGGTCACTCAGTTTTCTTTTTTGGGCTTTGAGAAGTCTTTTTTCTAGCACATCTAATCCTTTTAGCTGCTTTATCTCCTGAGCTTTTACCGCTCCTTCAAAACTGGAATCTGTGATTTTTGCCACTTCATACATTGATTCGAACTGTCTTTTTAAGTGTTTTTTTTGCTCTTCAAAATCAATTGGAATATTCGAAATCTGTCGTACTTTGTGATTAATGAATTCATGAGATTTCAAAAATAGTTCTGCTACCTCTACATCCAACCTTTTCAGCTTTTTTGCTTGTTTTTCTGAAAACAATAGTGCGGAGTTACGCAACAATAACATAGGAAAGGTTACTTTGACTTTATCAAAATAGTTTTTTAGTTCAAACCAATAGGCCAATTCTCCCCCACCTCCTATGTAGCAAAGATTTGGCAATAATACTTCTTGGTACAGCGGACGCATAATTACATTGGGGCTAAAACACTCAGGATTTTCATATAAGTGTTGTAGTATCTCTTCTTTATCCCATGTAATGGCAGTTTCGTGAACAACAAAACGATTTTCTTTGTATACAATACGTTTGCGAGAACCGTTTTGCAAATAGAACAAGTTGATCTCTCGCGGGTTTACTTGTACTGGATACCCGTGTTCTTTTAGAGCTTCTGTCTGCGGGATCACCTCTTGATGAGCTATTTGTTGTAATAGCTCTTGTTCCATATACGGAACAAACAATTTTTTTTGTGCTGATGTATGCGCATCAACAATGACCAATCCATAGGATCGAAATAATGCATTTGCCAAATGACGCGTTGCATCAGCCAAATTCTCATGCTCCAAGTAGGCTTCTCGAAATATTTTTTTGAGTTTTGTCGCATTAATTCCTGATCCAAAAGCTACTTCTAACACCTCAAAAACTTGATCCAAACCTTTTGTATCCAAATCACCTACCGCTCCCCCATCAGGGTGATTCCACTGAATTTTTTTTCCTTCAAAATTAAAATAATTGATTTCTTCAAAGTCATGATCTTCTGTTGCCATCCAATATATGGGCACAAAATCATATTTAGGATATGTTTTTTTGAGTTTTTCTGTAAGATTAATCGTTGATATTATCTTATACAAAAAATACAATGGCCCTGTAAACAGGTTTAATTGATGTCCTGTAGTAATCGTAAATGTCGTATCATGCTGGAGTAATTCAATGTTCTGATGAGTCAATTCTGAAGTATCCAATCCATCATATTGCAACTTTAACGTAGCAACTAGTGTCTCTCTATGGTGATCGGGATAGTTTTCTTTTTTTTCTTGTAACTGCTGTTCAAAATTTTCTAAATTCGGGTATCTATGATAAAAAGATGTCAAATGAGCTTTGTTATCAAGGTAATCACAAATTAATGAAGAAAAATATGTAGTATCACGAAATGCTATCGCATGTTTGTACATAATCGTAGTGCTTTTTTTAATGAACTCTGTAAAGTACATGGTAAAAGCTGTCCGAAAAATTATATTGGATGTACAACAAATTTCCCGGACAACTTAACTACGAAGATAAATCTTTACTGCTTTTATTTTAAGAGAAGTCTTCTAAAACTTTTATAAATTTTATTTTTAAAAATATCTCAACGCGCTACCCCCATCATCTTCCTGAAGCTACATCAATCATAACCAACACTATAACAACACACTCCATTACAACCAACCCTGAGTATTCTGTAGCCGCATGACGATATTCTTTTTATATTTTTTATTTTCAAAAACGGCATAGGTTATCAACAGTGGTGTTTATTCTACAGCCACTTCTGATTTGATTTCTAGAAAACCATAAATATCATCTCTTCCTGCACCTTCTTTTCTATTTGAAGAAAAGTATCCTTTTTTTGTGTTTTCATTGATAATAAATGTGATATCATCTGCTGCACTATTGATTGGTTTACCTAGATTCTTTATCTGTACCTTATCAATAGGCGTATTAGTTATATCTGCCACAAACACATCCATCCCTCCATGTCCTTGATGTCCATCAGAAGAAAAATACAGCTTACCACTAGCACTTACAAATGGAAAAGAGTCTTTGCCTTTGGTATTGATATTAGGACCTAATTTCTCTGGCAAACCAAAACTTTTGCCATTATCAAACACTTTTACCTGCCAAATGTCCGAAACTCCATAAGACCCGACTCTATCAGAAACGAAATACAATACTTTCCCGTCTGGTGACAATGCTGGATGTGCAGATGAATAGTGGTCTGTATTGAAAGGTAATTCGACAACATTTTTCCATTTACCGTTCTCTAATCGTGCCTGATAAATTTTGAACAATGATTTGTTACCTCCTCTTTTTCGATCTGAATAGATTTCTTTTGTAAAATAAACCGTCTTCTTATCCTTAGAAAAAACGGTTGTAGAACCGTGTAGTGCTTTACTCCCTTCTATACTAAATTGGGAGATTTCTTTATCCTTCATACCTTTATCAGTGACAGGCACATGATACAAATTTTTGTATGGTTCTCCTGTCCAACGATCAATACTATTTTTGACCCCACCCGTATCCATTCGAGCTGACGAAAAAACCAAATTACCTCCATAGAATGAAGGAGCAAAATCCATTTGTTCTGAATTAATTTTCAATGGAGTCACTTTATACGCATTATCTACCGTATATAATTTAGGAATAGCCAATTCATCCTTCAAACTTTCTGCTTTTTTATACATTTCCACAGCCTTGACATCTTCGTTTATGGCTTCTAGAGCATTGGCATAATTTTTATAATATCTTGGTGATTTGAATTCTTGAAAAACCAAGCCGTATTTATACCATTTTGCAGCATTCTTCATTTCGCCCAGCAAATAATAGGCCTCTGCTAATTCTAAGTATGCACTATCACTTGCATCGTTTTCGGCGATAGATTTAAGACATTTTGTAATAACACTATTCGCGTTATCTTTAGTCAAATCCTCCTGTGCATTTAGATTAATGAAAAGCAATATAAATGCCAATGGTGTTAAAGCAGTTCTCATCTGAAGCTAATTTTGTTGGTTAAACAAATCACCTTAATGTTCCTATAAATAATAATAGTAAATCAAAGAAATTTTAGATAAATTACAATTTTTAACGCTTCAAAACCTCATGAAATTGTATGTTTTTTTACAAAAAGTTATACACAATAATAAATGTACGGCTAAACCGTATTTCCTTATTCATAAAGGATTACAGAGATTTTAGCTAAAAAAATACCTATAAAAATGACCACCAAATTAATCCTAAACGCTCATGAATAAAAAGCTCATCAAATTTTTAGTAGGTACATTATCTGTCGGAATATTATGCTATATTTTTTATACTTTTATAGTGTCTCCGACCAAAAATTTGCGTCCAATTTATGTCATCCCATCAAATGCAATTTTTTTCCTAGAAACAGAAAAACCTATCTCCACTTGGGAAAAAATACGTACCAATACCATCTGGGGACATCTCAAAAAAAACACTTATTTCTCGGAATTAACAGAAAATGCAAATACACTAGATACGCTATTCCAAGAAAACCAAAAATTACTCAAACTTCTTGGATCTAGATCGTTATTGGTTTCTGCACATATGTACAAGAATAATGACTATGATTTTTTGTTTGTTGTTGATTTACAAAAAATTTCTAAGTTTACGCAGCTCAAAGATTATCTAGACAAAGTACTCAGTAAAGATTATAGTTTTAGTAGAAGAACCCATAAGAATCATGAAATCATAGAATTACTAGACAAAAAAAGTAAAGAGACCTTATCTATTACTATTTTAGAAAATCTATTAGTAGCTTCTTATACCGCCTCGCTTACCGAAGCTGCAATAAATGAATATCAGGAACCAGTGATCGGTCGAGACCAACACTATCTCGATATATTCAAAAAAGTTGGTCATGATGATATGTTTCGTCTATATATACAGCAACAATATCTAGATGATTTTGCAAAATGTTATATCGACACACCAAATGAATCTATTAGCTACATCAGTAATAACCTCTGGTATTCTGGTTTTAGTTTTGATTTAGAAAACGAGCGAATACTAGCAGATGGCTACACCAACTTTAATGATACACATCAAACTTATATAGAAGCATTACAAAAATCTGGATTAGGTAAACATACGATTGCTAGTATAGCCCCACAACGCACAGCGTTCTATCTTAGTTTAGGTTTTGATAGTTTTGAGCGATTCTATGATAATTTTCAAGAACTAAAGAAACAAAAACCAGAAGAGTTCAAATCATATCAAGCAAATATTTCTAAAACAGAAAAGTTCTTGAATATAGATTTAAAAGAACAGTTTATCGATTGGATGGATGACGAAATTGCATTTTTGCAATTACAACCCACTAAACTCGGTCAAAAGAATGAGTTTGCTATTATTCTCAAAGCAAAAGATGGAGATGATGCCAAAGAACAGTTGCATATCGTTCTGAAACAGATAAAAAAGAAAACACCAGTCAAATTTAGACAAGTGACGTATCGCGGTTACCAAATTAATTTTATGGCAATCAAGGGGTTTTTTAGACTTCTCTTAGGCAAATTTTTCAAAGACTTAGAAAAACCTTATTTCATTATCATTGATGATTATGTGATATTTAGTAATCATCCACAAACGTTAAAAAACTTTATCAACGATTACGAGACCAAAAATACACTGGACAGTTCTGAGGAGTTCCAAGAATTCTCTGACCATTTTGACAGCAAATCAAACTTATTTGCCTATATCAACATGCCTCTATTCCATAAAAACATGAGTAGCATGGTCAGTGCTGATACCCGACTACAACTCCAAAAAAACAAAAAATACATTACTTGTTTTTCGCAAATAGGATTACAACTCATCGCATCAGGTGCTATTTTTGAAAGCAAACTTGCTGCTGCGTACAGAGACCCTAAAACTTTTTCACAAACACTACAGTTTACTGACCGTCCTGAGACTTTGCTAAAAGCAAAATTCGGTCCAGAATTAACTCCTCCCGAAGTCCCAGAAACTAGTAATATTCTGTTGCTAAAAATGGTAGACGAAGAGGAATTGATAAAAATTCAAGATATCACACCTGATGATCTGAATGCAAAAAGGTATACAGAAACTTACAAGGATGGAAGCTTAAAAATAAGTGTTCCTCTCAAAAAAGGAATGAAGCATGGTGTTTATCGAAAATACTATCCTAATGGCGCAATCAATATCAAGGGACGCTACAAAAAAGACCGACAAGTAGGAATATGGAAGGTTTATGATGAGAAAGGGAATACTTTGGAAAGGAAACGGTATTAATATCGCAAGTGAGATCGTTTTATTAATTTAAGCCACTTCCATTTTAAAAATCTAATTGTAGTACAAAATAACTTAGAATACTTTTATTAGTTCAAGAATAATAGAAAAAAAAGCTATTTAGTGGCCTATAATTATTTTTTTTAATGGCATTATCATCAACTACCACGTTTAGTGATTACACAAATAAGCAAAAAAGCCTAACATTTAAGTTGCTAGGCTTTTTTTTGTTCCAATAAATTAAAACGAATATTGTCTATCGAGTTCGCTGAATACTATCATCCATCAACTTATTCTCTTTCTATGTAAATATCCTCCTTATATCATCATATCATCCATAACGCAATACTATGCAAAATAACCTCGATACTTTTAGATCAAAAAATAACTAGAATCACCAATATCTCAATACACAACTAGCTTATATTAGTTCTCACTATTTTTTGAAATAACATGTATATCTTGCTGTGGAAATGGTATGGAGATATTATTACTTTCAAAAACTGTTTTTGCTTCTTCTAAAACATAAAAATGGATATCCCAAAAATGCTCATTAAGCGCCCAGTACCTCAAGGACAATACGACAGCACTATCCCCTAGCTCATCTACAAAAATACTAGGAGTCTTCCCCTCTTCTTGTAGAACATTCTCTTGCGAGTTTATAAGCGTCAATAATAAATTTTTGGCTTTTTTGATATCGCTATCATATGATATTCCAATTTTTATATTATCCCTCCTTGTACCTTCTACAGTAAAATTTGTGATTCTATCATTGGATAATTTCCCATTTGGTATTATCACTTGTTGATTTCCAAAAGTGGTAAGTACTGTATTAAAAATAGAAATTTCCTTTACTGTTCCATCTGCACCTTGAGCAGAAATAAAATCGCCTACTCGAAATGGTCGAAAAAGTAAAATAAGTACACCTCCAGCAAAGTTTGCCAAAGCCCCTTGTAATGCCAGACCAATAGCCAATCCAGCAGCGCCAACCGCAGCTATTAGCGAAGAACTCTTAACTCCTAATTGCGTAATAATTAATACAAATAAGATGATTTTCAGACCCCAATTCACTAAATCCAACACAAACTTTTCTAAAGTAAGGTCATAATCCTTCTGTTCAAAAAATTTGCGCAACATTTTGGTCAAAAAACGTATAACCCATGACCCAAACACAAGCAATAAAACTGCACTCACTAATGCTGGCAAAAAGTCCCAAAACAATGCAACTGCCTTGTCCAAATATTCTTTTGTAAATTCAATATTCCCCATAAATTATAAACTATTTTTTACATAAATTTTATACCACAAAAGTAGTGTAATACTATTTTAGGACTGTGCTCATTTGTTGAAATTTTTTACTGATATGCTCCTCACAAAAAAAGCATTGGCATAAGAATTAGATTTAGAATACCTTTGTAAACTATGAGTTTTATTAAAACACAACTTTTAACAGTAAAAAAAGAACTTCCTAATCATGTAAGTTTAGTAGCCGTATCCAAAACTAAACCTATGGATAATTTGCAACAAGCTTATGATGCTGGTCAACGTATTTTTGGAGAAAACAAAATCCAAGAAATGACAACAAAATGGGAAGAATTACCTAAGGATATTCAATGGCATATGATTGGACATGTACAAACTAACAAGGTAAAATACATGGCTCCGTATGTAAATACAATTCATGCAGTTGACAGCCTCAAACTACTGAAAGAAATCAATAAACAGGCTCAAAAACACCATCGTGTTATCAACTGTTTACTTCAGGTAAAAATAGCTTCCGAAGATCAAAAATTTGGCTTATCTGTAATAGAAACCACACAAATATTAGCACATCCCGAAGTCAAAAACATGCAAAACATACACATCAACGGCTTAATGGGAATGGCTACTTTTACAGAAAACACTACACAAATTCGACAAGAATTCCAGTTGTTAAAAAACACTTTTGACGATCTACAAAGTCTCTACCCTGCGTTGACAGTACTCTCTATGGGAATGAGTGGTGATTATCCCATTGCCATTGATTGTGGTAGTACAATGGTACGGATTGGTAGTGCCATCTTTGGAGCTAGAAATTATAATTAAATAATATAGAAAAAGTATTTGTACACAATAATAGACATAGAAACTACAGGAGGTAAATACAACGAAGAAGGTATTACAGAAATAGCCATCTATCGATTTGATGGACATGAAATCGTTGACCAGTTTATTAGTCTTGTAAATCCAGAACGTCCTATACAACCATTTGTAGTCAATCTTACAGGTATCAACAATGATATGTTACGCAACGCTCCCAAATTTTATGAGATTGCCAAGCGTATCGTAGAAATTACCTCGAATAGCATTATTGTAGCGCACAATGCATTGTTTGATTATCGTATTCTCAGAACCGAATTTTCTAGACTAGGTTTTGATTTTGATCGTAAAACACTTTGCACTGTAACATTATCGCAAGCCTTAATTCCTGATCAAAAATCATATAGTTTAGGAAAATTAGTCCGTAGTTTAGGTATTCCTCTTTCTGGAAGACATCGAGCAGATGGTGATGCGCAAGCCACTCTCAAACTATTCAAATTACTATTATCAAAGGATCTGAAAAAAACCATTATCTCAGAAACTGTCAAGAGTGAACCTAAACGCCATGTAGACTCTAAACTCCTAAGAATCATTGAAGATACTCCTTCTGTTACAGGAGTTTATTACATGCACAAAGAAAATGGTAAAATCATTTATATTGGTAAAAGCAAGAACATAAAAAAAAGATTAACGCAGCATTTTACCAACGACAACCGAAAATCAAAACAATTACAAAAAGAAGTTGTACGTGTCACTTATGAAAATACAGGAAGTGAACTCCTAGCTTTATTGAAAGAAAATGAAGAAATAAAAATCAATAAACCCAGATATAATAGAGCACTACGAAAAACAATTTTTAGTCAAGCATTATATCAAACCGTTGACAAAAATGGATATTTTGTCTTAAAAATTGGAAAAGCTGATGGTAGAAAAAAAGCAATTACTACTTTTTCTAACATTCAGCAGGGCAAACATTTTGTCAATAGAATTATGGACAAATATGATCTTTGTCAAAAACTCACTGGAGAGCATACTGGAAATGGTAATTGTTTTAATTACACCATCAAAAAATGTCATGGTGCGTGCATTCAAGAAGAAGAACCAGAAACTTATAATGCAAGAGTCCAAGAGCTCATTGACCGATATACTTTTGAAAATCAAAATATAGCTATTATCGATCGTGGACGCAATATTGACGAAAACAGTGTGGTACTCATCGAAGAAGGACAGTTTAAAGGTTTTGGTTTTTTTAACCTGAATCATCAAATACAACATATCGAAATCCTACGAACTATTATCACTCCAATGTCACACAATAGAGATGCAAAACATATTATTCAAAATTATTTACGTAAAAACAAACGTTTAAAGATCATAGAAATCGATACAAATACATAAATCTTCTAACCAATCTGTGAACAAACAACACTTGTCATAAATAAAATAAATTATAACACAGTATCAATATATTACATAATTATATGCATCGACACAAAACCTTTTTGAGCACTATAATTTTGTTTGATAAAGAATCACATTAGTTCCTATAAAAAAAAGTTTAACTATTTTTACTTTTAGAAAAAGAAACACTTTTGAGTACAACTACAACAGTAAGCCCCAAATGGAAACGCAAACTTCATGAAATAATTTATGAAGCAGATACTCCTGAAGGAAAACTATTTGATGTTATATTACTTATTCTTATTCTTTTTAGCGTTATCCTCGTAATGCTAGAAAGTGTTGAATCTCTTGATAATAAATACCACAACTTTTTTGATCAAGCAGAATGGGCTATTACTATTCTTTTTAGTATTGAATATTTTCTACGGATTATAACTATTAACAAACCAAGCAGGTATATTTTTAGTTTCTATGGGATCATAGATCTACTCTCTACAGTACCCAAATATTTATCCTTTTTTCTAACGGGTTATCACGCTTTGGTGGCCGTACGTGCACTACGCCTTTTACGGGTGTTCCGTATCCTTAAGGTTACGCGGTATCTTGGAGAAGCCAGAGGTTTAAGTAGCGCTTTGAAGGCTAGTCGTGCCAAAATAGCAGTTTTTTTGTTTGCTGTCATTATTCTTTCTTTCATTATGGGAACTCTAATGTATCTTGTAGAAGGAGCCGAAAGTGGTTTTACAAGTATCCCTGTCAGCGTATATTGGTGTATTGTCACCCTCACTACTGTTGGATTTGGAGATATCGCACCTATAACTCCATTTGGGCAATTAATTGCTACTTTTATTATGGTTATGGGATACGGAATCATTGCTGTCCCTACTGGAATTGTAACTGCAGAATATAGCAATACCTCTAAGCCCAAAACACCTATTAACACACAATCTTGTGCCAATTGCAATGAATCTAAGCATAGCGATGCCGCAAAGTTTTGTCATCAATGCGGATACCATCTCCATGAAAAATAAAACCCTAATTACGATAGTTGGCCCTACAGCCATTGGTAAAACAACATTAAGCCTACAACTAGCGAGTCATTTTACTACAGAAATAATTTCTGCAGATAGTCGCCAATTTTTTAAAGAAATGACCATCGGAACCGCTGTCCCTTCTAAAGATGAATTGGCAGTAGCACCACATCATTTTATCCAACATATCAGTATCAAAGATCCTTATAGCGTGGGGGATTTTGAAAAAGAAGCACTACAAAAACTAGAAAAATTATTCCAGAAACATGACACAGTCATTATGGTTGGTGGTTCTGGTCTTTATGTCGATGCTGTGACCGAGGGATTAGACACTTTTCCTAAAGTATCTGAAAAGGCAAAAACGCAAGTTCGAAACATGTTAGAAAATGAAGGAATCAAAGCATTACAAGAACAATTACTACAACTAGATCCAGTATATTACAAAACTGTAGACTTACAAAACACTCAACGTGTAATGCGGGCTTTAGAGGTGTCTTTAAGTAGTGGTCAATCCTTCTCCTCTTTCCGAACGCAAAAAAAGAAAAAACGCCCATTCTCTACAATAAAAATTGGAATCAATGCCGAGCGACCAATAATATACGATCGTATTAATGAGCGAGTAGATCTCATGATAAAAGAAGGACTACTTGACGAGGCCAAAAATGTATTTGAATTTCGGAACTACAATGCTTTGAACACAGTTGGTTATAAGGAATTGTTCAGGTATTTTGATCGTGAATGGGAGCTAGATTTTGCTATTTCGGAAATCAAAAAAAACACCCGTAGATTTGCCAAAAGACAACTAACTTGGTTTAGAAAAGATGCTGACATACTATGGGTAGATTATAACGATACCTTGGAAAATATTTTGGAATCTATCCATAAAAAAACTGCTAAAAAATAAACTTTTCTAGCAGTTTCTATAACATCATTAATCCTAGTTGTATTTTAAGAATTCCCCACAACCAAACGAAAACCTTCTCCGTGGATATTAAGAATCTCTACCGTTTTATCTTTTTTCAAATACTTCCGTAATTTTGCAATGTATACATCCATACTACGTGAAGTAAAATAATTATCATCCCTCCATATTTTTGTCAAAGCAAGTTCTCTAGGCATTAAATCATTAAGATGCAAAGCTAGCAATCGTAACAACTCATTCTCTTTTGGAGACAGCTTAATCGCTTCTTCGTCCTTGAATGTGAGGAAACGTAATTTAGAGTTCAAATGAAAACCTCCTATAGCAAATTCATATTGTTTACTATCTATTACAGAATCATTATTTTTTCTTTGCATGATGGCATGAATTTTCATCAGCAATACTTCGCTATCAAATGGTTTATTTAAATAATCATCTGCTCCCACTTTATAACCTTTCAAAACATCTTCTTTCATAGCCTTAGCTGTCAAAAAAATGATTGGTACATCAGCACTTTTTTCCCGAATCTCTTTGGCTAATGTAAATCCATCTTTATACGGCATCATTACATCAAGAATACAGAGATCATAATCGTCTTTTTTGAATTTTTCGAAGCCTTCCATACCATTTTTGGCATGAGTAACATCATAATCATTCATGGAAAGATAATCCTTAAGCACTGTTCCAAAGTTTGGATCATCTTCGACTAATAATATTTTTTTGTTCTCTACTTCCATATTTTTTATGATATTAACGGTAATTTTAAAATAAATGTTGTGCCTACTCCTTTTTCGCTTTCTACCCATATTTGACCATGATGGTCATCTACAATTCTCTTTACATAAGTAAGACCTAACCCATGTCCTTTGACATTATGGAGGTCTCCAGTATGTTCTCTAAAAAACTTCTCAAATATTTTTTTTTGAGAAACTTTACTCATACCGATTCCTTGATCTCTCACTTTTAATACGATACTATTTTTCACGTTTTCTGTATAAATATCAATTTTTGGTTCACCTTCAGAATATTTAATTGCATTGTCCAAAATATTCACAATTACATTGATAAAATGTGAATCGTTTGCCAATATAGAACTCTTCAATGCACCTAAATGCATTTTGAGATATCCTTTTCTATCTTCAATCATCAAAGATACATGTGTTACAGCTTCTTCTATGATATCATGTAATTTTAAACGATCTTTTTGGATATTTAGTTCATTTTTTTCTAACTGCGATATCCTTAGCACATTTTCTACTTGTGCATGCATTCGTTTATTTTCTTCTCTAATCATTCTCAAATAGCGTTTCACTTTTTCGCTATCACCAGATATTTTGGGGTTTTTAATCGAGTCTAAGGCCAAATTGATAGTTGCAATTGGCGTTTTGAGCTCATGTGTCATATTATTAATAAAATCTGTTTTTATTTGTGATATTTGTCGTTGTTGCATTAACTGAGATAAAGCACTTGAATAAGCTACGACGATAATGAATGTAAAAATTATCGACAACACCGCCATCAACATAATGGAGGATAACACAAACCTTTTCTTTCCTGGAAAATTCACAAACAATTGATAATTACTAGTTGCATCATCATTTACAAAAACAGGAACTCCATATGTTGTTGGTGCCTCTAGACTAAAATCTTCTGATCTCACCCTTGTTGCCAATGAATTACTATAAATAGCATATTGATAGTCAATTTTAATACTACGATCTCGTAACTCCTGATCCAAGAATCGCTCTACCTCTTTTTTGTTAATCCTTTTATGGATTGGTATCCGATTGGCATAGTACTGAATAGTGTTTTGAAACAATTGTTGCTCATAATTCCCCAAACCTGCAATCCGTTCTAATCGTGATACCGCCTTGAGACCAATATCTTTCTTGGAAGTATCTTTTGCGATATCAATAATATTCTTTTCTTTATTACCTACGGATTTTGAACTATCTATATAAGGTTTTCTAAAGGCTTCTGACAATTTAAAATCCTCTTCTAGAATATCATTTGCATATACAAAAGTCTCTCCTATTGATTTATTCTGATCAATTAATATCAATTGTTCTATTGATGACACATCTGGTTTTTTCAAACTATCAATTAACGCCCTAAACGGAAAATAATACCGTTCAAATTCTTCGTACTGTATCTTTTCTGCGACAGATATCAATACTTGTTTTGCATTAAACGAAAACTGCTCTTCATTATTCTTCACTGTATTATTTATCCAATAACCTTGAACAAAAATAATTCCAATCAAAGAGAGACTCATTAGAATAATTAGGAGGATAAATAATCGTTTATTCATAGCTCAAAAATAAAACTTTAACATTTACTGGTACTTTCGTTTAACCAAAAGTTAACATAAATACCCTTCACGATTATTTATATGACATTCATGATTTTTCTGTGAATTGTAGACACAGAATCCGGAAGCTCCTGAAGATTAGTATTAGTAAGTACAAAATCAGCTAATGGTATCTTTTCTTTATCATCCCATTGATGTTGTATTCTTTTTAGCACTTGTTCACGTGACACCTTGTCTCGTTCTACAACTCTCAAAATACGTTCTTCCTCTGGAGCAACCACCAAAATAGTATAATCACACTCTTTATACCCTCCATTTTCAAACAAAATGGCAGCTTCTTTGATAACATAAACTCCCTTCTGACGAATTTTCCAAGACGCAAAATCTTCGGCTACCTTTGGATGTACTATAGCATTCAGCTTTTCTAAAAGCACCTTATCCGAAAATACTTGTGAACTTATCCATTTACGATTTAGTTCTCCTTTCAAATACGCTTTCTGACCAAATAACTGAATAATACTGCTTTTTAGCTCTTCATCTTCTCTCATCAACCTCTTTGCTTCTGTGTCGGCAATATAAACCCCTACTCCAAGTTTATTAAACGCAGCAGCAACTGTAGATTTACCACTACCAATGCCTCCAGTCAATCCAACAACTTTTATTCCTTCTATTTTCAAAATCAATAATGCATTTTTAATTGCTTCAACTCAAAACTTTCTACCTTATCATCTTCCAACAAAAGATTTAATTTACCTGTTTGAGTTACATTTTTAATAATTGCTGTAAACAATGCTCCATTTGTACTACTAAAAGTAGCTACTTTATTCTTTCGGAATAATAATTCTTCATAGGCAATCTTTAACTCTTCTAAATGAATTTCAGAAAAATCAGCGAATCGTTTTGTTACATACTGCAAAACTGATTCCAAAATTGAAGAAATTTCATAAGGTTGTCCCATAATTTCTTTTAATGATCCAGCTTTGGGCAAATTCACAAATTTCATTTGATTCACATTGAGCCCTATACCAATTATTGCACCTACCAGACTGCCATTAGATACACAGTTTTCAATCAAAATCCCGCAAACTTTCTTTTTCTCTGACAGAATGTCGTTTGGCCATTTAATAGCTATTTGAGGTAATTTTAACACCTTTAAAACATCACATAATGCCAAAGAAGCAGCCTTTGCCAAATAAAATTGATCCTGTAATGCCAACTTACTGACAGGAACAAAGACACTGCATATCAGGTTTTCACCAGCATTACTCTGCCACTCTGTCCCCATTTGACCACGACCCTTGTATTGATAGTTTGTTACAACACAAATAGCTTCATTTGGCATATGATTACGAACCATGTCTCGCAAAAAAGTATTTGTAGAATCAATGGCATCAACTTTGATTATTCGCATAGGACATATTATATTATTTAGCTTATTATTAAAAAAACTGCTGTGTTGAAAAATGAAATCAACATAAAAAGTGATAACTTTACGCAAATTAAAAAATTGCATGACAAAAAAAGAAAATACTTCTGATCAATTGATCGCAACTATCATAAAAGGTATTGAAGAAGTTAAAGGGAATGATATTGACATTCTAGATCTCCGCGAAATAGAAAATACTGTTTGTGATTACTTCATTATTTGTAATGGAACTTCAAACACGCAAGTTAATGCAATAGTTGGTTCTGTTCAGAAAACAGTTAGTAAAGCACTCAAAGACAAACCTTGGCACACCGAAGGATTAGAAAATGGAGAATGGGTATTGATGGATTATGTAAATGTCGTTGTACATGTATTTCAAAAACACATTCGCGAATTTTATGATATAGAGGGATTATGGGGCGATGCGAAGACTACTTCTATAAAAACAAATTATTAAAAGAAAAACCTAAATGGCAAACGAAGATAAAAAAACAGATAATACCAAGAAACCTAAGTTTAGTGCCTATTGGATCTATGCTATCATTATAGTAGGCTTCTTAGCGTTACATTTTATGAATGCAGACAGCATGTCTGATGCAAACAAAATTACAGTAACAGAATTCAAAAGCTACTTAAAAAGTGCTGAGATTGATAAAGTAGTCATTGTAAATAGAAGGATTGCTAAAGTCTATTTGACAAATCAAGCTGCCAGTGCCGATAAGCATAAAGACGCCTCTAAGGGCACATCTTTCTTATCACAAACTGGTTCACAACCGCATTATCAATTTGAATTTGGGGACCTCCAAAATTTTGAAAATGAAATTTCGCAAATAAAAAGCGACAATAGTCTTTCTACAGCTGTAGTATACAGTACAGAAAGTAATTTAATGGGTGAGATCCTAATTTCTCTTTTACCTTTTGCTTTGATTATAGGAATTTGGATCTTTATCATGCGTCGTATGAGTGGCGGTGGCGGTGGTGGTCCAGGAGGACAGCTTTTCAATATAGGAAAATCCAAGGCCAAGTTATTTGATCAAAATACCGATGTCAAAGTTTCTTTCCAGAATGTTGCTGGTCTAGAAGGTGCCAAAGAAGAGGTTCAAGAAATAGTGGATTTCTTAAAAAATCCTGAAAAATACACTTCGCTTGGTGGTAAAATTCCAAAAGGAGCTCTCTTAGTAGGGCCTCCGGGAACAGGAAAAACACTCCTTGCCAAAGCCGTTGCTGGTGAAGCTAAGGTTCCGTTCTTTTCGTTATCAGGATCTGATTTTGTAGAAATGTTTGTTGGTGTTGGAGCTTCTAGAGTTCGTGACCTTTTTAAGCAAGCAAAAGACAAATCTCCTGCAATTATTTTTATCGATGAGATTGATGCTATTGGTAGAGCAAGAGGAAAAAATAATTTTTCGGGTTCGAATGATGAACGAGAAAACACGCTAAACCAATTATTGACAGAAATGGATGGTTTTGGCACAAATACCAATGTTATTGTTATTGCTGCTACAAACAGAGCTGATATATTGGATAAAGCATTGATGCGTGCAGGTAGATTTGATCGTCAAATATTTGTTGATTTACCAGATGTAAGAGAACGAAAAGAAATTTTTGAAGTTCATTTAACTCCTTTGAAAAAAGTAGTAGATCTAGATACTGATTTTCTTTCCAAGCAAACCCCTGGTTTTTCTGGAGCCGATATTGCCAATGTTTGTAATGAAGCTGCGCTGATTGCTGCAAGACAGGGTAAAAAAGCGGTTGAGAAACAAGATTTTCTTGACGCCGTAGACCGTATTGTTGGTGGTTTGGAGAAAAAGAACAAAATTATTACTCCGAATGAAAAAAGAACAATTGCGATACATGAAGCTGGGCATGCAACCGTAAGTTGGATGCTAGAACACGCAGCTCCTCTGGTCAAAGTTACTATTGTACCAAGAGGACAATCACTTGGTGCAGCTTGGTACCTACCAGAAGAACGACAAATTGTACGTCCTAATCAGATGCTTGATGAGATGTGCGCAACATTAGGAGGAAGAGCTGCAGAAAAGGTGATTTTTAATGAAATTTCAACCGGTGCATTAAGTGATTTAGAAAAAGTAACTAAACAAGCTCGCGCTATGGTTACTGTATATGGATTGAATGACAAAATCGGTAATATCACATATTATGATTCATCTGGTCAGAATGAATATAATTTCAGCAAACCATACAGTGAGCAAACAAGTGAAGTAATTGATAAGGAGATCTCTAATCTAATCGAAGAACAATACCAGAGAGCTATTACATTATTACAAAACAATAAAGCCAAATTATTAGAGCTTGGCGATGTCCTTTTGGAAAAAGAAGTTATTTTTAAAGACAATCTAGAAAAGATTTTTGGAGAACGTCCTTTTGACAAAAAAGAAGAAGATACTATAGTAGAACCTTCTTAAAACATACTTGCTAAATGTAAAAAATCTTAGACTAATCAATAGGTTGGTCTAAGATTTTTTATCTTTGAGCAAAAGCAATTGACAGATCCTTTTATTAAAACGCAATAAAAGCGTTATAAGTTTTGATAATATATGAGTTTATTCAAAAAGATATTCTCTTCTTCTTCTTCTAAATCCGACGCCAAAAAAGGTGCTTTACCGGAAGAGCCTTCTAGTAGGTATATGCCAGAAATGAATCTGCCTATTGACGAGCGATTTATGATCAATTTCAAGCAAAATGGCGGGAAATTCCTATACTGTGATCAAACTACAGAAGTACAAGAAGCATTTGATAATATTTTATTAGAGAATGATTGGTACGAAAAAAATGTATGTTGCTTTGATAAATCTCTACAACATAAATTTGATGGATTTAACCTTCAATTTTCGCCTAATACACACGGAGAATTCTTCTTTGCTACCTGCGAATATCTAATAGCTGATAGCGGTGCAATCCTTATTTCTTCAAATCAAATCAAAGAAAAAAAGTTAACAGAATTACCAGATAATTTTGTAATACTAGCCTCTACGAGCCAAATTATAAAAGATATCAGTGCTGGTCTCAAAGGAATAAAACAAAAAAACAAAAACACGATCCCAACCAATATTACTACTATCAAAAATTTTGAAACTCAAAAAGAAAAAGATTTTTTGAGTTACGGTAGTTCTACAAAAAACCTCTATCTCCTACTCCTGGAAGATTTATAATATGAAGGAACTTATTACACGATCTTTATCCGGAGCATTGTATGTTGTTCTACTACTAGCGAGCATATATACTTCTCAGATGATATTTCAGGGGGTATTTTTAGTCTTTGGTATACTTGCTATTTATGAATTTCAAAAACTCATTCATCTCAAGAACTGGTCATTGTATCTTATTTTTGTAAGCTGTTATGGGGCTTCTATTTTTATAGATATCCCAGAGTATTTACGTATTAGTATTCTAATCATCACATTAGTAACAGAGCTTTTACTTGTCAAGGATTTAATAACTATTCGAATCATACCGATGTTCGAAAAGAAAAAATATTTTGTCAGTATTTTTTATCTGATTAGTTCCTTAGTGTTTTTGGTGATGATTCCCGAATACCAAAAAAACCACACCTACGAGCCACACATCATAGCAGGAGCTTTTTTTCTGATTTGGATCAATGATTCATTTGCTTTTTTGGTAGGCAAAAGCCTCGGTAAAAACAAGTTACTCGAACGTATCTCTCCAAAAAAAACTATCGAAGGATTACTAGGAGGTATTATTTTTGCAATGATTTCTAGTTATATACTATACTATTTTACTCAATTATTATCTCCTGTAATCTGGTTGTGTATGAGTTTAATTATGAGTATTTTTGGCACACTAGGAGATTTAATTCAATCAAAATTTAAACGACAAGCAGGTGTAAAAGATAGTGGCACAATAATGCCTGGACATGGCGGAATATACGACCGTTTGGACAGTGTTATATTTGCTGCTCCCTTTTTATATGCTTTTTTATACATCTTGAACTATGTTTCATAAAGAAGGAAATCAAATAATTCTTTGGACACTTATAATTCTTATCGGAATTAATGTTGCTGCATCTGTATTTTTAAAAAACACCGTTTGGTTCACCGTTATTGGAGGTATATCGTTTGTGTTTTTAGTTCTAATTCTTCAATTTTTTAGAAATCCAAAAAGAAATACTGTTGTCGATGAGCATCATGTTATTGCACCTGTAGATGGTAAAGTTGTGGTTATCGAAGAAGTTTTTGAAAAAGAATTTTTTAAGGACAAGAGATTACAAGTTTCAATTTTTATGTCTCCCATCAATGTCCATGTTACGCGCAATCCTATTAGCGGATCTGTTGAAATGAGTAAATATCATCCAGGAAAATATTTGGTCGCTTGGCATCCCAAAGCTTCTGAAGAGAATGAACGTACCACAGTGGTAGTCAAAAACTCTTTTGTCACGGTATTGTATCGACAAATTGCTGGTGCACTGGCAAAACGTATTGTCAATTATGCAGAAAAAGGACAAGTAGTTAAACAAGGAACAGATTCTGGATTCATTAAGTTTGGATCTAGGGTTGACCTATATTTACCAATTGGAACAAAAATTGATGTAACACTTAATCAAAAAGTCAAAGGAGGGGAAACTGTAATTGCTCAAGTATAGTTATAATATGACACAAGAAGAATTAGATACCGCTTTTGAGGCTGCTTTTGAACGAGCGAGCAACACCAAAATTAAGTTGCCAGATGACCTCAAACTACATTTCTACGCTTATTATAAACGAGCTACTATCGGCAGTCAACGCCATAGCCCTTCAGGAGAAATCCAATTGAGAAACGCATTCAAACTTAATGCCCTGCTACAAATCCAACATTTATCTCAAAATGATGCCAAACGCATGTATATTGATTTAGTTAACAAGCATATCGTTGACTAATTAATATTCACATGATAGCTCAGGAGATGTTCAGTAAATTGATTCAGAAATAAAAAGATTACTTAGTAAATCTTTTATTTTTTGAGAGGAAGTAATTTTCTCTATTTCTAAAATAGACAGTGCAGGTGTCCTTAATACGTATTTGTCGTTAAAAGAGTAAGGTATTTTATTCATAAAACAGAAAAAGTTTATTGACGATTTAATTTAATAAACCTAGTGTCTTTATCTTAAAGAAATTAGTTAAATAACGCTTCCTTTTCTAGTTGAAATGTCTTTTTTTTACCATTTCTTATTATTGTTATGATAGTTTCATTTTTATTTTCATCAAATAGTCCATTTTCTAATATTTTACACCATTTATCTAACGGAGTATTTAGATAGTTTTTATCATTTACAGCAATTATTTGATCTCCTATCTTTAAGTATTTGGAAGCATTGGAGTTTTCTGTTAAAGCGGACACATAGATCAGACTGTTCTCATACGAATAACTAAAACCATAATTTAAATAGAGTTCATCTTTTAAAGGGCTAACTTCAACCATCTTTATTCGCTTAATTTTCCAGTTAAGTATTACTCTGTAATTTTTAAAAAACCCCAATCCAAAAATGTTTTCCATGAAAGGTGCAGAATATACAATTCTATTCTTTACGGTAAGGTTTCCAATCTTTATTTCATCAATTTTTGAATCATAAGAGGTGATGTTCTTTTTTTTTCCGTATAATCCAGTGCTCCCTTCACCATAGGATTTTACCCATTTCTTTATTCTTTTATTTTTTTGCTTTTCAAACACCTTTAAAGGTAATACTATGCCTCCATTATAACCGAAATCTATCATATTATTCAATACTGTCATCCCATTTACTTTAGTTGTTATAGATGGAATACCAGCATAACCAATATAGAATTTAGATTCTTTGTGGTTGGCAGGAATCTTTAAATTACTTTCAGTATCCGTAATTGTGATTGTTTGTTTTTTAAAATCAAAATCCCATACAGCATTCCTCATTAAATTTGAACCAATCAAACCATCCACATCTAAACAAGAAAGAGATGTCACGCTATTAAAATCTGAAATAGCTGCAACGGTTTCTAAAAAATTAACCCCTCCTATTTTAATTTTATTAATTTTCGTATATTCTAATCTTTGGGTATCTCCATAAACATCCCCTACATCCTCAGAGTCAAGAGGTTGAATACCTAATTTAGCATTCAACTCTTTAGATAAAACATTTGAAGCTCCGGTATCCAAAATAAAATCATATGTTTCTCCCTCTATTTGTACTTTTATAACAATAAGCCCATTTCTATATTCAAATGGTATCGTTGTTTTAAAGTTCTTTTCAAGTACATTTCCTTGTTTTAGATACTTAGCCGCTTTTGATCCTGCACAACTGCAAAGAACAATTAATGATATGATATATAAATAATTCTTCATTTATTATTGTTTTATTCAAGAAGATCAATTTAGTAAAATAAAACAAATAGTATTTGTTTACCACTTTTTTTTACATCAAAATTATTATCCAAATAGGTGGTTATATTTTCTCCTAAATTCGTAATAGCTGTACTTTTTCTAATGCTTTCTAAAGATCTGGGTGTTGGTTTATGTGGAGAAAATTTTATTCCTCTTAGCCAAGCTCTGCCTTTGAGAAATTTATTGTCATCTACACGATAAATGTTGCCTTTATCAAAGGGGGGGCTCATCCTTGCAAATTGAAGAATTCGGACTTTGAAGACAATTAATATTCTTAATAAATCGTCCAGAATGATAAGCCATAATAAAGTCGCGTAACACATTGGCAGCTTGATAAGTTGATTTTTGCCATAATATACGATCGTAATTTTTAGAATACTCTCTACCAATATCTTTAGCAATTGGAGCTAGCCCCTCTCTTTTAATCACTCTAGAGCCTTCATAAAGATTGGTTTTGCCTACTGGATTAATAGCGTTATTTATAGCATTGTAATTACTAAGAGCTTTTTCGCGTAATTCTTTTATTTGAACTATTCAGGAGTTGTTAATACACTACAAAACCAATATTGTATCAGTCCTAAATATCATAGTAACTCCCACTGATAATGATGGAGATTAAAATAATGATCTTGCTTAGTACACCATTATAAAAAACAGTATTTTTTTTATATCCACTACCACTAATAATGGCTATTACTAACCATCTTGCTTAGATACTTATAATACATTGATTTTAAAACAACTACCTAACCACCTAGTTTTCTCCTATTCCAATATTTTTTCAAGAATTAGAAGCTCTATATGCCCTTCAAAAATCCATTCTTAGCCCAATTCCATGACCATTTGCGACAAGATTAAACTCAGGTTTAAAATCAAAATATGCAATAGTACCTAGAGAAGAATTATACAATTCAACAGCTTTTTTTGTATTCTTATTTACTCCAGAAGAAATCGGAATTGCAATGGCAATTAATCCAGCTCCTACTCCAGCCAAAGTCCAATTCGCATCTCCTCCTCCAAGAGCTGTGCCAACTGGAAAGCCTATTAATGCTCCTCCTGCACCACCAAAAATTACTGCAATAACATTATTTGATTTTGCTTTTTTTATAAACTGATGAGCTTCTGAATTAGACTTCATGGCTTTTTCTAATTTGGCCATTGTCATCCTATTCCCATTTTGCGTATATTGATATCCACCAAATACTTTGGTCATTTCGATTTTTTGAGCACTACAAATACTCATTGTAAAGAGGGTCAAAACTAACGCTAAAACTGTTTTTTTCATTTTCTAATATCTATTCTATTATCACTACATATGGATTGTCTAATTCCAGTACTTCACAAATCATAAAACGTCTTTATTTTAGATTCATAAATAATCCATCTTACCTATAAGTAGCAAAACTTCATAAAATGTTACCTAAATACATTCGTTTTTGTGTGTTTTTTTATTCCAAAACACCTAAGAACACTCTAAAACACTCTAAAACACTCTAAAACAAATCTATCCGATAGGAGTCACATCCATTATTTTTTAGTTATCATATTATCAATCATTAGCAAAAGACTTTACATTCTAGCATATATTCTATTAGGAATTAGCTTCAATATTAGTGCAATAAATCGCCACCTCTTCGATACGTATCCAATTGCTTTTTTACTTTTGATATATCCAAAAATCTGTTTTGCGGCTTTTTCCTTAGTTGCTACCCAAAATTGTCCTTCTCCTTTTGCCATATCCGTATTGACAAACCCAGGTCTTATATCGGTTATATAAATTGGATTTTTTGTTTTTGTTGCTTTTTGTCTTAATCCTTCCAAATAATTTATCTGATAGGCTTTTGAGGCATTATAAGCAGGTGCTATTCCACTACCTCGTATTCCTCCTATAGAGCTTATTGCGACTAAGTGTCCTTTTTCTTGCTTTTCAAAATACTTGAATACCCAGTCTACAATCTCGGTAAAAGCGATAACATTAAGCCTGTTAGTAGCGTTTTCAATATCAAACACTAACTTTTCATTTAGCTCTCCTGTTCCTGAGCTCAAAATTAATACATCTAATCCCCCTATATCCTGTACTAGCTCCGCTAATTTTTCGGCATTACTCACAGTAGTACAATCAAAAGAATTACTATAAAAATTTTCTGGGTTTGTATCTTTTAGATTTTCAAGTTCCGCTTTTCGTCTTCCTGTAATTCCAACTTTATAGGCATTTTCTACAAGGATTTTGGCAAGTTCATTTCCAATTCCTGAAGTTGCCCCAATAACAATAGCTTTTTTCATTAGGGTTTTTTTAGTAGTTTTTCAGTACTACTGCAAGATAATACAAAAGGAAAAGCACCTAATACCAATTTGCAAAAAACAAATTAATCCTCGGTTGATCATCCATCAATCTTCGATAATTCAAATAGCTGTTGTGTCTGTTTTCTATTAATAAAGGCTGGAGTTAACCGCATCATCTGATTACGAATTTCAATCAAAACGGGATTTGAGATATGCGCCATTTTTCCAACTAGCCAACTTGCTTTGACCACTCGGTGGGCTTTGGGTAACCGCATTTTTTGAAATTCTCTAAAAGCCTTATTACAATCATAGGTATTCAAACACTGTGCAATACTATAAGCATCTTCTATTGCTTGACAAGCTCCTTGTCCCATATTGGGCGTCATTGCATGTGCAGCATCCCCAATGAGACATACACTCTCTTTGTACCATTGATGTAATGGTTCTAGATCTGATATTTCTGCTGTATGAATTTGTTCTCTTTTTGTGGAAGAAATAATATCTTTAACAACGGGGTTATATTTGCTAAAGTAGTGATCTATGTTGGCTAGACGTAATTCATCTTCATTCTTTTTGAAAGATTTTAAAGCATACCAATATACTTTATTTTTGGCTATTTGAACAAATCCAAATCTTTCATTTTTGCCCCAAGCTTCATTCAGTTCATTCTGATATTTTGTAGGTAGATGATATGTTGTGACTCCCCTCCAACAGATTTGCTTCGCATATCTAATCCTCGAATTAATAAATAATTTATTTCGCACAACAGAATTCAATCCATCAGCCCCTATTAATATAGCTGATTGAATTTTTTCTCCATTTTGAAATTCCAAAGAATACCCACTTCCATTTTTTGTAATACTTCTTAATTTATAATTCAAATATATTGAAGAATTATCCAATTTATCAATCAAAATTTGTTGAAGAATCCCTCTATGGATAGCATTATTCTTTACGTTAAATTTCTGTTCAAAATAAGACAAATCGGCCCTAGACAATACTTTTAGGCTAGATGTTGTAATATTCAATGAAGAAATTGCATTTCCATTTTGTTCAATTATTGCTTTAAGCCCTAACTTTTCGTATACCTGCATGGCATTGTTTGCCAAAATAATACCTGCACCAACAGCCTGTATAGTCGCCGCTTGTTCAAATATCCTTACTCTAAAACCTTTTTGCTCTAATGCAATAGCCGTTGTAAGCCCTCCTATTCCTGCTCCTATGATATCAATTGTCATATATATATAAACTAATTAAGAGTGTTACCAAAGAAATTGAAGTTAATATAACGACAAAAACAGGAAAATAAAGTAATGATATACCAACCATCAAACCAGCTATCAAACTATTAATCCACAATCCAACTTTATCGCTGTTTCGCAAAATATGCAATCCAAAAGCTAATAATAAGGTTCCCATAGCTAGACTAAATCCATTATGAAAATCAAGAACCGAAATCTCCGATCCAATTTTTAATAGTGCTTTGGACATTGCCAATTCTAATTCTGGGTGGGGATGCTCTACTGTTTGTAGTATAAAATGAGTACTCGTATGCCCTACTCCTGTAATTAACATCGTTATTCCCGCTATTCTTTCAAATGTGATACTTTTCATTGATTTCATTTTTGTTTAAACAAATTTCTAGAAATTCAATAAAACCAACACTTAACTTTGGGTAACTAATGTTCAACTCCTCTCAACGTTGAGTAATGAACTGCAAAAAAATAATTTATTCCTTATCCTATGTCTTTATATTTCTACTCTCAAGCAGGTACATTTACACATGTAACCCTATTTTTTTGATGCTGCATTAAAAACCAAAACCTACACCAAAAGAAAATCGCGCTCCCTCATCCGATGCAAATAAAGCCATTCTTGCGGTGAGAATATTTGCACCATTAAAAAAGATTCCTCCTCCAGAAGAAGTATTCCAACGATTAGAAAGATCATGATCGGCCCATACTCTACCATAATCAAAACCTCCGTACACTCCCATATAGATGGGTAAAAAACTAGTTTTTACTTTTGTTATGTTCCAACGAAGATCTGTACTTTGATAAAAGGCTGATGCTCCTGTGAATCGCTGATTTCTATAGCCTCGTAAGCCATCTGTAGCGCCCAAACTTGCTGCCTGAAAAAACTGAAAACCATCGCCAAAATTCCAATGTGCTTTCCACTTGGTTGCCAATACTAATTTTCCGCTAGAGATTAGTTTATAATCAAATCCCAATGTTGGGATCAGGTATCCAAAACGCTGTTCTTGCATCTCTGGATTGATTTTGTAACCTGACTGGATAGAAAATAACATCCCCAACGTTGGAAATGCCTCACTATCCTGATTTTTGTACTCATACAAAGCATCCACACCGATAAAACCTTTATCTATTTCTTGTGTGGTTTGCAAAAATTCATTGATAAAACGTCCTGCTGTTTCTTCTACTTCAACCTCCTCATAGGATAGTTTTGCTTTGAAGAAACCTCCTAATTGTCCACGCCAAATGAGTGATGGTGCTATTTTTATGATACTTAGTTTGACTCGATTAAAATCAAAACCTTTTTCTTGGTCATTATTTTCTGAAGCATTTCCGAAACCAAAAAAGTTTCTACTATAATTTGGGCTTGTTATGTGTCCTTCGATCCCTAGATTGAAATTTCCAAATATATTTGCAAACTCTCCATTATACTGTACATCAAATCCATTTGTTGCAAAGTAATACGCCCCCTTGAGCTGATGTTGCTTCGTAAATGGGTTTTGATTAAACCCATTTGCGGTATAAGTATTAGAGAAACCGAGATTGATGCCATCATCAGGATTAAATCCCACTAAGGGAACAAACTGATTGGTATTTTTCTTTAATTTTGTTGGATTGTATACCCCTAAGTCATATCGATTGGTCAGATGTAGACGTGCACTTTTTGCATTTTCTACGGTGTTTTTCTTTGTTTTGGCATCGTAAATATGGACATTCCTAACTCCATTGGTGTCATAAACATCGTTATTTTGACCTCCTATCAAACGAAGTTTTATAGGACTACGTCCAGTTCCTAACACTTCAAAACGATCCGTATCATCCAATCCGTAAATCCGAATTTCGCGTGTATCCTCTTTGGTTATAATTTTATGATAAAACTTGCTGGTTTTTTTTCCTTTTTTGATTCGATATACCGTAACTTCAATCCGATCCTTATCTAATATTTTTATCTCAAACCAATCATCCTTATCCGTTCCTCTTACAATAGTTAATTTATTAAGAATTTCGAAATAGGTCATTGCAGTTTGGTTCAATTCAGCTCTCCTACTTTGCAATTTGTGCTTGATAATAGATACTGTCTCATCTTGCAATTCTTTGGGAAAAAAGGCTAAGGCATCATCTATAACCTTGTCCGTAATATGTTCCTGAATATAAGACGCTTGTTGTTCCCATATGGATTTGGAAGTCTCATTAACCAAAGTCATATCCAAGGAATATGGAGAAGCATTAAACCCTCTAACATTCCTTATTTCATGATCAAAACCTTCTAGTAATTGCAAGGGTACTACAATCTTGGTAGCCAAATTCAATAATGCTCCGTCCCCCATCTTAGAAAACACTTGATCCCGATCTCTAGGAATAGGTTTGTATAGTGTATATCCTTCTTTTTTCTCGACAGTCCAGCGCCACTGATCTACGTGTCTATCCCAATCCCCAATAAGCATATCCAAGAGACGTGCACGGATATAAGCCGCTTGATCAACCTTATGTTTATCTCCTTTTCTAAGCTTTGCCAACAAATCATCCGTACTGATAACCTTATTATGAAAACCAAAACTTTCCAGATCACCATGTCCCGAAGATGCGCGCTCCTCTACTAAATACAATTCATCTCCAAAATCACTATTATACATCCCTAATCCAGCTTGCTTCGGAACATAATACAATTTAGGATTCGTATGATAAACTCCTATAGCGTCTGATAATGTCCCCACAGTAAAAGGGGCATACGGATGTGCTCCAGTATAGACATCTAATAATAATTTTTCTGTATGTGTATTTTCAAATTCACCTTCAATATACTCTTCTTGAAAAGCCAATGCTTGTAAATATATTTCTGCACTTTTGCGCATAGCTCGCATCACATATTGCGTCCCGTCTTGTGTCTCTAATCGTAGTGATTTTGACTGATGACCTCCTCCTTTTCGTACGGGAGTTACACCCCCAAATAATGTATCCAACTTGACTGTAGGCACTTCGACATCTATCCCGTAATAATTGCGATAACGTTCTCCCCATATTTTTTTAAAAAAACGGCTTTTTGTAATCTCTTCTTGGCGGTAAATGGCGTCTTTTTTTCTTTCAGGGAATGTCTCTGGGTATTCTTGTATAACCGCTTTACTTTTTGCTTTGAGTACCTCTGTCTCAAAAAGTTTTTTAGCCATTCCATCAACGATCCCAAAAAACTGTACCCACGAAGAACCATCATCAAAGACATCTAGTTTGGCATAACCAAAACCTCCATAACTGAATGCACTTCCATTCATACATCTTGCCGCGCTTTCGATTGCTCCCGATCCACTGACTATCTGCGGAGTATTCTCCTCTACTATATATTGTAATGAATGTTCATGACCAGATGCAAAAATAACGTTTTCTGAAAATTGAGCCAAAGTAACAATCCGTTTGCGCAAAGCTCTATATCGAGCATTATTGAGATCTGTCGTACTAATTCCCCCTGTTTTTCTCACGACATTAACCAAACCAGAGAGTACCGGTATTGGCACATTGCCATGTGTTGGAAAAAAATACTGTTTTGCAGCATACTGCCCCCCATGTATTCCATAACTAAACATAGGGTGATGCATTGCTATCAAAGTTGTCTTATTGGCATTTTTTTTGATTAACCCCTCTAATTCTTCAAAAAATTTAGTTCGATCTTTGATCTCGCAATCATCATTCATCGTAGGATTTTTGTCCCAATTCGCCAAATACCACTCCGTATCTATAGCAATTACTACAATATTATCAGAAATTTTAATTTTTTGTAAAGGACAACCATTCTGAGGAAAAAAAACTTTCTTACTATTTAAAGCCTTCTCTATATATTTTTGTTCTCGTTTGACACCGGCCACACCATCAGCATACCAGTCGTGATTCCCTGGTATAAAAATAGGATTCCCTTTGAAGTTTTTTGCTACTGCTATTTGATGATCTAGTCTATTTTCTGCCTGTTTGCGATGTACATGTTTTTTTTTGGGTAAACCCGCTGGATAAACATTATCGCCTAAAAATAACAGACTCCCTGTTTTATCTTCTAATTCTTTATGTAAATACTCTAGAACTGGTGAGTTTTTTTCTGGAGTCGAATACCCTGCATCTCCCACTAAATAAAAGCTATGTGAGATTGTTTTATTATTAGGATAGGTTTGTACAGTGTTTTCGACTTTATATTGCGGGGAGTAAGTAGCACATCCCACAAAGAAGATCGAAAGAACCTGGAAAATGATACGTTGTTTTTTGTTTGACATTAAAAAACGTTAAGTTTTATAGTAAATTAGTAATCACAATGATGCTTTGGGCACAAAATTAGGCGATATCCATGACAAAACTTGTTCAAAAGACAGAAAATTACGTAAAACAGTTATTAAACAAAAAACTTTCACCAAAGTTTTTATACCATAGCTATCACCATACTATTCGAGTAGTCGAAAAAGCTAAAGAAATGCTGAAAAGTATTACGGTAACAGAGGCCGAAGCAGAAGCACTGTTACTAGCTGCATGGTTTCATGATATTGGATATACTATAAGTTCTGATGAACATGAAAAACATAGTATAGCCCTTGCTACAACTTTTCTAAAAATAGAAAATGCAACTCCCAAACTCATCGAGCAAGTAACACAGTTAATCCATGTAACCACTATAGATGTACAACCTCAAACGCTACTAGAACAAATGATTTGCGATGCTGATTGCGCGCATTTCTCTAGCAAAAATTACGATACTATTAGCGAGTTATTACGAAAAGAGTGGGAATTACTACAGAATAAGACATATACAGAATCAGAGTGGCTACAAGAAAATATTGATCTATTTACCAAAAAACATCAATATCACACCCCCTATGCCATCGAAAACTGGCAAATTGGAAAAGATAAAAACCTGATTCAGCTCCTAAAAAAACAGAAAAAATCCAAAACCGAACGTAAAAAGGAGAAAAAACAAAATAAACAACTAAAACTAAAACAAGAAAAGGCCGCAACGCCTGAACGAGGTATAGAAACCATGTTTCGAGTAACCCTCAAAAATCATATGGAACTAAGTGCTATCGCAGATACAAAAGCCAACATCTTATTATCTGTCAATGCTATTATACTTTCATTAGCACTAGCCAACTTAATCCCAAAACTCGATAATCCCTCTAACGAATATTTGATAGTTCCATCTGCTATATTTATTGTAATGAGTGTGATTTCTATCATCTTTGCCATTCTCTCTACTCGTCCTAATGTAACAGGTGGTGAATTTACTAGACAAGAAATCAAAAACAAAAAAGTTAATTTACTCTTTTTTGGGAATTTTCATAAAATGCCATTAGAAGAATACACATGGGGAATCCGAGAGGTGATGAAAGACAAAGATTATTTATATGATTCTATGATCAAAGATCTTTATTTTTTAGGAAAAGTATTACATCGTAAGTACAAACTTTTGCGACTTACATATGCTATTTTTATGACTGGAATTATAGTTTCCGTACTTTCGTTTACTATTGCTTTTTGGATCAATGTTTGATATAAACATAGCGCTATAACGTAACATTCGCAACACACATTTGCGCTTTCTATATTAATTATTTACTTTAGATATTCGATTAAAATCCCCAAACAGTGTATGCTTGGGGGTTTAGAATTCATAATCACTCTATTTAGTACATTTAACAGCGAACCTTTTACCTAAGAAAATCGAAACACTACATTATATATTGAATCAAATTCTTCCTATGCAAAAGAATGATTGGGAAGTTATGAAACCTTATTTATCAATTGTACCATTTGGAGAAGATCAACAATTACTCGCTCCTCCTGGGATCTGTAATTTTATTGCATTTATTTCATCCGGTTCAATGCGCTCTTTCCATACAGATGACAAGCTTATTGAAACTAATCTTTTGCTAAGGTCAGAAAATGAATTTATTACCGATTACGAGAGTTTTATCAGCCAACAACCCGCCAAATTATCAATTCAATCACTTACCAGCGGCGAAGCAATATTACTAGATCACCAAGGGTTAATGTCTTTATATGAAACTTCGTTCTATTGGAATAAGTTTGGGCGAATTATCAGCGAAAATATTTTCCTCAATAGCAAGCGTAGAACTGAACAGTTATTATTTCAATCTCCAAAAGAACGATACATCAATCTTATTGAAAATCATCCTGATTTTTTTCAAAAATACCCCTTGAAACACATTGCTAGTTATCTTGGTATTACGCCACAGTCTTTGAGTAGAATTAGAAAACAATTATCTACGCAATAATGTTAACCTCCTAGCGAAAAAAATGTTATCCCTTCATAGATAACTATTAGACCATTTAAAAAATAATTACAGGCTACTAATGAGTTTCTATTTCTACTTTTTTTTACTGTAAAATTAAACCGTAGCCACGGATATACTGTGATTTTATAGTTCCAACTAGCAAAAAATAGTTTAATTATCTTGACCTACAATTACATTTTAGCTGGCATTAGACTGTCATCGAAAAAAGTGGTGTTTCTGGTTTTTTTCGCTGCAATCGTAAATCAAAAGGCAAGCATATATTGCGCACAAACGGGCGTCCTTTTGGTGTCACTATAATTTTTTTGGCATGGATCTCTATGAGTCCATCTTTTTCGAGTTCTTGTAATGCCTGCAACACCTTGGGTAGTTCCGAAAAAAATAACGAGGAATCATCCCAAGAGGTCTCAAATTTGCACATCAAATTGAGAATATGCGTTCGTATTTGCAAATCTTCGGATGTTAGAATATGCCCACGAAATACAGGCAAGATGCCCTCTTCTACCAGCTGCTGATACGCTTCTAGACTCTTTACATTTTGCGCAAAGCTATACCAACTATCACTTATTGCAGAAACACCTAGTCCTATCATTATTGGCGTCTTACTAGCATTGTATCCCATAAAATTACGATGAACACTACCTTTTTTCAACGCTTTATACAATCCATCTGTTTTTAATGCAAAATGATCCATCCCTATTTCCACATATCCAGCTTCTGTGAGCATATTTTTGCCCGTTTCGTATTGTAGACGTTTTTGTTCTGCGCTAGGTAAATTTTCTACCTTGAATCCGCGTTGACCATTTCCTTTGATCCAAGGCACATGTGCATAACTATAAAACGCTATACGATCAGGACGTAATCTAATTGTCTTTTGTAGTGTAGCGATAATATCGCTCTGCGTCTGAAATGGTAATCCATAAATAATATCATGCCCCACAGAATTAAAGCCCTCTTCTCTAGCCTCTAATGTTACTCTTTGTACATGTTCAAAAGGCTGTATGCGATTAATTGCTTTTTGTACCGTTGCATTATAATCTTGTACGCCGTAACAGACTCGATCAAAACCATGTTTTGCCAAACCCCTTAGGTGTTCCTTTGTTGTGTTATTAGGGTGACCTTCAAAACTTAATTCACAATTCTCTGCGCAACGTCCAATAGCAAAAATACCATCCAGTAATCGTTCTAAATTCTTGGTAGAAAAAAAAGTTGGAGTACCTCCTCCCAAATGCAACTGTTTGATAATAGGTCGCTCGTCAAACAACTCCTGATACATAAGGAATTCTTTGATTACTGATTTTATATAAGGCACCTCTACATCATGATTTTTGGTAATCCGTTTGTTACAACCACAAAAGGTACACATTTGTTCACAAAAAGGTAAATGTATATACACACTTATACCCTCTTTGATATTGCTTACGCGAAAGTGTTCTTGTAAGGTTTTTTTCCAAGCTCGTAATGAAAAGGTATCTTGATCCCAGTAAGGAACCGTAGGATAACTAGTATATCGTGGTCCTGTCACATTGTATTTTGAAATAAGAGTACCCATAAAAAATAGAATTAAAAAACTAGACTTGAAAATATTGTAATCACACTAACTACCAAGCTTATGATCAAAAGCCTCAGCACCAGACTAGGTTTTTGTACGGTAAGAATTGATGCATTATGAGCGCTACATGCAGCTACTACAAAAAACACCTTGGCCATTTGCGCAAAGTCATTCCCTTGCAGCATAGTAGTGTAGATTGCTATCGACCCTACGCAGGTGGATAAAATAATTGCTAGTGCAGAATACCCAATAAAATTTTCATTCCAGTCTTGATTGATTCGTGTATATAATGTATCCATAGTATTAAAGTATTTTAATTTATACTTCAAAATTATGGGATAACAAAAAAGGAAAAGATGATTTTTGTCACCTTCCATAAAAAGTTAAGTAGCGTTCCATACTTTTTGCTTTTACATTATTATAAAGATGAAGGGTTTTGACTTTACAGACCTATTTTTTAACATAAATCGAAAAAACATTGCGTATTCGTAAAAAAAATGTGGTAAAACCTTACAAAACAATGCTGATTTAATAAAAAATAGTACTCCTATTCAATTCAAAGTTTTTACTTTAGTTTCTATAAATCAACACCATATAACAATGAGTTCAGAAACTTCTATAAAACCATCAATTAACTTATCAGCCTACGGAATTAATCAAAGTAAAATTCATTACCAACTATCTCCATCTGCTCTACAGGCATTAACATTAGAAAGTGGAGAGGGGAAACTAACCGCTTCGAGCACTTTGGCTGTAAATACAGGAGAATTCACTGGTAGATCTCCTATGGATCGTTTTATCGTAAAAGATACAATTACAAAAGAACACGTATGGTGGAGTACCATAAACAAGCCTTTTGACACAAAGAAATTTGATCAATTATATGACAAAATGATTACCTATCTCCACAAAAAGAATGTATTTGTTAGAGATTGTTATGCTTGTGCAGCTCCAGAATATCGCATGAATATTCGTGTTATTAATGAAAAACCTTGGTCCAATATGTTCGCTTACAACATGTTTTTGCGACCTACGTCAAAAGAACTTGCTGATTTTACACCAGAGTGGACTATTATTAACATCCCTACCTTTATGGCAGATGCTGCTACAGATGGAACGAGACAACATAATTTTGCGATTCTCAATTTTACCAAAAAAATGATCTTAATTGGAGGTACTGGCTATACGGGAGAAATAAAAAAGGGAATTTTTTCTGCTCTGAATTTTATCCTTCCTATGTACAAAAAAACGCTCCCCATGCACTGTTCTGCCAATGTAGGCAAAGAAGGAGATACTGCTATATTTTTTGGACTATCTGGTACAGGCAAAACAACACTATCCGCAGATCCTAATCGAAAACTCATAGGAGATGATGAGCATGGGTGGACCAATGAGCAAACCGTTTTCAATTTTGAAGGAGGATGTTATGCAAAAGTAATTAATCTCTCCGCAGAAAATGAACCAGAAATCTTTGGAGCTATAAAAGAAGGTGCCCTATTAGAAAATGTTATCCTCAATACGGATAATACTGTAGCATTTGAGAATACTTCAATCACCCAAAATACCAGAGTAAGCTATCCTATTGATTTTATACAAAATATACAACAACCCTCTATTGGAAAAAATCCCAAAAATATTTTCTTTCTTACAGCAGATGCTTTTGGAGTTATGCCACCTATATCTAAACTTACACCTAATCAAGCTGCATATCATTTTATATCTGGCTATACTGCCAAAGTAGCTGGTACCGAAGCAGGAGTTAAAGAACCCATCCCCTCTTTCTCTGCATGTTTTGGTGCTCCTTTTATGCCGTTACATCCAACAAAATATGCAGAAATGCTAAGTCAAAAAATGAAAGAAGATAAAGTAAATGTATGGTTGGTCAATACAGGATGGACTGGTGGTGCATATGGTGTAGGTAAACGAATCAAACTACGCTATACTAGGGCAATGATCAATGCTGTACTCCAAGGAAAACTAGGGTTGTATAATTACGATGACTATCATATCCACTCTGTATTTGGAACAGCGCAACCCAGAACTTGTCCTGGCGTACCTACTGCTGTACTAAGCCCAAGAGCAACATGGGATAATGACGAAGCTTATTACAAAGCGGCATTTAAACTTACAAATGCTTTCCGGGAGAATTTCAAGAAATATGAATCCTATGCCAATGAAGAAATACGACGTGGAGGGCCACAGCGATATGCACATTAATCAAGTGTTCCTGTTCGTGTTCGTGTTATTGACACAGCATCTCTTGGAACTTATCATAAAACATCCGTCTCTTTTTGTTACTATTTTGGATAAAAAACAGACTACGGCCTTGATTATACCATTTATCCTTTGAATTTTCTGGGATAAAATTAAGATTTTTTCGCCTCAACTTCAGAATAAAATAAACCACAACTACGGCTATGCTTGATGTTTCTGCTGAAGCTGAAACAAAAAAATCTTAATTTTTCTTTCCGGTAAATTCTAACAACAAACGGTATTATGCCAAATCTTTTTATCAAAAGATTTGGCATAATCATTTTTAGATTTTTTTCTTACTAAATTCAAAGTTTAATTATCTTTATCACCAAACCAGTCTACTTTTATGACATTGTCCCAAATTACCTATCCGTCTTTTTGCACCAATCCCATTGGGAATTTTACTCTATCCACTACCCCGAACAAAAACAAACAACAAAAAAGAATATCACCATTTTACACGAATAGAAAATGAATACTAATTTATATGGAGCTCATTACTTTCATACACAAGATTCTCATATTTTTGAAACAGATAGTGAACAATTATATTATTTTCGCGCATATATAGGTAATCATACCGTCGAGGTAGCACTTGGTGATAGTATTTATTACTTTGATGATGCGCTCCAAAATGCTTGTGTTAAAAAAGGACCTTGTATCGTTTCAACAAAACACCTAGCCACTGTTATTCGAGGTTATATGCATCCAGATGCAACCGCTTCATTAAACGGGGTAACCACCTTACCATATGTAAATGGATGCTCAACAAAACAAGTTTTCCCACCACTTCGTCTTGGTGATCCCACTCTACAATATCTAAAAATGCCTCCATTTAGCAAGGAGCAAGAACACCATATACATTCTACTTTTCGGGTCGTACTTATTCAAAAAGGAATAGGAAAAAGCATTGTAGGTATGGAGGATAAAAATATAGAAACAACACTAAATCCGGGGACAGTTTGTATCTTGGAACCTATGTGTCCACATCATTTTGAAACCGATACTGGTGATTATTTGATTGCATTACCGATACACATATTCTCTTCTGTCGGCATTCAAGAAAAAAATCACCCAATGTTTAACGGAACGGTAATACTATGATTAATAACTCAAAAATGGATAAAATTACTCAAGAATTTCTGCTAAAACTTAATGAAATGTGCAAAAATGATAGAAGAGATTTTTTGATTAGAGAAAGAAGGGTGAATTACGAGCATGGTTCAGAAATTAGAAAATATACTGTAACTTATAGAATAAAAAAAGCAAAGAATATATGGATAATAGAAGCTGTTAGCAGTGGTTTTTGGATTTTCAAAAAACGCTTTCCATTGCTCCGAATCACAAAAAAGAATACAATGGTGAACTTTTCTGGATTATTTACAAGCACTATTTCTGATTTCAAAATAGATCAATTAGAAGACAAGTTGCATACTTATTTAGAAATATGTAAAAATCAACCCCGTGATGTTTTTATCAAATTATAAACAACAAACTTACTATCTATCAAAAAAACAACTTTTTAGAAATCAATGGATAAAAAGAGGAGTCCATCCCATATATATCAAAAGCTGTACATTCTTTGGTGCTACTCTTATTGATAGAACCGGTACTTTGGATTCGGGTATTGATTTTGGAATTATAGACTCGATTCCTGAAGAAACTTATTTTGATACTACTTTTCATGATGTTTGTTTGTCTAGAGCACGCCAAATAGTACATAAAACAAAAGGTCAAATCAAAATTTTGTGGTCTGGAGGAATTGACTCCACAGTTGCTTTGGTTGCGCTACTCAAAATTCTTGAACACACAGATCAATTACATAGATTAACCTTGATCTTGTCTAGAGAATCTATTGATGAGTATCCTACTTTTTTTAATGATATCATCAAGAATTCTTTAAAGTATCAGTTAATTGAATCAACGATTTATGATTCTATAAAAGCTGATGATATTATTATTACAGGAGAGCACGGTGATCAATTATTTGGTAGTGATAAGTTAAAATATCCTATCATCACTGGCGATGCCTATGATTCGTATGAACAAATACTAGATTTTATCATTTCAAGAAAATTGGGAACTGACAAGTATACTACTAAGATTATAGCGTATTTGGACCCATTGATTCAAAAATCTCCTATAAAGATCTATAATCTCTATGACTATTTTTGGTGGCTCAATTTTGCTTTGAAATGGCAAACGGTATCGATGCGATTAATTCATGGATTGAAGAGAAATCATTTAGATTTAGAAAAAAACGTATTTCATTTTTTCAAATCCAACGAATTTCAAAAATGGTCTATTTTTAATCACGATAAAAAGATAAAAAAAGAATGGAATTCCTATAAGTTTATAGCAAAGGAATTTATCTACACCTATCATCAAGATCAACATTATTTAATTCATAAAGAAAAAGAACAATCACTAAAAGAAGTTATTGTAAATAGTGATCAAAGATACTTGAAGCGTAAATCAAAGATATGCTAACCCTTGTCTTCATCTTTTCTATTTCGCAAAAAACAATACAAATTCTTTAATAACAAACCCAAATTTTCTGCAAAATGACTAAAAAACTAATCAGTTCGAATTCAGAATTTGAAAAGCACATAGGATATTCTAGAGCCGTTGTTGATGGTGATTGGGTATTTGTTTCAGGAACTACTGGTTATCATTATGAAACAATGACTATCGATGATGATATTGTCCAGCAAACAAAACAATGTTTAGAAAATATCGCTTCGGCACTTAGGCAGGCTCATGCCCAAATGCGTGATGTTGTACGAGTCACATATATTCTTCCTGATGCAACGGAGTTCGAAAAATGTTGGCCTGTTTTACGAACGTATTTTGGAGATATAAGACCTGCAGCCACTATGTTCTCTGCTGGACTAGCTGATCCCAAAATGAAAATAGAGATACAGGTTACCGCTCGGATAACTCAAAAAACAACATAAACTAATACTATTCCAAAAAAGAAAAATGATGTTTTCAAACGATAAGACCATTATAGCCAGTAGGATTTGGGTTCGTTAGTCCTCTGTGCTTCTTACTTGTAATACCAACATCAAAAAACAAGCAAACCCTACGACTTATTTTTTGATATTGGTATTACCTATGATATCAAGATTTATACAGAGCAACCACCATTGATAATTATTCATTAATATCATTCTGCTTATCAATATGTTATTTTTTAGCCCTGTTTGCTACCACAATGGCATTTAAAGCACCAAATACTGCTAATGTTATTTTTTGCTTAACAAAATGATCGATGACAACAACTTTACAAAAATCATACGTAAATTTGTATTACTAAATAACAGCTACAATCAATTTTAGTTTTACTGAATTGATATAAGTCGTCCATAGAAAATGCGCCATTTTTTGACTTAAATAAGAGGAGAATTATCTCCCTTGCGGTAATTGTTTTTTAGGCTAATGAATATAAAAAAATGTTTTATAACATACATGTTAGAAGAAAAAGAAACCGTTTGGACTAGCTGGAATGGAAACATCCAACATCCGTACAAGAACCTAACCATTGTCACTACAGAAGAAGAACTACAAAGAGTCGTTAAAGATTCGGATAAAGTTCGTTTCTATGGCAATAAGCAATCCTCTGCGGATATCTGTGCCGGAGTATCAACGCTCATCGATCTTAATCAATATAATAAAATTCTAAACTATGAAGATCACAAACGCCAGATTACCGTACAAGCTGGGATCAAGCTCAAAGATCTCCTAGAAGCTATAGAAGAAAAAGGTTGGTGTATCCCCTGTTTACCAGATATCAATACCGTAACACTAGGAGGCGCACTGGCTACAGGAACACACGGTACATCTGGAAAAATACTTGCTGATTATGTAACAGCATGTCGACTTGTAACAGCTGATGGTCAAATCACTGTAGTTCAAGAAGGCTCTGAATTATTAGATGCTTTACGAGTATCTATTGGTGTATTAGGTATCATTTCTGTAGTCACCATACAATGTGAAGAAGCCTACACCTTACACCTGAAAGAAGCTCCAGAAAAAGATCATGTTTGGTTATCGAGCATCAAAAAAGATTTGAAACACTATGATTTTCTGCGTATTTTATGGTTACCTCATACGGGGATGGGATATGTTATTAAGGGTAAAAAAATATCTGAAAATACTCCTATCAATGAAAATTTGGGTCCCAAATATCTCAAACACCGTAGAACTGCCTCAAAAATACTCTATAAATACAGCCATCGATTACCTTGGATTACCTATTTGGCGAATAATATCTTGTATCAGGCATTTTTTAGAAGTAAAAAAGAACACAAAGGAAATCTATATCAAGCTACCGTAACCAAATCAAGAGGTTCTACCCTAGAACTTGCTGAGTGGACCATTGCATTAGATAAATTCCCTCAAGTCTTTGAGGAATTAAAAAAAGAAATTAACAGCTGGAACAATAATGCGTTTATTCATATTCCTATGGATATTCGTTTTATTTATAAAGACAACTCGTGGTTAAGCTATGCATATGGGCAAGATACAGTAACCATGGGGTGTGTGTCCAGAAATGCTGCTACAGCAGATAGTTACGAGGCCTTTCATACGATTGAACGCATATTCCTCAAATACGGTGGCAGACCACATTGGGCCAAACGTTTTAAAGCAAAAGATCAAGAAATGAATAAGCTTTATCCCAAATGGAATGACTTCAAAAATTTGCGTCAGAAAATGGATCCTACAAACAAATTTTTAAACAATTATCTAACTAAACTCTTTAACGAAGGATGATACAACAACCAAAAGCTTTTTTATTCGATTTTGACGGTGTTGTCGTAGATAGTTTTGAAGCACACTACGGAGCTTGGAAACGGGCATTTTTTGAGCTGTTCCAAGAAGAAATCCTTCCATTTCCCAAAAAAACACATGCTGGCAAATCTCCTATGGAAATTGCAGCTTATTTTTGTGATGCTATTGGAAAAAAAGAAAAAGCACCTTTACTTTTTGACACCAAGGCTACTTTATTACATACCAGTACGACACCTCCCAAATTGTTACCAGGTGTCAATGAATTAACTTGTTCTTTACAAGAACAATCAATACCTTATGGCATCGCTAGTAACGCCACCAAAAAATTCATTGCCAATAGTATTCAACAATTGGGATTAGACTTTTCGATATTTTTTGGTGTAGAGGACTACAAATTACCGAAACCAAATCCTGAGCCCTATCAAATGCTTGCAAGTGCATTGGGGATTTCTGAAAGTGATTTTGGTACTATAATCGTATTTGAAGACAGTATTACTGGGATAACAGCTGTAAAAAAAGCAGGAATGATCCCTGTTGGTATTCAAACACAACATCAAGAACATGTACTAAAAGCTGCTGGCTGCGCCTACAGCTTTCCTACATTGCTAGAAGCGCATAATGCTCTATTTGGATAAAACTCGTTGTTATGGTTATGTCGTCTGTCTTCCTTTAAGACGTTTCTCGATTTTTTGCTTGATTGCTGTAAGACGCTTCATCAAATCCATCACTTCTACATCTTTATCCTTTTTGTAAATCTCATTGAGACTCAAAATTAATTCTTTTGCTTCTCTGGTGGCTATAATCCGTTCATTTGTTGTTTTGAACGATGTTTTACGTTGTTCAAATTCCAGAGCCTTTTCTAGAATATCCATAGGCCTACTTACTTTATATAATTTTGTAATTTTACTATTCATTTGGTGTATCAAAACACCTATATTATATGCCGCATGTCAGCAGCACTCTGCGATTAATATCCGCCGAAGATACACATAAATGTTTAGCATCTATAATATCCGTACCATCTTCTGACAGTAATATCAAGATAAAATTTGTAAAAACCTAATTTATAATAGATTTACCGATGCATGATATTTTGGAAAACCTATTGCCACCTTATGGTATTTATTTAATTTTAATACTATTCAAAAGTATTTTTCACCCAAGTTAGCTTATCCATACACCTCCATAGCTCCTACAAAATTCTATTCTACCTAGTACCACAAACTGACATTCAAAACAACATCATATCAGTCATACCATTCATCATTTTTAAAATACTGCAATAAAAAAGCCCGCCTAAAATTGACGAGCTCAGTTTTTCAAAAAATAAAACTGTAATTAGTCAATTACCTTGACATTTACCGCATTCAATCCTTTTCTTCCTTCTTGTAGGTCAAATTCTACAACATCACCTTCACGTACCTCGTCAATTAGACCCGAGATGTGTACGAAATGTTCTTTGTTTGATTCTTCTTCTGTAATAAATCCAAATCCTTTTGAGTCGTTGAAGAATTTTACTGTTCCTTTGTTCATTGTAATGTATTAAATAAATTATAAGTGACAAATTTAGTATTAAAATCCTAGCATCCAAACCTTTTTCATATTAATTTATGTTTTATTTGACCTTAATTAATTTATTGAAAATAAGTAAATTATATCAAAATCAAATCTTAAATCACAAAACAAGCTATGTTTAAGTGTTTTCCTACGGACACATCTCATGTTTTTATTGTTTTTAAACAAAGATCTCTACATTATTATTTCAAAAAAAACACCATTAGTAGCACAACAAGTCTCATTATTTGCTCTGGTATCAATAAAACAAATAATTACAGGCTAATAATTCGGTTCTTTTTCTACTATTTTTTTCCCTAAAAAATTAAATCGTAGCTATGGCTATGCTTGAAGTTTATAGCTCAAACTAGAGAAAAATAGTTCAATTATTTTAGCCTACAATTATATCTTAACTGGTATTACAACTATTTTATATCAAAAAAACGTCCATAATTCTTTGAGAGAATTATGGACGTTTTGATACTATAATCTCTAGTTAGCACCAAATCAACTATATAATAATACCACACACCGACTTGATCTTTTTCATCTAAATGCCTTATTCCTATATTTCATAGTACAGGCTATACTTTAGAATCACGGTGTTATTGTATCAAAAACAGTGTCATGAATACGAATTATATACCTAAAATAGTACAAGAGCCTATTATTTACCCATTCCCTTTTTTATAATCTTCAAGGAACTTTGCCAAACCACTATCAGTAAGTGGGTGTTTCAGTAAACCTTCGATAGATGATAACGGACCTGTCATCACGTCTGATCCAATTTTTGCACAATGTAAAACATGCATTGTATGACGTACAGATGCTGCCAAAATTTGCGTTTCGAAACCATAATTATCATAGATCAATCTAATCTCTTCTATCAAATTAAGTCCATCTGTAGAAATATCATCCAAACGTCCAATAAATGGAGAAACATAAGTAGCCCCAGCCTTTGCTGCCAAAAGAGCTTGACCTGCAGAAAACACAAGTGTACAGTTTGTTCTGATTCCTTTGTCACTAAAATATTTAATCGCTTTTACACCATCTTTAATCATTGGTACTTTTACAACGATTTGTTCGTGTAACTTCGCCAAAGCCTCACCTTCTTTAATTATAGTTTCATAATCTGTAGAAATAACCTCAGCACTTACATCACCTGTTACAATATCACAAATCTTTTTGTAATGATTGATAATATTCTCCTGTCCGGTAATCCCTTCTTTAGCCATCAATGATGGATTTGTGGTTACACCGTCAAGTACTCCTAGATCTTGAGCTTCTTTGATATCATCAAGGTTTGCTGTGTCAATAAAAAATTTCATAATAAACTTAGATTTTGTGAATTGTTACCAAAATGTATTCAAAAAATAATATGCTACATTGCAGTATTTTCAAAATGCATTTGTTTTCGGCTGCGAAGATAAAAAATAATGTGCGTACGACCCGCTGGTTACTACAATTTATAATGATTTAGTAACATTTTTTCATACAATCGACTAGGAAGTATTTTTTTTAATGTAATTGAGAACTTCTGTAAAAAAGCACCTATACGATAATCTACTTTTGGTTTTGATGTCTCGATCACTTCAAAAATAGCTTTTGCCATCAATAATGGATCTTCTCCAGAATCTACATGTGCATCCATCTGTTCTAATGTTCTACTATACGGAGCAGCATAGGGAGAGTCTTTGACTACAGGCGCATGATACCGCCCTGCTGCAATATTCGTAGCAAAATCACCGGGTGCCACATTGGTCATCTGAATTCCAAAATCTTTGAGCTCCATCCTCCAAGCTTCTGTCGTTATACTTAATGCAGCTTTTGACGCACTATAGATTCCGCGATAAGGCAATCCCATGTATCCTGCAATAGAAGTGACATTAATAATTAGACCACTCCCCTGCTTACGCATTCCTGGAATAACTGCTTTACTTACATTTATTGGTCCAAAGTAATTTGTCGTAAAATTTTTAAGAATCTCTTCTTCTGGAATTTCCTCTATAGGCCCTGTAATACCAGCACCTGCATTATTGATAAGAATATCGATAGCACCATGCTTCTGTTCTATATACGTTATAGCAGTATTAACACTATCAATATTAGCGACATCAAGTTGCAAAAGTTCAAAGCTATTAAAATCTGTATAACGTTCAGGGTTTCTACTAGTCCCATAAACAATATACCCTTTGTCCTTGAGAAATATTCCAATAGATTTTCCCAAACCAGAAGAACCACCAGTGATCAAGATAACTTTTTGTTTCATGCTATGTGCTTTGTATTGTAGTATTTACCCTTGAAGAAATCTGTTCGCTATAAGGCATAAAAAAAGGCAAGCTACCTACATCACACTGCTACAACCATCTACCTTTGCTGCGTTCCCGCCCTGGAGGATTCAATAGGAGCTAGTTGTGTAGGACTTGCCGGTGCAAATATACAATCTTTAAAATAAGAAACAATCATTTTTTTAAAATCAATTCAATTAATTTTTTTTAAATACCTTGCCAAAAAATTATACAAACACCATGAAATTTTATAAGCCTTTCGCTATCATATTTTTAAGCACTCTCACCATAGGATGTGGAAGTAATTCTGAGAAGAAAAAAAAACATTTTGAACTAAAAATAACTGAAAATAAAACTAAATTTCCCTTAGGAAGCACAGTAAATGCCTCTATAGAGAATAAGGAACAGCTGACCATCGAATCTGTTTCTTACTATCTGGACAAAAACGACCCCATATCATCAAAAGAACTGACCTATTCTGAAAAAATAGACACAGAGATGCTAGGAACGCATACGCTCAATGCAATTGTTCATTTTGACGGTAAAAAAGAAATCGTTAGCAAGAAAATTACTTTTCTAAATAATAAGGCACCAAAATTATATTCTTATAAAATTATTGCTACATATCCTCATGATCAAAATGCCTTTACCCAAGGGTTAGAGTTTCATGGAGACACCTTGTATGAGAGTACTGGACAAAACGGACAATCTTCTCTACGAAAAGTAGCTCTAAAAACAGGAAAAGTCTTAAAAAAAATTGCGGTAGATGATCAATTTTTTGCAGAAGGAATAACCATTATCAATAATCAAATTCTACAACTTACCTGGCAAGGGAACAAAGGTTTTGTCTATGATCTAGCATCCTTAAAACAAACGGGGACATTTGATTATAGCAAGAGTATAGAAGGCTGGGGATTATGTAATGACGGCACCAAAATCTATAAAAGCGATGGTACCGAAAAAATATGGCGTCTCAACGCAAAAACACTTGCAGAAGAAGATTATATCCAGATAACAACCAACAAAAGTGTCAAAACACGTTTTAATGAATTAGAATGGGTTGATGGAAAAATCTATGCCAATACTTGGCAAAAAGATGGGATCGCGATTATCAATCCCAAAAATGGTGCATTAGAAGCTGTTATTAATCTTTCTGGATTGAGAGAAAAAGTAACTCCTCATGAACAACTCAATGTTTTGAATGGTATCGCATATAAGCCAGATACAAAACAGTTATTTGTGACTGGAAAATACTGGGACAAATTATTCGAAATTGAAGTTGTAGAATAAAGTACTTGACAAAAAAACACCTTATTAATGACTAATACCCAATTAGCTATATAATGTCACATATCGACATGTTCTTTTCGATAGCTAGGGCTATGCAATAGCATCACAGTATTTTTTATATAAAAAAATAATAGTGTCAGAAATATGAAATTATATGCCTAAAATGATACAACAGCTAGTATTTGATCAAGTAATTTTGCCTCCCAAATCCCTAAAAACTAAAAAATGCGTTATACAAAAGGTATAGCGCACTTTTTGTGTAGATCCATTTCTGGCAATCTTGTAGCAAATTTAGCTATATAATGTCGCATATCTCCTTGTTCTTTTTCCATCTAAATGCCTTGTTCCTATATTCCATAGCTAAGGCTATACAATAAAATCACGGTGTTTTTATATAAAAAAGAACAGTGTCGGTAAAACGAATTTATATACCTAAAATGGTATTATACCATTTAAAAAATAATTACAGGTTTGTAATTTGACATTGATCAAAGCGTCATATGACTATCAGTAGTAAAGAGGTTGCCATACTATTTTTGAAAAAAATAGTATGGCTGTCGTCCACACATTTTTCAGTCCTCACTCCCAGAATCTCCTTGATTCTTGGCATACTTACGCCATCGCGCTACGCAAGCCATAATATCCTCAGGGATATCTGTTTCAAAATGCATTTTCTCATTGGTTACTGGATGCACAAAACCAAGTGTTCTTGCATGCAATGCTTGTCTGGGCAATACTTTAAAACAATTATCAACAAATTGTTTATACTTAGTAAATGTAGTTCCTTTCAAGATCTTGTCCCCTCCGTAACGCTCATCATTAAACAAGGTATGACCAATGTGCTTCATATGCACTCGTATTTGATGTGTTCTTCCTGTTTCCAAACGACATGACACCAAAGTAACATATCCCAACCGTTCTAACACCTTGAAGTGTGTGACTGCTGGTTTCCCTAGTTCTTCTTGATCTCCTATATATACCGTATTCTGCAATCTATTTTTGGGATGTCGACCTATATTCCCTTCTATCGTCCCCTCATCATCCTCTATATGCCCCCAAACTAACGCCACATATTCTCGCTCACTCGTTTTATTAAAAAACTGTTTGGACAAATGCGCCATGGCAGTTTCTGTTTTGGCTATCACCAAAAGTCCGCTAGTATCTTTATCAATACGATGTACCAACCCAGGGCGATTGCTACTATTATTGGGCAAATTTTCAAAATGATAAATCAAAGCATTTATCAACGTCCCAGAATAGTTCCCATGACCAGGATGGACTACCATGCCCGCTGCTTTGTTGACTACCAAAAGTGTATCATCCTCATAAACAATATCTATAGGAAGATCTTCTGGAGTTAACAAAAACTCATAGGGAGGGTGTGCAAATAATACGCGTACCACGTCCCCTGCTTTGACTTTATAATTGGATTTTACAGCAACATCATTTACATAAACACTCCCCTCCTTTGCTGCTTGTTGCACCTTATTACGAGTAGTATTTTCGACAAAATTCATTAAAAATTTGTCAACTCGTAGCGGTTCTTGTCCTTTGGTAGCAACAAAGCGATGATGCTCATAGAGGTCATCATTTTGCTGATCTTCGATACTATCTCCTATTTTGGTCATATATATTGTCGCTGTCCTTTGTGCCTATCGAGTTCCATCTCCCAAAACCAAATCGATCTTGGACGTTTTCATTAAGTGTGTTCCTGGCTTGAGTGTTTTGCCTTTGTAGCGCATCTCCAAAACCATATCTCTTGCAATATTAGGCTTGTAGGTAATACTTCCTATATTGAACTCTAATGCTCGCAAAATAGGTTGTGCTTGTCGCCTCGTTGTATGTATTACATTAGGCACCTTAACTTTTCTATATCCCGACGGATTTAGTACAAGATAAATTTTTCTTTTTTCTTTTACCAAATTTCCTGGTGGTGGATTCTGTTCTATCACAGAATATTTCGGGTATTTTGGATTGTAATTCGCCGAATCCTGCACTTCAAAATTCAGATTTTGTTCTTCCAGAGCCATCTGCACACGGTCCAAAGACATTTTGGATAAATCAGGTACTTCTATACGTTGATCATGATTTGTTGAGCTATTGAGCCATTGTAATGACAAAAAACATAACACAATAATAGCAACGATTACTAAACCTATCTGTATCAGAAAAGTTTTACTCAGAATGAATTTCAAAAGGCTCATATAATGCCGGTTTTTTTAACAAAGATATAAAAACAGAACATTTTTAAGTTTAGTTATAGTAATAATGATATTTTTGTTCATGCTTATAAGAATAAAAATATGGGCGTTCCCCCCAGAAGTTCCCTATTGATAGGCTTCTGAGGGTCGGGTGTTCTGCTATATTTTTTTATGCCATTTACCAAAGCACAAAAAAGATGTCGCGCCACCCCCTAACGCAACAAACTTACTTATAGCGATTCAACATTAAAATGGAATCAAGCAAAAAGCATTATGAAAAAAAACATCGCGATCTTAATGGGTGGATATTCTAGCGAATTTGATATTTCTATCAATAGCGGAAATGTCGTGTACAAACATCTTGATCTCAAAAAATTTGTACCCTATCGTATCATTATTACTCAAGACCAATGGTATTATCTCGATTCCCAGGAACAAAAACATCCCATCAACAAAGCAGACTTTTCCTTAAATCTCCATACCAAAACGATTCTTTTTGATGCTGCTTTTAACACCATTCATGGTACTCCTGGCGAAGATGGGCTTATACAGGCCTATTTTGAATTAGTAGGAATTCCTCAAACTTCTTGTGATTTTTATCAAGCAGCATTAACATTCAATAAACGTGATTGTATCAGCGCACTCAAACCCTATGGGATTCCTTGTGCAACTAATTATTTTCTCAACAAAGGAGATCAAATTGATGTCAAAACTATTATTGCTACCGTAGGCCTCCCTTGTTTTGTCAAAGCAAATAAATCCGGTAGTAGCTATGGTGTTTCCAAGGCCAAAACCGAATCCGATATACTTCCGGCCATCGAAGTTGCTTTCAAGGAAGATGATGAGATTATCATTGAATCTTTTCTAAGCGGTACAGAAGTATCTGTAGGCGTGATCCAATACCAAGGAGAAACAAAAGTTCTTCCTATCACAGAGATCGTTACGGAGAATGAATTCTTTGATTACGAGGCAAAGTATTTGGGGAAATCAGAAGAAATCACCCCTGCACGTCTCGATCCCGAACAACAAAAAGCAGTGGAAGAACTTGCTCAAAAAACCTACGAATTACTAAAAATGAAAGGTTTTTCTCGAAGCGAATATATATTTCATAACGGTATACCGCATTTTGTAGAAATGAATACCAACCCAGGTCTTAGTGAAGCTAGTATACTACCGCAACAAGCGCAAAAAGCAGGAATATCGCTAACAGAATTGTTTACTACAGTTATTGAAAATTGTCTACAGAGCTAGATCTAAATAAAAAAGAATAGTTATCATGGGTTCCCCCAAAAAAAAGCAAGAAAAAGCACGATTACATCCGCGGAACAAAAACCGTGAGCGCTATGATTTGACTGCCTTGACACAGGCACTACCGGAATTAGCTAATTATATAACGACTAATAAGTATGGTAATGATTCGGTAGACTTTACGAACCCCATTGCGGTAAAAATGCTAAACAAAGCAATACTCTATCATTATTACGACATACAATACTGGGAATTTCCGGATAAAAACCTCTGCCCACCCATACCAGGTAGAGCAGATTACATTCATCATATGGCCGATCTATTAGCAGAACACAATGCTGGTATACCACCAACAGGAGATCGTATTAGCTGTTTGGATATTGGTGTAGGAGCCAACTGTATCTACCCCATAATTGGTGTTACTCAATATCAATGGAGGTTTATCGGTACGGATATTGACTCAAAATCTATTGCTTCTGCAAAACAAATTGCACTCCAAAATGATGCTTTAAAAACAAAGGTCAGCTGCCGATTACAAACCAATTCCAAGCAACTCTTCAAGGGGATTATAGCTCCAGAAGAAAAAATAGATCTAACCATCTGCAACCCTCCTTTTCATGCCACAAAAAGCATTGCAGAAGAAGGAACACGTAGAAAAATCAAAAATTTATCCGGAAAAGAACAAAAAACACCTACCCTTAATTTTGCAGGAGTTCATAATGAGTTAATCTGTGAAGGTGGAGAATATGCTTTTATTCGACGTATGATCAAACAGAGTGCCGATTTCTCTAAAAACTGTTATTGGTTTTCTACACTTGTCTCCAAAAAAGAGCATCTCAAAGGGATTTATAAATCCTTAAAGTCTATTGGAGTAAATCAAATCAAAACTATCCCCATGGGTACTGGGAACAAATCTAGTAGAGTCGTGGCTTGGACTTTTCTTACCCAAAAAGAACAACTGGATTGGAGTACACAGCGATGGCCCAAAAAATAAATGAGTTTAAACCCTTGCTATTACTCATAACTAATTTTTATCTTTAGAAATCAAAACAACCACAACCATGCGCAGAGCAATTTTCCCTGGATCTTTTGATCCATTAACCTTAGGTCATTCTGACATCATTACTCGAGCAATTAACCTCTTTGATGAAGTTGTAGTAGCTATAGGAATCAATGCTTCCAAAAAATACATGTTCTCATTAGAAGAACGTCAGCAATTCATCCAAAAAGCTTTCAAAAACGAACCCAAGGTTAAGGTAGTCACTTATCAAGGACTCACCGTTGATTTTTGCAAAGAAATCGAAGCCAATTTTATACTCAGAGGATTACGTAACCCTGCTGATTTTGAGTTTGAAAAAGCTATTGCACATACCAATAGAACGCTCTCAAAAATAGAAACAGTTTTTTTATTAACCTCTGCTCAAACTTCATTTATAAGTAGTAGCATTGTGCGTGATGTAATTCGTAATAATGGAGATTATACCATTTTGGTACCAGATACCGTACGTGTCAAATAATCAAGATAGGCTCCTGATTTTGTTGTCATTATAAAAATCCTTAGTAGCCTAAAGAATCTATTCTTTTTCTTGTACACGTTTTACCTTACCATCATAACTTATTGGTGCTCTATGAGAACTCGTTACATTCATGGAGCTGTTATGATTTGGATATAGGGTCAAATTAACTTGATAACTTTCAGTTGCATTATTTTTGTCAGAGATCTCAAAATAAATTTGGTGTCGTTGTTTTATCGTATCTTTTTTGATGGAAAGTGCTTCTGGAATCCCCTCAAAAATAATCCCCGTATCGGTTCCTCCATAGGCACCAGCCATTCTGCGCTCTCCATAATACGGTAAATAACCAAAAATACTATCTCCTACCATTTTTACATAATTCGAATTCCCTGTCAAATTAATCATATTTGCACTATTTCCTGGAGGCAACAATCCGCTATTTGCGATCATCTGTAGACTTGAACTGGCCATAGGAGATGCCCAATCTGAGCTTACCAAAAATTCCTTTTGCGCTACTATATCATCTAACACTCTACTACTTGCATTCGGTACTACACTTTTTCTTGAACTACTACAACTTATCATTAAGATAATTATGATCATTACTCCAATTGCTTTCATATCCCTTTCTGTTTTTAAAATATATTTTGTCTCACCCTATGATACTAAACAAATATGTACTCATTGTTTTTATTCTTTAAGATAACAAAAACAAAACACTATCAACATTCAAATAATATCGTTTATACTATGGTTTACTACTTCTTGTCTTTTTCAATTACATCTATACAATCACTCTTTTCTTTTCTGTCTTAGGACAAAAAAGAAATCAGAATTACAGTTATATTTCAGTATTGTTCATTACATAAAAAATCATTGTTATATTTTCCAGTAATTATGCATGAGAAATACAATTATTTTTTAATATACTCATCCTCAATTTTTATACCACAACCATTGGGAATGTGTATTTTTGTCTGATGCAAAAAGAACGATTCCAACAAATCGAATTTATAGCCATGATGGCAGCACTTATGTCCATTGTAGCATTGGCACTTGACGCTATTTTGCCTGCATTGGATTTGATCGGAACCACTATCGGAACCACCGAAACAGCAGATAATCAATTATTAGTTACGATGATGTTCTTAGGTATTGGTATTGGCCCCTTATTCTTTGGCCCTTGGTCGGATAGTGTGGGTCGTAAACCAATTGTGTATATCGGATTTGCTATTTTTATAGTAGCTAGTCTCATTTGCATTTTTGCGACCAGTGTTCCAGTAATGATAATAGGTAGAATTTTGCAAGGTATTGGACTCTCTGCCCCTAGAACAATTAGCATTGCCATGATTAGAGATACTTATAGTGGAGATTATATGGCTCGGATTATGTCTTTTGTCACTGTAGTATTCATTTTGATACCTGTTGTAGCTCCACTTACGGGCAAAGCAATTCTCAATCATTATAATTGGCAAGCCATTTTTTATGTCCAATTACTCTTCAGCATTTTTATTTGCTTTTGGTTTTGGCAGCGACAAGGAGAAACGCTAAAAATCCAGGAACGCAATGCCTTTTCTTTTCCTGTACTACAAAAAGGATTCTTGGAGGTTATTCGTTACAAAACGACTATGGGTTACACCATCATTTCTGGATGTATTACAGGGTCATTTTTGGTCTACCTCAGTACCTCACAGCAAATATTTGAACAACAATATGGACTCAAAGAGGAGTTTCCTTACATTTTTGGATTAATTGCCATTGCTATTGGAGCTGCTATTTTCCTAAACGGAACTTTGGTTCTCAAATTCGGAATGCAAAAATTAGCCTCCCTTTCTTTGATAAGCTATTGTATCATTTCTATTGTTTATGTTTTTCTTTTTTATGGAAATGAAAATCCAAATATTATCATTTTACTACTATTTTTCACCTTGCAGTTCTTTGCGGTAGGTTTTTTATTCGGCAATCTACGAGCTTTGGCCATGCAACCTGTAGGTCATATTGCTGGTATTGGTGCAGCAATCACTGGGTTTATTTCTACGTTTATGGCTGTACCCATAAGTACATTTATTGGGCGATTTGTTACCACTTCAGTCCTTCCGCTATTTATTGGTTTTTCTATTTGTTCTGCCATCTCTGTTTTGATTTTATGGTATTTGACAAGAAAAAAAGCAGCATAAGTTTAGAGAGAAATATCATCTCAAGATATTTGGAGCTATTTTTTTTCTATTTTGCCTTGTCTCCTGTTTTTGAGCAACGCCTCTAAACAAATACTGCCAGAAGGATCACTTACAATACTCGTATACAAATAATTACAACCGCCCTTCAAGATTCATTAAACAATAGTCAAAACAAACCCTACAGAATTCAAATTAAAAAGTACAATTCATAGTCCTTTTTTTGTAGCAAAATACTTTCTATTCTGTCCCATCTTTGCAGTATCATAATAACAAAAAAACAAAAAGATGACTATCAAAGAACAAGTACAAAAC
>CANLMN010000015.1 GCA_947492105.1 uncultured Aquimarina sp. | reverse complement strand
AAGGGAAAAGAAAAATTACCAAAGGCAACTCAAATATCAATTTCTAACCAGAAATGCTGCCTGAGTTTTTCAGCAGACCCTAATTATTACGGTGTTGACAAAGCAAGATTTTTTGGAGTATAAGTTCCTGTATCAGCAGGAATACTGTTTAAAAGAATAACTACAGGCTAATAATTAATACCATTTAGGTATATAAATTCGTATTAATAGCTACTGTTATTTTTTTATGTAAGAACACCATGATGCTACTGCATAGCCTTAGCTATGGGATACATGAATAGGCATTTAGATGGAAAAAGAACAAGGCGATATGCGACATTATATAGCTAATTTGATATAAAGTTCTTTTTCTATGGTTTTTTCACTGTAAAATTAAACAGTAGTCAGGGCTATGCTTAAACTTAATAGTTCTATCGTATGCGAATGCGGTATTTTTAGATTCACAATATTCCTAATGTTAATAATTTCTTTACGTTATGATACGTCAAAGAAGCTTTTATGCACGCCTTTAGTTCTTTTTCAGGGACTATTTGGTTTAATTGAAACACTATCGCTCGTTTTCCTTCATATTGAAATTTGTGGCCAAAAACTATTCTAAAAGTGTCGACTAATCTACTTGTGCATTGGAAATACATAGCATACTGATCAGGGGATTTTTCTTTCCAATCCATTCGTAATGTACTGCCGCTTTTTGTCACAAAACTAGGTATTCCATCAGTTAGTTTCAAATTCAATAATTCGCTCCTGTACAACTCCGTAGAATATGCTATACAAGTTTGAGTTCGATGTGAGGTTTTAATGATGTAATTCTAGTTGAATTGAATTTTGAGTTTCAAATTTTTTGAGAATATGTCCATCAGCTCAAATTCAAAGTATAATTGGCTTCAAACCCAAATAAAACGCTTAATTTTATACTAAGCAAAACATGTTAGTGCCAATTATACTTAGAAAGTACAGAAAACCATATTCATGACTTTTTTGTTTTTATAACAGAAAAAATAGAAATACATCCTTAGCTGCGGTGTGTTTTTGTAGAGAATTTTAAGAGGGAAAAATAAGGGGTGGTATCGGACTTTCAAAAATAATAAATGGTGTAAAACAGCAATCATCACAAATGCTTGTCAAGACTTATGGCATATTATATCAACGTTATTCTACCTATTCCATTAGAAACAGAGTTTACTTACAGTATTACGCATGCAGAGGCTGGTTTTGTGAAACCAGGAATGCGTGTAGCAGTTCCTTTTGGTAAATCAAAGATATATACAGCATTGGTAAGAAGTGTTCATCAAACTGCGCCAGAAATCTATAAGCCCAAAGAGATCGAAACAATTCTCGATGAATATCCAGTAGTAACAGAAAAACAATTACAATTTTGGGAGTGGATTGCTAAGTATTACTTGTGTACTATAGGAGATGTTTTGCAAGCTGCACTGCCAAGCGCCTTTTTATTGCAAAGCGAAACCATTATTTATAAGAATGATGGGACAAGTGTAGATACATTAAGTTTAAAAGATGATGAATTTCTTGTACATGAGGCATTGCAATATCAAAGCCTTCTAAAGATTCAAGAAGTGATGGCAATTGTGGATAGAAAGAATGTGCTATCAGTAATTAAACGATTGTTAGATAAAAATATCATTACGGTACAAGAAGAACTGTATGAGAAATATACTCCAAAATTGGTGCGGTATGTAAAGCTTGCAACGGCATATGAGAATGAACAAGCGCTAAGAGCTTTGTTGGATGATATGAATAGGGCTCCCAAACAAAAAGAGGTAGTTATGAAGCTTTTTTCGCTTCAAGCAACAACAGGAAAGCCTGTAAAGGTTAAAGAGTTAATTACCGAAAGTCAAACGTCTTCCGCAACGATAAAATCATTAATTGCTAAAGAGATTTTGATAGAGTATCACCTCCAAAAAGATCGTGTGGAATATGATGGGACAGAAACGGTAGCCTCAAAAAAATTGAATGTCCATCAGGAAAAAGCGCTTGGAGAAATCAAAACAATTTTTGAGCAAAAGAGCGTCTGTTTGCTTCATGGAGTAACGTCTTCTGGTAAGACTGAGATTTATGTCAAGTTAATAGAAGAAGCTTTGGCAAAAGGACAACAAGTATTGTATTTGCTTCCCGAAATAGCATTGACAGCGCAATTAATTACAAGGTTACAACAATATTTTGGAGAGCAGGTTGGGACGTATCATTCCAAATATAGTGGGAATGAGCGTGTCGAGTTATGGCATCATGTTAGAACCCAATCTTCCAAAGCTCGTTTGGTGATTGGTGCACGTTCGGCTTTGTTTTTACCATTTACCAATTTGGGGTTGATTTTGGTAGATGAGGAGCATGAGGTTACATTCAAGCAGTATGATCCAGCACCACGTTATCATGCGCGTGATGCTGCAATAGTTTTGGCTGGATTTTTTAATGCAAAAATACTTCTTGGTTCTGCGACTCCCGCGTTAGAAACCTATTATAATGCAAAGAGTGGCAAATATGGATTAGTACGTTTGGATAAGCGCTACGGAGAGGTCATGATGCCGGATATCGAATTGGTGGATATCAAAACAAAGTATAAAAAGAAGTTGATGAAAGGGCATTTTAGTGATCGTTTATTGGAGGCGATCAAAGAGGCTTTGGATGAAAAACAACAGGTAATTCTTTTTCAAAACCGTAGAGGGTTTGCACCAATTACGGAGTGTACCACCTGTGGACACTCTCCACAATGTCCTAATTGTGATGTGAGTTTGACTTTTCATCAATATCAAAATCAGTTGCGTTGCCATTATTGTGGATACAATATTTCAAAATTAATCATATGTATGGCCTGTGGTAGTGCAGAGCTAACAGATAAGGGATTTGGGACAGAGCAAATAGAAGCAGAACTCAAAGTGCTGTTTCCCAAACATCAGATAGGTAGAATGGATCAGGACACTACTAGAGGTAAACATGGTCACGAAAAAATAATCAATGCTTTTGAGCAAAGTGAGTTGGATATTTTGGTAGGTACACAGATGTTGAGCAAAGGTTTGGATTTTAGAAACGTAAGCTTAGTAGGGGTTATGAGTGCGGATACCTTGCTCAATTTTCCTGATTTTAGAGCGCATGAGCGTAGTTTTCAGTTATTGTTACAGGTATCCGGTAGAGCAGGAAGAACCAAAAAACGTGGCAAAGTGTTGATCCAGACCTATAACCCGTATCATCAAATACTGCAACAGGTATCTGTAAATGATTTTGAAGCTATGTTTGTTGAGCAATTAGAAGAACGAAGACAGTATCAATATCCACCGTTTTTTAGGTTAATAAAATTTACCTTCAAACACAAAGATTATACACGAGTGAATACCTCTGCAGATTGGTTTGCTACTTCTTTGCAAAATGTATTTGGAAAATTTGTTTTGGGGCCTGAATTTCCTCCTGTAGCACGTATTAGAAATCAATATCATAAGAATGTATTGCTCAAAATTCCGCAAAATCAATCTTTGGATAAAACGAAAGATGTAATTCGTAAAATCCGTAAAACTTTTGCTAGTATCAAAGATTTTTCTGGAGTTCGAGTATTAATCAATGTGGATAACTACTGATTTTTTTAGATGCTAACAAATTATACCATTTGTTGTTTGAATTTTATCGGAAAGAAAAATTAAGATTTTTTTGTTTCAACTACAGCAGAAACACCAAGCATAGCTACAGTTATGGTTTGTTTTTATGCTGTAGCTGAGGCGAAAAAAGAAAATTTTATCCCAGTAAATTCAAAGTATAGATGGTATTAGTAGAGAAGTACTTTTTCGTCAAAAGTCACTCCAATTACTTTGATATCATATCTAGAAATGGGTAAAAAAATATCCTTGGTGCCTTCTTTGTTTCCATTGTACACCCTAGTACCGTTACCATCATAGATTTGAAGTTGTGGATTGTTGGCGAGTTTTTTGATATATTTTGTTTTTCCTAAATTAAAAGCGTCAAAACTTTTGACTTCAATAATGTTTTTGGAGTTCAGAAGGCCTGCATCCTTACATAGAATATAACTGTCTATTAATTTGGGTTTAATTTGCCCTTCAAAATTGATAGAGCCATTGAGGAATATTAGTACATTGTTAAAAAAGAAACCAGACTTGTTTTTTATATTCATGTTTTTTCCTGTAATAATAATTTCATCTCTGGTACCTCGTTCTGCTTGAATAGAACTCCCGTTAATAATGAGTGGTTTAGAGATGTTTGTTAATTCTTTGGACATATTGATCTTTAATTGGCCAAAGCTTGTAATGCTTATCAGACATAGAATAATCCGGAATAAAGGGGGTAAAAATGAATGCATAGTTTGGAAGTTTTTATGGTTTTATGCAAAAATAGAGAAGAATGAAATACAAAAAAACGGGTTGAAATAAGATTACATAAACTTAAACTAATAGTTTTTTTAGTAATCCATAAAAGGAGAATGAATGTAGGAAGGTATGTGGTTGAGAAAAGGGTGATAAGGGCTGATTCTTGTCACTGAGTGTTTCTTCTTTGTGCTTAGTAGTGGATATAAGTTAAATGATTTTAGGTTTTTTTATTAATTTTGAGATAACAGTAAGTTAATTTTAATTTGAACTTGTCTTGATTTTTTATTCCTATCAAATTTTAGGTATTCGAAGCTTTTAAGAAGGCTTGAAAATGCACGAAACCCTAATTGCATTGCAATGCAAATCCTATTCTACCGGTTCGACTTTGGAGGCATTTCAACAAAAAAATACTAGAAATATCATGATGAATTCGTTATTTGATGAGTCCCAAAAAGATCTTTAGTCGAATAATCTTTTTTACCGATTGGTACACCTGTTCTTTGTAAGCAGGGTTAATTTCCATTTCGTTAAGAATAGAATTAATAGTTGCTACTTCATCAATAGGCATCAACAACATGTCATTCCCAGCTTTTGATGCAAGCAAAGGAGCATCGTCTATTATGGTAACTGCTTTCATTATATTGAGTGCATCTGTTATGACAAGTCCTTTGAACCCTAATTCTTTTTTGAGTAAATCTGTTACAATATTTCTAGAACAGCTAGAAGGGAGTCCATTAGTGTCATATTTTTCATTATTCGTAATGGTTATGTGTGCCATCATAATAGAGAGGAGACCTGCTTCGATAAGTGGAGGATAAACAGCTAATTCTTGTAATTCTCCATCGATATAAACTGATTTTTTGTGCGTATCACCTTGTACTAATCCGTGTCCCGGAAAGTGTTTGGCTGTTGCAATGATTCCTTGCTCCTGGGTTGTTTTGATAAATTGTTTGCTCAATGCAATCACTTTTTCTTTATCACTTCCAAAACTGCGATTTTTTATGATTTCGTTTTGAGGGCTTAGGTCTGTAACTGGGGCAAAATTTTGTCTAAAACCAATATCGATCAAATCTTTGTTTATAATCTTGGCTATAGAATCCGACTGTCTTGTAGTTTTGATGTCAATCGTTTTCATGAGTTTCTTGGTTCCCTTTAGTCTACTGTTAAAAAGAGTTGGTTCTGCATCAATAGAATATAATAGGGGGAGTTGTTTTTGTGTATTACTGATAGAATTCAGGCTTTTGATCATTTGTTTATGACTTGATTTTTTGCCTCTTAGAAATACAATACCGCCAATTTTATTGTCTTTTACGAGTTTTAGAATAGTTTTTTTTGGTTTACCTAGTTCACCTGCAGAAGTGACTATCATTTGTGCAACACGCGTAGTATCATTAAGTGCCTGAAAAATAGTATCTACTTGATGCTCTATAATGGGATTGTAGGTGTAAAAATCGTTGAGTTTGGGAGTTTGCGCATTTATAGATGATAAAAAAGAGAATATCGATAAGATTGTCAGAACGGGTTTGATCATTTTGAATAAGGTGTAAGATAATTGGGTAGCACATCTGTTTGTGTCCGTGTATGTTTCTGTCGTTACAGAGGATGTCGTCTACAAGCGATGGAAGATAAATAATTAAACTATAGCTTGCAAGTTCTGTAATGTTTTGTATTGTTACTGGGGTAAAAGCTTGTTCTTAAAAAAGGTCAACTCGACAAGATAAACTATCTTTGCCCACTGAATTCAGATCAATATGATATTATATTGATGTAAAATAGATCTTATGAAATTCGAACTTGCAGGTCAAGATCCGGGAAGTAAAGCTAGAGCGGGAAAAATGACGACCGATCACGGAGTAATTGAAACACCTATTTTTATGCCCGTAGGGACGGTTGCTACCGTAAAAGGAGTACATCAACGAGAGTTGAAAGAAGAAATAAACCCGGACATTATTTTAGGAAACACCTATCATCTTTATCTAAGGCCATCGACACAGATTTTGAAAAAAGCAGGGGGCTTGCATAAGTTTATGAATTGGGATCGCAATATCTTGACAGATAGCGGAGGGTATCAAGTGTATTCACTTTCTGCAAATCGGAAAATTAAAGAAGAAGGGGTTAAGTTTAAATCTCATATCGATGGCTCTACTCATTTTTTTACGCCAGAAAATGTTATGGAAATTCAACGTACTATTGGAGCAGATATTATCATGGCTTTTGATGAATGTACACCGTACCCTTGTGATTATAGGTATGCAAAACGGAGTATGAAAATGACTCATAGGTGGTTGGATCGTTGTATGAATCATTTAGAAACATTGCCTTTCAAATATGGGCATGAACAAACTTTTTTCCCTATCGTGCAAGGGAGTGTTTACAAAGACTTGCGTCGACAATCAGCAGAATATATTGCTAATGCGGGAGCTCAAGGTAATGCAATTGGTGGATTATCCGTTGGGGAACCAGCAGAAGAGATGTATGCCATGACAGAAGTGGTAACAGAAATATTACCAGAAGATAAACCACGTTATTTGATGGGGGTAGGTACACCTATCAATATTTTAGAAAATATAGCCTTAGGAATAGATATGTTTGATTGTGTAATGCCTAGTCGTAATGGTCGTAATGGCATGTTGTTTACAGCACATGGTACAATCAATATCAAAAATAAAAAGTGGGAGGATGATTTTTCTCCTATTGATGAGATGGCGATTACTTTTGTGGATACAGAGTATTCTAAGGCATACTTGAAGCATTTGTTTACCGTAAATGAAATGCTGGGAAGACAAATCGCGACGATTCATAATCTAGGATTTTATTTATGGTTGGTTCGTGAAGCCAGAAAACATATCTTAGCAGGAGATTTTACACCATGGAAAAATATGATGGTAAAGCAGATGGATAAACGACTATAGTACGCGGGAATTTTGGATTTTTTTTTTGATTTTTAATAACCATAGCATGTTTTTTGTAAATATGTTTCTAGGAGTGTCAAAGAAGGATATTCAGGAGAAGGTAAAATAGAGTTTTAAGCGAATTATCATAAGCTTTACCGCTAACACAGCTATAAAATATGAAAATACTAGATTGGTACATTCTCAAACGCTATCTGGGAACATTTGCAACGATGTTGTTATTGTTTATTCCCATCGGGATTATTATTGATTTGGCAGAAAAAATTGATAATATTCTTGATTCTGAAGCGCCTAAAGAAGCAGTATTGCAATACTACTTAGATTTTATTGTATATTTTGCAAATCTATTATTCCCTTTATTGCTGTTTCTTTCGGTCATATGGTTTACCTCCAAACTCGCCAATAAAACAGAAATTGTTGCGATGCTGAGTTCTGGGATTTCTTTTTGGCGTTTTCTACGACCTTATATCATTGGAGCAACAATTGTATGTGTTGCAGCATTAGCGGTATCATTATTTCTGGCACCAAAGGCGAGTAAGGGATTCAATGAATTCAAATATGCGTATCTCAAACGGCATAAGAAAGTGCAAAATACCAATGATGTATATCGACAAATAAATGATAATGAATATATTTATGCAAGTAATTTTGACCCAGTCAAAAAATTTGCAAATAATTTTACACTAGAGCATTTTGAGGGCAATAAAATGTTGTACAAGATTTCGGCAAATCGCATTAAGTACATAGAAGAGGATTCGCTGTATAGGTTAAGTAATTTTGTAAAACGGACGGTCAAAGAAAACGATGATATTTTGATTACAGAACGCTCCTACGATACAATACTCCCATTTGATATAGAAACATTGACGGCAGTGAGCTATGTAGCAGAGACACTTAATGCTTTTGAACTACATGAGTTTATAGCCCAAGAAGAACGCAAGGCTTCTCCTGATCTCAATTCCTACAAAGTTACTGCTTATAAGCGATGGAGTATTCCGGTATCGGCATTTATACTCACTTTGATAGGTGTAGCCGTATCGGCCATGAAACGAAGAGGAGGGATGGGAGCAAACTTGGCTTTTGGTATTGGTTTGGCTTTTGGATTTATCTTTATTGATAAGATATTTGGTACAATGGCAATACAGTCTGATTTTGACCCTTTGGTTGCGGTATGGCTTCCAAACGTGTTATTTGGATTATTGGCAGTATATCTCTTATACAATGCAAAACGCTAGGGTCAAAAGCTATTTACATTTTCATCTAATTGTATTTATCTTCGGTTTTACCGCTATTTTGGGAGAGTTAATTACATTAGAAGCACTACCACTTGTATGGTATAGGATGCTGATTGCTACTGGATTTGTTTTTGTATATGTCAAGTGGAAAAAGCTTTCGCTAAAGGTCACTCCAAAGCTATTCAAGGTTTTAGTTTTGGCAGGATTGATTATAGCGCTTCATTGGTGCACCTTTTTTGCTGCCATAAAAGCATCTAATGTTTCTGTAACCCTAGCAGTGCTCTCTACAGGAGCTTTTTTTACAGCATTTCTAGAACCACTATTTTTTAGACGGAAATTGATTTGGCTAGAAGTGTTTCTTGGCATGCTAGTGATTCCGGGATTATATTTGATTTTTAGTGTCGAAGGAGACTTTGTTACAGGGATTTTTCTAGCCTTACTTTCGGCACTTTTTTCGTCTATATTTACCTTGATTAATGGAAAGATTATCGAAAAACATTATCCCTCCGTAATTTCGTTTTATGAGCTATTAATAGGGGTTGTCAGTGTTACCCTGTACTTGTTATTAATGACGCTATTTGGGGATGATGTCTCTGGATTTTCTGTTGATTTTTTTATGCTCAAACGTTCTGATTGGATCTATTTACTGCTATTGGGATCAATTTGTACAGCCTATGCATTCATATCTTCGGTCAAAGTAATGCGATATTTGAGCCCATATACGATCATGCTAACTATTAATTTGGAACCGGTATACGGAATAATTTTGGCGTTTTTTATCTTTGGAGATACTGAAAAAATGGAATGGGAATTTTATATAGGTGCTTCGTTGGTAATCATGACTGTAGTTCTTAATGGAATCGTTAAAATCATACAAAATCGAAAAATTAATATCTCTTAAGAGTGTTTCCGTTTTAAAGTTTTTATATTTGCTGGCTAACTTTTACTATTAACTACCCGTCAAGGCTAAAAATAGTATTTTACAAAAACCAAACATAATTCTTCATATGGAATATTTAGAATTTGAACTTCCGATAAAAGAACTCGAAGAGCAATTTAACAAAGCCTGCGCTATTGGGGAAGAAAGCGAAGTGGATGTTACTGATACTTGCAAGCAGATCGAAAAAAAATTGATCAAAACCAAAAAAGAGATTTATAAAAATCTCACACCTTGGCAGCGTGTACAAATGTCAAGACATCCATTCAGACCTTATACACTAGATTATATCAAAGCAATTTGCGGAGATACCTTTTTAGAACTACACGGTGATCGAAATGTCAAAGATGACAAAGCGATGATTGGTGGTTTGGGAAAAATAGGAGATCAAAGTTATATGTTTATCGGTCAGCAAAAGGGAAGTAATACAAAATTGCGACAGTACCGCAATTTTGGAATGGCTAATCCAGAAGGCTATCGTAAAGCATTGCGTCTTATGAAAAGCGCAGAAAAGTTCAATATACCCGTAGTAGCTTTGGTTGATACTCCAGGAGCCTATCCAGGATTAGAAGCAGAAGAACGTGGACAAGGAGAAGCAATCGCTAGGAATATCCTAGAGATGACACGTCTCAAGGTTCCCATAATTGTCATGATTATAGGAGAAGGAGCAAGTGGTGGAGCTTTGGGAATAGGTGTAGGAGATAAAGTATTGATGTTGGAGAATACGTGGTATTCTGTAATATCTCCAGAATCGTGTTCTTCGATTTTGTGGCGAAGCTGGGAGTACAAAGAAATTGCAGCAGAAGCATTGAAGCTTACTTCTACAGATATGAAAAAATTGACACTTATTGACGAGATTGTCAAAGAACCATTGGGAGGAGCACATCGAGATCGTGATAAAATGTTTGAAATCGTTAAAGATAAGATTACCGAATGCCATAATGAGCTCAAAAACTTATCACCAACAGAATTGGTGAAAAAAAGAATGGATAAATATTCGAATATGGGGGTCTTCAAAGGATAATGCCCAAAAATACACTTGATGAACAAATCTGAAGTATTTTGCTTCAGATTTTTTTATGCTTATTAACACAAAAAAAAAGTTATTAACAGTACCTTTGTTGAGTACTGGTGAAGAACGCTTTTACGGGCAAACCGTAGTTTTGGCGACAATTTGTTTACATTCGTAGTCATGGAAAAAACACAGAAAAATCAAAGCTCAAATTATGGAAAGGGGACTGTAGTAGCGCTGGAAAAAGGAAAAATTCCTCCGCAAGCAGTTGATTTAGAAGAGGTTGTTATTGGGGCGATGATGATTGATAAAAAGGGGGTAGATGAGATTATTGATATCCTGAAACCAGATGTATTCTACAGAGAGGCACATCAGTATATCTTTGAAGCGATCTTCAAGCTCTTTGAAAATTCCGAGCCAATTGACTTATTAACGGTTTCTAATCAATTAAAAAAAGATCAAAAACTAGAAAAAGCTGGAGGAGATTTTTATTTGATCCAACTAACGCAAAAAGTAGCTTCTTCGGCGCATATTGAGTTTCATGCGCGCATCATTTTGCAAAAATACATACAACGTAGTCTTATCAAAATATCAAACGAGATTATCGAAGAATCATACGATGAGACTACCGATGTTTTTGATCTGCTGGATATGGCAGAATCGAGATTGTATGAAGTTACACAAGGAAATATCAAACGTTCTTCTGAGACTGCGCAGAGTTTGGTCATACAAGCAAAGAAAAAGATTGAAGAAATATCCAATCAAGAGGGGATGAGTGGTGTCGCTTCTGGGTTTGATAAACTTGATAAGCTGACTTCTGGTTGGCAACCAAGTGATTTAATTATCGTTGCTGCACGTCCTGGTATGGGAAAAACTGCATTGACACTCTCTATGGCACGAAATATTGCTGTGGGACAAAATATTCCAGTCGCATTTTTCTCTCTAGAGATGGCATCTGTACAGTTAATTACTCGACTAATTTCTTCTGAAACAGGATTGTCGTCTGAAAAACTGCGTACAGGAAAACTAGAGAAACACGAATGGGAACAACTCAATGTCAAGGTGAAGGATTTGGAAAAAGCTCCACTTTTTATTGATGATACTCCTTCGTTATCAATTTTTGACCTTAGAGCAAAAGCACGTCGATTGTCTTCTCAGCATGGTATCAAGTTGATCATGATTGATTATCTACAATTGATGACCGCTGGGGGATCAGGAAAAAACGGAAATCGTGAACAAGAGATTTCAACCATTTCTCGTAACTTAAAAGCACTAGCAAAAGAACTGAATATACCTGTAATAGCACTATCGCAGCTCTCTCGTGCAGTAGAAACACGTGGAGGTAGCAAAAGACCACTCCTGAGTGATTTGAGGGAGTCTGGAGCGATTGAACAAGATGCGGATATTGTATCGTTTATTTATCGACCAGAATATTATAAGATTGATGAGTGGGATGATGATGAACATTCTCCAACTCAGGGACAAGGAGAATTTATTGTTGCAAAACACAGGAATGGTGGTTTGGAAAATATTCGACTAAAATTCATTGGACATTTAGGGAAATTTGATAACTTGGATGACTTTAGCACTCCTTTTGAGTTTCATTCAAAAATGAATGAAGATGAACAGAATGATCCTTTTACAACTGGGCATTTGCCAAGTCCGGGAGAAGCCTTTGGTAGTAGTATAAATGAATCTAATGATGACGACGTACCTTTTTAAAAAAATAAAATTATCTAGAAAGATATCTTTCTTTGATGAAGATACATATACGCCAAGAATCCTATTTTTAGGGTTCTTGGCGTTTTTCTTTTCGCTACAAAGCTATGCTTCGTATATCTTGATTCCTATGGATGAGGTAAGTCAAAAAGACCACCTCAAGGCATATGGATTGACCTATTGGGTTTTGGGGGAGCAACAAAAAGTCCAATGGTTATTAAACTATAGAGGAGGGTCTTTTTTGCTTTCGGATACAGAGAATACACAGAAAGAATGTAAGATTCGTGGAGTGTCTTTTGAGATATTAAGTGATGCCAAAGCCGCAAATATTCTAAAGGAGATTAGTAGCCCATCCCAAAATATGGAGGCTGTTGTATTAGAAAAAGCACCCAAAATAGCTGTATATTCTCCAAAAACAAATCAACCATGGGATGACGCTGTAACTATGGTGTTGACCTATGCAGAGATTCCATATAAGACAGTTTATGACGAAGAAGTATTGTCTGATCAATTAATTCTTTATGATTGGTTGCATTTACATCATGAGGATTTTACGGGGCAGTATGGAAAGTTTTATGCAAACTATCGTGCAACACCTTGGTATATAAGAGAAAAGGAAAATTCGGAAAAGCGAGCTGCAAAATTAGGATATACCAAAGTATCTCAGGAAAAGTTGGCGGTAGCCAAAACCATACGTGACTATGTAATTGGAGGAGGATTTATTTTTGCCATGTGTAGTGCCACAGATAGTTTTGATATTGCTTTGGCAGCAGAAGGTGTAGATATTTGTGAGCCCATGTTTGATGGGGATGCCAGTGAACCAAACTATCAGTCCAAAATTGATTATAATAGAACATTTGCCTTCAAGGATTTTAAACTTGAGCGTAATCCCAAGGTTTATGAGTTTTCTAGTATTGATATGACGACCAAACGTCGTATTCGCAAAGAAACAGACTATTTTTCTTTGATGGATTATTCTGCAAAATGGGATCCTATTCCTACTATGTTATGTCAAAACCATACAACTTTGGTCAAAGGTTTTATGGGGCAGACCACTTCTTACGATCGCAAATTGATAAAGTCGCGAGTTTTGGTTATGGGAGAAAACAAAACTAATGGAGAGGCTCGGTATATACATGGTATCCAGGGAAAAGGATTTTTTACCTTTTATGGAGGACATGATCCAGAAGATTATCAGCATCGTGTAGGAGATCCAAAAACAGAATTAGAATTACATCCTAATTCTCCAGGGTATCGCTTGATCTTGAATAATGTATTATTTCCAGCAGCTAAGAAAAAGAAACAGAAAACCTAGTGTTCAAGGGTGGTGTTAATTTTGATTGTAAAACTGTTTTTATTTTTAAGTGTCACAACGAAACTTAAGGGTGTTAGACCAAAATGAAAGGTGAAATTATATTAGTTAAAATGTAATTGTAGGCCAAAATAAATAAACTGTTTTTTTGCTGATTTGAACTATGAAGCTTAAGCCTAGCCGTGGTTACGATTTAATTTTATAGTGAAAAAATAGTAGAAAAAGAACCGAATTCTGAGCTTGTAATACTATTTGTTGTTTGAATTTACCGGAAAGAAAAATTAAGATTTTTTTGTTTTCAGCTGCAGCAGAAACATCAAGCATAGCTGTAGTTATGGTTTGTTTTTATGCTGAAGCTGAGGCGAAAAAAGAAAATTTTATCTCAGTAAATTCAAAGGATAAATGGTGTAATTATTTTTTAAATGGTGTTGTTCCATTTTGGTATATAACTTCGTATTACAGACACTGTTATTTTTTTGTGTAAAAACGCCGTGATGCTATTGCCTAGTTAGCTATGGAATATAAGGAACAAGGCATTTAGATGAAAAAAGAACAAGGCAATGCGAAATTACAGAGTTATTATGGTATTATATCTTTTTAATACTCCCACCTGAACTATCGGACTCGATTACTTGTTCTGGATTACCAGAATAACGAATGCTAGAGCCACTACTGGCATGCGCTCTTAAACTCTTTTTGGAATACGCAGTAATAGTTGATCCACTACTTGCCTTAGCTTTGATATGACTTGCCTCAACTTCTTCTGTATTGACGTTAGAGCCACTTCTAGAGGTAATGTCTAGATTGTTGGAATATCCCGTCAGAGTTATTTGAGCACCACTAGAGGCTTTGCAAGACAGATGATCTGATGATATTTGTAATTTTGCATGGGCACCGCTAGAGGAGTATACGCGCATGGTACGTTCTTGAATAGTTGTGGTATTGGTAACTCTTGCACCACTGCTAACTTGGATACTATTGATACTATCAAAATTGACATATACTTTTTTGGCATCTGCTTTATAGATATTTTTCTCTGATGTAATGACTAATGTACCATTAGATATTTGGACATCAATGATCTCTAATAGATTTTCGTTAGCTTCTATAGTTACAGTGTTTTTGTCTGATTTTTGTAGCATAACTTGAAGACCTTTGGAGACTTCGATACTATCAAAGTCATTTGTAATAGGGATATTTATTTTTTTTACAGGACCTTTTCCGGCGATACCATTTGGTATAAAATTACAGGAACAGCTTGTTATAAGTAATACTAATACAATAGATAGTTTGGCAAAAGTTGTCATAACGTACATGTTTAGAAAAAAAAGAGTTAATGATGTTTTTTTTGGTTGTGCAAAAGTGATTTAAACTTTCTTTGATTTGTTGCAAAAAGTTCTTCTTCTTTTATCTTTTCATGTTACTTATACCAGTTGAAATGTAAATATGGGTCAAAATAGTAGAAAAAGAAGCTAATTATTAACCTATAATTATTTTTTAAATGGTATTGTAAATCTAAAGAAGCATTTTATTTGTCCAGAAAGATTGTTCTTGGCCTTAGATAAAAAGTTTAAATCACTTTTGTTATACCATCCATTAGTTTTGGCTATTGTTTATTTGTATTCCGTCTTCATCAATTTTTACATCTATAGGTTTGTTGTTAATACGGATACCATCTTCATCGATTTTTAGATTAAAGTTTTTTCCATCTTCGTTTTCAAAATCAATATCTAATCCATCATCATCATCCCAGTCCCTGTGTTTAATGATCTGTTTATTGTTAATACGGATGCCATTTTCGTCGATTTTAAGTCTGAAATTTTCTCCATTTTCCTCTAGATTAATATCAATATCCTTGTCATAATGATCGTTTTCCCAATCAGGTTTTTTCGATTTTGTGGTTCTGTTTTTAGTTTTATTGCTTTTGCAAGTTGGACATAGTACTTTTCCATCTCTAAAGTTTAGATAATTCCCTTCTTTGCCTTTTATAATACTCCTGTTCCCGTATCTCCTGTTACTATTATAGCTTCGAGTACCATTATATGGTAGAAGAGTCATACTTTCTGGAATTGATAGGGTGATGGTTACCTTTTGATCTGCTATTTTATCAGTAAAATTAATGAGGTTATAACCATTCAGCCATAATGTGTTTTCTTCGAGTTCATAAGAATACTTAATTCCTTCACTTCTGAGCTTTGCGGTATCATACGAATTACCATCTGCTTTTTTGGCTATTGTTAGAGTAGGAGGGCCAAATTTTTTGGTTTCAAGGTAAATTCTAATGTCTTTGTTAACTAATATATCAGATCCTTCTTCGTTTTTTCTAAAATCAAAATCATTGTCATATCTCAAATTGTTTATATAGCGTTCATCTATGCGCATTCGCAATCTAAGTGTGTCGTTTTCTGACAGTGGTAGTTCATGTGTAGTAGTTGTACTAGCAGAATAATCATCTATTGTAGATTGGCGTATACCTAGAAATAATAACGAAAGAAGCGAAATAATCCAAATTCCTAACAAGGTTAATTTTGCTGGTTTTCCTATAGATTTGAGATTTTTTATAATCATCTTTAATCCTAATATTAATAAGAAAAAGAAAGGGATTCCAATGGCAAAATACCCCAAAAGTGATGCTATCCAAATGGGGAACACAATGTCCATAGCGTCGATATGGGTAAGCCAATCTGCATGTATAATATTAAGACCTAATACGCTTAGAAATGATAATGAAAGCATGATCAAAGCAAAGCTTGCCATGAGAATAAATAGGACGCCGATAAATTTTCCAAGAGCAGTGAATAAAAAAGTAAAAACACTGATTAGATTGTCAAAAAATGTAGAAGTAGAGTTTTTAAGGCTTGTATAATCTGCGTTTTTTACTGTGTCAGATACATTATCAAACCCTTCTTTGATTTTTCGTTCGATATTGCTTACGTTAATAGGTTCTCCCTTCATCACCAAGCGATCGACAGTTGTTTTTGCTTCGGGCACAAAAATCCAAAGTGATAGGTAGATCAGAATAAAACCACCTCCAGAACTCAATGTTAGGACAATCCATGATAATCGTAGCCAGATAGGGTCGATACCAAAATAATGACCCAAACCAGAAGTAACACCACCTACGTAAGAATTAGATGGATCTCTAAACAAGCGTTTGATGGTACGCTGCTGCGTAGTTTTTGGTTCTGCGGACTCAAATAGTTCGTCATCTACATTGTAATCTTCGGGTTCACCCATGATAGAAATCATCTCTTCTACATCTGCAGTGTTGATTACTTGGCTAGTATCACTGCGTTTTTGACTAAAAAGTTCGGCAATACGTGCTTCTATATCAGAAATAATTTCATCTTTCCCTACCTCATTGACAAAAGAGCGTTTGATTGTATTCAGATAGTTTTGCAACCTCTGGAAAGCATCTTCATCTATGTGAAAAAGGATACCTGCTAGATTAATATTAACTGTCTTATTCATTTCTTTTGTTTTTTGATGAGTTGGTAACGAGGTTTACGGCATTGCGCAGATCATCCCAAGTGGTGTTGAGTTCGGTGAGGAATTCTTTTCCTTTTTGCGTAAGACCATAATATTTTCTTGGTGGGCCAGAGGTCGATTCTTCCCAGCGATAATTAAGTAATTCTGCATTCTTGAGTCGTGTTAATAAGGGGTATATTGTACCTTCTACGACAAGCATCTTTGCGCTTTTTAGGGTATCTAGAATTTCGGCTACATAGGCATCATTATCTTTTAGAATAGATAGAATGCAGTATTCCAAAACTCCTTTACGCATTTGCGCTTTGGTGTTTTCGATTTTCATGAGTTGTCGAGGTGTTTTTGTGAAATTTTTTCTTGATACAATGGAGTGATTATATCATCAAAAAAAACAGATGGATCCATCTTATTCCGAGGTGTATTAACCTTGCCATACGAGAGTAGTCTAGGATCTGTTTTTGGGCGTCTTTTTCTTTTTTGAATGTGGTGACTGTTCATTTTTTTGATTTTTTGATGTGCTACAAATTCAGCTCCGAAATATTAATTTTGGATGTGTAGTATGGTATGTATTGTTTTATTCTCAAAAAAACTCAGACTTTGTGCCTAGAGTAGTTGAAAAACAATTCAAATTATTACTACATGATTTCAAAGTGCGTTTTGAGCAATTAATACTTTATTTTGATGAATGACCTTAACTATTAGGATATGTTATTTTTATCTCTATAAAAGATTTCAAAACGATTTTTGATTAGAAAATCCATAGCCTATTATTGTTCTATGCAAATATATGTTTAAAAAAAGGTATTATGCAAAACATAGTACTAAAATTTAACATTTTTTAACACTAATCAATGATTTGTAATGGATTTGTATGGATTTAATTATGATAATGTCTACTCGTTTTTTTGGCAAAAGGTTAATAGGGGTCGTTTGTAGTTGGGAATTATGATAAAATAACTGGATGTTTTTCTTGATATAATAGAGAAGGGGAGTATAGAAATAGTTTCAGTGTTTTTTGTTCTCAAAACGGATTAAGTTAATATGTACTCTTATTTTTAGGTGTATAAATATGTGTTAATGATGCTGTTATTCTATAGGTTAAAACACCGTGACTATGCGATGCAATTTTAGTTAAAGTGTTTACCGGTAAGGGGTTAAGTAAGGGGTAAATTTATATATTACATTGTTTAGTTATAGGGATATATAGGTTGTGTATTTAGTTTGGTGTGAGCTATTGATAAGTAGATAGTGTGTTTTTTATGAAAAACTAAAATAAAGCAGTTCATTCTCCGTTAGTGATAGCAGTTAGTCTTTTGGGGTTATATTATAGTTAATTAGATTTAGTATCCCGGGACAAATCAAACATAAAAGAATACGTTTTTGGCAGGGCATTTTCGTATAAAAAACACAAGCTTGTCTCCAGCAGAGCATTGTTATAATATCATTTTTGTAAAAAGATATTTTTGAGACAAAACGTATATCAAAGACTACATGAAATTGACTTCTATTTAATAGGTCAATACTTCTTCAAATAAAATGTAGGAAAAAAATCAATTTTTAATAGGTATTTATGAATAACGATGTACTCCGTTAATGTTGTTGTTATTTGATAATACTAAGTGCTTTTGTCTCTAAATACTTCTTTTTGACATCAAAATATAGATTATGTCACCTATATATCAATACATATTCTTAACTAGAGTATAAAATTTATGTACATATACTTCATTTATAACATATTTTTTTTAAACTATAATAAATATAACTAACTTATAATCAGATATTTATGTTTTATTAGTGAAGTCGTTGATATCAAGGGCTCCAATTGATAGATTATGCTATGTTGTTTCAAAGTGTTTTATCGTATAGTTTTGTAATAGTCAATGGAATACTACCTCAAGGATTCCAGAGATCATAAACCAACTTAAACACAAACACATGAAAAAGAAAAAAAACAATTGTAGGAAAAATAAGAGCAAATTCAAAATTGTTCTTTATTACATGATCGTTGCATTAGTCTCATTGCAATCTTCAATTGGTCAAACTGTAACTAAAGAAAAACTAATCAAGATATCAACAAATGGGTTGTATTTTGATGGAGTAAAAGTTGATGACGAGGCTGATGTCAAACCTGAGAATAATATCAGACGAGGAGTTGATAGGGATCCCTATCATTATTGGTTTGGAACGCAAATGGTCGCAGATGGTGATTGTATTACGGCTTATAACGGATTCGTTTTTATGGCATGGTACAAAGGAGATAAGAATAATAGATATATACAAGTCTCTCGGTATAATCCAAAAACAGGTAAGACCAAAACTTTTCAATTAAACTGGCAGCATACAGGATTTCGAGGGAATCATAATATAGGAGAATCTCATAATACTATTGCTATAGGTATTAGTCCAAAGGATAAGACAATGCATTTATTGTATGACATGCATGCATATTCGGCATTAACCCGAGATAGAAGAAATGACAAAGGCGAGATTGTAGAAAAAGCGAATCCTGGATTTTTTAAAAAAAGAGGTGAAAAGTTAATTCCGGTTGCTAATCGTTATTTTAGATATTCTTTTAGTTTAAAAGATGTTACAAAAATATCAGATAATGATTGGACGCAAGATAATGTGTTAGAAAGAGCTGTTAATAATAATGAAATTGGTAATTATACTCACAATAGTCTGAATGGAAGAAACAATCCGGAGCAGTATGAGAAATTAACATATCCTAAGTTCTTTTTGAATGAAAACAATGATTTGTTTTTTCAAATGAGGGCGGGTGGTAACACAAATGGAAGTATTCGGTTCTATAAATATAATGCCGCTAGAAAATCTTGGGGTAACTTCAAGCAGTTTAATGTGATGGATGCAAAAAAGAGCAAAGCAATTGATGCGCCAAAAGATAATTGGGGCTTGTATGGAGATGTCAAATTTTTGAACGGAAAAATATCTGTGGGCTTTCAGCGCAGAAGCGGGAATAAAGAAGATAAATATTCATACCAAGATGGTTTTTATTTAGCAATTTCTAAAAATGCTGATGGAACTCAATGGCAAACGGTAGAAAGAAAATCTGTTCCATCACCAGTTGTCAATCCTGATAGTTTGAAGATACATGATCCAGAAGAGCTATTGAAAAAAGGAGGCCCTATCAAAACAAACTCGATTACAATGTCCGGTCCTAATGATTTTACTATTACTGAAAGAGGTGATATACACATGATAGCTAGAGTTGTAGGTTCGTATGGCTACAAGAATCCCAAGAATGAAACCATTTATGCGCATAGTTATAAACCAGTTGGTAAGGGTTGGAAACATGAAAAATTAGCATCTCCTGCAGAACGGATATTTACCTTTGGAAACGATATATACACCGTTGGTTTGAACAATTCTAGAAAAATAAGTATTCAAAAATCTGTAGGCGGTACCAATAATTTTGAAATGGTGTATGAAGAGGGCAAGGATGATAAGTCTTATAGAAATGGTACAGCACGGATTATAGACGGTAAGGTTTATTATTATGCTATGGCAATAGATAATAAGATGTCTGGTAGTAGACAGCCTTTATATCTCAATATTATAGATTTAGGTTTGAAAAACACTGATAATAATACTGATGATATTACGAAGACATGGTTTACTCTAAAAAATGTGTACACGAAAAGATATTTGGATTCAGATGCAAAATCTTTGGTAACCGGAGATTCGGATCAAGGTTATGATAAGCAATGGCGCTTTGTAAAATCTGGAAATTTCTACAATATAGAAAGCAGAAAAAGATCTGGTGAAGGTAGAGGTGTGTTGAGAGCATTGAGATCTAATAGAATAACTGGTACCAATGCGTCTCCAACAGAAGATGCAGATAAGCAATGGACAGTTAAAAAAATGCATGATGGATCGTATCGCATCAAATCTAGAACTCGAAAAAGGTATATCCAAAATAATTTTTATAACACTGCTACACTGACTGTAAGTGATTTGACAAATCGTACAAAATGGATCTTAGAACCTCAAGATTCTATAAATTTTGTGACAGCTGCAAAACAACAAGATTCTATCGAAGAAGCGCAGTTTTCATCCCTATCAATATATCCAAATCCTTCCTCAAATAGCTTTAGTATTTCTTTGTTAGGAACAAACAAAGCAGAAGTACTGATAACAGATATGTTTGGTAAACTAGTGTATAGTAATACAATTACTTCAGGAAGTATAGAGGTTTCTAGAGGTGATAGTTTTGCTTCCGGTCTATATCTTGTTACCGCTGTAGATGACACTGGAAAAGTACTGAATGAAAAATTAGTTATTAAGTAACTATTTTGTAATTGTTTAATGTGTTTCAACCTAGGGAGGGTTCAGTATTTTTTACTAGAACCTAGCTTAGGTTGTATAACTTTTATTTATTCATATTTAATATATAAAGTAGTTTACACTTTTTTGAACCTGGCGATAGTTAGGCATTTTTCAATCAATTGAATTGCTTTTTGCACTTCAGAACAGTACCCCAAGCTAATAAATGACGAAAATTGAGCTATAAAAAAACATTTTAATAGCAAATTCAAGAAAGTTTAGGCCACTCCTATCAATAATTTAATTCTAATGAAAACCAACAACATTTTGTTAGTTGCATTGATGCTACTAACATACTCCTTAATGGCTCAGGTAGAGCTGGTAAAAGAAACTGAAATAACAAAAGAAGCACTTTATTTTTGGTATCCAAATGGCAGAGATGCAACTGCTTATGGATCTACTATAAGTCCTCATGGAGATTGCTTTACCGTATCTAACGGTTATATATTTTTTGGATGGTACAAGGGTGGGATGTCAAATAGAAAATTGATGCTATCCCGAAAAAAAATAGGAAGTGATAAATGGACTCACGTAGAATTTGATCATAGAAATCGATTAATCTCAAGACCAGGGGATAGAAGCCCAAATGCTCCAGCAGTCTTAGGAAATACACATCAAACTATTACAGTAGCGGTGAGTAAAAAAGATCAGAGAGTACATATATTTTATGATCATCACAATGATCCCCTCAATTATATTGTATCCAAAAAAAACATCGCCTTTGGAAGCGACAGTAACTTCAAGCGAAGTAATTTTGAAGGTACTAGAAACACTCTCGCACCCAAAGAAAAATTAGTAATAACGTATCCAGAAGTTAATAGGAATGACAATGGAGATTTGATATTGAATTATCGAAAAGGAAATTCTCATGGGGGTAGTGAGTTTATACATGTATATAACGGTACTTCGTGGACAAGATCCCAAATTGCTCTTCAGGGATTCAAAGGTTCTATAAAACCCAAGGATCAGAATTATGCCTATGGTGAAACAACGTATGGGAATGGTAGTTTTTATTATTCTTTTTCTGTAAGATGGGATAAGAATAAAGCCCTCAATGAAGGCGTATATGCCGCTCAAGCTGGGGATAGAATGACGGGTAAGTGGAAGCCCATAATAGGTGTTGATAAGGAATATTCATTACCCATAAAAGATTATTCGCCTTTTCTTATCGATATGCCAAAAACAGAAGGAAACTTGGGCTCATCAAGCACAGCACAAATGGCAGTTACTGAAAATGGAGATATGCAAATTGGATACAAAGGGTCCCGAAAGAATTCGAAATATTTTTATACATATACGAGAAAAGCCGGTGATAGAAACTTCAAAAAACATATTGGTGTTTATATAGATGCAAAAGCTTCGGGGAATAAATTTTATGCTACATCCATCTCTGGGAATAAAATTGTCATAAAAAGTAATAAACCAGGTTTGGTCAAGCAAACTGTAGAGGCTGAGATACGTACGGACTACAATTTGGGAAAATTTGTAGAATTTATTGACAATGGAATCTTATATATTATAGTAGATGTCAGGGCAAACTCCGACAAGCATGAGGTGCGTTGTTATGAGTTTAAGTTAGGTTCTGGTACCATTGACCCTGTGCCGACATCGACTCCTGAGCCTACAGAAGAATCTAATGACCTAGTGGAGGGGACATACTACCGTTTTAAGAATGCTTATACCAAAAGGTATATGGATGGAGAGAAAAATTATTTGAAAACTGGAAGTTCTACAAGAGGATTCGATAAGCAATGGCGTTTTGTCAAATCCGGTAGTTATTATAATATAGAGAGTAGAAAAGTGTCTGGTGAGGGTAGAGGTATATTACGAGCTGGACCTAACAGAAGCTTAATTGGGACTAATTTTGTGGCTCCCAGAGCAGACTTAGACAAACAATGGATTGTTACCAAGACAAATGATGGTGCCTATCGTATCAAGTCTAGATTAACAAATAAATATATCCAAAACGATAGATCCCATGACGTATCGCTTACTGATAGAATTACGAATAGAAGTAAGTGGTTTTTGGAAGATCCAAGAGCGTCCAAAAAGGCTTTGGGTAAAAGTAATGCTCAAGAATTTGGATATGCCGGAGTGAAAATATTTCCAAATCCAGCTAATAATAACTTTAATATAACACTACAAGGCTTTGATGAAGCACAAATTTTTATAACCGATTTGTTAGGAAAGCATATTTACCAAAACGTAATCACTCATGGTCATATTGAAGTGACCAGAGATGGTAGGTTTACATCGGGTATGTATCTAATAAAGGTTATAGGTGGTGAACAAGAAATATTCAATGAAAAACTTTTTATTGAATAAAAAAGAATAAATTTCGTAACTAACTAAAAATTAACGAATTCGTTTTGATTTTTCATTGTCTACCAAAAATGAGATAAAATTATACCGGACAAGAAGTCTTTCTTATTTATAGCAACGCTAGGGATATGAGAAATAACAAAATACAAGGGTATTTAATCCTTTTTTTTAGAGATAAGAAAAAGCCAAGATGAATTCAATCTAAAAAACCAACATTTATGATTTCCACGAATTCTTTAGAAAAGAAAAAAATAAACCTAAAAAAACTAAAAATATTTGATCATGCAAAGGAGCTACTGGTATTGGCACTGTGTGTTTTCATTTTTAGCGGCACCTATGCCCAAAAGGTAGAATTATTAGAGAGAAGCAAAATTACAAAAGAAGGGCTGTATTTTTGGTATCCAAATGGCAAAAAAGCGTTTCATTATGCCTCAAGTATTAGCCCGAGAGGAGATTGTTTTACTATAGTTAATGATTATATTTTCTTTGGATGGTATAAAGGAGGAATGAAAAATGGTAGAGATTTAATGATTTCTCGTAAGAAAATAGGTTCAGGGAAATGGGTTACTGTAAAATTACCTCATAAAAACACATTGATCGGACCCAAAAAAGAATGGGGAGATTCTCATAATACGATTAGTGTAGGAGTCAGTAAAACTGATGGCACTATTCATATATTTTATGATCATCACAATGACCCTTTAAAATATATTGTGTCCAAAAAAAATACAGCCTTTGTAAAAGATAGTGAATTCAAAATCGGTATTTTTAATAAGACAAGAGGGTATTTGGCAGCAGGAGAGCCGATTAGAATTACCTACCCCAAGGTCACAGAAAATAATCAAGGTGACCTAATCGTAAATTATCGCAAAGGGTCCGCTGTTGGTGGAAACGAAATGATCCATGTATATAACGGTAAGAAAAGTACTTGGTCCAAGGCTAAAATGGTTATGCGCGGAGCTGGGAAACCAGATGTCGAAGTAAAAGATAGAAATTATGCATATGCACCCCCTCCAGTTTTGGCAGGTGGTAATCTTTATTATGGATTTTCGGTTCGATGGGCTAGAAAAAAGGATGATGGAGTGCTTAATGAAGATCTTTATGTTGCCAATACAGGATCTAAAATGGATACTTGGAAAACCATCGATTTTAAGAATCCAAAAAATCTGAAACTACCTGTTCAAGATTATTCTCCATTACTGGTGGCCAAACCAAAATCAAAAGGTGGTAAGGGGTCAAGTGGAGGACCATCTTTGGCAGTTAGTGATAGAGGAGATGTACATATTAGTTACAGAAGTAGGGGGAATGACTCTAAGTTCGATTACACCTATGTACGAAAAGCTGGAACAAAAGATTTTAAAGAATATGCAGGTATCGCCAAAACCGGTATCGCTTATGGAAATCGTATCTATAACGTTGCGATTAACAAAGGTAATGGTCAAATAACAATACAAAGTACAGAGGCAGGAGCATTTGATTACAAAAATGACTTGGTGTACAAAAGTGGAGATGTTCTAGGGAGTTCAAGTGTACAAATAGTGAATGGAAAATTGGTTGTGATATCGGAGGATAGAAGCAATACAAAAACAGATAGCCAAGGTATTTTTTGTTATGTATTTCAAATAGGAAAAGGAACTGTAGTTACTCCTCCTCAACCAACCGAGCCAAATACAGCGGATATTACAACTTCTTGGTATAAGTTCAAAAACGTGTCATCGGGTAAATTTCTCCATGCTGCACAGACTGGTAATACAATAAAAACAGTTGCTAGTCAAAGTGGATTTGATAAGCAATGGCGTATTGTAAAAGCAGGTAACGGTAGTCTTTTTAATATTGATAATAGAAAAACGAATAACAATAGTGGTTCTGGGGTTTTAGCCGAAGGAAATAAAAATACTATCGCTGGTACAAATATGGAACCGGTAAAACTCCAAGAGGATAAACAATGGTCTGTTGTGAGTTTAGGAGGCAATATATATCAGTTTAAGCTAAAAAAGAATGGTCGATATTTGGCTCAAAACAAAAACGATAAAGGCGTACTCCAAGTGGCGGATACTTCGGATCAAACGAAATGGGAGTTAATACAGACAGATGCTATAGATAAAACCAATACATTGGGAGGTATCAACATTTCTGAGGATAAAAATACGACCGTTGTCGATGTCTATCCAAACCCTACAAGTGATCGTTTTACCATCACATTACGCGGGATCAACAAAGCACAGGTTACTATTAGTGATATGCTAGGAAAACGTGTTTTTAGTAAAAATGTAGCCAACAAAAATGTTGAGGTGGTGAGAGATAGTAAATTTACACCCGGGATGTACATTGTAACCATAACGGGAGACAGTGGGCAGGTATATTTCAGTAAATTGATTATAAAGTAACATCAGTTCAGTTTTGATAGAAATGGTTTAAACTATTTTGATTCTGGAAAAGATAATTTTTTAATTATACCAGTTAAAATGTAATTGTAGGCTAAAATAATTGAACGATTTTTCGCTAGTTTGAGCTATAAAATTCAAGCATAGTTTTAGCTACGATCTAATTTTTTAGCGAAAAAATAGTAGAAAAAGAAGCTAATCAGTAGCCTGTAATTATTTTTTAAATGGTAATGGAATGAGTTCAAGAATAGAGGGTGCTGGCAAAAGTCAACATCCTCTTTTTTTTTGGAGGGAGGTCGTTATGTTGGGATGGATGATGCCGTAATTTTAAAATAAAAAAAATACTACACAATGGATTTTGAGAGGTTATTTGATAAATGAAAAACGTTTTGTTTGATAAAATCAAAAGTGTAAATTCAATCAGGAGTAAGAGAGGGGGCACTAAAAGTCTTTAGCGTTAGACTTCCGTTTTAGTAAAGACAAAATTTTATTTAACATCTCAATGACAAGAATCTAAATATTCGTATTTCCAAGATTCCTCGTACCAGTTAAAATGTAACTGTTGACCAAAATAATTGAGCTGTTTTTCGCTAGTTCAAACTATAAAGCTTAAGCATAGCCGTGACCACGGTTTAATTTTCTGGTGAAAAAACAATAAAAAGAAGCTAATTATTAGCCTGTAATTATTTTTAAATGGTAGTGCATAAGTGAATTGCTTTAACTTTTTTGGATATCTCGTTGCGAATGGATACCAGCAATAGGATTTATAGCCTACAAGGCGTAATGATCATATCACCTACAGAAACTGATCAGGTCTGCCTTTTAAGCGTTGTTCAATCTTCTTCTTTTTTGCGGTTAGTTCCTTCATGATCTCCATAATCTTAGCGTCCTTGTTTTTTTTGTAAACTTCGTTCAATGCAAGTATCAAACGTTTTGCTTCTCTTGATGCCTCCACTCGGTCACTTGTAGACATATGGGACATTTTTGCTTTTTCAAATTCGAGTGCCTGATGTATTAAGTCCATAATAAATATTTTTTGTTTAACGTATGACAAACATAGTTAAACATTTCGTAAAAATTAGTATAATTCAATCGATTTTAGCGATTTGATAATAGTTCAATCCTATTTTGATTATATGATATTAGAAAAGAATAATTTGAATATTCCATTTCTGTGACATGAGATGTATATTTTTATCATCCACATACCCAATTATGCTCCATGAGTTATAAAAAGTGTGATATTCATCATCTTGATCACAATTATTTATGTTACGGTACAATTCTGGACACTGTCAATACTTTTTAACAGAAATACAAATATAATAAAGTCAATTGCTTTTTATACAGTATTTTAAGTGCTTTTAAGATCAACTAAAATCACCTTTGTAGATTCTGAAAAAAAGGTAGTGGAATTCTTTTTGAATTACCTCAAAAGAAGCCTTGGGGTTCTTTTTTTTTGAGAATAATTTTGAATGAGAATATAATACCAACCTTTAGGTATATAAATTCATATTAGTGACACGGTTATTTTTTTATGTAAAAACATCGTGATGCTATTGCATAGCCTTAGCTATGGAATATATGAACAAGACGATATGTGACATTATATAGCTAATTTGATGTAAAAGAGGGCGTCTCCTCAATTATATCAAAAACAAGTACCTGCATCCATATAAATTTCATTAATGACTAAGCTGCTTTTTGACATTTCTGCGCTATGTAAAAATTAATAATCGACTGATAAAAGGCTTTAGAGTTTGAATCAGTACTGACGCATTCCGAAAGTACTTTATAAAGATCATTATAGGTAATCTCAACGTTGGGTAAGATCTTACCGTCGGTTTGTAAACTCAATAATATTTTGTGTTGTTTGTAATCAATCTTTGCCCAATTGGCTGCAAAAAACTTTTTCAATACTGCTTTTTGAATAATATTGAGAGGATGATTATCCATCTGAAACTTTTTCTTGCAACCTTTTTTAAGTAATTTTTTGAGATGAGCGAGTGTGTCAATCTCTGTTTTGACTAATTCCATAGCTAAAATTATTTTTTGGATAAAATTACTATAAATCAGAGGTTACAAAGAACGCAAATCGTTTGAAGATGTCCTCAAATACTAAAACTTTTATGTCAAAATTAGTGTGCGATTGAAAATATCAAATGTTTTTTTGGCTGCATCAGTTGCTCTTGTAATGTCATCTTGATCCAATGTCAGTGCAGAAAGCAGTTGACAGAAATTTTTCCACCGTTGTACACTTTGATTTGATTTCCCAGAGAAGAAGTATGCTTTTTTCAAGGGTTCTAATTCTTTACATTTTTTTAGATTCTTGGCGATAAGCATTCCTCCGAGCATCGATCCTTCGATAACATACATAGCACCTAGTAATTCCATAGGATTTGTTCCAAGTTCGATGTTGGTCAAAGAGGGTTCTGGTATCTCAGCACTTATTAATTCTAAATCATTTCTGAGAGCTGTACTCTTGTCAAAGTTTATCAAACCTTGTGTCGTTGGTGGTAATTTTTTTGAATTCGAATTCAGATACGTCTCAATCACATAATAGATTTGATAATTTTGTTGCAAGAGTTGTTGGTACTGATTTTTGGTTATGGTGTGATCCATAATATATTTAGCCAAGTTTTTTTGCTCTACCTCTTTGTGAATGGTAGCTGTATGATTTTTGAGGGCTTCTAATAATGTTGTTTCTGAATTCATGTAATGAAATTATCTATTAAGTTCTACCCAGTACTTGACGATTTTGGGCAATTTTTCTTTTAAATCCGAATAGCTTTTTGGCTTTTCTATATAACTATTTCCACCTAGCTCATAGGTTTGTTCAATTTCCTCTGGCCGATCAGAAGAACTCAACATAATAACGGGAGTTCGTTTGTTGTTCTTAATGTTTCTGAGATAATTTAGAACTTCTAATCCATTCATTTTTGGTAATTTAATGTCTAGTAAGATACATTTTGGCGGTTCATCTACAAAACGTTTGGATTCAAAAAATTGTATGGCAGATTCACCATCTTCAATATGCTCGACTTGAAAAGAGGTTAGTTCTTTCTCAAATATGCGATTCATCAGTGCGATATCTGTTCTATTATCTTCTATGGAAAGTATATAGGAGTTTTTCATAGGAGGTATTCAATTGTAATGATCTATTGTTTTTTTTTATTCAGTTGGAAATAAAATGTAGTACCCTCATTGAGTTTACTTTTAGTCCAAATTTTTCCATGATGTTTTTCTATTACACGTTTGGCAATAGCCAAGCCAATTCCTGATCCAGGATAGTCATCGGATAATAATCGGTTAAAAATACCAAAAATTGATGACTCATAATGTTGATCGAACCCAATTCCGTTATCTTGTACATACCAAGTTTCATTTTCGAAGCCTATGGTTATCTTAGGGGCGTCTGATTTGGAGGAATATTTTAGGGCATTGTCAATAAGGTTGCTCCATAGTTGAAAGAGCATGGTTCGATCTCCATAGCTTTCGGATAGATCTTGAATTTGAACATTAGTATTTTCAAAAACGGTTTCTGATTTTAGATGCTGGAGTACTTCATCGACTAGATCATTCATAGAGAAGTTTGTTTTGATCGCAATGGTTTTTCCTAATCCAGAAAAAGCTAGAATATCATCGATAAGAAGATTCATTTTGTCAATAGAAGCTACGATTGTACTCACAGCTTGTCGTCCATAATCATCTAGCACATCGTGATAATCTTCTTCCAGTATTTGAGCAAAGCCGTCAATACCACGAAGGGGAGCCCGCAAATCATGTGATACACTGTAGCTAAAGGATTCTAATTCGTTATAGGCATTTTCTAACTTTTCATTTAAAATTTTTACTTCTTCATATTTCTGAACGATAATTTCTGCAATATGTTCTTTCAAAGCCTTGGCTGATGCTATTTCATAGTCCAACCACGGGTTGCTATGTCCCTTTTGGGTCTCTGACCATTTGGCAAAAGACTTTCTGGGAGTCAATCGTTGATCCTCATTAGTCACAGACTTGTTGGGATCTCCTGCCCAATCTATGGTTTGTAGTATTTCTGGTTTGAACCAGAGTAATACATTTTTTTCTTTTTTAGAAATGTATAATGCTAATACTCCAGAGGCAATTTCGATAAAATCGACAAAGGGAGGATAGGATTCAGAAATACAATCAGCAATGTAATATTCCTCGTGATCTTGTTCGCAAACAAAATCGATAAGACCTTGTAGAGCTTCTTTTGGAGGAGTATTGCCAAGTGATTTTAGTTCAGAATCCATCGCAATGACAGCTCCAGTAGATTCGTTCATGTCCAGAATAGTATGTGCTCCAGTACTTAATCCTTGGGTGATATTCCAGTTTTCGCTCATTTGTTGGAGTAATTTGGACCTAATTTCTCCAGAATTATTGATCTTTTCTAAAACACTATTGGCAGTTAGCAAACCTAACTGATTTGCAAAGACCTGTGTAATGAACGTACAGGCTAATCGGTGATGGTAGCTAGTGAATTTTGGGCTATAATGATGACAGGCAATAAGTCCCCACAGGGTTCCCTTGTAAATGATGGATACGGTGAGTGTTGCTTCCACTTTCATGTTAGCAAGGTATTCTATATGAATTGGAGATACAGCACGCAATTCTGACAACGAGAGGTCGACAGTTTGTGTATGATCTGTATGCAAAGCACAGAGGGTTGCTGGTTGCGCTCGTGCATCTGCAATAATGCGAGCTCCCTGTTGCAAAAATAGTTTTCTGGCCTGTTGCGGAATATCGCTTGCTGGATAATTCAATCCCAACCAACTCTCGAGATGTACTTCTTTTGTTTCTGCTATAATTTGACCATTCCAATCGGCATCAAATTGATAGATCATCACACGATCATAGCCATAATATTCTTTGATGAGTTTGCTTGTACGTGCACACATATCTAATTCATCCGATGCCGTAGAAAGTTCGGTAATAACGTTGGATAGTTTTTCTTGATGTTCGATAGCATTTAGAGCTTCTCCAACGGGTTCTATGTCAAGCAAAATAGTGGATCCCGACAAATGAGAAATGACTATAAATTCCTCCTCGGCCAATGGTGCTGAGAGTGGTTGTTTTTTTTGGGTAATGAGTAAATCCAAAATTCTTTTTGTGACAGTAGCATCAAAAATGTCATAGAGTCTAATCTCTTTAATTGTTGTATCAGTTTTTTGAATAAGAGCGACACTATTTTCGCTATAGTGGGTCAATTTCAAAGACTCCCTATCAAATCCCAAAACATAACCATGGCTTTGAATTTTTCCGAGAAGGTGTATCGGTTCTTTATCACAATTAGTGAGATCTACTTTTTTTGGATATAATGTGGATGGTGCGCTCATAATATATGGGTGATGGCTTTTGTCACAAAGACGAACAATCAATTACAATGATAAAAAATATTTTATTTTGATGATATAACAAATCTGGACTTCTTTAACTCATTTGCGATTTTCTGTATCCGTAGGTAGATACACAGTAAAGTTTGCACCACGTTCTGGTTCTGAATGAGCAGTAATGTACCCTTGATGTGTTAGAACAATTTTTTTGCAAATAGCCAAACCAATCCCTGTTCCTTTGTATACTTGTTTTTGATGTAAACGCTGAAAAAGCTCAAAAATCTTGTCTGCATGCTGTTGCTCAAATCCGATTCCATTGTCTTGTATACTCAATGCAATATAATTGACAGAAGATTTTACAAAATCGAGATGATTTAATTCTGTACTCGAAAGAAGTTCTGAGGTTATCTCTAGATACAAGGGTTCTTCTTTTTTCTTGTATTTAAATGCGTTTCCAATAAGATTAGATAGTAATTGTTGTATCAAAAACTCTGTTCCAACGATCTTATGCGAATCATTTATGTGAACGCTTAATGTTATCAGATCGTCTGGATCGATATAATTTTCCAATTGTTCATCAATCAATTTTTTTACATTTAGTTCGGTCTGTTCCTGTTCGATCTTTCCAATTCTAGAGTACGCTAGTAGATGATTAATCAATGTTTGCATTCGATCCGAGGAGTCTTCAATTTTATTGAAATACCCCATTTCTTTTTCAGAAAGGTTAGTGTGTTTAGATTCTTTGATTCTAGAAACAAACATTTGTATCTTTCTCAAAGGCTCTTGGAGATCATGACTCGCAATGTGATTAAAGGAGTCTAGTTCTTCATTAGAGAGTTGTAATTCTTCATTTTTTTCTTTCAGTAATCTCTCGTTCTTTACGGTTTGTGTAATATCCTGTAGTACTCCCAACAAAAGTTGGCCATCTATAGTCGGGGTAAAGTTTCCTGATAAATGAAAGGTGGATGTAGTTCCGTCATCGTTTATTAGACTGAAGGTATGTCCAGGAAAATTATCATCGTACATAAATTCTGCAACTCGATCCTCGATCAGCTTTTGATCTTCTTGAGGGATGAGTCCAAAAATTCCTTTAGGACCTTCTATAATATGTTTTTGTGATGGAAATAATTTCCACATATTTTCGGAATAAACCCAAGTATTTTTTTTGATATTCCATTGAAAACTAGCAGATTTAGAGATTGTTTCTGAATCTCTCAATATAACATTTTGAAATTCTAAAAGGCGGTTGAGTTCACGTTGTTTTTGCTCACTGATTTTTAATTTTGTAATATCTCGTACAGAGAGTAATATGCCTTCTGATTGTTTTCGAGCATTACTTTCAAACCAATATTCATCAGTACCTACAGCAATAGCTCTTTCAAAAGTAATATTCATATCGGTTTTAGAATAGCAAGCTTTTAGAATTTCAAAAACACCATTAGAAAAAATCACCGGCAAGAGCTCTTTACCACTTTTATTGAGTAGTGGAGTGGAGGTCGAAGCTACATATTTTTGATGATTAGTACTAAGGTATTTTAGCTCGAAATCGATAATATTATCTTCATCAAATACGGGGAGAATAAAAATTACTATGGTATCAGATGTATACAGAATATCTTCCAATAACTGTAGGGATGCAATAAATGTCGTAGGGCTTTCTTTTGATGGAGTGTTCACTATGAATAATTAATAGACCGTATTTCTTTTCTAAGCAGTACTAAGGTATAATAAAGATCCTACAGTTTTGAGAAAAAAGATGGTTTTTATACAATTACAATCCAGAAAAATAATAACACCAAATATTAATCGATAGAGTTCATTGCCCAAGAGCTATTTTATTACCTTTACATCCTATTTAAACAAAATAACGCTACAAGGATATAAGTAGAATGAAACTTTATTTGAAATATGATATCAACGTAATATTCAAGAAGACCTTGGAAGAACAGTTGGACAAACTTGATATTCAATATAAAATCAACGGATTGGGAGAAGTTGAGTTTCAAGATGGGCTGAGTGTTGAGAAAATTGCAGAATTAACAGCATTGCTCTCTATCTACGGGATTAAAATTATAAAAGATCACAAAGCAGAAGTTGTCCAACGTATCAAAGACGCAATAGCTACAATGGTTGCAGATACTACAGGAGAAAAGCACTATAAAACATCAGTTTACCTTGCAGAGAAATTAGGGTATTCATATCCCTATTTGGCAAGTCTTTTTTCTGAAAGTACGTATACTTCTATTGAAAATTTTGTGATTATTAAAAGAATAGATCATGCAAAATCCTTGATGTTGGAAGATAAACTAACACTCACAGAAATAGCACATACTTTGGGATATAGTAGTGTAGCGCATCTCTCTAGTCAGTTCAAAAAGACAACAGGACTAACACCTACAATTTTTCAAAAAATAATAGAAGAGCGCAAAAAGCAACAAGAAACAGCAAATAATTAATGAATACAGATACGCTAAAAATAGTACTCGTAGATGATGATGAAGATGATAGATCCTTGTTTCAAGATGCCATAGAAGAGGTAGATATGAATACGAGTCTTATGCTATTTGGAAATGGTCAAGAATTCTTGGATTATGTAACATTACCAGGGCAACCTTTGCCACACTTGGTATTTCTGGATCTAAACATGCCAATAAAAAATGGTATAGAATGTCTTACAGAGATTAGAACAAAGGATAATCTTAGAGATTTATCGGTAGCTATTTATTCTACATCCTCTTCGGATAACGATATTGAGCAAACTTTTATCAAAGGCGCGAACATTTATATCAATAAACCTAATACATTTGGAAAGCTAAAAAAAGTAATCCAAGAGGTACTCAAACTCAATTGGCAGTACCACACCTCTAATCTAAATAGGGAAACATTTCTACTCAGAATATAAGGTTTAAATTTTATTTAAAAGATTATAATATATAATATAAAGGACAGTTTGTTGATGTCGCAAAAACAATCTTTGCTTTTGTACGCTTTTCATTATGCCCAATTCTGGGATCTAGTACCATTCAAAAAATAATTACAGATTAATAATTCGGTTCTTTTTCTTCTATTTTTTTGCCAAAAAATTGAATCGTAGCTGAGGCTATGTTTGAATTTTATAGCTCAAACTAGCAAAAAATAGTTAAACTATTTTAGCCTACAATTACATTTTAACTGGTATAACATTATTTTTTTTGATGGATATAAATTAGAAGTAGATTCTTGTTGTTGGTAATCAGTTATTTATATTTTGTTTTTGTAAATGTTGTAACACTTTCCAAAAATCTTGTAACACGAAAACTTTAGTTGTTTAATAAATTTGTCAAAAGATTAAACATAGTTAATTATCTAAAAGTCGGACAAGTTATGAAGAAGCCACAATACGCCAGAGTAGGAAAGATTTTTCAAGATACTGTAGAGAAAAATGTTTTGAATGAACTTTTGCAACATCAAATTTCCTCTATCAATAACACATTTGAAAAGCAAGAATTTTCAGAATTGCACTAGTCTAAACACAACTCTATAAAAAAACAAATTATGAAAACTGAATTAAAAGCTACGGCATCAAAGGAGTTATACTTTCAAAATATCGCTGCACAGTTCAATGGAATTCTAAGCAAAGAATTGGGAGAATATCTCATAAAAATTAATACGGACCAATTGCATGGTACTGTAAGAGGCATAGAAGTAAACGAGAATAAGTTTTATTTGGAATTTGATATTACAACCAATGCGTTTGTAACGATTCCGTTGCTAGAGGCAGCACTCCAACCATTGCATTTTTTGTATTGTCAAACGGGACAATTTATGTATTCTGTTGAGCAATCTGAGGAACCATGTCTTATTAGTGAGTTTCAAACAGCAATAGGTTATCACGAAAGTCATGAAACTATTTTGCGATTTGCGCCAGAAACACATACAAAATTGACTGTTATCACAGTATGTCCTCCATCGAATAGTGGAGATGATTCTACTATGGCAGGGACTATTTTTAACTATTTTTCTGAAAAGATTGAAAATGGGTTTTTGATGTATGTAGGTTCTTATAATTTGAAAATAATGGATGAGATTGAACGATTGCAAAACATCAATGGTGAGTTTATCGTAAGAAAATTGTTATTAGAGGGAATTGTTCAGTTGATTTTGGCTCACGAAATTAGACATCATCAAGATGATATTGATACTGAAAATGAATGTCACAGATCTCTTCGAAAAGAAGAGCTAAAAACCATTCATGATTTGGGTAATGAAATCAGAGAAAATTGGGATCAGCCCTATTGTATAGATGGTCTCACGGAGCAAACTGGTATATCGGCAGCAAAATTACAAGAAGGTTTCAAACATTTATTTGGAAGAACGATAAATGATTACATCAAAAACGTGAGGCTAGAGATTGCAGAAGGTTTAATTGCCAATAATGAGTTAACTATTTCTGAGGTGGTATATAGTGTAGGTTTTTCTAGTAGAAGCTATTTTTCTAAAATATTTAAAGAAAAATATAATTGCAGCCCAAAGTATTATCAAGAAAGCAAACGACAAAAGATGAGTGCATGATTTTTTTTGGATTAACGAGTTGGTTAGTTGGATAAGGGATGTAAATTTAATTTTACATCCTTTTGGTTTATTGTAGTAGGAGTAAGGTTCTTTACGGTTTTATGAAGCTATTTTTTTTAAATAAAAACAGCTGTTATTCTCGTATAACGCCTTGTATTATATTACCAGTACAGCCATTAGGTTCAGCGATTTTCAGAAGGGTAGCAATAGTAGGAACTACATCAGTAATGGCGGTTCTATCACTTGTACTACCACAACGAATTCCCTTACCAAAAAATAGCAAAGGGATGTGCGTATCATAATTATAATGTGTTCCATGGGCTGACCCTGTTGGAGCATAGGCTGTTATGGCGGGATCAAGTGCAAATACAAGATCGCCACTTCTAGTAGGATAAAATCCTTGTTGCGCATAACTCCCAAAACCCTCTTTGTAAGAGTTTTGTAGTAATTCTTTACGTGTTATAACAGTACTAATACCTTCTTGTTGTAGGATATAATTTGCTAATTGATTCCATACATTTTTCAAGGAGATGTTTTTTTCTAGGAAAGCATTTTTATTAAGATAGATATTGTTATTCATAACCTTATGAATACCATTAGAGACACCAAATGTCCTTTGTATAAAAAATACTAATTCATTGACAAAACTCGCTTCTTTGAAGTATCCAGATGGAATTGAATTTGATGTTAAGTAATTTGTCACTTGACTTCCTCCGTGATCAGCGGTCAGAAAAAGGGTATATTGCTCTTTGCCCACCAATAGGTCCAAGGATTGTAACAGTCGTGACAGATCTCTATCAAGACGCAAATAAGTATCCTCGATCTCTACAGAATTTACGCCAAAATTATGACCAATGTAATCGGTACTAGAAAAACTTATGAGCAAAAAATCTGTATTTCTATCTTTCCCCAGTGCCTCACCTTTAATTGCCTCTAAGGCAAAATCAACCGTAAGGCTGTTGCCAAAGGGAGTGGTTCTAAGGATATCATAAAATTTGTTTTGTTCTTGTAAATCATTGAGATTGTAAGGGAAAACGGCTTTGTCTTTTCCTCTATAGCCGCGATCAAACTTGGTTTGGTCCGGTCCACTTGCTGTATAAGTGGCTATAGGGTATAAGGTGTTCCAAACATTCATATAAGCATCAACATGATCAGAATCATTGAATTTCTGTACCCAAGGAGGTAACTTTTGCATATAATAACTAGAAGTGATCCATGCACCCTGTTGTTTACCCCTGAACCAATATGCTGCATCTGCGGTATGCCCCCCAGAGAGCACGGCAGCACGATCCTTGAGCGCAATGGAAATGGTTTTTGCTCGTTGTTGGGTATGTAATTTGTTTTGGTCTGCAAGTGTGGTTACTGCTATTTTTCTTGGAGAAACTAATTGGTCTTTACTACCAGTTCCTACAGGGGTTACGGTACTGTCTTCAATACAAGAGATAATTCTTTTTAAGGAATTATCGAACCAGAAATTACCCAAAATACCGTGATTGCTAGGTGTCGTTCCTGTATGTAATGAGGCATGTCCCGGAGCAGTATAAGTAGGTACATAATTAATATGATGATTTTTTGCAATAAATCCTTGATTAATCAATCTCTTAAATCCACCATCGTCAAATCGTGAATAAAACCGTGTAAGATAGTCATACCTCATTTGATCGACTACAATTCCTACCACCAATTTTGGAGGTTTTTGAGATTGTTGATTTTGGCTCCAAGTACTTTTAGTAATTAAGAGGAGCAAAAGGAGCAGTCCCTGTTTACGGTCTATAATAAAGAATATTCTTTTTTTTTGGAGCAAATTCAAGATGATTCAGTTCGTTGTTTTTCGATAGCGTTACAAAAAGTATGGAAAAAATACCTAAAAGCCTTCTTATTTCCTGTTCTTTATACATATAAACCCCATATTTTTTTAGAAATGTCAAGAAACAAGTGTTTTGAGTACTTTTTGATTAGTTGTCTGCATTTTTTTGTTTTCATCGCTGTTGGACAAGAACCGAAATCTATTCTCGAGTATTCAGCATTACAAGGAAGTTATGGGATTGACAATACACAAAAAATTATTGTTTGGAATTATAACAAAGTACCTAATAGGATTCGTCTGCACAAATCTATTATCAGGTTTGGTACGGAGCGCTTTCGGATCAAAGACCCAAGAACCAAGATAGCTCCTAATAAAGTTCTGAAGGTTATGAAGGATACAGTACCTTTTACGATCTATTTTACAGACTTACCTCTAATCCACATACAAACAGAACGTAAAATTGTGGATGATCCCAAAATAATATGTCAGTTACAGTACTTTGACAAAGATAGTTTGATTACCTCATTAGTAGGAGTAGAGTATAGAGGGAATATATCATTATCCTTCCCAAAAAAATCCTATGATTTAGAGTTTTGGAAAGATTCTATTGGTAATGATTCCAAGAAGTTGAAATTCGGGACGTTACGAAAAGATGATGATTGGGTACTAGATGGTTTGTATGATGAGCCCCTAAGAATCAGATCCTTTTTAGCAAAAAAAATATGGTTAGAAATGCATGAACCGTATTATTTGGACAAAGAACCCAAAGCAAAAAGCGGAACAGATATTCAATTTGTAGAAGTATTTCTTAATGATTGTTATCAAGGCCTACATTTGTTGTCAGAGCAGGTAGATCGTAAGTTGCTACGATTACAGAAAAAAGAGGGCGATACCGTACGAGGTGAACTTTTTAAAGCAGGGGCATACCAGGGAGGACCCAATTATACAAAAATTCAGCCTTTCAAAAATATTTTTCCCGACTGGGCAGGGTACGAGATGAAATATCCGTATGAGGATTATACAGCGCATTGGAATAACATCTATGAGTTTACAGACTTCGTGATTAACGCTACAGATGCTGATTTTATTAAAACAATAGCGCGTAAATTTGTGTTGAAAAATGCGATTGATTATTTTCTCTTTATTAATTTGTTGAGAGCTACCGATAATATGGGAAAAAATTTCTATGTAGCGCGATATGATGATGGGGAACCTTATTTTAATATTCCATGGGATTTGGACGGAGTCTTCGGTACTATTATTGACGGGAGGCAAATCCCAACAACCAATGATATCTTATCTAATGGCTTGTTCGATCGTCTTTGGAAAACTGATGCAGATGGCTATCGCCAAAGGGTTATTGATCGATGGATAGCTTTGCGTAAAAAACAATGGTCTACAAAATTATTAGTAAAAAATGTCCATAAATATCATGACAAATTTCAATCACAATTCATATACCAACGAGAAGCACTTGTTTGGAAAAACACCTTTACTACAGCAAACCTACATTACCTCACCTCTTGGATGCAACGTAGGCTTGATTTCTTAGATCAATATTTTGAAGAACAAAACGCCATACTACGGAAATAGCTTTTATACACTCAACTTCTCTGCATAAGAAGCAGGTGCGATTCCATCACCATAGTGTTTGGCATATTCTTGTGTAAAAGCAGCACCAAAAAATAAGATCAAACTAGAATAGGAAACCCAGAGCAATATCAAAATAACCGATCCCGCTGCCCCAAAAGCAGATCCAGGATTTGTCTTTCCAAAATAAATACCTAGTGCCGATTTTCCTAGGGTAAATAACAAAGCGGTAACAATAGCTCCCAACCAAACGGTGCGCCATTGAATATTAACATCAGGCAAATATTTGAACATTAATGCAAAGAGAATAGTGATGAGCCCCAACGAGATGATAAAATTGATGACCTGAAAAACACCAATCATGAAATCTGGAAGGTATGTATGGATATAATCAGACAAGGCTGTGAGTATTGCAGTTAAAATTAATGAGGTCAATAACAAAAAACCAATAACTAGAATTAACCCCAGCGAAAATACCCGATCACGTAGCATCTTGAGCCACTCGTTTTTTGGTTTGGGTTTGACATTCCAAAAACTATTCAAAGATTTTTGTAACGCAATAAACATTCCCGTAGCACCGTACAGTAGTGTAGCAATACCTATGGTGATGGCAATAATATTTTGATCTTGATCAACAACATTTTGGATAATACTTTGGGTAGCCAAAGCTGCATCTTTTCCTAATACAGCACTTATTTCATTCATTATTTTACTTCTTACAGAGTCTTTCTCATAAAAAACGCCGACTGTCTGAATTACAATAATCAATAAGGCAGGAAAGGAGAAAAGTGCATAGTAGCTTACTGCTGCACTCAATTGAAAAGGGTCTTTGGCAATCCAAGCTGCATAGGTTTTGGATAAGAGTTTCCATAGAATGGTAAGAGAGAATTTATTTGTAGTGGTAGCATTCATAAACAGAAAAATTTTTGGAAAGGTAGTCGAATGATTAGAATTTTTTGCGCTCATATACGATAAAGAATGCTTTTAAAACCATGAGTTGTTTTCTCAAATACGTATTCGTTATCTCCAATATGATCGATGTTATTGATTTGTAAATCAAATTTTTGTTAGGTAAAAAACCTTAGATGATAGAAGGGGTTTTGCGATAGCGTTAGTCTCTATAGCATTTGCATTAAGAATATTTGTGGAATCGCAGTACATTTCCACCATGAATAATAAAATTCTACTAAGTGTTAAAGTATTTTTTATGTTCAGTTCTATTTTTTCAATGTATACTATGACGCTATCAACTACTGTAAATAATAAAACGATACCAGAAAGTGTCAAAGAAGAAGTAATGACTGCATTAAATTACTATCCAGAACTGGTTGATACACCTATTGTCTTCAAGTTTAAGCCGGCTATGAAGAAATCCGTCATGAAAGCGCAGCCAGTTTTTTCCTCTCTCTTTTTGTCCAAGAAAAAAAGGAGGTATATCATATTTATGAGTAAAGATTTTCGAATCGATGGTTTACATCTCAGACTAGAGGCAATCCCAAGAGAAGTGCTCATCGGTTGGATTGGTCATGAGCTAGGTCACATTTTGGATTATAAGAATCGCAGTAGTTGGAATTTGATCAATTTTGGTGTTCGATATGTCTTCTTTGATGATTTTATTCGCGAAGCCGAAATTGCTGCAGATACAAATGCAGTACAGCATGGTCTGATTAAAAATATTTTGGCAACCAAAGAATTTATACTATCGCATGCCGATCTCTCTGAGCGTTACAAGGCAAGAATCCGAAAACTTTATATGTCTCCCGATGCGATTTTGAATATCGTAAGGGAATCTGATAAGGTTCAATAATAGCATATTGTATGAAAGAATTATTAGAGAAAGCAGAAGAAACAGTTTTTGAACTTTTCAAGAATGAACTTCCTGCAACAGTTATATATCACAACTTTTTGCATACCAAAAGGGTTGTAGAAAGTGTACAAGAGCTCATAGACGGCATGGAGATCTCTGAAGAGGATCAATTTGTACTAAAAGTAGCAACGTGGTTTCATGATACGGGGCATATCCATGGAGCAGTGCAGCATGAGGAGCAGAGCGTTGCTATTGCTCGGCAGTTTTTAGAATCCCAAAAAATTGATGCAAACATTATAGCCAAGGTTACTAGTTGTATCATGGCTACGCAGATGGAGCATGAACCACAGAATCACTTAGAAGAAATCATGCGTGACGCTGATAGTTCTCATCTTGCCAAGAAATATTATCACGGAGTGAGTGAGTTACTTCGGCAAGAATTGCAGTTACAAAATATAGCCAATTTTACGCCTAAGGAATGGCGCGAACAAAATATAGAGTTATTCACCACCACTCATCGTTATTATACGCGCTATGCCATAGAGAATTGGGAGCCAAAGAAAAGTACGCATTTATTAGAGCTTTTAAAAAAGCGAAAGAAGACGAAAAAGAAGAAAAAAAAGGAGGAATTAAAAGCACAATTAAAGGCAAAATACAAGAATGAAAGCCCAGAAAGAGGTATACAAACCTTGTTCAGAGTAACACTGAGAAATCATATCAAGCTAAGTGATATTGCTGATACCAAAGCAAATATTTTGTTGTCTGTCAATGCCATTATAATCTCATTGGCATTAGCCAACTTAATACCAAAATTAGATGCTCCGAATAATCGTCATCTAATGATACCTAGTTTGATCTTGGTTCTTTTTAGTGTAGCATCAATCATCTTGTCCATCATGTCCACGCAACCCAAAGTAACCGGTGGAGAGTTTACAAAGGATCAGGTCAGAGATCATAAGGTAAATGTATTGTTTTTTGGAAATTTTTATAAGATGTCTTATCAAAACTATCAATGGGCGGTAGATGAGGTTCTAAAGGACAAGAAGTATATCTATAAAATGTTGACTAAGGATCTTTATTATCTAGGCTTAGTACTGAAGAAAAAATATGCCTTACTCAAAATTACCTATGTGGTTTTTACGGCAGGTATCATACTTTCGGTAGTCGCTTTTATAGTCGCTTTCAGTCAAACAGAATTTAGAGAAATTGAGCAAATCATTACGCCATAAATTATGATAGGCTAAATGAGTACTTTTCAAAGCTTTGATTTTTTGCATAAATAAAAGAGTAGAAATGAGAAGTTGATTGGTATTACTGAAGTTTTCGAGAGTTTCCATACATAATTATCAAAAGAATACTACCGTTCAAGTGAATTTTGAAAAATATAGAAATACTACCAAGAGAAGCATTCAAAAGGGAAGCATTGAAGGAGCACGAAAAGATTTCTGTACGTTATGGAGCAGTTTGGGCATGATATTAAGTAACAACATGACATTGTTTTTTATAAAAAAGCATAGGCTCGAATACAGGAGTATATACACAAGTTGGTGTTATTGATTTCTTAGCAGCAAAGGATACAAAAGTATTTAAAAATATATAAGTAATGATGATAGAGTAGTAAACATTGCTTTAGGAATAAAATCATACGGATAAATAGTAGAACAATAAAAAAAATAAAACGCACATGGCACTAATAGGATCATTAATAAAAGGAGTTATTGACCTCAAGGGAGCATTGACTTCAGAAACTGATCATTGGGCAGCTCAACAAGATGTACTGCGCGAATTATTAGAGACTGCAAGTTCCACCGCTTTTGGACAGCAGTATGCATTTGATCATATTCTAGAGCACTCTAATTTTCCAGAAGTCTTTGCAAATACGGTTCCTTATTTTGATTATCACAAAATGTCAAAATTTTGGTGGTCCAAAATTTTGGACGGCGAGAATGATGTCACTTGGCCTGACTCTCCAGATTATTTTGCTCTAAGTTCGGGTACTACAGGAAAAAAGAGTAAGCGTATACCCGTTACTGATGCCATGCTTACGGCAATTCGTAATGCCGGTATCAAACAAGTGTCGGCCTTAGCAAATTTTGATTTACCCTCTGATTTTTTTGAGAAAGGAATCATGATGTTAGGCAGTTCTACAGATCTCCAAGAAAAGGAAGATCATTTAGAAGGAGAAATCAGTGGTATTAGCGCAAGTACTATACCTTTTTGGTTTGAAGGATACTACAAACCAGGCAAAGAGATTGCACAGATCGATGACTGGGACGAGCGCGTACAACATATAGCCCAAAATGCAAAAAACTGGGATATAGGAGCATTGAGTGGTATCCCATCATGGGTAGAATTGATGCTGCAGAAAGTTATTGATTACCATAATGTTGGTGATATTCATGACATTTGGCCCAACTTACAGGTATATACTTCGGGCGGTGTTGCATTTGCTCCGTACGAAAAGAGTTTCAATAAATTGTTAAAATACCCAATCACTGTCATAGATACTTATTTGGCTTCAGAGGGTTTTATAGCTTTTCAGGAACGGCCGGATACCGATGCGATGAAATTAATTACAGATAATGGTATATATTTTGAATTTGTCCCTTTCCAACCGGAATATATTAATCAGGACGGATCACTGAAACCCGATGCTCCTTCTGTAACACTTGCACATGTAGAGGTAGATCAAGATTATGTATTGCTGATGAGTACTGTATCGGGTGCGTGGCGTTATTTGATTGGAGATACTATAGAATTTACCGATGTCTCCAAAGCAGAGATAAGAATTACAGGACGTACAAAGTTTTTTTTGAATGTTGTAGGATCGCAATTGTCCGTTAATAAAATGAATACAGCTTTGCGAACATTGGAACAGGATTTTGATATTGAAATTCCTGAATTTACCTTATCTGCAACACGTATTGACGGAGAATTCTACCATCACTGGTATCTAGGAACTACTGGTGATATTCCAGAAAAAGAAATAGCCAAAGCGCTTGATAATGCCCTGAAAGATGCTAATAAGAATTATAAAGTGGCTCGATCCAAAGCGTTGAAGGGAGTAAAGGTTACGATAATTGATCCACTTCTATTTACAGAATGGAGTGGGGTACAAAAGAAAAAAGGGGGTCAGGTAAAAATGGAACGTGTCATGTCTGAAGAAAAATTTGAGGATTGGGAAGCATTTGTTCAAAAACATCTGAATACGGATGTTTAATAAAAATAAAAAGAAATTACTTTGAAAAAAATTTACAGCATATTATTAGTACTTATTGTATCCTCTTGTGCTACTTCGTATGAGCCGAGGTACCGAGAACCATTTGATACAGCCACGATAAGCATTCCGAAAAATATAGATAAAACATTTTATCTCATTGGAGATGCAGGGTACGCCAAAGAAGGCCAAAGTACGGATGCTTTGATAGCATTAGAAACCTATTTAGAATCCCATAAAGAAAAGGGGAATTATGCCATATTCTTGGGTGATAATATCTATCCTGCCGGAATGCCAGAAGAAGGACATACATATAGAGCGATCTCTGAACATCGATTGAATGTACAAATCGATGCGGTAAAGAACTTTGATGGGCAAACCTTTTTTATACCAGGGAATCACGACTGGTATAATCAAGGTTTAGCTGGTTTGGAACGTGAAGAAAAGTATTTTGAAAAGCGTTTGGATGATAAGAAAATTTTTAAACCTTCTAAAGGCTGTGCTCTGGAGATTATGGAAATATCAGATTCGATTCAATTGATGATTTTGGATTCGCAATGGTTTTTAGAAGATTGGGATAAGCACCCGACGATCAATGATAACTGTCCACAAATGAAATCGCGTGAAGCACTTTTTATGGAGATCGAGGGTGTGTTTAAAAAGAATCAACACAAGACAATCTTATTTGCTCTGCATCATCCACTTTATACCAACGGCGTACACGGTGGCAAATTTGCTCCAGTAAAACATATATATCCTGTTCAAAAAAAGATTCCGCTACCAGGATTGGCGTCATTAGCTAGTTTGATCCGAACCAGTGGGGGGGTATCTAGTCAAGACAATATGAACAAGCAATATAAGTTGTTGGTAAATCGGTTAGAGACTATGGCAAAGAGAGCCGAACGCGTCATTTTTGTCTCAGGTCATGAGCATTCATTGCAGTATATTGAACATGAAGGAATCAAACAAATTGTTTCAGGCTCAGGTGCCAAGAATTCTTACGCAACTTTGCGCAATGATGGTTTCTTTGCTTATGGAGGGCAAGGTTTCGTACGCTTAGACTTGTTGAAAGATGGTGCTTCTGTAGTTACCTATTTTGGAAGCAAAGAAGGAAAGCCGCAACCTTTGTTTCAAAAGACCGTATATAATGCGCCAAAACCGTTTGATTATAGCAGCCTCAAAGAAATCACGGATACAACCACTGTAATGGCATCGATTTATAAGGACGAAGGGACCAAGCGAACGGATTTTTATGAAAGTGTATGGGGGGATCATTATCGCGAATTATATGGGACAAAAATCAAAGCAAAGGTAGTAAAATTAGACACACTTTACGGAGGACTGGAAGTCGTCAGGAGAGGTGGAGGACACCAGACCAAATCTTTGCGACTACGAGATTCCTTGGGTAAAGAATACAATATGCGCGCTTTGAAAAAAGATGGGGTTCAATTCTTACAGACAGTGTTATTTAAGGAAAATTATGTCGAAGAATCCTTAGAGAACACCATTTCTGAGGATATTCTAAAAGATTTCTACACAGCAGCACATCCCTATGCTTTCTTGGCCATTCCTGACTTGGCTGATGCTGTAGAGATTTATCATACGAATCCAGCTATTTTTTATGTGCCAAAACAACAAATGTTGGGAGAAGAGAATAATGAATATGGCAATGAGTTGTATATGATAGAAGAGCGACCAGAAGAACATCACAAAGCGTTGGTTTCTTTTGGTACGCCAGATGATATCGAAAGCACTGCGAATCTTTTTGAGCGTCTACGACGGGATGAAAAATATAAAGTAGATGAGATTGCTTATGTACGAGCAAGACTTTTTGATATGCTTATTGGGGATTGGGATCGTCATGAAGATCAATGGCGATGGGCAGAGTTTGAACAAGAGGATGGGACGCACCTTTTCAAACCCATACCACGAGATCGAGATCAGGCATTCTCCAATTTTGATGGAGCTTTTTTGGGAGGTTTGAGAGGGTTAACCGGGTTTGCGAATCAATTCCAAGTGTATGATGAAAAGCTAGAAGATGTCAAATGGATGAATATGTCAGCGATACAATTAGATAGAAGACTTCTGAACAATACAGCGGGAGCTACCTGGAATGCACAAGCAACTTTTATCAAAGAAAATCTTACGGATAGTGTGATTGCTACAGCTTTTAAAAAACTACCGAGAGAAGTCAAGGACGAATCTTGGAAAACACTCCAAGAAAAACTGAAAGGCAGAAGAGATAATTTGGTGCAAATAGCAGAACGTTATTTTAAGTATTTGACAAAACTTACGGTAATTACCGGCACGGACAAAGACGATTATTTTCTTATAGAACGCCAACCAAAGGGGACTACTAAGGTGACCATATCTAGAATCAAAGATGGTGAGCCGGATACTATAGTGAGTGAGCGTGTATATCAGCAGGAAGATACAAAAGAGCTTTGGATTTATGGTCTTGATGATGATGATGTTTTTAAGGTAGTGGGAAAACCACAGGACCCTATTCGCATTCGAATAATTGGAGGACAAAATAATGACGTGTATGAGATCTCTAGTGGAAGAAAAGTATCTGTTTATGACTTCAAAAGTAAGCCCAATACCATAAAGAAAAAAAGTGGAGCACGGTTTCGATTCAAAGATGATTATGATATTAATCATTATAGCAAAAAGCAAAAGATATTTGGGAGCAATGTGTTGTTTCCTGCTCTTGGTTTTAACCCAGATGATGGGATCTCTCTAGGAATTACAAATACCTACACCTATAATGGTTTTTATAGAAATCCATTTTCACAGCAACATCAGCTGCGCTTAGGGTATTATTTTGCAACAAAAAGTTTTAATGTAGGGTATAAGGGAGAGTTTGCAGGATTGTTTGGAGATTATAATCTACTTGTAGAGGGAGCATTTACAAATCCCAATTTTTCTGTAATGTTTTTCGGTTTTGGGAATGAGAGCGTTAATCTTGATGATGAACTAGGTTTTGATTTTAATCGAGTACGCATGAGCCGTTTAGAGTTAGGGCTGGGAGTTGAGAAATCAGGGCGTTTTGGAAGTTATTTTAGTTATAAGATACAACTGGATGGAATTCAGGTAGAAAAATCCGAAGATCGATTTATCGCTCAAACTTCCGAAATTCCAGATAATTCAGCGATCTTTAATCGGTTATGGTTTGCGGGTCTAGATGCTACGTATCGATACGAAAGTTATGATGTAGCTGCAAATCCTACCAGAGGAATGCGTTTTGTGCTCAACGGTGGTTCTACCACGAATCTAGAAAATACGGATAGAACTTTTGGGTATGTAATTAGCGAATTAGGTTTTTACAATGCGCTGACTAGAAATAGAAAGTGGGTATTAAAAACAGCAGCTCAATCGCAATTTAATATCGGGCGTAAGTACGAGTTCTATCAAGCAGCAACTATAGGAGGAGCCTCTCAATTTCAAAATAACGGGTTGTTACGAGGGTATAGAGCACAACGTTTTTCGGGCCAAACGTCGCTTGCAGGTAGTGCTGATTTGCGTTATAGTTTTGAGCAATTCAAGACACGTATTCTACCGTTACAGATCGGAATCTTTGCGGGAGGAGACTTAGGTCGTGTCTGGCTAGCAGGTTCACCAGATAGTAATCGTTGGCATTCGGATATTGGGGGTGGTTTCTGGATGAATAGTACGGATGCAGTCACAGCTACTTTTAATCTATTTGCGGGAGATGATGGTGCTAGGTTTTCATTTGCGTTCTTGTTTAAACTGTAAGAGTCAAACATGTCCACCCACCGAAGCTACCTTAGCATAAAACGATTTTTATGTTAAAAAGAAGCAGCTTACTTTTGATTATTTTGAGTATTCAAAGTTCAATATTTGGACAAATTAAGGAGTCTCCTTATGAGACCAGCTTTTGGCAAGACGGTCCGTGGATTGCATCAACTCTTGGTGCCAATGCATTAGGGTTGTATCTGATTCAGACAAAAGATGACCTTTCCTTAGAAAAATTGAATTCTTTGAATAAAGACGATTTGTGGAGTATTGATAGATGGGCCGCTGGCAATAATGATGAACGCGCTAGTAAAATCAGTGATATTCCATTTGCATTTTCTTTTGTCACACCATTTTTATTGACATTACATAAAGATACACGTCAACATTCGGGACAATTAGCCGTGTTGATGGTAGAAAGTTTGTCTACAGCGAGCGCTCTTTTTACGCTGACAGCAGGATTGGTAGAAAAAAGTCGTCCAAGAGTCTATAGCACAGGTTTGGGAATAGATACTCGATTATCAGCCAATAATCAACGCTCTTTTTTTAGTGGTCATGTGGCAGCTTCAGCTGCATCTACGTTCTTTGTAGCACAGGTATTTAGTGATTTCTTTCCAGATTCCAAGGCTAAACCTTATATTTGGACAGGTGCAGCGGTTATTCCTGCTGTCGTTGGACATTTTAGAATTCAGTCCGGAAATCATTTCTTGTCAGATGTGGTTTTGGGATATGTCGTTGGAGCAGCTAGTGGTATTTTTATTCCTCGATTACACCGAAAAAAGAAAAACGATAACTTGCAGATTTCTCCAGGTTTAGGTTTTAATGGAACACAGAGTTTACATTTTCGTTATCGATTCTAGAAAGCTATTTGAGAGCTATTTTTTCACTTTTTAATTTGACTATCTGATTTTATGACTTTACGGATTTTATTAATTCTTTTCTTTATAGTAATATCAACAACATTATCAGCACAGCTAACTGATCTTGCTAGGATGGAATATACATATTTCCCACAACGTGATAGTGACAATTCTTTTAAGCGCTTTAGAACATTTGTCAATTTGCCTATAAAATTAAATAGCAAGGGAACTTATCTTGTTCCTGGATTAGAGTATCGTAATGTGCGTTTTGATTATGAAGATCCATCTATATTTGATAGTACAAACTTAAATGATTTTCATTCTATTAGAGCTACAATTGGTTATACCTTTAAAATGTCCAACGATTGGCGATTTGCTGCAAAAACCGGATTTTTTTTAGCATCGAATTTTGAGGGGGATGGAGTAACATCAGATGATTTTTTATTTTCTGGATCGATATTTTTTATAAAAGATCAGATGGACGAATCACCAAAAGCTCCTTGGAGATTAATTGTAGGTTTGCAATATGCTACGACAGCTGGACGTCCTTTTCCTTTGCCGTTTATCAATTATTTTAAAAAATTTCACCCTTCTTGGACTTATAGTTTAGGAGTACCCAAAACTAATATTAAATACCTGCTTAACGAAAAGAATATTTTGCAAGGATTTGCTACTTTGGATGGTTTTTATGCGAATATTCAAAGAAATCGAAACATCCCAGACTCCATAGCCTTAGATGCTAATGTCGCTTCTAATATCTCCATGACAGTGGCGCTAGCTGGTATTGGTTATGAGCATTGTTTTACCAAACACTTGGTGTTCTATATCTATGGGGGATATACATTAATGAATGATATTAGATTGCGTAGTGAGGATCAAGAAAACGTTTTTACTATTAATGATCAAAATAGTGTATATGGACGTACGGGGATAAAATTTAAGATTTGATACTACAAAGTGCTCTTACACCACTTATCCCAGTAAACTCAAAGGATAAATAGTACTATTTTAAGGAAAATTATGGTAGTCTATAAGATCGTGTGGTATACGAATTCTAACTCCTTCATTGATTTTTTCCATGTACAGCTCCCAAAAGTGTTCCCGTAATGCGTACGTTCTGAAAATATATTATTATAGAAGTACAAAGTTCTTGATGTTATCAATGGCTTCAAAAGAGGGGTTGGATGATCATCAGTTCTAATGATTATAATGCTTATTGATTTATGAAGTCAGGCTGTTGTAAATGCGCTACGTTTTTGATGAATACGACAAATTTTCTAACTTTATAATAGCTAAATTCCCTCCAATATAAAACTGATATTATATGGAACCTTTAGCAACAGCAGAAAATCAAATAACACTAATATACAACGGAGAAAATTCTCTGGGAAAACAAGCATTGGCTTACGCAAAAGCTGCGAAAAACAGCCTAAATCCAATTGATATCTCCAAGGATAATCTTACTTCAAAACAATGGTCGGGAATTGCTGAACGTTTACAGTTACCTCTAAAAGAACTTGTAGCCACCGATCATCCAGATTTTAAAGCATTGTATGATGAAGAACCTTTGCTAACACCTGAAAATTGGCTGAAAATTATTGCAAAAAATCCAAAATTAATCAAATCATGTATTGTAATCAAAGGTGACTCCTATGAGTTATTTGATACTCCATCAAAAATACAATCTTGTTTTGATCATCAGAATTCCAATGTGTCACGAAGTCATACCAGTTGAAATGTAATTGTAGGCTAGAATAATTTGAACTATTTTTCGCTAGTTTGAGCTATGAAATTCAAGTATAACCCTAGCTACGATTTAATTTTTTAGCAAAAAAATAGTAGAGAAAGAACCGAATTATTAACCTGTATTTTTTTTAAAATGGTATCATACAACTAGTAACTTATAAGAGAGGTTAATGGATTTGTAGTACCATTTTCTGGTCATTTGCTATCGTATGCAGGCTCTTGTTATTCTTTGACGTAAAAAAACCTGAATCGAATACTTTTATAAGTTAGATTCAGGTTTTTGTCTAAAAAAGTGTTACGGGTTTGGGGTAATTTTTTCCATTCCTTATAAAATGCCTGTTTTTTATTAGCCTCAAAAAAATTAAATGACTTCGATGTAATTCCTGTTACAATATGCTTTTATCATTAGAAATATTGTCTTTAGGAATTTCTTCGAAGAATTTTGGTAGCGTATCATCTACAGATCTATTACGGATGACTAGGATAGTGCCTTTAGAGCCTTTATCTGATTCGATTACATAAAGTATAGATATGTCGGATGGGTTGCTCAATGCTTCAAAGCGGTGGTGTGCAACTACCCGTATTTCATTTGGATTCAATGCTATTTCTCTATCTACATCTATGAGTTTACCATCTTTGTGTTTATAGCTAGATATATAGCCCTTCTTTTTGTATAGACGGATAAAATCTTTCTCATTTTTCACTTCGAATCTATCCATGATCAGATTTGTTTTTTAATTATAATGAAATGAATATCTGTAAAATATAAGCATTCATGCCAATAAAAAGAAAATTAAAAAAGGAAATACAAAGTTTTACTGTTTTTTCTTCATTGAAATTTACAAAATAACTTTTCATTCTGATTAAAAATGTAAGTTATATTAATTTGTTGCATCCTTTACTTCATCGGCAGCATCCTCCACTGCATCTTCTACCTCGTCAGCAGTATCTTCTAACGCATCTTCTGTTTGTTCTACGGCATCTTCAATTTTTTCTCCAGTGGTCTTCTTTTCTGCACAACTAATTGTTATTACGGAAACAAAAAATACAGATAGCGCAGTTAATAATAAGGTCTTTTTCATGTTTTAAATATAAATGTTATTGATAATTTTAAAGTTTTACCAGTAAAAAAAAATTAGGCTAATAATAAGCTTTTCTTTCTACTATAAAATTAAACTGTAGCCAATGCTATGTTTAAATTTTATTGTTTAAACTAACGAAAAATAGTTCCATTATTTTGACCTACAATTACATTTTAACTGGTATTAATGGTCTAGAGTTATGGTCTGAAGCGTTTTCCAAAAATGAGTGAAAGCACAAATAAAACTAGAAATACGAAGAATAATATTTTTGCAATACTAGCAGCTCCTGCTGCAATCCCACCAAATCCTAATAATGCGGCTATGATTGCCAAAATAATAAAGGTAACTGTCCAACGCAACATATGATATAAATTTTAATTAATACATCTCTTTATAATAAGAGTTAACTGATTTTCAGTGTTTTATACAAATTTAAGACGATTTTGATTATCATCTTTGCTGTATTCAGAAAATAATTGACTTAATAGCTAGCATTTTTAAATCTTATTATATTAACCTGTATATTTAGCTTTTCAATTACCAAAAATGGACAATTCATGGAAGAAAAACTTAATGTCAAAGATCTTTGCGCAAAGGACGTAGTCATAGGTATGGCCAATCAATTAAACGTACCCTATGAAGAAGACCATCATGAATGTTGTTTTAATTTTCCTGAAGAAATAGGTTCTGGATATGTCAAGGCGTACCAATTTGATTTCGGTCTAGGTGTTGTCGAGATTGATTATTTGTTAAAAGAACCTTTGGAAATCACTTTAGAAAAAGGTGTAGTGCATCCGCTGAAGATTATTTTCAACAGAGAGAGCGCTATTGAACATGGTTTTGAAAAAGACGATAAGAATCATAAGGTACGTCGATTAGAAAATTTGATTGCCGCCGGTACCTCCAAAAATAATCATCGTTTTAGAATTCCCGCCAATGTGAATATCTGCATGTTTAGCCTAGAAATTAATCGAAAGCTTTTTGAGAAGAAAATTGAGGACTTTTTGCCAGAAATGAATGAAGATTTAATAGAATTATTTCGTGATGTTAATGGAATTCAAAATTTTTATTATAAAAATTACTATAGTTTAGAAATCTCAAAATTTATAGAAGAATTTCTAGATTGTGAGCATGAGGGCTTCATGAAAAAAGTCTATCAAGAGGGGAAGGTATACGAAATTCTGACACATCAACTCAAGCAATACTTAGATGATCTTAATGAACCTAATAAGAGAATTATATTGAGACAAGCTACCATCGAACGGATAGAGGAAGCTGTAGCTATCATCGATGAAGAATTAGAGAAAGTAGATGCTGTTGTGAATCTTGCAAAACGTGTAGGTCTTAATCAGAATACACTGCAAAATGGTTTTAAGCAATTGTACAAAACATCAGTCAATGAATATATTCAGAATTTTCGTGTGGAAAAAGCAAAAGCGTTATTAGAAAATTCAGAACTCAATATCACGGAGATCACGTATAAAGTAGGTATCAACTCCAGAAGTTATTTCTCCAAACTTTTTAAGAAAAAATATGGGGTAACCCCCAAACAATATCTAGAGCAGCAACGTAATTCTCAGGATGAAGAAAAAACAGCCTAGTCCTTGATATATTTGCTAAAAACACCTTAAAAATCTTAAAGTAGTCAAAAGTACAAGTTATTGTTTCAATAATGTTAACACAAACATTTGTTTAATTACATCTTTGTATTGCTAAACAAAATAGTAATATGAAGGGATTAAATGATTGAAATACAGATAACTTCTATTAATAGTATTGAGGTCTTAGAGACTTTGGCTATAAAACTGCATGGAGAAATACAAGAGCAGTGGGGAGAACATGTTTTGACTTTTGATAATGAAATAGGAAAAGGAACCATTCGATTCGTAGATTTTGATTGGGGTGTTTCTTTAATGGATTATAATGTGCATTTTGAGAAAGGTGTCAAGATTTGTTACAAGACAGGAAAGTACAATTCGATAGAATTCATTTTTGTTTCAGAAGGACAACTAGACTATCTGTCAGCTACTGATATAAAACATACCTTTGAGCGTTATCAGAATGTCATTATTTCTAATAAAACCGATGAACCAAAGGCTTACGTTTTTCCTTCAAAAACGGTGACAAAGGTTAATTTTATAGGGTTACAACCCAAAGAGTATGCTTTAAAGAAAAATCATAACCTTTCTTATTTGTCCAATAACTTATTGGATGTATTTGATGAAAAAAAAGTAAACAAAGTTTACAAGCACTTTGGTGATTTTAATTTGAAAATAGCAGATCGTATAAGGCATCTCAACGAAAATCATGAAAGTGGTATTGTAAGGACCTTATCTATAGAAGGGCAATTGAATCTGATCATGGCTATGCAGATTTTGGAGCAACAAAATTATGAAAAAGGAAGAGTGTTACCAGATTCTTTGTCCAAAGACGACATCAAAAAAATTCATAAACTGGTAGCATATATTGTAGATAATATAGCAGAACCTATATCTGTAGGTAGTTTGGCAGAACAAGTTGGTTTCAGTACCAAGAAGTTACAAATGGGTTTTCGAGTACTTTATGACAAATCTGTTAATGAATATTTGAGGCAATTAAAATTAGAGATAGCCAGAGATAGTATTTGCAATACAAATGCCACTATATCGGAGATTGTCTATAAGATTGGTTTTAGAAATCGCAGCTACTTTTCCAAGATTTTTTTTAAACATTATGGGATACTGCCCACAGAATATCGAAAAAAAATGCTTAAAAATCAGAGAAATAAATAAATCCAAAAGCTTGTAGCTCTCTGATTGAATTCATAGATTGTCTCTTAATAGCATTCAAAAAAATAGGGCAAATTCTATGACTGTGATTTAGTTTTGTAATGAAAAATAGCAGAAAATATCTAAAAGGAGAAGGAAACAGAGAATTTTTTGATTCAGTGATCAACAATGAATTACCAGGTCGGTATATCTTCATAATATACGGGATCTAAACTTCCTTCATACATGATTTTATTTTTAAAAAAATCTTTGGCAATGGGATGTGCTTTTAGTGTAACTTGATCAGTACTATTCAGTATATGCTTTAATTCATCTAGTTCAATATCATCAGCAAGCCATGAATTGTAGAGTTGCGGTCCAATGGGAATAGGCATTTGGGTTTCTATATTCTGAATTTTTTTCATACTATTTTCAGAATCCGTGGTGAGCATCGTAGTCGTGATAAACCCATCCTGTAAAACGGAGTATAATCCCGCTAAGCAGAAAGGTTTTTGGTTTTCTGCGTAGACATAATAGGGATAGAGAGAACCCTTGTGCATATGATAGATAAAAAACCCTGTAACAATGATCAGACAGCGTTCATTTCTAAAAGCTTCGTTGGCCATGACGTTGTTTTCTAAATCATTGATCGTCATATGTAATGTTTGAAAAACCTCTTGAAAATCGCTCCAATCATCATGAAAATCTTTGGGCAAAAAACCCCAAATAGCAAACGTAATTTCTTCAGGCGCTTGCATTACTACGACAGGAAGAAGTGTTTCCTCACTGCCATCGATAAGTGAGTTAGAATTGTGTAGTTTGGGGTAAACGAAGGGACGCTTCATTACAGATTCTATTTCTACTCTAGTCGCTTTAATCGCTAATTTCTTATGCATCATAATTCCTCCTTTCTGAGTGCAATATACGTTCAAAATCAAAGATTAGTTATCTGTAATCAATCAAATACTGACTCATTTAAATCTTTCAATTTCAAAAATATAGCTAATTTATTTTTCTGATCTGTATAATAGTCGATTTTGACCCAAAAACGTTAAGACCCCTAGTTGCTTCGATGTAATTTTGTTTTTCAAGAATAAAGTCATGGAAACAAAAAGTACGATCAAAGCGATACCATTAATTTTAGATAAAATCCAGAAAACATTAGGTGGGAGTATTATTAGTGGACATGGATCTAACATTCTCTATCCTGATCCAATTTTAGGTCAAGGGTATTTTAGATATACACCTCTACAAAAAGGCATTAGCGTCATTGATATAGATTTTGAACCAGAAAAAGACGTCTTTTTACAATTATCGAGTGATACAAATGATTTACTCATATTCTTTTTTAGTATTTCTGGACAAAGTTCTCATCAGTTCGAAATTGCAGATATCAAACCCTATTTAGAACCACATAAACCCTTATTAGTACATTATCCGCAGAATGTGTCGGGAGAATTAGGTTTACTGAGAGGGGAGTCGATACAGATGAATATCATTTTTATGCACAAGAATCTGAATACAGATTCTGATGAGAAACCTAATGCTTTTGCACAAAGTATTTATAATAGCACAAAACATATCGGTGATACGATTAAATATTATTACGAGGGGTCCTATAATCCCAAAATTAGTACACAGGTAGCGTTATTGATGTCCGATAGTTCTAGTAATGAATTGTCTAATGCACTATTGTATATGGGGCGGTACTACGTTATTTTGGCACAGCATATTGAGCAGTTTTTAATCGCTAATAATCGAAATACAAGTGGCCTGCTAAAGAAGGAATTGAAGAGTATCAACATGCTTAGTGAATTGATAAAAGATGCTCCTGAATTGCCACATTCGATACATAGCTTATGTATGGAATCAGGACTTTCGCCAGCCAAACTTCAAGAAGGGTTCAAATTTATGTTTGAGCGTACGGTAACGGACTATGTACGTTACATACGTTTACAAAAAGCAGAGTATCTAATTCGCACTACAGATATGACCATATCGGAGGTCGTTTATACCATTGGATTGACTAGTCGAAGCTATTTCTGTAAGATATTTCGTAATGAGTATGGGTGTAGTCCTACATCATATAAAAAATCATTGGGGAGTTCTCAGCAACAACAAAGAATTATACAAAATGGATAACTTTCTAATTTTACCTAAGTGTTTGGCAGATTTTTAACAGTGAAGGGCTTTCAACTTTTTCTAATTCGCTATAAAAATAACGTCTTTACGCATTTTTTTCTTTTTGTAAGCAAGTATTACTGTTATGAAACCCAAAGGTGTTTTAATCAATCAAAAAAATACGTGACAGCAGGTAAAAAATTATAAAAGCATGTTTTTAGAAGTACTTGATGATCCAAGTATTAACAATTGCGGGGTGAGAATCGATAGTTGTTGGGTAGGGTATAGGATGCATAGATGTGTTGTGCTATAAGCTTTGTTGGAACATGTGAATCTGTGTAAATTGTTTGATTCGTAGGTTTTTGTGTTGTTTCAAAGGCTAGTTATAGACTAATGATTCGCTTCTTTTTCTACTAGTATTTTACTAGAAATTAAACCGTACCTACGGCTATGCTTAAGTTTTATAGTGCAATTTATTTTGACCTACAATTACCTTTTGGTAGGTATAATTTATAAAAAAATCATCCTCGTAGATTAGCTCTCGAGGATGATTTTTTTTAGTATTTCTTATTGACGATAAAAAATAAAAATTAGTTCAAGTCTTCTAAATGTTTGATAGTTGTTAATTCGTTTTCAATAGTGTTTTTTTGTTTAGTCAAAATAGTAGAAGTACTACTTGGTAAACTTGTCTCGGACAAAACATCTTGATATTCGTTAATGGCTGCCTTTTCTCCACGGATTGCTTCCTCTAACATAGATTCTGCATTGTCGATAGATAAAAATGCTTTTACATCCATCCATGCTCTGTGTGCTGTTCCCGTTACGCTACCGCCTTTATCAATTTCTTGTCCAAAAGCTTTAATTTCATTTTTGAGTTCATGCCCAAAATCATAACGCTCCTGCGCTTTTCTATTAAAGAAATTTTTGAGAGAAGTATTCTCTACATTCTCGGCTGCTTTTTTGTAACCTTTTTCTGCGTCGTAGGTCTTTTCTAAGAGCGTATTTAGTTTGTTTCCTACCTCTTCTGTGTACGTTTTCATTTTTACTTATTTTAAATTAACGATAATTTTTTGTGGATGCTTATCGTATGACATCGTTTGCTTTAATGAAGGTTCCTGCTCAGAATTATATTTCCAAACATTGTAATTAATAATTAGTATGGTGATGATTCCGCTAGCAAATCCCCCAATAAAAAGTACTAATTCTATCATAGTCATATACTTTTATTAATACGAAATTAAGGGAGATTTTGGCTAGACTTTTGTTGATTTGCTTTAAAGATTAACTCAAACAAAACCCGCAATACGTGAACAAACTTTTTTATTCGATAAAATTTAGAAAGAACATAATTCGTATGAATTACGGGACTCTGGGATGAGGTGTCAAATCAGAGACGCTCTTTATTTGTAGCTACACTTTTGCCGTATTCTGATTTGTAAATTTGTACAACGATGAGAAAAAGGCTTATTAATAGAGGACCAAAAATAAGTCCTATTACGCCAAATAGGGGAACACCTACAATCACGCCGATCAATGTTATAATTGGGTGTACATTGTCTAATTTTTTTAAGATAAAGAGTCGCACCACATTATCAGAAGCACCGACAATGACCAGTCCATAGATTAAGATTCCCCATGCTTTGAATGGATATCCAGTGGCATGAGTGATCAAGAAAACGGGTAAAATACCAATTAGTGTTCCGATAAAAGGAATCATAGAACCCACCACAACGATTACAAACCAAAATAATGGATCTTCAATTCCGAAAATGAGAAAACCAATAAGAGCAACAATTCCTTGAACCAGAGCAACTAGAGGGATTCCAAGAGCGTTTGATCGCACCATCTTCTGGCTTTCTTGACCTATAACCTTGAGGTTTTCAGTGTTAATAGGGATGTATTCAAATAAAGATTCTCGCAACATTTTGCGATTGGTCAGCATATAGTACAACAAGAAATACATTATACCAATAGAAATGAAGACATCAAAAGTACCACCAGCAAAGCTTTGAATATTCTCCGAAAGCCATTGGGATATGGCATCTGGATCAATTCCACTACTTATGTCAAAACCAAGCGTATCTTCCCAACGAGTAAGACGTTCTTTTAGAATTTTGGTGACCTTCTCTGAGTTTTGCGCCAAATTACTAACTTTATTACCTAGCATAAAACCGATGCCTACAAAAGGAAGAAGAATTCCAATAAATGAGCTAAATAATAAGAAGATTGCAGCCACATCCGAATTCCAACCACTTTTTGTTAGTTTGATCATCCATTTACGTAATAAAACATAAATGGTAATTGCTCCCAATATACCTGATAGATAAGGAAGTATTTCACTTACGATCAATCCTCCAATCAAAAAAATAAGTAGTAGTACAAATACTTGTCTGACAACTTGAGGACTTATTTGATTCATCATGGTGTTTTTTTTTTATAATTTCAGTGAATAATTTTATACCAGTAAATTCAAAGGATAAATGGTATTAGTTGTAAATTATGTACTGTTCAACAGTTTTTAAAATTAAAACAGGGTGATTCATAAGACGATTAACGGTCTGATACAATTCCTTCGCTTGAGTTTGGCTCAAAACCTTTGGGAAAATCAAGAGTCCTAATAGGAAATGGTATATTAATATCATTTTTGTCGTATACCTCTTTAATAATCATAATAGCTTCGCTCTTGGCTTGAGCAATTTGCAGGGCAGAGGTAGAGTCTATCCAGAACCTCAATTGATAATTGATAGCACTATCACCAAATTCTTTAAATAAAAAGACGACATCATTTTTACTAGAAACAGCATCAAAGTTTTCGGCAATAGTCTTTTTGGTAAGACTTTCTACAAAGCGCAAATCAGATCCATATCCAACTCCACAATCCAAAATAACTCGTGATTGAGCTGTAGTAGAAAAGTTTTTTATAGGGTTCTCTACAACAATTTTATTGGGTATATATACCAAATTATTGTCAGGCTGTTTTAATGTTACTGCACGTAAATCAATATCTACAACCTCTCCTTCGATACCATTTGTTTCTACCCAGTCACCAAATTTAATATCCTTGATAAACGACAAAATAATACCAGAATAGGTGTTTGATAATGCGCCTTGTAGCGCCAAACCAACAGCTAATCCTACAACACCAGCACCCGCCAAAATTGTATTAAGCGCTTTACTCAAATTAAGAATACCTAAAACCAAAAAGAGTCCCAAAATTATAATAACCACAGATACTGCCTTGGAAATAAGACTTTTAATAGATTTTTGTAGTTTGGTTCTGTCTAGTAATTTTAGAATTCCTTTGCTAATGTATTTGGAAAGAATAAATACAATCAAAAACACCAAAACCGCCATGATCATGTTGGGGATATTTTCTATGATTGCATCATACCAGCCTTCTAGTTTATTAATCATTGGGTTCCAACCCTTGGATACTACTTCATCAACTGCATTTTCTGCAATGTTTTTTGTTTTTTCTTGTGAGTACATGGTTTTAAGTAACTTTTTTTGATTCGTTAGTTGAGAAAACTAAAGTGTAATATTCTAATAATTCTGAGAGCGCATACGCTGTAGATGTACATGCCGAAGAGTACAGATCAGTGTTTCTTATTTTCTGGACAATAGCATCACTTTTTTGTTATATTTTAAATAGTATTTTGAATTTCGGATAAGGGATCTATTCAAAATATAGTGCTTCCCACAGTTTGTTGTTTCGCTGTAAATTCAACTATAAGTAACACTACAAAATCAAATTTGATAAGATCGCTCAACCTGTGGGATATTATATTGTCTGAAAGTTTTTAGTAGGTGTTTGAGTTTTAAATTTTTGATTGTTAGTATTTACTGTTTTGCGATAGTATCTCTTATGTTTTTGACGATATTTCAAATTTTTCTTAAGGCTGCTAACTGAATTATTGCAAAAGTAAGCGAAGAAGGATGATGTAATTGACCCAATACCTTTAAACCTTGACTGGAATGGTAGAGATATCAGTTCTAAGGTGTGTATAGTATAAGAATTTGATTTATGCATCAAAGATTATTCTTTTTCAGTACATAATTTCTTCTCGTTAGCAAGATCTTTAGCATAAAAACAGAAAAGATGAACAAAACTCAAAAATTAGTTTTTTTACCCTTGATAGCCTTAATTGGAGACATGTTGTTGATTGATTTTTTCAAAGAAAGGCGTGCAAGCCACTTAGTAGCGCTTTGTAGAATTTACAGAAACCCAAGGCAAAGATGAGTTTTACTGGTATTTATAAAATAGTAAGATCCCTAAAGAAAATATCCTACAAGATTGTACGGAGTATTGCGTTCTATCCAGTATTGATAAGTACTGGCTTTTTATTATTCGCCTTAGTAATTATTTCCATAGAGAATTCAACATTTATCTCTGCTCTCAAAGAAAAAGTTCCTTACCTTTTCATTCAGGATATCGAGACAGCTAGTACAATATTAGCCACTTTGATCGGAGGAATTTTATCTCTTACGGTATTTAGTTTTTCTATGGTGATGGTAGTGCTTAATCAAGCGTCTAGTAACTTTTCTCCCCGCTTACTACCAGGATTAATTTCTGATAAAAGACATCAAGTCATATTGGGAGTTTATATAGGAACTTTATTGTATTGTATCATCATTATGATTTTTATGGGTGCTTATGGCATTGGATCAGAGTCCATAGGTACTTCGGCAACGATGGGGGCAATTTTTGGTGTTTGTTGTGTTGGTTTTTTTGCTTATTTTATTCACAATATATCAGTTGCTATACAAATTGAACAGATTACCCATGAGATATATGAAGAAAGTTCTGAGTTTTTGGCAAAAGAATTCAAGGAAGATATAGGATCTCAACTCACAAGTATTAATACCGACACGCGTAATTGGCAGCTCATTTGTGCGGACAGAGCAGGATATTTTAGAAACATTGGAGAGGAGTATCTGTCAAAAGAATTCAAAAAAACGGAGAATAGTATCGAAATTATTCCTTATTCGGGGCAGCATATTTGGCTGGGAGACCCTATTTTACTAGTCAAAAATAGCATTACTCAAGACGAAAAAGAAAAACTACAACAGAGCATTAATTTTTCCTCGCAACGCCTAGATGTCAACAAAGGTTTGGGTGGGCTCATTAAGCTCATGGAAGTTATTGTAAAAGCTATGTCCCCAGGAATAAACGACCCAGGTACTGCTATAGATGCGATTGCCAAGCTCATAGAATTGCTTCATGCGCAGTTCAAGTTTTCTCCGCAAAAGATAAAGTCGGTTAAAAATGGTACATTGCTATTGATTCATAATTACGTACCTGCCGCAGAAGTAGTACGGATGGTACTACAACCTATTCGTCTTTACGCAAAAAATGATAACACTGTGATGTATGAATTGATCAAAGGCTTACAATCTCTTCAAACCAATCCAGAAGTTACGCAAAGAAATAAGCAGGAAATAGGAATAGAATTAGAGGCTATAAAACTAACTATTGAAAATACGATAACGAATAGCATTGATAAAAATCGGATTTTAAAAGTTTTTTAGTAATAACATAGTACATTTACAGACATAAAAATCTTTACATACCCATGAGTACAGCAAACCCAACCTTATTATGTATTCCTGACATTAGCGGATTTACCCAATTTATGAGTGATACGGATATCGAACTGAGCTCTCGAGTAATTCCATCATTGTTGAATAAGGTTATATATGCCAACGAAATCGGGCTCAGGGTTTCGGAGATTGAAGGGGATGCAATTTTGTTTTACAAAACCGGACCGTTGCCAAAGTTCAAAGAATTGGTGGATCAGTGCCGAAAGTTTTATACCGAATTTTATGCACAACTAAAAAACCTCAAAGAACAGCATGATACCAAGCACAGTGGATATTTTCCAGATATCTTGGGACTCAAAATCATTTTACATTATGGTGAACAGATTAGTGCAGTACCGATTGGTAAGAACATAAAATTAATGGGCGAAGATGTAATTATTGCTCATCGCTTACTGAAAAATAAAGTGAAATCTGAGGAATATATTTTGATATCAGAAAATTTACTTGATCAGTATAAAAACGAAGTAATTGAGAAAAATTTCGGTTGGGGAACACTTCACGAAAGAGAGACAGCGTATGAGCATATTGGAGAAATTAATTATAGTTATATAAAATTGGCACCACTCTTAGAAGAAGAAGAATAATCTTTGCATCTATTATCCTAGGTATATTCATGTCAAAACCCCCTTGTTTTATTCAAAATGCAATCATAGACTAACGATTATCTCGAATTTTTGAAGTACCAAAATATGTGTTTTGATACTTGATACCATCATCATTTCTCTCGAGCTGTAAACTTCTTTGTCCCTACAGCCTCGTTGTTGGTGATTAGATGTCTTGCTATAAAGAATTTTATACCATTTGTTGTTTGAATTTTCCGGAAATAAAAATTAATATTTTTTGTTTCATTTTAATTATAAATATCATTAAAATAGGTAGTTACGGTTTGTTTTTGTGCAGAAGCTGAGGCGAAAAAAGAAAATTGCATCCCAGTGAATCTAAAGGATAAATGGTATTAGATACCTCGTTTGATATTCATTTAAACTGTGCTGTGGTACTTATATAAATCTACTCGCTTATAATAACAGTCAAGATCTTTAGCATATGAGTAAAAATCTGCTTAGCTGCTATAGTAACTTTGTGATATGCGGTAGTGAAACTACTATTTTATGAACATTAAAAAGCGATAAGATGAATTATTTAGATCTTGATGAAGAAAAATTAAAGCCAGTTGTATCAGAGTTAAATATTCTGCTAGCCGACTATCATATTTATTACCAAAAATTAAGAGGCTTTCACTGGAATATTTTGGGAAAGAATTTTTTTGATTTACACGAAAAGTTTGAGGAATTATACAATGATGCAAAAATAAAAATTGACGAACTAGCAGAAAGAATCCTGACCTTGGGGCATCATCCAGTAAGTCAATTAAGTGAATATCTACAAATGGCCTCAGTAAAAGAAACTTCTTCACTGATTACGGATACTGAGATGGTCAAGGAGTTGCTGGACGATCACAAATTACTTTTGAAACAGATGCGCGTTACAATTTCAAAATCAGAATCAGCCAATGATGAGGGTACAATTGATTTGATAGGTGCTTACATTAGAGAGTTAGAAAAATTGAGTTGGATGTTACATGCCTGGGCCAAGAGTACAAAGGATTCACTAATTGTTTCTTCTAAGTAACAACATGGACTGATTAGAAATAAAACTAGGTTTGGCTAGAATTAAGAAAAAATAGAATGTGTACCAGTACTGTTACTATCAACAGCTGTAATGGCACAGCATCCTTATGCCGATGTCAAAGAAACGATTTTGAAGAAAACGTTTAATATTGAGAAAGATGGAATTAAAGTATCTTATAAAATTACAGTTTACAATACAGCCAATACTTTGATGAGATTAAAGGAAGAAGATAAAAACAAACAAGCTTAATCAATTTGGAGGCAATGGTCAAAATATGTAAGTAATACGAATTTAGGTATATAAATTTATTTAGGTAGATAATCTTACGGATAAGACGTATGATAAGTACCTTGTAATGTATTACTGGAAACATAAAGATGACAGTTTGGAGTTAGTGCCTACCAAAAGTGGATTTAAGGTACACTTGTAGATGGAAAATATGGCGAATATGTTTTTGGAGAAGGAATCTATAGTGTGGACAATCAGGATATTTGATCCTATTGTCATTTTACGCAAAGCGGACTAAACTCTACTAATGCTGGTAGGATTAATCGGAAACGAAGCGGTCAGTTGATAGGGGAGTGACGACAAGTGATTTTTTGATGAATGGAGGTGTCTTCTTATGTTCTAAAATAGGGGCACTAAAAAAAAGACAAAAGTCGCATCAAAAAAGCAAATGTACAACAAATTCACTGTAGGCTACTTTCAAGGACTTGAGATACGAAATGAGAATACTTTGTTTGTATACGGCTTGCAGAAAGAAGAGGGGATTATGACGAAATAAAAAAGCGAGCATCTATATACTTTTAGATGCTCGCTTTAATAATTATTATTAGTCGTTTTTTTTGAAACAACAATAATAGAAATTGTAATTTATGATTTATGAATCACTAATTAATTCGAAGTAATTAGTGAGAAGAATTGACCTAAATTAGGAATCAAAACAATACGAGTACGTCTGTTTTTTGCTCTACCTTCTTTAGTATCGTTTGATGTCAAAGGTTTGTAGCTACTTCTACCAGATGCGATGAGTTTTTCTGGAGCTACTTTGTATTTGTTTTGTAATAATCTAGTGATAGAAGTTGCTCTTTTTACACTCAAATCCCAGTTATCTGTAAGTACAGCTGTATTGATAGTTCTAGCATCAGTGTGCCCTTCAATCATAACTTCCATGCTAGGTTCTGAGTTAATTACCTCAGCCAATTTTTGTAGTAGATTATTGGCTTTTGAACTTACTCGGTAACTACCGCTATTAAATAATAATTTGTCAGAAACAGAAATCATTACTACAGTATCGTCGATATCTACAGTTACGTCATCTCCGTTTTCGTCCAAATTAGAAATAGATTTTTTTAAATTATGTGATGCAGCAAGATTTATAGAATCTTTTAGTGTTTTAGCACCAGCTAATTCTGTAGGATCTACATTGGCTAATACAGCACTCATTTTGTCTTTTGTGCCTTTTGTCATCACCCCAACATCATCAATTTTGATCATTTTGTCTTCGGTCAAAGAACTAATTTTTGCATTGTAGTCTGCGACGCGGGTTTCGATTTTAGCATATTTTGACTCTAGTTCTTCTTTTTCTATAGTTGTTTTTTCTAAAGAACTTTTTGTGTCAGTTAACTCACTTTTGGTATCGTTTAGATTACTTTCTAGTGCCAAATATTTTTTCTTAGAAACACATGATGTTGCAAGTACCGCAGAAAGCAATACTAAACTAATTGATTTTTTCATTTATTGATGTTTTAGCTATTAATTGTCCCTATAAACTTTTGCTTGTGTCTTTTATTGTTAAAATAGTAAAGAATTATATGAAAGGGGCGTTATTATAGATTAAAGACCTGATTTTTGTCCTTGTTTACTTTTTTTTAACAGAGAATTACTGGCATGTAATATGTTAATAAAAATGCTTTAAGAGGTTTTTTGAAGTTTTTGTAGGTGTATATGTAGGAAGAAAGTCAGCGCTATTTACTAGTTTTTAAACTTATAAGATGTTATTTTAATCTCTAGAATCTAGATAGATTTTGTGGTCGTTATTTTTGTTTTGCGATAAGGAGCTTTTTCTTCACCTACATCTTGAAAAATACCACAAGAAACTCCTTTCTTGAATAAAGATTTGCTAGTTTTTGTTTTTGATAATGCAGCAATTTCAGGTGTTAAATACTTCATAATATAAAGTTTACGGTTAAACCTACTTTTTTTTATTGAGATATCTGTCGTTACAGGATGAAATCATAATTTTTTAAGATAATTTTGTGCTAATGAATTAAAAATACAATTTTTTTTTAACATTACATGACGCAAATAGAAACGATTCCTGTTTACAATAGAAAAGGAAAACGAATAACAAGCCTCAAAATCGAAGATTTTAACGTGATTAGTTCTTTTGATGATACTTTTTTTGAAGTAACAGGTGATTTTGTATTGGTGAAACCTAAGTTTTTTAGAGCACCACATATTATTAAACCTCAACGATTGTGGATTCAGGGAACCAGAGTTACTATGGAACCTAAAGAAAAGTTGGATTATAAGCGGGTATTGTTTTTGATTGATACGCCCCATAAGAATGAATTCAATTATGTAGATGATTTTAAGGCAGGAGCTCCGTTGTCTGCTAGAAGTTTTGATAGCTTTACAAAAACATTCCACAAGCTAATGAACAAAATTTCTGAAAAAAAAGGAGAAGCCTACGAGGTGGTGTTTTATACAATGGTACCTTTTCAGACATCTTTACATTTTTTATTGGGTAAATCAGTGAGTGAACTAACGCGCTTTAATTTTTGGTTTTATGGATGGTCGGATCTCAAATATCAAAAAGATTTTGAAGTTTTGATGGAAGATTCTAATTTTGATTTTTATATTAATGCCGGTAAGAGGATGTTCAAAAATTTTATTTCCAAAGAGCTTTCTCGCTTTGTGAATAAAGAGTATCAGGTGACACATCCAGCAAATAGAATGTGGAAACAGAAAGAATTACGTGTGGGTATTCGAGAGATTATACACTTGAATGATAAGGATATTTTTGGCACATTGTAACGTATAATAGAAGGTAACGGCATAGTTGTTGAAGCTTTGTACTATAAAATGGTAAGAACATAAAGGGAATTACGGTATGTATAGAAAGTTGTTTGTTTTAACGATGATACTAGGTAGCATGGTATCTTTTGATATGGTGGCACAAATAGAGAACAATACAAATGTTATGCGTATCCAAGCAAAAGAAAGACCTTCTTATCTCAAAGAAACGAATAATTCCAACGCTAATTTTTTAAGAACAGCACCAGGACTTTCTAATCCTAATACAAGTGGCTTACAGATGAAATCAACAATCGGATCGGAGGCATTGTCTACGGAGGTGGATCGCGTTGGAACGTTAAAAAATGCAAAATTAGAAGATTATAAGACAGATACCGCTCCCAAGGCTTTTTCTCAGGTAAAAGAAGGGAATGTAAATATAAAAAAGTTTCAAAGAGATGAGTATTTAGGAGATTTCAATACCAAATCAGAATATGTACAGATTTTATATCGAGATCATCAAACCGTTGATGGAGATTTGATAGCTATTTATAGAAATGAAGAGGTAGAAAGAGAAAAGTTGTTTCTACATGGGCAATTAAAAAAGGTTCAATTAGCGCTTAGTCCTGGATTTAATAAAATAGACATTGTAGCCTTAAACAATGGGGCAGGAGCACCAAATACAGGACATTTTATAATATATGATGATAAAGGCGCAATTATAACAGATAGTAAGTGGGGTTTAGCCCCCGGGTTCAAAGCTTCTTTTATTATTGTTAAAGAATGATTTCTGCTTTGATGGTTTAGAATTTTTTATCCAAGAGTTTTAATAAAATTACATTTTTAATAGATTTTGTTTCTGATATTGTGTATATTACGTATATGTAGGTATGTAAAATATTGTTATTATGAAACAAGAATCATATAAAGAACAAAGAAATAAGGCTTTTTTGAGGAGTATTGTGTTTGTTTTTGCGAGTTTAGTGGCAACGCTACATGCGCAAGAAAGCTTCAAAGAGTATAAAGGAGTAATTAAAGATGCTAATACCAATGTTCCTTTGGTTTATGCAGGTATTGGGATAGATAATAGTAACATCCATACCATTACAAATAGCGAAGGGGAGTTTTTACTAAAAGTCCCTACGCAGTTACAACAATCCGTTGTAGTGGTGTCATTTCTCGGATATAAAGAAAAGAAAATTCCGCTATCCAATCTTTCTTCTCAAAAGAATAAAATTCTATTGGAGGTCGCCACAATGGAGTTGACTAGTATTGAGATTTCTAATTTGCCCAAAGATCCAAAAGCATTGGTGCGGTCGGTACTCAAAAAAACAGACGATAATTACTTCAAAGACCGGACTGTTATGACGGCATTTTATAGAGAAACTATAAAAAAGAGAAGAAAAAATGTCTCACTTTCCGAAGCTGTTGTGAATGTTTATAAGCAATCTTATCTAGATGCCAAAAAGGATGTGGTTGAATTATATAAGTCTCGAAAGAAAACAGATTATTCTAGACTGGATACATTAGCATTAAAACTACAAGGAGGTCCATTTAATGCTTTATATGTAGATGTAATGAAGTATCCAGAGTATATTTTTGGGAATAAAAGTATTGATAATTATCGATTTAGATTCAAAGAGGCAAAACAGATTGATGACAACATGGTTTATGTGGTGGCTTTTGAGCAGTTGCCGTCGATTGATTATCCCTTGTATTACGGTGATTTGTTTATTGATGCAAAAACGCTTGCATTGACAAGTGCTACCTATAGTCTTAATCTAGAAAATAAGAAAATCGTCAGTGATCTTTTTGTAAAAAGAAAACCTAAAGATGTAAAGGTACAGCCCGTAGAGACAATCTACCATGTGGATTATAGAGAAAAAGATGGAAAATGGTATTATGGATATAGTAATGTGCAATTAGCTTTTAAGGTAAATTGGAAGAGCAAGTTGTTTAATTCTGTCTATAAATTGACAAGCGAAATGGCTATTACTGATTGGGAGAAAAGTACAAAAGAAAGGGTCGTAAAAGATCGTATCCGACCAAATATTGTCATAGCAGATGAAGCTTCTGGGTTTTCTGATCCTGAGTTTTGGGGAGAATACAATGTTATAGAGCCCGAGAAATCCATAGAATCAGCAATTAATAAAATACAGCGACAGTTAAAACGGGCAGGAAACACTAATAATTCTGGAACTTCTGCTTCAAAACCATAACGGATAGAAGTAGTTTGTTCTTTTTGGAAATCCCAGATAAATTTTTGATTTTATCTGGGATTTTTATACCATTTACCCCCTTGAATGTACTGAGATAAAATTTTCTTTTTTCGACTCAGCCTCCGTATAAAAAAAACTTTAATCTTTCTTTCCGGTAAATTCAAACAACAAATGGTGTTATTGAATAGGAATGCTAGCAAAAAGTAATTTCTGTAGGGATGTGTAATGAATGGTATTGCTACAGAGCAGAGGTTTTTTATGTAAAAACAGCGTGATTATAGAGGTAATTCATTGTGATTTTGTGTGTTTTGGATCCATTGAGGGTTAATTTCTCTTACTGTACCAGGGGTCATAGTATCTAGGGTTAGATTACCTACACGAACACGTACAAGACGTAGGGTGGGGAAGCCAGCAGCAGCAGTCATTTTACGAACTTGTCGAAATTTCCCTTCTTGTAGTATAATAGCAACCCAGCTTGTAGGGCCGTGACGCTCATCTCTAATTTTTTTACCACGTTCTGGTAGTATAGGTGTTTCTTGTAATTTTCTTACTTTACAGGTTTTGGTATGATAGATCTCACCCTCGATACCAATTGCTATACCATTGCGGAGTTTTTGTATTGCAGTATCTGTAATAATTCCATCTACTTGAGCGTAATATTCTTTTTCAATACCACTGCTATTGATGTGATTACTGAGTTTTCCATCAGTAGTTATTAGTAGTAGTCCTTCTGATTTTTCATCCAACCGTCCTATCGACATACTGTTTTTTGGGAAATTATAGAACGAGCCTAATAATTTCTTACTGTTCTGTTTTTGTCCATTGTTTACAAACTGACTCAGGTATCCATAAGGTTTATAGAGTATAAAACTCTGGTGATAGTCAGTTTTTTTTGTTTCTTTCATGATTCGTAAGCACATTATTTGAGCTGCTAAAATATAAAAGTTATCTTTGTAAAATCACAATGCATACTCATATGATAGCATAAGTGTCACCAGTTGTTGCTAATCAGATCAATCATTGGGTTTTGCAATTCTATAGGATTGTATCCTCTTTATATTTTTCTTCTTATTCAATGACACTTCTGTAATACAGAGATTAATTTTAAAAAAAAACAAACCCGAAAAGTTATATGGCGAGATCTCAAGAGAGTTTTGGTAAGAAAGAAAAGGAAAAAAAACGTTTAGAAAAACGTAAGCAGAAAGAGAAGAAGAAACTAGAACGCAAAGAAAGTGCTTCTAAAGGAGCTTCATTAGAAGATATGCTTGTTTATGTAGATGAGAATGGGCATTTGACAGATACGCCACCAGATCCTAGTAAAAAAGTAAAAGTAGAGGCAGAAAGTATAGAAATAGCAATACCAAAACGAGAGCACATAGAAGAAGATCCTATCAAAAAAGGAAAAGTTGCCTTTTTTAATGATAGTAAGGGGTATGGATTCATTAATGAAGTAGATACAGGAGAGAAATATTTTGTACATGTCAATGGTTTGATTGATGATGTTGTAGAAGGGGATAAGGTAGCGTTTGAATTGGAGCGCGGAATGAAAGGGATGAATGCAGTACGTGTAAAGAAAATCTAAATTAGAGCTATATGATATAGAATAACTCTTTAGAATTATATAGTAACACTTATAGGATTGTTTACAATTTATAAGTGTTTTTTTGTGCCTTATACCAGTTACAATACAATTGCAGACCAAAATAATTGAACTATTTTTCGATAGTTATATTCAATTTAGCTCTATAAATTGGTGTTAACGACACTGTTATTTTTTTGTATAAAAACACCGCAATGCTATTGCATAGCCTGAGCTATAGAATATACGAACAAGACATTTAGACGTAAAAAAGAACAAGTCGATATGCGACATTATATAGCTAATTTGGTATTAGAACTATAAAATTTAAGCATAGCTATGGTTACGGTTTAATTTAGACGTGAAAAAATAGTAGAAAAAGAAACTAACTACTAGCTTGTAGTTGTTTTTTTTAATGGTATTGTATCCAAATAATAGGATACTGCAATGTTCCAGAAATAGTTTCTATTGGCGTATTAATTACAGTGTTAACTTAAGATTAACATATTTTAATGTAACATTTTATAAAATCTAGACACTTTATAATAGAACGGTTTTGATTTTTTTTTTTTTTTTTTTTTGATTATGGCAGGATCAACCGGAAAGAAAAGGTTTATTGAGAGGTGATAGCAAGGTTTTTTTGATTAAATAAAGGGTTTTTTACACTTCATAGCAGTGTTACGAGTGTTTGGGGAGGTTATCAAAAATATCATTCCACAGATAATGCGATGTCAAATTGTCCTTTGAGACTTTAATTTTTACGAAATTATACTAGGTAAAATGTAATTGTAGGCTAAAATAATTAAACTATTTTTCGCTAGTTCGAGCTATAAAATTCAAGTATAGCCTTAGCTACGATTTAATTTTTTAGCGAAAAAATAGTAGAAAAAGAACCCGATTATTAGCCTGTAATTATTTATTAAATGGTTTTAGGATAAAAAATTGTTACCTAAATAAAGATTGATACGCTTATAGAAGATGTTGGAAAAACAAAATCCCACTCCAAATGAGCAGGATTGTTTTTTTTATAGAATTTTAAATTTCGCATTATGCAAAACTCAAAATTTAGCGATTTAATGCCTCTACAAGAGAGTTTTTTTTGTGTCTACTCAATGGTATTTGTTCATCATCAATTTCTATGTTACGACTATTATAGCGCTCCACTTTGTCTAAGTTGACGATGTATGATTTGTGAATACGTAAAAAACGTTCACTCGGAAGTTGTTTTTCAAATGATTTCATTGTAGCCAAAACTACAATAGGCTCACTATTATCCATGATTAGTTTTACATAATCACCGAGAGCCTCAACATACTTAAGATTGTTTAAGTATATTTTTCGTTTTTTGAGGTTACTTTTTACAAAAATAAAATCTTCGTTTTCTACATTGCCTCCAGAGTTGTTACTTATGATGGCGCTGATTGCTTTTTCGACCGCAGCGTTGAATCTGTCGCGCTTTAACGGTTTACGTAAGTAATCGACGGCATCATAATCAAATGCCTTAAAAGCGTACTTCGTTTTTCCTGTTACAAAGATTATTTTTGGTTTATCTTCTAAATCGTCTAGAAGATCAAAACCCGTCAAAATTGGCATTTCTATATCCAAAAAGAGTAAATCTACTTTGGTGTCCAAAAGGCCATTTTTGGTTTCTATCGCATTGTTCCATTCCGCCAGTAATTCCAAAGAGGGGTGACTGTCGATAAGTTTCACTATCGCAAGTCTTTGTAATCTAGAATCATCTACAACTGCACATTTTAATAAAGGTTGCTCCACTTTAATTTTTTTTTTCTCTACAATATTAAGTATAATAAGTTAAATGTACAAACAAAAATTGAATTACATCGATAAAACCTGTGTTTAGTCGATTTGTTTTTTTTATTGGATTAATACTTGGTATATTCTAATAAAACAGTACTTTTGCACTCGATTTAATTTTTTTAAAACAAATTTTATGAACCATTATGAAACTGTTTTCATTTTGAATCCCGTTTTATCTGATGAGCAGATAAAGGAGACAGTTAAGAAATACGAAGATATTCTTGTTTCTAACGGAGCCAAAATGATCGCCAAAGAAGACTGGGGGCTTAAGAAATTAGCTTATGCTATCCAGCACAAAAAGAGTGGATTTTATCACCTATTTGAGTTTACTGTACCAGGAGAAGTGATCAACACATTAGAAGTTGAATTCCGTAGAGATGAACGTGTTATGAGATATCTGACTGTTAGTCTAGATAAACATGCTATTTCATGGGCAGAGAGAAGAAGAGCTAGGGATAAACAAAAAGCTAAAGCGTAAATTATGTCTTCAATAGAACAACAAGCAAAAGGAAAAAAAGACGGAGAGATCAGATATCTTACTCCTCTTAATATTGATACGAATAAGGCTAAAAAATATTGTCGTTTCAAGAAATCAGGTATCAAGTATGTAGATTATAAGGATGCAGACTTTTTATTAGGATTTTTGAATGAACAAGGAAAGATTTTACCAAGAAGATTGACTGGAACTTCTTTGAAATTCCAACGTAAAGTAAGCGTTGCAGTTAAAAGAGGTCGTCACTTGGCATTATTACCTTATGTAGGTGATTTATTAAAATAAAAAAGAACGTAAACAATGGAACTAATATTAAAACAAGACGTTGAGAATCTAGGATTCGTTGACGATGTTGTAGCGGTAAAGAATGGTTACGGACGTAATTTTTTGATCCCTCAAGGTAAAGCTGTATTGGCTACTGTTGCTGCAAAAAAAGTACTTGCAGAAAACTTGAAACAACGTGCTTTCAAAGAAAAGAAACAGATAGAAGATGCTCAGCAAATAGCAAGCAAACTTAATGGATTAGAAATTAAGATTGGCGCTAAATCTGGAGCAGGAGATAAATTATTTGGATCTATTTCTAATGCAGATGTTGTAGAAGCATTGGCAAAAGAAGGTATCAAGATAGAAAAGAAGTTTGTAACTGTACCAGGAGGTACAATCAAACGTCTTGGACAGTATGAAGCTACTGTAAGATTTCATAGAGAAGTAGTTGCAAATGCTGCTTTTGAAATCATTGCGCAAAAGGCATAATACTCAAAACGATTTAAGTATATCAAAACCGTTTTCCTATTTAGGAAAACGGTTTTTTTTCGTTTTATCTTATAAAAATCCATAGATATAAGGAGGTTTGTTTATAATTAATGCCAATTAAAATGTAGGTGTGAGCCAAAATAATTGAACTGTTTTTGGCTAGTTTGAACTATAAAATTGAAACATAGCAGTGACTACAGTTTAATTTTTTAGCGAAAAAATAGTAGAAAAAGAAGCTAATTATCGGCCTATAATTATTTTTTAAATGGTACAACACCAATTTTTGTGTATGCTGTCCTATTAATAGTCATGTTATTTTTTATAAAAAAATACCGCAATTGTACTGCATAGCTTTAGTAATACAATATTAAAAAGCAAGGGCGTTTAGATAGAAAAAGAACAAAACTATAGGCGATATAGTAGGTCTTATTTAGGGGATAACTTAGCGTTGCTGCGGATAGATACATTGGACATTAACAAACAAATTCCTCTTCGCATTTAATACGAAATAAACAGATGAAATATAGTAGACTGACAAAAGAACAATTTGAAGAAATGCATCAAGAATTTATCAATTTCTTGGCTACACAATCTATTACTGCCAAAGAATGGGATCGTATAAAACAAAACCAGCCGGACGTAGCAGAGGAGGAGTTGGATGTATTTAGCGATCTTGTGTGGGAGGGTGTTTTGAATAAAGTGGTATACCTAGAACATTTTTCTCCTGATCAAATACACCTTTTTCATTTGAAAGAAGAAAAAATGCAACTAATAGCGTTAAAAGTAGCGTCCGAAGGGATTGATCTAACGACCAATGAGGGCTACGAATGGTTACGTGATAATTTATTGGATGATAGTGTCAATATATTTCAAGCCAATAAAGAGTATGGTGAAGATAAGAATTTGGATAAATTTCAATTAATTAAACAAGGTGCTCAGATTACCAAAGGAAACTTGTTTGAATATTTTGACAAACTTGTTGGATAATTTTGACATTTCTACTTTGTGTATCATATGATAAAAAAAAGAGCGAATTCCTTTGAGACGCTCTTTTTTTATTTAAAATAAATGCAGCAAACTGTCGAATTTATACCATTTGTTGTTGGAATTTATCGGAAACACAAAAAGAAAATTTCATCCAAGTAAATTCAAAGGATAAATGGTATTCTACCAGTTAAAATGTAATTAGTAGGCCAGAATAGTAGAAAAGAAAGCTAATTATTGGCTTTTAATTATTTTTTAAATGGTATTATTTGGTAGTGGACCAAATAGAAAAACTTTTTGCAGGAGCATGTATGGTTACATTGCCATCGGCATTAGTTGTCAGGATGCGTTTGGAGTTCCTAGCGTAATCTACTAATGTTTTGGTATTCCAATTGGTATTAATTAAACGTTGTGTGGCATTATTACTAATATTCATATAAAGGATAAGACCTGGATTAGTTCCTTCTCCAGCTCTTTTCATGATATATTCTGTTGGGTTAATTTCCAGGATCTCGATACTCCCCTTGGCTAGAGAGTTATGAATTTTGACCAATGTTTGTAATTTTGGTTTGAAAGTAGAATTTTCATAATCACTATAAAAGAGGGTAGGGTAACCATCATGTGTTAATATATAAGCATAGGCCAACAATTTGTTTGCCGCACTAATACGGTTATCCGGATTTTTGTCTTTTTCGGTATCATGATTGGCGACAAAGGTTACAGCCTTGTCGGGATTGGTTTTGTGCAACATGTCACTTCCTAGAAGAGTCAAATCTTGATGCCGATCCAATGCTTCGTCTAATTTATAGAAACAAGCAAAATCAAAGGCAGCGGAGCCAGAGGCTTCTACCCATGTTTTGAGCACATCGTTATTACCATCAAAATTCTCTCCGACCGAGAATAGTCCCGGTGTTTTTGCATTCCATGATTTTACAACATTGGGGTCAAAACTTTTGACATAGTCAAAACGCCATCCATCAAAACCGATTACTTTGCTATAAAAATGCGCAACAGATTTGGTTTCATCTTCCCAAAGCCATTCTCTTACATAGGGCTGATCATGGCACAAGTCTGTTTCTGGAAAAAAATCTTGCCCCGCATCTTTATCATGAATATCATTTGGATGAAAATGTGCGTTCGTACGATTGAATTTGCCCGAGGCATTTCCATTGGCTTCATTGAAGAGACTAAAAACTTCTTCGCCATTTCTAAAAGGATTAACCTGTCTACCGCCTCCAGAATTATGTCCAATTACAATGTCAGCTATAACTTCTAGATCCAAATCATGAGCCTTGTCTATAAGTGCTTCCAATTCTGCACGTGATCCAAATCGTGTTTCTACAGTACCGTGTTGGTCAAACTCGCCTAGGTCAAAGTAATCTGCAGGATCATATCCCATTGAATTAAATCCTGATTGTCCTTTGCCTGGTGCAGGTAACCAAATGCGGTCGATACCGGTAGTCTTCCAGTCCTCTAATTTGGTACGAATCTTATTGTACCATTCTCCTTTTGGTTCTACATCCCAGTAAAAACCTTGCATCATGGCTCTAGTTGCATTGTCCAAGGTAGAAAGTTCGATTTCTAATGCACTAGTAGAGGCTCGAGGTGTAGTAGCCAATGGGGGGTCCTCTTTTGTGCAACTCCATATAGATATAGCTAGTAGTACTGCTAGTGCCAAAGTTTTAATAATCCTTTGATGTATAATTACCATTTCATTATCGATGTTAGTATAAAAAGCCAAATGACTGATTGTAATCAGTTATCTGACTTTTTAATGTTTTTTGGTTATTTAAATTCCTGATATAATTGCATTTCCGAAAAAATCAAAAGATAGTTCTAAGGTTGCACTTCCTGCTGTTACCGTAAAATTAGAATCATTAATATCCGCAGCAACAGGGTCACCTGCGCCAACATTAAATTTCCAATCTTCTCCAAAAATTATGTTACTAGCATTCTGACTTCTGAATTTTAGTTCACCAGAAACTAAGTTTGTAGACAAGGTGAATTTGTTGTTGTCAAAATCGTATTCCATAGCTGTTTCACCATCCCATCCATTTGGGGTAGCATCACCGATGATTCCCCAATCCATTTTCACTAATTGATAGGTTAGGTTTGTGATATCCACTTTTACATAGAATAAACCAGTTTCTGGAGCTTTGATGTCTGAACTACCACCAGAGTTTTCTAATTTTCCATCTTGAGCACCTCCTATTGTACCGATATTGGATGTCAAATCTCCCCAGTCTAATGCATCATTGATAAATTTGAAACCATCTCCTTCATTAAGTTTGACAAAAGCCTCAAAGATTAATTCCTCATCAGAAGAACCGATGTGACTCATGCGAATAGCCTCTGTAGGGGTCCATTCGGCTGCATCATAATATTTTTGAAAATTTCCAACCATAAAGAATTTTGGCCCTCCAACAGGTGTTACAACGGCTTCATAAGGGGTGATGGTTAAAATTCCAATATTAGAAATCATTTCATCAAAACCTTCGCTTCCAAGAACAGACTTTATGCGTACTTCTAGTGCTCCTTCAGTGCCAGCTTCTAAATCTTTGCCAAGTGCTATCGTATTCAAATCTTTTACCGTCCAAGTGTAAAACCGTTCTGATGTAGTACCTATCTCCAAAGCCTCTGCAAATTCATTGCCCAAATTATCAACCTCTATTGTGTAATTAATAGGTGTATTTACATCATAATCTCCATGATCCCAAACCATAGTAAGTGCAGGGATTGCGTCAGCTTCCGGTTTTAGTGTTAGGGTTGCGTTGGGAGAAACTAAAGTCGGGGCTTCTATGCCTTGTGCAATTACTTTGTCATCTTTCTTTTCGCAAGACCCTAAAGCAATCAATGAAAAAAGTGCGAGAGTTATATTATATATATGTTTCATTTTTGAAGTTTTATTTGAGTTATGAATTAGTATCCTGGATTTTGTTGGAGTTTTGGATTGGCCTGGAGTGCTTCCAATGGTTTTGGAAACAAATTGTAATGTGCCGGAATACTTGTTCCTTCTACTGTGCCACCTTTCCAAGGCCATAAATAGGTACCTCCAGTAAATCGATTAAAACGAATGAGATCTTGTCTCCTATGACCTTCATAGTAGAGTTCTCTTGCACGCTCGTCGATAACAAAATCTAAGGTTAGATCATTTATGGTTATATTGTTAGAAGAGTTTCCGAAGGCACGTTCTTGGAGTCTATTGACGTAATCTACGGCTAATCCGGGATCCCCTTGCATACTTTTGAGATGTGCTTCTGCATACATCAAATAGGCATCAGCTAAGCGAAATAATGGAAAATCTGTATCTGTGAAATTTGTCAGATTTCTAACACCGTCGGCACGTGTATTTCGAAATTTGGTTGTTGGGTATCCATCGGTCCATTTTCCAATGCTGTTCATTTCGAATTCATGTCCCTCTGTCCAAAAAATAGCACGGCTGTCATTGGTGGTATCCAAACTACCAAATAAACCATAGATGGCTTTGGTACAGCGGTGACCAGTCCATCCGTTTTGTGAGCCAAACTCTTCTATCGGCATCGTATCTGTACTAGAGCTTCCGTTAATTAGATAAGTAGCATTACCAAAGGATTGGGTGTTGGCTTTGTCAGCGATCAAAGGAAAAATGATTTCCTTTGATCTAAAATTATCCGCTTGGAAGATGGATTGGTAATTTTCGTCAAGAGAAAAATTAGAATTATCAATCACTTTCTTGCTGTATTTTAGTGCGTCTGCATATCTTTCTGTACCAGTATAGACTTCTGCATTTAGATATATTTTGGCAAGTATCATTTGCACAGAAGCTTTATTGGCTCTACCGTATCCCAAATCTTCGGGAATAAGGTTTTCTAATTCTTTTAATTCACTTTCGACATATGCAAAAATTGCTGATCTCGTCGCCGGAGCTTGTGCACCACTACCAATTCCTTCATTTTCGGTGATAATAGGTACTGCGCCAAATAGATCCATGACATGATAATAAGACAATGCTCTCAAAAATCGAGCTTCGGCTATATATACAGCTTCGTTTGGAACAGTAACTTTATCAAGTTCTAGAATCAAATTATTAACCTGTGATATCTGAAAGAAAATACGGTTGTAAATGTATCCAAAAAATTTATTGGTAGCTGTCCAACCTTGCGTGGTAGTTAATGGAGCCAATCCACCATCTCCCCAACCATTTTTTACAATATCACTGGTCATTTCTTGCATATTCCAGAGGGCTCTGAGGTAGACCGTTTCTCCGGGATCATCACCTAGAATATCAGGGATCTGGTCGGTTGATCCAGGAATCCCTTGACCATGTACGGATAGTCCTGCATATAGTTTTGCTATAATACTTTGTATGGCTTGTGGATTTTCTTCTAATAGACGAGATAGTGATCTTTCTACTACAGGTTCGGTATCAAGATCTTTTGTGCAAGAAAAGAATCCTATGGTAATTGCGCACAAACCACTAATAATTATTTTTTTCATCTTGCTTTTTTTTAAAAGTTCATATTAAGCCCAATCGTATATACTCTGGGTCTTGCATAGGGTTCATCTTCTATTCCTTTGAAGTTTTCTGGGTCTAACCCTTCATAGTTAGTTAGTACAAAAAGATTGTTTATGGAAGCATAAAAGCGAATAGCAACTTTGTCATCAAACAATCCGTTGAGTTTGTATCCCGCTGTCATATTATCAAATCTCAAAAAACTGGCATCTGAGACAAATAAATTTGACAGTGATTGTTCATCAGAGGGGTTTGCTCTCAGTCCATTATAGGTGGCACCATCCAAGCGATCTAAAATATTATTCAAAAATCCGTTACCACTCAGTGGTAATACACCATTTCTAAACCCTCCGTTGAGTAGATTCGCATTGAATATTTTTCCACCTACTTGACCTCGGAAATTAGCAGAGAAGTCAAAATTCTTATAAGTGAATGATGTGCCAAAACCATAGGTCCAGTTAGGATTATACGGAATAAAAATACGATCCTCGTCATTGATAGTTCCATCATTATTCTGATCAACAAATGCATCAGGTATAGCACTCCCATTTGTATCATAGATTTGCTCATATAACCAAAACGTACCTGCTTGCTGACCGACACTGTAGGCGCCGATATTAACTCCTGTACCCCGGCCTATACCTGTATCAGGTTGCGTTATTTGTGTGACACTATTAAGATCTGTAAGTATGGTTTTGTTATATGCTACGTTACCACTTACTTCCCAAGTAAAACTGTCTGTTGATACTGGGATGGTATTCAAGGTTACTTCAAAACCTTCGCTTTCTGTTTTACCAATATTACTGACAAATCTATTGATTAGACTTCCCTCTGGTTGTGGTACTTCTGCCAGTAGGTCATCCGTAAAGCGTTTGTACACATCAATATTTCCAGAAACACGATTATTCCATAGCCCAAAATCGAGTCCTGCATTCAGGGTTTCTGTGGTTTCCCATGTTAAGGTTTGGTTGAACCCCTGTGCTAGATTGGTGGTGACAAAAATGGGATTTCCTTGCGCATCAGTACCAAATTGATATTGAACAGTTTCGTTTCCTTCTAGATATAATGGGGTGAATGGAAAGAACCCAGCCACGGTATTTTCAATACTTTGCTGTCCTGTAATTCCCCATCCAGCTCTAAGTTTTAAGGAAGAAACTACGCCAGAGTTTTTGAACCAGTTTTCTTCACCTATTTTCCAAGCAGCAGCTGCAGCAGGAAAGTTACCCCATCTACGATCGGCAGGAAATAAGGAGGAAGCATCTGTTCTAAACGATGCAGTAATTAGGTATTTACTCTGGAGATCAACATTGACACGACCAAAAAAGGACTGCAAATTAAGTGGATTGTTGTATTCAAAATCAGCAATCCGAGTATTAACACCATCTTTATTAGAAAATTGTAGTTTGGATCCAAAGCTGCTAAAATCCTGATACGAGTATCCTCCTTGCGCATCAATCTTGGACAAAAAACCATCAAAACTCTTGGTGTAACTCAAGTAGGATTCTAAGAGCTTATCCGTACGTTCTTGATCTTCTCTATATGTTTCTCCCGCGTTGAATAGAGGGTTGTCTTCAAAATTATTATAAGCTTTTATGGCATTGAGATCTGTAAATTCGGTTATTGTCGATTTAGAATGGTCGATACCAAGATTCAGAATAGCGCGTAATTCAGGTAAGAAATGAAAGCTATAATCAAATTCTATATTCCCGATAATCCGATCCGAATTTTCATCACGATCACGTTGTTGTAGCTGTGCTACTGCATTAGTAGGACCTGCAGTTCTTGTGAAGGTATCTGTCGTGGCATTTTGATCTAGGGTTTGATAAAAGCCACCAAAGAAATTATTTCCATTAGGATCAAAAATAGGTGCCGTTGGATTAAGACTAATAGCAGAACCGATAGCTTCTTCATCCGGTTGTTCTTTTCTTGTCAAAACACCACGCATATTTGTCGTTACTTTCAGATGCTCATCAAAGAATTTTGGAGTTAGACTCAATGACCCTGTAAAACGCTCTAAAGAGGATTCTCTAAGTACTCCCTGCGCATCGCTATGTCCTATCGATGCTCGTATAGGAAGTTTGTCAAACAAATTTGCGCGAACGCTAAAGTTGTTATCAGTACTAATCGAAGTTCTGTAAATTTCTTCTTGCCAATCCGTATCAAAAATTTGACCATCGACCCCCAATAAGTCTATTTGATCAGGAAAATTAGTGTTTATAAAATCTACATACTCCGAAGAGGATAATAAGTCCAGTTTATTCGAAATTTTGCCCACTTGAGTACTCGAAGAAAAATTAAATTTTGCTTCTCCCGAAGTTCCTTTTTTGGTAGTGATAATAATAACCCCATTAGAGGCTCTGGATCCATAAATAGCTGTAGAAGAAGCATCTTTCAGTATCGTAAATGATGCTATGTCATTTGGATTCACTAATGTTAATGGATTCTTTTGACCTGCTGGATTATCATTAGAAATGGGGACTCCATCGATTACAATTAAGGGGCGGTTGTTGGCTCCCAATGAAGCTCCACCACGTATTCGCAAATTGGGATCGGCATCTGGTTGTCCTCCAGAATTTGCAATTCTGAGACCGGCCACTTTACCTGTTAATAATTGATCTGCAGTAACTATAGCGCCTTTGTTCATTTGTTTAGAATTAATCTGTGTTAATGAACCTGTAGCATCCTTTTTGTTTGTAGAACCATAACCGATAACAATGACTTCCTCTAAGGTACTATCTGCTTCTAGGCTTATGTTAATTTGTTTTTGATCAACATAATTAACCTTTTGAGCTGCAAAACCTACATAAGAGAATAGAATGAGATCCCCAGATTTGACGCCAGAAAGGGTGTATTTTCCATCAAAATCTGTTGTTGTTCCATTATTCGATCCCTGTACAATTATATTTACACCAAGGATTGGTAATCCATCTGATTTACCTGTAATGGTACCAGTTACCGATGTTTGTGCAAACAAGGATATCGGGATCATCCAGAATAAAAAGATTAGACTTTTAAAAAATGTTTTCATAAGATTGTTGTTGTTTAATCATAAACGAAAAGCAACAATAAGTACGGTGACTAATGAAGGGAGTCGATACTAAGATATGTGCTCATTTCATTTAGATACTAAAAATTGTTTCTAAAAAAAACAGCTTGTATTTTCACTTTCTGCAAGTAAATGTATAGAAAAAACGTTTTCGGATGCAAGTGCTCTTTTGCAATAATCGCAACGAAATCGATTGCGTGTTGAAAACTTTTAAGTTTTTTTGGTTTTTTTAAGTAAAGGGTTAAGAATAATTCATAAAATTTATAATTTTAACTATTTATTAAGAGTAGTGTACCTGCATATTGTTTTCAAAGCAGTATTTTTAATGATAATGTACCACAATTAGCCTAATTTGTAAAGTATATGAAACAAAAAGTCACCCTCAAACAAATAGCCAAAGAATTAGATGTGTCTATTTCTACAGTTTCAAAAGCTCTGAAAGGGAGTAAAGAGATTAGTGAAGATACTCGACAGAAGGTAAAAGCATTTGCAAAACTCTATAATTATAAGCCAAATAATATTGCGTTGAGTCTCAAAAATAGAAAGACGAAAACAATTGGAGTGATTATCCCAGAGATAATACATCATTTTTTTACGACTGTTATTGGTGGTATTGAGAAGGTGGCTAATGCCAATGGCTATAATGTTATCATCTGCTCTTCTAACAATTCTTTTGACAAAGAAGTACTGAATATGGAGTTGTTGGCAAGCGGTAGTGCCGATGGTTTTATAATTTCTGTGGCAAAAGAAACGCAACAAAAAGATGATCACCATCATATATTGGAAACGATGAATCAAGGCATGCCAGTCGTGATGTTTGATCGTGTTATTGATGAATTAATTTGTGATAAAGTGATTATTGATGATGTTAGAGGGGGGCAAAGTGCTACAAGTCATTTATTACTTAATGGTTGTAGAAGAGTCGCTTTGATTACAACAGTGGATTATATTAGTGTTGGCAAGCTGCGAACCAAAGGATATAAACGTGCTCTTATGGCGTATGATATCGAGGTAGATGATGATTTGATATTGAAAATAGAAGATGTCAGTAATTGTAGCGATAGCATTCATGATTTTTTGAAGGATAAAGATATAGATGGCGTTTTTGCAGTAAATGAACTCTTTGCGGTTACTGCTGCAAGAGTATTGAAGAATCAAGGCAAAACGATTCCCGAAGATGTGGCCTTAGTTGGATTTACGGATGGAATTCTGTCTAAACACTTTATTCCTAGCCTGTCGACGGTCAGTCAGCATGGGGTGCAAATGGGCGAACGTACTGCGCAATTATTGATTGATAAATTAGAGAAGAACGAAGAGGGTATTGAAGAGTATAAGACGGTTATAATAGATACGAGTTTGATACAACGAGAATCTACACAAAAAAAGGGTAATTGATCATTTTGGTGCAGTTTTGTAGTGGGTAAGTCCAAATATCTTTTGACTTTTTCTAGCTCCTAAAAAAGAATGTTTAGTATTTGTTCATATTCTGTTACTTTTAGGAGAGATAATTTCACTGTAATTTTCAAAAAAAGACTTTTATTGTTTAAGCATTACGGAATTTCAGAACAAGAATTAAAGATTAATAGACATTTCACAAAAAAAGAGAATTTTTCTCATCAAAAAAATGATATCAAAAGTTTTTTTTAATTTTTTTGACACAAAAATGAATATTAATCAATAAGCTACGCAAACGTATGAAATATGATAGTTCAAAATTTTTAATGCTCTTAATACTAGTGTTTATAAAGGGTGAGCATGTTTTGAACATTTGGAAATACTAAATATCCTTCCTACATTTGGCCTATATCAAAGCTTGTATTTTTACTTTCTACATTTAAATAGAGTTTTGATAGGTATGACTTAAATACTGACAATTGTATCAATTTTTAGCAAAAGGATACCGTTGTTATTTCTTTTCGTTTTTGCTTATCATGTAACAAATCAAATTTTTACTTGATGAACAAACGTAAATTAAATTTTTGGGAAATCTGGAACATGAGTTTTGGTTTTCTGGGAATACAATTCGGTTTTGCATTACAAGGCGGATTTATGTCTCGTATTTTTCAGACCCTTGGGGCTGCAGAGGATGACATCCCTTTTTTATGGATAGCCGCGCCATTGACTGGATTATTAGTACAACCCATCATCGGATATCTTAGTGATCGTACTTGGAGTCCTCGATGGGGACGGCGTCGACCTTATTTTTTGATTGGAGCTATATGGAGTTCTCTAGCATTACTGTTAGTACCACATTCACCAGCCCTGTGGATGGCAGCTGGATTTCTATGGGTTTTGGATGCTACCATTAATATTTCTATGGAGCCTTTTCGTGCATTAGTAGCAGATAAACTGCCAGAGTCGCAACGATCTTATGGCTTTGTAATACAAACATTGGTAATTGGTGTTGGTACTTGGATAGCCAGTAATTTGCCTTGGTTGATCTCACAAATAGGGGTGAGTGATGCTGCACCAGAGGGTGTAGTACCTATGACTGTAAAAGTGGCTTTTGCAATTGGAGCGCTTGTTTTTCTTGTCAGTATTCTGTATACCGTTTTTACTACAACAGAATATCCACCAGAGGATATGGAGGAGTTTATAAGAGAGAAAAAGCAAAAGAGCCGGTTTATTTCTGATATTTTAGAAAATATCGGCAACATGCCTTCTACAATGAAAAAATTGGGGCTTATTCAATTTTTTAGTTGGTTTGCTTTTTTTACCATGTGGAGTCTGGCCAATCCAGCATTGACCGAGCATACATTTAATGCATCAAAACCAGATCAGCGTGCTTATCAAATGGATATGCCAGCGAGCGCACAAGAATACGCAACGGCCAATACAAAATTCCAAAAAGCGTCAAATGAGGTAGGATCGTCTATGGGGATGTATGGGTTATCATCAATGGCGTTTGCTTTATTGTTGACATTCTATACTGCCAAACGGAATATCAATAGAAAATGGGTGCATTTGGTATCCTTAGTTTTGGGAGGAATTGGATTCTTGTCTATGTATTATTTTCCTACACCAGAATGGTTAAATGTCTCTTTTATCTTAGTAGGAATTTCTTGGGGTAGTATATTATCCATGCCTTATGCCATGTTGTCCAGTTCTGTGGATCCCAAAAAGATGGGGATGATTATGGGGATTTTTAATATGTTTATTGTTTTTCCACAGATTATTGCCGCTTTAGGAGGTATCAATTTTATGTATAAATTGTTAGGAGAACAATCCATAAATGCCATGATCGTAGCAGGAATAAGCCTAATCATTGGTGGACTCTGTAATTTACTCATTACGGACAAAAATGCAATTTCGTATAACCCCGAAACTGCTGTGATATGAGAAAAAAAGGATTTATATTCGACCTTGATGGTGTTATTGTCGATACGGCAAAATATCATTATATCGCTTGGAAAACTTTGGCAGATCAATTAGGTTTTGCCTTTACAAAACGACAAAATGAACTACTCAAAGGAGTGTCTCGCACTCGTTCGTTGGAAATTTTATTAGCCATAGGAAATATTGAAGCATCTGAGGCGCAAAAAGCGTATTGGATGGAGGCCAAAAACATGGAATATTTGCGGTACATAGAAAAAATGACAGAAGATGAAATTCTACCAGATGTTCCCAAAATATTACAGTTTCTCAAAGAGCATCAATATCCAATTGCCTTGGGATCTGCAAGCAAAAATGCAAGTCATATTTTACATAAGGTCGGACTTTTAGAGGATTTTGATGTTTTGGTAGATGGTACACATGTGTCCAAAGCGAAGCCTGATCCCGAGGTGTTTTTGCTTGGAGCAAAGGAACTAGGACTTGAGCCTTCGGATTGTGTGGTTTTTGAAGATGCTCTAGCTGGAGTCCAAGCAGCCAAAACTGCAGGTATGATTGCTATAGGAATTGGAGATCATGAATCCTTGAGAGAAGCAGATTATGTATTTAATGACTTTACAGAAATCGAAGCAAGGTTTCTAAGTACACTTTAGTTGTAGATAATATTCTTACAATAATGGTCTACAATATCATTTCTAGATTGAAATTACTGAAAAATAGTTTGCTGTCTTTTCTTTACATCATACAGTAAACTAGGATATAAGACATATCGAGCTGCTCTTTTTGTCTGGCTATCCCGAAAAAGGAAAGGAGAAAGAGTGATTTAGATTTGGGACAGAAACTTCAAATGTAATGTTGGAATCGTAGAAAGTCAGAATCCATAATAGAATGTGGATATGATCACACTCATGAGTACAAAAACGTATGCCATTTGTTGTATGAATTTACCGGAAATAAAAATTAAGATTTTTTTTGTTTCAGCTTGAGCAGAAAGATCAGTTATAGCCTTAGTTACGGTTTGTTTTTATACTGAAGCTGAGGGGAAAAAAGAAAATTTTATCCCAGTAAATTCAAAGGATAAAAGGTATTAAAATATAAATTAACAAAAAAGAAGAATGTAAAAGGCAACTTTTGACAAACCAACGTAATGATATCGTAGTCCCTTTTTGATCTGTGTCACAAAGGAGCCTATGAATTAAGAAAGATGCCTAATTCTATAAATACCAGTGAAGATATAGCTTGGAATTCAAAAAAGTGAGTTGTTTTCTACTGATTATATGCTGTACAAACTGTAAGACACCCTTAATACCATTTTAGGTATATAAATTCGTGTTAATGACACTGTTATTTTTTTATGTAAAAACACCGTGATGCTATTGCATAGCCTTGGCTATGAGATATATGAACAAGGCATTTAGATGGAAAAAGAACAAGGAGATATGCGACATTATATTACTAATTTGGTATAAGCTACAGTAAAATGATACTGCATATAGGAGTACATAAAAAATGAAACACTGTTCCGTAATTATATTTTGAATGGTATAAAATCTTTACACAAAAAAAACAATAAAATGCACCAGGATTATATAAAACCAGATAATTGGTCAATTATAGAAACAGGCTTTGACAGCGAACGTGTCAAGGCTTCAGAGAGTCTTTTTAGCATCGGTAATGGTGCAATGGGACAACGAGCAAATTTTGAAGAAGATTATACCGGAGAAACTTTCCAAGGGAGTTATATAGCGGGAGTTTATTATCCAGACAAAACACGTGTGGGTTGGTGGAAAAATGGATACCCAGAGTATTTTGCAAAGGTACTGAATGCTCCAAATTGGATAGGAATTCATGTAAAAATTAATGGTATCATTCTCGATTTGGCTACTTGCAAAAAAGTATCGGAGTTCAAAAGAGAATTACATATGAAAAAAGGTTGGTATCAACGTTCTTTTCAGGCTGTTTTGCAAAATGACATAGAGATTCGGGTTAGATCAACACGGTTTTTGAGCCTTGATGTAGATGAGATAGGGGCTATTCGTTACGAGGTGACACCCCTAAATGATGATGCTACAATCAGTTTTACGCCCTACGTAGATTCTGGTATCACGAACGAAGATACTAACTGGGATGATAAGTTTTGGGATACGCTAGAGGTGCAACATTCTGGAAACTGTGGATTGATTACTGCTCGTACAATGAAAACAGACTTTCATGTCTGTACAGGTATGAGTAGTAAATGCTATTTGCAAGGAAAAGAATTGATTATACTTCCAGAGGTAACACAAAAAGATACATACCTTGGATTGACTTATCAAGCAAAAGTACCCAAAGGAAATTCCTATAGTATGGATAAATTTGGCGGATATACGGTTTCGTTGAATCATCATAAGAGTGCGGTTACAGATGCAATGACTCAGGTACTGGCAGCAGCTTCGGATATAGGATTTGATACCTTATTAGTGCAACAGGAAATGGCATGGGAAAAAATATGGAAAATGGCTGATATTACCATTATGGGTGATGTCAAAGCACAACAAGGAATCCGCTTTAATATCTTTCAATTAAATCAAACCTACTTAGGGAGAGATGCACGTTTGAATATTGGACCAAAGGGATTTACGGGAGAAAAATATGGCGGTAGTACCTATTGGGATACAGAAGCCTACTGTTTGCCTTTTTACATGGCGACCAAACATCAAGATGTGGCCAGGAATCTTTTGGTGTACCGTTACCAACACTTGGACAAAGCGATAGAGAATGCCAAAAAATTAGGTTTTACCAATGGAGCAGCACTATATCCAATGGTCACGATGAATGGAGAAGAATGCCATAATGAGTGGGAGATCACCTTTGAAGAAATTCATAGAAATGGTGCTATGGTTTTTGCTATTTATAATTATGTGAGATACACAGGGGATTTTGAGTACATTCCAGAAATGGGGTTAGAGGTGATGATCGCTGTAGCACGTTTCTGGCACCAACGAGCAACTTTTTCTCAGGTCAAGAAGCACTATGTGATTTTGGGGGTAACAGGCCCCAACGAATACGAAAATAATGTAAACAATAACTGGTATACGAACTATTTGGCCAAATGGTGTATCCAATATTGTATCGAGATGTTAGAGAAGGTCAAAGAAGGGCATGGCAAGGATTATGAGCGTATTTTGGGAATAACAAAACTTACGGATTCTGAGATTATGGACTGGACTAGTGTTGCCGAAGCGATGTATTTTCCATACTCCAAGGAACATAAAGTATACTTGCAACAAGATGGCTTTTTGGACAAAGAATTGATCAGTGTAGAGAATTTGGATGTTTCGCAACGTCCAATTAATCAAAAATGGAGTTGGGATCGTATTTTGAGATCACCTTATATCAAACAAGCAGATACACTTCAGGGGTTTTATATGTTCGAAGATCAGTTCTCCAAAGAAGAACTAGAGCGGCATTTTGATTTTTATGAACCATTTACGGTACATGAATCATCACTCTCACCATGTTTGCATAGTATCCAAGCAGCAATACTCGGTCGTATGGATCAGGCGTATACATTTTATGTGCGTACATCTCGATTGGATTTGGATGATTATAACAAAGAGGTTGAAGAAGGATGTCATATTACTAGTATGGCAGGTACTTGGCTGAGTATTGTAGAAGGATTTGGAGGTATGCGTATCAAAAACGATACACTTTCTTTTGCACCCAAAATTCCAAAAGAATGGAAGGCATATTCTTTTAAAATTAATTTTAGAAATCAAATAGTCAACGTACATGTTACACAGGATGGTGCGACGTTCTATACGGAGAGTACAAAAGAACTATCAATCTATGTAGATGGCAAAGAAATCGTCGTAAAACACGAAATAGCATCGGTATAATAGGTACCCTCCTTTCTTTAGGTATGTATAGGGAGAGGAGGCGTATTTTTTAAAAAAAAGATTTTGCAAAGACTTTTTGATACAGTTCATCTCATGAAAAATAAAATATCCATCATATTTCTGTTAATTATCGCAGTAGTGCATGCACAGAATCCAAACCGACTATATGTTGGTACAGACCTTCATGATGATTACCTCACGGTGTTGACCAACGATGGTTCTTATCGTTTTGTAGCATATAGTCACCACATTATTGAGACTAGTTTTATCCCAACGGGAGAAACTTTTATTCCCAATTCTCATGCCATAGTAGCGCAAAAAAACATAGTCGGAGCAAGATTTCAAGAAGGTAGGGATACACTATTTTATAGGACAAAAGGAATTCAGGTTGCTATTGTCAAAAAACCATTGAAGCTACTATATAAGTTCCAAAACAAGGTTTTGTTATCAGAAAAACGTGGTTATGTCAAGACAGATAGTACAGAGATATTAGAATTCAATCTTGGTACTACAGAGGTTTTGTATGGTGGAGGTGCTAGAGCACTCGGAATGAATCGTAGAGGGAATCGATTAGAATTGTATAATAAAGCGCATTATGGCTACGAAAAACGTTCTGAATTGTTGAATTATACGATGCCACTAGTTGCATCCTCAAAGAAATATATGGTACATTTTGACAACGCACCGATTGGTTTTTTGGATTTGGATAGCAAGGGGGATAATACCCTACAATATGAAACGATTTCTGGACGCAAAACCTATCAAGTGATAGCTGGTGTGGATTGGAATTCTATCATAGATAGTTATACAGATTTGACAGGAAAACAGCCTTTGCCGCCACGTTGGGTATTGGGCAATTTTGCCAGTCGATTTGGATACCATTCTCAGAGAGAAGTACAAGACGTAGTAGCAAAATTCCGAAAAGATAGTATTCCCTTAGATACTGTGATATTGGATATATATTGGTTTGGAAAGGATATCAAAGGACACATGGGGAATTTGGAATTTTTGAAAGATTCTTTTCCTTCACCTAAGAAGATGATCCAAGACTTTCGTAGCGAAGGTATCAAAACAGTTTTGGTGACCGAACCTTTTGTACTTAGTAGTTCCAAGAAATGGGAAGAAGTTGTTGCCAAAGACATTTTGGCCAAAACCCCAGCAGGAGAACCGTATCAATATGAATTCTATTTTGGAAATACTGGTTTGATTGATATTTTTGAACCCACAGGAAAAAAATGGTTCTGGGAGATTTATAAAAAGTATACCGATATGGGCATTGCTGGATGGTGGGGAGATTTGGGAGAACCCGAGGTACATCCAGTGGATATGTATCATGGCAGGGCTAGTGCTAATGAGGTTCATAATATTTATGGACATCATTGGGCAAAACTATTGCAAGACGGTTATCAAAAGGATTTTCCTACACAACGACCCTTCATTTTGATGCGTGCAGGTGCGGCTGGATCGCAGCGATTTGGAATGATCCCTTGGTCAGGAGATGTGAATCGTAGTTGGGGAGGATTAGCTGTACAACCCGAAATTTCTTTGCAAATGGGGATGCAGGGGCTAGGGTATATGCATTCTGATTTGGGTGGTTTTGCTGGTGGCGAGGTTTTTGATTCCGAACTATATACGCGATGGCTACAGTATGGAGTGTTCCAACCAATTTTCAGACCACATGGACAAGAACACATTGCACCAGAGCCTATTTTTCATGATGATAGCACCAAAGAGTTGGCAAAACGGGCAATTGAACTGCGCTATCAATTATTACCATACAACTATACTTTAGCTTTTGAAAATCATACCAAAGGAGTACCACTCATGCGACCATTGCTCTTTGTAGAATCGGATAATGCAATGGTTTTTGAAAACTCTGAAGCATATCTATGGGGGAATAACTTTTTGGTTGTTCCAATAATAAAAGCAGGGGTCACGGAAAAAGAAATTTATTTTCCAAAAGGGAATAAATGGATAGATTTCTACAACGACAAAGTATATGAAGGCGGAAAAACACATACCATTCCTGTAGTTTCAGAACATATTCCTGTATTTGTAAAAGGCAATGCGTTTATCCCTATGATACAAACAATACAAACTACAGCGGAGTATCATTTGGATACATTTGATGTACATTTTTATAATACAAATACCAAAAGCAAGAGTCAGAGTGATTTGTACAATGATGATGGACACACTCCAGAGGCCTATGAAAAAGGACTGTATGAACTACTCAGTTTTGATACCGAAAAAAAGAAATGGGGTAGAGCAATCATACTTTCAAAAGAAGTGGGAGAGCATTTTCAAATGACACATAAAAAGATCAACTTAGTTATTCATAATAGTCAAAAAAAGCCGTCCAGAGTAAAAGTAGCTGGACAGAATACGATAGGTACATGGGATAAATCAAAAAAAACGCTAACGATCCCTGTATCTTGGAAGGCTAAGCAAACAAAAATAACAATCAAGCTTATTTTTTGACAAAGATTAAGGCGGTCGTATATGGAGAGAAACTACTTTTTGGTAGCTATAATACCAAATTAGCTATATCATGTCTCACATTGCCTAGTTCATATATTCCATAGCTAAGGCTATGCAATAGTAACACGGTGTTTTTACATAAAAAAATAGCAGTGTCATTAATACGAATTTATATACCTAAAATTGATATAAGAAGTGTGTATAAGGGCGATAAAATTAGCTTGTAGATGAGATATAATAAAACGAAAATGCCTAGATAACTAATAGCAACAAGAAATAGATAGAAATTGATACTTTTTCAAAAAGAATTACGGGCTTATGATTCGCTTCTTTTGTACTAATTTTTTCTAGAAAATTGAAACCATAACCATTGCCTATATTTTAGCTTTATAGCCAAGGCTAGCAAAAAGAAACAGTTCAAATTGTTTTGACCCAATTATTACACTTTACTTAGATAAGGTCAAATGGCTGTTGTAATTTTCTGATTTAAAAAGGAATAAAAACATCAAAAATATGAAAACACGAATACCACTAATTTTTATCCTACTCATAGTATTTTTTTCTTGTAAGGAAAAGCAACAAAAAGTAGGGATTACAGATGAAATAGTATCAGAAATTATAGAAAAACAATACAAAACACCATTTATCTGGGCGGGAGCTAACCTCTATTTCATGATGACGGATCGTTTTTATAATGGTGATACAACTAATGATATTCATTTTGATAGAACCAAAAAAGCAGCAGTTCTTAGAGGATATCAGGGTGGAGATCTCAAAGGGGTCATACAAAAAATCCAAGAAGGATATTTTACAGATTTAGGAATCAATGCGATATGGATGACCCCAGTGGTAGAACAGATACATGGAGATGTTAATGAGGGTTCGGGGCTTACCTATGGTTTTCATGGATATTGGACCAAGGATTGGACACAATTAGACCCAAATGTTGGCACAAAAGAGGAGTTGACTGCTTTGGTAAGGGCAGCACATAAAAAAGGAATAAGAGTTGTATTGGATGCTGTTATTAATCACACAGGTCCCGTAACAACCAAAGATCCCATATGGCCCCAAGCGTGGGTTCGCAAAAATCCAAAATGTACATTTGATAGTTATAAAGGAACGATAACATGCACCTTGGTCAAGAACTTACCTGATATAAAAACCGAAAGCAATGGCGCAGTAGCATTACCCAAGCACTTGGTAGATAAATGGAAAAGAGAAGGACGTTATGAGCAAGAAATAAAAGAGTTGGATGCATTTTTTGAGAGAACTGGATACCCTAGAGCACCGAGATATTACATCATCAAGTGGCTTGCGGATTATGTTCAGGAATTTGGGATTGATGGGTATCGTTGTGATACCGTAAAACATATCGAAGAAGGGGTGTGGAAAGATTTTGAAAAAGCATGTAATTATGCGTTCAAAACATGGAAAAAAGAGCATCCAGATGAGGTGCTAGATGCAAATGATTTTCATTTGATTGGAGAAGTATATAATTATACGGTGAGTAGTCCTAGAGCTTTTGATTTTGGAGACAAAAAAGTAGATTATTTTGAGAATGGATTTGATGGGATGATCAATTTTGATTTTAAATATGATGCACAAAAGTCCTATGATTCCTTGTTTACCAAGTATTCAAATTTGATTAACGGACCTGTCAAAGGGTATGGAGTACTCAATTATATCAGTTCTCATGATGATGGAAGTCCTTTTGATCAAATGCGAGAAAAAGCCATAGAATCAGCAACAAAACTCCTGTTAAGTCCGGGGACATCACAGGTTTATTATGGAGATGAATCTGCAAGAATATTAATGCAGGAAGGGGCAGTAGGAGATGCACATCTACGCTCTTTTATGAATTGGGAAGCCCATGAAATCAATCCAAAAGTTCAGACCATACTTAAACATTGGCAAAAACTCGGAAAATTTCGTGCTAACCACCCTGCCATTGGTGTAGGGATACATCAAAAACTAACCGAAAAACCTTATACCTTCAAAAGGACTTTTGTGCAAGGAGATTATCGTGATGAGGTTGTTATAGGTTTAGGATTGCCCTTGGGTAAGAAAATTCTCCCTACAGCAACTGTTTTTGAAGATGGAGCCAAGGTGATGGATGCATATTCTGGACAAGAAACTATTGTAGTTAATGGAAGTGTAACTTTGAACACACTTTTTGATATTGTATTATTAGAAAAAATTAACAAAGAGCAACAATGAGTAGAATAGGACTTATAATAGTAGCCATTTTTGGTTTTTTGGGCTGTAATCAAGAAAAAAAAACAAGCAAAGATCCATTGACAGTATTAATCGAAGAAAAGATGGCTAGAAATCAAAAAGCCATTAAGGACTCGGATATAGAAAATGCGGTGATCTATGAAGCAAATATACGACAATATTCTCCAGAGGGAACCTTTGAGGCTTTTACAAAGGATATCCCAAAACTAAAGGAACTTGGAGTAAAAATCCTTTGGTTAATGCCCATTTATCCCATTTCGACAACAAAGAGCAAGGGGACATTAGGGAGTTATTATGCCGTATCTGATTATACAAAAATCAACCCAGAATTTGGGTCTTTAGTAGATTTTCGTAGACTGGTAAGTAGTGCACATGACAATGGTATGTTTGTTATTTTGGATTGGGTTGCAAATCATACAGGATGGGATCATGTGTGGCTCAAGGAACATCCAGAATATTATACCAAAGACAGTCTAGGGCAGATCACTCATACGGTAGGGACTGATTGGACTGATGTTGCAGATCTCAATTATGAAAATACGGAGATGCGTAAACAAATGCAACAGGATATGTTATATTGGATCAAAAAAACTAATATAGACGGTTTTAGATGTGATGTAGCAGGAATGGTACCTACGGATTTTTGGGAGACTACTAGTGCCACACTTAGAAAAGAAAAGCCCATTTTTATGTTGGCAGAAGGGTGGGAGCCAGAGCTGTTACATCAAGCTTTTGATATGGGGTATAGCTGGGACACACACCATGTGACAAATGCTATTGCACAAGGAGAAAAAACAGTAAAAGCGTTGGATAAAAGAATAAAAAAAATAGATTCTTTGTATCAAGAAGATGATATTTTAATGAATTTCGTGACCAATCATGATGAAAACTCTTGGAATGGTACGGTAAAAGAGCGCTTGGGAGATGCTGCGGGAATTATGACCGCTCTGTCCTATACCTTACCAGGTATGCCTTTGATATATAGTGGACAAGAGTATGATATGGATAAGCGCTTACGGTTTTTTGAAAAAGATACAATTAACAAAACCAAAGGTGTTATGTGGGAGCTTTTGCAAAAGTTAGGAACACTCAAAAATAATCACCCTGGATTACATAGTGGAAAAAATAAAGCATCTTTCCAAAGAATTAATATACAGAATCCCAATATTTTTGCTTTTGAACGTGCCAAAGAAGGAAAGCGATTGATATTTGTAGGAAACCTGAGTCCAAAACCAGTGTATTATGATATCGGCATGACTGGAGATTTTATTAATTATTTTACAGGAGTTAAACAACCTTTGGAAAAAGGGAAGGTTTTGGAACTATCAAATTGGTCTTACCATATTTTTGTATCAGAGTAATATGTTTTTGCAATCCTTGCAAGTAGATATCAAACATAGGCAAATAACTTTCATAAGGGTTTTGGCATAAAAATCTCTTATAAAAAAGTATCTTGGCCAAAAAAAAGGAGGCATTATGAAAAAGGATTATTCGTCGGATAAAAAAAAGAAAAAAAAATATAAAGAATTTTCCAAAAATTCCCAATCCAAAAACACTTCTTCGGATCATGCCGTCCGTGCCAAAAAACATTTAGGGCAACATTTTCTCAAAGACGAGGAGATTGCCAAAAAAATTGCAGATACCTTAACACATTCAAACTATGACCATGTCATAGAGATAGGTCCTGGGATGGGGGTGTTGACAAAGTATATTTTGCTTCATAAGCTTCATTTGGTCGCTATGGATCTAGATACAGAATCTATTGAGTATTTACAGCAGAATTTTGCCTTGGAGCATCCAGAAATCCTAAAATCCAAAGCCAAATTTGATATTTTAGAAGCGGATTTTCTCAAATTTGATCTGGATACCTTGTTTCCAAACAAGCAGTTTGCAATCACAGGTAATTTTCCCTATAATATTTCTACACAAATCGTCTTCAAGATGATAGAGCATCGAGATCGTATTCCTGAGTTTACAGGAATGTTTCAAAAAGAAGTGGCTCAACGTATATGCGAGCCAGAAGGGAGCAAAGCCTATGGTATTCTTTCTGTTTTGACACAAGCGTTTTATGATGCAGAATATTTATTTACAGTAGAGCCAGAAGTATTTGATCCACCACCAAAAGTACAGAGTGGTGTGCTGAGGTTGATACGCAAGGATACTATCGTATTGGATTGTGATGTTAAGCTACTTTTCAAAGTAGTAAAAACTGCCTTTGGACAACGACGTAAAACATTACGTAATAGCCTCAAAGTTTTTGATTTGGATGATACGATCAGAAATCAAGAACTATTTTCTCAGCGACCAGAGCAGCTTAGTGTGGCTCAGTTTATCGCATTGACAAATATGCTCGAATAATACCGATTTGGTATTGCATTTAGAGATTAGTAGTAATAAACATGTTATCTTTTTTATATAATTCAATTTAGATATATAAATTCGTAATTAGTATGCTATAAATCTAATTTGGTGTAAAACCAAAAGAACAAAAACAAGAAATTGTTTTCAGGAGATTAGAGAAAAATCAGGAGTTCGAAATTTAGGTACTCGTTTAGTGCTGTAATCGTATTTTTTTTGTGATTTTTTATAAAATTAATGAAGAAAGCTAAAGCGCATCAATTCAGGAGATAAATCAGCATATGGCCTACAATCGACCCTCTATGATTGTGTAATCGGTACAAGAAATTTTGGTTAATCAAACGAAATCCTAAAATCATAAGTATGAAACCCTATATTTGTACCGCTGATAAGCGAATACTAATAAAAACTGCCTGTGTATGAAGTTTGAAATTACAAAAGAACTCATTCAAAATATCTCTCAGTTTATTAAAAAAGGGCAGGATCAACAGCTCAAAACTGTTCTCAACGATTTGCATTATGCAGATATTGCCGAGATCTTGGAGGAACTCAAACTAGAACAGTCTACCTATTTGATAAAATTATTAGATAGCGAAAAAACTTCGGACTCACTCATGGAGCTCGAAGAAGATATGCGGGACAGTATTCTCAAAAATCTTTCTCCCAAAGAAATTGCTGAGGAGTTAGAAGAAATGGATACCGATGATGCGGCAGATGTTATTGCAGAATTGCCAGAAGACCGCCAAGAGGCTGTTATTTCCAAAATAGAAGATGAGAGTCATGTAGAGCACATTGTAGAGCTTCTTAGTTATGATGAGGATACTGCTGGTGGGCTTATGGCCAAAGAATTAGTCAAGGTCAAAGAAACTTGGTCTGTCACAGGATGTGTCCGTAATATGCGTAGCCAAGCCAAAAATGTGACTCGCGTTCATTCGATTTATGTAGTAGACAAAGCGGATCGATTAATAGGGCGTCTCTCTCTCAAAGATTTATTAGTAGCTGATACCAAAGCAAAAATTAGAGATATCTATATCCCAAAAGTAGACTGGGTTTCTGTAGATACGGAGGCAGAGGAGGTAGCAAGAATCATGCAGAAATATGATCTAGAGGCGATCCCAGTTGTAGATGAAAAACACCAATTAGTCGGTCGTATTACGATTGATGATATTGTTGATTTTATCAAAGATGAAGCCGAGAAAGATTATCAAATGGCAGCAGGTATCACTCAAGAAGTAGAGGCAGACGACACGATTTTTGAACTTACACGTGCCAGACTCCCTTGGTTAATTTTGGGACTCATTGGTGGGTTGGGAAGTGTTTTTATTATGGAAAATTTTGAGGTCGCATTGCAGAAATACAAAGAACTATTTTTCTTTACACCTCTTATTGCGGCAATGGCAGGAAACGTAGGTGTACAATCCTCTGCAATTATAGTACAAGGTTTGGCCAATGACAATGTCAAGGGTAGTTTGTTTAATCGTTTGCTCAAAGAGATTAGTCTTAGTTTGATCAGTGGGGTAGTTTTGGGATTATTGGTGATGTTATTTGGATATGTTACGGCTATGGATCCACTATTTAGTCTCACTGTCGCAATTTCTATGTTGGGAGTGATCATTATTGCTGCCTTGATAGGAACTTTTGTTCCTATTATTTTGGATAAAAGAGGAATAGATCCTGCAATTGCAACCGGACCGTTCATTACGACGAGTAATGATATTTTTGGGATTTTCTTATTCTTCTTTATAGCCAAAATGATATTAGGTTTTTAGATACAAGTATAATGCGGGCTGAACCGTGCTTTGCGCTATAGTTTTGCAAACCACTGAGGCAAGTTTGCAAAAGCTGTCGCTCCAATCACTGCCCGGAAAACAACAAAAATAATTTCTTTCTCCTACAAGGCTATTTCCATATAAAAAATTATGACAAGCTAGACTTTGTCCCGTATATTTGCTCTCATGAGCAATAGATGATTGTACGATCACTATATCGCATATTAACTAAGTAGTATGATGAACTGGGAACAACTTCTCTCCTTGAAACGTTTTGGAGACACGGCCAAACGCCTACGCAAAGAACAAGATGAAACACGATTAGGATTTGATGTTGATTATGATCGGATTATATTCTCGGCAGCCTTTAGGAGTTTACAGGACAAAACACAGGTGATTCCATTATCTAAAACTAGTTTTGTGCACACTAGATTGACTCACAGCCTAGAAGTATCTGTTGTAGGACGTTCCTTGGGACGTGTAGTAGGCAAACGTTTGTTAGAGAAACATCCCCATCTGCAACAGAAATTGGGGTATCAATTCAATGATTTTGGAGCGATTACTGCAGCAGCAGCTTTGGCTCATGATATCGGGAACCCTCCATTTGGGCATTCTGGAGAGAAGGCGATTGGTGAATATTTTAAAATAGGTAATGGACAACGTTATCAAAATCAAATGAATCCAAAACAGTACCAAGACCTGATTACATTCGAGGGTAATGCCAATGGATTCAAGATCCTGACCGAGTCTAGACATGGGATAGAAGGAGGATTACGCCTTTCTTATGCCACGTTAGGAGCTTTTACCAAATATCCCAAAGCATCATTACCTGTAAAACCAACATCACATATAGGAGATAAGAAGTTTGGATATTTTCAAAGCGAGGCGGATTTCTTTTCTGAAATAGGGCGGGAGCTAGGTTTAGCAGCAAATCAAGCCGGTGAGGAGCTACGTTACCACCGTCATCCGCTTGCTTTTTTGGTAGAAGCTGCAGATGATATCTGTTATACCATCATAGATTTTGAAGATGGTATTAATCTAGGGTTGATCCAAGAAGAATATGCACTAGAATATTTGATCAATTTAGTCAAGAATACAATAAATACGTCCAAATATCATAGTTTGCAAACAATGCCAGATCGTCTAAGTTATTTGAGAGCTTTGGCAATCAATACTTTGATCCAAGAAGCTGCAAATACTTTTATTGCCAACGAAGAGGCGATCCTATCAGGTACTTTTGACATTGCATTGTTAGACAAAAGTGCCTATGAGGCACAGATAAATGATATTCTGAAGATCAGTATAGACAAAATTTATCAAAGTACCGAAGTAGTAGACAAAGAAATAGCAGGTTACGAAATCCTTACCACTTTGCTAGACACCTATTGCAATGCAGTTTCTAATTATCATGATAATACCCTGTCTAATTATGACAACCTCATTCTAAAAGCAGAAGGAGAAAATTTTGACTACAAGAATCAAGATGTATATCTCCGAAATCTCAGTGTTTGTAAGTATGCGGCTAGTCTTACAGATGGTAATGCAGTTACTAAGTTTCAGAAAATTAAAGGCTTTGGTATATAGAAAACCTAAGATAGTCTCAAGGTTTATAGGGTACCTTTATGATTGTTGTTTTGTATGTTCTTTTTATATTCTTCATGTAACTCCTATAGTTTCTTCAAATTACCTTATTTCATGCCAGTTTAAAAATACTTGTAGTCAGAAATAGTAGAAAAAGAAGTGAATAGGAGCCGATAATATTTTTTGCATACTATTGGCATGAATTCCGAGCGAGATACTACTGTCTTTTATAATTATCGATGTATACATCTTTGACAAGCTTACCATGATAAGTTATTCTGGTGACTACACTCTTTAATTTGAGAGTATTTTTTGTGATTTCTATAATTTCCATAGTTTTATCGTTGCAAATAAGCGTGTTATTTGAAGTAATTGACCAATTGCCATTTGTTTTGATGGGATTACAATTGGTAAAAGTTCCGATCCCTGTCATTGCACTAATGATATTGATATGTTGCAATGATTCAAAATTTCCATTCGGGTTTAATTTTAGCATATCCAAGGCATCGCAAGAGTTAGACATGGTAATTTTGCCATTATGCGTTACACTTTGATAACTCCAATTACCAATCAGAGCTTCTGAGATGAGTAGTTCTTTTGTCGTAGTACCGATGATTGATGTGTTTGTAAAAGAAAGTAGTGTCAAAAGCAAAAATCCAGAGAGAATAAAAACCGTTTTTTTCATAATATAATTGTTGATTCATAGCTAAAATAACTTATAATATCTTTAAAAAGCTGTTTTTTTGTTAATTTTTAATATAATAGTAGTCCTATTCTTTCGTTTTGAGTAAATACCGTAATTTGGTTGTATTATAGAAGTAAGCATATTTCTTTTTAGTGATTGATTGTTGTCTCTCGATGTATTTTTTCCTTCTTGATAGGAGTGTAGAGAATTATATCAAATTAGCGATATACTGTCGCATATTGCCTTGTTCTTTTTCCGTCTAAATGCCTTGCTCGTATATTCCGTAGCCAAGGTTATGCAATAGCATCACGGTGTTTGGTTATTTCGGTTCGTTTTGTGCCAGTGATTTCGGACTTATGATGCCGGTTGTTTCGGTTGAAACTGTGCCAATAATTTGGTTTTGATTTGTGTCATGTGATTTTGGGTAGTGACCCAAAATGAGATAAAAATTTAACCCGACAAGGTGCTTTATACCAGTTAAAATGTAATTGTCAGCTAACATAATTGAACTATTTTTTGCTAGTTTGAGCTTTAAAATTCAAGCATAGTCTTAGCTACGATTTAATTTTTTAGCGAAAAAATAGTAGAAAAAGAACCGAATTATTAGCCTGGAATTATTTTTTAAATGGTTTTAGAAATTCAAAGGAAGTTTATGGATGAGAAAAGTAACGAATACGGATCAATTAGATCCATTTTTTTAGAAAAGAAACTATATTTCTAGATGTAGGTTAGTGTTTTTTGTAGTACTGCGAGAATTGTCTGCGGAGAGATTTCTGTTATTTCCTGTAATTCGGCAGTAGTTCCATGGTCTATAAATCGATCAGGAATTCCCATGGTAATCAATTTATTTGTGTAGTGGTGCTCTGTTATAAACTCACTAATTCCACTTCCAAATCCACCAGTAATCACTCCATCCTCTATGGTGATAATGGTACTATATTTTTTGCAAATAAGATGCAATAATTCAGTATCTAATGGTTTTATAAACCGCATAGCATAATGGGAGATGCGCTCCGTGTTTTTTAGATTATGGAATGCTGCTATAACATTTTTTGCTATGGTTCCTATAGAGAGTACTGCAATATCTGTTCCTGATTGTAGTTTTGTTCCTTTGCCAATGGTAAGTTTTGTAAATGCTTGTTGCCAATCAATTACATCACCGAATCCTCTTGGATAGCGTATAGCGATAGGTTTTTTTGGATCTAATGAGGCCGTATATAGCATATTACGCAAAACAATTGCATTTTCTGGAGCTACGACGATCATATTAGGAATACATCGCAAATAGGCAATGTCAAACACACCATGATGTGTGGCTCCATCAGCTCCTACTAACCCAGCTCTATCTACACAAAAAACTACAGGAAGGTTCTGCAATGCTACATCATGTATAATTTGATCATAGGCTCTTTGCAAAAAGGTAGAATATATAGTACAAAAAGGTAGCAACCCCTGTGTTGCCATACCCGCACATAATGTGACCGCATGTTGCTCTGCTATTCCTACATCAAATGCACGATCGGGATATGCTTCCATCATATATTTGAGAGCGCTACCTGTGGGCATTGCAGGAGTAATCCCCACGATCTTGTCATTTTTGTGCGCTAGTTCTAATAAGGTATATCCAAATACATCTTGAAACTTTGTGCCCTTGGTAGGCGTTTTTGGGAGTAATTCCCCAGTTTTGGCATCAAATCTACCTGGAGCATGATAGATCACCTGTTCCTCTTCTGCCTTTTGTAATCCTTTTCCTTTGGTTGTTACTACATGTAATAATTTGGGACCTTTTATTTTTTGGAGACGCGATAGTGTATTGAGTAATGTAGGGAGATCATGTCCATCAATCGGTCCATAATAATCAAAATTTAAGGCTTCAAAGATATTGTCCTGTTTGGCATTTGTACCAGATTTTGTTTTGGTCAAATAGGCTTTTAGCGCGCCTACACTTGGATCGATACCGATAGCATTATCATTGAGAATTACGAGTATGTTAGCATCCGTAACTCCGGCATGATTGAGCCCTTCAAAAGCCATTCCGCTAGCGATAGATGCATCGCCCACTACGGCAATATGTTGTTTTTCTATATGTCCTTTAATTTTGGAAGCAATCGCCATGCCCAATGCTGCCGAGATTGCGGTAGAAGAATGTCCTGTACCAAAAGTATCATATAAGCTCTCCGTACGCTTTGGAAAACCACTTATTCCATTAAGTTGTCGATTGGTATGAAAAAGAAATTTACGTCCGGTAAGGATCTTATGCGGATAGGCTTGATGGCCCACGTCCCAGACAAGTTGATCTTCTGGTGTGTCAAAAATGTAATGCAAAGCAATCGTTAGCTCAACCACACCTAGACTAGCACCCAAATGTCCTTCTTTGGTTGCAACCATATTGATGATGAAGGCTCTCAATTCCTTTGCTAATTGTGGCAACTGATCTGTAGAAAGTTTTCTAAGATCCTCTGGATCATTGATATCTGCTAATACGCTTTTTTGCATGGTACAAAAATAAGGTTTTCAGAGGTCAACTCGTAGTCTCGTGATCAAACTCATTCTCTTTTTTTGATGAGCATCATAAGATCAACAGTTCTATAAATTGCCTCCGACTAGCTAACTTTAGAAAACAAACTGCAGGTTTTGCAGACCATTGGAATTTTTTGTTGTAATCCAAAAAGCATTGAAATTTGATCAAATGAGGTGTTTTTTGTACTGTTTGGTAGTGCAACACACAGAAAATGGACAAAAAGGAGTATAATAATGGCTGTTTTTGAGAAAACAGAAAAAAATTAAAGTATGTTCTCAAGTGCGCTACTTTGCCAATCATTGGATTCAACCCAGATTGGCACCAATAAGATTTTTTGACTTTGTTAGCAGAGCGGGTAGAGAGGAGGCCAATAGGGGTGATTCCAACTTTTTCAATTGGGTACAAAAACGAGTGTTTTTTGCCAAAATCACAAAAATTTACATTACTTTATAAATTAAGGAAACACAAAAAAAGCTAATTTTATTTTAGAACAACCTCCCAGTCCAATAGCTATGATTATTTTTATAACCTAAACAAAGAACTTTTGGAAAATCCTTTTGACGATACATATTATATGAAAAAAGCGCTACAAGAGGCGCAAATTGCTTTTGATAAAGGAGAGATTCCTATTGGAGCAATTGTTGTGGTGCAGGATCGTATTATTGCGCGATCTCATAATCTTACCGAGATGCTCAATGATGTGACTGCTCATGCAGAGATGCAAGCGATAACAGCAGCAGCTCACTTTTTGGGAGGAAAGTATTTGAATGAATGTACATTGTATGTTACGATAGAACCTTGTCAGATGTGTGCGGGCGCTTTGTTTTGGAGTCAGATCAGCAAAATTGTATATGGTGCACGGGATGAGCAACGGGGTTGTATTACTATGGGGACTACCTTGCATCCCAAAACAACAATGATTGGTGGTGTATTGGCTGATGAATGTAGTCAATTGCTCAAACAGTTTTTTGTAGAAAGAAGGAAACTATACTGAGACTATTCGTAACAGTTGTTTTTGTTTTGGGTCTTTAGAAAAAAAAGACACTACATGCCTAAACTACTACTATTCATTTGTATTGTGTTTTCTGGAACTGTTTGTGCTCAAGAGCGGACGCTTATCTCGGGTAGTATTACGACAACCGATTTTTTACCTATAGAAGCACATATTTGGAATAAGACACAAAATCAAGGAAGCCTCAGTACTGAGGTTGGATCTTTTGAGATGAATGTTCGAGTTGGTGACACCTTGCGTATTTCCTCTATGGGGTATCAGACTACTGCTATTATCATACAACAAAGACATTTGGAAGAATCAATTACGATTCCTTTAGAAATAGTGGTAAACGAGCTACAAGAGACTCAGGTATTCCAATATGGATTAACTGGGGATATGTCTAGTGACGTTCACAAAATTACTCCTCCTGTCTCTCAACTGCCTTATTTTAATGCAAAAACTCTAAAAAGAAAAAGAGTCAGTCGCCCAAGTGATGATTTCTCTCCGGTTCAAAACCCACTTTTGGTTCATGAAAACCAAACTAGAACAAACTTAGTTCCATTAGTCAATGCAATAGTCAAACTTTTTGTCAAGGAGCGTGTAGCTGATACTCCTTTGGACTTTGCTTTACTTTTTGACGAACGGTTTATAACCCAGAATCTTGACATTCCTGCGACTCAATATCACGATTTCATGGATCATTTAAAAGAACAGAAGGTTTTTGAAGAAATACTAGAAACTAAAGATCCGTTGAAAATATTAGAATTTGTGCTTCTAGAAAAAGAGCAGTTTTTGGCGCAGAACTGATACCATCTAAAAAATGCAGATTAATAATTCGCTTCTTTTTTACTGTTTTTTTACTAGAAAATTAAACCGTAACTACGAATATGCTTAAATTTTGACGATCAAATTAGCGAAAAATAGTTCCATTATTTTTGGCCTACAAGTACATTTTAGCTGGTATGATTTATATAAAAAACACATCATTGGTGCCCCAAGAGTGCTTCAGAGAATCCAATTTTGATGAAGTAATGCAAAATTAGCTACATAATGTCGCTTATCTCCTTGTTCTTTTCCCATCTCTAAATGTCTTGTTCATTTATTCCATAACTAAGGCTATGCAATAGCATCAAGGTGTTTTTACATAAAAAAATAACAGTGTCATTAATACGAATTTATATACCTAAATAGGTGTAAATGGTTTTAAAATTTTTTTGATTGGCTATAAAAATACCTGTTTTTTGCAGCATCCAAAAAGTTTGAGTCACTTCAAAGCAAAGGAGATAATTTTTACTTTTTGTTTTTGTATAATGTTATTGCCTTTAAGTACTTGAGTCCGCCAGATACCGTTTGGTCATGAATAAAACCAGTTAATTCTGGATGGTTTTTATCAATCCAATTTAAAAAAGTATCTCTATTTTTAACAAATGTAGCGTCATCAAAAACTACATATTTGGTCGTCTCTACACTCGTTATTTTATTGTTTTCAAATCGTATTATTTGATTAGAGACAATTGGCTCTTCGTGTAGGAAAAAGATTCTCGTGTCTATTTTAGAAATTTTTGCTTTGACGATTTCATGTTCTTGCTCGATTTGAAGGATTTTGTATGTAGGATCAAATACAGCATCCCATTTCATCCACTCAATATATTCTTTGAGAGAAAATGTTTGTTCATAGTTATATGCACTTTCTTTGGTCATAAGACTATCGGTCAGCAATCCAGGTAGTACAGTGTCATTAGAGGTATTTAGGGCATTGTAATAGTTTTTTACGATAGTCAGACGGTCAACAATAGCTGCTTTTTTGGTTTTGCAGGAGCTACATCCAAGGATCAAGACTATAGATAGAAGTGTTATTTTGTTCATTAATAGTGGATGAATTGGTTATTATAAATAAAAACCTCTCTGGATTTTTGTTGTCGACCTAGTTATTACAAAATGTTTTCTATTCAAAGCTATAAATATTCGGTCTATCAGTTTCTTCATTTTCTGACAAGATAAAATCATTTAAAGTTAACTTTAAATGATTTTATAGTATCTGTGTTTTCTATAATTAAATGATTGATACTATGAATTCTTAGTTTAAAATTTAAATCTTCATCACTTAACTATAGAGAGAAAGCCCGAAAAGAGTATCTTAGAACAGCACAGAAGAAACGAAGAACCTATAAAGAGATACGTGCTGCTATCCGCAAACAATTAGGATATTTGCGTAGGAACATCCGTTCTATCGAACGTATTTTAGATACGCTCAGCCACTTCTCATTTTTGGACGATATGAGCTGGGAAGCCTATAATGAAGGAACAAGATTGATCGATTGTGTAGAAAAATACC
>CANLMN010000014.1 GCA_947492105.1 uncultured Aquimarina sp. | reverse complement strand
ATATCTTCAAAATTATCTTAATTGGTTCTTGGTACTAGAAAAAATCAAAAATTCCACCAATAGAATGGCTAAAGTAGTAACAATAGCTTTTGCTTCTAATACTACTTGGACAGAATTTAAAAACATAGCGGTAAATCATATGCTTTTTGGAACTTAGCCACTTTTTTTTACTCATGGATATCCACATGGTTATTGGAACAGAAAAATGGAAATCTAAGAATAAGGCCTTTCTAGAATCATGGGCTAACGCTATTAGTGAATTTGAAGCACTTAATAGTATTGCTGGTTTTTGCTTTGCAAACCCCTCCTTTTCATTTCCGGAAATCACAGAAAAAAACAACTATGTCCATTTTGAATCATTAGGACATCCTTTACTAGTCGCTAATAAACGGGTTTGCAATAATTTTTCCTCAGAAAGAACAGGCCATATTACAATGATAACGGGCTCTAACATGGGAGGAAAAAGCACTTTTCTGAGAACTGTTGGAGTAAACATTGTACTGGCATTAGCTGGTGCGCCTTGTTGTGCTACCTATGCAAAGGTCTCTAACCTGAACTTATTCACCAGTATGAGAACCCAAGATAATTTGAAAGAAGGAATTTCTTCTTTTTATGCAGAACTTAATAGAATAGAAGAAATGCTAAAGCTGATAATGAATAATGACAATGTCTTTTTTCTTCTAGATGAAATTTTCAAGGGCACAAACTCAGAAGATCGACATAAGGGAGGTTATTCGTTGATCCATCAAATGAGCACACTCAAAACCTCTGGAATCATTGCCACACATGACATTGAACTTGCTAAAGTATCTGAACGCACCCAATTAGTAACTAATTATAGCTTTAATAGCATGATTAAGAATCATGCTATGATTTTTGATTATAAGATTCACCCCAGTATTTGTCATGATTTTAATGCCAGTGAACTTATAAAAAAAAGTGGAATAAAAATTCTATCTGGTATTTCTAAAAAGTAACGGTTCCAAAAATTTGACTACATAGTAATTCAATTTAGTTATATAAATTCGTATCAATGATATTGTTATTTTATTATGTAAAAATACCGTGATGCTAGTGCATATTCTAAAAGCTATGGAATATGGGATAAAATTTTCTTTTTTTCGACTCAGCTTCAGCATAAAAATAAACCATAACTACGGCTATACTTGATGTTTCTACTGAAGCTGAAACAAAAAATCTTAATTTTTCTTTCCGGTAAATTCAAACAACAAATGGTATTACATTCCTTAATTTAATACAAAATAACACATGATCATAAAAAAAAGCCTAATCGCTATTTGCGACTAGGCTCTTTTTTATGATCATTATTATAGAATCTTAATTACGTGGTGATCCTATTTGAGTCCCTATTACGCTTGCATCTGGTTGTGTAATTACAGGACAATTGATGATTGCACCTGTAGCTGTCAACAAATTAGACAAAGCGTTATCCAATGGTGCTTCATTTGCATTCCCTCTAAAAGGAATTAGCACACCTTCTTTTAGTAACTCATTTACTTGAGCAAAACTTCTTAAGATTGGACGATCTGCTTCGGCAACTGTAAACTCTGTAATATGTGCATCCCACATTGGTGCGTATCTAGAATCACTTGGATCAATTGGGAAGGTATTTGTTGGATCTTGTACTTGTCTATCGCTTAATGAAGCTGTATTAAGACCCTGTACTCCAAAACCGTCTCCATTATCAAAAGTTCTACCGTTTGCTGTAGGACTGAAAGGTAACATAGAACCTCCTGGGAACAATCCAAATGTTGGCAAATCTGCTAATCTTGGCGCATAAACTCCTAATTCGATAGTAGCTGGTGCTGGATCAGAAGTATCCGTAACAATATGGAAATAATAAGGCTTATCATCATGCCATCCATCTAATAATTGCATTACAACAGATGCTTTGCTTATAGAAAGGTTTGGGTTGTTCAGATCATCCTCTTGTGCTTGACCGTTCCCATTTGGATTAGGAATTCTGTCATGTATCCCTGTGCTGTTCGCTACCATTTGAGCGTTAATCACAATTCCACTTGGCAATACTACATAAGAAGACCAAGCATCGTTTGCTATCGCTCCTGGATTAACTTCTGCTGGTGGAAAACCTACTAAGAATCCATCTGGAGAGGTACCTCCTGCAGCTAGTGATCTTTTTGGAGAAAAATCAACAGCTCCTTCAAAAACAAGTCTACCATCTTTGGTCCATGTTGCTTTCTGTACACCATTTGAACCAACAGCATTTGCCATTCGTGGAGCATAAATAACTCCCATTTCTGTAGCCATATCTTTATCAGAAGCCTCTGTTATCACATAATAACATTTTCTAGGCCCGTCAGATGTAGTTTCCCATCCTTGAAATAACGGAAATCTAGCGGTAGGTCCAGCAGGAACTACTTCGCGATCAATTCTAAAATCAATTCCTAATACACTCGGTAGAAAAACATTTTGAGCTTCGGTAAAACTAAGTACTGGATTGTTTACATCGTAAGGAATCCCTCCATCTTCCTTGATACTATTCAATAGTAACTGTGCTTCTCTTGGACTACTTTCTGGTAGTGTTGGCTGTTCTACTCCTGTTGAATCCTTATCGCAGGCCACAAACATTGTGGTTGCTAATATCCCTAAAAATGCTGTTCTCAAATTCTTCATAATCAATTTTTACTTAGTTAAATTTTTTATTTGTTTTTTTAATTTAAATTTCATTCGATTTATCAAATGATTCCCTAATTAAGACAGGAATATTTCGCATTACTTACAGAGCAAATTGACCAAAAACCATAGATTTTGTTTAACTATTTTACCTTTAGGATTTTAAAAATAATCTTTTTTTTAATCACCAAAAACGGCCAAAAAACACCGCTCCAAAGCAACTCAAAAACACATTTAAAAACCTAATAATAAGATACTTAAAATCAAAAATAATTTTGAAACATAGCGCTATTTCTACATCAAAACATTGTGCTTTTGATCCAGTTCTCATCTCCAACAAAGCTTAGACATAGAACTAAGAATGAGGTGATCACCAACAGAGTTGCAGTTTTATTTTATGAAGGAAAAAAAAAGATTTTTTTTTTTAAAAAAAGGCCAATTCGGCATCAAAAACAGCCCTTATTACAAGAATTATGTACTATATCTTTTGCAAAATTTGATCATACCTGATTAATTTTTGATAAATTCGAAAGAAGGTTTTTTATGACCATCTTTGTCAATAAACCCAAAATGTTTTTGTTTAAATCTGCGCCAAGGAAGTATCCCTGCTACGCGACTCGGTATATTGTCAAAGTCGTAGAGTGTCCAGCTTATATTCTGAATATTATGTTTTTTGAGAACTGCTCCAAAATCTCTGTAGTACGTAGCCTGAGCTTGTTCTGATGCCCCTAAAGGTGCCCACAATCCAAAATTAGATGGGAGTCCATATTCCTGTAACACCAATGGTTTATTTGTTTTGGAACGAATGGTATGATATTCTTTTTCAAAATCTGCAATACTTCCATAATAATGAAATGATATTAGATCTAATTCTTCTTTTAACAAATTAGCGGATTGCAAATCCGACCAACCAATAGTAATTGGATGACTAGGATCAAATGCTTTAACTTGCGTAATCATTTCTTTGAGCCATGCCAATACATTTATTTTTCCTCTTGATGCAAAATCCAAATTAGGTTCGTTCTTAATATCCCAAGCCAAGATCGCTGGATGATTCTTCAGACTGCGCACTAATTGCTCTGCATGTCGGTGTGTTAATGTCCAATCTATAGTATCATAGTTACCATAAAAATCAAATAGGGTTAAAATCACTTTGAGTTCTTTGCGGGCGGCTATATCTAAAACTTTTTTTAGTTTCTGGAGTTTCTCAGGAATAATCTCTGCTTTGCCAAACTCCTCGTAGGGCACAAAAACTCTCAACGTATTCAACCCTGCATTTTTAATGATATCAAAATCTTTGGTAATGACCGTCTCACTAAATTCGTTCCCAAAAATATTCCATGGCGTAGCTTGTGGATAATAATTTATTCCTTTGATAACAAATGGCTTCTTATCAATATAAATATGACCATTTTTAATCTTGGGTATTGTTACTGTTGTTTTTGCTACGGTGTCATTAGCTACCGAGGGTACTTCTTTTACAATATGTCGAATTTTCCAGAAACCATCCTCTAACAACAATAGCACCTTATAACTGGCATTATTATATGTTTCTAACAACAATTGCTCATTTTGATAGATCCTCTGATATGCTCTAGAATGTCGATCAGTTAGGATTGCCAACTGTCCATCTGCACTATAAAAGTCTAAGGCTAAGTTGTGATCCAATGTTGTCGAAATCACTTTTATATTCTTCGATTTTTGATCTTTGATATGCTCATAGATCGTTTCTCTGGCACTTTTGGTGTAATAATCAGCAACACCCAAAGGATCATTATTTTGATATGCAATATTCCGAACATACCATCCCTTGAGATAATCTCCTTTTAATGTTTCTAAAGTTTGTTTTTCGATAGGTCTCCCTGGATTAATAGTATCTACCCAAATAGTTTTTGGTAGATACACCTCTTCATTTTTAACTGCAAGATGCAATATAGATGCACGATCCGCTCCTGAACTAAAGTATGACACTATCTGACTGATAGCAAACAAAATAACAAGATTAATTATCAAAAAAACACTAATTAATCCAATGCGATATATATTCTTATTACTGCTCAAAGATTAATCGTATTAAATGTTTTCTCAATTCCGAACGCTAACACCTTTAAATCATACTTTCCTGGTGGATAAAAATCTACTGGTAGCACAAATGTCACAAACCCATTAGAAGAGGTTTCGATTAATTGTTCTACTGATATAGTATCTCTACACACTTCTAACTTGACAACAGCTCCATCCGGAATCAATTGCTTCATAAAACTTTGTAACGGTCCTACGGTAATGGTTCTGTTATCTGGGCCAAAAGTTACCGTATAATCTTCTGTTATAGCTCTGTAGACTACTTTTAATGTATTACTAGTAGCCATACCTGTCACATACGCCTGTATTTGCCACTCTTCTGGATGACTTGGATGTAGCATCCTACCCTTAGCAACTCCCGAAATAGTAGCCCCTTGTGTTTTGAGCATATGTCCTTTGTTATTTTGTATCATAAACTCAACCAGCGTACCATCACTGACTATATTATTGTTCCTATCCGTAATAACCGAAGTTTCTAATGTAGAAATTTGATTGCCATCTGCATAGTTATGTTTTCTGTTGATTTTAATCTCAAAATCTATCGCCTGAGAGGGGAACACCTCGATAGCCAACTCTTTTGATGGAGTTTCTTGGACTTGAGAAGACACCAGAAGTTTTCCTGATTCTCTGTAAGAATATAAGTTTTTCCAACCAATAAAATCCTTACTAAGTACCTCTATGGTTTTTTCGACTTCCTTGAACTGATGTTTGATTTCTATCGTTGTATTATCGACTAACGGGTTTCCATAAGAATCTGTAGGTGATACCACAAGCATAGTAAAATCCTCTCCGCCCGCCAAAATACTTGGTGGACCTATATAAGAGGCTATCTGTGGTTTGGTTTTGGTATTTGCCACAATGGTTAGACTACCTTTATACAGTATATTGGATTCATGAAACAACTGATAATCCAATACCCCTCTTTTGTTTACTATATGTGACGGTATTATAAAACAACTATTCCCTGATTCTTTGATAGGTTTAACAACTGTAGTACCATAAGAACCTAGACAAAAGAGTTCTACATAAGCTTCGACATTGAGTTTGAATACTAATTTGACAGGAGTACCTGCCTCAAAAACTGTTTGATCATTTTGTCTGAATGCACTAATTTTTTTCTGAGCAGATGCAGATACCCCTACTCCAAGACTAAGTATATATCCAAATAGGTACGCTATGATATAATTCCGTTCTAGAAACATAAATAATTAGTTTGGCGCTCCGACATAACTATTAATTTCAATTTTTATATAATCAAACCCTTTTCCTTTCATGGACATTAATTGAGAGGGTCTATGCTGGTGTTTTCTATTCTTGATATACTTCTGTTTAATTGATGCATTTGGTAATCCATTTACAAATGCATAATCTAGGTTGGTTGTAATGGTTTTTATCTTGGTAAGATCCTTGGTTTCGTATTCAAAAAACTGTCTACGTTGTTGTCTTATACCTTCTCGCAAATAATGATGATCTACCCATATTAATTCTTTTTTGACATCATAGTACGATATCAAAAGTTGCGGAATCGTTACTTCTTGTATTCCTGTATTAAAGAGCGTTCCATGAATACGCCCCTCTTTGATCTCTAGATCAATTAAGGCTACTTCTTTATACAAATCAGAATACGCTACATTTGCTGCACATTGCAGTTCGAATTTATCCGGTATTTCTGACAAACAGATTTCCGTGAATTCATCAGGATCAAAAGTTTTTGGACCTACATCCGTATTTTTATTCCACGCGATACCCTCAAAATTAATTCTAAAACTCGTGAACTCTTTGGGCATTAATTTATGCTTAATAAGGTGTTTTGCATTATAGGTAGCCAAAGATTTGTTTTGTGCATTATACAAAGTCCCTTTGATAATCACATCCGCGGGAACATTATCTATATTCTGCGCCTCACCTACAATAGTAAAATGATCATCAAACTGCATTAATCTTGCATTGAGTACCTCTAAAACTGGTTGTTTAAGTACATCTTCATGATGTGTTTGCTCTGAGGTTATTCTACGTCTACCATGATTAAAAAAAGAAGTCCCATTACTGGCCAACAATTGATCTGGTGGGATGTCTAGGTCATAAGTAGATGGTTTTAGAAACCACTTATTGCGATTTTTTACCAAATTATGATAATAGGTTTTGTCTATTCCCTCTAGAGGTGTAATCCAATAGGTATCGACACGTACTTTGGCTGTACTATCAGTTTGCGCTAGTACCGTTGTTTTGATCTCATCCAACTTGGCGTAAGAACTCAATAAACCATCATTTACAGCAACTTCTAACATATATTGATCCATTTTTTTTCCGCCTTTGGGATCCAAATAAGAATACGCTTTCTCAAATTCTTTAAAGTCTAATGCATTATAATACGATTTCACTAAATTTTTGGGACTAAGCTGTGTTGCATTTTTTATATAAAACTGATAAAACCCAATACAAAGAACCACAAGAACTATCCCTACCCATATATGAGAAATTACAATTACAGCACTTGGGAATTGCGCAAAAGTTATTTTGAAATTAAGATATGTAGCATTCCGTTTCTTACCATGTTTGAATAAGCGTTTCCAGAATAATTGAAAGGTGACCATAAAAGCAATGACAACCGTACTAACGGGAATAATCCCCCATAATAATCTTTGAAAAAGTGCCACATCATCTTTGGGCAGCACACTAGATAATGGAGGTATATTAAGTTTTTCCCAAACCATAATACCGTTTTCTAACTGTCGCAATCGTTGCCAACCACAGAAAAACAGTATCGGATCGTAAAATTTGTCATTTGAAAACACGTATTTTAGATTATATTTCTCGGGTACCGTTAAAAATTGTTGCAGCGAACCAATACCTTCTATTCCTCTAAACTTTGAATTTTCTAATCGTTCTACCGCTCGGGTTGTCAATTCTGGGAGACGACGTGCCGAATGATAATTACCATCAACTGTCATCGCATTTGTCTGAGCAGAAAGCCATGCCATTTGATCTCCAAACCCCAATGGCAAGAATCGCCAATGATCATGTTGATCTTGATTCAAAAAATTTAGAATAGGCAACATTTTGATCTTGGCAGGCTGTGATGGTCTAAAATACCCGAGGCTCATCGTAAAAATAATCATGGCAATGAAACTTCCTGCTAATAACCCACCCAAAACACGATGATATATAGCTCCAAACTTGTTTTGAAGTATTGTCTTCAAATCTCCTTCGACAAATCGATAAACGAATTCTCCGAACATCGGTAATGCCATAATTGAAGCCCATAAAGTAAATCGATCCAATGTCAGTATATTAAAAGCATTGTCTCCCAGAATCATCTTGGGCACCGGGGTAGTTCCTCCTGTACCCAAAATCGTTAACATGGTAAATGAAAGACCAAAAAACAAGTAGCGTTTGCTATAAAACCGATAAAAAATAAAAGGAAATAAAAAAAGTATAATTCCCCAAGGAATCACAAAAAACACCAAACCTGATGACGTGACCTCTAAAAAATTATCTCTAGACCCATGAGGGATAGGCACCTGTGTAATAGGATTATTTTTTGTATTGATCCAATAAGGCAAAATACAAGTAACAATAAGAAAAAGGGAACCCAAACCAAATCCAATTATCCTTTTTAGTAATTTCAAAAATGTCTTAAAAAAAAGAATAAAGGTTATCTCCTTGTTATGAGAAACCTGCTCTCTAGAAGCGTCCATTATTGCCATTCCTAATAATGGGAAGATAAAAAATACCATTCCAAAAATAGGAGTCACATGATGAGAACATACCGTAACTGCTAATAAACTAAAAGAAGTAAACAAGTACTTATACCTGCCTGTTTTGACCCACAGATAAATCTCCGAAAAACTATGCATCAGAACAGAAACTCCAATAATACTGGGCAACTGACCAAAAATGTGTAATGTTTCTAAAAAAGAAGAAGAAAAAACTGCTATGGCAGAAGTATATCCCGCAACCACTCTATTTCCTGTTAGCAACAAGGCAAATCTATAAGCACCTGTTACATATAAGACTATACCAATAAAAGCGACGGCAAACATCCCAAATTTTAAGCCTCCAATAAGAGAAAACAATCCAATACTTTGATGAACTAATGGCGGATACCCCATTACGGTAAACCCAGTATACCATTTATAACTCCATGGATCAAACCAACTGGATGCATAATGCTCTGCAAAAAACAAATGAATTAATGCATCATAAGTTGTTTCTAGCGTAAAAAAAATGCTCACTCCATGAAAAATAAGCCCAAGGCAGATGGCCGTAATCAAATATTTATTAGTAGTAGTTTGTGGCAATTTTTGGTTGAGCATTTGTTAGATATCTTAAATATACAACAAAGCTTTTAGTTTATCCCCATGATACAGAGATAGACAAAATCATTCTATTGATACGAACCCAATCCAACCAAACACCTTGTTTATAAGATAACCACACAAAATAAACGTACTATAACTATATATACGGTTGCTATAAAATGCAGCAAATAGCATGTGATATATATACATTGCTATTATCAGACTTATGCTATATCAATACTTTTGCGCTCCTCAACGCAATACCGCTGTACCTCATCGATACATTTTTCTTCTTTTTTTTACAAAACAAATACTTAGAAACAAAACACTGCCATAAAATCAATTATCATATGCTTGTAGCATAGCAGAATATATTTCATGGCAGTTTTGATAGCTATCACTCCTATTTTGCACTAATAGCAGCGTCTGTAATTTTGTCCAGCGCTCCACTGATCTTATCCAAAATCTGATCAACAGCTTTGATATCATGACGACTCTTTAGATATTGCGGGTCATTATATGACACTTTGGTTTTTCCGGATGCCTCCTGAAAAACAATAATTTTTTGAGGCAAATCAATTCCTACCGTAGCAGCGTTTTGCATCAATGGTGTACCCATTTTTGGGTTTCCAAAAAAAAGTACTCGAGTCGGTCTGAGTTCTAAGTCAACAGATGCAGCATTTTTTTGATGATCTAGTTCAAATAATAGCTTGAGATTGGGATTATCAATTATAATACTTTTAAGAGTACTATATGTGGTTTCAAAATCTACTTGGCTTATTTTGGTTATCAATCCGTTCATCGCTTTGTCTTGTGTCGTTTTTTCCATAGTCTTTTCTTGTGCATTACTCATAATACATACATTTATGATCATTAGTAGTAACAAACTGTTTTTAATTACTCTCATTATATTTTTTTACTAAAAATACTATTTCTACAAATTAGAAAGCATCTCTTTTAAGGTATTTTGATTCACAAAGTCCAAAAAATATAGCAACCTCATTATTTCTGTGTTCATTCTGTACTACGAATGCCAAGCAATAGATATAATTTGTTCTTTATCTACAGCTTTTGTTACGCTTTAATTCTATCTTTGAGCTTGTATAAAAAGATTAAACGATAGTATGATTTTTTATCAATTAAAGTCCTACAACGCACAGTGGTTTAGTTAAAAAAAACGAATTGAAGAAACGTTTAAATCACCTCTATAAAAAAAAAGCTAAAATTAGGATCGCAAAAGGACTTTGCTTTTTTGATGATTCAAAAAAAAAGACCAAAATGTTTCTTGAGTAAAAACTAACCCCAATTTCTTTGTATGATTACTTTTGTAGTTACTTATACCATTTTTACAGTACTTGCTATCCTGCATATCATACTCTATGGGTCTCGTCCTGCAAAATCACTTAGTTGGCTATTAATTGTACTTATAGTTCCATTGTTTGGCATTTTACTCTATATTCTTTTTGGCATGAACCGGAGGCGGATCAAATTCTTTGAATTACGACAAACCGTAAAAAGAAAACTCTATAACAAAACCTATAGAGACCCTGATACGTCAACTCAGCCTGTTGAATTTGAGAATTACGAAAAAAACAAATTAGCAAAACTCCTATACCGTAGTACAGATTTTGCTTGCCGTCCTGGAAATGCTGTCGATATCCTATTCAATGGAAAAGAAACCTTTGAACGTATTTTTGAAGCAATAGAAAATGCCAAGCACTTTATCCACTTGCAGTACTATATTTTTGAAGAAGGCGAATTGCAAGAACGCTTTTTGCAACTATTCAAAAAAAAAATTGAAGAAGGTGTAGAGGTACGAATGCTCTATGATGCTATTGGCAGTTATCATCTTGATTCCAAAGTCAAAAAAAAATTACAAGCTATTGGAGTACAACTATACACCACAATGTCTCTAAGTTATGGAAGTTTTATCTTCACTTTGAACTATCGTAATCATCGAAAAATTATCATCATAGATGGCATAGAAGGTTTTACTGGAGGGGTGAATGTCTCTGACAAATACATAAAATCTATTGATGATTTAGGGATATGGGATGATACACATGTCCGATTGAGAGGCCCCATTGTAGATAGTCTCCATCGCGTTTTTATAAAGGATTATTATTTTGCAACGAAGGAAAAAGAATTGCTTTTGGATAAAAAATACATTCCAAAAGCAGAAATACAAGGTGATACTATCGTACAAATCGTAACTAGCGGTCCGGATTCTAATCAACCTGCGATTATGCAACAATACATCAGTATGATTAATCTTGCCAAGGAGTATATCTACATCTCTAATCCATATTTTATTCCGAATACTGCTATGTTGGAGGCGATACGAATCGCAGCATTGAGTGGTGTAAAAGTAAAACTATTGACACCAAAGAAAACAGATTCGTGGTTAGCAAAAAACAGTATGTTGTCTTATTTCGAAGAGCTCTTAGCAATTGGAGTTGCAATATATCAGCAAACGGATGAGTTTTTGCACAGTAAGGTTATAGTAATAGATGGTGAGATTGCCTCGGTCGGATCAGGCAACTTTGATCATCGCAGTTTTGAACATAATTTTGAAACAAATGCGCTAATTTATGATCAAAAAATTGCTCAGCAGATTTGCGATCACTTTGTAGTTAGTTATAAAAAAGCTATTGAATTGGAATATGAAACCTACAAGAATCGAAGTATCCATCATAAACTAGCAGAAGGAATCGCACGCTTCTTCAGTCCTTTGCTATAAAAATCATAACAACCTGATACATTGCCAAAACTAATCGATACTTTGTTGCTTTTTATGTCTATTGTACCATTTAAAAAATAATTACAGGCTAATAATTCAGTTCTTTTTCTACTATTTTTTTGCTAAAAAATTAAATCATAGCTAAGGTTATGCTTGAATTTTATAGCTCAAACTAGCCAAAAATAGTTCAAGTATTTTAGCCGACAATTACATTTTAACGGATATTAGACGTACTTGTATAAATTACAAAAAGAGCAGAAATACCTCTCTGCTCTTTTGTTTAAACATTTCACGGGATAGTACTAACACTACGGGTTATATACCAAATTAGTTATATAATGCGCATATCGACTTATTCTTTTTCTATCTAAATGCCTTGTTCATATATACCATAGCAAAGGCTATGCAATAGAATCATGGTGTTTTTACATAAAAACAACAGTGTCATTAACACGAATTTATAGACCTACATTAGTATTATACGATCTCTTTGAGCTGTTTGTAGATACTATCACGTATCTCTAAAAATATACGTTTAATTTTTATTCGTTACTTGTTTGATCAATTTCAGATTCCGCAACTTCTACTTCTTTGTTCTCTTTATCTTCTTTGATCATTTTTTCATCCTCTTTCGTGATACGTTCATGCTCTGCTCCTACATTCTCATGTTCTTTTTCAATATTCTTATGTTCTAATTGCATAGCCTCATGCTCTTCTGTCATTTGCTCTAGACTAACCTCTCCTGATGCATGTTTTTTTTCTAATTCGCTATGTTTTGCTATCAATGCTTCGTGATCAGAAATTAATTTACCATGTTTTGATAGTAATGAAGAGTGGCTTTTTTCTATGACCAAATGTATAGAATCATTTTCTAGACTTTTATGAGCCTGCACCATTTCTTGATGATCATCTTTCATAGCGCTATGATCTTTTGCCATAGCTTGGTGCGTGGTTTCCATTGCCATATGCTCTTCTACCATTGCTTTATGCTCTGGTGTTTCCGCAGGATTTTGTTTACAAGAAACATAAACTGATACTAAAGCAATGAGTGTAAATTTTGACAGTGTTTTCATGATTAAGAATGATTTAATAAATAAATTGTTAGTTATTTTATTATTAGAACGAGATAGTATAAAAATATTGTCTTCTATTTTGTAAACTCCCTACATATCTTCAATTTCATTGATCTCCTGCCATTCAAAAAGTAATTACAGGTTACTAATCAGCTTCTTTTTCTACTGTTTTGCCTACAATTACATTTTTACTGGTATTATAAAAATGAGACAAAAACCCTGAGAATCTCTTATAGTAATAATAGCAGCCTAAGTGCTCATTCAAATAAAAAGAGTTAAAATGAATTCTGACGTCAGTATATGATACAAAAAAGAACCGAATATGCGTAATAGCAGACATATTCGGTTCTTTAAAGCAAAAATTAAATAAGTTCGGAAACTTCTATTTTTTGATGAATCGTTTGTTTACAAGAACCCCTTTACCTGTAGTAATAGCCACTATGTATACACCTGATGCAAGTGTTGAGACATTTAGACTTACATTTTTAGATAATTCAAGAGAATTTGTTCCACTTACAACTCTACCATTAACATCAAATATTTTCATTTTCCTTATGGAAATATCAGAAGAGGTAATCGTCAAAATATCTGCAACTGGGTTTGATTGTATCTCGATCTGGTTTTCTTCTCTATTTGGATTAGAAACACTTAGAACTCCTCCTGTACAGTTAGGTATTGGCTTAGATAAAATAGGTTTTAAGTATTCTAATTTCCAATCATGAACGGTAGTCCAATCGCTTTTTAAAATCCCTCCAGTATCACCAGAGTTTGGGTTTAGTGTCCAGAAAGCAAAATGTAATTTATTTTCTTTGATAAAATTCACAAATGTCTTAAACCACAATTCATCTTTCCCATCACTATCTCTAATCCCAAGTTCGCCAATGAACAAAGGAGAAGTTTTGTTGGTATTCAAAAAGTTAAATTGTTCTTCCCAAATAGCAGGTAGGTTATTCGGAAATTCTGGAACATCGAACCAAGGCTGTTCAAAAACTGTTGGTCCGTACTCATGCGGTGAATACATTAATTTACTTGGATCATTTAGACGAATAGGAAAATCTCTTGCTCCTTGTAGGTTACCTCCCCACCAATAGGTTGTCTCTGTTCCGTCTGGTTTGGTATATGCCTCAATTCCTTCTACGATAATTAAAACATTAGGATTTGTTGCTAGAATTGCATTTCCACATTTTTCTGCAGCAAGTCTCCAATCAAAAGCTGGGTTTCCTGTACCCCATCTAGCTCCTTGTGGGTCAGTAATTTTACCATGAGGCTCGTTATTGAGATCCATTCCTATAACAGCATCATATTTCTTGTATCTCTCTGCAATAAACACCCAATCTTCAATCCATTCCTCTTCAGAAACAGAATCAGTATACCATAGTCCTTCTGTCAAATATCCTCCAGCTTCGCGAGAATGGCAATCTAAAATGATTTTCATATCATTTTCTTGACACCATTTTACGAGCTCATCCATGATTTCAATTGGTTTTGTTTTCCCTTCGAGATACGTATTAGAGAAAGGTCCTTGTTGAGGAACTCCGTTGTAATTATACGGATCTTTGATCCATAAATTTGGAGCTTGCGCCTCGGCACCTTGTCGTAACATTGCATTATGCCATGGAATTCTAAAACAGTTAAACCCTAAGTCTTTACTTTGCTGCAACATGGACTTCATATCCCTTGCGTACAAACCTTCTAGGGTACTAATATTAGCTTCAAATCCAGACCAGTTGACTCCTGCTAGATATACCTCTTTGCCGTTAGAATCTAACAGTTTGTTCCCATTTACAGACAGCCAATTTCCTGAACAATTTTGTTGTGAATTGACGCTCAATGTCATCAAAAAAACTGCCATAAACAGTCCATAGTAATATTTCATCATTATAAGTTTTAGGTTAATAGTTACAGCGGATAACGAGGGCTACTATACTTTCGTATTTAGGTGCCATAAATTTCATGTGCAATCACAGCTTTTTATCAAAAAGACATTTTTTTAACCAATTCATCGACTATTATTATACATTTTACAGAAATTTGAAATATATCCTTTTAGTTCTCTCAATATCGCATACATTTTGAGGTAAAAGACATGTAATTATGCGAGTCCTTTCGCAAAAGCGATCACATACAAAACACTCATTATCAGAATATAAAGTATTTAAAAAAGAGATTTAGCTTCATTAACCCAAGCCAGGCCCCCTTTTTTTTTGAAGATTGCATCCACATTTTTTTTTACATCAATTAGATAATAATATTCCTTGGCTACAATTATGGTAATCAACCACTTTTCTCTCCAACCACTATGTTTTTCTCTATTCTACATTGAGAATTATGAATTAGTCTAGACAGGAGGACTAGCTTACCTAATCCAGTTCGGAACAGGCGCCACAACCTCTCACAAACTATCATTGTTATACTCCAAGTTTGTGCAAGGACAAAGGGAATCTAGCCTACATCTACTGAGTTGACAATCCATGCTTTATTCAATTAATCTGCATATCAAACCATTTAAAAAATAATAACAGGCTACTAATTCGGTTCTTTTTCTACTATTTTTTCGCTAAAAAATTAAATCGTAACTAGTTTAGTAACTAAGGCTATGTTCGAATTTTGTAGCTCAAACTAGCGAAAAATAGTTCAATTATTTTAGCTGACAATTACATTTTAACGGGTATCAATTTGATTTAGGGAAATCGTTATTACTACCCTACCAAAAACAAAAAAACTTCATGAACTTTTCAGTATCATGAAGTTTTTACATATAATTAACAACAAGCGATATCACATCTTCACTTGTTGTTACTTGCTTTTTTGGTAGTCTTCTTCTTTGAATTACTTCCTTTATTTTTCGGCATTTTATCTTTGATTCTTTTTTTATCAATTTCAATATCAACCACAAAACAGTTGTAATACCAAATTCGCTATATAATGTCGCATATCGCCTTGTTCTTTTTCCATCTACATGCCTTGTTCATATAATCCATAGCTAAGGCTATGCAATAGCATCACGGTGTTTTTACATAAAAAAAATAACCGTGTCATTAATACGAATTTATATACCTAAATTAAATAATTAGGTATATAAATTCGCAATTTTTAATGCTCTCTAAGCTTTTTTATATTGCTGCTTTTGCTCAAAGAGAATCCCTATATTTCTATACAACATAGCCTTATCCGTTCCTTTTACCGTAAGGGCAAAATCAATTAATTTTTCTGCTTCGTCATAATCCTCATTCCAAAGTTATACCATTTAAAAGATAACTATAGGCTCATAATTCGTCTTTTTGGTCGCTTCACTCTTCTGAGATAACACCCTTCAAAAAATTTGAGCATCAAACGAGACTTAGTTCATGACAATTACTATACTCAGAACATTATTAACAGCTTATATAGCTATTTTTTTTCCTGGTATACTTTATTAATCTTATCCTCTCCTTCTTTAATTTTTTGCTTTCCATTTTTGATAGCGTTTTCTAATGCATTTAACTTTTCTTCTGCCTTAAAGATTTTTGCTTCTTTTTCACTAATCTCTTCTGGTGTCAGCGCATCATCTCCTGTTTTGGCTTTGGCTTCTGCTAATTTCTCTTTAGCTACAGCTATTTTATCTCGTCCTTTTTGTAATTTATTTTCATTTTTATCGAGCATCTTGGCACTTTCTTTTACTTTGGATCTAGCTTCTTCTGCTCTTGTTTTCCCGAAAGCTTTCCCTGTTAGTCCATTTTTATTTTTTCCATAAGCATTCCCTTTACTTTCTGCTTTTGCTTTTAATTCTTTTGTTTTGTCTTTGGTTTTGTCTTTGGTTTTGTCCTTAGCTTTACCATTAACTCTATCCACATCAGACTCTAAATCTTCTTTTTTTTGTTTAGCCTTGTCTTTTACTTTTCCCTTTCCTTTGTTTATTTGATCTTTACCATCTGCTATTTCATTATCCAATCCATCTTTGGATTTATTCGCTTTATGTTTTTCAGCTTTGGCTTTCTTTTTTCCTTTTTGAAAATTTTTATTACTTTTTTCCTTGGCCTGTTGTGACTTTCCTTGCGCTAATGTGCTCAAAGTTCCAAGAGCAAAAACCATAACAAATACAGTAAATATTTTAATAAATTTCATTGATTATTTTTTTAAATTCTTAAAAAATGAGTTATTTATATTTTTTTGAAAATTAAATTCCCTCTAAGTCTTTTAAAGAGTCTTCTAAATCTTTAGTTTTAACATCGATTTCTTTAGAAACCTCGTGGAGTTCATTTTCAACAGCTTCAATTTTTTGAATCGCAGCTTTAGTTTCTTCTTCTTTCTTCTTGTCTGCACAAGAAAAAATACCTAATAATAAAATAAAAAGTAAAAAATTTGTTTTCATATTATTTATCTGGATTATTGTTCCCTTTAATTTACAAATTATTATGACACAAATTTTGATATTGATAATTTTTATCTTTAAAATGGTTTAAGCTTTAGCTTTTTTAACAAAAAGATCCTACGAAATTAATCGAAGGATCTTTTTTGAAATCAAAAACCTATGGGGGTAAACGTCTTTGACAGTGGGCTAATCAGACTTTTAGTTTCTTTAAGTCAGTAAGAATTATTGCATTGGATTAGGATCTACTGTTGGATCGGGATCTACTGTTGGATCGGGATCTGTGGTATCACATATTTCTATGAACATCGCCCAACTATTTCCTGAGAATCCTTGTCCCTCTGCCCAAGCTGTTTCTTCTCCACAGCTATCATCTGCTTGACCCTTATCCTTGTTTCCACCTTTATCTGATTTCGCTAGAGTATCAGGATCGGTAACAGGAATTGTAGGAGTGGTGGGAGTCGTTGTAATTTCAGTACTACAGTCCACCACTGCGTGAGCAGCTACACAGAAACACTCATCAAGTTTGTCCAATGGGATACTATACGTGTAATTCGTTGTACCAACTTCATGATCTTCTTTGTAAGGGAATTTGCCTATTTTTGGATTACCTGATTTTGTAGTAGGCATCCCATCACAAGCTCCTACATATAAATGAGTCGCTTTAATCGTCCAGTTTTTTGTACTACTAGTATCCGTGTTTGTTTCATAGGTTACTAGCAAATTACTAGAATCTTTTGTGATCGTGACAGTTCCTGCATTATGGTGTTGACCTGCCATCAAATTTGTAGTAAATGAAGTCTCTAGACTATCGATAAATTTTCTTGAAAGTTCACTAGTATCTACATCCATAGATGAATCTGCTAGACTTATACTTTCATTCTCGCAGCTGATTAAAACTGCAGTAAGCGCTACTAAAAAAATTGTTGATTTAAAAAAAATTTTCATAATGTTACGGGGGTGTTTAATTGTTTTTGGTTGGTTATTTTTATTGTCGAAAGAATAATTCATCTTTACTTTTTTCGTTATCAACAAGACTTTCAAGCTTGATCTTTTTGTTTTTTGCACTTTTCAAAATCCATTTTTTATTGAGCTTGTTTAAAGGAGTTTTATCTGCAAAATTTATAATCAAATACAGTCCTCCATCTACTCTTGTAACAACAGTCCAGCTTCCTGTAATTTCTTCATTTTTTGTAGAAGCCACAATGACCTCATTTTCCTTGAAATCATATGTAAAAGAAGTAAACTCTTCGGTTTCATTGCTTTCATCGTCTTTGAATTTTTGAATCGACCAGGTACTACCGGTTAGTATTGAGATAAAATCTTCTCGATCCAAGTCGTTTTCATCTTCACATTCATCTGCTACATTTTTCAAGATATTCTCTAACTCATCAGCGGTGTTTATGACTACTTCCGAATTGTCATAAAGCTGAACAGTTACAGGAAAAACGATGTTGGCTCGATCATATTGATCTAGGCGTTTTATGAAATTAAATAAGTTCTTATCATTACTTAATGTAATAATTTTGATAAGTTCCCGATCAGCGTCAAAAACCGATACTGCTATGGGATATTTGAAATCTATACACTCAATATCCTCATCCCCGCTTTCTGGATCACTTTTCCTACATTCTTTTATCTTCTTTTTTAATTCCTTATTATTTACAATCGCTATTTCTTCATGATTGCTATTAATGATAGCGATTGGATACACAAACTCAAGACTATCATTATCGTCATCAAATTCATTAAAGGAATCTTCTATAATAGAGAAATCGTCTTCTGAATTAATGGTTAACCTCATTTCATTTAGGTTAATTGTGACGGGTAACGAAATGCTAAAACAGCTTGTATTGTCCAAGATGTTGTCTTTGGAACCATCATTTAAAGTTGTTTTGAGTAAAAGGTTTGATAATTTCGAGTTTACTTTTAAGGTTTCTTCATCTTTAGTCTCTGTAAATTCTTCATTTTCTTTTCTGCATGAAATCAAATTAATCGTACAGAAAAGAAAAATAAAAATCTTTACGGGGTTGCTAGTTATTTTCATATGTTTTGGTTTGGTCTATATTAGTAAAACAACTAACTTTTAAAAAATCCTTTTCTTTTTCTATGTTTTATTTAGATTTACTTAATTTTAGTTGAATTTTATGCCTAAAAAATTACATAAAAATGTCTGCGAAGAGTCTGTCTTTTCTGTATTATACAATAAGTATTCTGCGGATCTGTATGCTTTTTTACATTATAAATATGGAGAGACATTGGGTCCAAATGACAAAATGCAAGATGCTTTTATCAAATTATTAACGAATTGTAAAGATATTTCTCCAGAAAAAGCAAAATCCTATGTCTATACTGTTGCAACAAATATGATGCGCAATGAAATTAAGCATCATAATGTAGTTCTAAGGCATCAACAAATAAAGCCCAAAGAGTATACTAATGAGTCGCCAGAATTTTTGCTAGAACATGAACAATTTTTTGAAAATTACCAAAAAGCTCTGGAACGATTGACCGAAGATCAACGCGTATCTTTTCTAATGAATAAGGTCGAAGGCAAAAAACATACTGAGATTGCTGAGATTTTAGGAATCACCAAAAAGGCAGTAGAGAATAGAATTTATAAGGCTTATAGTATTCTAAAAAATGAATTAGAAGGGTTTAAGTAAAGGAAAATAGCTTATCAAGTTGTTATACTTATAAAGGAAGTCCCTCAAATACAACAAAGATGGATCGAGAATATTTAATAAAAAAATGGCTTAATGATGATTTAACTCCAGCAGAAAGAGAAGTCTTTGAGAAGTTAAACGATTACGAGTTACATAAAAAAATCTTAGAAGGTGCTCAACACTTCAAGGCCTCCAAATTAAAGGAACCGGCTAGCATTGACACTTTCTATGACCGTGTACAAACTCACGGTGTTTCAAAAAAGCCCAAAAAGCTTCGTACCTCTTTAGTCTTTAGAATAGCAGCTAGTATTGCTATACTTTTTGGTATTGCTACATTTTTTTGGATAAATCAGGATACTACGGTGCAAACCTTAGCAAGTAATAAGACAAGTATTACACTTCCGGATAATTCTCATGTTGGTCTTAATGTTGCCTCTAAAATTGTTTTTAACAAAAGGAATTGGGCAAAAAACAGAGAACTTCAACTAACAGGAGAGGCTTTTTTTGAAGTCGCAAAAGGAGCAACTTTTGATGTGATCACGGATGGTGGTGTTGTACAAGTTTTAGGTACAAAATTCAATGTAAAAAGCAGAAAACACTATTTCGAAGTGCAATGTTTTGAAGGGGTTGTTCGGGTAAAAGTTGGTGAAACAAAAAAAAAGCTACACCCTGGAGACTCTTATAGGCTAATCGCAGGAAAGCAAGAATCTACTACTATAACCCGTGCTACTCCAGAATGGATGGACAACATAACAACTTTCAAAAGCGTTCCCTTCGCTATGGTAATCAGCGAATTTGAACGACAGTATAACGTGGTTATTTCTTTGGATAACATTGATACAAATCGACTTTTTACAGGAGGATTTGGACACGACAATTTGAATGATGCTTTGAAAGCTATAACTTCACCTTTAGATATATCCTATCACATTGATGGCAAGAATCATATTACAATGTTTTATAATCATTCCAAAGAGTAAAAAACTGTGGTGTTTCTATAGTTTTTTACTCTTTTTTGGATGGACTCATGCGCAAACAACCAAAGGTAGGGTGTCACTCATAACCATTCTCGAAAAGATTCAAAATCAATTCCCCTACACCTTTACCTATGCAGATGATGTTGTATCAAACAAAATACTGTACTCCCCACCAAATACAATCTCTTTTGAAGAAATCCTCATATATCTCGAAAAAGAAACAGGACTTGTATTTACCAAAATTGACACCAATTTTGTATCCATTAAACCCAAAAACAGAACCCGTATCTGTGGTTATATCAAGAACAATGAAGATAAGTTCCCAATAAAAGACTGCCTCATCAAAGCTAAAAACCAAACCGTTACTACCAACGAAGATGGGTATTTTGAATTAGTAATAGATGAAGAAAGAGAAATTATTACTATTCAATCCGCCGGTTTTGAAATTACTTATAAACCATCTCATACATTCGATAGCACCTGCAAAACCTTATATTTGAGTCCTTCCATTGAGCTCTTACCTGAGATAGTGCTAAAAAATTATCTGACAGTTGGTATTGATAAAACTTATGATGGTAATTTCTTAATAGACCTAAAAAAATTCGCTATCCTACCCGGTCTCACCGAAACTGATGTCTTGAAAACAGTACAAGCACTACCTGGAGTACAAAGTGTCAACGAAAGAGTCTCTGATATTAATATCCGAGGCGGTACCCATGATCAAAATCTTATTCTTTGGGATGGAATCAAAATGTATCAATCCGGTCATTTTTTTGGATTAATTTCTGTATTTGATCCCAATAGTACCCAAACTGTTGGCGTAATCAAAAACGGGACAAAGGCTGAATATTCTGATGGAATCTCTGGAACCATTTTGATGCAGACCGATAATCAAGTAAACTCCAAATTTTCTGGCAGTTGGAGTATTGATCAAATCAATACATCAAGTTTTTTGGACATTCCTCTTGGCAAAAACTCGTCCCTACAAATATCTGGAAGAAAATCCATCAATGAGTTTGTAACAACCAAAACCTATTCTCAGTATTTTAAAAGAACATTGCAGAATACGGAAATAGCAAACAATGATGATGCAGTAACGAATTCTGACATACAATTTGATTTTTATGACACCAGCCTGAGGTGGCTGTTGGACATTTCAAAAAATGATCGAATAAGAGTTAATTTCATCCATATCAATAATTCATTAAATTTCACAGAAACTGCAAATATTAAAACCATTGACATCTCTAAAAAGAGTACTTTGTCGCAAAACAGTATCGCTGCGGGTTTGTTTTATAAAAGAAAATGGAATACTAAATTACGTACTATTTTTTCTATCTATGACACGAATTATCTGTTAAAATCGGTCAATGTAAACATCTTAGATGAATTACAATTTGTTCAAGAAAATAAAATTGCAGAGACTAGCATAAAAGCAAAAACAAGCTACGATATAAATTCTGTTTTCTCTTGGAATAGCGGGTACCAATGGACAGAAACTGGTCTTTCTAATAACAATGAATTAGGGGAACAACTCTTCAAAGAGAGACGTACTGAAGTAGTTCGAATACATGCGCTTTTTTCCAGTTTACATTACGAATCTAATTCGAAAAAAACAATCTTTACGACAGGGATACGATATAATTACAATGAAAAATTTAACAAACACATATTAGAGCCCAGATGGAGTTTCTATCAAAAACTTCTAGAACATTGGAAATTGGAATTGTCTGGAGAATTCAAAAACCAACATACCTCACATAATATTAATTTCCAAACAGATTTTTTGGGTATCGAGAAACGACGATGGGTGTTATCTAATGATAATGACATCCCGATTTTGAAATCAAAACAAGTTTCTCTTAGTTTGCATTATGACAAAAAAGGTTGGCTATTAAGTACGGAAGGATACTACAAAAACGTTAAAGGAATAACGACCAAAAGTCAAGGTTTTTTAAACCAATATAGCACCATAAATGAATTAGGAAGCTATACAACCTATGGAATCGATGTATTAATTAACAAGAGTATTCGTAATTTTCGAGTCTGGAGTAATTATATGTGGGCAAAAAACAACTATATCTTCGAGAATCTATTAGACACTAATTTTCCTAATACCATAGATATTCGGCATGCTGTCACACTAGGTACGTCATATACCAAGAAGTCATTCAACATAGCACTAGGACTTAATTGGAGATCGGCATTACCCACCACCAGACCATTATCTGAAAATGCAATAATCACTGATGAAATTAAGTTTAGGCCCGCTCATTCTAGTAGAATCACCAATTACTTACGTTATGACATTTCTGCTACTTATGCCTTTTTATTGAGAAAAGGGGTCAAAATACACTCTGGATTTTCTGTCTGGAATTTTTTAAATAAAGAGAATATTCTCAAAGAGTATTACAAACGGAATGCACAGGATTTACCACAAAAAGAGTTGGAACGAGCTTTGGACATTACACCAAATATTTTTCTCAAAATAGCGTTTTAATACGCTGATTCATTGATTTTGCCAAAAAAGAAATTATTCGCTAGAAGAAATCGAATTCGAATCTTCAAATTTTCTATTCTTAAGTAATACCAGTTAAAATGTAATTGTAGGTCAAAATAATTGAACTATTTTTTACTGATTTGAGCTATAAAATTGAAACACTCGATAGCTCATGAACATATCTAAAACGAAATTAGCTATAAAATGTCGTATATCAACTTGTTCTTTTTCTACCTATATTTTGATTTGGAAACAGCTTTACTAAGTAGTCCAAATTTTGAAATAATACGTTGAGACAAATCATGATCATGCGCAATAAGATCGGTCTCCTTTGTAAAATTACCTAATACCATTTATCCTTTGAATTTACTGGGATAAAATTTTCTTTTTTCGCCTCAGCTTCAGCTTCAGCTTAAAAATAAACCATAACTACGGCTATGCTTGATGTTTCTGCTGAAGCTGAAACAAAAAAATCTTAATTTTTCTTTCCGGTAAATTCAAACAACAAATAGTATCATCATCTTTTTCCTTTTCTCCGTCTATTTTTCCAAGGTGCATTTTTTTGCCAGTCCCCAGCCATGATACATCCATAAGGCATGACCTCATCAATTACAGCTCCCAAACCAAATTCGTCCATTTGGTTTCTGACGGTTTTGGCATTTTTGTACGCACTCGGTAATTCGGTGATGTCAATTTCCTTGGAAAAAAAACGAATATCCAAGCCTTTGGTTTCTTCTTCAAAAATTTCTTGAACAGTCCCTGTTTTACTTTTTCGATGTTGTGTTCTACTCACATTACGCCCTGCACCATGTGGAGCAAAACCTAAGTTGCTTTTGGTAGTTTTGCCATCCACGATCAATACTGGCTCAGCCATATTCAATGGGATCAATCGTGGCCCGGTACTATCTGGTATAAACTTGACATCCAATGGTGTAGCACCCTTGGCATGGTAAAACAAATCTCCGTCTTTGAACACAAAATTATGCTCATTCCAATAACGGTCTTGGGCTATTACTTCCAGATCTTTCAATGTGGCATCATGAATACATTCATGGTTAATTTTAGTCCACTTTCTGATAATCTGCAAAGCTTCCCAATACAACTGTCCTTCTTCGGTATCGAAAGGAATCCAAGCATTTTGTTTTAAGGTTTCTGGAGACAATTCTTTTCTGAAACGCTCCGCGATTTTCATCCCTTTGGTATACAAATTAGCACCAGGCCCTCTGGATCCATGATGCGTGATCATCATCGTATTCCCTGTTTTTTGAGAGGTTCCAACAAACAAGAAGTGATTCCCATCCCCTTGTGTACCCAAATGAGAACGAGCTGCTCCGATCATCTTTTCATTATTCAACATATAATTTCCTTCAAAATCTTTTAACAATTCCTCTGGGAATCTATATTGAGTGTTTCGATCTCGTCCGCCGGGTCCAAAGTGCGTGTTTTGGTATGCTGCATCTAATACTATTTTAGGATCTACCTTCCCAAAATCCGTTAGCATCACCGAGCAGCAAATATCAGCACTATGCATCCCCGGGTGAATAGCATTTTTTGCCACCGCTACACCACCAACAGGAATCGTTCCGTTGGGTCCAGTCGGACAAGCATCAGGCATAATCGTTCCATGAACCAAGGTCGGTGTTTTCATCAAGGTTTCCATAGACGCCACAACTGAGTTTACATTGGTTTCTTCTAAAGCGTTTTCTGCCCTAATATTGATGACAAATGGAGCTGCTTCGGTATGTAAATCCATTGTTGGCAACGATTTGAATTGTTCTAAATAGGCATGCATTGCTTCTTTGGACAATTGATTAGTGTTGATATGAGCAATCGCTTCTGGAAACCATTTTCCAGATTTGAAACCTAAATCGATTAATGTCTTTCCTGTTATATTCTCCGTATTTTCCATAACTTCTCTTTCTTGAGCTCCGCCGACTCCTCGTTCGACGGAGCAGTACTTTGGTCCCATTGTTTATTAGACTTCTTTATGATTCTGATACAAATATCTTATACATCTACGCAGTCATTTTGCGTAGTTATTTTTTTTATAAAATTCTTCTCTAACCTTAACCAACAACGTATTAACAACTTCCAAATCAATACGATTCATTAATTTGGAATCATCATATATCTGCTCCAAACTTTCTTTTAGCACTTCTGCTTTTTCTAAAAGATCATCATACTCAAAATCCCCATTTTTGATTCCCAATAACAGGTCTCGATCTGGTCTTTTTACGTTTATAATACCTAGTTCCGCAATTTCCTTGGCCATATGTAACAACCGAAACGTATGCATCATGTTTTTGGTGTCATAATTTTTACCATGGGCAAGGTTGTTTTTGTATCGTGCATCATTTCGTTTTTCGACCCAGGTCCAATACTCCTTATACTTTTTGCAATAAGAGGAATATCCATCTACATTAAAATATAATACTGCTATAGGTATTTCCTCTTTTGGGACAGAACTCAAACATACTGCATTTGCATCTGCTCTTGCCACGCCTTGATACCCTTTATCGTTTCCATAAAATAAATTGTAACAGTCCTTCATGTATGCGATCTTTACCAGTCCGCAATGGTCCGCCTCCATATTTTTGATTTCCAAAAACTTTTTGAACGGCAACGACTGCTTTTCTGTTCTGACAAAGCAAAAATCTATGACCGATTTTCTATCTTTTTCTACAGGATTTACGATCTTTTTGTTGAGCCCTCTCGCTTTTTTGATTTGGGTATAAGCATAGTTGGCAAAGGTGTCTTTGCACAATTTAGACAAAAAGTACTCCACTTTAATTTGCTCAAAAATCGGATCTTTTTTCAGGATACATTCCTCAGGAACGTTCAGTAATTCCAATATATTTGGATTGTTTTTGGCCAATAATTCTATAAACTTTCTAAGCTCATAATAGACAATATCATTCGTTTCATTGCTGATCTGATCAACATACCCTAACGAATAAAAGTCTGTTTTGGGTACTACAAAAACACCACGAATATCAGTATCTGATGAAGCGGTAGCCAATCCATACGCACGACTGCCACTAATACACTCAAAAATGATGGCTCCTGATGCTTTTAATGCTGCTATCGTTTTCATCTTGTTATTATTTTATATAGAAAATGATCTATTCGTTCACTATCAGGTTTTCCGGAAGGTAATGATTTGGCATACTCCTCATTTGCTGCAATGGTAGCTGAAACAAACCGTACGATACTATCATTACGATTATGTAAATAACTTTCCCCTTCTCGGGCCTTTATTGCCATTAATTCTCGTATTTCATCTGCTATATCTTCGGAGACTAGAGCTAACATTTCATTAAATACTACTGGAGGCATAGTTTGGTGTTCCAAAATCCATTTACCAGCCAAACCAGTGCGCAATGCATAAAACAGGCTTTTCAATTTTAGTTGCTCACCCGCCAGTTTTTCTTCATATTTTTTGGACATACTTAGGTAATGAAACATGCTAGCGATAGGAGAGAAGCAATCTACAGCTATTCTCCTCATCTCTGTCAGTATAGTAGCTGATCCCATATACATTATCGGAGAAAACAAATGCTCTAATGCGGGAACATTTGACTTTTTCAATAACCGTAGGCTTTTACGGAGTTCCCAACCTACGGCGTCAAAATCCCCATCCATGATAGTGATCGTATCTCGTTTTTCTGCAACAGCGAGATACCACTCTATGGGATGTGTATATAAAAATCGGACGTCATAATCGCTATCAGGAGAAGCAAATCCCCAAGCCCTACTACCCGATTCACAGGCATATACTATTTTCACGTTACGTTCTTCTTCTATGTTTTTGAGTTTTGTTTTCATTTTTCTTAATTTTTATCTCTCTTCTCAGATTACTCATGATTTTACAGTTATTAAAAGATCATGAATGTTTCGCATTGCGAACTGAGCCTTTTGCTTTTGGCGAACGTATTTATTCTAAATACGTTTCCTTCCTTGATTCCGGACTATTTTTGTGCTTCTGCAAAGTCCATCCGTTATCAGGCGAGTTACCAATAACATCATCCAATCACTGAATGCCATGGAATTGTTTCTTATTGATTACAGCACAAAATTGCATCCCTATTACGCAATTGTTTTGCGTGGTTAATTTCTTTTAATATTTTTAACATAAAAAAACAGGTAAATGGCCATAAACAAAAACGCACTCATTCGCTACAAAACCATTGACAAATGCCTACAAAACAACAACCGGCAATGGACCTTGGACAATCTCATCGAAGCTTGTTCTGATACGCTTCATGAATACGAAGGAAGAGATATCAATGTAAGCAAACGAACTGTTCAGCTCGACATCCAGATGATGCGTAGTGATAAATTAGGCTACAATGCACCTATTGTAACTTATAATCGTAAGTATTATAAGTACGAGGATCCTGAATATTCTATCACCGATATCCCCATCACTGAAAATGATATGAATGTATTGTCTGAAACATTAGAAATGCTCAAACAGTTTAAAGACTTTTCGCTGTTTTCTGAATTGAGTGGGATTATTCAGCGATTAGAGGACAAAGTATATACCGAAAAAACGCATCAAGCACCTATCATTCATTTGGACAAAAATGAAAAACTCAAGGGGCTAGAACATTTAGATATTTTATATCAAGCTATCTTGAAAAAACTTGTATTAAAAATCACCTATCAATCTTTTAAGGCTCATAAAGCTTCAGAAATTATCTTACATCCGTTTATTCTCAAAGAGTTCAATAATCGGTGGTTTTTGGTGGGTAAAACGTCGCCCAAAAAACCTATTTTGACTTTTGCTTTGGACAGAATCATAGCTATTGATTTTGATACAAACATTCCTTATTTGAATGAAAACTTTGATGGTGATTCGTATTACAAAAATGTGATTGGTGTCACAGTTGCTAATACTCGTGCAGAACGTATTCAGTTTTGGGTAGATAAACAGAATGCACCTTATATCATTACAAAACCCTTTCATCGTTCACAGCGGTTGATCGAGCATACAGATGACGGTGTGATTTTCAATATTTTTGTTCAAATCAACTTTGAACTGGAACGGATGATTTTGGGATTTGGGAATTCTATTGAAGTGCTGAAACCTAAAAAACTTCGTGATCGTATGCAACAAAAATTGGAGCAAGCACTGTCTAGATATGATCAAGACAAGTAATAAGCTAGTTTTTCTTGAGAGTCTCAAAACACTAGAACAATCAAAAAACTAATGAAAACAACCATACTATTAAAACATTAAAACTCCCATAAACGAAAAGCACTATGTAAATTGGAATGGTTACCGCACCTAATGCCACATTTGTTACCTTACTCCCACGTTTTTTTTTAATTTTACTATGTATATCAACCTTGTCCACTTCTACATTTATCTGCTGATTATCATCTTCAAAGACAATAAATTCAGACTGTCTATTTATGATGATGATTTTTGAACCGTTGGTCAACTAAAAAAACAAATGGACTTGCCATAAATTTGATTCTTTTCTGAAGCACTTTTTTTCAGACTTGATCTGATCACATAAATTGCTACTCCCTTAAAAACATCCGAAATCGGCAAACCAGATTATCTTTGTTGTACCAACATTTGTGAATCATTAAAAATATACTTAGCGGTGTTCACAGAAATTTTGAGCATTTTATTAATATCGTCTCTTATAGTATTGACTAATCTGATTCCAGAAATCAATACGATAGCTGGAAGTGTTATTATAAAGGACAGTATAAAAAAGAAAAAACCTAACACTAAATTGCCGGTAAAAAGGTATGCTAAGAATCCAATAAAAACTACAGAAAATAAAAGCATAACAATTAATACTCGACCTATATATTGGAAATAAAATTGCATCCGCAATGAAGCTTAAAAAAAGGTTTTATTCTCAGAAAAAAAATAACAGTGTCATTAATACGAATTTATATACCTCAATTGGTATAAAAAAGCAATTTACAACTCAAAAATAATTTTTACAAAAAAACAACCCCGAGGGTAACTAATCCTCGGGGTCTAGATGGAACATTATGGTTGCCAAGTGGCAAAACGTTAAAAACTAACTCAACTCAATTATAACTACACATGTTCCAACTTTTCTTCTATCTCTTTAATACCCGGATTATTAATACTTCCTATATGGGTATGTTTTGTATTTTTTGTAGGCTTGTAATCGCCATTTTCTATATCACGTCCGATCTTAACATAGGCATCTCTAAATGACATACCATCGAGAACCAATGCGTTTAACGTGTCTACGCTGAAAAGATAATCATATTTATTGTCTTCTAAGATATCTTTATTCACTTTTACATTCTTCAGAGCGTATTCTGCCATTTCCAGAGAAGCTTTTAGATCTTGTATCGCAGGAACTAAACTCTCTTTCAATAATTGCAAATCTCTATGATAGCCACTTGGCAAATTATTTGTCAATAATGACAATTCATAGGGCAAAGCTTGTATTCTATTGCATTTCCCTCTAATCAATTCAAAAACATCAGGATTCTTCTTGTGAGGCATAATACTCGATCCCGTTGTAAACTCTCCGGGAATGCTCATAAAATCAAAATTCTGACTCATATACAAGCACACATCCATTGCTAGTTTAGAAAGTGTTCCGGCGACACTGCTCATTGCAAAAGCCATTGATTTCTCCGCTTTTCCTCTGCTCATTTGAGCCGCTACAACATTATATTTAAGCTCTGCAAAACCTAATTCTTTTGTTGTAAACTCTCTATCTATTGGAAATGAACTCCCATATCCAGCAGCACTACCAAGTGGATTCTGATCCACAACCTTCATGGCTGCATTTACAAAATACAAATCATCTACAAAACTTTCTGCAAAGGCAGAAAACCATAAACCAAATGATGAAGGCATTGCTATTTGTAAATGTGTATACCCTGGTAATAGTACTTCTTTGTGCTTTGTCGCAGCTTCTAGTAAAACCTTACTTAAATTTTTAACATTTTTTTTAAGCTCCTGTAATTCATCTTTTAAGTAAAGATGCATGGCTACCAAAACTTGATCATTCCGAGATCTAGCCGTGTGAATACGCTTACCGGCATCACCTATCCGCTGTGTAAGTTCATATTCTATTTTGGAGTGTACATCTTCGAATTGCTCTTCAATAGTAAAATCACCAGATGCAATCTCATCAGCTAGATTTCCTAATTCTTGTTCAATTCCCGACAACTCTTCTTTCTTTAACAAACCTACTTTATTGAGCATTTTGGCATGCGCCAATGTTGCTTGTACATCGTATTTTGCTATTACCAAATCTAGTTGTCTATCATTACCAACGGTAAAAAAATCTATTTTTTTATCTGTTGAAAAGCCTTTATCCCAAAGTTTCATTAAGGTCGTCGTTTTAGATTAATTGTTTTCTGCTATGAGTTTTTCAAGAATTTTCTCAAATCTTTCTGGCATAAATTTACTTTTTTCAGCTCCAGGAAGCCTTATCATCGGGACATTATTTTCTATATACCGTAACATTCCTTTTGCATCGATAAACAAGTTTTTTGGAACCGCATTTATCCCTAAAGTTTGCCTATAATATGTCATAGCTTCATTACCAATCAAATGTGTATAATTGAACGTTTTTTTTTCAAAAAATTGCACTAATTTATCTCGATTATCTCCTGTAATTGTCACAAAATTAACTTGATCTTTATACCGCTCTCTTAATGCATTGAGTACAGGAATTTCTTTGATACAGGGTTTACAAAAAACACCCCAAACATTAATGAGTGTGGGTTTTCCTAAAAAATCTTCATGGGTCATCGTAGCTCCTGTATAATCTGTGATCGAAAATTCGGGCAACTGCTTATCGAGATAACTCCATAAGGCCTGCTGCTCATAAGGTAATATCGCAACCTCCTCATCTGATTCTATTCTCGCTGGACGAAACCTCACATGATTAATCACCGTATCCTTTCGCTGCTCTTTATGATAAATAGTACCGCGCCATTCCATATCATCTCTACCTCGGAAACCTTGTGCCTTGCGATTTTCTACAACTTCTAGAATTTGTTCTTTGGTCATGAAGCGACGCCTCTTATCTAATGAATATAATGTTACTTGTGCAAAAGTATGAATGCTCAACAAAAATAGTATAAGACTCACAATCTGTTGTAATCTCCATGTTATCTTCATACAATGTTTTGTTTTTAAATTAAAAACATTTTAATATCATTACCCTCTATTATTTACCTAAAAATCATACTCCCTAAAGTATTCCTTTAAGAATTTTGATGTATAACTCAATTCCTTCTTTTATTTCATTGACAAAAATGTATTCATCTGCCATATGTGATCTTGTACTATCTCCTGGCCCCAACTTTAATGAAGGACAACTCAATGCTGCCTGATCTGATAATGTTGGTGATCCATAAGTTGTTCTTCCTAATTTGATCCCCGACTGTACCAAGGGGTGTTCTAATGGTATTGATGAAGAATTCAAGCGTAGCGATCTCGCATTGACCGTTGCTTTCTCACCAATATGTTCTTGTATTAATGCCAAAACCTCAGCATTCTGATATTGATCATTTACTCTAATATCCACAACTAACTCACACTGTCCCGGCACCACATTATGTTGCTTGCCTGCTGCAATTTGTGTAACCGTCATTTTTACTTTTCCCAGTACATCGGATGTTTTCTCAAACTCAAAGTTTTTGAACCATTCCAATACTTCTATAGTATTATAAATCGCATTATCATCATATCGATGAGCTGCATGACCAGAAGTTCCTTTGACTTTTACATCTAGGACCAACAACCCTTTTTCTGCTATAGCCAGTTGCATGAGCGTTGGTTCACCTACAATGGCAAACTTAACTCCTTTCAAATATTTCAAAACACTATTAAGCCCTTTAGGACCACTATTTTCTTCTTGTGCCGAAGTGACTATAACTATGTTATAATTCAAATTCTCCTGTGCATAAAAATAGGTAAATGTGGCTAATAATGAAACCAAACATCCTCCTGCATCGTTACTTCCTAATCCAAAGAGCTTTCCATCCTCTTCTGTAGCTTCTAAAGGGTCTCTTGTGTAATTACTATTTGGTTTTACCGTATCGTGGTGCGAATTCAATAATAGTGTTTCTTTATTTGCATCAAAATGTTTATTGTATGCCCAAATATTATTGTTTTCGCGTTCAAAAGCAATATCGTGTACCCGAAACCACTCCTCTAACAATAATGCTGTTCCTTCTTCTTCTGTAGAAAAAGATTGTGTTGCTATTAACCTCTTAAGTAATACGAGCGCTTTGTCTGTTAATTTGTTGATCATTATTTTTGGTCGTTATAATCCTAGTATGTTATCTTTTTATAGACAAAATAAACGCTTTATTTATAGCAATGTAAGCGTCGTATGTTTGGTGTTTCTATCTTTTATGTAATCAGCATTTGCAATATGCACAGAGGCCACATTTTTTTGTAAAGCATCAAAACAGTTTTGCAATTTGGGCAACATTCCATCTGCAATAATCTCTTGATCTCTTAATTCTTTATAACTATCCAAATTGATGTGCTCAATTACAGAATCTTTGTCCTGAATATCCTTCAGCACCCCTTTAAGTTCAAAACAATAATACAACGACACCTCATAAAATGCACTCATAGCTACTGCTATTTGAGAAGCAATAGTATCTGCATTTGTATTTAGTAATTGTCCATCCTTGTTATGTGTTAATGCACAAAACACTGGTGTAATCTTATTTTCCAAAAAACTATGAATTGTATCGCCATTCACCTTGACTACATCCCCTACAAATCCATAATCTACGAATTTTACAGGACGCTTTTGAGCCACAATTACATTTGCATCCGCTCCTGTCAATCCCAATGCATTACATTCTTGTTTTTGTAATCCAGCTACGATGGTTTTATTGAGTAAACCTGCATAGGTCATTACCACAACGTCCAAGCTTGCTGCTGATGTAATACGGCGTCCATCAATCATTTCTGTTTTGACACCCAACTTATCGGCCAACTGGGTCGCAGATTTACCTCCTCCATGCACCAAGATCTTAGGCCCAGTATACTTAGAAAAATCTACGAGAAAATCATTGAGAACCTCTGGATTACCTACAATATTACCTCCTATTTTTGCTATTAATAGTTTCTGTTTCATACGTTTTACATTAACCTTCTATTCTCTTGAATTTTCTATCTATCCCAATAAATTATTCACATTTTTTCAATTCGCTACAAAAATGTATTCTTTTACTCTGTTTTTGTCTTTTTATCAACTCTTGGCGTTTCTATCTCGCTCAAAAGCACTTCAATTGATCAAAAAGCCTCTATTTTTTGTCAAACTCAAAAAAACTGTAACCACTTCGATACTTTTAGGACTTCACTGCTGGAAGTTCTTCAAAAAAAAGTGTTTATTTTTTTGCTTCCAAGATCTTCTTTAATACAATCTGGGCAGCATAAGTTCTATTATTTGCTTGTTCGATAACTAATGAATTACTACTATCAATCACTGCGTCTGCTACTATTACATTGCGCCGTACTGGAAGACAATGCATAAACTTTGCATCATTAGTTTGTGCCATTTTCTCCTCTGTCAACATCCAATTTTTATCGAAATTAATGGCACTTCCATAATTTTCTCCTTGATAAGCACTCCAGTTTTTGGCATAAACAAAATCTGCATCCTGCAATGCTTTGTTCTGATCATACTCAACTGGGGTATCCTTTACGATATGGTCTGCCAAATCATACTCTTTGGGATGAGTAATCACTAAATCAACCTCCATTTTTTGCATCATTGTAGCAAATGAATTTGCTACAGCCTGCGGCAATGCCTTAGGATGTGGTGCCCATGTCAACACGACTTTGGGTCGTTTTTTTGTGATATGTTCTGTGATCGTGATGGCATCAGTCAATGCTTGTAAAGGGTGTCCTGCAGAACTTTCCATATTTACAATCGGTACAGTAGCATATTTTACAAAACTTTGTAGCACTTCTTCTTTATAATCATCATCTCGATTCTCTAATTTTGCAAAAGCTCTAATCGCAATGACATCTGCATATTGAGAAACGACTTGTGCTGCTTCTCGTATATGTTCACTTTTGCCAGCATCCATAACTACACCATCCCCATACTCTAACTGCCAACCTTCGCTACCAAAGTTCATCACCATTACATTCATTCCCAAATTCATCGCTGCCTTTTGAGTACTTAATCTGGTACGCAGACTGTTATTAAAAAACAACATCACGATTGTTTTGTTTTTTCCTAGCTCAATATCTTGTAGCGGATTTTTTTTAAGTGCAACTGCTGTATCAACCCATTGTTTTGCGTTGTCTATATCATCTGTGGATAGGTAATTCATTTTTTTAATATTTTTTTTCAGAAACCTAACGCCTCTGTATGTCTATCGTATTTTGGTAAAATCTATCGTACCTTCTAATGCATTTATGATAAAATTATCATTCAAGCCATTCACAATCCAACTCTCTATCCCTGCTGCTTTCGTAATCGCAACCGCCTCTATCTTGGACTGCATTCCTCCTGTTCCATGAGAAGATTTACCATCTGCCACTTCTTTTTCTAACATACTAAGATCAGCAACCTCGTGTATGGTCTCTTTCTTCCCTTTTTCTATAGAGGCTTTGGTATAAATCCCATCGGTATTGGTCGCAATGATAAACAAATCTACTTTGAGCAAAGCTGCAGTGAGAGCCCCTAACTTATCATTATCTCCAAATTGGATCTCATGAGTGGCAACTGTATCATTTTCATTAATAATTGGCACATAATTATTCGCTACTAATACATTAATCGTATTCTCTATATTAATCCTCGTCTCATCTCGTTCAAAATCTAGATATGACAATAAGCACTGTGATGTTAACAGACCAATTTCTCGAAAACTTTCCTGAAAAATTCTCATCAAATGAGGCTGTCCTATTGATGCCAATGCTTGTTTTACTGTGATCTCCTTGCCATTACTCTCCAGATTAACAAACTGTTTGGCCACTGCAATAGCACCAGAGCTTACAATAATAAATTCATAACGATCTTGTAATTTGGCAATCTGTCGTGCTAGATCTTCTAACTTACCTCTAGAGATATGATCTGTCTCTTTGGTCAGTGTATTAGAACCTATTTTGAGTAAAATGCGTTTTTTATCGGATTTGTCCATCACCGTGTATATACCATTTGTTTGTCACCAAATGTTGTAATCCGATCGGACCTCGTTGGTGTAACTTATCTGTACTAATTGCTAATTCACCTCCTAATCCCAATTGAAATCCATCGGTGAATCGTGTTGATGCATTATGATAAACCGCTGCACAATCTACTACACTCATAAATTGTTCTGCAATGGTCAAATCTTTGGTTACAACCACTGCAGAGTGCCCGCCACTATAGGTATTGATTTTGGCAATTGCTGCTTCTACATCCTTGATTTCTCCAAGAACAATTTTGTAATCCAAAAACTCTTCAAACCATATATCTTCATTTGGAATCAAAGCTACACCATCTTGTTTTGACAGTATCGTATCTCCCAAAATAGTAACAGTATGCTCTCTTAGCTTCTCGAGGAGCTGTGCTATAAAGTTTTCTTTATCCGGTAAATTTTCATCAATTAACACCTTATCCACAGCATTACAGGCGGATATTTTGGCGGTCTTACCATTGATAATTAAGTTTAACGCGGTATCTACATCAGCATCCTTGTGCACATAAACAAAATTATTCCCTCTCCCACTAATAATTACGGGACAAGTAGCATGTTGTTTTACAAAAGCAATTAACCGTTCTCCTCCTCTGGGTACGATCAAATCTACGCGCTGTGTCGGTTTTTCTAAAAAAGCCTGTGTGGCTACTCGATCATAATTCAAATACGATACCCAATCAGTGGATACCTCATTATCTGATAATGCTTGATGCCACAATTTGACGATTGCCAAGTTAGAATTCAATGACTCTTTGCCTCCTTTCAACAAGATTTTATTCCCAGATTTAAAGGCTATTCCACCTGCTTCAATCGTCACGTCTGGTCTAGACTCATAAATTATCAAAATGGTACCAAAAGACGCTGTTTTATTATATACTTGCATCCCATTATCATGGGTAAATCGAAAACGCTCTACTCCTACTGGATCATCTTGTGATGCTAGTTGTTCTAACGACTCTATCATTCCATCGATCTTACTATCATCAACCTTCAATCGATCTCTCATAGCAATATCCTCCCCGTCATAATTGTTCATGTCGGTTGCATTGGCTGCCAAAATCGCATCTGCCTCTTTACGTACCAATATTGCCATGGTGGTCAGAACCGCATTTCGCTTTTCTATTGTGAGCATGGTATTCATTTTTTTATAATTTAAGATAAAATAGTAAAGAATAAAGACAAAACATCGATGAAAAAGAGAAAACAAAACCTGTGGGGATTGATCTATTCACTTTTAAATACGTATTAACAACCTTTGATACTCTCCAATTTTATTTTTTAATTCTTTTAAATTTGTGTTTTCAACATAATTTCTGAGAATTGCTTCCTAGCAACAATCTTTTCTATTTTTAAAAAAAGCCTAGAAGACTGTCACCCTATATATGGACATCGCAAAAGACACTCAATGATTACAAAATATGACACATAAGCTTATAAAACATCTAAAAAGCTTCGCGCCATACCCTTTGTCATTTTCGTCTTTCTCTTATTTTTTATCCAATAATTCCCTTAGTGCTTTTATCAACCTATCAACCTCCTCTTTACCAGCCGTTAACGGTGGTAGAATTCGCAATAAATTCTTATTCTTAGAGCCTCCAGTAAAAATATGATAATCATAGATCAGTTTTTTGCGTAATTCTCCGACTTCAAAATCAAATTCTATTCCGAGCATCAACCCTCTACCCTTAACTTGTTTTACACCTGATAAGTTTGCAGCTTCTGAGATAAAATAATCTCCAGTAAGCTTTGCATTTGTGATAAGATCTTCTTTTTCTAAAACATCTAATACGGCTGTTGTTGCTGCGCAGGCAAGATGATTTCCTCCAAAAGTAGTTCCTAACAATCCGTAACTAGCTTCGATATGTGGTGCTATTAAAATCCCGCCAACTGGAAAACCATTTCCCATCCCTTTGGCTATCGAAATAATATCAGGAGTAATTCCATGATATTGATAAGCAAAAAACTTCCCACTACGGCCAAAACCAGATTGCACTTCGTCCAGAATCAGCACTGCATCATATTGATTACAAGCTTTTTCTAATTCCTGAAAAAACTCGGTTGTCCCCTGATCCAAACCACCAACTCCCTGAATAGGTTCGATGATTACTGCACACACATCACCAATTGACAATTCTGTCTCTACTGCCTCAATATCGTTGAGAGGTAAAAACGTCACTTCTTGCTGTTGGTTTAATGGTGCGTTAATTTTGGGATTATCCGTTGCTGCTACTGCTGCGGATGTACGTCCATGAAAACCATTATCGAAGGCAATAACACGGCTTTTTCTGGTATGGAACGACGCTAGTTTTAACGCATTTTCATTAGCTTCGGCACCAGAACTGCACAAAAACACGTCATAATCCTCGCAACCAGACTGTACTCCTAATTTTGTAGCTAACTTTTGTTGCAAGCTATTTTGAACTGCATTAGAATAAAATCCTATTTTATCCAATTGCGTTTTTAGTGTGTGTACATAATGAGGATGTGTGTGTCCAATAGAAATCACAGCATGTCCTCCATACAAATCCAAATATTCTACGCCATTTTTATCTACCACTAAGCAATCCTGAGCACTTACTGGCTCTACATCATACAATGGGTATACATCGAATAGTTTCATATCTTTTTATTGTCTTATAGCATGCCGTTGTTTCTCCTTATAGAATACACAGTACTGCTTTGCTACATTATTTTATTGTATTTATTTTTTCATAGCTTGCCATCAATCCTTTGATCACGGCAGAACTTAATCCTCGGTGCTCCATCTCATTCAATCCCTCGATAGTACAACCTCGTGGTGTAGTAACCTTATCTATTTCTCGTTCTGGATGTGTCCCATCTTTGACCAATGCAGATGCTCCAATTGCGGTTTGCACTGCGATCGTTTGTGCTTCGTGAGGATGAAAACCCATTTGGATACCTCCCTGAATCATGGCACGAATAAATCGGAGAAAAAAAGCCGTCCCACTAGCTCCCAAAACTGTAGCGGCTTGCATCATTCGCTCTTCAATCACCAAGGTATCACCAATGGTTCCGAACATTTTTTGTACCATTTCTAACTCTGATTGCACATCTTCATTGGCACAAATACATGTCATGGATTCTTTTTTGGATGCCGCTGTATTAGGCATTACTCTCACGACTCTATTATCAGGAAAAACCTCATTGATTTCGGCAATAGAAGTTCCTGTAATAGTAGAAATCAAAACTTGATCCGATGTTAAACTATCTTTGAGTTCTTCCAAAACTTTTGATAATTGCCCCGGTTGCACACAAAGAATGACCCATTTTGCCCCTTTTATTGCTGCTGCTCCATCTTTTGATGTAAGAACCCCTAATTCCTTTGAGACTATGTCTAAGTTTTTTTGAGACTTGTCTACAACAGTAATAGCTGTTGGAGAAAACAACGTACTTGTCGCAATTCCAGAAATAATAGATTTCCCAAGATTCCCTCCTCCTATTATTGTTAATTCACTCATTATTTTTACGTTATATCATTTCACTATTTTAATTTCAAAACAGTGTCTATAATTTATTTTTTATTCTGGTATTGATTATTAAAATCCACTTGATTTCAAATTCAATCCCATTTTTTCATCCAAACCAAACATCAAGTTCATATTATGAATTGCTTGTCCAGAAGCTCCTTTGATCAAATTATCAATTACAGAGGTTACTAACAACATTCCATCTTGAACAAACAGATGTAAAATACATTTGTTTGTATTCACTACTTGTTTTAGATGAATTGGCGTTTTTGAAACTACGGTAAAAGCGGCATCCTTATAGAATTCAGCGTACAATTGTTGTGCTTCTTCGAGCGTCCCTCTGTATTTGGTATATGCCGTAGCATAAATTCCTTTACTAAAATTCCCTCGATTTGGCACAAAAAACACCGATTCTGCATGTTTTTCTTGTAGCTGCTGTATGCTCTGATGAATCTCACCCAAATGCTGGTGATTAAAAACTTTATAACTAGAAAAATTATTATCTCTCCAACTAAAATGTGTTGTTGCACCAGGCATAACACCCGCACCTGTACTACCTGTGGTAGCATTTACATGTACAGCGTCTGTAAGTATCCCTTCTTTTGCCAAAGGCAACAATGCTAATTGAATAGCGGTAGCAAAACATCCAGGGTTTGCTATATTTTGTGCTTTTTGAATGTCAGCTTTTTGTAATTCCGGCAAGCCATACACAAAATCTCTTCCTTGAAAATGTTGATCCGCCGTAAGACGAAAATCATTGCCTAGATCAATTACTTTAGTTTTTGAAGAAAAGCTATGTTCTTGTAAGAATGTTCTTGATCTTCCATGTCCTAAGCACAAAAATAACACATCAACCTCTGGATTTACAACATCTGTAAATTTGATATCTGTATCTCCGATTAAATCCGCATGTGCTTGATACAAGAACTTCCCTGCATTAGTCGTACTGAACACAAAATCTAATGTAGCCTCTGGATGATGTATTAACAAACGTAATAGCTCTCCTGCTGTATACCCTGATCCACCTATAATCCCAATATTAATCATCTGATCCCGGGTTTACGTTATGGTAAATTTTGTTTGCATTGCCATAAATCTTAATAAATCCTTTGGCGTCATCTGCTGTCCAACTATTATTCATTTCTCCATACTGTCCAAAATCTGACTTCATCAAATCGTGATCCGATTCGATACCCTCAAGAACAAAGTGATATGGTTTTAGAGTTACAAAGACCTCTCCTGTTACTGTTTTTTGTGAATCTGTCAAGAATGCTTCAATGTTACGCATTGTTGGATCTAGATAATTCCCTTCATGTAATAACATTCCGTACCAATTCCCTAATTGTTCTTTCCAGTGTTGTTGCCATTTGGTCAGTACATGTTTCTCTAACAAATGATGCGCTTTGATAATCAAAATAGGCGCAGCCGCTTCAAAACCGACACGTCCTTTGATTCCTATAATAGTATCCCCCACATGTATATCTCTTCCTATAGCATATGCACTTGCGATTTTTTCTAGATACTGGATATTCGCGACAGGCGAACCTTTGTGATCGTTTACAGCGACTAATTCTCCTTTAGCAAAAACCAATTTCACTGTTTCTGATCCCTCTTTGGTCAATTGGCTAGGATATGCCGATTCTGGAAGTGAATGTCGTGATGTTAATGTTTCTTTCCCACCTACACTTGTCCCCCAAATTCCTTTATTGATAGAATATTGGGCTTTTTCCCAACTATATGCTACACCGTGAGATTTCAAGAAATCTACCTCTTCTTGTCTGGATAGTTTCAGATCACGAATTGGCGTTATGATCTCTATCTCGGGTGCCATTGCTTGAAAAATACCATCAAAACGGATTTGATCATTCCCTGCACCTGTACTACCATGTGCTATATATTTTGCCCCGACAGATTTGGCGTATTTAATTACTTCTATGGCCTGAAAAATACGCTCTGCGCTCACTGATAATGGATAGGTATTATTTTTCAGTACATTTCCAAAAATCAAATATTTAATCGCATTTTGATAAAACTCTTCCAAAATCGTTTTATTCACATGCGAAGTACTTCCTAATTCATAAGCACGCTTTTCGGTCGCAGCCAATTCTTCTTCAGAAAACCCTCCTGTATTTACCAGAATGGTATGTACTTCCATGTTTTTGTCATGGATCAAATGCTTGACACAATATGAGGTATCTAATCCTCCGCTATAGGCAACTACAACCTTTTCCATTTTATCTTTTTTTACTATTATTTTTTATCCTGAATTTATTCATTTCTTGCTCTTAAAAAATGAACTCTTCACTCTGGATTTCGTTTTTCTAATTTTATCTTTCTAATTTCACAAAAGTCTTTCGTTGCTTAAAAGAGAGCATCGTTTGCTTTATGCGTTTTAGACGTTTTAAAATAGTTTTATCAAACCATTTTTCTTTTTTATTCTTACTTTTCTCTTCTGGATCGTATAACATCCCTGTACAAAGACACATTTTATACTCTTTTGATTTCAAAATTTCAAAATTCGTACATGTCTGGCACCCTGACCAGAATTTGGGATCATCCGTTAGCTCAGAGAATGTCACAGGTTTGTATCCTAGGTCCGAATTAATTTTCATAACCGCTAGACCTGTAGTAATTCCAAAAACTTTGGATTCTGGGAATTTTTCTAAAGAATAATTAAAAGTAAATTCTTTAATTTTCTTTGCCAAGCCTTGTTTTCGATAATTAGGATGTACAATCAACCCTGAATGCGCTACGTATTTTCCATGACCCCAAACTTCTATGTAGCAAAAACCTGCAAATTCGTTTCCTTGGAGCGCCATTACGGCATTTCCATTCTCCATTTTATTCTGGACATACTCCGGAGTTCGTTTGGCAATACCAGTTCCGCGCACTTTGGCAGAAGACTCTATAACCTCGCAAATCTCAGCAGCATAACGAAAATGACTTTCGTTGGCAATATGTATAGTTACTTGTTGTGACACTGTGACACAAAGATTAAATTAAAAATAAAAAGGATTTTTTGATCTCACGGGGAAGTAGGACGCACCCACTTCATAAAAGAATTAAGCCCCTAGGGGACGGCGGTGAGGAAAGCGTACAGCATTATTAGCAATAGTAGAAATTGCTAAAGAAAGATTGATATTATTATTAACTGCTGTATTCATTGAATTTTTCATGTCAATTTAACTCTAAATCGTCGGCCTTGGCCCCTTTCGTTATTTAACCTTGCAATAATACGCAAAATTTCTTTGATTTTTAAAAAAATACTGTTTTTTATGTAATCTAGCTAGAGAATAACTGCTCTTTTTGAGAAAACTCATTACTTATCTGAATACTATAAAGCTTTTATATCTTCGCCAGTCCTTGAGTCTCTGACCAGAATTTAATCTTTGTCACATGAACTTTATACCAAACGTACCCTTTATAAAACTATTATCTCTTTAAAAAAAGCTTTTTTCCTCCAAACCATCATACCCATTCGAATAAAAAAGGCATGAAATCGAGAATAATCGATTTCATGCCTTTTATCGAAGCACGGTTAAAAACCTTTATTTGCTATTATTTTTAGATCCCTATAGAAAATATAGTCCCTATAGTAAAGGTAACATCCCCAACTGATAGGTCTTCTATTTTTCCTGCATTAAGATAAGACGCACTTACATTCAATGATCCTACCTTGAATCCGACCCCAGGACGTAATGCAAAATTAGATCCACTTACATCAGTTCTCTCTCCGATACTTGGGTCTACAGTCTGTTCTTCTATATCTACACCTCCTCTTCCCACAAAACTACCTAGCTTAACATGAGTCATCCCAAGCCCTAGACTCACATAAGGTTTAAAAACTTTATTCACAATATAAAAACGACCATTCACTAACACACTCGACAATGTTGCCTTACCTAATTCTACACCATTAACCTCGTCTGCTACTAAAAAATCTCCCTGATACATCACCGAAAGATCCAAATGATCCGTAATACCATAACCTGCTTCTGCATTTACAGAAAGTCCTCCTTTGACATTATCAGTTATATCACCCGTAGGCATAGCGTATCCTAGTCCCAGTCCTAATCTTATTTGTGCATTTGATAACGTAGTTACCCCTAAAAATAATACAGCACAAAACAATAATTTTTTCATGATTTGTTTTTTAAAATAGTTACCCCAATATACTAAAATTCTCTTTACTTGTCCTATATATCATGCTTTTATGAAAAAAGCAGAAACGACGTATAACAAACAACGGTTTGCTTGTCATTTTATGATATTATTAATATATTTTTTAACTTTATTAAAGTAGAGAATTCAGGTATTCTTTGGATCGCAGTTTTGCAACACAACAAAGGTATTATACGCTCTTATTACCCTAAAAAATTCTTAAAAACAGCCCAAATCCGTTCGTGTTTTCTACTCTTTTGGGTCTTCCGCACTACTACAGCTCACAAAAGCCTCTCATTTGATCAAATTTCACCCTCATACTGCTACGGACCTAAAGATGAATGTATAAATACGATTACTCGACATAAGAAAAAGGGCATCCCTTTTTTAATTCAAAAAAATGTCGCCTTATTACTATCTTCCTTAAATTTGCTGCTATGAATAACGCACCATTAGCTGAACGTATACGACCAAAAACTCTCGAAGGCTACCTAAGTCAACAACACTTAGTGGGCACTAGCGGTTCCTTAACTCAACAAATCAAAAGAGGAGTTCTCCCCTCCTTAATTCTCTGGGGACCTCCTGGTGTTGGCAAAACCACTTTGGCAAACATTATTGCTAGCACATCAGGAAGACCTTTCTATACCTTGAGTGCAATCAATAGTGGTGTTAAAGAGGTGCGAGAAGTTATTCAAAAAGCAAAACAAAGTGGTGGGTTATTCATAACCAAAAACCCTATTCTTTTTATAGATGAAATTCATCGATTCAGCAAATCCCAGCAAGATTCATTACTCGGCGCTGTAGAAAAAGGCTGGGTAACCCTAATTGGGGCTACAACAGAAAACCCTAGTTTTGAAGTCATCCCAGCACTCCTATCCCGTTGTCAGGTATACATTCTCAATTCTTTTGACAGAGCAGAATTAGAATCATTGCTCCATCGAGCGATGCAAGAGGATACGCTTCTAGCAGCAATGGATATCGAATTACAAGAAACCGAAGCGCTATTACGCATTAGTGGTGGAGATGCTAGAAAATTGCTCAATATTTTTGAATTGATTGTAATGAATGACGATTCAAAAAAAATCATCATCACCAATGACAAAGTACTCCAACAAGTACAGCAAAACACCGTACGCTATGACAAAACTGGAGAGCAGCATTATGATATTATTTCTGCATTTATCAAATCTATACGAGGTAGTGATCCAAATGGAGCGGTTTACTGGCTTGCCAGAATGATTGAGGGTGGAGAAGATTTGAAATTTATTGCCCGCCGTCTTCTTATTTCTGCCTCGGAAGATATTGGTAATGCCAACCCTACTGCCTTGATTATGGCTAATAATGCTTTTCAGGCGGTGAGTATTATTGGATATCCAGAAGCACGAATCATCCTTAGTCAATGTACTATTTACCTTGCAACTTCTCCAAAAAGCAATGCGTCCTACATGGCGATCAATAAGGCACAACAACTCGTCAAACAAACTGGAGATTTATCCGTGCCACTAGCTATGCGTAATGCCCCTACCAAACTTATGAAAGAATTAGGCTATGGAGATGATTACAAATACTCTCACGATTATGAAAATAATTTTATAGCGCAAGAATTTTTGCCTAATGAAATCACCAACACCAAACTCTACGAACCGGGTAACAATCCAAGAGAAAATAGTTTAAAAACATATCTCAAACAACTTTGGGGAGACAAGTATCAATATTAGCATTTGTTGAATTTATCTGGAAGCAGACTTTGTGATCTCATTTTGCAATCAAATTCAAAATAAAGCATTTGACCTGATTCTTTTTTCTCTTGCTTAATCAACACAAAAAGGTTGTTTTATTTATCAACTATACCTGTTAAAATATAGTTATTGACCAAAATATTAGAACTATTTTTTACTAGTTTGAACGATAAAATTCAAGCATAACTGTGTCTCCGGTTTAATTTTGTAGTAAAAAAATTGTAAAAAAGCCCCTAATTATTGGCTTGTAATTATTGTTTTTTTGATGGTATTATCTATCTTCTCTCGCAAAAATATCTTTAATAGTTTTACCGGTAGCTGGGTTAATACGCTCCAACACAAAATTCCCAAAACTATCAAAAACTCCCTTTCCACTTAATTCTGCTGCCTTTACAATATAATTACTTTCATTATCACCTGACAAAAGACGACCAATAGCCTTTGTTGTACCATCACTATGCACTTTATGAAGTAAGTAACCATTATCTACTTTCTCAAAATCATAAACACCTCCATTAAAAAGATAAACCACCTTTTTGTCATGACTTGATGAACTATTCGTTTTATCGTCATACTTTTGAACAGAAACAGCTTCTACAGGGGCTGTAATCACCTTCTTAGACACCACATCTTGCTCCACAAGCTCCTTAGCCGGAACAACCTTAACAACAGGCTCTTTATAAGAATAATTCAGCTTTTTCACACCCTTAAATGCATCACGTAAGGCCTCTTGATATCCTTGTTTAAATTCTTTGCTCATACTTTTGCCCGGCAAAGAAGTAAACACGGTTGCGTTATTACAATCCTTGAGCACCACCTTTAGCTTGACTCTAAACAAACTTGAAACATTATCCACATCTGCATACAATGCATTACAACCTCCCTTTTGCAAATCGTCGGGATAAGGTTCTCCATTTATGATCGCTGTAAAACCATATTTTTTAAACAAAAACTTAGTAAGAGAATTCAATTGATAACGATCTTTCTCTCCTTTCAAAAAACTATAACTATCTGGAACAACAATGTATTTATAGTTATTCAAAGATTGCGCATTAGAGCAAAAGCTTATAAATAACATTATTACAAAAGCAACTACGTGACGAAACATATGTTTAAAAAATTAGATTAAAACCAAATTGCACGGATGCACTATTGGCTTTAGCTAAATTAGCATAATCTGTCAAATTGTTTGCTGCTACATAAAAATTAAATTTACTTATGTCTGTAGATAACAAAAGTCCTACATTATGGAAAGAGTATTCGTCTACAGTAAAAGTTGCTTTGGCACGAAGCCCTCTAAAAACACGATGATATAAAAATAAAGAACCTGCAAACTGTGGCCCTCTTGGTCGAAACTGCGAAAATACCTGAATTCCAAAAGCACTAGCATACTCTTGTTCTTTATCACTTTTCCACCAACAATCACAGCCGTCATTATTTTTAATTTTATTAAAATTCTTTCGTAGTGAACCATTAATTTTTGTTGGTCGCAATGTTGTATAGGAAGTATTGGTTGTATCACTATCTATATTTTCTCTTACGTCATCTACAAATGTAAGCACTCGGATAGGATCATTTTTCGTAGGAGTTTCGAAGCCTTCAAAATTATAGCTACCACGTACTTGGTAAGATTCTACATCCTTGGAATGTACTATAAAACCAAGATCTGTAACACTAGCAGTGACTACCCAATTATCTTCTAATTGATAGGTTAGTCCAAAATCTACCCCAAGACCAAGATTACCCCCAAATAATGCCCGGGAAATCAATTCTTTTGACACTTCTTTTTCTGTGATATCCTCATCTTCTTTTAAGGCAACATAGCCAGAGGTAGCGACATTTATATTAATATCTTCTAACAGATGTTTATAAATATTTCTACCATCCTCTTCTTGTTCTGTTCTAAAAACCCCAGAATTATCTGTTGCCTTGTAACTCGCTATTTCTGAATAAATTTTTAATCGAGCGCCTGTGGTCAATCTATCATTAATCTTTTTGTTAAACCCAAAATGATACACCATCAGAACCTCAGCTTTCGACTTTAAATCTCCTAGATCAAATTCTTTTCCGACGGGATCCTCGTTCCCAAAATATACCAAGGTTGCATAATCTTTGGGAAAATATCCTATAAAATCAAGCTCTTGATAGGCCCCTCCAGAAAAATACATTCCATTCTTTTCATTACGCCATCCAAAATTCAACAGTTCCAATTGCTGTGTAAAAGTAGTGTAATCGCGATTATCTAGTTTTACAAGTGCTTCGGAGATTTTTACATTGATATCTCTTCCATCATCTGCAAAAATATCAAAAACGTTTACTCCACGAACTCCTACATTAAAATGAAATTGAGACATTAGTGGAATTCCTATATGCTTATCGAATCGAACCTCTGTACCGGGATTAAGAAGTAATGACTGGGGCAACTCCACAAAATCATACAACAACTCTTTGTTCTGCGAAAAACCAGCCATTCCCAACAGGGTGAACACCACCATAAAAAACAGCCTACTCATCTAATAATGAGGTATAATAGATTGCCTTTGATTTCAGTATCAACTCACCATCTAGATCATTATCATTTCCCTCTATCGTTACGGAACTCGCTAATTTCTCAGCACTTTGCAACAACTCAAAATCCTGAAGTATAAAAGAATAAGTTTGTTCTACACGCTGTTCATTCCCCAAATTACCAGCTGGAACCGTAATAGTGATTGGAGATATGCTAATTGGTATAACGTTATCGTTACCATCCAAAAACTGTAATTCTGCATCAAAACCTACAGGAATACTATTTTCTAATGATACAAATAATTCAGCTTTGAGCAACTTGTCTCCTACATCACCACTAAAAAATTCATCTTGCAATGTATCCCTGAGGACGGGCATAAAACCACCTACTGGATTTGTGAATTTTGCAGTTTCAATTCTTGAATACACAAAATCAAGCTCATAAACTGGTTCGATTTTCAAATCCTTTGTTTGATTAAAATCTACATCTTTGACACAAGAAATTAGCACCAAAAAAGCGATGCAAATACTCGTTGATATTAGGGCTATTTTCTTAGTATTCATTGTGAAGAATTTTCTAAAAAACGAAAAAAAATACGATTATATTGTCGACTACCTCTCAAAAGAAGGTTCTTACAACGGACTTTTTAGACTTTTATCGTACTAAAGATAGTATTTTATTGCCGATAAATCAGAAACTTGCAAGAAAATTTTTGGAATGTTTTCTTTGTGATAATTGTAACAAATAGTTTTCAAGCCTATAGCATTAGCCCCTAAGATATCAGCTTCAAAATTATCTCCAATCATTAAACTCTCTTCATTTGTTGCGTTTGCAATCCTTAACGCATGTTCAAAAATTCGTTGATTAGGTTTTTTCACCCCTACAGAATCACTATCTGTGACGGTTTCAAAAAAGTGTTCAATTTTTGCGTTTTTCAACTTGGCGGCCTGTACTTCTCTAAAACCATTAGTAATAATATGTAATTGATACTTTGACACCAAGTACTCCAACAACTCCATAGCCCCATCAAGCAAATAACTATTATTAGGCAAATAAGCTATATACTGATCTGCAATCTTATCGATCTGCCTCAAAGAAAGATTTAGTGAAAAAACAGCAAATGTCTCCTGTAAACGTCCTCTTCTCAAAGATTGACTATCCACTTTTTCGTCTCGATACAATTTCCAATACTTTTGATTTATAGGTGCATACACTAAAAGAAACTGATCTATATCGATAGAAAGACATTCTTCTTCAAAAATTTGTTGGTATGCCAACAACGAATTACGATCAAAATCCCAAAGTGTATGATCCAAATCAAAAAAGACATGTTTTATGGTATCCTTATACATTTGTACTTTTCCATATAAATTCAAAAATAGCCCTCCAAAACAACCCTCTTTTTGTAGCTACAAACAAACCATTACTAAAAACTGGAATAAATAAACCATCCACTCTTTTTACAACCCTTAGTAACTCCTCTATGTACTGCTTAGCATCTGCTACTTCAGCTATCATTTTGAATGCATTATTCGTAAAACAAAAAGAATAGACCCATAATGGTGTTTGCACCTCATAGTCCAAATCATAGAACAAAAATGGTGAACAGGTCCCTGCACGAAAACCAGCATTATTAGGATACCCCATAGAATAATCTTCTCCGACTTCCATCTCTACTAAATTACGATAGGCCTCTGGCAGATTAAGTTTATAATAGGAACTCTGCGTATGCTCAAGTGTTTTATGCGTAATACTCTCTAAACGAGATTTTTCCTCTTTTAATACTTGTACGTTATCAATAGCACCATAAGAAACCCTAAGCCCAACCTCTGCATAATCAGCTACCGATTTGATCAATTCGCGATGTTTGGATCTTGTGCTCCCGACACTTTTTTCAAAATTGGAATAATCTCCTAGTCCAAATAAGAATATTATTTTCTTCTTATTTGCTCTTTGAAAGTTTAAAATAAAATCAAAAGTATTGAATGGGTCTTTTTTCAATCCCAAAAGAACCTTGAATCTAGAGCTTATTCTTTTGAATCTAAATTTTGACAAATCTCTCCCTACGCCTCCTAAAGTTCTCAAAACCCCTCTCTCCCTATAAGCAAAAGCTTGAGATACAGAAACAATAGGACGGACACTAAAACGTTTTGAATTGAATTGTAAGTTTGGAAATCGTGATAATAGTATCTTTTTAAACTCTAAAGCCCAAATATCAACTACGGGTTGTTGTAAAAAACCATTTTTATAAGCCAAACTCTCTGTAGCCATAAACCTACCGTACTCATCCTTGACATGAGGAAAATACTCCTCATACCGTGTCAACAAATAAAAACTTGCTGCAAAAATATCATAAGGAAGTCCAGCATCCGATAATCTAGAAGGAAAAAAACAGTAGGTATTTTCCCATTTCTGAACTTCAATCTCTAATGCATTATAACCACTTTCAAATAATAAGGAAGCACTTTCAATAAACAATTCCTTTCCTAGTGGCTGTTTACCATAGGACAGTTTTGCACCTTGATGCGCTACAAAGACCTCTATCTTACTTGTAAAATCAACTTCTACACCCAAAATATGCGTACACAATTGCCGATAAATATATCGCACTCGTGGAGTAATTTTATGTGTATAAACTAATAACATTTATCTTCAATTTTTGCATGACTATACGTGACATGAACCTGAACTCATCTGGACTTTTTCTTTTCTCTAAAAGACGAATCAAATTCGTCCATATTTCGTTATTCTTCTTATCCGCAACACTGTTACTGATTTCAAAAAAGCCCCTTATCCCGTCAAATTTTATCTCACTTTTGGTTGATAACGAAAAGTCCAAATGAATTCTCTATCCAAAAAATAGTTATCGCCTAATAATTCGTTTTTTTATTCTTTTTCATTTAAAAATTCAAACATAGTTACTAACATTGTTTGAATTTTATAGCTTAAACTAGCGAAAAATAGTTCAAATTATTGCAATCTACAATTACATTTTAAACAGCATCGATCTCTAATTCATTGAATCCAAAAAGACTTGACATAAGTTTACACCATTTATCCTTTGAATTTACAGGGATAAAGTTTTCTTTCTGATAAACTCAAACAACAAATGGTATTATTATAATTTTCTATAAAAAAGTTCAAAAACCACTTCCTTGACATCAACTTATAAAATTCCTTCATCAGCAAAGCTAAAATACGTTTTTTCGGTTATAATGAGATGATCCAATAATTTGATGTCTAATATTCTAGCTGCGGCTTTGATTTTTTGTGTAAGCTCCAAATCAGCACCACTAGGCCTTAGCCCTCCACTAGGGTGATTATGCGCCAAGATTACTCCTACAGCTCCAACTTCTAACGCCTTACTCAACACTAATCGTGTATCCACAACTGTACCTGTTTGTCCTCCTCGACTCAATTGCTTTTTAAGCAAAATTTTGTTGCTATTACATAAATATAGGACCCAAAACTCTTCATGCCGCAGATCTCCAATTAGTGGCTGCATGATGCTTGAAACCTGCCGACTACTAGATACGATCTCAAAATCTTCTGGTATTGTAGCTGCTCTACGTCTCCCTAATTCTAATGCTCCGAGTATAGTGACGGCTTTAGCCTCGCCAATCCCTTTGAACTTCATCAGTTCTTTTATCGTAAGCTTACCTAAACTATTCAAATTATTTGCAGTACTTGCCAAAATCCGTTGACTTAATGCCACGGCACTTTCTTCTCTACTACCTGAACTAATCAATATCCCCAATAACTCAGCATTACTTAAAGATTGCTTCCCACGGTGAATTAATTTCTCTCGTGGACGATCGTCTTCACTCCATTCTTTTATAGAAAAGCTATTTTGGTTATTCATCGGATATGATTCCTCGTTTATAAAATGATTTATTTTTTCAGCTTGCTGCACATTATAATTACACCGGTTTTTGTGCTTTGTGAGCTATATACATTTTGATCATGTACAAAAAAACACACTTAACGAACTAACAACCAATTAAAATTATAATCTCCTAATTACATCGTTTTTTTTAACGCCTCTGTGCCCTTTTCTACTATATAAATAGAAGTGACACCATACAATTAAGATGTTTTTACATAAATAGTATAAGAATAGTTACAAAGAACTACGACCTTCTATAGAATTAGAAAAGATCTACAACCATCATCCCCTATACCTCTCGCTATTACTTTATTTGGTTAACTCTTATCCTCACCTCTACTTGACTTACGATCAGCAACAAGCAATCTTGCTTTTAAACTATCAAATACTACAGCAATAATCACAATTGATTTCGCAATTCGTATATATTTTGTATTGTCCAAACATACACTCCTCCATTAATCACGAAATGGTCTACGAAAACATCCTGTGTTATCAAATCAACATTTGAAATTTAGATTTGACCTAACCTTCCATTTTATCAGCAAGTTCTAACCAACGTTCCTCACGAGTTTCAATATCTTTTAAGATCTTTTGTAATTTCTGAGAAGCCTCATTAATAGCGTCTCCTTCCAAGGTTCCTGTTAGAAACAATGCCTCTAATTCTTTCTTTTGGAATTCTAGTTTTTTTATTTCACGCTCTATTTTGGCATATTCTTTTTGTTCATTATATGATAGTTTTGGTGAATTTTCTTTTTTCCAACTTTTTTTCTCTGCGACTACCGTCTCCTTTTCCTTTTCGACCTTGAGTTTGGGTTTAGCCGGTTCACGACTATTCTCATAGACGCGATAATCTGTGTAATTTCCTGGGAAATCTTCAATCACTCCTTCTCCTCTAAAAACAAACAAATGATCTACTATCTTATCCATAAAATAGCGATCATGCGAAACCACTAACAAACATCCAGGAAAATCTAACAAGAAATTCTCCAATACGTTGAGTGTAACGATATCCAAATCATTCGTAGGTTCATCTAGAATCAAAAAATTTGGATTTTGGATCAAGATCGTACATAAGTACAGTCGTTTTCGTTCTCCACCACTTAACTTATCTACAAAATCATATTGTTTCTTGCGATCAAACAAGAAACGTTCTAATAACTGTTGCGCCGATATTTGCCGTCCTTTTTTCAAAGGAATATATTCTCCAAATTCTCGAATTACATCAATCACCTTTTGTTCTGGCTTGATGGTAATTCCATTTTGAGTATAGTATCCAAACTTTATGGTATCCCCCACAATCACTTTCCCTGTATCTGGTCTATCTCTAGACGTAAGAATATTAAGGAAAGTTGTTTTACCAGTACCGTTCTTTCCAATTATACCAATACGTTCACCTTTTTTGAAGACGTATTCGAATTTATCCAAAATCGTAAGATCTCCATAACTTTTGGAGATATTATGCAATTCCATAATCTTGCTCCCAATACGTTCCATATTGATCTCCAACTGCACTTCATGATCATTACGTCTTTTGTGAGCTCGGTCTTTGATTTCGTAAAAATCTTCTATCCGCGACTTAGATTTGGTTGTACGAGCTTTGGGCTGACGTCGCATCCAGTCCAATTCTTTTTTATAAAGTTGTTTTGCTTTATCTGTAGTTGTCTGAAAAGTTGCTATCCGCAGTTCTTTCTTTTCCAAATAATACGCATAATTCCCTTTATAGTTATACAAGGTTCCATCCTCTAGCTCTACGATTTCATTACATACATTCTCTAAAAAATACCGATCGTGAGTAACCATAAAAAGAGTAAAATCTTCTTTAGCAAAATACGCTTCTAGCCATTCGATCATTTCTAAATCCAAATGGTTAGTTGGTTCATCCAAATACAATAAATCGGGTTTGCTTAAGAGTATATTAGCTAGTGCTAATCGTTTCTTTTGTCCTCCAGAAAGCAACTCCACTTTACGTCCTAAGTCATCCAATTTTAGCTTGGATAAAATTTGTTTATACTGCGTTTCAAAATCCCAAGCCTGTAAGGCATCCATCCGTTCAAAAGCGTTTTGATACACATCAGCATCCTCTGGATTCTGTAATGCCTTTTCATAAGCGTCGATTGCCTTCAGTATCTCATTGTCGCCAGTAAAAATAGTTTGTTCTATCGTCAAGTTTGGATCCAAATCCGGTTCTTGTGATAGAAACGATACCTTGAGCCCCTTGCGATACACCACTTGTCCACTGTCAGGTTCTTCTCCCCCTGCAATGATATTCAACAAAGATGTTTTTCCCGTACCATTTTTGGCAACGAAACCTACTTTTTGTCCTTCATTAATCCCAAAAGAGATGTCCTTGAACAACACGCGCTCTCCAAAAGATTTGGCTATATTTTCTATTGATACGTAATTCAAATCAGTATATATTGATTGTAGTTAATATTATTAGTTGTGGAAGTATAAAAAATGTTACAAAAAAATGATATAAAACCATTTTATTAATCAATTCTTACCTGTCCTCGCCTTATGGTAAAAACATAAAGCAGTACTAAAATACCTAAGAATATAGCTATTCTCGGAATATAATTCCCATAGCGCACATAAAAAGTCATTGTAGTATTTAATCGAATGTTTCTGCGTAAGGCACCTTTTTTCTCATATCCCAGTTGATCTACCAAAACTCCTTTTTGATTGATCACCGCAGATATCCCTGTATTGGCACTTCTTACCACACTACGCCTTGTCTCTACAGCTCGTAGCTTAGAAAAAGATAAGTGTTGCTTGTGTCCTTGCGTGTTACCCCACCAACCATCATTTGTAATAACGGTCAAGAAGTCTGCTCCATTGCGTACATAACCACCTACAAACTCACCATATATACTTTCATAGCAAATGATTGGACCAGCCCCTATACTATCATTTGTATAAAAAACCTCTCGATTCTCTTGTGTTGTTTTCTGAAGCACTGTGCCTCCCAAATCCAACATAGCATCTCCTAAAATCGGCTTCAACAAATTTTTATACGGAAAATGCTCTGCACCAACAACTAACTTGGTCTTGTGATACAACTCATCACTCCCATCTTGCCTCACAAAAAAAGCAGAATTGTAATCATCTACATAAAAATCATCACGGATCACATTTGTCTGCTTCGTAATACGCTCCGAATCTCGAAAAGTATCAATCATAGATATTCCGCCTAAAAAACTTGCGTTAGGGTATTTCTCTATAAGTTGCAACACTCCTCTTTTTGTAGATGAATGCGAAAAGCTTCGTATCTGCGTATTGGATGCAAAGACAGTTTCTGGAGCAATTATAAAACGTGTATTCGCTGTCGCTGCGCTATCTGTTAATGCTGACAAAAATTCTGCAATTCGCTCATTTGGTAGATCATACTTTTCAGAATAAGGATCGATATTAGGCTGCAAAACGACAACCTCGACCTCATCACCATTTTCTTGATAGAGCTCTAATAGCAAGAGTGAAATTCCGATTGGAATGGCTATTAGCAGTCCATTTCGAAGAGCCATTCTATAAAGAATCCTTTTATCCTTGTGCTCAAAGTACAATAGCACCCCCTTAAAAATACTAATATTTGCAACCCATACCCATAGTGTACCTCCAAACGCTCCGGTATATTCATACCATTGTACCCAAGATATAAAACTAGCAAAACCATTACCTAGGTTAAGCCATGGAAAAGAAAACTCCCAATGTAGATGTAGGTACTCGAACCCCATCCACAAGCAAACCAAAAACAGTGTAGACAAAGAAAATGTTGTTTTTCTGGCTACAATATGATACAACAATAGCAACAGAGCCATAAGAATAGCATTGACGACTGTTGCGAACCAAACTACATACCCTATCGGCAATTTGATTAACCACCAAACTGTACTAATATTCCAAACAAAAAAGGACAAAAAGGCTAAACCAAAGATCAAGCTTTTATGATATTTATGCTCTCGTATTCGTGTTTCTACATACAACAAAGGAACAAACCCTATAAAAAGTAATAATGGAAATCCATAGGTAGGCCATGCTAATGCAAGTAATCCCCCCGTACATAAACTCCATAAGATATTTCTAATTTGCATGTTTTTTTTTACTTTTATTTAAATAGTTTGCTTTCTAAAAATTAATGAAAGTAACACATACATCAAAATGACACATGGAACTGCCAAGAATTTAAAAACCAACAACAACACCAATGTAATAATCAGAAATATGTATCGCAATTTGTTTGCACCAAAATCCCATGTTTTAAATTTTAAGGCAAACAAGGGTATTTCGGCATTTAGTAAATAACAGCTTAAAAATGTTAAACTAATTAAAAACCATTTATTCAAAATAATAGCTTCTACCCATTCTGGGGGGCCAAAAAACAGTATCAATGGCAAACTAACAATCAAAAGTGTATTGGCTGGAGTCGGCAACCCAATAAAAGAAGTAGTTTGCCGTGTGTCAATATTGAATTTTGCTAAACGATATGCAGAGGCCAATATGATCAACAATCCCAAAAGCGCATACCCACTTGGTAGAACCATAAAATCAAATACGTTGCTGTCCCCTATTATTCCTTCGCGACCTAACGTACGAGCGTAAAAGCTCTGTAGCTCTGTAGCTCTCCAATCGTTTTTATCCACACTTCTATTAAGTAATTGAAACATTACTATGCCGGGAGCGACACCACTAGTAACCATATCTGCCAACGAATCTAATTGCAATCCCAATTCACTTTGTACCTTTAACAAACGTGCTGCCAAGCCATCAAAAAAGTCAAAGAAAATACCCAGCATAACACATATAGCAGTAAGCTCTAATTGCCCTTTAACTGCAAAAATCACAGCAATGCTTCCGCTAAATAAATTCAACAATGTGATAGCATTAGGGACATGTCTTCTGATTCCCATATAATTCAATTTTTGTGTAAAAATAGGAAACTAATTGCGACTATTATAGTATAAGTGCAATATCCATTTGGAAATAAAGTTTAATATGTAAGAAAAATGTAAGATATTTGTTTTTAAAATTGCCCGTATTGAAAAAGATTTTTTTTATTCTAACCGCATGTTTTTCTCTTGGAATTCAGGCACAAGCTATACGTAAGTATTCAAATGAATTTTTGAACATTGGTGTAGACGCTGCTTCATTGGGTATGTCCAATTCCGTAGTGGCAACCTCTAACGATGTTAATTCTGGTTATTGGAATCCTGCAGGCCTTACACAGCTAAAAGACAAGCAACTTTCCTTGATGCATGCTTCTTATTTTGCCAATATCGCTAATTATGATTATGGAGCGTTTGCTATGCCGTTAGACGACAAAAGTGCTGTAGCGTTATCCATTATTCGATTCGGTGTTGATGATATCCTAGACACTACAGAACTTATAGACTCAGATGGTCAGATAGATTATAACCGCATTAACCTGTTCTCCACGGCCGATTACGCTTTTACATTTTCTTATGCTCGAAAAACTCCACTCAAAGGCTTGAGCTACGGAACCAATGCTAAAATTGTTCGAAGAATTATTGGAGATTTTGCCTCTTCTTGGGGTTTTGGGCTAGATCTAGGAGTACAATATCAAAAAAATAAATGGTCATTTGGCCTTATGATTCGCGACATCACTACCACTTTTAATGCCTGGAGTATCAACGAAGGTTCAGTCAAAAAAATCCAAGACGCCTCTCCTATTAACGGTGACGCTCAAGAATTACCGGAAACTACTGAGATCACTTTGCCTAAATTACAATTTGGTCTTGCTCGTACTTTTAAGATCAAATCAAAATTTAGTTTGCAGACAGAGCTAGATTTTATAACTCGATTGGTAGAAACTAATGATATTATCTCCACTTCTTCTATCAGTGCCACACCCGCTTTTGGTTTTCAATTCGATTATAACAAAATTATTTTCTTACGTGGTGGTGTAGGGAATTTTCAAGATATAACACAGTTTGACGGAAGTACCGAATTAGGTTTCCAACCTAATTTTGGAGTAGGATTTAATTACAAAGGAATCTCTATAGATTACGCTTTGACGGATATTGGCGATCAAAGTGCCGCGATTTATTCCAATGTATTTTCCGTGAAACTAGATTGGAGTATTTTCAAGAAATAACACCACATCTAATTGACAAACCCTAATAAAACTCAAAAATATCATTACTTGATTTTTATTCAACGTATTTATCCAGTACTTTTGCGCTAATTTATTTTTTAGGCATATAGATCTGTATTTTATTCAAAAAACAGCTAACCCCTAAGATCTGAAACCCTAAACGCATCATGTACAAACTACTACTTCGACCACTTCTTTTTCTTTTTGACCCAGAAAAAGTACATTATTTCACTTTTTCAATGGTTCGTTTTTTATCCAAAATCCCTTTCTTCCCGAATATATTCAAAAGTGTCTATGAGGTTCAAGATAGTCGTCTTGAAAGAGAAGTTTTTGGACTCAAATTCAAAAATCCTGTAGGACTCGCGGCTGGATTCGATAAAGATGCAAAACTATACCAGGAACTCTCTAACTTTGGTTTTGGTTTTATTGAAATCGGAACATTAACACCAAAACCCCAATCTGGAAACCCAAAAAAACGCTTGTTTCGTCTTAAGGCAGATCAGGCAATTATCAACAGAATGGGATTTAATAATGGAGGAGTCGCTGAAGCAGTAACACGGCTCAAAAAAAACAAAGGTGTCCTAATTGGCGGAAATATCGGCAAAAACAAAGTCACCCCTAATGAAGAAGCAGTAGAAGACTACAAACTTTGTTTTGATGCACTATTTGATCATGTTGACTATTTTGTCGTAAACGTAAGCTCCCCCAACACCCCTGGATTACGAGAATTACAGGACAAAGAACCCCTTACTGCACTACTTAACACTTTGCAAGAAAAAAACAACAAGAAGCAAAAGCCTAAACCCATATTACTCAAAATCGCACCAGATCTGACAAATGAACAACTTCTAGACATTATTACCATAATTTCTGACAGTAAGATCGCGGGCGTAATTGCTACCAATACAACTATTGACAGAAGCACACTCACTACGACTGGAGATGTCATAAAAGAAGCAGGTGGTCTCAGCGGAAAACCATTAACCAATAGAGCTACTGAAGTAATACGGTTTTTGGCAACCAAAAGTAATCATGCATTCCCTATTATAGGGGTTGGAGGTATACACAGTGCACAAGATGCGATTGATAAACTAGACGCAGGTGCTAGCTTGGTACAGCTATACACAGGTTTTATCTACGAAGGACCGCAATTAATTAAAGAAATTAATAAAAAAATACTTCAAGAACACTAATTCACTAATCAATAGATCGTAGTTTTTTGCTTTACAAATCTAAAAATAATTTCGATTAACCTTTCCCAATAAACATTTTTCAATCAATACCGCTCCTTCTGCACCAAGGAATCACCAACATTGCCCTTCTTATAAACTAAGTCTAGGATGATCAATTGTATTATTCAATTCAGGTATATAAATTCGGATGAATGACACTATCAGTTTTTTATGTAAAAATACCGTGATTCTATTGCTTAGCCTTAGCTATAGAATATAAAGGAAGAAGGCATTTACAAGGAATAAGAACAAGGCGATACGCAACAGTGTATGGCTAATTTGATAAACACTATCACCAACCAGCAGTTCTTTTGGACACAAAAATAAATTAAAAAACCTATACCATTCAGCTATAACAGCATCTCATGATCAAACTAGAATAAACAAGACTTCATTCAACTGTAAAGAAAAGAGAATTATTAGTAAATCTTCAGTAATTACAACTAACACTCTGCGTTGACGAAAATTGCAAAACAAACTATGTAGAGATAAAAAATAGATATATGGCATCCTATTGGGACTATTCTTTTCAAATACCCAATTTACTAATCCATTTTTGGAGGAAGCAAAAAACTACAGTTCTTTGCTAATTTTCTTTGTATCTACTATTTTCCCTGCATGATCATAAAAGCGTACAAAAAAGATACCTGCACTAAGTTTACCGATATCCAAGGTTACGGAGTTTCTAAGACCACTTGCAAAAGTAATCTTTACTTTCTCTCCAATAACGTTAAATACTTCTATCTCCTTGACACCCATATCAATAATATTATTTATTATAATAAAATCTTTAGCTGGATTAGGGTATACGGAAATTTTAGAATCAAAATTATTTAATTCTTTATTATCATTCAAAGATTGCCCAAATGAGCAAATAGCTATTGAGAAAACTACTAGAGGGAGTAAATGTTTTTTCATATGTTATTTTCTATGTCGCTTTAAAAATTTATTAGTCAACACTTAACCACAAATATAACAAATTTCAGATCACTTTTAACCTATTTATTCATTTCAAAAAAAAAAAAAAAAAAAAAAAATTGAATATCTACATTTGAAAATAATAGTAAACCGAAACTGTATCTTTGTCAAGGAAGATCTTAAAAAATTAACGCAGCATCATAATTTATGAAAATTAAAATCATTGAGTGCCCGCGCGACGCCATGCAAGGCATTAAAACATTTATCCCCACGGACAAAAAAGTGCAGTATTTGCAAGCGCTACTTCGCTGTGGCTTTGACACCATTGATTTCGGTAGTTTTGTTTCCCCAAAAGCAATTCCTCAAATGCAGGACACTGCAGCTGTATTAGAACAATTGGATCTATCTAAAACACAAAGTAAGCTCCTTGCAATTGTAGCCAATTTACGTGGCGCAATTGCAGCTTCACAACACAAAAACATTCAATACCTTGGCTATCCCTTTTCTATCTCAGAAAACTTCCAAATGCGGAACACACACAAAACCATCAAAGAATCCGTTACCACATTAGAAGAAATCCTTACTATAGCAACCAAAACCAATAAAGAAGTTGTTGCCTATTTATCCATGGGTTTTGGCAATCCCTATGGAGACCCATGGAATGTTGATATCGTAGGAAAATGGACAGACAAACTATATCAAATGGGAGTCAAAATCCTTTCGTTATCCGATACGGTTGGCACCTCTACACCTGACACCATCAACTACCTCTACAACAATCTGATCCCAGCCTATCCACAAATAGAATTTGGTGCGCACTTACACACAACCCCATCAACATGGCATGAAAAAATAGCCGCAGCATACGAAGGCGGATGCAAAAGATTTGATGGAGCCATTCAAGGATTTGGAGGTTGTCCTATGGCAAAAGATGTACTTACAGGAAATATGCCTACAGAAAAAATGCTCTCCTACTTTACTGCTCAAAAAACAGATCACAATATTCGTATGATGAGCTTTGAAGCAGCACATAACGAAGCGACCAAAATATTTTCAGTTTATCACTAACTCGGCTAATAATTTATTCACATGAATTTAGGAAGCTACCTGAAATTTCTTTCAAAATCTACCAATCAACACGGAGTGCATTCTCCTTTTGTCTACAACCTTGTTACTCAATGTTTTTACGACAGAAAAAAGAAACCCGAATACACGAAGATAAAAAACCAATATTCCAAAAAAGGAATAAACTCCAAACAGGCACGATTACTATTTAGATTAGGGCGATACCTAAACATTCAAAACATGTGCACCACCCCGAACAACCTTGTTATCAATAAAATACTAGAGATCGCAAACCCAGAAACTATAGCTACCACTAACTTAGAGATTTACAAAAACGGCACAACCCTAGACCTTATCTATCTCGACCATATCGATCTTCCAGATTTTATGGAACAAAGAATCGAAACATTTTTTAAACACACCCACAACAACAGTCTCTTACTAATTCGAAATATACACAAATCAAGAGCTTCGCTAAAATACTGGAACATTCTAAAAAACCATACCAAGGTTACCGTCACAATAGACACTTTTGATTTTGGATTTGTTTTTTTTAGAAATGAACAGGCAAAGGAACATTTTGTGATCCGATTGTAACAACCTAACTTTGAAAACACGTCATTCTGTACACAAAAGCCCATAACAATTATGAGTAATGTCATATATATCAACAATATCATTAGAGATTTCAAACTTGGACAAGAAACAGTTCACGTACTCAAAGGAATTGATTTAGAAATAAAACGAGGTGAATATCTTGCCATTATGGGTCCTTCGGGCTCTGGAAAATCTACATTAATGAATCTTTTGGGATGCCTAGACACCCCAACTGCAGGAACCTATATCCTCAACAACAACGATGTCAGCAAGTTATCAGACGATGAATTAGCAGAAATAAGAAATAGAGAAATTGGGTTTGTTTTCCAGACCTTCAATTTACTCCCAAGAACCACAGCCCTGGACAATGTCGCCTTACCAATGATCTACGCCGGAGCATCTAAAGCTGAACGTACAGCTAGAGCATCAGCGGTACTCACAGATGTTGGCTTAGCAGACCGCATGGACCACAAACCAAACCAGTTATCTGGTGGACAACGACAACGTGTAGCTGTTGGCAGAGCCTTAGTCAACAAGCCCTCTATCATTCTTGCGGATGAACCAACAGGAAATCTAGATTCCAAAACCTCTTTAGAAATCATGCAATTATTTGACAATATTCATGCTGCTGGCAACACAGTAATACTCGTAACACACGAAGAAGATGTAGCACAACACGCCAATCGAATTATACGATTACGAGACGGATTAATTGAGAGTGACATCTCCAAAACCTCTAACTAAACAACAAGAATCAGAATTAACAACAACCCTAACACCCTATTATACAAGCAACATATCAAATCTAAAAAAATAGACAAAAAAAAAAAAAAAAAATGGAATCCTTTTCTGAACTGAATCAATTAATATTTCTCATTGTAGGAATAGCAGGCCTATTTTTATTGGTCTTTTGGAACACAAAAAGAAACAAAAACAAACGCTTCAATCGCAAAAACAGAGATTTCAGAAAAAACTACTACGATAAGAAAAAAGAAAAATAGCACCATTACCTCGGAGTCTACTTATCATTCAATCACATCACTATTATTTTTTTTGGTTTCACCACAAGAACCTAACACTAGTTATACTTTGGATTTATGAGTAAAAAAAAAATCTTCATTTCCTACCTCAATACGAGAATAAAAAAAATCATTACACCAAAACACCTCACACGAAACACCTCGAAAACCCTTTCTAAGGGCATCATTACACCCTTCAACAAAATAAAAAAGAAAAAAGCCAGTTTAACTACGACAAAACATAAGGAACATCTATTTTTTTTTGCACATTGCTAAGATAAAACAGCTCAAAACCCCAAGATCATGAAAATTTACACCAAAACTGGTGATGATGGAACAACTGCATTGTATGGCGGTACGCGTGTCCCCAAACACAATCTTCGGATTGACAGTTACGGCACGATTGATGAACTGAATTCTCATCTAGGACTAGTCAGAGATCAACAAATAGATCAAAACAGCCACAACAGTATTCTACAAATCCAAGACAAACTATTTACTGTAGGTGCCATCCTTGCTACGCCTCCTGAAAAAGCGTTATTAAAAAATGGCAAAAAACGATTAGCAATTTCACTAATTACACCAGAGGACCTACAGTTTTTAGAAGATGAAATTGACAAAATGAACAATGAATTAGCCCCAATGACTCATTTTATTTTACCGGGAGGTCACCAAACCGTGTCATTCTGTCATATCGCTCGCACTATCTGTCGGAGAGCAGAACGATTAGCTTGTGCGCTTCACGAAATAGACCCCTTAGAAAGCACAACTTTACAATACCTCAACCGACTATCTGACTACCTATTCGTATTGGCACGAAAATTGTCGCAAGACTTACAGGCAAAAGAAATAAAATGGGTTCCCAAAAAGGGATCTTAAACAAGTATTATTTTTACGGTTTTATTTGCCTAAAAGCCTAAAAATAAAACGTTCTTATAATTATTATTGAAATAATTAGTTTTTTATTTGACTTATTGAACTAAAAAATTATTTTTGCAAAAAACAAAATCTTATAACAGATGTATTGGACATTAGAATTAGCATCCTATTTGAGTGATGCACCCTGGCCGGCAACTAAAGATGAACTTATAGATTTCGCTATCCGAACTGGGGCGCCCCTAGAAGTTGTAGAAAACTTGCAATCTATCGAGGATGAAGGCGATTCATATGAATCTATCGAAGAAATCTGGCCTGATTACCCAACTGACGAAGACTATCTTTGGAACGAGGATGAATATTAAAAATCATAGTAGCCTTAAAATAGCTTAAAAAAGTCTCGGAAGAGGCTTTTTTTTTGCGTAAATTACGGCATTAAAAGAACACCAAATCATGGGAATTTTAGATTCTGTATTAAAAGTATTTGTTGGAGATAAATCCAAGAAAGATATCAAAGAGATTCAGCCAAAAGTAGCGCTGATTAAAAAGGCGGAAGCCGCATTAGAACAACTATCAAACGATGAATTACGTGCTAAAACACTGGAATTCAAAACCAAAATAAATGATGCTAGAGCAAAGTTTGATGAACAAACCAAAAAACTTAATGCCGAAGCAGACGCCACGGAAGATATTGACAAAAAAGAAGATATCTATCAAGAAATAGACAAAATCAAAGACAGTATCTATGCAGCTACAGAAAAAACCTTGAACGAGATTCTTCCTGAGGCTTTTGCTGTAGTTAAAGAAACAGCAAAACGTTTTACCAAAAATGCCTCTGTAGAAGTAACTGCTTCCACGTATGACAGAGAATTGTCTGCATCAAAAGAATATGTAACTCTAAATGGAGACAAAGCAATTTGGGCTACATCCTGGAATGCAGCAGGCAAAGAAGTAAAATGGGATATGATACATTATGATGTACAACTCATTGGAGGTATCGCATTACATGAGGGTAAAATTTCTGAAATGCATACCGGAGAAGGAAAAACCCTGGTTGCTACACTTCCTGTTTACCTCAACGCACTAACCGGAAACGGAGTGCATCTTGTTACAGTAAATGATTACCTAGCGAAACGAGATAGCCAATGGATGGCACCAATCTTCCAATTCCACGGAATGACAATCGACTGTATCGATTATCACGACCCTAACTCTGCCGATAGACGAAATGCATATAATTGTGATATTACCTACGGAACAAACAATGAATTTGGTTTTGATTACCTAAGAGATAATATGTCTCATTCACCAGATGACTTAGTTCAACGTCCGCACAACTACGCCATTGTAGATGAAGTAGATTCTGTACTAGTAGATGACGCACGTACGCCATTGATTATTTCAGGACCAGTACCCAAAGGTGATGTACACGAATTTGACGAACTCAAACCTAAGGTTGCTGATATTGTAAACAAGCAGCGATTATACCTCACTGGTGTATTAGCAGAAGCTAAAAAATTAATCAGTGCAGGAGATACCAAAGAAGGTTCTTTCAAATTACTGCGCGTCTATCGTGGTATCCCCAAAAATAAAGCTCTTATCAAATTTTTGAGTGAAGAAGGTATTAAGCAATTATTGCAAAAGACCGAAAATTTCTACATGCAAGATAACAATCGGGAGATGCATAAAATCGATGCCGAATTGTATTATGTAATTGAAGAAAAAAACAACCAGATAGATCTTACTGACAAAGGGGTTGAATATCTTTCTGGAAAAGAAAGCCCTGACTTCTTTATCCTACCAGAAATTGGCATGGAAATCGCAAAAATTGAAAAGGAAGGACTCAGCAAAGAAGATGAAGCCGAGAAGAAAGAGGACTTATTCCGAGATTATAGCGTTAAGAGTGAGCGTATACACACCATGAGACAGCTATTAAAAGCCTATTCTCTCTTTGAAAAAGATGTAGAATATGTGGTAATGGACAACAAAGTAAAAATTGTTGATGAACAAACCGGTCGAATTATGGATGGTCGTAGATACAGTGACGGACTACACCAAGCCATAGAAGCCAAAGAAAACGTAACCATCGAAGATGCTACGCAAACTTTTGCTACCGTAACCTTACAGAATTATTTCCGTATGTATCGCAAACTATCAGGTATGACAGGTACAGCGGTTACAGAAGCGGGAGAACTTTGGGAAATCTACAAATTAGATGTTATTGAAATCCCAACCAATCGCCCGATTGCAAGAAAAGACAAAGATGACTTAGTATACAAAACAAAACGTGAAAAGTACAATGCTGTTATTGATGAAGTAGTACAACTTTCTCAGGCAAATAGACCTGTACTAATTGGTACAACATCGGTAGAGATTTCAGAGCTTTTAGGTCGTATGCTAGCGATTCGAAAAATCCCTCATAATGTCCTAAATGCAAAACTACACAAGAAAGAAGCCGATATTGTTTCTGAAGCAGGAAACCCAGGTGTTGTAACAATTGCTACCAATATGGCTGGTCGTGGAACAGATATTAAACTTTCTGACGAAGTCAAAGCAGCTGGTGGTTTAGCTATCATTGGAACAGAACGTCATGATTCACGTCGAGTAGATCGCCAGTTACGTGGGCGTTCAGGTCGTCAAGGTGACCCAGGAAGCTCTCAGTTCTACGTGTCATTAGAAGATAATCTTATGCGTTTATTTGGATCTGAACGTATCGCAAAAATGATGGACCGAATGGGTCTCAAAGAAGGTGAAGTGATCCAACATGGAATGATTTCAAAATCTATAGAACGTGCACAGAAAAAAGTTGAAGAAAATAACTTTGGTGTTCGTAAACGTTTGTTAGAATATGATGATGTCATGAATGCACAACGTGAAGTTGTCTATAAACGTCGCTATCACGCACTATTTGGAGAACGTTTACGTGTGGATATTGCTAATATGATCTACGATACTGTAGAAATAATCACAGAAGGCAATAAAAATGCGAATGATTTCAAGAATTTTGAATTCGAACTGATTCGCTATTTCTCCATGAGTAGTCCAATATCTGCAAATGACTTTGACAAAATGGATATTCAAAGTATTGCTGGAAAAGTCTACAAGGCAGCATATGAACACTATCAAGAAAAGATGTCTCGTAATGCCGAAATGGCATTTCCTGTAATCAAACAAGTATTCGAAGATCCAGAAAGCAACTTTGAACGTATTGCTGTTCCTTTTACAGATGGCATGAAAAGTCTGAACGTTGTTACTAATCTTGAAAAGGCTTATGAATCTCAAGGAAAACAACTAATTACAGACTTTGAAAAAAACATCTCGTTAGCAATCATTGATGACGCTTGGAAAACTCATTTGCGAAAAATGGATGAACTGAAGCAAAGTGTACAACTCGCAGTTCATGAGCAAAAAGATCCCTTGTTAATCTATAAATTTGAAGCTTTTGAACTTTTCAAATCAATGATTGAAGAAGTTAACAAAGAGATAATCTCATTTTTATTCAAAGGTGAATTACCTTCTCAAAGCACCGATGAAGTTCATGAAGCTCAAGAGGTTCAACAAAGAGACAACTTAGAAACTTCTAAAGAGGAAATTCCAAATATGGATGAACGCTCAGCACAAAATCGCGTAGCTGGTCAGACACAACCTCAACAACAGGTTATAGAAACCATCACTAGAGATCAACCCAAAATTGGTCGTAACGACAAAGTGAGTATCAAGCACGTAATGACAGGAGAGAATAAATCCATGAAATACAAACAAGCCATCCCTTTAATAGAAAAAGGAGAATGGGTAATCATAGATAACGAATAGCACATATTTGTATCTAGTACGATGAACAAAAGAGACTGTCAAAAAAAAGGCAGTCTCTTTTATTTTTAAACTCATTTCCATCTTTTCCGTTCCGCACAATACCAGTTGTTGTTTGAATTTGCCGGAAAGAAAAATTAAGATTTTTTTATTTCAGCTTCAACAGCAACATCAAGCATAGCCTTAGCGGTGTTTATTTTTATACTGAAGCTAAAGTGAAAAAAGAAAATTCATTCCCAGTAAATTCAAAGGATAAATGGTATAACAACCACAAAAATATTGAGACAATAAGCTACACTCAAAAACAACTCCAAATACCCTACAAAGATTAAAGAACTACGGCCTTTTTACCCAAAAAAAGCAGAAAGTACCAAAGAGGATTTAAACACTATCAAATTAGCTATATAATATCGCATATTAACCCGTACTTTTTTCATCTAAATATTTTGTCCATATTCCATAACTAAGACGATGCAATAGAATCACGGTGTTTTTGCATAAAAAAATAACAGTGCCATTAATTCTTTAGCAACTATCATTAAAGATTCTTGAATTTTAAAATCACACTCCCTCTATCTCGAAGTCACAAAAAAGGTAGTTCATCAAATATTTGATTCTTTCAACCATTTACCTATTTCCAAAACCTAAACTTTACCGTATTTTTTCTGCACATGCGATACCTTCAATAAAAATTAAAACATCTAAGCATGGAAGCAATCACTTCACAACTTCAAAATTTTATTTTCTATACAGGTCTCAAAAATAATTTTTCAACCATTTTGCTTGCACTGTTAGTACTACTCCTAGGGTGGCTCATTGCAAAATTTATAAAAAGAATTATTCACAAACTCTTATCCAAATCAAAATGGGACACTACATTAATGGGAGAAAATGCTAAAGAGATCCAAATCAATAAACTCATATCAAGTTTTGCTTACTACCTCATCATGATCGTAGTATCGCTAACCGTTCTTGAAATCATGGGCATTAGTCAAGTCCTTGACCCTATAAAAAATATGCTCAATGAGTTTCTCACATTCGTTCCGAATATAGCAGCAGCAGGAGTTGTAGGCTTTGTAGGATATATCATTGCCAAAATTATATCTAATCTTGTAGCTTTAGCAGGGAATCTTATTGACAAACTAGCAGAAAAAACAGGATTTAAAGACACTGACAAACTAATAAATATTATCACCAAAGTTCTATTCATTGTAATCTTCATCCCTTTTCTTATTCAAGCACTGAATATCCTGAATCTTACAGTTATTACGAATCCTGCAAATAATGTTCTCAATAGTATTATGAGTCTTGTCCCGAAGCTATTAGGCGCTGTTGTAATTATTGCTCTTTTTGTAATCGGAGGACGCTATTTGACTAATTTTGTTCACGATTTTCTAAAAAGCATGGATACCGATATTCTAGCAGAAAAATTACAACTGGACATTATTATGGGTAACTCGCAATCGTTATCTAAGATAATAAGTAATCTACTTTATTTCTTTTTAGTATTTTTTGGAATTATTACCGCAGTAGATCTATTAGAATTAGCAAAACTTAGTGAAACACTAAATACCATATCTGCACTTACTGGTCAAATATTATTTGGTGTATTGATTCTAGTGATAGGAAATTTTATCGCCACTATTATTCACAGAATTCTATCCAAAGCTGACAACAATAAATTCATCGCTTCTATTATACGATATGCTGTTATGGCGTTATTCTTTGCTATGGCCCTGCGGACTATGGGAATCGCTAACAGTATCATCGACCTTGCTTTTGGGTTAACACTAGGAGCCATTGCCGTAGCAGTAGCACTTTCTTATGGACTTGGAGGTAGAGAAGCAGCAGGAAATCATATGAAAGAGATTATAGAAAAATTAAAAAACAAAAACTAACCAATCCTACACCGAAGTGGTTTAACGTTTTTTCATTCTAAAAAAACAGCTATTTTTTTGAGTAATCGCCGTGTTTTTTGCACTTCGTAGGAGGGCTACGAGCTAAGAAAAAGACGAAAGTTGAGCAAAAAAGCTATTTGATAGTAATTTAAAAAAAGTTTGAACCACTTCTATATTGCATTTTGTCTTGCTAATTGATTTAAGTTTCTTTTAAAAAAAGATTTTTCAAAGCTCCATTTCAAGAACAAAAAGACTTCAAAATGTGAATATGATCAACTTTGTTTTAGAAAATTCAAAGTTCAACCAACCTAAGCAGAAAGCTCGATTATATATCGAGCTTTCTTTTTTTAATACTTTTTTTCTACACAAGCCGCTATCAACTGCCCAACAATACCATTTTCTAGATTAATTTTTTTACTTTGGTATCCCAAAAAACATTTTGTAATAAATAACGTTGGCAGAGCTATTACATAATCTAGAATAAAAAATTATCCATTGAAAAATATCACCCTTATATGCTGTTTAATTAGTACTTTCTGGAGCTACATCAGTATTTTTTCTCAAGAAGAAGATCCAAAAGAAAAACCTATTAATATACAATCTGATCGTATGTTGATGGATGAGAATAAATTCCCTGGCGCTACCATACTGACCAAGGTCGACAAACAAGTGTATATGACCCATAAAGGCATTGAGATATGGTGTGATCAAGCCATTTACTACAAACAAGATAATTTTGCCAAAGCCTTTGGTAATGTCGTAATCAAACAAGGTGACACCATCACAATGGATAGCAAATATGCCGAATATAACGGCAATACAGAATTTGCCTATGCTAGTCAAGATGTACAACTAGAAACACCTCAATATAATCTGCAAACCGACACCATATTTTTTGATCGCATACGACAACAAGCATATTATAGAAGTGGTGGCGTAATTAAAGACTCCTCTAACACCTATAAAAGTAAAATAGGGCGTCACTATATGGAGAAAAAACAATTTCGTCTTAACAATGATGTAGAAATCACCAATGACCAAAATATTGTAAACACCGATCATCTCGATTATTTTCAAGATACTGGATACGCCTATGTATACGGCCCCTCGACAGTCAAAGGAGAAGAAAGCGTACTCTATTGCGAAAGAGGATTCTACGACACAAAAACACAAGTAGGCTATGCCGTAAAAAATGCTAAGGTTGATTACGACAATCGTACAGTCTACGGAGATAGTATTTTCTACAACAGTGCAGAACAATTTGCTTCTGCAACCAATAATATCAAAGTACTAGACACTGCCAACAACAGCCTTATCAAGGGACACTATGCAGAAGTTTTCAAAGCTAAAGACTCCCTATTCATCACCAAAAGAGCCCTAGCAATCACCAAACAAGAACAGGACTCTGTTTACATACATAGTGATACATTAATGGTTACCGGAAAACCCGAAAAGAGAATCCTCAGAGGGTTTTATGATGTCCGGATTTTTAAAAAAAACATGAGTGGCAAATCTGATTCTATTCATGTAGATCAAACTACAGGCTACACCAAACTCCTTACCAACCCGATTCTTTGGGCTCAACGCAGTCAACTTACAGGAGATACCATCATGCTTATCACCAACAAAGAAACCGAAAAACTGGATTCACTGAAGGTCTACGAAAATTCATTCATGGTGCAACAGGACACCCTCAAAGAAGGTTACAATCAAGTAAAGGGTAAAATTCTATATGGCCAATTCCGCGACAATGAATTATACCAAGTTGACATAGACAAAAACACAGAGACAATCGTATATCAAAGGAATGACGAACAAGAATTAATAGGGATTAACAAAGTCATATCAAGTAGTATTCGTGTATTATTTGAAGATCGTGCCATTAATGATGTATACTATTACCAACAAGTAACAGGAACACTGTACCCCGAATCGGAGTTGCCTCCCGAGGCAAGAGAATTGTCTGGTCTTAAATGGCGTGGTGACGAAAAGATCATATCCAAGGCTGATTTATTCAGAGGAGAAAAACCACCTATATTAACCAAAATACAAGGATTACCGTTACCAGAAGAAGATGAAGATTTTTTTGACAAGGAAACCATTAAGCGCTTAGAAGAAAAGGGCTCTGAAGAATCTCGATTAGAAGCTAAAGATTATAAGGACGCTAAAAAAAGTACCGAAATAGATAAAAAAACCTCGACAACACCAAAAGTAGAGTAAGAAAATTAGCATTCTCAAATCACAATAAATTAACCATTAGCAATCAAGTAACTATTGAGATAGATGGATTTTCAAAAAAATTAGATACAGTTTCTTGATTCATCTTTTACAAGAACCCATACTATAGTTCTGCATTCATTTTATTCGTATATTTTTATAAGATTTTGAAAAAAGACTTCTTTACATATCAAGCGCAAACCACCCCTCATCCATTAGGGATGCAGGTTTCTCATGCAAAAGGATCTTATATCTACGACACTGAAGGCAATAAACATTTAGATTTTGTTGCTGGGGTATCCGCCTGTACTCTTGGACATTGTCACCCAAGAGTACTAAACGCTATCAAAGAGCAATTAGACAAATACCTCCATGTAATGGTCTATGGAGAGTACATTCAACAATCTCCTGTGGCATTAACCAAATTACTAGCTCAACATCTACCACATCCGTTAGAAAAAACATACCTCACCAATTCTGGTACCGAGGCCATAGAAGGATCGCTCAAACTGGCGCGAAGAGTCACTGGAAGAAGCCAAATCATTGCAGCCAACAAAGCTTATCACGGCAATACAATGGGATCTATGAGTGTCATGGGGTACGAAGAAAGAAAACAAGCTTTCCGTCCCTTAATACCAGATGTATCTTTCATCAATTTCAATAATGAAGCAGATTTACTACAAATTACAACTCAAACAGCTGGTGTAATACTAGAAACGATCCAAGGGGGTGCAGGCTTTATCACTCCAAAAAACGAATATCTAAAAAAAGTACGTCAACGTTGTACTGCGGTAGGCGCTTTGCTTATTTTAGATGAGATACAACCAGGCTTTGGCAGAACCGGAAAACTATTTGGTTTTCAGAATTTCGACATAATTCCTGACATTGTAGTCATGGGCAAAGGTATGGGAGGTGGATTACCTGTTGGTGCTTTTACCGCTTCATCAGCCATGATGGAACAACTACAGGACCAACCAAAACTTGGACATATCACTACCTTTGGCGGTAATCCAGTTATTGCTTCGGCCTGTCTTGCGACACTACAAGAAATTACAGAAAGTGACTTAATGTCAGCCGTACTAGAAAAAGAACAGCTATTTAGAAAATACCTAAAACATCCCCTAATAAAAGAGATTAGAGGTATCGGACTTATGCTAGCCCTCATAACTCCATCTGCAGAAATTACCAACAAAATCATACTAAGCTGCAAAGACAAGGGATTAATCCTTTTTTGGCTACTTTTTGAACCACTAGCCATTCGTATTACCCCTCCCCTTACCATCTCTGAAGAAGAGATAAAAATAGGATGTGAGCAAATTTTAACTATTCTGAACACTATTCCTACTGACAAATAATGTATATTGGAATAGGTTTTGTTAATTATTTTGTTAACAACAATAAATTTAATATCCCAAAAAACTCAAGAACAATAATTATTTTAATTAACAGAAAAAGAACTTCTTTTTACTAGAAAGAAAAGAGTATTTTTGGATATTGTGATAACAACTTAACCAATTCTATATGCAATTAAGCCATGGCGACGATAGAAATTTTCCGCTCACGCGATACGAATCTATGTTACGTTCTAATAACGTCATATTTTTCGATTCTGATGAGTTTGAAAATATTATCCATCATTATTTAGAAAATGGAAAAATTGCCAAAGCAAAGCGAGCCATTTCATTGGGATTATCGCAACACCCATCGTCTGTAAACTTAAAACTACTTGAAGTAGAAGTATTGGTCTTTGAAGACCAACTCGACAAAGCAGACAGAATGCTTGCACAATTACATGCATTAGAACCCGAAAATGAAGAGATTTACATCCAAAAAGCAAATATTTTTTCTAAACAAAATCAACACCTCAAAGCAATTGAGTTATTAAGTACTGCACTTGAATATACTGATGACACTTCGGATATCTATTCCCTTATTGGAATGGAATATTTATTCATGGATGACTTTGAAAATGCAAAGGTTAATTTCATGAAATGTCTTGAGCAAGATCAAGAAGACTATTCTGCACTTTATAACATGATCTATTGTTTCGATTTTCTAGAACAACACCAAGAAGCCATTGATTACCTCAATATCTTTATTAATAAAAACCCGTACAGTGAAGTTGCTTGGCATCAAATTGGAAAACAATACATGGACATTCATGCCTATAAAGAAGCGCTTACAGCTTTTGACTTTGCGGTCATAAGTGATGAGTATTTTATTGGTGCATATCTAGAAAAAGGAAAAGTACTAGAAAAGCTCGCTAGGTATCAAGAAGCTATAGAAAACTATCGTATCACATTAGAACTTGATGACCCTACCTCTTTTGCCTTATTACGAATTGGAAAATGCTACGAAAAATTAGGGAACGATGAGTTGGCTATAGACCATTATTCAAAAACAGTTCATGAAGATCCTCTTCTCGACAAAGGATGGATTGCTATAACTGATTTTTATGTACGCAAGCATGATTATCAAAAAGCACTATATCATATCAATAAAGCCATAAATATAGATAGTGAAAACGTAGCCTACTGGAAGAGCTATGCCAAAATAAACCTTAGACTTGGACACACTGAAGAAGCTGAACGCGGCTATAGGAAAACACTCGAATTAGGAAATTATGAATTAGAAACTTGGCTAAATCGTTCTGATTTACTAAAAACCTTAGGGGAACATGAAGCCGCTATCAAAAATCTTTTTCAGGCTATAGAATTCTATCCAGAAAACACCGAAATTGAATTCCGTTTAGCAGGACTATTTTTGATGCAACAAGTTTATGAAAAAGGCCTTTTCCATTTAGAAAATGCTTTGAAACTCGACCATGAATTTGTTATTATCTTAGAAGAATTGTTTCCAAACGAATTTCAATCTCCTCTGGTACAAAACGCCATAATTCGTCACAAAAAATAAGCTTGCGCATAAACGAACACACGTCTTTGGGAAGTTTCTGATATTTGTCATGTTAAATGCTTCATAATTCTATATTTTTGTGTTTTTAATGACTAGACCAAATAGCATAAACGCAAATGCATAGAACACTAAAAGATTATCTAATCATTACCCTTAAAGGGCTTGCAATGGGAGCTGCAGACGTAGTTCCTGGAGTTTCTGGAGGAACAATTGCTTTTATTTCAGGAATTTATGAAGAATTGATCACTTCTATCAGTGATCTCAACTTTTCATTGCTTACCACTTGGAAAAAGCAGGGTATTGCCAAAGCTTGGGAACAATTAAATGGAAATTTCTTGGTAGCCCTACTTGCCGGAATAGCAATTAGCATTTTTAGTCTCATGAAATTAACCCGCTATCTCCTAGAGAATCATCCCATATTAGTTTGGGCGTTCTTCTTTGGCTTAGTATTAGCAAGTGTTTTGTTTATTGGAAAACAAATCAAAAAATGGAATCCTGTAAGTGTCCTAACAATACTTATTGCCGCAGGACTTGCATATTACATTACTATTTTACCACCTTTGAATTCGGGTAATAGTCTTTGGTTTTTATTTTTATCAGGAGCTGTAGCAGTTTGCGCCATGATTCTACCCGGTATATCAGGAGCATTTATCTTAGTACTATTAGGATCATACAAAACCATTCTGGATGCGGTTCACCATTTTGATATCAAAACCATAATTTTAGTCGGTCTAGGTGCCGTAACTGGTCTTCTTAGTTTCTCTCGCGTACTCAAATGGCTTTTCAAAAATCATGAAAATATTACTCTTGCAGGACTCACAGGTTTTGTCTTGGGATCACTAAACAAAATTTGGCCTTGGAAAAAAGTTTTGGACTCGAAAATAATCGAAGACAAAGTTTTTATTCTAAAAGAACAATCAATTCTTCCTAGTAGCTATGAGGGTGATAGCCAACTAGTATTTGCTGTAGGGTTAATGATTGTTGGCTTTTTGGTGATTATTAGCCTTGAAAAACTTGCCAATCTCAAAAAAGCCTAAATAAAATGTCTAGCAGCAACACCAGATCCTTTACCGACCGTTTATTACTGATTATCAAAGGTCTTGCTATGGGTGCTGCGAATAAAGTTCCCGGAGTCTCTGGGGGTGTTGTAGCTTTTGTTGCTGGTTTTTATGAAGAGTTCATTAGTTCTTTGCAACGTTTTAACGCAAAATCACTGCAACTACTACTTCGCTTTAAATTCAACAGCTTTTTTCATTATATCAATGGGCGCTTTTTGGGGCTATTAACTTTAGGAATGGTTATCAGCTATTTCAGCGTCTCCAAACTTTTAGATTACCTTATAGTACACTACGAACTCTATGTTTGGTCCTGTTTCTTTGGAATGATCATTGGTTCTATTTATTATATTATCAAAGATTTTACCGATTGGAGCAAAAAAAATATTGGTTTCATCATCCTAGGTACATTTATAGGTATCTTGATAAGTATTTTAGAACCGGCTAGAGAAAACGACAATCTATGGTTTGTTTTTTTCTGTGGTATTATTGGTGTTTCTGGCATGACATTACCTGGATTATCTGGCTCTTTTATCCTGATTTTATTAGGTAACTATGTCCTACTACTTGTAGACTCCGTCAATTCATTGTTTGATGTTATTACGATGACGCTCCAAGGTAATTTTTCCTTTGTTGCAAATACTGAGACCATGCGTCTACTCAAAGTACTGATTGTTTTTAGTCTCGGATCCGTTGTTGGCCTAGTCACCTTATCTCATATTTTGGGTTATGTTTTAAAACATTTCAAAAGCGCAACCTTTGCCCTAATAATTGGGTTTATCACAGGTTCATTAGGAGTTGTATGGCCTTGGAAAAACAAAGTATTCAAAACGGATAGTATTGGCAATATAATACTAGATGCTCATGGAAATCAAATCTTAGACAACTATAATCGATTTTTTCCTGATATGACACAGCAAGAAACCTATTTTGCAATTTTCTACATACTATTTGGCATTGGGATCGTTCTGGGCTTAGAATTGTACGGAAAACAAAGAAGAAAATCTATCAAAGATTAAACACAACCAACAGTATTTCACTAAAAAACACTCAAAATATACACAATGGATCGTTACGGATTATTAGGAAAAAACATTAGCTATTCTTTTTCAAAAGGGCATTTTACTGAAAAGTTTAACGCAGAATCACTCAATGCCATTTATGAGAATTTTGACATCCCTTCGATAGCAGAATTTTCTGAGGTTCTAAAAGAGAAAAACCTAAAGGGTCTCAATGTAACAATCCCTTATAAATTAGATGTAATCCCATTCATGGACACCCTTGATGCTAGTGCCAAAAACATTGGTGCAGTAAATGTGATTAAACTACAGGAAAATGGCAAATTAATTGGATATAACAGCGATTATTTTGGGTTCAAAAACTCCTTAGAACCATTACTAAAACCCAGCACAAAAAAAGCATTAATTCTGGGAACAGGTGGTGCTTCTAAAGCTGTAGCTTATGCACTCAAAACTTTGAATATTGCATACACCTTTGTTTCAAGAACACCGGATACCGATCAGAATAGAATTGCGTATGGCGACCTGAATAAAGAACTATTAGCATCACATCATCTTATTATTAATTGCTCCCCTCTGGGAACCCATCCAAATGTGGATCAATGTCCGGACATTCCTTATGAGTATCTTACAGAAAACCATATTCTATACGACCTTATTTACAACCCAGCAGAAACGCTTTTTCTAAAAAAAGGAGTCGAAAGAGGAAGTACGACTTGTAATGGATTACAAATGCTTATTCTACAAGCCGAAAAATCTTGGGAAATTTGGAAAGCAAAAGATGCTTTCTAAACCAAGTTATAAAATGATTTTGAGTATGCTTCTTTGACCAAAAGTTTAACTTTTACCATCACACACAAGCTAGTGATGATGATAGAACTCTAAAACAAAAACGCTGCATAGATAAAATATTTGGAAAACTTTTTGCCAATAAAGACTATATCGGAAAAGACTTAGCAAAAATGCTGTTTATTGATGTAATCCAGCTGATTACCAATATCAGAAGCAATATAAAGAACTCCTTAATGACTTTATCAGACAAAATCTTTTTGAGAAAAAGATCTGTAATCGAAATAGTAAATGAAGCGTTGAAAAATATTTGCCAAGTTGACCATTCTAGACACAGAAGTTTCGGTAATTTCCTTAGCAATATGATCGCTGGACTTATTGCCTATAGTTTTCTGCCTAAAAAACCTTAAGTCAAATTTCCAACGCAAAATACAAATCAAATTTGTTTGTTTTAATAATCGAACTCAGGTTTCTAATGATTTTTGAATTCATACACTTTCATATACTTCATTACTTTTAATAAACAGGGCTTTTATGCGCTGTCTCAAATAAAGCAAGGATAACTTCTGCCGTTTCTTTGGGGAAACCTTTAACCAATATTAATAGGCGTTTTTACTAACCCTCATATACATACACAACTTCTCGACTGGATACTGTTCTTTGTGATCAACTATAAACTGGTATCTTACTTGTCGCTCTTGGAAAAGGTGCTTACTGCCTTTTTTAAGATATCTCGCTCCATTTTAACTTCTCGTAATTCTTTTCGCAATGTCGTTAATTCTAATTGTTCTTCTGTAATAGCCTCTTTACTCTTTAAAGAACCACTAGCTGTGCTATATTCACGGCACCATCTACTTACCATACTCTCACCCAGTGAATAATCTAAACAAATCTCCTTTAGTGTTTTTCCTGATAGTAGTAACTCAACAATAGTATGCTTGAATTCTAAATCAAATTGTCTTCTTCCCATTTTCTAAAGACAAAAGCTTTATAAAACCGTCACAACTAAACTAGGTATTCCATTCCACTAGATAGTCCATAAAGGCATAAACGCCGAATAAATCTAATTAGGTTTATTCGGCGTTTATGCTATAGGGTAATTTTCACAGTTGCGTTGCTTAATAATCAGTTAATCTGATTATTTTTTTATTGCCAGTAAATAACATATATAGCTTTTCTTATTTTCAAAAAAAATTAAATATACATAGTAATAATAGTAGCATTAATAAAAACCATTCTACTTATTCTTATTATAGCCCAGCACATTCTACAATTCCGTCTAAAAATTTTGTAACACATCCAGAAAGACCAGAAACCCAAAATTTATTTTCCACGATCCATCTACAAATAGGACCTGTAGCTGCTATTTCTGGTTCAAATTCTGCCATTACTTCTGGAATTGCAGCAGCAAGCGCTGCAATATCAGCAGCAGCTTCAGCTCCAACAGCTAAACGAACACAGACTCCAAATGCCGCTCTTGCAGCCGCTTTAATACCACAGCATAATGCAAATTTTCCTGCTTCTGAAGCAAAACATTTAAAAAAATTACTTGACATTAATGCATTTTCAACACTTGATTGAAACTCAATCACCTCTTGATCTGATAAATTTGATATTTCTGGATATTTACCTATTAAATTTCTGCTTGATTGAGTTATTTCTGATCTCATTTGATTAAACAAAGTAAGATTTTCTTTACTCAACATTTTCCTCTGTTCATCAACAGTTGAAGAATTGAACTTTTCAAATTTTTTGCGCGATTCGTCTTCATTTGAACCAGCCATTTCTGCCATTATAAGAATGGTATATCCAAATTTGTTCTTGATAAGAGACTTGGCATCTTTATCATGAATTACTTTATTTGCTAACTCTTCAAACCTACATTCATTATCCGTTGCAAACAAGTTCGGAGCCAGAATTAAATTTAAAATTAGAACAGTAAGTATTTTTATTATAAATTTCATAATACCTTAAATTAAATATTTTTATGAGATAAAGGATTGAACTTAATTCTATTATGTACGGTAGCTACATTCTTTTTTTTCACTTTAATAGAAAACTTTTTTCCCTTATAATTCTTTTTAGAATAGAAACAAATAGTTTTATCCTTTGGAGAAAAGTTTGCTGCCAAAATTTCATCATTTTTATACTGAGTGTAATGATTTGGAATTTCATTTCTTACCCGGGATTCTTTACCACTACCTTTTTTCGGTATCGTAACCGCGTCCCAACTTCGTGCTTTTCCGTAATCTTTAATCGCCTTTCCATGGTGGTGAAGTTCTTTTCCATTGCTCACTTCTATTTTAGAAAAAACTCTTATAAAATGACTCTTTTTAATAATATTTCTAGCTTTAGTAACATTCTTATGAGGTGGTTTACTTTTAGCATAATTTTCTTCGATATCTTCATTAAGAAAATCAGTATGAGAAGCAAAGAATGCTTTTTCTTCCATTTCATTTTTTAGCAAATAGACTTCCTTTTTTGTATCATCAAAAATAGTGTGATAGGCATTCATAATTAAGTGTTCTAACTCTTTATTTCTATCAACCGGAGTAGTTGAATTCGCCTTATAATAAGTAACTCCCTCTTCAATAATTGATTCTTGTTTAGGATCAGGAGCAGAGTCTTCTAAGTAAATTGCGCTTTTTTCTGCCTCGCATGATGGTATTAGCATTGCAATAAATATACTTAGTGCAACACCAAATAATGTAGTTTTTTTCATTTTTTTGATATTAAAAAATTAATGATTACAAAAGAACCTAATGAATATTCAAAAATAAATATAACTTAAATCTTTAATTGCGAAAAGAATTTCTTCAATAATTCTATGATCCCTTTGCCTGTTCTACGGTTTTAAATTACCTATTGTGATCAACGATAAGGGCGAAATACTAACTTTTACCATCACACAAGCTAGTGATGATGATAGAACACCTCTAAAACAAAAACGCTGCCTAGATAAAATATTTGGAAAACTTTTTGCCGATAAAGACTATATCGGAAAAGACTTAGTAAAAATGCTGTTTATTGATCGAATCCAGCTAATTACCAACATGAAAAACAATATGAAGAACCCCTTAATGACTTTATCATACAAAATCCTTTTGAGAAAAAAATCCGTAATTGAAACTGTAAATGATGCGTTGAAAAATATTTGCCAAGTTGAACATTCTAGACACAGAAGTTTCGGTAATTTCCTTAGCAATATGGTCTCTGGACTTATTGCCTATAGTTTTCTGCCTAAAAAACCTCAAATCAAATTTCCAACGCAAAATACAAATCAAATTTGTTTGTTTTAATAATCGAACACAGGTTGATATAAAAGTGCAATATTAGAGATGCCCTTTTACTGGGCATGCACAAAAAAAAGAGGCTATCCTTTCATGGATAACCTCTTTTGAATGATTGGACCTATACAAGGCCTAAAAAGTTGATAATTCAACTCATAAAAGAGTACAAAAAAATACTTTGAATTTGTATAATGATATAAAATGACATTAATCTCTAAACTTCATAAAACATCAACAACCAGCATAAATTCCATTTTACCTCGATGATCCTATTTTTGAACTAGACAAAATTATATTATTAAAATATCTCAGTAGTTAAGACATTATCATATCCTATAAATCACTACAAATTTTATTTTTACATGTTAATCTTCTTTTAACCAAAAAGGAGTACTAGCGAACCATAATATGGTACCAATTAACATACTCATTTTCATATTAGATACTTCTACAATACCTAAAAATGAAAGTATACTCACCAACAATATTAAAACGATTATTGATAGACCACTAATTAATTTTAGTATTTTCATAATTTAAGATTTTTGAAGTTTCATAATAAGTACGTATAATACACTAGAAGCAATCCAACAAGGTATTACTGCGTAAGCTGGGAATACACCTTTTGCAAAAATAAAGTACATACCTAAAGCTACAGGAATAACCCAAGCTAACAAAACGGCTATATTGAAACTAGATCCTTTTTCGTCTGCATAATCTTGTGTAAAGCTCATCTTTTTTGCAAGGTAATGATTTACAAAAATAACACCTCCCATAGGGCCTAAAATAGTTCCATAAAGACCTACAAAATCAAGTAACTTACTCGACAAGGCCGGAAAAACACCCGCTATAGTAGCTATTGCACCAGCCAAAATTACGCCTGAATAGGCTTTTGCTTTGGGAGAGAATAAACTTTGAAAAGCAAGACCTGCTCGGTAAATTGTAGGATTAGCTGTTGTCCAACCGGCAACGATTACACATATAATCCCTGTCCAACCTACGGCACTCCACGCTAAAGCTCCTGGGTTCGCAGAAATATCTCCTGTCAATTTAATTTGTGCTGCCAACATAAAAGAAGCACATATCCATGCCATGTAATGTCCCAAAAACATTCCTATAGATGGTCCCCATCCTGCACGGCTATCTTTGGCAAAACGCATAATAGTTAAATCGGCCATTCCAAAATGCATAGCGGCGTTACATAACCATGAAAAAATCACAATTTTCCAAAAGCCAAAGTCTACTTTACCCTTTGCGGCTTGTACAACACTGACACCTTTATCCCATTCGCTTATAAGGCTATCCCATGAGTCAACTCCCATTTGAGACAATGCAGCCAATCCACATGCCGCAAACACGATAATCATCCACGGCGCTGCAATATTTGCAAATTTAGATACCGTATTGTATCCGGCTGCTGCTACAATTGCCATCACCAAACCAACCATAATAACAATAGCCGAAAAAGCAGGACTACTTAGACCAAAAATACTTTCAGGAACCGAAAAACTCACACCAAAAGGAATTCCAACGGCACTTGCAGAAACGGTAATCATGGCACCTGCCAAAAAGCAAAAGAGTACACCGTTAACAACATTATAGATTTTCACTAAATGCTTTCCAGCTATTTTTTCTAATTGGTAATACAAGGTTAGCTTACTAGATACAGCGATAGGAGCCACTAAATATCTCCAAGTTAGAATTGCTAGAATATTACCTATTAATAACCCTAGTATTAAATCTTTTAAACTGGCCCCTGCTGCTAAAAATAATGGACCAATCATAAATTCAGTACCGGCTGCATGCTCCCCTGCATACATTCCCAAAAAGGATTTCCAGCCTTTTAATCTTGAGCCTGGTACTGGAGTTCTTTCAAATTCTCCACTTGTGACCTCTTCTACTGCCTCTATGCTATTCTGACTCATTAGTTCTTTTAGTTAATTGATTTGTTCTTTATGTTATTTCCAAAATTAAAAACACCTCCATTATCTTCCTTTTGCGAAAACTAGGGAGCTGTTTTTTTTACTCCTCACCTATTTTATCTGATCAAATGATTAGGAAAATCTTCAATTTTCTCACAACACAGTTGCTCCATAACCTGTTGCAATTGTGTTTTGAGCATCTGGATGGTATGATTCCCACCTTGAGTTCCTAATGCTGCTGTTCCATACATAAATGAACGCCCCATAAATGTAAATTTGGCTCCAGTAGCCATCGCTCTTGCGATATCTGGTCCAGAACGTAATCCACTATCCACCATTACTTCAATCTTATCTCCATATTTCTCGGCAATAGTTGCCAGAGGTTTGATCGTAGACTCCCCTGCATCTAGTTGTCTCCCTCCATGGTTTGAGACAATAATACCATCTAATCCTAGACGAATTGCTTCTTCCGTATCCGCATGAGAAGCGACACCTTTCAAAACAATTTTACCTTTCCACATATCACGAATTGGCTTTATTTTCTCTTCATTCAACCTACCAGAAAAAGTTTGATCCATAAACTTACCCAACTGTTTCAGATCCAAACCTTTTGGCATGTACGGTTTTAATGTTTCAAAATTTGGTTGACCGTATCTCAATGTATTCAATGCCCAACTAGGCTTGCCAAATACTTGCAAGATATTAGAAACAGACATTTTGGGAGGCATTGCTAATCCATTTCGAATATCTCTTGGTCTAAACCCAAAAGTAGGCACATCACAAAGAATTACCAAAACTGGGCATTCTGCTGCTTCGGCTCGCTTGATGATATCATCTCTCAAACGATTTTCTGCTGGATGATACAATTGAAACCAAGCTTTACCCTCTGTAAGCTCACTAATACGCTCAATACTACTTGTAGTTACCGTACTCAGAATAAATGGAACATTATGCTTATGCGCTGCTTTTGCCAAAATCTCTGGAGCGTTTGGCCACATCAATCCCTGCAAACCTACAGGAGCAATTCCAACAGGCGCATCGTACTCAACTCCAAATAGTTTGGTTTTCATACTTGAACCACCAAAACTCCTAAGATATTCTGGTTTTAGCTGCACTTCACGCAAATCAGCCGTATTACGATGTAAATTGACATCTTCATTACATCCTCCATCCAAATATTCGAATGCAAATCGTGGTATCCGCTTCTTTGCTTTATTCCGCAAATCTTCCATTGACGGATACTTTGTATTAAAGTCTTCTACTGCCATATTTTTTTTTTAAAGCAAATAATCTTCAATCATATTGGAAGTGATCATTTTGGATCCATATCTCCACTAATAACTGAGACTATTTGCTTAATCTTTTTCAAAACTTCTAATTCTACACCATATAAATTAATCAGTTACATTCATTTTCTAATTCCCTTTTATTTTGCAATAAAGGGAACATGTTTCTTCAAAGAATAATTTCTTTTTAGAAATTTTGAATTCAATTTTGTATCTGATATTGCAATTGCCGCACCTAATGCAGACCCCAAAGAGGCATCTGTAGTACGCAATTTCATTTTACGCAGATAATGACTTAACAAAGTGACATATATATCATTATCACTAAATCCACCATCGACATATAAACGATCAATAGACTCTGCTCCTTTTGCTGCTTTTATACTCTCTACCTGTACCTGAACTAGCTCAATCATAAAATGATGATATGCATCTTCAAATGTATCATAAGAAACTTTAGTTTCGGCTGGCATAGTTTCGGTTTTAAAACCTTTCCAAGCAAACTGATACTCAAAATCTTTATTTATTTCATAAAAAGTTGCGTAATCAAACTTCAATTTTTTATGATAATCTTTATCAACACCGAATCGCTCTGACAGCTCATCTACTTGTAGTTTATACTCATTTCCTAGAAAAAGTCGTGCAGATTTGACCGGTTTCCCATTAATTCGCATATAATTAATACAATCATTACTAACATCTTCTGCTGAAAGCAAATTTTCTGTAAAAGGATTTAAAGAAATGCTCCAAGTACCTGTTGATACTAAAATAAATTTCTTCCTAATACTTCTAATATATGGTAGTAAAGCTGAAGAACTATCATGAATACCGACACCTATTTTGATGCGTTTTCCATTATAATTCATATTTATACTAGTCTCTGATGAAACAATCGGAGGTAATATTTTGTCTATTTCTTCTTTATAAACCCAATCATGATAGTCTTTTTTCTGATAATTCCAGAGGGCTGTATGACATCCAATACTTGTATGCTCACTGACCGGAATACCTGTAAAAATGTAACTTATATACTGAGGTAAATGAAGGGAGTATTTTATCTTCTTAAAAATCTCTGGTTTTGTCTTTTTCAACCAATACAATTGCATTCCAGAATTCAGCATTCCTGCATTATTTGCTCCAGTCTGCACTGCAAAATCCATTTCTGGACCATAGTCTTTGTAAAAAGATTCTATAATACTTGGATCTAATTCTTTTGTATAATTATACAAGGGTGTTAACACCTCGCCATTATCATCTAGATGAACAAAACTAGCACCGTAGGTAGAAAAGTTGATTGCTCTGATATCAAACTTCTCTGCATGTAAGATACGATCAAATACCTCTTTGAGCCAAGTTTGCAACGAGGCTAAATCTTCTGTGGGATGTCCATCCTCATCCTTAATCTCCTCAAAACGCGTATACTCACGATATACTTCTTTGAAATCCTTATCAAAAAGAAAGAATTTCTTATTTGTTTTTCCGATATCAAAGACTGCAGTAACTTTTTTCATATTTAAAAATTAAAGTCCTGAGGCAACAGCATTCACTCCACGTTGCTCAATAAGATGCTCACGTACTTGTAACGCTCTATAGGCATCAATAGGACTCAATGCACCTCCTCTATTCAAACGTGCTCGTTCTAACAATGGTCGTACATCTGTACGGTAAGCTCCTTGAAGTATTTCCTGGCATTTTACCACATCGTTTTCGCTCTGTGCCTGACGCAATGCATTTTGATCTATCAATAACGCCTTTGCATATGCCTCCTGAATAGCTTCCAAAGATTGTATAATATCTTCTAAAGGATCTTTGATGTTGTGACTTGCATCAATCATCCATGCTGGATATGGATTTTGTGAATTATTTTCCATTCCATAAACCAATTCATTGAATATCAAGAATAATGAATATGGCTTTATACTACCCACTGTTAAATCATCATCTCCATATTTACTGTCATTAAAGTGGAAACCTCCTAGTTTACCTTTAAGCATAAGTGTAGAAACAATTTGCTCAATATTTGTATTAGGAAGATGGTGTCCTAAATCTACAAGAGTATATGCCTTATCTCCACATTCATTTGCCAACATAAACGAGGTACCCCAATCTTGAATTACAGTACTGTAAAAATTAGGCTCATAAGGTTTATATTCAATAAACAATTTCCAATCATCTGGCAAACTAGCATAGATATCCTTAAGACTATTCTGCGTGTTTTGTAATGCTGTTTGGAAGTTGTTCTGTCCTGGAAAACTTGAGCCATCAGCCAACCATACTGTTAAGCTTTTTGAACCTAGTTTATTACCAATATTAATAACATCTATATTATGTGCAATCGCTTGTTCACGAACCGCCTGACTTGTATTACTTAGAGAACCAAACTTATAACTCTCTGCTGCATTTTTTTGATCTTGAAAAGTATTAGAGTTTACTGCATCAAATAAAATGTCATTAGCTGCGGCTAATTCTTTGATTGCATTGTAATCATTAGGTACATCCCAAGGAATATGCAATGACACAGCTCCAGCAGTTTGTGTCAAACTATGAATAAGCCCAATATCTTCAATTTTTTGTTCTAAATTAGAAGGTTCTCCTTGGAAACCAAAACGACCGAAACGCGTTCCTCCAGCTCCTAAAGCCCAACTTGGAATAGCAACTTGAAAATCGGACAAACGATCGACAATTTTCTGCACATCGTTCCCTTTTTTGGACAACTGATTTCCTAAGAAATCAAAATGCTCATTATGCGCAGTTGCATTTTTATTGTTTATATCTTGTAATTGATCTTTATTAATATTCATCTGAAGTAAAATTAAAAACATCCTCGAAGAATCAAGAGACGTATATTTTTTGTGTTTTTGTTATATAAGTATGAGTGGACCTATTCTACATCAGAATATTAAACCCACTCACAAACATAAAGGTATAAAATCGGAATAAGAAAGCGCTTGCGATCTTAATAAAAAAGAAACTCCTATAGAAAATCGAATTGTTATCTACAGAAGTTTCTTTTCACTAATTCAATAACTTATCTCACAAATGCAGTAGCCATTCCACCATCTACATTAATAATATTTCCTGTTGTTTTATCCAAAACACCTACCAAAGCAAATACACCATTTGCGATATCTTGCGGGTAAATAATTTCATTCAACAAGTTTCTTTTTGCATAGTGTGCAGGTAATTCTTCTACCGTAATTCCATACGCTTTTGCTCTACCTGCTGCCCAGTCACCTTCCCATATCTTACTTCCTACAATTACGCCATCAGGGTTCACTGTATTTACACGGATATGATCACCACCTAGCTCTGCTGCTAATAAACGTGCCATATGCTGTTGTGCAGCTTTTGCCGTACCATAAGCAACATTATTTGGTCCAGATACTAATCCATTTTTACTAGCAATACTAATAAAATCTCCTCCTAAACCTTGCTTACGCATAATGGCTACAGATTGCTTTGCTAATTCAAATTGTCCTTTTACCAAAACGTCTTGTAAGATATCCCAATCTTTTTCAGAGGTTTCTCCCAATGGTTTAGAAATAGCAAGTCCTGCACTATGCACGATAATATCTACTCCTCCAAACTCCAAACATGCTTTTTTGTAAGCTTGTTCAATCGAAGCTGCATCTGTCACATTACAAACTGCATATGTTGATACATCACTTTTGTATGTTGCGTTTGCTTCTTTCAAGCGATCTTCTGCAATATCTGTCAAAACTACATTTGCACCTTCAGCAGCTAATTTATCAGCAATAGCCTTTCCAATACCACCACCAGCACCAGTCACTACTGCTACTTTTCTTGATAATGGCTGTTCTTTTGGCATTCTTTGTAATTTTGCCTCTTCCAATAACCAATACTCGATATCAAATGCTTCTTGTCTTGGCAATGAAGTATACGAAGTAATAGCTTCTGCTCCACGCATTACATTAATTGCGTTGATATAAAACTCACTCGCAACTCTTGTGGTTTGTTTGTTTTTTGCAAAACTAAACATTCCTACTCCAGGATAAATAATAATCACTGGGTTTGGATCCCGCATAGCCGGGCTATTATCTTTCTTACAAGTATTGTAGTAAGTAGCATACTCTTCACGATACTGCTCAAATGCTGGTGTCAACAATTTCAATACTTCATCCGCATCACTCAAATCCGCTTTTGGATCCAAATCTAATACCAACGGCTGTATTTTAGTTCTCAAGAAATGATCAGGACATGAAGTTCCCATAGGAGCCAAACGCTCCAAATCATTACTATTGATATATTCCAAAACGACATCAGTATCTGTAAAATGTCCGATCATACGGTTCTCAGAAGACGCCAAGCCTCTCAATGTAGGCATTAACTGAGCTGCTTTATCCAAACGCTCTTCTTTTGGCAAACTTTCTACTTTCTGACCTCCAAAAACGCTACCTTTTTCAGCGATTTTTTTCTCGATATAATCAGAAGCCATTTCAATAACTTCCAAACTATTCATATAACACTCATAAGAGGTGTCTGCCCAAGTAAACAATCCATGACTACCTAGAACAATACCACGGATACCAGGATTATCAGCAAGACACTTCTCTAACTGTAATCCCAAATCAAAACCTGGTCGTTGCCAAGGCACCCATCCCATAGTATCTCCCCAAATCTCTTTGGTTACCTTCTCACTATCTGCTGCTGCTGCTACCGCGATTAAGGCATCTGGATGTAGGTGATCTATATGCTTAAAAGGAAGCAAACCATGCAAAGGTGTATCAATAGAAGGTGCTTTACTGTCCAAATCATAAATACAGTGATTAAAGAGTCCTACCATACGGTCTTCATCTTCTAATCCACCATAAACTTTTTTCAAATCTCTCAAACGATCGGTATACAAACCTGCTATACCAGATCTAGTCAGAGTTCCTATATCTCCTCCAGAGCCTTTGACCCACATTACCTCAACCTCTTCATTAGTCAAAGGATCGCGCTCGATGGTCTTACAACTTGTATTACCACCTCCGTAGTTTGTAATTCTAAGATCAGCTCCTAAGATATTAGAGCGATACAAAAACAATTCTACTTGGTCATTTCCTATTTCGGCTGCTTTTTGGTCATCCCAAAGATAATCTACATGCTTAAACGTTTTGACTTTCATCTAGTACTATTTTATTTTATGTATAATTTAAGATTAAGGGTTATTGAGATTCATCAAAAAAGAATTCATCTCTAAATTTCTTCCGAAAACTAGTCAATTCTCCCAACAAAACAAATATATAATCGTTCATTCTATCATGCATCCTGTACTATACTGTAAGCTTTAGGATAATTTCCGACTAACTCCCTATACCTTAATCACCATCTAAAATTATGAATCTCGTCCAATAATATGTAAATTTGTATCTAAACCCAATGCTATTGCTTTAAAAATTACAACCTTTTAAAAATTACTAATTGAAACGTCTAGAATATATTGAGGTAAACGTACACTCCAGAAAACCCAAATACAAGCAAGTGATGGACTCAATCATCAAAAGCATTAATCAAGGGAAATTAGTAATGGGTGAGCGCATTCCCTCCATCAATGAAGTGAGCGAAGGTTATTTATTATCTAGAGACACTGTAGAAAAAGCCTATAGTCTACTCAAGGAGCAAAATATTATCATTTCTGTAAAAGGCAAAGGGTACTACATCGCAAAAACAGACCTCTCTATTAAAGCAAATGTTCTTTTTTTATCCAATAAATTAAGTACATATAAAATGGAAATTTTTAATTCATTTGTTACCGCACTCGGAACCAATGCAAATGTAGACCTTGACATTTATCATTGTGACGCAAATGTCCTGAACACAATATTACAAAAGAAAAAAAATCAATATGACTATCTTGTGTTGATGCCGCATTTCAAGAATGAAAATTCGCAACACGTGGGATGTCCTGATGATGTCCTAAAAACTATCCATACAATCCCAGAGGAGAAGCTCATTATTATGGATCGTAATCTAGATAGCTTATCAACAAATGTGGGGCGTATCTATCAAGATTTTGTTGAAGACATTCATTATGCACTTACGCAAGGGCTAGAAAAAATCAAAAAATACAAAAAAATCATCCTAGTCTACCCGACCAACATTGTCTACCCCTACCCAGAAGGGATCATGGTTGGTTTCAAAAGATTTTGTATTCAAAACACTTTTGATTACGAAATACTAAACACGATATACGACGGCATGGAACTACAATCAAGCGACCTATACGTTGTTGTTGAAGAAGTTGACCTTGTAAACCTCGTGAAACAAGCTCGAGACATTGACTACAAACTAGGGCAAGATATCGGTATCATATCCTACAATGACACCTTGCTAAAAGAGCTTCTAGGCATAACAGTAATCAGCACCAACTTCACCAAAATGGGCTTTGAAGCCGCTCAAATGATCCTCAACAAACATCGTAAAACGATAAAAAACGAATTCAACTTTATCGATCGACATTCAGTTTAAATCGACAAACAACTCAGTATTTCGGTTTTTTTTGTTAAAAATTTGTTTTCTTTTAACAAAATACAAAAATCCAAAAACACCCTTCCCAATCTCTCGAAACCTTTATTCCGTAAGGCGAAAGCATCCGATTCTACAGGAAATTTCATCAATTTCAAAAGTAAACAATCAGATCAAAACTTCTCTTTTAACAGCAAAAAATATCGATTAAGAAAAAAAAAGCACAATATCCTTATTCTTGTATCAAAAATATGCTAATTTTGCGCCGCTGACCTACGGCTAATACGTAGTATAATTGTGACAGCAAGAAAAGTACCAAAACAAAAACTAATAAAACATGTCTAAAATTAAATTAAAAAAAATTTTAAAAAGACGTCTGAAAGCGAGAGAAAAATCGTTCTTACTGGTCTTTATATTGTGCTTAACATCCTCCTTATCAGTATTTTCACAAGGCAGCATTATTTCAGGTACAATCACCTCTTCTAATGGCCAAGGACTTCCTGGAGCCAACATAGTACAAAAAGGTACAGTAAATGGAACAGTTACTGACTTTGACGGAAATTATAACCTTACCTTACTCGATGGTGAGCAATCAATTTTAGTTTTTTCCTACATTGGGTTCCAAAGTCAGGAGCAAAATGTAGGAATTACCAATAGAGTTGATGTAACGCTAATTGAAGATTCCGAATCTCTTGCCGATGTCGTTGTGATTGGTTATGGAACTACGGATAGAAAAAACATTCTTGGATCCGTATCATCGGTTAAAGAAGAAGAAGTTTCGCAGATAACACCTGTCAACACTTTTGATGCCATCCAAGGAAGATTGGCCGGGGTACAAATTGCATCCAATGGCGGTCCAGGTCAAACCTCGGACATCAAAATTAGAGGTACTTCGACATTCAACGGGGGTACTGGACCTCTATATGTAGTTGATGGTCAACAATTAGAAGATATTGATAATCTAGATCCAAATGATATTGCTTCTCTAGAGGTCTTAAAGGATGGAGCTTCTGCTGCTATCTATGGTTCCAAGTCAGCAAATGGTGTAATCATTATTACAACAAAAAGTGGAAAGACAGGAAAATTCAACGTCACAGCAAACCAGTCTACCACACTTAGTTTTGTGAATCGTTTTATTCCCGTTTCGAATACTCGAGAGCGCGTTCTTTTTGAACAACGTCGTGCAAATGAAAGCGGTACAGGAGTGGATGCCGATTCTTTGAGCACCCTATACCAACAAACAAATGACCTTCAGAAACTTATAACACGTGCCGCAATTAGAAATCAAACGAACATTGCATTGAGTGGAGGTAGTGACAAAATTAAATTTTATTGGAACAATGGTTTTCTAAATGAAGAAGGTGTTGTAATCAATACCTTTTTCAAAAGAGTCACAACCAATTTAAAATTGAACACGCAATTCAATGATAAATTAAGTAGTTCAACAATCATCAATGGAAGTTACGATGAAAGAAACGGATTAAATGAAAATTCTGTTTTAGGGCAATTATCACAACGTCCTGCATATCTACCTGTTTACAATTCTGACGGATCACTTTTCCCAGAAGCTTTTGGACGCCAAAACCCTGTAGCTGAAGCATTAAAAACAAAATTACAAGATCGTAATTTTAGATCAAGAATGTTCAACGAACTGAAATATCAGATTACACCATCGCTTTCTTTCAAGACTACCTTGGGTCTAAATTTCAGATTAAGAAGACGTAATAATTTCAACCCAACCATTGTTCTCAAAGTAGGAACACCTCCAACAGCCTCAGAAAGAACATCGCTTGATTATGATATCCAACAAGAAAATTTCTTTAACTACGAGAAGAACTTTGGCTACCATAACCTATCTGGTCTATTAGGAATGCAAACTCAAAAATGGCGTAATGAATTTAGCGAAATTAATGCCCTTGAGTTAGCTTCAGACGAAGTTGAAACTCTGAATAACTCTCAACTTCTGAACTCTACTCGTACATTCACAGATGCCACAAGACACTCACTCTTGTCTTATTTTGGTAGAATTGCCTATGATTACAAAGGAAAATATCTTCTTGCAGGTACTTTGAGACGTGATGGATCTTCGCGATTTGGAGAGAACACTAAATTTGGTAACTTCCCTTCTGCATCTGTAGGATGGAGAGCTAGTAGTGAAAAATTCATGAAGCCTTTGGCGAAAGTGGTTTCCGATCTAAAATTTAGAGCTGGTTATGCGATCACGGGTAATGAGCGTATTGGTAACTATGAATCCTTATACTTATTTAGACCTGGTTTCTTCTATGACGGCATCAACGGATCTGCTCCTGTCCAATTAGCCAACAACGAATTGAGCTGGGAAAGTACTACACAAATCAATGGTGGTGTCGATTTATCTTTATTTAATGGTAGACTAGACATTACTGCCGATTATTACGAAAAAACTACTGATGATCTTTTATATGACGTTCCATTACCAGAAGAAACTGGATTCACTTCTATTCGTCAGAATATTGGATCAGTAGAAAACAAAGGTTATGAATTGTTCATAAGCGGTTCTCCTATAAAAACGGATAACTTTGAGTGGTTCACAAGTTTTAATATTGCGTATAACGAAAATACCGTCATTGAGCTTGAAAACCCTGAAGGTTTTGACACGAATCAGTTTAGAATTGAAGAAGGTCAACCATTGGGTAACATCATAGGGTTCACTAATCTTGGAGTCTTTGCATACGATGAATCAAATGCATTTACTCCTGCTGCAAATGGCGCACAACAATTAACACTACAAACCAACCCTGATGGTTCTATAGTAACAGTCAACGGAGCACCATCGTATACTTTAAACGGAAATCCTTATACGGGACCTATCGAAAGACTTACAGTCAACGGTAGTCCAATTGGTGGAGGTGATATTATCTGGAAAGATCTCAACGGAGATTTGAATATTGATAGTGTAAATGATCGAGAGGTGATCGGAAATGGTTTACCAGAATTTTACGGTGGATTATTTAATGAATTGAAGTACAAAAACTTCTCTTTCTCCTTTCTTTTTGATTATAGTTTTGGAAATGATATCTATAGAAGGTATGATTTCACTAGAAATCACAATTCTAGTGGTGCCACTCCATCTCCTGAAAGAATTAATAACGCTTGGGTAAAACCAGGAGACATTGCCGAATTCCCTACATTATTAGATGGTAGAGCACAGAACAGAATTGGAGTTAGTTCACAATACTTGAGCAGTGGTGATTTTGTCAAATTGCGAAATATCAGAATGAACTACACATTCCCTAAAGATTTCCTTAAAAAGATTTCTTGGCTTAATGCTTTTTCTGTAAATATGTCTGTAAATAATTTAGCAACTTGGACGAGATATACTGGATACAACCCAGAATTAGGATCTAGAGGAAATGCATTAGAACCAGGTATTGATAATTTAAGATACCCTAGCAAAACCGATATTATTTTTGGAGTTCGTGCTAAATTCTAATCTCAACCAGTTTTAAATTTTAATTAAAATAAATTATGAAATATCTATATAACATAAAACTATTGGTCGGGGCATTATTGCTACTCACCGTCTTATTTTCTTGTGAAGACGTATTAGACGAATCACCAATAAGTCAAACCCTAGAGGGGCAAAACTACACCTCTAACAATAATGCCAGATTAGGTGTTGCTGGAATCTATGATGCCATGCAAGAATCATTCAAATTGCAGCATTATTTGTGGGGAGAATTTAGATCAGATAACTTCATCCCTAGTAAAAAAGCAATTCCTGAATACAGACAATTAGCAGGAAATACGTTATCACCTTCAATGGTCAACACACTTCGTTGGAATGAACTTTATACAATGATCGGAAGAGCGAATCTCGCTATCGAAAAAATCCCGACTATTCCCGCATTTGATCAAGACCTATTAGGTCAAGCCTACGCATTACGAGCATATGCTTACTTTAATATCGCAAGAGTTTGGGGACAAGGACCTGTATTTCTAGAAGCTATAAAAAGTCTCGATCAAGAAATAAAGAAAAAGCAAACTCCAGGGGATCAGATCATAACTGATATTGTAATCCCTGACATGAAAAATGCCTTAAAATTTATCACCGCAACTACAGGCGAATTTAGATTCACTACAGCCAGTGTTCTTGCTTTTTCTGCTCATGTGTATATGCACACGGGAGAACATCAATTAGCTAGCGATGCTATAGATGACATCGTAGCGTTAAACCAGTTTAGCTTAGCCTCAGATAGAAAGGCATGGGCCAATCAATTCTTAAATGATATTGATCTTGGAAAATTCCAGATTGGATCTGAACTTATTTTCTCTATCAAATACAATTTGGTTGAAGATGGTCAAAGAGCAGCAGGTGTATACGCTTTATTTTATGCAGGTGTTCCTTCCTTTGTTATTGCTCCAGGATTACATCAAAAATGGAATGAAACCTTCCCTACAAACGAAAAAGATTGGTTAGCAAAATACCCTAATCCCGAAGATGTTCCCACATATCTTGATGCAAATGGAGACGTTATTTATGGAGATTATAGATACTATGAATCTTTTGAAGAAGCAAGAGCGATCTATGATATAAACAATACCAATGGAGGTGAGCGTCTTGCCAAATATGCTAAACGAAATTTCTCGCCAGCTTTGGATGATACAAACACTCCAATTTATCGTCTGTCTGGATTGTTATTATTAAAAGCGGAAGCATTAAATCAACTCGGTCAAAGAGAAGAAGCCCTTGATATTGTCAATACAATCAGAATTGCTAGAGAATTACCGCAAATTAATAAAGCAGACTACCCTGATCAAGAATCTGCTTTGGACGTTATTTTAACAGAAAGACAATTTGAATTACTTGGTGAAGGACATAGATGGTGGGATTTGGTAAGAAACGACAAAGCTGAAGCGATAATTGAAGGAGATAACAAACAAACGTTATTCCCCGTTTATGAAAGACACCTTGTCGACAACAATCTATTGAAGCAAACCACAGGCTACTAAATAAGAATTTAATTAAAAGTATAAGTAAAGATGAAAATTATTAAAACATTGGCTTATTCATTGCTCGTATTAATTACGTTTAGCTGTGATGATCTAAAAATACAGGAAAACTTTGAATTTGTACAAGAAACTGTCCCTCCTGTGACTTTTGAAGATCAAACTGCTTGGCAATGGTTGCAAACAAAAAAATCTCCAGAAGGAAGTGATATTTATGCTCCCGAAAACGCTGATAATTTTGATATCCTTATCGATGTTATTGAAGCTGCTGGTTTGAAAAGTATATATGACAGTGCTAACACCTCGTATACTTTTTTTCTATTAAAAAATGGGGCATGGAGAGATGAGACACGTGCAGGAATTTTCAGAGATAACAACCGGAATTCTGATATATTGGAAGCTTATAGTCCTGAATTATTAACACAAGACTTCGATGTTCAATTATTTGATATTATTATAAAATACCACACCATTGACCAGTATATTGATCAAGGTGGAGACGTATTAAAGCTATTAAATGTTGATTATACTTTTGATACCTTGTATGAAAATGAAGAATTTGGTTTTGTTACCATTAATAGAAACGAACGATTTGTTTTACATATCAATTTTGCAAACAACCTACCTCGTACTAGAAAAAGAACGAATAAATTGCGCCATAATTACATTTTTAAAAATGGTATAGGCCATCTAGCTATAGAGGAAATTAGACTAGCTAATTTCAAGGATTTACTAGAATAACCTAAGTTTGACTAAGTTTATTAGCATACAATCGTTGCACGATTAAAATCTCAAAAAAGAGGCTTTCTTTCTAGACTGCCTCTTTTTTTGTTTCTTGTCCTGTCCTAAAATAGCGATACAGATTATTTAGAGAAAGAAATTATCCTTGTATTCTCAATAATTTCAAAACTACAAAAGGTATAAAAAAGCACTATTTTATTCGATTATTCGTCTAATTCATGAGCCTAAATATCCTACTATATCCCAAATTAAGACAAAGTCGAAAGTCCAAAAAAACTCAAGCATTTTCACAACCATAATAGAGACTTCTCCTTCTAATCTCTTATCATGAACAAATAGAAACTGCATCTTGATTCTTTCGTGCTAAAATCAAAGCAATCAAAATTCATGAATAGTACCCCCTTTTATTGGAAGCCCTTTTTAACGTCCCTGAATACACTTGCATAACAATTAACACCCCCCTTATTTAACGATCAAAAGTATTTGATTTGAAACTTTGTAAATAAAAAAATATTATTTTTGAACAACTCACAACATTGCCTAACCTGTAACACTAAAATATTTTATGAAAAAAATCTACCTATACGCAACACTGGTTATAGTATTTCTTTGTATCGTTTGGGCATGTACAAATAAGGAAATTAATCTTATTACGAATGTAGAGTTAGCATTTGAACAAACAAATACAGAAACTGGATTTGTTCAAGAATCACTTCCAACAACAATTACAATTACACCAGAAGCTTTTTTACCGGAATTCGAATACTATTTCCGGTATGAGATATTAGATGGCCAAGGTGATTTTACGGATCAAAATGGTGATACCATACCAGAAGGAGAACTCATCCCACTAAGTAAAGAGCAGGAGGATACTAATTTTTTTCTTAACCTCCATTACAATCCAACAACACCTGGAGCACATCGGGTCCAAGTAACAGCTAGCGACAATTTCGAAAAGTCTTTTAGTACGGTGCTAAATTACAACATAAAAAATCTTGATATTCTTTGGAATATCACAACACAGGTAACAACCTCTCCTCCAAACACTGCTGTGCCTATAGATGTCACACTACAAAACAATTCTAATAATCCTGACTTAACATTTGAATGGAGCTATCGTTATACTTCAGGAACAGGAATCGTACAAACTGCTGACGGTACTAGCTTACTCTCTAACAACCCTACTCCAATAACACCTGGTCGTTATTTATTTAATGCTTTTGTAAATGAAGAAGGAACGAATACCATCATGTTTGAAATAGAAGATAGTACAGGGCAAATTATTACAAGAGAAATCTCTTTTGATGTTGCAATAGATGCATTAAGTGACAACACAAGAATCACATCCTTTGTCATCGATGGCCAAGAGGCGGTTATAAATCAAACAAATATTACACTTACATTACCTCAAGGCACCGATCTTAATAATCTAATACCAAACATCACTATTCCAGAACGTTCTACTATTACACCGTCTTCTGGAGTAGCTCAAAATTTCAACAGTTCCATATCGTATACTGTTACAGCAGAAAATGGTACTACGACTACGACTTATGATGTACTCATATCTATTGAACAAGTTCCAATAACATCCATAATTGCATCCCAGAAACAACTAACACTAGTTGTTAATGATCAGGCAACCGCAACTGTTTCCATACTTCCCGAAAACGCAAGTAATCCCACAATCTCATGGATGTCAGATGACTCAACAATTGCCGAAGTATCAAATGGTATAATCACCGCGCGATCAGTCGGAGCCACAACAATACGCGTAACATCACAAGAAAACCCCTCTATTAGTGACAGCATTACAGTAGAGGTTATCGCAGCAAATATTCCTTTGACAAGCATTGAACTAACTCCCAACCGTACCGAGACAACCATCGGAGAAACGGCAGAATTCTTTACCATTCTATTTACTCCCAATAACGCAACAAATCAAAATATCCTATGGACTTCCAGTGATGAAAATCTTGCTACAGTCGATTCTAATGGAATCATCAGTACACTTCAAGAAGGTGAAGTAAGCATCACAGCCGCTTCCACACTTGACCCCAACATAACCTCACGGGCCACACTAATAATTAATAGCGCAACAATCCCCATAGAAACAATTGTTGCTACCCCTACAACATTATCATTAACCATAGGAGATCAAGCTACTATAAATACTACAGTCACTCCAGAAAACACAACAAGTCCTAATATCATATGGATTTCTGATGATAATGCTATCGCAACTGTAACCGATGGTGTTGTAACCGCAGTTGGAGAAGGTACTACTACTATTAGAGTAACATCCCAGGATGATGCAACTATTAGCGACACTATTACCGTAAACAGTGCTATAGCTACAATTCCGGCAACAGCAATTACCATAACCGCTCCAACTACCAACCTTATAGAAGGAGAAGAAGTTCAATTATCAATAAACTTCACACCTGAAAACACAACCAACAGAGAAATCACCTGGTTATCAAGCGATGAAACGGTAGCAAAAGTAAACGACACTGGTCTTGTACAAACTCTAAAATCTGGGAATGCAACTATTACAGCGCTATTGACCACAGATGCCGGTATAAGAAACCAAGTCATCTTGAACATTACTACAGAAACTATAGCAGTTACAGATATTGCTCTAGACACCAATCAAACCACTATAGCTGTTAATCAAACATTCCAGTTATCTCCAACTATAACGCCAAATAATGCAACCAACCAAACTGTGACATGGCAATCTAGTAACACCGCAGTAGCAACAGTAGACACTAATGGGCTGGTAACAGCACTAGTAGCAGGGAATACAACAATAACTGTAACAACAGCAGATGGAAACAACACAGCAACAGCAACTATAACAGTAGAGAACCCTATAATAGCCGTTACTGGTATAAGCATAAGCCCAACAGCACAAACACTAGTACTAACACAATCACCATCCGTACAACTAACCCCGACCATAACGCCAAATAATGCAACCAACCAAACTGTGACATGGAAATCTAGCAACACCGCTGTAGCGACAGTAGACACTAATGGGCTGGTAACAGCACTGGCAGCAGGGAAAACAATTGTAAAAGCAGTAACAGCAGATGGAAACAACACAGCAACAGCAACTATAACAGTAGAGAACCCTATAATAGCCGTTACTGGTATAAGCATAAGCCCAACAGCACAAACCCTAGTACTAACACAATCACCATCCGTACAACTAACCCCGACCATAACGCCAAATAATGCAACCAACCAAACCGTGACATGGAAATCTAGCAACACCGCTGTAGCGACAGTAGACACTAATGGGCTGGTAACAGCACTGGCAGCAGGGAAAACAATTGTAAAAGCAGTAACAGCAGATGGAAACAACACAGCAACAGCAACTATAACAGTAGAGAACCCTGTAATAGCCGTTACTGGTATAAGCATAAGCCCAACAGCACAAACCCTAGTACTAACACAATCACCATCCGTACAACTAACCCGGACTATAACGCCAAATAATGCAACCAACCAAACCGTGACATGGAAATCTAGCAACACCGCTGTAGCGACAGTAGACACTAATGGGCTGGTAACAGCATTGGCAGCAGGGAAAACAATTGTAAAAGCAGTAACAATTGATGGTGAAAGAGAGGCAACAGCAACCATAACAGTAGAAAATCCTACAATAGCCGTTATTGGTGTGGATATAGAAGTTCCGACTACGAGAAAACTTGTACAAGGAACCACCCTGCAACTCAAAGAAATAATTCGACCAGCCAACGCCACAGATAAAACCGTACAATGGTCATCTAGCAACCCAAATATCGCAACTGTCAGTAATACTGGTCTTGTAAAAGCTCAATCTGCCAATGGAGAGGCAGAAATTACAGTCACTACGAGCGATGGCGATTTTAGAGCTATTGGCATCGTCAATATTACAACAGATCCATATATGGATACCACAACCGGAATCTACTATGGCATTCCTGGATCCGTAGTTAATCTTAATGCAGAATCTCTTGAAGGTGAATCAAGTGAATCGGGAAGAATCATTGTAACTGACAAAAATGAAGCAGAGATAATAACGGTTAATTTGTCAGGAGACACTATAGATTATGGTGGTTGTGAAGGGAATGCGGATGAACCAGTATTCGAAAGTCATCCCCTTACAATTCCAAATGATGGCGAACTACACTTTGAAATTAGTGGATCATTTTATGAAGTCATGTTTGGCACCTGGAGTGTACGTCCTGATGGTCCTATTTCACTGCCTTGAGCCTTAAAAACATGAATAACATCAATTATTACACCAATTAAAATATAGTTTTAGGTAAAAATAATTAAGCTATTTTTCACTAGCCGTGACTACGGTTTAATTGAATAGTGAAAAAATAGTAGAAAAAGAAGCTAATTATTAGCCTGTAATTATTTTTTTTTAATATCAATTTAGGAATATAAATTCGTATTAATGTCACTGTTATTTTTTTATGTAAAAAAACCGTGATTCTGTTGCATATCATTAGCTATGGAATATAGGAACAAGGTTTTTAGATAGAAAAAGAACAAGGCAATATGCGACATTATATAGCTAATTTGGTATAAGCCGTGTTATTTAAAATTACTGTGGTTAATCATCTTTTTTCTTTCCTCTTTTGGGCTAAAAAGAAATCATTGCTTGAACAAACCAAAAATAGTTCAAATTGTCGTGACCTATGTTTACATTTCAAAAGCTACAACAAACATAAAATGAGAAGTTTCGTTTTAATTTCGAAACTCAAAAAAATCAAACTATTGTTATTCCACAACCTAGTTTTTAGAGTGTAGCAGAATAGTACAGGATGCTCCATTAATAATATCATTATACTTTAGTGAATCAAGAAAAACATCCATTAATCTAATAGTCCATCAAATTAGTGGAATATCAGCATATATATTTCAATCTTACGATTAAAGAACTAGAATTTGATTTTATTATTTAACAGCTCTAAAAAATTCGAGTCCCAAAATCCAAGTGTATTTATAACTATTAATATGAGTAAAGAAAAACGAATTAAGCTACTACAAACCAAGGTCAAAACCAGGCACATGAGAGTTGTACAATCTGACACCACTCAACTCCTACCGCTTTGTAAGCTAAATAATACCTCTATAAATTCCATTAATATGATTAGTACTTTTCTACCTGTACTAGTTCACAATCGTTAAATTGCACCTATGACATCAGAAAATAATCCTTTGAAAATGACTAAATACGATAGAAGGCAATTACTAATGAGAAGATGTATTTCTTATTGTTTTTTTGCTATTGCGACTATACTAAGCGCTTGTCAGCAACCTACAAAATCAAGTGATATTGGATTAAAGTTCCATAAATTAACGTGTAATTACCAAGAAAACCCTATTGTAATTGATGGTTTTGAACCACAATTCTCATGGATATTACATGCAACAGGTTACAATCGGTCTCAATCTGCCTATACTATTTTGGTTGCATCCTCTCCAGAAATACTAGAAAATAATGAAGGTGATTTTTGGAATTCAGAAAAACAAGTTTCTAATCAGTCCGCTTATCACGTATACAAGGGCAAAGCTTTACAACCAGCAACCAAATATTGGTGGAAAGTAAAGATTTGGGACGAATCCAAAAATCCGTCACAATGGTCAACACCTCAAACTTTTGAAACAGGATTAGCTACAAATTCTAATTGGGAAAATGCAAAATGGATTACCGTACCAGAAGATACAAGAACCTCGGAGCACCGTTTTAGAGATTTCAAAAACTCTAAAGCAAAAGATACATCCAAAGTTTCTAGTTTTCCTACTGGATATTTCAGAAATACCTTTACTGCTGCAAAACCCATTAAAAGTGCACGTGCATATATTGCTGGTTTGGGATATTATGAATTATACATTAATGGACAAAAAGTTGGAGATCATGTATTAGATCCGGCTCCTACAAATTATGACAAACAGGCTTTTTATGTAGTTTTGAGTCCAAAAACTCAGTTACAAGAAGGAAAAAACACTATTGCTGTTGTACTTGGCAATGGATTTTATGGTCAAAACTTAGCTTTTAGAAGAGACCCTGAATCCGAAAAAAGTATCGCATACGGACCTCCTGCTGTTCGCATGCTCTTGGATATTGTTTATAAAGACGGCACATCACAACAAATAACTACAGACAAAGATTGGAAAACAGTCTCTGGTCCTATTGTTTTTGACAATGTTTATGGAGGAGAAGTATATGATGCTAATTTCGAAATTCCAAACTGGAATACCAATAACTACGATGACAGCAAGGACAAAAATGTCAAAATAACCAATCCAATTGTTGGAAAGTTACGCCCTCAGGTATTACCTCCGATCAGAAAGTTAAAAACATTAAAGCCCATTGCGATTACCAAGGCAGATAATGGAAATTGGATTGTTGATTTTGGGCAAAACATAGCTGGATGGGTTCGACTAGGTGTAGAAGAACAAAAAGGTTCCAAAATACAACTACAATTAGTAGAAGCGCTCAAAAGAACTGGAAATGCAATTTTTCTAGGATCTACGGGCGGAGGAGCTAGTGGTCTGTCCCAACAACTCACCTATATATGCCGTAGTTCGGGTCGCGAAAACTGGGAACCTCGTTTCACCTATCATGGTTTTCGATATGCAGAGATTAGTGGTCTTTCCAAAAAACCAAAACCTGAAGATATTAATGCTATTTTGGTAGGTTCTGATGTGACAGAAACAGGGCATTTTGACTGCTCCAATCCGCAATTAAACAAAATGAACGAAATTAGTAAGTGGACCGTCATAGACAATCTTCATGGGATTCCTGAAGATTGCCCCCAACGAGAAAAATGTGGTTGGTTAGGAGATGCACATGCTACTGCCGAATACATTCTCTATAACTATGACATCGCTACGTTTTATCAAAAATATATGGAAGATATACGTACACAATTTAGAAAAGTCAAGGGAGGCATGAATAAAGACACCTACAAAGTTCCAACTATGATTGCCCCAGGAAAACGTACTTCAACTATCGCAAAACTAGACTGGGGGATTGCTACGATCTACCTACCTTGGTATCATTATTTGTATTACGGTGATCAAAGTATTGTATCTGAATATTACGAAGACATGAAACAATTGACCCAGTATTATCTCTCTTTCAAAAACGAAACCGGTATTATTGATAATGGTATGGGAGATTGGTGCCCTCCTCGTTGGGATCGCAAAAGAAATCCCGGTGCAATGGAATGCCACCCTGTCATTTCTGCTACGGCGTATTTTTATGACATACTCAAGGTAATGAAAGAATTTTCGATACTTATGAATGACACCAACTACAAAACATTTTTGAATAATGAAATCCAATCGCTTAAAAAATCTTTCAATGCGACTTATCTTACCGAAATCCCAAGCACCAAGCATCAATGGTATGGAAGCCAAACTGCCACAGTAATGGCCTTACAATTTGGTCTTGTTCCCGATGCAAAACGCCAAAATATTTTGAATGGATTGATCTATGACATTAATGTCACACATGGAGGACATCATTCGGTAGGGATTCACGGTAACCGATACTTATACACAGTATTAAGCAAATTAGGACAAACAGAACTTGGATATAGCTTACTGACAAACCCTGAATTCCCAAGTCAAGCATTCATTATGAATTCAGGCTTTACCACATGGCCAGAAAGACAATGGGATTGGTCCAGTGGCATTGAATTCAGTAATTCACTGAATCATCCAATGCATAGTGGTTTTGCAGCGTACTTTTATGAAAGCATTGGTGGTATTCAACCTATAACAAAAAAACCAGGTTTCAAGGAATTTACAGTTCAACCGATATACCCCAAGGACATTACCACTGCTAATGTAAAAATTACAACACCCTATGGTGAGATCAAAAATGATTGGAAAATTGAGAACAAACAATTCACTATGAACCTTTCTGTTCCTTTTAACACCACAGCTATCATCCCATTATCTGATCAAGAAATAGCTAGTCTCAAAATCAATAATGAATCTGCCAAAAAATATATAAAAAATCCTTCAACAAAGAATACTGGAAACATACGTCTCGAATCAGGAACTTATACGTTATCATATTCAAAAAAGTAGGATAGATAATGACACCCCATCCGTTAATCATTATTGCTACATTCTTTTTTGGGATCTTCTTATCTTCTGAGTCTTTTTCTCAGAATCCGATAATCCCTAATCAAGGACTCAACGATCCTCATATCCATATTTTTGAGGATCGTGCTTATGTATATGCATCTCATGACAAATCTATTGATAATGATAAATTCATTATGGAAGATTGGTGGGCATGGTCATCTCCAGATCTTGTTAATTGGACCAAAGAGTGTGTTCTAAGACCAGAGGACACCTATATTGGAAAACCATTTACTCGATGCTGGGCAACAGATGTTGGCTATCGTAACAAAAAATATTATTGGTATTTTTCTGAAGGAAATAAACAAACAGGAGTTGTTCAAGGAAACTCGCCAATAGGTCCGTGGAAAGATCCACTAGGCAAACCTTTATTAACATCCGACCTTACTCCTACTCACGAGTATGATATTGCTATTTTTGAAGAACAAGGTTCGCATTACATTATATTTGGTGTTTGGGATTACTATATTGCTAAGCTCAATGAAGATATGATCAGCCTAGCTGAAAAACCAAAAAAAATCCTTATTCATAACGCTCGTGGCCCTTATAACCTCGATGGAAAAAATCTCAAAAAACCTACAGACGACAAACCTTCTATACATAAATATCAGGGGAAATATTATTTATCCTGGGGTTGTTTTTATGCAGTATCAGACGAACTGTATGGCCCCTATGCCTATAAAGATACGATTATAAAAAAAGAAAGTTTCGCATCTGGATATGATGCTCCCACATGGCCCAGCGGGTTCTTGCAAGGAAGGCATGGCAACTTTTTTGAATGGCATAATCAATCCTACTATACCTATTGTGATATCAGCCAAACAGGAAATCGGTATTTCCGAGATGCCTTCATAAGCTACGTACATTATAAGGACAATGGAGAAATAGCTCCGATACGTATAGATGGTATTGGGGTGGGACGCTATGATGCTACACAATCAAAAATTGAAGCAGAAAACTATTTCAGTGCCGTAGGTGTCGAGAAAAAGCAAGCCGAAGGCCATAATTTTGTTATTAGTACAACTCAAAAAACCAGTTATTTGAATTTTCCTAATATACAAGGAGCTGCAAAGTACACTAAAATACATTTGAACTACAAAAATCCCGAAAACAATGATTTTGAAATTATCTTGCGTCGTGCAGCAATAGATGGCACAATTTTGGCGTCAAAAAAACTTGTGAATCCTAGTCCTAATAGCAAAATACAAACAGTTATCTTTGACGTACCACAAATGAATGACATAGAAAACCTATATATTATAATCAATACCCTTAATGGAAAAACTATCCAGTTAGATGCTTTTTCATTTAAACAATAACTTATAAATTAAACATCATCACTATAATAATGAATACAATTTCCAAAACATTAATTCTCCTCATTCTTTGTTCTACCGCGTCTTTTGCGCAATCCAAAAAGGATGTTTACAGAAACAAAAAAGTAGCTATAGAAAAACGTGTTGAAGATTTACTCTCCAAAATGTCTATAGAAGAAAAAGTAGCGCAAATGCGTATTTTCCATGCAAATATTGGAGCAAAACCTAACAAAGAAGGTAAACTAGTGCTGTCTGATAGAGTAAAGAAAAAATTAAAACTAGGGATTGCCGGTGTCAAAAATCCTGGGGAACATATTAGTCCTCTAGCAGCGGCAAAAATGAATAATGAACTCCAAAAGTATATTATCGAAAATAATCGCTGGGGAATCCCTGCATTATTTGTCACCGAATCTTACAATGGTGTAGATGCAAAAGGCTGTACAAAATTTGGGCGCCCGTTGACCTCTGCTGCTTCATTCAACCCAGAGCTAGTTAATAGAATTTGGGATGTGGTAGGAAAAGAAGCACGACTTCGTGGTATGCACATGTGTCATTCTCCAGAGGCGGATATTGTTCGTGATCCTCGATTCGGAAGAATGAGTGAGGCTTTTGGTGAAGATACTTACCTAACGACACAAATGGTAACTAACGCTATCAAAGGTGTACAAGGAAATTATGAAGGTCTAGGAAAAGGTACGCATATTGGCGCTGTTGCAAAACATTTTGCGGGATACGCACAAGTATTAGGTGGTCGTAATTTTGCTGCTATTGAAATCTCTCCAAGAACCTTAATTGATGAAATATACCCACCTTTTGAAGCTGCAGTTAAAGATGCCCGTACTCTTGGTGTTATGGCCTCGCATGGTGATCTGAATGGTATTGCGAGTCATGGAAACAAAGAGTTGCTCACAGGTGTTTTGCGAGATCAATGGAATTTTGATGGCTATGTAGTTTCTGATTCGAATGACATTGCTCGTTTATTTTATTTTATGAAAGTTGCCGAATCTCCAGAAGCAGCAGCTCTAATGGGCTTAGAAGCTGGTATTGATATTGATTTGTACGCAGAAGATGCCTATTCATATCTTCCAAAAATGGTAAAACAACATCCAGAAATCGAAAAACTCATCGATCGATCTGCTGCACGAGTATTAAAAACAAAATTCATTTTAGGGCTATTTGATAACCCTTATATTAATCTAAAAGAAGTAAAAAAGGGTGTTAGAGCAGCTTCTTCATTTGCCTTGGCTAAAGAAGCTGATTTGGAGTCTATAATTTTATTAAAAAATGACAAAAACACCTTGCCTTTAGACAAAAAAAGTGCAAAAACAATCGCATTACTAGGTCCGTTATTAGATGAAGGTACCAAAGCAGCTTTTGAAGCTGTTGCTGGATCAAATATCACTTTTACCGCAGAAAAAGGATTCAATCTTACGAACGAACAAAAAGGTACTCCTAGCCTATCCAAAAAGAATCCTGAAGCAATGGACAAAATGATAGCAATTGCCAAAAAATCAGACCTTGTTATCTTATATCTTGGTGGTGACGAATTTACAGCTAAAGAAGCTTACTTCAACAAAACTCTTGGAGACCGAGCGACTATTGAGCCAGTTGGTCAACAAGATGAGTTAATAACCAAAATCAAAGCACTAGGAAAACCCGTTATCGTTGTACTAAAACATCGTAGAACCTTATCGATAAACACCATCTCTAAAGAAGCTGATGCTATAGTAGATATATGGGACTTAAGTGAGTTTGGTGATGAATCTACTGCAAAAATTATCTTCGGTGATGTAACTCCTTCTGGCAAGTTACCTGTAACCATCCCTCGTTCTGTTGGACAGCTTCCGTACCACTATAGTCAAAAAGAAGTAAACTACAAAAAAGGTTACTTATTCCTTGAAAAAGGTCCTCTATACCCTTTTGGTTATGGACTTAGCTATACCAGTTTCTCCTATGCGAATCTCAAAATTTCTAATCCAAAAATCACTCCAAATACCACCATCACCGTGAGTGCGGAGATAACAAATACAGGAAAAACAACAGGAAAAGAAGTAGTACAGCTCTATATCAAGGATGAAATCCGTTCGGTATCGGCTCCTGACAAAGAACTCAAAGGTTTTGAGAAAATTGAACTTGCTCCTGGAGCAACTAAAACAGTTTCTTTTACGATCACTCCAAAAATGCTAGAATTCACAGGAATGTCAATGAAGAAAATACTTGAAACTGGAGATTATACAGTAATGATCGGCACCTCTTCTCAAGAAGGGATTACAGGAAAATTCCGATTGGAAAAATAAAATAAACAAACACCCGTTTGGGTCCGTAATATCCTATTACTACCCATACTATGTTATTAGTTTTATACAAAAACACCTTGAGTCGATTGTATAACACTAATTATACAACCGACAAATAAGATCATAGAGATAAAAACAAGTTGCATATAATTAACTGTAACGTACTTTTACCTAAGTCAAGTCTACGATAAAAGACTCCTGATATAAATGTTATTATTACGTTTATATCAGGAGTCTTTTTTTTGACCCAAAAACTTTTATCGAATGGACTTTGACTCCATTACAACGACAAAATCTTTTTTTTACTGTAATTGAGATACATAATCTTATACCAGCTAAAATGTAATTGTAAGCAAAAATAATTGAGCTATTTTTTTGTTGTTTTAGTTTATGCTATCTCAAAATTTATGCTTGACTATTAGGATCCAAATGACAAGAAAATTTTAGAAAGCAGTACAATGATTCACATCTAGAAGGTAGAACAAAAAATAAAGATGTAAAGTAAAATACAAAGGAACCTTTCTCTAAATAACTATACTCCAAAGAAAGCGTTGTACCCTAGTGCTAGGAACGTCGAAATTTGTTCTTAACTTTTGATAGTGAATTACTCCACAAAGATTTCTCATAGCTATTCAAAACAAGCATACTAAACAATACGCCATAGCAAATCGTAAATACAACTCCTTTGATCAATGCATAGCCAACAGATTGTTTTGGCAAATAATCAAATCCATAATAGGCTGCTACAATCAATAAAAAAGAAACCAAAAATAAGGAAGACAATTCTTTATAATACCGTATCATCTCTAAACCAAGACGGTTATGACAATACCAAGTAATTGCTAAACGTTCTAATAACATAAAAATTACAGTTCCTATAATCATTCCCAATCCGCCGTAATACTTTGCCAAAATCGCACCAGACACAACTCCCAACACTGTAAGTATTAATATTGTAATTCCTCTAAATTTTAATTTATTCTTTGCTTCCATAATATTAAGAGCAAAAGTTTGACTGAGAATCAACAGTAAACCAAGCATTATTAATATCGTATAGCTATAAGCTTCACTAAAATCATTGCCTACCCAAAAGTAGATAAAGTCCTCTCCTACCAAAACAAACCCTCCTAAAACATACAATAGAATAATCAATACGATTCTCGATACTTTTATAAACATATCTGTCAACTCTTTGGAAGAAGCTGATGCGGTAATCATTTGCATTGCTCTAGGCAAGAAGACGGAAGAGATGGCAGAAGAAAAATTTGCAAAATAATTACCCAAAGTAGTTCCTACGGCATAAACAGCAACAACAACAGTACTACTCGTAATTTCAAATAGGATAAACTGTCCAAACTGCCAACGTAGCTGGTGAACTAATGCAAAAACAAAAATCCAAATAGAATACCCTAGCATATGTTTTAACAATGCTCCTTCAAACTTGTGAAGGCGTATTGTCACATGGAGCTTTTTGAAAACAATATACGTATTGACACCAACAATTAATAAATTCATAATAGTATCAATAACTACCAAACTTATCGAGTCACCGCCATACAGTAATATCGCTACAACCAAAGCGCTTCGTAATATATAGCGTGTAATATTTGCTATACGTGGTAGAATAAACTCTTCATATCCACTACAAATTCCATTAAAAGCACCTCCTGGTAAAGAGAAAGCCAAATTGAAAATTAAAATAGCAAACATGACCTTTGCCTTGTACATCGCTTCTGTACTAAGATCATCACCATATATGGTATCTAAATTAAAATATAAGCCAATTCCTACTAGCACTACAACAAGTGCAATAAGACCATACATAATAAAACTATGAGCCAAGAAATTTTCCTGTCCTTTTTCATCATTCTCTGCACGGTATTTGGCCACAAACCGTACAATGGTGCTATTGAGCCCAAAATCTAACACGGTCATATACCCTATCAATGCACCAATCATGGTATACAACCCATATTCTGATGCTCCCAAAGATCGTATGATAAATGGTGTTAGAACCAACCCGATACCGTTGGTTAAAAAAATAATCACATATGACAGTAGAACACCGCCCTTTATTTGATTTGTTGACATAACTGCAATATTACTATTTATTTGGTAATCTGATCTTGCTTTATGTTAATTTCTAGCCTCAAAAGCTAAATTTCGACCTGACCTGTAGAAAAAAACCAACAGGAATACTGAAACCGTATAGTATCATTTTAAAAATAATCTCTTAATACTGATCATTTTTATTTTCTATTATTTTTTACTCAAAAAATAAAACCAACGAAGATATTACCAATTATTCCAGTCTACAATTTCATCTCAACTAGCGCAAAAACAATTTTCTAACAAAACAACTTTTTTAAACACAGAAAACCCCATATCTAAAGTCATATTTCGAAGGCACAAATGAAGAAAAAAAATTAGCCTCAGTACAATTTAAATACAATTCCAGTACCGTACAACGACCATATCATTGCCTTTAACGAAAAGCAAAACATAAAAATACGATCGAAAACCTTACACCGTTTCCTAAAACACAACAATTAACTAAATAACTACGATTCAAACGCTTCTATATTATGCAGCTACTCTAGACACTAGTCGAATCAAAAAAGAATCACCGTACAATGAAAAACTCTACTTCCCCGCCCTTACAACTATATTCTTTGGTACTAATGCTACATTATTCCGCAAAACAGCTATTTTGGTAATAAAAACTACTCACCGCTTATAGTTTTCTTATTTTTTGTTAAGAAATAGAGGAATTCAAGAAAAATCAAAATTATTTAGAAGTATGTTAAAAAACTAACCAATATCATTTACAAAAAACAGTACTAAAAACAACTTATGAAAACTATTACCCCACACAAAACTTCTACAGAAGCTACTTCTGTACTCAAAACTGGATTACTTATTTTATTCGCTATTAGTCTCGGTTTTATGAGCCTAAAAAGTATTATACAAACTACCACTAATATCCCAAATGGCTCTACAAACCCTTCCAAAATAACTGCCTTGGCAAATTGCGCAGCACCTGTGAATATCCTGGCATCTATTCGATCCAAAGCACATACGGGGAGTGCTGTTAAAACTCCTGTAGGGAATAACATCCAAGGACTCAAAAAATGGTCTGCAACATCAAGCTGGAACACCAACAAAAAGCC
>CANLMN010000013.1 GCA_947492105.1 uncultured Aquimarina sp. | reverse complement strand
GATATTTTGGAGAAAAGATATTTGATAGACTAGTAATAGCGAGTATTACAGCTAATGGACATTAAACGGATATACAATACTTGAATTTTATAGCTCGAACTAACAAAAAATAGTTCAATTATTTTAGCCTACAATTACATTTTAACTGGTATAAAATGTGATAAAGTTTAACCATATAATACCATCGGTTGTTGAATTTACTGGAAAGAAAAAAGAAAATTTTATCCCAGTAAATTAATTCAAAGGATAAATGGTGTAAGGCAAATTTGATCCATTTTTAAGGAAAAAGAACAAGTCAAGATAGAGTTATGCCAAATGAGCTATATAATCTCGCATATCGACTTGTTCTTTTTCTATCTAAATGTCCAGTTCATATATGCTATTGCATAGCCCAGGCTATGCAATAGCATCACAGTGTTTTTTGCGTAAAAAACTACAGTCTTATTGACAATAATTTATATTTCTAAATTGGTTATTAAGTAAAAAATATAAATCTTATTGCAGAGCATTCAAAACTCGATTAGGCGCTACTTCCAAAGGGCATTCATTTTTGACCATAATTCATTATCAAAAGTAGATAGTCCTAGTTTTACCTTGGCAGCTCCGGGTTTTCCCATGCGCACGATTACCATATTTTGACTTGGAATGATGTATAGTTTCTGGTCGTTTTTTCCCAAACCAGCTATAAGGTCCTTAGGCGCTTCTGGAATGATGCTACCTTGGAGCTCTTTTTCGGAAGCAGGTAGTCGATAATTTTCTTTTCCATTGAGCCACCAGGAGTATCCATAAGCTTTGTTTTCGGTTTGAGAGCTATTAATCATAGCATCATAATAGGTCTTGTCAGTTAGTATTGGAGATTGACCCCAAAAACCTTTATTGAGACTTAGTAGGCCAAATCGTGCCATACTCCTAGCATTACTATGATAGACTTTGGCGAATCCTAGATTCGTGAAATTTCCTGTCATTCCAATTTTGCTACTAATAGCCGTTTTTACATAATCATTAAATTCGGACTGAGTCGCATTTGCGATAATTTTGGTAATAAGGGTGTATGGGGCGTTATGATAGTACCAGAACGAACCAACAGGATTTCTGTATTTGAGACAATCAGTGTCAGTACAATTATTGTTGGGGACTGTATAGTCTAGTCCGGTATTCATACTGAGGTGATGCTTGATTTGGATGTCTTGTTCTTGATCATTTGACAATTCGGACCATCCTTGTCCAAGGTATTTTGATGAAGGCTCATCGATTTTTAGTGTCCCATTTTGTTGTGCTATTCCTACGGTCATAGCGGTAAGTGTTTTCCCGATAGAGTACCAAGGGTCATTACTGTCTGGGAACGCTCCATTAAAATATTTTTCTATGGCAATTTTTCCATTCTTTAGGATGATAAAAGAACTCGTTTCACGTTCTTCTAGGAATTTGTACAGTTCTTGTTCCGCTGTGCTATTCCATCCAAGTTGTTCGGGACTGATGTTTTCCCATTCCGATCCAGTAATAGGAGGAAAGTACATGGAGTTGGGCGGTGGAGGTGTGCTCGTGGTGGGAGTTGTTGGATTGGTAGTATTGTCATCGACAGTACTACTGGTTGAATTGTCATCACTACTACAACTGTAGCAAAGTATGACAAAAAGGAGGAGGGTCGCTTTTTTAATCATGATATTATTTGAATTTTTAGGGGGTACAATGTATGCTGTTTTTGCAAATATAGCTATTTTTTAACAATACTTTAGGTCTTTTTCTCGTTTAAAAAGCTTATATAAATAAAAGAGTACTAGTCCTTGTAGTTGTTTCAGAATTAATGTCTTGTCAATGGCTAAATCATTGCTATTTTCGAACTGTTTTTGTTCCATGATTACACTATTCGGAATGTAATGGTAGATCAAAATAGATGAACTATTTCTTTTGCGTGGATAACTTTTTATACTACTATTTAGAACACTCTATATTTTTAGGATTTTAATGAAATCCATTCATGGAAATAATGTATATTTTTTTGATTCTGGTAGAATCAATCCGAAGAGAGAGAGAGTTGTTGATAGCGAGAGGAAGTAATTTTTGATCAATTAAAGTTCTTTTGCATTTAATAGCAGTACTATAACCAAAAAAAAGAGGAGAATAATAAAAAAAGGGCATTTGAATAGTGAATGGAATAAAAATCAAATCACTTCATAAAGTAATGTTAGATATTATTGCACGGTACAAAAGTTAAACGCGTATTGTCTAAAGTGTGATAACCAAAAATTGTATCTTTGCAATCCGAAAAATTGGCTTATGAGAACAAAGACACTGAAGAAAAACAAGATCAATGTAGTTACATTGGGTTGTAGTAAGAACGTATATGATAGTGAAGTGTTAATGGGGCAATTACGCGCCAGTAATAAAGAAGTGGTCCATGAGGAAGAAGGGAATATTGTAGTTATCAATACCTGTGGATTTATAGCCAATGCCAAAGAGGAATCGGTTAATACGATTTTGAATTTTGTTCAAAAGAAAGAAGCAGGAGAGGTTGATAAGGTATTTGTTACAGGGTGTCTTAGTGAGCGATACAAGCCAGATTTACAAAAAGACATCCCAGAAGTGGATCAGTATTTTGGTACTACAGAGTTGCCTGGTTTACTCAAAGCGCTAGAAGCAGATTATAAGCATGAGCTTATTGGAGAACGATTAACCACAACACCAAAGAATTATGCGTATCTCAAAATAGCAGAAGGTTGCGATCGCCCTTGTTCGTTTTGTGCCATCCCTTTGATGCGTGGTAAGCATAAATCAGCACCCATAGAACACCTAGTTATTGAAGCCAAAAAATTGGCAGCAGATGGCGTCAAAGAGTTGATTTTGATAGCGCAAGATTTGACATATTATGGACTAGACCTCTATAAAGAACGCAAGTTAGCAGATCTTCTACGTGCATTAGTCAAAGTAGAGGGAATTGAGTGGATTCGTTTGCATTATGCTTTTCCAACGGGTTTCCCGATGGAAGTATTGGAGGTTATGAAACAAGAACCAAAGATTTGTAATTATATTGATATCCCGTTACAACATATTGCCGATCCTGTACTCAAATCAATGAGGCGTGGTACGACAAAGGCCAAAACAACGAAACTCTTAGAAGAATTCAGAGCAGCTGTTCCAGAAATGACGATTCGTACAACTTTGATCGTTGGATATCCAGGTGAAACCGAAGAAGATTACCAAACACTAAAGAATTGGGTTACAGAAATGCGTTTTGAACGTCTTGGATGTTTTACATATAGTCATGAAGAAAATACACATGCCTATAATTTGGAAGATAATGTTCCAGAAGAGGTCAAGATGCAACGTGCAAATGAAATTATGGAGATACAATCCCAAATCTCTTGGGAGCTTAATCAACAGAAAATAGGACAAACATATCGTGTTGTAATTGATCGCAAAGAAGGAGAGTATTTTGTAGGACGTACAGAATTTGATTCGCCAGATGTGGATAATGAAGTGTTGATCAAAGCAGCGGACTTTTATCTAAAAACAGGAGAGTACACTACTGTAAAGGTTATTGATGCAGCAGATTTTGACTTGTACGCAGAGCCGGTTTAGAAGATAATAATAGTTGCGCTTGCAAGATCTTAAGGTCTACGATAAGATGTTGTTGCATTAAAAAAAAAGAAGTAGTACTGCTCTGTCTTATTTTTATAATGAACGCTACGTTCATGGCTTTTTATTTTGAAGTGAAAATGAGGTGAAATTTGACCAGATAAGGTACCTTTTTTGAAGCTCATAGCGGTGCTACGGATGAAAACATTAATAGAATAAGTCAGAATCGAATCTGTTTTTTTTTCTTGAGAAAAAAAGGCAGTAGAAATTCCATGAATAATCAAGTCTGAAAAAAGAGCATTTTAATGAGATGCGTAGTATTTTAGAGTTATCTTCTTGAGTTTAAAATTTAGCTAACACACCTCTTCTCTAGTGCCATTTTAGGTATATAACTTCATATTAATGATACTGTTATTTTCTTATGTAAAAATACGGTGATGCTATTGCATAGCCTTGACTATAGAATATAGGAACAAGGCATTTAGATGGAAAAAGAACAAGTCGATATGCAACATTATAAAGCTAATTTGTATAAGATTCCAAAACCTCCGTATTCGTTTATCACGATACGGAGGTTTTGACTTTGATAGAATAATGGTGTCGTATATAATTCAATATCCAATAAAGGGATGTGAGTTATGGTTTTACCGTATGTCGATAAAAAAGAAATGTTATCGAGTTTCAGAGATTGGAGGTAGGGTATTTTTTGGCTGGTTCGTTTTATCACTGAAGTATTAAGTAAAACAAACTAATTATGATCAAGAAGTATCAATTATTATGTTTGATTTTGGGTTTAGTGGGTGTTTTTTCCATTCAGGCTCAGAAGAAAACAGTTATCGAAGAAAAGGAAAAAGTACATGAATTTACAAACGACTTTGAGGAAAATGCGGAGTTAATTGCAGATTTTGGTACAGGGAAAAATCAAATACGCAATGTACAACTCACAGGAGCAATAGTAGAAAAGGATGTTATAGAGAATCCATCTATATTTAGAGATGAGATAGAAGGTAATGATGCGTTTACGGTTGCAGAAACCATACCGATTAGTGGTACAGAAGGGATAAGAATAAACGCGAGTATTAAGAATAAGATGAAGCCAGGAGGGTTGTCTGGTGATGCAGATGTTTATGAACTACTCTTTGAAGAAGGAAAACAATATGCCATAAAAGTCCAAAGAAAAGGAGAAAAATATCAAGGGATTTTGGGTAGGGTATACTACGAGGATGGTTCTTTCACTAGCCTTAGTTTCAATGAAGAAAAAAATACACTTTCATTTATAAGTGATATAACTAGGGGCACAATTAGACTTGTCATTATGGCACCTCGTTCTTCTTTTAGCATTTTATTTTCGGACGATTTAGATGACCCAGAAAACATTCATCCATTGGATGGAGAGTTTGAGTACGACATAACAGTAGGAGAAATACCAGAAGTAATTGGGGATATTGATTTGTATAAAGTAGCATTGCAAAAAGGAGATGTTTTTGGGCTTGCTGGGAGTAGCGAATTCTCATTGGGGCAAATTTCCCTTGCTAATTTAGATACAGGTTCTTTTGTGGGGATCGAAAATAATAGAAATGGTATTGAATATGTAGCGGATAGTCCACTTCCTAAACGAGGTGATTTTGGATTCCATTATGTTATTCCAGAAGATGGGATGTATATATTATCTATCGATGGACAATTGGGAGGTTATAAAATGGATATAGGTGTTTCTCGTTCTGGGGTAGAGGAAAATGAGAATGTAGATAGACAGGTGGTATTTCTTCGCATGTCAGATGCTACTATAAGTCACAATGAATTTTATAAAGAAACTAGGCAAGATTCTTTGAGTGTATTAGAGAGAAAGCTTTCTAATCTTGCATCTTTTATGCCCAAATGGGGATTGGATCAAGAAACACAGTTTCGACCTTTGGCAAAAAAAATAAAACATTATTTTACCAGAAAACTCAAATCTGAAGAAGCAAGAAAAAATATTAATTCTGACTTTGGTGTTACAATTTTGAGCGATTTAGGGAGTCCCAAAAGGAGAGATAAAATCCTTAAATACTTGAATGATGAAAATATACCATATACTCAAATAATAATTGGAGGTACTTCTTTAGAGTTCGGAAGACTTACAGTAGGTGAGGCTAACGCTATAGATGTTGGCAATTTTGATTTGAGTGATAATGCTATAGTTTTATTAGATATATTGAGTGAGCAATTTTCAGAATCGACTCAAACCATTAATAATATACCACTAGCAGAGGGTACAGAGAAGATTGATTTAGTTGCAGATGTCATTGGAAGTATAGCAGTACATGAGATGGGACATCTTTTGGGGAATTTTCATACAAATAATACTAATGATATTTTGTCTATCATGGATTTAGGTAATATTCTTGCACGTGTTGTGGGTGTTTTGGATGGAGATGCTTATGGTGATAAAGAAAATGTCAAAGTGTCTTTTGTAAAAGATGAATATGATAAAAATATCGATTTGATTGGTATAAACGAAACGGATGTAAATACGGCTTTTGGACTAACAGTATCAAAAAAATATGCCAGCAAAAGCGAGGATGGTTTGGTTGCTTTTATGAACAGTTTGGATGATTTGCTTAGCCCATCGATTTTTCCATCTATTAGTAGTTACCCAAATCCTCTTCGAGTCACAGGGACCTCTATAGTAACTGTAGATCTAGAAGTAGATAGTTTTTTGAAAGTGTCATTGTTTGATGTACAAGGAAGAAGGATCTCTGATTTGTTTACTGGTGATATCAAAGCTGGTCAGCCTATAGAATTGACAGTTGATGCTAAGAAATACAATCTCAAAAGTGGCATGTACTTATACAAAGTTATATCTAATGCGGGTCAGCAAAGTCATAAATTGATGATTAATTAAAAAAACAAGACTCAAAAAATCAAAAGTGTATCGACCCTCTATTATGGTTATGAAGGAGCTTTTTAAAATAAAAAAAGTAGTACCAGCTTCTGCATAATGATGTATGGGTAGTAATGTTATAATACTATTTTAGGTATATAATTTCATATTAATGATACTGTTATTTTCTTATGAAAAAACACCCTGATGCTATTGCATAGCCTTGGCTATGGAATATAGGAACAAGGCATTTAGATGGAAAAAGAACAAGTCGATATGCAACATTATAAAGCTAATTTGTATAAGATTCCAAAAACTCCGTATTCGTTTCTCACGATACGGAGTTTTTGATTTTAATAGAATAATGGTGTCGTGTATAATTCAATATCCAAAAAGGGATGTGAGTTATGGTTTTACCGTATGTCGACAAAAAAGAAATGTTATCGAGTTTCAGAGATTGGAGGTAGGGTGTTTTGTAATTGGTTCGTTTTATTAATGAAGTTTCAATTTAAACAAACGAAGTATGATTAAAAAATATCAATTATTATGTTTAATTCTGATTTTGGTAAGTGTTTTTACGACTCAGGCTCAGAAGAAATCATATATAACAGAAAAGGAAAAAGTAAGGGAGCATACAAATGATATCACGCAAAATGCGGAGTTAGTTGCAGATTTTGGTACAGGAAACAATCAAATACGCAATGTACAACTCAAAGGTGTAATGGTAGAAGAGGCAATTTTTGAAAACCCCTCTGTTATTAAAGATGAAGTAGAAGGTAATGATGCACTTACTGTTGCAGAGAACATAGCGATAAACTCCGACGAAGCAGTAAGAATAAATGCAAGTCTCAAGAATAGAACAAAAGTTGGGGGGGTGTCTGGCGATGTGGATATTTATGAACTATTCTTTGAAGAAGGAAAACACTATGCGCTAAAAATCCAAAAAACTGGAGAAGAACCTTTTCAGTTTTCGGCGAGAATTTTTTATGGAGATGATTCGACTAAGTTACTAACTTCGTTTGTAGATAGTGATATATTTTTATTTTCGGAGAACGATATCAAAGGGAAAGTCAAACTAGCTATTTACTCCTCATATTCCTTTGTATCTCAATATAGGTTAAATGATCCAGAAAACATTCATAGGGTGGACGGAGAGTTTGATTATACTATTGCAGTAAGAGAAATACCAGGAACATATATAGATAAGGATTTATATAAAATAGCACTACAAAAAGGAGATGTTTTTGGTCTTGCTGGGGAGAGTGAATTACCATTGGATCAGATAGCTCTTACTAATGTAGAGACAGGCTCTTTTATAGGAATAGAAGATAATAAATATGCTATAGAATTTGTAGCAGAGAACCCTCTTCCTAGAGAAGGTGATTATGGATTCCATTATGTTATTCCAGAAGACGGGATATATATGCTATCCGTCGACGGAAAAATAGGAGGGTATACGATGGAACTGGGTGTTTCTCGTTCTGGAGTAGAGGAAAACCCGAATGCAGATAGACAGGTGATATTCCTTAATATGTCAGGTGCTACTATAAGTCCCAATGTTTTTTACAAAAAAGTATTCGAAGATCCAGACGACGCTGTAGAGAGAGCTCTTTCTAATCTCGCATCTTTTATGCCCAAATGGGGACTGGATGAAGAAACACAGCTTCGATCTTTATCAAAAAAAATTAAACATGATCTTACCAGAAAACTGAGATCTGAGGTATCAAGAAAAAATATTAATCCTGACTTTGGTATTACTATTTTGAGTGATTTAGGAAGTCCCAAAAGAAGAGATAAAATTGTTCGGTACCTGAACCATAAAAATATACCTTACAGCCAAGTAATAATTGGTGGTACTAGAATAGAGCTCCAACGGTTTGTATTGGGTGATGCTACTATCACAGATGTCGGTAATTTTGATTTGAGCGATTATGGTGTTGTTTTATTGGATATATTAAGTGAGGAATTTACGGAGTCGACTCAATCAATTAACAATATACCATTAGCAGAAGGCGTAGAGAAGATTGATTTAGTAGCAGACGTCATTGCAAGTATTGCTGCACATGAAATAGGGCATCTTTTGGGGAGTTTCCATACAGACGAGACCAATGATACCTTGTCTATTATGGATTTGGGAGATGGTATTGCTAGCTATGTCGGAGTTTTGGAAGGAGATGCTTATGGCGATAAAGAAAATGTAAAAGTATCTTTTATAAAAGATGGATATTCTGAAAGAGAAAACTTCTTGATTGGTAGCAACGAAACTGATGCCAATACAGCTTTTGGACTTACAGTATCAAAAAAATATGCCAACAAAGGAGAAGATGGATTAATCACTTTTATAAACAACTTGGATGATTCGCATACTTCATCCGTTTTTCCATCTATCAGTAGTTATCCAAATCCTCAGAGTATAACCCAGACCTCTATAGTAACTGTCGATCTAGAAGTGGATAGTTTTTTAAAGGTGTCATTGTTTGATCTCCAAGGAAGAAAAATTTCGGAGCTATTTACTGGTGACATAAAAGCTGGTCAACCCATGGAATTAGCAGTAGATCCTAAGCAATATAATCTCAAGAGTGGTGCGTATTTAGTTAAAATATTTTCTAGTGCAGGCCAAAAGGTTCATAAATTAATTATTAAATAGATTGTGCACTTCATGTTGTAGCACATAAGGCAAAAAAATGCTTGTAACCCTGTATCTATTTAGATCGATACAGGGTTTTGTTATTGAATAATTTTTAGGAATGTTAGAGCATATAGTAGCTAGGCTTTTATTTTTTTTGAAAAATAAAGTACAAAAAAATAGTTTTCTTAGGGTAAAATCAAAGGCTAACAGCGACAGCAATGACTATTGCATCGTAGATACATAGTCTAATACGGATGTAGGTATTTGCATACGATCATTCAATAATGAGTCACTTTGTGGAGTGCCTGCTACCGTACGCAAAGGGACAATGCCAGCCCAAAATGGGCCATCATGATCTGATTTTTCATCATTAACTCCCTCGGATCTGATTTTTGCAGAGGCTGTGTCCATCTGCATTGCAATAAGTAAGGTGGATTCAAATTCTTTTTTGTTTGGTGGACGGACATCCTCCCATCGCCCTGGTACAATATGATTCGTAAAAACTTTTAAGGCATTCATTTTTTCATCCGGATCTGTTACCAAACGTACTTGCCCAAAAACATTAACTGATCTATAGTTCACAGAATGATGAAAAGCAGATCGTGCCAGCACTAATCCATCTAGATGTGTTACAGAAATACTCCCTTTTCCCGCTTCTAATAGCGCAAGCATCATTCGATTTTTTAAGGAACCGTGTAGGAAAATTTCATTTTCAATTCGAACATAAGCCGTAGGGATAACAATGGCCTTTCCTTCCCAAACATAACCGACAGTACACATAAAAGTAGCATCTAGGATACGCTGTATTTCTTTTACATCATACGAGGCTCTTTTTGGGCCTCTTTTTACATGATTAAGTGCAGATTTTGAATAGTTTTCCATTTTTTAAATTCTTTTTTAAGGATGAGTCTCCAACAAAAATACTAGCTTAGTGGACTGTTGTAATGATCCAGTTTGATGATATTAAGTAGTCCAGATATGCTTCCATATAAAACGAGTATCCGTTTAGATAGAAAGAGTAAACAAGCATTATACATGCAAATAGGTATGCAGTTGATGCAAATGATCAAAAATGGTATGTTGCAGCCTGGTACCAAATTACCGGGGTCTCGTAGTTTGGCAAGTATTTTGGAAGTGCATAGGACGACTGTTGTATTGGCTTATGAGGAGCTAATGGCTCAAGGGTGGATTGGTGTTCTAGCATCCAAGGGGACTTTTGTACACATGGATTTGCCTGTTACGAACCAGCGTTCTTTGGTCACTACCAAGAATGAGATGTCAAATGCCAAGGAACTTTCAGGTTTCTCTTTTTACAAACGACCACATTTGAGTAGAAAAGATGTGGTAGAAAATGCACAGGTGTTATTTTTGGATGAAGGTGTTCCTGATAATCGTTTAGCTCCGATTGATACATTGGCAAAAACCTATCGTAATCTGGTCGCCAGATCCTATAATCGCAAACACTTGTCGTATGGATCGTTATATGGGAACAAGGATTTGCGAGAAGCACTAGTGGTATATCTCAATGAGACCAGAGGGTTGGATAGTAGTATAGATAATATTCTGATTACCCGAGGTAGTCAGATGGGGATGTATTTGGCCGCGCAGTTATTATTGCAAGAGGGGAGTTGCATAGCAATAGGAACTACAAATTATATTACAATGGATCATACCTGTATCGAGGCGGGAGCTCAACTTCTCCGAGTAGCGGTTGATGAACAAGGTATTGTAGTGAGCCAGTTAGCCACTATTTGTCAATCCAGAACTATCAATGCAGTTTATGTTACCTCTCACCACCATCACCCAACAACTGTTACAATGTCCGCTCAAAGGAGATTAGAACTTTTAGCTTTAGCAAAAGAACATAGTTTTGCAATTATAGAGGATGATTATGATTATGACTTTCATTATGACAATGCACCAATTTTACCTTTGGCGAGTTATGATATAAATAATAATGTGGTTTATACAGGAGCACTGTGCAAAATTGTAGCACCAGCTATTCGCATTGGGTATTTGGTCGCTCCCAAAGATTTTATTGATGCAGCTGCAAGATTACGAGCTGTTATTGATCGACAAGGAGATCCATTGCTGGAATTGTCTATGGCACATATGATCAAAAATGGAGATGTTTATAGGCACACAAAAAAAGCACTTAGAATCTATAAAAAACGTAGGGATTTTTGCTGTACTTTATTAGAAAAAAAATTGTCTTCCTATTTTACTTTTCAAATTCCAGAAGGAGGAATGGCTATATGGTTGCTTCTAAACAAAAAGTATCATTGGGATACAGTCACAGCTATAGCACTACAACATGGATTGCAATTTCCGGATTGGAGACGCTATGATGCCATAAAAGCTGGACATAACGGAATTCGATTTGGTTTTGCCTCTCATACCGAAGAAGAAATGAGCATGATCGTAGAAAAAATAGAAAGGCTTATGAAATATCTGCAAAATAAAGTACATGGGGATTAAACCATTTTCTATTAAGAGCGTCTTAATTGTAGTGTAGTTCCCAAAATGTTTTTTAATCAAAATAATTTGGAACGATTTTTTGCTAAGTCTCAACGATAAGAGTTATACCAGTAAAATGTAGTTGTAGGCCAAAATAATTGAACTATTTTTCGCTAGTTAGAACGATAAAATTTAAGTATAGCCGTTGCTACGGTTTAATTTTCTTGGTGAAAAAATAGTAGAAAAAGAAGCTAATTATGAGCCTTCAGTTATTTTTTGAATGATTTTAGCGAGAATAGTGATAGGAATAACAGTTTTTCTAAGTTGTATAATTAAGTGTTTGTGTATGAAAAGAGTACTTACAGATAAAGAGATTCAACACCTCTATTGGAGGGCAGGTTTTGGTATTACTTACCACGAATTAATTAAAATGAGGGGGCTTTCCAAACAAAAAATCGTAGCACATATTTTTGCAAAAAGCACAAATGAGCAGTTGCTAGAGTTGGACTTGAAAATGTTAGAAAAAGGAGACAAGAAAATGTCCAAGGTAGAGAAAAACACTATTCAAAAATTGCATAATGAAAAATTATTGGAACTCAATCAGCTTTGGTTCATGCAAATGAAAACCACAGAAGGAGTGCTTCGAGAGCGGATGACTTTATTTTTCCAAAATCATTTTTCTGTCAGGATGCGTCATGCTACTTATATGAAAGATCTGCACAATCGGATTAGGAAAAATGCTTTGGGGAATTTTGGAGAACTACTATTAGAAGTGTCCAAGACCCCTGCGATGTTACGCTTTCTCAATGCCAAACAGAACCGGAAAGGACAGCCCAATGAAAATTTTGCTAGAGAGGTGATGGAACTTTTTACCTTGGGGCGTGACAATGGGTATACCGAAAAAGATATCAAAGAAGCAGCAAGAGCATTTACTGGTTGGGGATTTAATAAGCAAGGACAGTTTGTTTTTAAAGAAAAACACCATGATTTTGATAACAAAACAATATTAGGGAGCACGGGTAATTTTGATGGAGAAGCAGTGATTAAACTACTACTCAAGGAGAAGCAAACGGCACATTATTTGTCGATTAAACTTTATAAGTACTTGGTCAATGACACTCCAAATCCTGAACACGTAAAGAGTATGGCCAATGCTTTTTATTCTTCGGGTTATAATATCAAAACATGGTTGGAGTCTGTTTTTATGAGTGATTGGTTTTATGACAAACAACATATAGGTGTCAAGATCAAATCACCTGTAGATTTAATTACAGGGCTTAGTAGGCAGTTTGATGTTCATTTCAACAAATCAAAGGTGCTTATATATTTGCAACGACAACTAAATCAAATGTTATTCTATCCGCCAAACGTAGCTGGGTGGCTTGGGGGGACGCATTGGATTGATAATTCTACATTGATGATTCGTCTCAAACTATCTTCGGTGATTTTGAATGGTGGTATGATTGATACTTCATTAAAAGAAGATATGCCAGAGAATATAATGATGCAAGGACAAAATTCAAAAGCAAAAAAATACGGTATACAGAAACAAGTAGATGCCTCTGTGGATTGGCAGGTTGTTTTGGTAATGGTCCAAGATTTGGATAAAGAAATATTGACCAACTTTTTTATCCAACCTCAATTATCAATAACTGCACAACAGCTTATCAAGGAATCAGTGCACTTGGATCACAAAAATTTTATAGTCAAGTTGTTGAGTTTGCCAGAATATCAGCTTTGTTAATGAATAAGGAGGTTGGTAGCGTGCTTTTTGACTTTGAATTATAGCTGTATTGGTGCTATGTCATTTGTAGTTTGAATTTAGTGTAGAATTTATTGACTTTTTCAGTCAATAAATGCGTAAGATCAAATGATAAAAGATAGGAATATCATATGCTAAAGTTGATTATCTATACCAGAAGCAAAGCCAAAGTAGTATAAGATTTCAAAGTCAAATAGGAATACATATAAAATCACAAAGGTATATAATAGTTTTAATTTCAAAAAAAACAGAAGATGCAACGGAGAGATTTTTTAAAGTCATCAATATTGGCGTCAGGAATGGCACTGGTTCCTTCTTTTCTCAAAGGGATGGAAATGCTCAACCCGCAAAATTTGTCGGGATATAAAAATATTGTTATCATTCAATTATCAGGAGGTAACGATGGACTTAATACAATAGTGCCAGTAGGAAATGATATCTATCATCGCTTACGTCCCAATATTGCTAAGTCTAGAGAAGCTACAATACGTATTCAGGATAATTTGGCTTTTAATGACAATTTGAAAGCTCTAGCAAAGCTCTATGACCAAGGAGAATTATGTTTGATTAATAATGTTGGATACCCAAACCCTAATAGATCGCATTTTCGTAGTTCTGATATATGGCATACGGCAAGTAGTGCTGGCGAGTATTTAAAAACAGGTTGGATAGGACGCTATTTAGATGCAAATTGTCAATATCCTTATCAAGCTATAGAGGTGGATAAGGGACTTTCGCTTACGCTAAAAGGAGAAAAAATGAATGGTATCGCAGTCGATAACCCCAATTTATTATTTAATAATACTAGAGAACCATTTTTTAAGAATATAGTGACCAATGCAAATACAGCATTACTACATGAAAGCAATCAGGGATATCTCTATAAAACGATGCTCGAGACGTACTCATCGGCTTCGTATATAAAGGAAAAGTCCAAAATTTATCACACAAAAATGCAATATCCTAATTCGGGTTTTGCCAAAGATCTAAAAACAATAGCCAATTTTATCGTTTCTGGATTGGATACACGCGTATATTATAGTTCTTTGGGTGGTTTTGATAGCCATGTAAATCAATTGAAGAGTCAGGATAAACTTTTGGCAACCTATGCCGAAGGGATTGCAGCCTTGGTTACGGATCTTAAACAGAATGATAGGTTTGACGATACATTAATTTTGACATTTTCAGAATTTGGACGTCGTGTCAAACAAAATGCAAGTAATGGAACCGATCATGGAACTGCAAACAATGTGTTTGTAATAGGAGGTAAACTCAAAAAAGCGGGAGTGTATAATGAGGTGCCAAACCTATCAAAATTGGATGCAAATGGCGATCTTATTCATACGGTAGATTTTAGAAGTGTCTACGCAACTATTCTTAATAATTGGTTAATGGTAAATGATACAACAATTCTCAATGGGGATTTTGATAAGCTAGGATTTGTTTGATGACTAGTTTATAGTCTGTGAGAATTAATTTTGATATCTTCTTACAAAGAACGATCGTTATAGTTTTACTAATACCAACTCTAGATATAGTGATGATCATGAAAATCCCTACATTAGTACATGTAATTGATAAAGTACTATACGATTCATGAATTCAGGATTTCATTACGATCAAAAAGATTTAGATGCAGCTATTTTAGTAAAACTCTACTATGCCATGCTCAAACCTCGGATGGTCGAGGAAAAAATGTTGATTTTATTAAGGCAAGGAAAAATTTCTAAGTGGTTCAGTGGTATAGGACAAGAAGCAATTGCTGCAGGTATTACGGTAAGTATGATGCCCGAGGAGTATATTTTGCCAATGCATCGTAATTTGGGAGTCTTTATAGGACGAAATATTCCGTTGCAACGACTTTTTGGACAATGGCAAGGCAAGGCAAGTGGGTTTACACAAGGTCGAGATCGCTCTTTTCATTTCGGCACTCAAGAATATAAGATTATAGGAATGATTTCGCATTTGGGTCCACAATTAGGGGTTGCATGTGGTATCGCTCTAGGGGACAAAATAAATAAACGATTCAAGGTGACCACTGTTTTTACTGGAGAAGGAGGTACGAGCGAAGGCGACTTTCATGAAGCCTTGAACATTGCTTCTGTATGGCAATTACCTGTGCTTTTTTGTATCGAAAATAATGGATACGGTCTTTCTACACCGACTCGTGAACAGTATCATTGTGAACATCTAGCAGATCGGGGAAAAGGCTATGGGATAGCGTCACATATCATTGATGGAAATAATATTTTGGAAGTGTATACCAAAGTTCGAGAAATAACCGATAGCATTCGTAAAAAGCCAAGACCCGTGTTGATAGAATTCAAGACATTTCGGATGCGAGGACATGAGGAATCTAGTGGCACAAAGTATGTGCCAAATGATTTGCTAACGTATTGGAAGGCAAAAGACCCTTTGGATTCGTACGAAAAATGGTTACAAGAGTTAGGTTTTTTGACCAAAGAGAAAGCAGAGCAACACCAGAATCAAATCAAGCAGGAGATAGAACAACAATGGGAGTTGGTTCAGCAAGAAGAAGCAATTATTCCAAATGAAAAGACAGAATCCAATGCGATCTACAAACCATATACAGCACAACCAATTTTGCCATCAGTTCAAAAAGAATCACTTCGATTTATAGATGCGATTTCGCAAGGTTTGTATCAGGCAATGCAACGCCATCCAGATTTGGTGTTGATGGGGCAGGATATAGCAGAGTATGGAGGAGTTTTTAAGATTACTGAGGGTTTTCTAGAGCAGTTTGGCAAAGATCGTATTCGCAATACGCCGATATGTGAATCTGGAATTGTGGAAACGGCTATGGGGCTCAGCATTAATGGGCAAAAAGCAATTGTAGAAATGCAGTTTGCAGACTTTGCCTCTTCGGGTTTTAATCCAATAGTCAATTTGCTCGCAAAATCTCATTATCGGTGGGGGCAGCAAGCCGATGTTGTCATTAGAATGCCCTGTGGAGGTAGCGTAGGAGCAGGACCATTTCATAGTCAAACAAATGAAGCTTGGTTTACCAAAGTTCCGGGGCTTAAGGTTCTTTATCCCGCATTTCCAGAAGATGCCAAGGGCTTATTAGCAATGGCGATTGAAGATCCAAATCCTGTTTTGTTTTTTGAACATAAGGCATTGTATCGGACCATTCGCGAAGAGGTTTCTAAAGAGTATTTTACGCTTCCTTTTGGCAAAGCAAATCTGCTAAAAAAGGGAACAGAAGTTACTATTATTAGTTACGGATTAGGAGTGCATTGGGCCTTGGAGACCTTGAAGGAGCATGTGGATATTTCTGCAGATTTGATTGATCTACGCACACTACAGCCCCTCGATAAAGAACTGTTGTTTGATTCTGTCAAAAAAACAGGAAAAGTTGTGATTTTACAAGAAGATAATGCGTTTGGAGGCGTAGCAGCCGAAATTTCTGCGTTACTCACAGAAAATTGTTTTGAGTATCTAGATGCACCGATCCGCCGAGTTTTCAGTATGGAAACTCCGATACCTTTTAATACCGATCTAGAAAAACAATATCTTGCCAACTCTAAGTTTGCAAAAGTATTATTGGAATTATTGGAGTATTAATAATGTTATGTCATCCAAAAAACTAATTACAGGCTCGTAATTAGTTTCTTTTTCTATTATTTTTTCACCAGAAAAGTAAATCGTAGCCATTGTTATGCTTAAATTTTATCGTTCAAACTAGCAAAAAATAGTTTAATTATTTTGACCTACAATGACATTTTGAATCACTTTGGTAATATTATAGATTTGATTATCTATTTCCTTTTTTCGCTTTATATCCAAATAAAACAATAATGACATTGTCATCGCTTAAAATTTTTAATTTACTATAGAGAGTTCTTGTTTTACGGAGTAGTTGATAGGGGGCGATACTTTTTCTTTCGGAATAATTAAAAGACCAAGTGAGAATTTTTTGATCAGGGAATTCCTTTTTTATCAAGTGGTAATCTCTTCTGCCAGAAGAGATGTAATCCGTTGGATTCACAGAGTTAATTCTTTTGATTTGATGAATCAAGAGATTGTTGTTGGGATGATTTATCTGATCAGGTAGATAATAAGAGGTTTTGTAACCAATTTTGCGAAAAGAGGTTAAGTGACTAGGTGTTTTTGCTTCTACTATAAATTGCTCGGGATCAAGATGTAATTTTTTACATAATGTATTGAGTCTTTTCAATGAAAATAGTGCATTTTCTTGAGATAAATTTTTGAAATCTAGCCAAAATTTATTTCTTGGAAGAGGTTTTATTGCGGAGAGGTACTCTATCAAAGATAAATTGATGGATGGGGTTGGTGGATGATTAACGTCAAAAGAATGGCTCTTTATGTTATATACTATATCAAGTTCAATACCAGTGAACTTTTTGTGAACCTCGTTTAATTTTTCAATAGAATTAACACGATGAATCCAAATTTTTTTTGGAAATAGCTTTAGGACTAATTCATTTTGAAAATTAAGAAGTATTCCAAATGTACAATAGACTATGAGGAATCCAAGGATTCTATATTTTTGATTTAATAGGAATAGATATATGGAAGAGTTGAATATGTTATTCTTTGTGCTCATCTTTTTTTTTGTATTGCGAATTGATGATGCTTTTATGTCCATTAAATCGAGGAAATTGTATAAATGATAGATCAGCGACTGTATGGATTAAATCTTCAATATTGTAAGCTCTGTCTGTATCTAGAATCCAATTCGTTTGTTCTTTTTTGTGTAAATCGGATCTCCATAGTATAAATGGGATATCGTACATAGGAGCAGTTCCAATAGTTTCGTCGTGTAAGGCATTGTCAATAGTTTCATATACATCTTCACCATGATCAGAAAAGTACAATACATAGGATTTGGAGTTGCTGGTTTCGATTTCATTGATAATTTTGTCTATTATATAATCATTATACAATACGGCATTATCGTAGGTGTTAATGGTTTGATGCGCTAGCTCGTGGTTGAATTTTGTTTTTGGTTTATCATTAAAAAAAGCATAAGATTTTGGATATCTGTTGGAGTAGTATAGATGTGTGCCCATTAAATGAATCATGATAAATTTTTTAGTGCTTTTTTCTTTCAAAACTTTTTGCAATGGCTCAAAAATGGCGTCATCGTGTACAGACCAAGCAGAGTTTGTAAAAATACTTTTACTACTGGTTTTAGAAATTAATGTAGCGGTGGTTTCGTACAGGCCAATAGGATTTTGATTTGAAATAAAATACGTGTCAAATTCGGCACTATTGAAAAGTTGGACTATTGTGCTATTGAATTGTTTTTTGGGCTTATCGTAATCACCGAGTGTTAGTGCTTTTTCTAGCGAAGCAATGGTATGTGTATGAGGTGATCTTACGTTTTTATAGATCAGTAAATCTTCTTTTTTCTTTGTTAGTAGAGGATTAGTCTGTCGATAGTAATCATAAAGTCCCATATGTGTTCTAGTTGTAGATTCTCCAACAACTAGAACATAAACTTCTTTTTCGTCACTTTTTTTGTGAATTACCTTGTCAAAATTCCCCTTTTTTTGTATTGCTAATTGCGATAGTTTATTTCGTTCTGTTCTGAAATCAATAACTGATTTTACAACCGTAAAAGGAAGAAAATTCATTTTGAATGCGATTAAAGGAATGAAACAAAATAAGCAAACTGCTATAATACTATAGGTATTCTCAAAAATAAATTTTCTCAATGCAATAATAGAAGTATAACGTTTTGAGGCAACGATTAGTCCAAAAACGATGGCTAATACGTGAGTAATTCCCATGATGAGTAATTTGGGGGATAGATACATGGTCATGAACTCTTTAGATTCATTACCATTAGTCTCTTGTAAAATATACAATGTAGAAGCAGTGATACTATTTTTGAAAATAGTAAAATGAGCTAAATCTAGGTAGGTGAATATTGAAAATACTACAGAACTGGTTAAAAGGAAATAACAAAAATGTGCTCTTTTCTTAAATAAAAAATTTAAGACTCCTAGTAGAAGCATAAAAAACAAATAGGTTAATACGGTTCTTTTTTTGTCAAGAAAAAAAGTGTAAAAAATTAATAAGAAAGGTACCCATAATCCAATAAACGACCATAGTAAAAAGAACAGATCTTTTTTTTTCAAAGGGTATTCCATAAGCATTAAGATAGCTTTTAGGTAACAATGATAAAGAATTTTGCTATAATTTTATCGGAGTAATCAAAAAAGCTTAGATTTTTTTCAAAAGATGAGAAACTATGCTTCTAGTTTAGCTTCTTAAAAGAGCAAAGCTTTTGTTGATTTCAATCAAATTTAAGAATAATACTTTTGTAGATTTGTCATCGATAACCGAAGGATTGTTTTTTATAATTTATCGCTCTTGAACATAGAGAAAAGATTAGATCACATGGTTATTTGGCGGTATTAAAAGCAAATCAATACATATGAATTTGAGAATAGTTAAAAAGATAGTAGGGGTAGTTCTATTGTTGCAATTAATAGGCTGCGGCGTATCAAAAGAAATCGCTAGTGCCAAAAAAACGTTGAAGGGAGAATGGGTATTAAATACGATTTCCTATAACAAAACAGGAACTTTTGAGGTTACTCTGTTTAATGATGCTGATGCGCATTGTATGGAGGGGAGTACTTGGAAGTTTATTCCGAATAATTATAGTGGTAAGTATGTTGTCAATGGAGTAGAATGTCTTGCGGTAGGACCGCGTAACTTTTTGTGGACGATACCTTCCCCTGATGATAGTGGTAACTATAGTTTTCTATTGAAACCTGTGGATGCCAAAAAGAAGAGTAAAGAAAATAAAGGGTTTCGAATAGCTTTGGCCTATTTGGGGCAAACGGAAATGACGTGGGAGCAAACGATTTTCCTCGAAGGAGAACCATTTATAATTACTATGAAATTCAGTAAATTACAAATAAAATAAAATACTATGATGAAAGTGATGTTGAGAAAAATAGCGATAATTGCGCTAACTGTAACAATGATGGGTTTTACAGGATGCGAAGCAGTGAAAAACACTAATAAAACACAGCGAGGTGCTGGTATCGGAGCTACAGCAGGAGCAATTCTAGGTGGTGTGTTAGGGAATAATGTAGGTAGTAAAGATAATGCAGTTTTGGGAGCAGTACTTGGTGGCGTTGTAGGTGGAGCAGCTGGAGGTATTATCGGTAACCGTATGGATAAGCAAGCCAAAAAAATAGAAGAAGAACTTCCGGGTGCAGAGGTCAAACGTGTTGGAGAAGGAATAAGCGTTGTGTTTGATGAAGAAAGCGGAGTAAAGTTTGCTACGAATAAGGCAACTTTGACGTCGGCATCCAAAGTGACATTGGATAAGTTGGCAGAAGTTTTTAAAGAATACCCAAATAGTAACATCATGATTGATGGTCATACTGATAGCTCTGGAGATGACACGTATAATATGACACTCTCCCAAAAACGTGCTCAGGCGGTCTCTAATTATTTGGTGAATAAAGGTTTGAGTAGTGAACGTTTTACAACCTCATGGCATGGAGAAACGCAACCAAAATTTGACAATACAACACCAGAAGGACGTGCAAAAAACCGACGTGTAGAGCTAGGGATTGTAGCAAATGAAGCACTTAAAGAAGAAGCCAAAAAACAGGCAGAACTCAAAGATTAATATACGACATATAGTATAACTGTATTACGAGAAATTATAAAAAATCCCGAGCAGATTCGGGATTTTTTGTGTTAATTTAGTACCATGGCTAGTGAAAAACCAGAGGTAATAATTGTTGGAGCCGGATTAGCAGGGCTTACTGCTGCGATTCATTTGTGTAAAGCACAGTTCAGGGTGACATTAATAGAAAAAGAAACGTATCCAACACACAAGGTGTGTGGAGAGTATATTTCAAATGAAGTGCTTCCGTATCTAGAGTCTCTCGGGATTGATGTGTTTGCCACTGGGGCGGTACAAATTTCCAAATTAGAAATAAGCACGCAAAAAGGTGCAAAAATAGCTAGTGATTTACCACTTGGTGGATTTGGTATTAGTCGGTATACACTGGATTATTATTTATGGAAAAAAGCCATTGCGCTAGGAATAAATACGGTACAAGATGAAGTTACTGCAGTTCGTTTTGATGATGGAATGTTTGAGGTGCAGACAATGACCAAAAAACAATGGATGGCTGATTTTGTTATAGGGGCTTATGGCAAGAGATCAGCATTGGATTACGGGTTAAAACGAGATTTTGAAATCAAAAAAGCGCCTTGGTTGGGTGTCAAAGCACACTATGAAGCAGTTATTCCTACAAACACCGTACAACTACATAATTTTGATGGAGGATATTGTGGAATTTCAAAGGTAGAAAATGATCGGGTTAATGTTTGTTACTTGGTGAATTATAATAGCTTTAAAATGTATAAAGATATTCCAAAATTTCAGGAAATTGTTATGTCTAAAAATCCTCATCTCCAAGCATTTTTTGCAGAGGCAAAAACAGTTTTTGAAAAACCATTAACGATTGCCCAGATAAATTTTTCTTCCAAAAAAAGTGTCGAAAATCATATCTTAATGTGCGGAGATGCAGCAGGGTTAATTCATCCATTGTGTGGCAATGGTATGGCAATGGCCATAGCAGGGGCAAAGATGGTGGCAGAAGTATTGATAGCCTATGATTGTGGAGAGATTAAGACACGTTCTCAAGTAGAAAAATACTACGCAAAATGTTGGAAACAATTGTTTGGAGGACGTTTGGCTACCGGAAGAATATTACAAAAAATATTACTGAACCCATTAATGCAAGACTCTGCGCAGAAAATAGGAAGCGTATTGCCAAGTATGATTCCTCGGATTGTACGTAAAACCCACGGAGATTTTTTGAGTCCTGTGAATAGGTAATAATGAATTTAAATTTTGTAATGGATATCTAGATGATCGTTCCAATATTCGTTTTAGAAGTGGTTCTAACTATTTTGTAACAAAAAAATCTAGAACAAATCTGTATAAAAAATAAAAACCTTAAAAAGTAGTAAATGAAATATCGAAGCAATGAGCAGGAACTTATGGATGATCCCAAGTTGTCATCAGCATTGCTCGCAGAGGCATTACAAGATATATCCAGAGCAAATCGTCTTTTAGGAGGGAATAGTATTACTTTGAATGCAACATATCAATTAATCTTACAAGAACAAGAACAAAAACAAAAACATTTTACAATTGTGGATGTGGGTTGTGGGGATGGAACGCAGTTGAGGGAATTGGCGATTTTTTTGAGAAAAAAGAAGATTTCCTTTTCCTTGATAGGTGTAGATATTAACGAGAAAAGTTTGGAGATAGGACGTAGTATGTCCACATCTTTTCCAGAAATCAGTTTTAGAAATCATGATATTTTGCAGATGACAAAGGAGGATATCGATTGTGATATCATATTGACTACTTTGACTCTGCATCATTTTACGGACCAAGAGATTTTGGTATTTCTACAACAGTTTTATAAACTCTGTTCGATTGGGATAGTGATCAATGACTTGCAACGAAGTAGGTTGGCATATGTACTTTTCAAAATTTTTAGCCTTTTTCTTATCAAAGGACCTGTAGCTAAGAATGATGGTTTAGTTTCTATACAGCGAGGATTCAAAAAAATAGAACTGCATACGTTTTCAAAAAAATTAGCTTTTAGTAGATCTACTATTACTTGGAAGTGGGCTTTTCGATATTTATGGGTGATACTCAAAATACAAGATTAATACCAACTTAGGGATATATTACCATGTATTCTTTGAATTAACTGGGATGAAATTCTCTTTTTTAGCCTCATTTTCAGCATAAAAACAAACCGTAACGAAGGCTATGCTTGATTTTGCTACTGAAACTGAAACAAAAAAATCTTAATTTTTCTTTCCGGTAAATTCAAACAACAAGTGGTGTTAGCTTCTTTTCTACTATTTTTTTATTTAAAAAAACAAACCGTGGCTGTGGATATACTAAAAGTTAACAGTTCAAACTAGCGAAAAATAGTTCAAATTATTTTGGACTACAATTACATTTCAACTGGTGTCATTTTCGATCGATAACGAAAAATTAGGATTAGTTTATTGAAAAAGACTCTTGCTCTACAAGTTTTTTGTCGAAAGATATAAATGGATTGTTCGTATATCATTTACTTGATAGACGAGCAATCCATTAATTCATTACCTTTTGGTATGAGTTATTCCAGTATTCGGGATTAGTCTACAGATAACAGTTTAACAACAACACGTCTGTTAATAGCGCGCCCTTCTTCTGTTTCATTCGTTGATAATGGTTTCATTTCTCCAAATCCTACAGTTTTGAATCTTTGAATATCCACACCATTCGCTACAAAATAATCTCTTACAGCTTCTGCACGATCTATAGATAGTTTTTTGTTCGTTTCAAAACTTCCCGAATTATCGGTGTGACCTTCTATAACAAAAGTAGCTTTAGGATATTCTTTTAAGATATCTACGATAGAGTTCAGTGTATAGAAACTCGCCTCTTCAAAACTAGATTTCCCGTATTTGAACAAGATAACATTTGCAAAATTATTGATAGTTTGTACAGCACGATCGATATCAGAAGGACATCCATCTCTTTCCGAAGTTCCTGCCAATTCTGGACATACATCATCGATATCTGGTACGCCATCATTATCAGCATCAGGACATCCTTTTAGTTTTACACTTCCTGCGGCATCCGGACATTCGTCGTCAGCATCAGGAATGGTGTCGCCATCACTATCTAATCCGTCAGGACAGCCATTGTCTTCAGGTAGTCCAGGGATTTCAGGACAATTATCCTTATTATTAGGAATACCATCACGGTCTGTATCTTCTTTATCATCATAATCTCCAATGGGTCCAGTGGATTTGTGATAGAGTGGTATTTTTAATCCAAAATAGATATCTGTTGTCTTAGATGCTTTGTTCATGAGGTTAGAAAAAATAGATCCAGATCCTACAAATAATGGTCCAGCTCTGAATCCCATTCCCAAAGCAAAATCCCCTTGTTGTCTAAAACTCATTGGGGTATAAATACTGAGCCATTTTCTTTCATACCGTGGAGTAATCGAAAAATTATTCATTTTTCGATTTGTATGAATTTTTTCGGCATTTCTAAGTGACAAATCAGTGTTAACGTTCAAATAATATCGTTTTTTGAGGTGCCAATCAAGATTGATGTGAGCTGCCGTAGGGGAGGAGATTTTTAGATCATTTGTTTGTACATCTGTATCAAGATAAAATTCATCCAGCCGATTTTCTATTCCACCACGATTTAGCTGATTGGCATCAATGGTATTATTCATATTATAGTTTCGTAATGTAGAGTTGTTATACCCCAAAGTGCCACCAATATCCGTAATGGATATTCCTGCTCTAAAACGGTATTTGTTTTTGTCACGCATAGCTACTTTATTACCATCAGAGTCATCGAAAAAATATCGTTGATGTTGGGGGCGCCATTCGTATACAAAACCAATATCCGCACCTACAGTCCATGGTGCCTTAGAAAAATCTGGTTCTTCTTCTATATAATATCCCTTACTAAGGACATAGGTAATTTCTCCAGTAGAAGTTAAGGTGTTGACACCGGCATCATCATTTCTATAAGAACCTGTGATATCTAGACCATCTACCGTTCCTGCTCCTAATCCACGTAAATATTTTAGTGTTATCCCTCCTTTGATAAAATGTTTTCCTTGATCAGCAATAATTCCTCCTAGAGTAATTCCGGTTTCTGTCCACGCATGTACGGTGACATTAAAATCTCCATCATCAACAGTAAAGTTTTCAGAATCATTAAACTTGTTCCAAGCATTTTGAAAAAGTTCACCATTCACTCTATTCATATTAGCGAATCCACGAACTCTTGTTGTTATTCCAATGGAGTGCTTGGGACCTAGATTAAACAGGACTGATGGACCTAGGATGTCAATGTTTCCATAAATTGCATTTTCTTCTTTGGGCGCATATTCTGCATCACGTCTTAGGTTGTAGGTGTCATCAGAAACAAGTTTTATAAGATCGAATCCCAAAACATCACTACCTCCAAAAACACTAGCAGATCCTAGGTTTACATCAACTTTGTACGGAGAATCTGCAACCATTGCAGGGTTCACTAAGACTCCATGAATACCGGCATAGTTTTCTGAAGTAAAACCAATATAAGACTGTGCAGTTATTTTGCTCTGTAGACTTAGCAAAAATAGACCCATTAATACATATTGTATAGGCATAAACAGGCTTTTGGAGGAGAATTGTACTATTTTTTTGAGCATATGTTTACTTTCAGCTAATCGTATCTAGTGTTTTGTAGTAACGTGTTTTTTTGAATAAACGTACGCTACAAACACGTTTTATCATCTATTTTTTAATTTGAACTCGAAAATATCGTTAAAATATCTCAAAGCACCAAAAAGTGTACGAAAATACAGCATTTTTTCTTAGGATTCTAAAAAGGAGGATATTTCGGGCTGTATGTTTATAAAAAAGGGATGTAATGTACTAATGATATCTTCTCAAAGAGCTGTTTTTGGAATTCCATATGATGTTCCATTTTTTTCTTTGTATTTTTGCAGTAAAATTGCAGGATTCCTATGGATACAAAAACAATGACTGAGCCGCGTAAAGGAAAACCAAAGTGGCTTCGTGTGAAACTCCCAACAGGTAAAAAATATACAGAATTGCGAGGCTTGGTAGATAAATATAATCTACATACCATTTGTGCTTCTGGTAGTTGTCCTAATATGGGAGAGTGTTGGGGCGAAGGTACGGCTACTTTTATGATTTTGGGAAATATATGTACCAGATCGTGTGGGTTCTGTGGTGTGAGAACTGGAAGACCAGAAACTGTAGATTGGGAAGAACCAGAGAAAGTAGCAAGATCCATAAAAATCATGAGTATCAAACATGCTGTGATCACTTCGGTAGATCGTGATGATTTGCGAGACGGTGGTTCTATTATGTGGGCAGAAACGATACAGGCTATTCGTAGAATGAATCCTACGACAACATTAGAAGCATTAATACCTGATTTTCAAGGAAAAAAAGTAAATATTGATCGAATTATTGCCGTAAATCCAGAAGTTGTTTCTCATAATATGGAAACGGTTCCACGTTTGACCAGAGAGGTTCGTATACAGGCAAAATATGAACAAAGTTTAGGGGTACTTCAATACCTCAAAGAACAAGGTATTAATAGAACCAAAAGCGGTATAATGTTGGGGCTTGGAGAGACAGAAGATGAGGTTATACAAGTATTAAAGGACTTAAGAGAAGTCAATTTGGATATAGTTACTATAGGGCAATATTTACAGCCTTCTAAAAAACACCTGCCAGTAAAAGAATTCATTTCACCAGAACAGTTCAAAAAATATGAAACCATTGGCTTAGAAATGGGATTTCGTCATGTAGAGAGTGGTCCACTAGTACGATCTTCTTACAAAGCACAAAAGCACCTTTTGTAATAGCAAATTATGGAATCAGAAGTGATGCTAGCAAAAAACGGACCTATTAAAATTGCAATTAACGGGTTTGGTAGAATTGGACGTGCTGTTTTTAGATTAGCACTTCATAGACCAGAGATAGAGGTGGTTGCTATTAATGATCTGGCAGATGCAAGAACTTTGAGTCATTTGCTCAAATATGATAGTATCCATGGTGTTTTGGCAGATGATGTGGGACACACGGATGATGCAATTTTGATTAATAATAAGCCTGTACCATTGCATAATGTAGAGAATCCAAAAAAATGCAATTGGTCTAATTATGATGTCGATTTTGTGATTGAGGCTACAGGCTTATTCAAGACGTATGAGCTAGCCAAGCAGCATTTGGATGCTGGAGCCAAAAGAGTCATCGTATCTGCACCGCCAACAGATGATCGTATAAAAACTATTGTCATGGGGATCAATGAACATCTTTTGGATGGTTCTGAAAAAATAGTTTCCAACGCCTCCTGTACGACCAATAATGCAGCGCCAATGATTCATATTGTTAATGAATTATGTGGTATTGAGCAAGCTTACATTACTACAGTACATAGTTATACCACCGATCAGAGCTTACATGATCAGCCCCACAAGGATTTGCGTCGTGCACGAGCAGCTGGTCAATCAATTGTGCCTACTACCACAGGTGCAGCAAAAGCATTAACAAAGATTTTTCCAGAATTAGCAAATGTTATTGGAGGATGTGGTATTAGAGTTCCTGTTCCTAATGGCTCTTTGACGGATATCACGTTAAATGTAAAAAAAGAAACTACAGCCGCAGCAATTAACGCTGCTTTCAAAAAAGCGGCGCAATCAAATTTGAAACACGTATTGGAGTATACAGAAGATCCTATTGTTTCTATCGATATTGTAGGTAACCCTAGTTCTTGTGTGTTTGATGCGCAGATGACTTCTGTCATTGGTAAGATGATCAAAATTATTGGATGGTACGATAATGAGATGGGGTATAGTAACAGAATTTTGGATTTAGTGCAATACATTTCAAAGAAATAGCTATATTTAGAGTTCTGTAAAGTTTCATCAACTTTAAAAGTGGTTTCTACTAATAGATCTATACATGCCAACCAGAATCAGAATAACTATTTTTTTTGTACTTATCTTTTGTACGATCTTTAAAGGATTTGCTCAGGATGCATTAAATAGATCAAAGAGTGATAGTCTCCCTGTTGTTAATATAGCGCAAACCATAGCTCAGGATTCGGTAATTGGAGGTCAGCAACAATTTGAAGAGGTAAGGCTAAAAACTGTTACAAGTGAGTATACTCGGAAGTTGACTCGAATTACGACAATATTGAGTATTGCATTGATTACCATTCTTTCTCTTTTAACCTTGTCTTTGTATAAGAATAACAATTTGAGGGCAAAAGCAAATGAACTGCTGCAGCAAAAAAACACGGAATTAATTCTAGCCAAAGAAGGTGCAGAGCGTGCTAGCGAAGCCAAAGTACAGTTTCTGTCCACGATAACCCATGAACTACGGACACCACTGTATGCCGTTACTGGGCTTACACATTTGCTATTGGAAGAAAGTCCAACACCCAATCAAAAAGAACATTTGAATTCCTTGAAGTTTTCTGGAGAGTACTTGCTTTCTTTGATTAACAATATATTGGATTTGAATAAGCTAGAGGCGAAGAAGGTAGAGGTAGAGAATACATCTTTTAATCTAAAAAAGAGAATCAATGATGTATTGATAGCGTTAAGTAAGTCTGCTCAGGATAAAAACAATACATTGCATTATGATTTTGATAAAAGCATTCCCGAAAAGCTTAAAGGAGATTCTCTAAAGGTTTCCCAAGTTCTCATTAATCTTGTGGGGAACTCGATCAAATTCACACAAAATGGAAATATTCATATTCGTGTTCAGAAAGTTCGTAAACCAAGTCTTGGTAAAAATAAAGTATTGCTTAATTTTCAGGTTCAAGATGATGGTGTAGGAGTATCTGACAAGAAGCAGAAGAATATTTTTGAAAACTTTACGCAAGGTTCGATACAAATAAATCGAAAATTTGGAGGTACAGGCTTAGGATTATCAATTGTCAAAAACTTGTTGAATTTGATGGGGAGCGAGATATTTCTCGAAAGTACTTTGGGCAAAGGATCTCGGTTTTATTTTGATTTGGAGTTTGATGTTTATGAAGAAATTGAATATGATTATGTCGAGCAAAGTAAAAAAATTGATTTCGGGTTAATGAAGGGGAAAGAAGTTCTTGTGGTAGAAGATAACAAGATTAATCAAATCATTACCCGAAAAATCTTGGAGAAAAATGGGATGATTTGCGATGTAGCGGACAACGGGGTGAGTGCGATAGAAAAGGCCAAAGACAAGGAATTTGATTTAATTCTTATGGATATTCATATGCCTGGAATTAGTGGTATAGAAACAACCAAAAGGATTCGTAAGTTTGATAAAGAGACACCTGTAGTTGCACTTACGGCTATAGCATTGGATGATAATTTGGATAAATTCTACTCTAATGGGTTTAATGATATCATTCCAAAACCGTACAAAACAGAAGAGTTTTTCTTCAAACTACATCGTGCTTTTACCGAACGAAGAAAAAAAGTGTAATCCAGTTAAAATGTAATTATAGACCACGACAGTAGAAAAAGACTCTAAGTATTAGCTTGTAATTATTTCTGAAAAGGTATTATTAGGACACGTCACTTTTTTTTGTCTTTGCATTCGCATTTTTTTCCGTTATCCATCGAGACATATATTCCGTACTCCTCATACTGTGATGCAATAACATCCCTCCGATAAAATTTTGGGTTCTATGTGATGTCAAATCTGCTATAACCGAATGCATTTTTTCCATAAACCCACCCATAAGCGTATCACGATTATAGAGATTGTTAATAATAGAAATGCCATTTTGCTGAGCTGTTTTCCATGCTATTTGATTGGTATACAAAGTCACTGCAGCATCGGCAATAGCCTTTGGGTCATTTGCTATTTTTCCTGCCCAAGGCAAAGTGCCAGACATAGCCTCTGCTCCAATACTTGTGGTTACACTTGGAGTTCCACAACGCATGGCATCAGTAAACTTTCCCTTGATCCCTGCACCAAAACGAATTGGCGCCAAACAAACTCTAGCTTGAGTCATAACAGGAATTACATCTGCAACCCATCCCTCTATATAAAACCCTTCTAATGGTTTATGTAATGCCGTAGCTTTTGGGGGTGTATAAGCTCCATAAATATGTAGCTCTGCTTTAGGGAGTTCTTTTCTTACTAGTGGCCAGATGTGCTGTTTTAGATATAGAACCGCATCCCAATTCGGCTCATGACGAAAATTACCTATGGTCACAAAATGTTCTCTCAAAATAAAATGCGGCCATGCTTTGACCTGAGATTCTGGTATAGGTTCCAACAACAACATTAAATGATGTAATAGCACTTTGGGTACTCCAAACTCTCTTGTTAACAAGCCCATCTCTACCTCAGAAATCATCAAAGTTATATCGCACCTAAAAATACTAGCTACCTCTCGTTTTGCTAAGTCACTATTTTTGAATACGGCCAGATCAAAGGGTTTTTGCGCTTTTACTGCTTTCTGTCTTGCATATCGCAACGAGTGTAAGTCTTCGGTATCTAATATCCGCAATGCTTGCGGACATTGTGCGACAACACGCCAACCAAACTGTTCTTCCATCATGAAACGATCAAACAATACTACATCTGGCTGTAGGAGCATTACAAAACGATCAAAACTAGAATGATTCAGTTGGATCGCAACTTTCTTTACCCCTATAGCCTCTAGATCAACCATCAAAGGAGAGTCCATAGCAGGACTGGCAAAAGTCACCTCCCAGCCTTGTTCCAAAAACAGTGTTATTAGCTGCATCATACGACTTCCGGCCGCAGAAGAATGTGGTTCTGGCCAGACATACCCGATAATAAGCAAACGGTTTTTTACATTCATAACACACTAGTTCATAGTAATATTACTATATCCCCAAAATAATTTATCAATATCTAGATTTGTCGGTATCATATTTGGTATAAAAAATGGATGCTATTTTCTAGTTACACCAAACATTATCTTACCTTATAACTCTTTATATCCATATTCATTTCACATTTTTTGTCCAGTATTCAACATCATTTATAAGTTCCTCACCATGAACCTCAAATTTGAAAAAAAAATAACACTAATTTCTTCGACACCATCGATCATCCTCCCATTTAGCAAAACTCAACCTCAAACCAATACCTGTGTTATGATTACATCACACTAATTTGAAATTATGTTTCAAGAAAATTAGGGTTTTTAGCTATGTAAAAAAAATCATTCAGTAAAATGCCATCCTATTTTCGGTTAAAAACAAAAAGTCTGGAGGAATTCATAAAAAAAAGCACAATAATTTCTACGGAGAAGAAACAAATAAGCACTATCTGATTCCTTCTTTTTTTTAGTGAACAACCACGACGAATTACCACTAAGTACTACATCAAAATAACAAAAGCTTCAGATAAAACTGAAGCTTTTGTACCAATATAGTAATTCTTTTTAATTGCAGTTTTACACTAGCAAGATAGCTATCTAGAATTTAGCAAACATAGTATTCATTTTCTCTTTCTCTTCTAGTGCCAATTGCTGATCGACCAAGATACGTCCACTATGCTCATCTGTAATAATCTTTTTTCTAGAAGCTATTTCCATCTGTACTTGTGGTGGAATAGTAAAGAAAGATCCTCCAGAAGCTCCACGTTCTATAGCTACAACTGCTAATCCATTTTTTACATTTGTACGTATCCTCTTATAAGCTTGCACTAAACGATCTTCGATTTCTTTCTCAAAAGAAGCTGATTTATCCAATAAAGCTTGCTCTTCTTTCTCGGTTTCTGCCAATATAGCATCGAGCTCACTCTTCTTATGAGCCAAGTGTTTATTACGTTCTTCTAGACGTCCTTTGGTCTGTTCTATGATCTCTTTTTTCTGTGCAATCTGTACTTTGTGCTCTTTTATATGCTTCTCTGCCAATTCTGTTTCTAATTCTTGAAACTCTATTTCTTTGGTTAAAGAATTATATTCTCTGTTATTCCGCACATTCTTCTGCTGATCTCCGTATTTTTTGATCAGTCCTTTCGCCTCTTCGATAAGGTTTTTCTTGCTTTTTATAGCATCATCAACCGTATCCAAATCAGCTTTAAGTTTTTCTAACCGCTTACTCAAGCCAGCAATTTCATCTTCGAGATCATGCACCTCTAATGGTAGTTCACCACGTACATTACGAATCTCGTCAATCCGAGAATCGATCAATTGCAAATCATATAATGCTCTTAGCTTTTGCTCTACGGTGACTTCTTTTTTTGCCATTTGTTTTATAAGTACTTAATAGGATTGGTAATTCTATCTGATAAAATGATGGCAAAATTACTGATTTTTTTACTAAGAAAGCTTACAATTAAGTTTTTTGTGAACTGTTCGCTTTCAAAATGCCCAATATCAGCCAATAAAACAGTGTTTTCAGCCTCATAGAACTGATGATATTTTAAATCTGCTGTAATAAACACGTCTGCCCCTAACTTTTTGGCTTGTGCTATAGCAAAACCACCGCTACCTCCCAAGACTGCAACTTTTTTTACGTGCTTATCTCTAAAAGCTGAATGGCGAATACCTCCACAATGAAATGTTTTTTTTACGAACTTCAAAAAATCAAGCTCGGGCATCACCTCTGGTAATTCACCAATCATTCCCATTCCGATATGCTGATTCGTATTTTCTAATGTTGTTACCTCATACGCTACTTCTTCATACGAATGATTTTCAAATAATTTTTGCAGTATTTTATGTTCTAAATGTTTTGGAAATGTAACACGTATCTGTTCTTCTTTTTCTGTATGCATAGATCCTTTCGGATCCTCTGATTGATTTAGAGAACCTTGTTTTTTGGCCCGAAAAGTTCCTAGGCCGTCGGTACTGAAACTACACTGGTCATAGGCTCCAATTGTTCCGGCACCAGCATCAAACAAAACCTGTCGTAATGATGCCGCTTCTTTTTGAGGCGCATACGTAACTAATTTTTTGATTGTCCCCTTTTGCGGTATCAAAACTTTGCGATTCTGCAAGCCTAACTGTTCACACATCATATCATTCACTCCATTAAAGGAGTTATCCAAAGCTGTATGGATTGCAAAAATAGCAATATCGTTTTTGATCGCTTTTTGCACCACACGCTGCACATAATTAGAACCATTGATTTTTTTTAACCCATCAAAAATAATGGGATGAAAACTCACTATCAGATTACATTTCTTCTCTATAGCCTCTTCTACCACGATCTCCAAGGTGTCCAAAGTCACAAGAACTCCGGTAACCACAGTACTTGAGTCCCCCACAAGTAACCCCACATTATCAAAACTCTCTGCATAGGCCAATGGAGCCAATTGCTCTAGATATGCTATAACTTCTTTAATTTGCATTCCATTACTCAATTTAGTATCTTATCTTATATTCTTCGTTATGGGCGTTTCCGCAAAAGCGGTCGGGCTATCCATTATACTCCTCACCCTCAACAAAAATCGGGTTGCGGGGTGTCATTCCTATCCCTAACGCAAGTTACACCTTCAGAAGATATTTTGAAATAAACACAGGGAACAATTTTAAATTATTTAATTTCGTTAGCTATGAAGCTGCTTCGAAAAATAGGAATTCTATTTGTGCCATTATACTATTTGATTACATGGCTACGCAATTCTTTTTATGATCTTGGAATTTTCCGATCCACAAAATATGACTTTCCTGTCATAGCTGTAGGTAATCTTAGTGTTGGTGGAACAGGAAAAACTCCGATGGTAGAATATCTCATAGCATTACTAGAACAAGACCTTCAAATCGCTACGTTAAGTAGAGGCTATAAGCGCAAAAAAAAAGGTTTTCAATTTGTAGTACCTGATGCCATAGCACGTGATGTAGGTGATGAACCTCTGCAATTCAAAAAAAAATTCCCTAATTGTATTGTTGCGGTAGATGCGGATCGTCGTCATGGTATTGCAAAAATCAAAAAACACCACCCTAATATAGATGTACTCTTGTTAGATGATGCCTACCAACATCGCAAAGTCAAGGCTGGATTATATATACTCCTAACAGCTTACAGCAAATTATATACTGATGACACACTACTACCTACAGGAGATCTTAGGGAACCAATTAGCGGAGCAAAGCGAGCAGCTATAGTTATTGTCACAAAATGTCCTAGAGACCTATCTCTTGCTGAACGAGAAAAAATAAGACAAAGACTACAGTTAAATACCGGACAATCCTTGTATTTTGCTACGATAGCATATGCAGATCAACTAGTTTCCCAAAAACGACAAAAATCCTTAACTGCATTACAAAAAAAACAATTTACTTTGGTAACAGGGATTGCTAATCCAAAACCGCTTTTGGATTTCTATCAAGAAAAAAAACTTCATTTCGCACACCTTAATTTTCCTGATCATCATAATTTCTCTCCTTCTGAAATCGAAAAGTTAGAAAAGGAATCCATTATCGTTACAACCGAAAAAGATTACCTTCGACTAAAACCATATATTAGTGCAGATCGCTTGTGGTATCAATCTATAACAATGGAGTTCATTGCAAGAGACTCTATTTTTGATAGTGAAATCTCAAACTTTATTACTTCACAATTTCGTAAAGATTTGTCACATTTGTGAAATAGCATTTCAAGTAGTTGAATTATTTACTAGCTCCAATACCTAAGCAAAACAGGTTTAGAACATTTTATCCCAGTAAATTCAAACGATAAAGGATATTACCAGAAAATTAAATCGTAGTCACTACAATGCTTAAATTTTATAGTTCAAACTAGCGAAAATGTTGCAAATTATTTTGGACTACAATTACATTTTAATGAGTGTAGTTTAAAAGATCACTCCGAACTTATAAGGGAGCAAACTAATAGAGTTACTCAGCATTTTGTATGATCTCTGCAAGTAGTTTTTTGGCACGAAGTAGTTTTACTTTGACATTATTCATGGGTTCTTCTAGTACTTCTGCGATTTCTTTGTAGCTTAATTCTTGGAAATACCGAAGATTTATGACCTCTTGATAATGCGGTTTTAGTTTTTTGATATGACGCAGTAACTGTGCAAGATTTTGTTTTGTAATAAGACGATCCTCGGGCGTAGGTGTATCATCTGCAATGCGATATACAGCATCAGTAGTGTCTGATGTGGTATAAGAGGCAATTGAGGCATTGCGTTTCCGGATGAGATCGATATGAATGTTTTTGGAAATGGTAATTAACCAAGTTTTGAAAGTGTATTTGGGATCGTAAGAGGCTATTTTGTCAAAAGCTTTAGAAAAACTTCTTATCGTGATATCTTCTGCCTCATAATCGTTGTTTGTGCGTTTGAGTTGAAAATTGTAAACATCGTTCCAAAACGTATCCAACAAAAGGTTAAAAGCAGTTTGGCTTCCTTCTTTTGCTTTTAGAATAGTTTCTTGTAAAAGTTGGGTGTTCTCTTTCAACAAATGAGATATCAATGATTAGGAATGCCCTGAATCGTTACAATCCTTATATTGTTCTGGCGTTTTTCCACACAACGAACAAGATTCACCGTCTTTATTGAGGAATGGGCTTTGGCTAGCACAGGTTCCAGCAAATTTTCCATCTTTTTTTGCCCACAGTTTAATAGCTATTCCAGAAACAGCAAGTGCAAGTAAACCTATGGTTAGTATGGCAAGTTTCATTCTCTTTCTTTTAAAACAATTTTAATAATACAAAAGTACAAAAAATGAAGGAATATATACCTGTTTAAATGGAAGAAGAATGCGGATTTATAAAATGGGGATGAGTCTATAGAAATCGAAGTGTTTTACTGTTTATTTTGTGGCTACACTTTTCGGGAGGTAAGTGGTTTTTTTATTAATTGAAGTGTTTTTTGTGTTTCATCACGGTGCTATGAGCAAAATATGGGGGAAATTGTTTAGAAAATGGAATTTTTATAGATAATTGAAAAAAGTTTGAATTACTTCATAATTAAGGGGCAAGAGAAAGAGGTTTGAGAATCTTTTTCTTTATATCTTGAAGAAAACTTTAGTATGTTTCATTATGATTTTTATTTTTTTGAGATAGATATGAAAAAAACAAAAGATTGGACTTGGTAATTTTTGATAACATATTAGAGGTCTGGAAAAGAATTAGATTTTTAGATTATGTGGAGTTACGATAGAAGTTATAAAACTATAAAATAAACGATATGAAATTTGGTATTTTAAGAGAGTTAAAGTCACCACCCGATCGTAGAGTGGTTTTTGCACCAGAGACTTTACAAAAGGCACAACAGCAGTTGCCATCAGCGACTTTTGTAGTTCAGTCTTCGGATATTCGAGTTTTTGAGGATAAGGAATATAGAGATGCTGGTTTTGAGGTAGTGGAGGATTTGTCCAATTGCGATGTTTTGATAGGGGTCAAAGAAGTCCCCATAGCTGCTTTGATACCAGATAAGAAGTATTTTTTCTTTTCGCATACCATCAAAGAACAACCTTATAATCGTAGTTTGCTTCAGACAATTCTCAAAAAAAATATTGAATTTTTTGATCATGAGACCTTGGTAGATATTAATGGTAATCGTTTATTAGGTTTTGGTTATTATGCGGGTATTGTAGGTGCATATAATGCAATTAGAACATTAGGATTACAGAATAAGGAATTTGAATTACCCAAGGCAGAAAGTCTAAGAGATAAGAAGACTTTGTTGGCAGGTTTGGATAGTATCAATATACCGCCGATAAAGATTGTTTTGACGGGTAAAGGGAGAGTAGGCAGTGGTGCCAAAGAGATTTTGGAATATCTAGGGGTCAAAGAAGTTTCTGTAGCTGATTTTCTTGATAAGGAGTATCCAAAAGCTGTTTATGTGCAGCTAGATGCCTTGGATTACACGGTTCGAAAAGATAGAGAAGAAGCCTCGATGGCACATTTTTTTGCGAATCCGGAGATGTATGATAGTAATTTTATGCGTTTTGCTAGCGTGAGTACATTGTTTATTGCAGGGCATTTTTATGGACAAGGGGCTCCTTATATTTTTACCAAAGACGATGCAAAATCTAGAGCCTGTTCGATTCGTATAGTGGCGGATATTTCATGTGATATTGGAGGGCCTATAGCTAGTACGATTAGAGCATCGACTATTGCAGATCCTGTCTATGGGTATGATCCCGATACAGAGTCTGAAGTGCCTTTTGGTACTCCTGGTAGCATTGCGGTGATGGCCGTAGATAATTTGCCTTGTGAGTTGCCTAGAGATGCAAGTCAGAGTTTTGGTGCTACTTTTTTGGACAAAGTGCTTCCTGCATTTTTTAATAACGATCAAGAAAAGATTTTGGAGCGTGCACGAATGACCAAAGATGGAAAATTAATGCCTAGATTCACGTATTTACAAAATTATGTGAATATGTATAATGCTGTGTGATATGCACTGGTATGCCAAAATAATTTGAGCTATTTTTTGCTGGTCTAGGCTCTGGTATTCAGAGATTAGTCAATATAGTACAATAGGATTTTTTGGTTAAAAAAGAATGTAACAGAAGCAAATGGGGTGTTTGTAGCCATTTTTTTTAAGATGCTAATACATGATTCTGGGATAAAATATCTTTGACAGAAGTGTTTTTTTTGATCTGTCATGGATATATTTGCAAAAACAGCTGTAGTATGACCACTCATAACCTTATTGAGCAGATTCGAAAAAAAGAATCTTTTTTGTGTATTGGATTAGATGTAGACTTGAACAAGATTCCAAAATCTATGATGAAAGAAGATGATCCTATATTCACCTTTAACAAAGCAATCATAGATGCAACACATCATTTGGCTGTAGCGTACAAACCCAATACCGCTTTTTATGAAGCTTATGGAATCAAAGGATGGCAGTCGTTACAAAGAACCATAGAGTATCTGAATCTAAAATATCCAGAACAATTCATCATTGCTGATGCCAAGCGAGGTGATATAGGGAATACTAGCACGATGTATGCCAAAGCTTTTTTTGAAGACTTGCAATGTGATGCGGTAACTGTGGCTCCATATATGGGAAAGGATTCTGTAGAACCTTTTTTGGCATTTGATAAAAAACATACGATACTTCTAGCATTGACTTCGAATCAAGGTGCTTTTGATTTTCAAACTCAGAAAATTGATGACAATCAGCTTTATGAGCATGTCATCAAAACGTCAAAAACTTGGAAGAATTCTAGTCAACTTATGTATGTAATCGGAGCCACCAAAGCATCATATCTTGCCGAGATTCGTAAGATGGTTCCCGATAGCTTCTTTTTGGTGCCTGGTGTAGGAGCGCAGGGAGGAGATCTAGAGGAGGTTTGTAGGTATGGAATGAATAAAAACGTCGGGTTATTGGTGAATTCGTCACGAGGTATTATTTATGCTTCCGATCAAGATGATTTTGCCGAAGCGGCGGCAGGAGCTGCACTGAAGTTACAAGAACAAATGACTACTATAATGAAGGAACGATTATAAATAAGTTGGTTGTTATATAACTGTAAGATATAGTATTTGGATAGGGAATTTGTGAAACTAAAAACAACGTGCTTTTTTGTTTCTAGAAAATAAGAGAACCAAAACAAATGAATGCTGTAATTTACTTTTGACATGCAATTGAGGTGCAAAACGGATCAATTTACCATTCAAAAGTTAAAGTCTAAGGAGTATTTCGTATAATTTGAGTAAATCTCCTTATCTTTAGGGGCAAATAAAAATACATTGCTAAACTATACCACTTATCACCATAAATCTAGTACAGAATGGGTCACTTTTGTGCACGGAGCGGGAGGTAGTTCTTCTATATGGTATAAACAAGTTCGAGAATTTAAGAAACATTTTAATGTGTTGTTACTTGATTTACGAGGACATGGGAAATCTAAAGTAGCTTTTAAAGATGCTTTTAATAAAAAGTACACCTTTGATGTGATTGTACAGGATATTGTCCAAGTATTGGATCATGAGAAACTAGAAAAATCACATTTTATAGGGATTTCATTAGGAACCATATTGATTCGTAATCTAGCAGAAAAGTACCCAAATCGTGTCCGTTCTATGATTATGGGAGGAGCGATTATGAAATTGAATTTCAGATCACAATTATTGATGCGCCTGGGGGTTATTTTCAAATCTGTTATTCCATATATGTTATTATATAAGCTTTTTGCTTTTATTATCATGCCTCGCAAGAATCATAAGCAATCGAGATTATTGTTTGTGCGAGAAGCAAAAAAATTATATCAAAAGGAATTCATTAAATGGATCAAGCTCACCACAGAGGTTAATCCACTACTACGTTTTTTTAGATCTAAGGATGTCAAAATACCAACACTTTATGTTATGGGGGAACAAGATTATCTTTTCCTGCCATCTATAAAAAAGATCGTCTCCGAGCATAAATTCGCAAGACTATTTGTGATTGAGGATTGTGGTCATGTGGTGAATGTAGAACAACCCCTTGTGTTTAATACCAACACAATTTCTTTTATCAATCAATCAATCAATAGTTCGGTACGGGGTAATTAATCAATCAGGCAGCGGTGCCGTTGTGGGAGATTGTCATAGACAGCAGCGATATCAAGAGGTAATGCTGATAGTTTGTTATTTGTAATTATAATACCAAATTAGCTATATACTGTCGCATATCGACTTGTTCTTTTTCTATCCAAATGTGTCTTGTTTATATATTCCATAGTTTAGGCTATGCAATAACATCACGGTGTTTTTACATAAAAAAATAACAGTGTCATTCATACCAGTTTATACCATTTGTTGTTTGAATTTACCGAGAAAGAAACATTAAGATTTTTTTGTTTCAGCTTCAGCAGAAAAATCAAGCATTGCCTTAGTTACAGTTTATTTTTATGCTGAATCGGAGGTGACAAAAGAAAATTTTATCCCAGTAAATTCAAAAGATAAATCGTGTTACATACCTAAATTGAACCGTGTATTCTTATCTTTATTGGAGGTACTCCAATAAAAAAACTACCATTATTTACGAAAAAATAATGGTAGCACTTTATTGTAATACGGATAAGCTTTTTTACTATTAGCTTTATGGTTATTTTTTGTCTTGTAAGCTGAATACTTTGCGTAATAGATCCGTGGTTCTAGAACCAAAATTGTTGCGAATATCTTTTTCTTCTACAGCAATCATAGTGAACACCCCTTTGAGCGCTTCATTAGTAACGTAGTCGGTTAGGTCGGGGTTGACATTGTTTGTCAGCGGGACCGCATTATATTTGGATATAATTGTACTCCATACCTGTGTAGCACCTACCTTGTCAAGAGACTTGTTGATTACGGGTTTGAATTTTCCATAGAGCGCCGTATTTGTTTTTTGTGACAAATAATTAGTGGCTGCATCTTCGTTACCTAGAAGGATATTTTTGGCATCTGCAAAAGTGATTTGTTTTACGGCATTCACAAAAATAGGGGTTGCTTCTTTTACAGCGTCTTCTGCGGCACTATTGAGTACTTTTAGGCCTTTGTCGGCAAGGCTACTCAATCCAATATCACGTAGTGTTTTATCTACTTTCTGTAATTCTGCCGGAAGTACAATCTTGACTAACTCATTTTTGAAAAAACCTCCATCCGCAGTAAGTTTCGTTACTTGCTTATCGATTCCTTTGTTGAGCGCCTGTCGTAATCCAGATCCTATGTCCGCATTGCTTAATCCAGTGCTTCCTGTTTGTTGCGGTAAGGAAGTTACAATTTGTTGCAATTCGCCACAGCTTAATAATGTTAAAACTATAAGGAAAATAGAGAAATGTTTCATGTTTTTTTCTTTTTTTATGGTGTAAATATACTAAGAAGTCCCGTAAACTGTAGATGTTTAATGCCATTTTAGAATTTTTGACAGCAATAGAAAACGAAATGTTAAAAATATTAACAAAAATTAGTATATTTAGTCATGAGCTATACTATACGTCGTGCTAATATACGAGATCTACCCCGATTACAAAGATTATTTTACAATACCATTACTTCGGTAGGACTAAAAGTTTATACCAAAGTGCAAATAAAAAAATGGACGCAACACTTCTCAGATACAGCCTATTGGGAGCATAAGTTTGTGCATAATAATTTTTATGTAGCCACACTTAATGGAGAGGTTGTAGGGTTTATTTCTTTGAGTGACACAGGATATATTGATTATATTTATGTGTCCCATAATTACCAAGGAAAAGGCATAGCAAACCTGTTGTACACGCGTATAGAGGTGTTGGCAAAAGAATTAGATTTCAAGGAGCTAACGAGTGATATTAGTGCATTAGAAAAACCGTTTTTTGAAAAAAAAGGATTTGAAATCTTGAAAGAATGCCATCGTAGAATTGACAATGAAACCTTGGTGAATTTTAGTGTTAAAAAAGTCTTAAATCAAATGGCATAAAACCTGTTTTTGAGGTGGAATATTTGCTACTTAGGATAGACATTCTTGTTTTGAGTTTATACCATTTGTTGTTTGAATTTACCGAAAAGAAAGATTAAGATTTTTTTGTTTCAGCTTCAATAGAAAAATCAAGAATAGCCTTAGTTACATGTAATTGTAGACCAAAATAGTAGAAAAAGAAGCTAATTATTAGTCTGTAATTATTTTTTAATGGTAGGAATTACTTACCATCAAAAATGGTTTGGTGATAAAATGATATGATGTAGGGGCTATACTGTCAGAATTGTAATAGAGAAAAAGAGAGGACTACGACTAAAATATTCTTCTTAGAAAGGAGTTATATACTTTTATGCTTTTTTTTGGGTTTATAATAGGGTATATCTAGAAATGTTAGTCCTAATCAACGTCTATGAGCTACTTAATCACGCAATCCCAACCAGTGCCTATAGATCCTATGGCTGTTTTTGGTTTTATAGGTCTCATTTTGTTAATATGCCTTTATTATATACTACGATTTTTAGAAACGGTATATGCAAAATACTATCACAAACCATATTTTGTACACCTGTATGTGTTTCAGAAAAAGTTAACTGCCCAGCAAAAACAGCCCTTGTTGCAATTTCCTTTTTATCAAAAACTTCATAAAAAGGAGCAAAAATTCTTTGAGCATCGTATCCATTGTTTTTTGGAGAATACAAAGATACATGGAAGAGATGGTTTTGTTGTAGATGAAGAAGTGATGGTCACTATTGCGATGATTGCTGTTATGCTTACATTTGGCATGCGTAACTATTTATTAGAGTATTTACAAACTATATTAATCTATCCTACAGCATATTTTTCTGTTATGAATCAGACCCAGCATAAAGGAGAGTATAATCCAAGGCTCAAAACGTTGGTTTTGTCGTGGGAGGATTTTGTATATGGTAATCAAGTTGATGATGATGCGGTTAATCTGGGAATTCATGAGCTCACACACGCTATCCATTATAACTCTATCAAAAATAATGATATCAGTTCGGAGTTGTTTTACGATACTTTTTTGGAATTAGAGCAGTATTTGGGGGATGAAGCCCTGCGCGAAAAACTCAATAGTTCTAATGTGTTGAGAGATTATGCATTTACAGATAAGTTTGAATTCGTTGCTGTATTGATAGAGGTGTTCATCGAATCTCCCGAAAAATTAAAAGGCGATTTTCCAAATGTATATGTGTTGGTAAAACGAATGTTGAACTTTGGATTTGCTGGCTACTAGCCATATTTTGTTGTGTTCTGTTTTGAATGATTGTTGTTTCAGGTATTTCAATAGCGTAGAAATGATGCGGCGGCTTTTTTTGTACGTTTCAACTTGTATAAAAATAAGATTGATGCTGCCAACATCCCTTCTCAGTTCAAAAAGATAGTATCAAAAGAAATAAATTAGTTGTCTGTATGTATTTTTTGAGAATGCTAATTGATCCAACAACCATCCCATGATTCATTGGGACTTAGTGGGATGTCAAAAGGCTCTCCATTATAGGTGTTGCCTTTGGCGCTTCCTTTTACATCAAGAAAACGATACGCCCAGCATTTATTAGGGTGTTCTACAATGTTGTTCTCTACAGTAAGATTGTCCATTTCCGAAAATACCAAATGACCTTTTTTTAGGTGGTTATCTCGTATGACAAGATCCGCTCCTTTGTACATGTAAAATCCACAATTATTGCAGGTGTTTTCATAAATAAAAGTGGTGGCTGGGTTGGTTTTTGGTGTGTCATTAGAATACATGATGATGCCGTTCCAATTATTGGCTGATACGGATGTCATGGTAATCGTATTGTTTCTAATGGTCAAATCACCTTTTTTCCAATAAACAATAGGACCATCTATATACTTGCCATCTTCTCCTTGTAGTAGAATGTTATTTTCGATCATGACCTTCTTGCCGTCTGTGTTTACAATATCTCCACCACTATTATGATGAAAGTAGTTGTTTCTGATCGTTATATCTTCACTTTTATAGCTTAAGCTTTCTACATCAATACCAAACTGAGGAGGGGTGCCGCTTGTATGGTGTATTTCATTTTTTTCAATTAGAACATCTGTACCTCCTACTATCGAAACTCCTTGTCTACGATTATCTACTAGATTATTACGTTTAATAGTAATATGCTTGACAGAAGATCCAGGACCTTTTTGTCCAACAAGTAGAATACCATCACCATTTGCTTTTCCAATAGTTACATTCTGTACGGTAATATAAGTGCTTTCATTCTGGATACAGATCAGATGCCCCTCATCATGTGTGGTAGCTCCGTCTTTTCTAGGGGTATATTCATGTTGTTCTCTATCACCAAGTATAGTACCTCCTGATATTACCACATGTGATTTTTCTGTTACAGCGATTGCGCAATAGTTCCATTTGTTATTGGGAGCCATTTCTATAATGGCATTTTTGTCTAAAAGAAATGCCATATTATCGTGTAGTTCTATACCTGCTTGATAAATATCATTGCCATATTTACCGATAAGATAGTGTCCTGCTGGTAGACGTATTTGTCCAAAGCCTTCGGTGACCGCCCAGTCAATAGCTTTTTGTAGGTTGTCAGTAGTTTTTACAGGATCTTTCCTGTCATTAGGGATCTCCCATCGTTCGAGTTCTATAGTGTACGTATTGGTGGGTATTTGGCTATATGGTAGGCTATCTACAGGAGACATGGTGCCCGGTATCCTATTAGGATTGTTCGGATCTGTGGAGCTTAGTGGGGTGTTAGAGGATTCTATAACGGGTATATCAGTATCGTTCTTGCAAGAAAAAAACGTTATCGTAGACCATAGAAGGAGTGTAGTCCTGTATAGAGAAAGATGCATGTAAAAAACTATTAGGGGGTTATAATGAGCAATATACAAACAGAATTTGAGAATTATGTTAACGTAATGATTTTTTTCCTCTTTATTCCCGAAAATAGATCAAAAATCCGATTTAGTCTCTTGATTTTTAGAATGTACTTATCTTGATTCTTTATTTTGGGCCGAAAGAGAGATGAAATTGAACCAAATAAGATACTTTTAGAAAATTCATAGCAGTGCTACTGGTGAGAAAAGTAACAAACTCGATTCGTTTTTTGGGAAAAGAAAAAGTCAAAATCAGTTCAGGAGGTATGTTGGGTAAAATGGAAGGATACGCTATAATAATCGAACTTATCTTCAAAATATTCATGTTTTGATCATTATTTTTTCTTCAGAATCAACCTCCGAATTTTTTTGGGCTTTTTGGGAAGTTTGGGATGGATGGCTATAGTTGGTCACACCCCATGAACATTACTGTTTTGAGTGTTTTTGATGTTATGTTGCTTATAATGAGCGTGGAAGGTATTTAATGTTTTTTTTAGTGATATAATGATGATTTTGTAAATATTTAACAATAAAGGTTTTAGTTTTATTAATTTGAAAAGGTATTTGTTATATATTTACTATGTTAACTCTAATAATATTTTAAATACTATAATTATGAAACAAATAATACTTCAGTTATGTGTCGTCGTAGCGTTAGGTTTTACAGGTGCTGTTAATGCTCAATATTCTATAGCCTATTCAGGTGATCAAGGAGGGGTATTTACAGTAGAAGTGGGATCTACATTGGCAATTAATTATACCTATTCTGCTGCTGCAGAAACAGGATCACAATTTCAGGTATTTAGTACTCCTCTTCCAGGGATTTTTGATGGAGGAACTCCAGATGTGGCTGAAGATGCTAATATAACCTTTGCTAATCCAACGTTAGCAGCGGGTACAGATGTTGTTACAACTTTGGATATAAATGTTCCTTTAGAAACCACTCTATCAGCAGATTTGCCTTCTGATAGAGAGTATAGGATTTTTGGAAAATTAGCTCCAACGGGCGCATCTGAAGCGTTTTGGGAAGTAGGAGGAGCGTATCCGGTACTAAATGTAGTTGCTTCAGGAACATTAGGAACAAATAGTTTTAATACTCCAGGACAAGCTGCTACATTGTATATGAATAATGCAACAAAATCATTGATTATATCAAGATCTTTGGATTCGTCATTAAATATTGTTGATATGACAGGTAGAGTGGTGATGACAGTAGATGCTTCAGAAACAAAATCTGTGAGTTTAGCTTCTTTACGATCTGGAATTTATTTTGCATCAAATAACGATAGAACTAAAGCGTTTAAATTTGCTTTATAAAAAATAGTAATAGACATATTTATTGCATAAAAAAACCGCCAATTGGCGGTTTTTTTATGCAATAAATCAAGAGAATACCCAAACATTATTTACATATTATTTTGGACGATGTTTCAAAAAATGAGAGGGAGGCTTTGTAGAAAAACAGAAAAGTACTGGGTTTTCTGTTGTATTAAGCTGGTTAAACCGTTATTAAAGGAGTATTTTGGTCGCGTGATTAAATTCTTTTGTTACTTTTGTTAAAAAAAATAATTTTAGTGAAGTAATTTAAATTGTAGTTCATTTTTATACGCCGAACACTTTTTGACTTTTCGTTTGGAACCAAAACAGAGATAGAATTAGACTATATAAGATGCTTTTTGAAAATTCATAGCCAAGCTAAGAGATAGGAAAGTAACAAAATATGGGCAGATTTAAAACATTTTTTGAGAAAAGAAAACGTCAATATGAGTTCATTAAATGTAGTACAGTTGATCAACGATAATGGGTGTTTTTTGTATTGCTCGTCTTTGTGATGGAGTGATGAGAAAGACTGCTTGGTTGGTAAGAAAATGATTTGAACTACTTCAGTAAACAATTCCCCCTTTTTCAAAAAAAAATATGATAAGAAATTATACTATCGCTATCGTTTTCCTAATGTTTTTGGGAATACTGTCATTTACAAATTGCACGAACAAGGAGATTAATTTAGTAACCAATATTGATTTTGAACCTCTGGTAACAGCTGATGAAGAAGGTTTTGTCAAGGATTCATTGTTTACAAGTGTGGGAGTAGTTCCGGAACGCCCATATCCGGATTTTTATTATTATGCAAGTTACGAAGTCAAAGAGGGGACAGGGTATTTTGTGGATACAGAAGGTACAATCATAGCAGAAAAAGAAAATCAGCTACTGCCACAAGATTCTACCTATCGAGCTTCTTGGAAGTACGTTGGTACTACTGTAGGAACACATAATGTCGCATTGTTTTTTAGTGATAATTACGACAAGCGAAAAGCGATGACTATACAAATGGAGCTAGCCAATGTCGCACTACTTTGGGAAGCACGCTCTGAACAAACTACAGGAGTGGTCAAGGATTCTATTCCTCTACAACTCGTGTTAGAAAATCAAAATCCAGAACGTACGGTTGATTTTGAGTATAGTATTCGATTAGTCAAAGGAGCAGGACAATTATTAGACGCAGACAAAAAACCCATAGAGAAAGGGGAGTCTTTGGAGATTCTTCAGGGAACTACAGCATTGTTTTACGTACCATTACAGGGAGAAACCAATACACTTTTGTTTGAACTCACAGATAGCAACGGACAAGAACTCCAAACGGAACTCAGCTTTGAGATCGAGGGAGAAAGCATCAACCTACCTCCTGTAGCCAATGATGATGCGGTGGAGGTGATTGTCGGTATGGATACAATTATCGATGTATTGTCAAATGATGAAGATCCAGAGATGGATATGCTAAAAATTGAAGCTATTGTTGTCCAACCTCTAAATGGAACAGTAGTACTCAATGAAGATGGGACTATAACCTATACACCAAACCCTCTGTTGCCTGCTGGTGCCAATGATCGGTTTGTATATACAATCAAGGATGACCCAACAGGCAATGTTTCAGAAAATGAAGCCACCGTCGATATTACTTTTATTGCAAGAGAGACCATTCCAATCCCAGATCCTATTTTTGAACAGTCTTTGATTGATCAGTCGTATGATTCGGATGGAGAGGTGAATGGAGTGATGTTCAAGGATGATGTAGAGGCTATTGTTACTTTGGATGTTGCAGGTTCTTTGCAAGCTTATTTGGCAATAAAGGATTACTCTGGAATAGAATATTTTTCGAATTTGAAGAACTTATCTATTAGTTTTAATACGGGAATTGAAAAACTTAATTTGGATAATAATAAGGCGCTAGAAACTTTTTCTTTTAGTTACGCATCTGTAGTGAATTTTGTACAACCAGAATTTTTGAATCTAAAGGAGGTTCATCTAGCCCACGCTACTATTGAAGGATTTGATTTGTCATTCATAAAATCTCTAGAATCAGTATCGCTGGTAACTACGGATTACAATAATCCTAATTTCTCTAATTTACCTAATTTAAAAACGATTAAATTATCAGGAGCTCGCATCTCTGGTGCGTTAAACTTGGAAAGTTCAAATAATTTGGAGTCTCTAGATATCAATGAATCACTGATTACTTCTTTAGATATTTCGAATATAATTGACTTAAAAGAATTAAGAATCAACGACTCAAAGGACCTTAGCTGTGTTCAAGTAAAAAATATCACAGAAGCCGCAAGTAACACTGATTGGGTGATTCAGGAAACATCCTACTACTCCCTAGACTGCTCCCAAGCCCGAGAGACTGTCGCAATACCCGATACAGTGTTTGAAGAAAAACTTCGTGAACTAGGTTTTGACAGTGATGGTGTTACGAATGGTAAGATTTATAAAACGGATGCATTAGCGATTGAAACATTGGATGTAACCAAGGGTTATGAACTTGGACAGCTTCAAATTAAACAGTTTGATGGAATAGAAGCTTTTGAAAATCTAACAAATTTTACCTGTAGCTATCATCCAGCGGCAGTTCCGTCTTTAACTTCTTTTGATTTGAGTAAAAATAGTGCGATTAAAAATTTAAATTTAGGGTACATAAGAATTCCTTCAGGTTTCAAGTTCAGTGATTTTCCTGAGTTAGAAGAGGTGGGATTAATTCGATTTAATGGTCCTGTTGAAGAACCTATAGAAATAAATTTTTCTCAAAATCCAAAACTTAGAATTTTTTCAGGAAATGAAATGGGATTGGGCGATATAGATTTTAGGAATAATAGTGCCTTAGAAAGTATTAGCCTAGGTCTCGGTACAAATTCAATCAATATTGCTGGTTTATCAAATTTGCATACGATTGGGATTACATCTTATGGAGAGACTGCGATTGATATTAGTGATGCTATTAATTTGAAAACCTTAAGATTGAGTAATTTCATAGCACTGACAAGTTTGGATATTACTAAAAATGTATTGTTAGAGAATTTAAACATAAGTGAAAACTCTAAAATTGAATGTATTAAAGTAGCAAATGTAGTAGAAGCAACAAATAATCAAAATTGGGTTATACCTAGTACTTCCAAGTACTCCCTAGACTGCTCTCAAGAACAAGAAACAGTAGCGATACCCGATGCTGTTTTTGAAGAAAGACTTCGAGAGCAAGGTTTTGATAGTGATGGTGTTACCAATGGCAAGATCTACAAGACGGACGCCCTAAAAATAGAAGTGTTGGATATCTTACGTTCCAACCAAGTTCCTACGCCGCGACCAGAGATTAAAGACTTTACAGGCATCGAAAGCTTTGAGAACCTTAAAGAATTAGATTGTTCTAATTTTGGTCCTGCACTCTTGAATCTCAATAATAATACGAAATTAGAACGACTACGTATTAGTTTTTCTAAAGTGGAATTTGTATCATTTAATGAGTTAAAGAATTTGAAATCATTGACCTTTGGATATGCAGGTACCTACAAAGAGAGCCTGTTAGGGTTTGATAAGCTCGAAACATTATCCTGCGGATTTGGTGGGATTGCCAGTGGTGATTTTACAGGGCTTCAGAATTTGGAGAAGATAATTTTGACTTCATGCAGTATTACGGATGAGGTAATTAATGTTTCAGATAATACATCTCTAAGTAGTCTTACGCTCAGTAACATTTCTACTTTGACTGATGACAGTATTGATATTTCTAGAATCACAGGCTTGACAACCCTTAGTATTGGAAGTGATACTGCGATTAGGTGTGTCCAAGTAAATAATGTAGAAAGTGCTATAAACAATTCAGGTTGGAGTATCAAAGATGGTGCATCTTATGCCTTAGATTGCTCCGAGCCAGAAACTATAGCAATTCCCGATGCTGTTTTTGAAGAAAGACTTCGAGAGCAAGGTTTTGATAGTGATGGTGTAACCAATGGCAAGATCTACAAGACGGATGCTCTAAAAATAGAAGTGTTGGATATCTTACGTTCCAACCAAGTTCCTACGCCGCGACCAGAGATTAAAGACTTTACAGGCATCGAAAGCTTTGAGAACCTTAAAGAATTAGATTGTTCTAATTTTGGTCCTGCACTCTTGAATCTCAATAATAATACAAAATTAGAACGACTACGTATTAGTTTTTCTAAAGTGGAATTTGTATCATTTAATGAGTTAAAGAATTTGAAATCATTGACCTTTGGATATGCAGGTACGTACACAGAGAGCCTGTTAGGGTTTGATAAGCTCGAAACATTATCCTGCGGATTTGGTGGGATTGCCAGTGGTGATTTTACAGGGCTTCAGAATTTGGAGAAGATAATTTTGACTTCATGTAGTATTACGGATGAGGTAATTAATGTTTCAGATAATACATCTCTAAGTAGTCTTACGCTCAATAACATTTCTACTTTGACTGATGACAGTATTGATATTTCTAGAATCACAGGCTTGACAACCCTTAGTATTGGAAGTGATACTGCGATTAGGTGTGTCCAAGTAAATAATGTAGAAAGTGCTATAAACAATTCAGGTTGGAGTATCAAAGATGGCGCATCTTATGCCCTAGATTGCTCCGAGCCAGAAACTATAGCAATTCCCGATGCTGTTTTTGAAGAAAGACTTCGAGAGCAAGGTTTTGATAGTGATGGTGTAACCAATGGCAAGATCTACAAGACGGATGCTCTAAAAATAGAAGTGTTGGATATCTTACGTTCCAACCAAGTTGCTACGCCGCGACCAGAGATTAAAGATTTTACAGGCATCGAAAGCTTTGAGAACCTTAAAGAATTAGATTGTTCTAATTTTGGTCCGGCACTATTGAATCTCAATAATAATACAAAATTAGAACGACTACGTATTATTTTTTCTAAAGTGGAATTTGTGTCATTTAATGAGTTAAAGAATTTGAAATCATTGACCTTTGGATATGCAGGTACCTACAAAGAGAGCCTGTTAGGGTTTGATAAGCTCGAAACATTAACCTGTGGATTTGGAGGGATTGCCAGTGGTGATTTTACAAGATTGAATACGTTAAAAAGTATTAGCTTGACTTCTTGTGATGTGGTTGATAAAATCATAAAAGTTTCTGAAAATACTGCTCTTCGTGAATTGTATCTCAATGATATCGCTGCATTAACAAATAGTAGTATTGATGTCTCTAGAATTACAGGTCTTGATAAATTAGGTGTTGTAGGAAATGTTAATGCCATAACATGTGTACAGGTAGATAATGTAGAAAATGCTACTAATAATGGGGATTGGAGAATTAAAGAAGGGGTACATTACTCTTTAGATTGTTCACAGCCCGAAACAGTAGCGATACCTGATGCTGTTTTTGAAGAAAGACTTCGTGAACAAGGTTTTGATAGTGATGGTGTTACTAATGGCAAGATCTACAAGACGGATGCTCTAAAAATAGAAGTGTTGGATATCTTACGTTCCAACCAAGTTCCTAAGCCGCGACCAGAGATTAAAGATTTTACAGGTATCGAAAGCTTTGAGAACCTTAAAGAATTAGATTGTTCTAATTTTGGTCCTGCACTATTGAACCTCAATAATAATACAAAATTAGAACAACTACGTATTAGTTTTTCTAAAGTGGAGTTTGTGTCATTTAATGAGTTAAAGAATTTGAAATCATTGACCTTTGGATATGCAGGTACCTACAAAGAGAGCCTGTTAGGGTTTGATAAGCTCGAAACATTAACCTGTGGATTTGGAGGGATTGCCAGTGGTGATTTTACAGGGCTTCGGAATTTGGAAAAGATAATTTTGTCTTCATGTAGTATTACGGATGAGGTAATTAATGTTTCAGATAATACATCTCTAAATAGTCTTACGCTCAATAACATTTCTACTTTGACGGATAACAGTATTGATATTTCTAGAATTACAGGCTTGACGACCCTGAGTATTGGAGGTAATACTGAGATTAAGTGTGTCCAAGTAAATAATGTAGAAAATGCTACTAATAATGGAGGTTGGAGAATTAAAGAGGGTGTAATTTATGCTCTGGATTGTTCTAATCCTTAAGTTTAGGTACCTCAGAGAATCATTGCGAAAAAACCACATGGAAGAGGTAATCTACTTATGCTTGGTTAATCGTGTTTATAAATCAAAGTGTATCATTGAATTTACACGGGTAGTGTTTACAGAGGACTGCTAGACTGTGAAAAGTAACATGTAGTGACATTTTGATTAATGCAGACTACTGCTCTCCCAAAAAATAGTTCAAAGTAAGATTTTTAAATCAGCTAATGATGATGTTTTTAGTTGCAGCAGGTGCTATACCAATTTAAGGATGCAACATTATATAACTTATTTGGTATTATTAGACGAAGTATTTTTAGGGGCAAAAATGCATTACAATGCAAAGGGAATAAAGTTTTATAAAAAATACATGTTTAGAGATCTAATTTCACATAAATTTTCCTATTTTTAAGTATAGTTGTTGAAGCTCTTTTTAAGTAAGAAGATTTTTAATTTCTAGTTCTAATGACAACAAATGTAAATAGTTACGTAATTTGTGTTTGCAAAAAAAGTACTGTATTACTTTTGTCTAATTATCCCTCCTATTTTGTGTTCTTTTTTGAATAGCTGTGAGTTTTTTTGACTCACCAAATTGTACTACCATAGCATTAGTTGGATATTGAAGTTATGTGTTCCTGATTTTTAATTATTTCATTATTAATATGATATAAAACCTACTTTAAATGAGAAAAATTTTAGCAATAGATGATCAACAGCTTATATTATTATCCTTAGAAAAACATCTTTCAGAGATAGGGTACACGATCAAATGTGCAAGCGATGGTCAGGAGGGATTGGAACTTTTTGATAGTTTTGAACCAGATATTGTGATAGTAGATATTAATATGGATGGGATGTCTGGTCTTGATGTTATTAAAAAAATTCGCCAAGAAAAAAAATCAGATGTCAAGATTTTGGTGATGTCAGGCAATACCAATGAGGATACTATTGTCGATGGTTTTGACTTGGGAATTGATGATTACATGAAAAAACCCTTGTCATTAAACGAAGTTTCTGCTAGGATAGCGAGAATTTTTGGGATTAAACCAAAGAAAAAAGAGAATGCTTCCAAGGGTCAAATGCTGCAAAGACGTTGCGTTGGAGTAGTAATACCTTGTTATAATGAAGAAACAAGAATTTTGAGCAAAGAATTTACTGATTTTACACACAGTAATCTAGGATATCATTTGTGTTTTGTAAATGATGGGAGTACAGATAATACATTAGAAGTACTAAAAAAATTATCAGAGGGTAGAGAAGGGAATATTAGTGTCTATGATTGTGGCAAAAATGGAGGAAAAGGAGAGGCAGTCCGGCAGGGAGTTCTTCATCTGTATAAAGATACACAGTTGGATTATATAGGGTATTTGGATGCCGATTTGTCTACCGATTTTAAGGATTTTGATGATCTGGTAAAAACTATAGAATCCTCAAAATTTAAAATTGTAAGTGGCTCTAGAATGAGTAGAATGGGAGCGGATATCACCAAGGAATCCGCACGTAAAATAATTAGTAAAACAATAAACCTAATTATCAGAAATATTCTTGGAATGTCTTTTAATGATACACAATGTGGGGCCAAAATAATGGATCGAGAAATAGTTCATGAAATGTTTCAAGAAAAATTTATTACTAGATGGCTTTTTGATGTAGAAATTTTTATGAAAATGCGTAAATTTTACGGAAAAGAAAAAGCAATTTCATACATATGTGAACAACCTCTTAAGCGTTGGATACATGCCGATGGTTCCAAGTTATCAATGAAGGATTCTATAAAAATTGTAGGACAACTTGGTCAGATTGCCTATCATTATAACTTCAAAGTGAAATCAAAAACCTAATATTTATCAAAAACCAGCAAGAAGTCTTACAAAAGGTCATAATGTGACAATATATGTTGTGATCATTTGTAAGATTTTTTCAAAATCCTCCTGGAGTGTATAATTGCCTTCTTTTAGATTGTTTTCATAATCAGTCGCAATAACATATCCTTTTTGTAGCCCCAAAATGCTAATTTTGTGTTTTAGTTTATGAACATCTTCGGCTGTTTTTATGAAATCTTTATTCTTTAAACTATCAAAATATTGTTGTTTTTCGACAGGGAATTCTTTTTTGATAACATCAAATATTTTTCCCTCAAACACCTTATCTCCATTTGACATCATGTGTATTTCGGATAAGTTTGGTTGTTCCATTTAAATTTGTTTTTATTGGTAAAAAGAATAGTTTAACATGTCACCGATATCAGAGTTTTTTTAGTAAAAATACCTAGGGTATTGTATTTTATAATAATAAGATAGGAGTGAGTCATGGTTAATCTGTTTAAAGATAGCGATATACTGTCACATGAAAAAATAATTGCTATCATTTGTAATTAGAAATTGTACCAATTTGGGAGATAAATTTGTATGTCTGACACTGTTGTTTTTTTATGTAAAAACACCCTAATACTATAGCATAATCTTTGGCTATGGAATATATGAAAAAAGCATTTAGATGGAAAAAAACAAGTCGATATGCAACAATATATAGCTAACTTGGTAATTAGTGTAGTTTTTATAACCGAAGAGCGCTATAAGGAGGGAGACCTATCAGAAAATTAGGTATAAAAAAAACCTTCGGTAATCACTCCGAAGGTCATTCATCAATCAAAAAACGAACAGTTATTTTATAAACTGTTGTACAGTTCTATAATGTTCTCTTGGGTTTTTATCCCAAGTATGTTTTTAGTATTTTACTTCGAGAAGTATGTTTTAATCTACGGATCGCTTTTTCTTTTATCTGACGTACACGTTCTCGTGTTAAGTCAAAAGTTTCTCCAATTTCTTCTAGTGTCATCGGATGTTGATCACCAAGTCCAAAATATAGACGAATAACATCTGCCTCTCTAGGGGTTAATGTTTCTAGTGCACGTTCGATTTCTGTACGTAAAGATTCATGTAATAATTCTCGATCAGGGTTTGGAGACTCTCCAGAACGTAATACATCATAGAGATTAGAATCTTCTCCTTCTACAAGGGGTGCATCCATACTGACATGACGCCCTGAGTTTTTCATGGATTCTTTGACGTCATTGATCGTCATATCCAATTCTTTAGCAATTTCTTCTGCACTTGGTGGGCGCTCATTAGATTGCTCTAAAAAAGCATAGGTCTTATTAATTTTATTAATAGATCCGATCTTATTTAATGGAAGACGTACAATACGAGATTGTTCTGCTAGTGCTTGTAAGATAGATTGTCTAATCCACCAAACTGCATAGGAGATAAACTTGAAACCACGTGTTTCATCAAAACGCTTTGCAGCTTTAATTAGACCAAGATTTCCTTCATTTATTAAATCAGGTAGTGTTAACCCTTGATTTTGATATTGCTTAGCAACAGAAACAACAAAACGCAAATTGGCTTTGGTTAATTTGTCAAGAGCTCGCTCATCACCAGCTTTAATACGCTGTGCTAATTCTACTTCCTCATCGGCAGTAATAAGATCTACCTTGCCAATTTCTTGTAAATATTTATCTAGAGATGCGGTCTCCCTATTGGTTACTTGCTTTGTAATTTTTAACTGTCTCATCTAAGCGTATTTCTTTTTCAATAGGTTAATACTATGTTTAGGTTACGGTTATTATACGTTGCATGTTACATTAATGTTACAAAATTATTGTTTTTTTTATTCAAAAAAATGAAAATGCATCTTTTAGGTGGTTTTTTTTGCGTAGTTAATGAACGGAGTGCAGACTTTATTCGATGTGTGTATAGTATGATGTAGTCCTGATGATGTATGGGTTTTTGGTGCAATTCCTTTTGTTTTCTTTGTATGATCCTTCTGTTTCATTGGTTTTGAGAATCTAGAGGCATATTTATTACGGTATTTGTGAAAAACTATATTGGTTGTCTTATCATCGAATTCATGTTATACTACTATGCAAAACTGCACGATATGCTTATAAAATCCATTTGGTTAGTAGGTTAAGTAGATGAAACGCGCTATTATCTTTGCGGATTTTTAATTCTGCTTATAGAAGTAAAACTGATATTGTCAAAATCCATAGTACCCTTACTTATATGTTGAAAAGTTACTTCCATAGTATTGGTTTCTGCAGTAAATGACCATTCATACTTTTGCCAGTTTTTGTTAATTGAAAATTCTTTGACTAGGTAGATTTTGTTAGGGTTGTCTTGTATTTGAACCTTTACTTTTTTGCCTGAACCATTGGCTTTGGCATAAAATTGAAGCTTATAACTTTTGTTTCTTTTGACATTTATTTTTTTTACACTTTGAATATCCCAGTGATTAGATCCAAATTTGGACGTCATAACCCGCAAACAATTTTTCCCAGCATAGGGAGAACGTTTATTTAGTGAGAATTTTGCGTAAGATCCATTGTATTGTTCATTAACCCAATTCGAAAGTCCAGATTCAAAATTGCCATTCTCAATTATAGTCGAAGTTTTTGTACTGGATTTGGAGGTGTAAGTAGATTTGGAGGTGTTATTGCTTTTTTTGTAGCCTTTGTTGATTTTATTCTTTTTTGCGGCCAAAGGGCTTTTTCCTTTTTTGATCTCTTTGATAATAATATTGTCCACAAAAAATGTTCCTTCTTGAATGAATTGTAATGCTAGTTCTAGATTATTCTCTTTTGCATTGAATTCCCAGCTGTAATTATTCCATTTATTAGTCAATTCCAGATCTTTGTGTAGTTGGGTGTTGTTTTGTACTTGCAAGCGTATTTTTTTTCCAGAGAATCTTGTTTTTGCAGAAAGTGTTACTTTGTATCTCCTGTCTTTTTTTGATAGAAATTGTTGTGTACTATTGACATCCCAAATATTAGTCCCAAGTCGAGAGATGTATACTTTTAAAGAAAATTGCCCAATCTGTTTATTTCGAGGGTCCGTCATAAACGAAGCAATAGCACCATTTCCTTTATGGACTTTCCAATGCTGAAAATTATTTTCAAAACCTCCGTTTTTTATGAGATTTTGTTGACCAAACGTATGTATGGTGGTAATTAATAGAAGGGATAATAGTAGAATTTTATTCATTGTTCTGTTTTTTTAAGTAATAGCAACTTATGGGGGATACTATAGCGCCGAATTAGAAAAAAAGGGGGGGCTTTTTATCTCTGCTATGGTATGTATATAAAGCTTTAAGATAGGATTATTTTTTATAAAAAACGGTATTTTTTGTAAGATTTTTGTAGGACTTCAAAGATGTTTGCATGCGCAAAGTAGTAACTATATGTAAATCTTTCTCTTGAGTTAGAAACGTTAAATACGATTATCAAATTAAATTTTTGAGGCTCTTTGATTATGACAAAAATCACTTGTAATTGGAGCCAACAAGAGAAGTAAATTGATTCCTTGAAGTAGAATAATATTAGTTAAAATGTGATTGTAGACCAAAATAGTAGAAAAAGAAACTAATTATTCGCCTGGAATTATTTTTTAAATGATACGAACTATAGCTTGGTCATGGTTTGGGATTATGTAGCTGCAGAAATTGAAAGAAAGGAATAAGGGGATTTTAATGGAAGTGATTAAGTTTTTTAGATTCTAGAAAGAGCAATCGGAAGATAGCGTTAGTACTATTTTGATCAATTGACGTATGTTTTTTTACTTTGAAGCAAGGCTGTAAGCTTGGAGTACTGTGGGAATTTAATGAAAAGGTTATTTCTATAGCGAGTTGAAAAAAAATGAAACTACTTTGTAGTAGGATACAGTAACTTTAGGTATCACATGAGGCGAAATAAAAAAAGCCTTTGTATAAAGAATACAAAGGCTTTTTAAAAGAATATTTTATACCTAAATAGGTGTGCAAATTCGTATTAATGACATTGTTGTTTTTTTATGTAAAAATACCGTAATTCTATTACATAGCCCCTTGGCTATGGAATATACGGACAGGGTATTTTGATGTAAAAAGAACAAGTAGTTATGCCAAGATATATAGCTAGTTTGGTTTTAATGGCCAACTAGCGCTTTTTTCCCATAGGTTCAATAGAAACGTTGTCGTATTCTACGATACCAGTACTAATGTGTTGAAAAGTTAACTCCATCGTATCAGATTCTGCGGTAAATTCAAATTCATGCTTTTGCCAAGCATCTTCTGTTTTGAATTCAAAGGCATGATAAATTTTCTTGGGATTATCTTGTATTTGAGCTTTTACTCTTTTATTTCTTCCACCAGCTCGCGAGTAAAAAGTAACTTTGTACTGCCTGCCTTTTTTTACATTTATTTTACTGACACTTTGGATATCCCATGTGTTATTACCAAATCTCATGACCATAACTTGCATTGAATTCCTACCTTCAAAGGGTTTTGTAGTGTTCAGTTTGTATTCCACTTTTCCACCACCATCAGTCATGTTCATCCAACCATTATATCCTTGTTCAAAGTTTCCATTCTCTATGATTTTCTTTCCTTTTGACTTTTTGGTAAGTGCTAGAATACCTTTGCCTTTCTTTGTTTCTAAGATGACGATATTATCAATGTAAAAGGTGCCTTTTTGTGTAAATTGCATAGCTAACTGCAAGTCGTTTTCCTTGGCTGTGAATTGCCAGCTATAATTGTTCCAGTCAGAATCAAGAAAGAAAGTTTTTGGAGTGAATGTTTTGTTTTGTATTTGAAAAGTAACTTCTTTTCCAGGCATCGTACTTTTTGCTGAGAAGGTAATGGTATATGTCTTGTTTTTCTTGGATTCAAAACTCTGAAAACTTTGGGCGTCCCATAAATTTGATCCAAGAGACAATACGTTTATTTTGAAACAATTAGATCCGATTTGTTTGTCGTGTGGAGCGGCAGAGAATTTAGCTTTGGCTCCATTTTCTGATAAATTAGTCCAATTACTTAAGTTGTTTTCAAATCCTCCATTCTTAATTAAATTTTTTTGAGCAGATAAGTAGGTACATGTAATTAAAAAGATAAAAAATATACGTTTTTTCATTGTTTGGGTTTTTTTAATGGTGCAATTTATAAAAAAGTATCCAAAAAATATGCCATTTTTATTGTTATATGTTTTGTTCTAGGTAAGTTATGTTCTCGATCGTTGAGCGGTCACTATAGCGATAAAGTGGCTTTTTGGGGTGTAAATATGTAAGGTATTACGGACATCTTAAATTTTTTAGGTTTTAACTTTAAATTACTTATAGATACTGTTAATTTTTTTGATTTTAACAAAGTAGTTTTGACGTTCAGAGCTTTAGTTTATTTGTAATTCTAATTAGAATTACAAATAAAATTGATTCAGGTTGACGAGTATGGCATGGGCAAATTGTAGGTTTTGCTGTATGAAGTAGATGTAAATGTGTATATATGACACAGGATTGTGTCAAAATAGAGTGTTAATTAGGGTGTGTAGTTCCTTTTAATAAACTTATTTTTGATTTTTTGACTTACCGGGAAAGAAAGTTTTATCCAAGTAAATTCAAAGGATAAATGGTATTGGACCTAATAAGCCGCATTTCGTTACCTTCTCATTCATAGCACTACTATGAATGAGAAGGTAACGAAATATGGTTGATTCTAATCTATTTTTTGGGAAAAAAGAGTTAAGATATACGGTCAATGACCAAAGTGTAGGGAAAAATAGCTGTGTTATTTTTTGGCTCGATATTTTGAAATACTAATCTGATCAAACTCAAAAACTCCTTTGTCTACATGCTGGAAGGCAAGTTGCATATCATCAGAACTAGCTTTAAAAATCCATTGATAACGTTTCCAAAAGCGTGTCAAAACAAACTCTTTTGGAATATAAATATTCTCTTTGTTTTTTTGGATTTGTACTATAACCTTCTTATTATCTTTTTTAGCTTTTGCATAAAAAGTTAACATATATGTTTTGTTTTTTGAACTGTCAAAATCATGAATACTCTGTAGATCCCAAGGATTTTCTCCAAAATAGCGTACGTCAACTTTTAGAGAGTAATTGCCTACATAAGGTTTTTCACTATTTAGTTCATAAATTGCATTGCCACCGTTCTCCGCAAGGTTTTGCCATCCGTCCATACCGTTTTCAAAACTACCGTTAGAAAGAACTCCTTCATCGTTTTTTTTAGGTTTTTTAGATTTGGTGATAACAACATTATCTATTTGGAAAACTCCCAATTCCACAAAATGAAAACCTAGTTGTAAGTCATTCTCCTTTGCTTGGAATTTGTACGTGTATTCTTTCCAAGTGTTGGTTAGTGTATAATCTACTGGTGTATAACTTTTCTTTTGTAATTGTACACGCATTCTTTTGTGATTCAGTACAGATTTGGCCATAAAGGTCAAGGTGTAAAATGTCCCTTTTTTTGAAGGGAATTGTTGGTATGCTTGTACATCCCAAAGGTTATCACCTAATCTACCTACTTTTATATTTAGGAATTTGGAACCATCATGAGAACCTTCTTTGTCGATCTCAAAACTCGCATTAGCGTGGTTGTCCGAGATAGTAGTCCATTCGTATAAGTCATTCTTAAAATGACTATTAATAATTAGATTCTGAGCATTGATACAGTTTGTAAATAAAATAAAGAAAAATACGGGGGGGGAGATTTTTTTAAGTAACATATGTATATATTTAGCCTCAATTCACATGAAAGATGGCGTAGTATTGATTTAGTCTGAGTTTCCGGTATAAAACCATGTTTTTAGTGTTTTTAGTATCTAAACTTAAGTAGATTTTTAAAATTACAATAATATACTTTGATATTCACAAATATAACTAAAATATAAAATGAAAATTTCTTCTTACTTTGCAATCAAAACTAGTAAGAATACAATTATTGTCTAATAATTTGTCGCTTTTTTGACAGTTTCTTACTAATACTATCATTTAAAAAATAGTTGCAGGCTAATAATGCGCTTCTTTTTCTACTATTTTTCCGCGCTAAAATTAAACCGTAGCGGCTGACTATGCTTGAATTTTGTAGTATGAACTAATGAGGACTATTTTAAATTCTTTTAGCGTACAATGAAATTTTTAATAACCTATTATTGTAATAATTTCTGTTTTTATTTGCTCTTAATGATGGTGAGACCATTTATTATTTGAATCTACTGGTGTAAAATTTTCTTTTTTCGCCTGAGCTTCAGCATAAGAATAAACCGTAATTAAGGCTATGCTTGATTTTTCTGCTGAAGCTGAAACAAAAAAACTTAATTTCTCTTTCCGGTAAATTCAAACAACAAATAGTATAAAACTTTAAAAAAGAGCTAATTTATTAGAGTGTTTAAAATGATATTATTTTTTCTTTTTTTTCTTCTTTTTCTTTTTTGTTACAGGGGTTATCGATAATGAATCTATTTCATATAAACCAGTGCTTAGGTATTGAAAGGCAATTTCCATATCATTTGCTTGTGCACTAAACACCCATTCATACTTTTTCCATTCAGTAGTTAATATATAGTCTTTCGGAATATAGATTTTTTTGTCGTTATGCTGAATTTGTGCTTTAATTTTTTTGCTTGGTTTACTTGCTTTGGCCATAAAAGTAAGACGATATTTTTGTCCTTTTGCAGAAGCAAAATTGTTGATGCTTTGGATATCCCAGGTGTTAGCTCCTAAACTTAGGACTAATACACGGAGTGATTTTTTTCCAGCGTACGGACTGTCTTCATTAATACTATAAATGGCTTTTGCACCATTATCTATAATATTGATCCATCCCTCGTCACCATTTTCTAGATCTCCATTTGGAATCATATTAGTGGTAGCGCTACTTTTATTTTTGTTTGATTCTTGGCTGAGAGTAATATGATCGATAAAGAAAGTGTTTTTTTCAAAAAAATGAAGCGCTAACTCAAGATCATCTTCTTTGGCTTCAAAGTTCCAAGTATATTCTTTCCATTCCGTTGTTGCTTCAAAATCGATACTTGTGTAGGTTTTGTTTTGTACCTGTACCCGGAATTTACTTCCTGCCGTCTTGGCTTTGGCTTGTAGGCGTAACGTGTATTTTTTTTGTTGTTTGGAAGGAAAGCCTTGTATGGTTTGTACATCCCAAGGATTTGCTCCTAATTGATTGATTTCAATTTTTAGACTATTACGACCTTCCATAGGAGTGTCTGTATCTAAAGAGAAAACAGCATTCGACGTTTCGGAAGAAAGGTTTTTCCAAGATTGTACCCCGGACTCAAAACCTCCATTTTCTATGAGATTTTGACAATAAGTAGCAGTTGTGATGAAAATTAATATAAAGGGCAGTAGTTTTTTCATTTTTAGGAGTATAAGATTAAAAACAATTTCTTCAGTGCAAAATTAGCAATTATAATGCCATTTGCAACAAAACACAGAAAAGCCTCATTGAATGAGGCTTTTCTAATAATATTGAGACAAAAAACTAATGGATTAGTTTCTTTTTTCTCTTGGTTTGCGATCTTCGCGTGGTTTTCTATCTTCTTTTGGAGCTCCACCTTCTGGTCTTGGAGGACGAGGAAGTAGTGCTTTACGAGATACTTTTTCCTTACGTGTTCTAGAATCAATACCAAAATATTTTACATCAAAAACATCACCCATGTTGACTACATCGCTAACGTTTTCTGTGCGTTCCCAAGCGAGTTCCGAAACATGTAAAAGTACTTCGTTTCCTGGAGCATCTTGATATTCTACAACAGCACCAAAATCAAGCATTTTTATAACTTTGACTTTGTATGAATTGTTAACCACTGGTTTGAACGTGATAGAATCAATTTTTGCTAATACTGTATCGATACCTTCTTGGCTGGTACCAAGAATTTCTACTATTCCTTCTTCTGTAACAGGATCTTCATTAATTACTATTGTACATCCTGTTTCCTTTTGTAATTCTTGAATTACTTTTCCTCCAGGTCCTATCAATGCACCAATATATTCATTGGCAATAACAGCAGTTACCATTTTTGGAGCATGTGCTTTTACATCCGAGTTAGGAGTAGGGATAGTGTCGGTTAGCTTTTCTAAGATATGTAAACGACCTTGACGTGCTTGTTGCAATGCGTTTACAAGGATCTCATAACTTAGACCTTTGACTTTGATGTCCATTTGACAAGCTGTAATTCCATCAGCCGTTCCAGTAACTTTAAAGTCCATATCACCAAGGTGATCTTCGTCTCCTAGGATATCTGATAATACCGCATATTTTCCAGACTCAGCATCAGAGATTAATCCCATAGCAATTCCAGAAACAGGTTTGGTTAATTGTACACCAGCATCCATCAGTGCCATGGTACCACTACAAACGGTAGCCATAGAGGAAGAACCGTTGGATTCTAATACTTCGGATACTACACGTACTGTATAAGGACAATCTGCAGGGATCATACCTTTGAGAGCACGTTGCGCTAGGTTTCCATGTCCTACCTCTCTACGAGAAGTACCTCTAATAGGTCTAGCTTCTCCTGTACAGAAAGGAGGGAAGTTATAATGTAAGTAGAAAGATTCTTCTCCTTCGTAAGAAGGCATGTCGATTTTGTTTGCTTCTCTAGAAGTTCCTAGAGTAACTGTAGCTAATGCTTGCGTTTCTCCACGAGTAAAAATAGAAGAACCGTGTGTTGAGGGTAAATAATCAACCTCACACCAGATAGGTCTGATTTCATCCGTTTTTCTTCCGTCCAAACGTAATCCTTCATTCAAAGTAAGGTCACGTATTGCTGTTTTTTCGGCAGAGCGATAGTATTTAGAAACTAAATCTCCAAAATCTTCAAGTTCTTCTTCTGAAAAGGTTGCCAGAATTTCTTCGTGTATTTCTTTAAAAGCAGTACTACGTTCATGCTTAGCAGATCCAGCCTGTGCGATTGCATAGACCTTGTCATATGCCATCTCATGTATCTTTTTCTTGAGATCTTCATCTTCTCTTTCTGCAGGGTACTCGCGTACTTCTTTTTTTCCAAAAGCTTCAGCAAGGCGTAATTGAGCAGCACATTGTACCTTTATGGCTTCATGTGCAAACTTAATAGCATCTGCCATTTCTTCTTCAGAAATCTCATTCATTTCACCTTCAACCATCATCACTGAATCCGCAGAAGCTCCAATCATCATATCGATATCAGATTCTTCTAATTGCGCTCTAGTTGGGTTGATCACGAATTCTCCGTTGATACGACCAACTCTTGCTTCAGAGATAGCACATTCAAATGGAAAATCAGATAATTGAATAGCTGCAGAAGCTGCTAATCCTGCCATTGCATCCGGCATAACGTCATCATCATGAGACATTAATTGGATCATTACTTGAGTTTCAGCATGGTAATCTTTAGGGAATAACGGGCGTAATACACGATCTACTAAACGCATCGTTAATACTTCGCCGTCACTTGGACGTGCCTCTCTCTTGAAGAAACCACCTGGATAGCGACCTGCTGCTGCAAACTTCTCACGATAGTCTACTGTTAGTGGTAAAAAATCTAAATCTTTGGATTCATAATTAGATACTACAGTACAAAGCAACATACATTTTCCGGACTGTACCACAACAGAACCATGGGCTTGCTTGGCTAACTTTCCAGTTTCAATAGAGATTTCTCTACCGTCTCCGAGGTCAATAACCTCTTTAAAAACTTTTGGGATCATAAATTTTTTTTCATTAAAACCCGATTCGTGTAATAGCGAATAGGTTTTTATTAAACAATGGTCGATGTTTTTATGTTGTCATAAAAACGCTGTTGTTGTGTTGTAGAGGTTGACCAATGAAAAACTAAGGCTCTGCGTACAATTCTTTGTCAAAAAGAACGGCAACAGTGTATGAAAAAAGGGGCGCAAGGCCCCTTTTTTGAAAATTATTTTCTTAATCCTAATTCTTTTACTATAGCACGATATCTCAAGATATCTTTTTTAGTAAGGTAATCTAATAAATCTCTTCTTTTACCTACTAATTTTACCAAAGAACGCTCTGTGTTGTAATCTTTACGATTTTTTTTAAGATGCTCTGTAAGGTGTGTAATTCTATGAGTGAACAGTGCAATTTGCGCTTCTGCCGTTCCAGAATCATTTTTGTTTTTACCGTATTTGGCAAAAATCTCTTCTTTAACTTCTTTTGTTAAATACATTCCAATATTGTTTTTAAATCATTTTTATGTATTGATAGATTTTCTATCAGTGTGCAAATATAGTTTTTTTTGTAGAATCTGATCATTTTTTTATTTAAATAAATAGAATGGATAGTTTTTGGTAGAATTTGTTTAATGAATATAGACGATTACTGTTTTTGCGGTGTTGTTGTAGTACTAGACTCATGAGATGTTTTTTGTGATTTTTCTCTATGTGTATCAGGAACGTGCTAAAAGCTTTTACTGAAAAGTGACTTTTTTGATATCCGTATAGAGAAGGCTCATTGTACGAATAATGGTAGGGAGTGATTTTTTTGAGAATAGAAAATTCTAGTTACAGATAAAGAGTTCGTGTGAGGGTGGTTTATTTCCTAACTGATAACCATGATTTTGTTTTTTTAGGTAGGTGTTTTATAGTTTTTGTATCAGCGGTAGCTATAAAACATAAATAGAAATAATAAGGGTGTTTTAAGGACTAAAACATGGCAAAATAGAGATTGGGTGTCACTTTTTGGTTTTATTCCATGTAAAAGGTTGTTTTTGTTAGAATTGTAAAGATTTTGTATAGATGTTCTATTCTGTGAATAACGTATGCAAAGTTAATTTTGACAGAACTAACTAGTGTATGTATCATACACACTCAACTCAATTTTATGAATAAATATGTAATTACGACATTGTTGTGTCTTACAGGTATGTCAATGTTTTCTCAGCAATTAAAAAGTAGACCGACTAGGTGTTCCGTAAAAAGCACCGATTACCTGATGGCTACAAATCCTGAAAAAGCTAAAAAAAGGATTGCAGCACGCAAAGCCATAACGAAGATGGCAAAAAGCGCAGCAAAAAGTATTGATCAAGAAATTATTACCATTCCTGTAGTTGTTCATGTCATATATAGGACTAAGAAGGAGAACATTAGTAAAGCACAAATTCTTTCGCAAATGGAGGTGCTTAATGAGGATTTTAGAAGAATGAACGGAAACCGAGATAATGAGTGGTCGCAGGCCGCAGATGTACAAGTCGAATTTTGTTTGGCTACGGTAGACCCAAATGGCAATCCTACTGATGGAATTACAAGGACAAAGACTGATGTAAAAAAATGGAATGGAAATGATCGTATGAAATCCTCTAAGCGTGGGGGAGTAGATCCTTGGGATGTAGAGCAATACCTGAATATGTGGGTTTGTAATTATACAGGGCTTGGATATTCTAGTTTTCCTGGAGAATCAGGAACTATCGATGGTGTTGTGATGAAAACACGTACTTTTGGAAGTAAAGAAAAAGGAAAAGAATTCGATCTTCAACAATATTATGATTTAGGAAGGACTACGACCCATGAAGTAGGACATTTTCTCGGATTGGAACATATTTGGGGACCTGGTGATGAGGGATGTGGGCAAGATGATTTTATAGATGATACACCTCTAGCAGAAAAAGCACATACTAGCCCTAGTTGTGGAACTCAACGGTCTTGTGGATCTGTAGATATGATACAAAACTACATGGATTATAGTGATGATATTTGTATGAATTTGTTTACAAAAGGACAGAAGGAGCGTATGAGAAGTGTGTTACGGGGAATTCGTTCCAAATTGGCAAATTCTACGAAGTGTTCTGGAGCTACTACTCCTGCACCACCAGCAAGCAATAAAAAACCAGAAGTATCTTTCTTAAATCCAAAAGGTAATATAGCAGTCAAAGAAGGGTATAAATTACAAGTAGATGTAATGGCAGAAGATAGTGACGGCACTATTGATTTTGTAGAGTTGTTTATTGATAATAAGTTGATAAGAAAAGAGAAAACTGCTCCTTATAATTGGGGACATGATAAATCACCAAATCCTGAAGAATTAAATGGATTGTCTATCGGGAAACACCGTATCAAAGCTGTTGCTATGGATAATGATGGGGCTACAGCAGAGATTGAGCTTGTGCTGACAGTAAGAAATGAAAATGATAGGGAAAATCCAGAAGCAGGAGTTTGTGCTTTTGGAGCTCCTTCTGATACGGCACTACCAAGTTTTGATAAGGTTTCTTATAAGAATGTAACAGTATTGGGAGATGGACCAAATCTAGATATGGTGAGTAAATTTAGGATCAACTGGAATGCAAATACTGGTGAACTAAAACAGTTTGCTGCAAATACTAAATCAGCTCCTTATTATCACGATTTGAAATCAAAATCAACACAAAGTTTTGGAGAAAAAACTCCTGCGGTTTTAATAAAGGATTCTGCTATCGGTTTGGACGGAGATTTTTGGGTGGTCAAAGACGGTGATAATTTTGTAATGACTGCCAAGGATGGAGCGTACACATTGTATTTCAGTAACAGCGAATTAGCTCCAAACTGTGAGGGAAGAGATCGTAAAGAGGTACTGACTACATTTTCTGTGTTTCCAAATCCAGCTTCAGAAATAGTATATGTAAATGGAGTTATTGCAGATTCTATCAGTTTTGTGCTATATGATATGTCAGGAAAAGAAATCTTAACCTCTGTGCTAGAAGATGGAGAGCGTACGGTCAATGTTTCTTCCATAAACAATGGTTTTTATCTTTATAAAATTACGTCCAAGAATGGAGTATCAATTAGTAGCTCTTTGGTGATTGATAGAAAATAGAAACTTCAAAAAAATGAATTAATTCTTTTGCAGTAAATGTTGATATAAAGGCAACATCTCATTACGAGATGTTGCCTTTGTTTTTTGGAGGATATATGAATAATAGAAAGGTTTTGAAAAGCTAAGGGCAAGTCTAAGTGTTAGAGAAATTATTTTGTGATTAATTTAGTATAACGTTCTTTTTATTAGTGTATTATGTTTATTTAGGGGTGTTTTTTCTCTTTTTTGTAAAACAAAATTATTGCATTTGTTTTTCTTCAAAAAAACAAAGGTTTTTTGTGTTAATGTTATTGTAAATTCAGTGTTTTGGTTATTTCTTTGAATATAATGCATCTATATTTGCGAATGAATTAACTATTCATTAAAACTAACTCAAAAATGAAAAAACCAGTATTTTTAGTACTTTGGTGCTTGATAGGGACTGCCCTATTTGCCCAAAAACGTGAATGTGCAACGATGCAAAACCTTGCAGCAATGCAGGCAAAAGACCCCAGTTTGGTTGCAAAAATGGCCGCAATTGAGAGAAATACCGCTCAAAAAGTAGCTCGTGCAGGAAAGGTAATCGATGGAGATATTATTACCATTCCTGTTGTTGTGCATGTACTCTGGAAGACAGAGCAGCAAAACATCAGTGAAGCACAGATTATGTCTCAAATGGAAGTCTTAAATGAAGATTTTAGATTGAAAAACACTGATAGAACTAACGATTGGTCGGATAGAGAAGCAGATATACAAATAGAATTTTGTATGGCTACAGTAGATCCTAATGGGAATCCAACAAATGGAATTATTCGAAAACAAACGAATAGGGATCAATGGGGATCAAGTAATGATATCAAATTCAATTCTAGAGGAGGGATAACGGCTTGGGATACTTCACAATACCTGAATATGTGGGTAGGTAATATTGGAGTTAATAGTAGCGGGCAAACACTGTTGGGATATGCCCAGTTCCCTGGTGGAGATCCTAGTACTGATGGAGTGGTTATGAGTCCTCAGTTTTTTGGAAGTGCAGCCAAAGGGGATGATTTTTTTCTGTCCAATTCATTTGACTTAGGAAGAACAACTACGCATGAAATTGGACACTTTTTGAATTTACGTCATATTTGGGGAGACACTGATTGCGGAGGTGATGATTTTGTTGCAGATACACCATTAGCAGGAAGATCTAATACCGGTTGTCCTTCTCCAAGTACAAATTCATGTGGGTCTGGTGCAAATGACGAACGTGATATGTATGAGAATTATATGGATTATAGTGATGATGCTTGTATGAACCTTTTTACAAGTGGTCAAAAAGCTAGGATGCGTGCTATATTGCTAGGAAATGGTGTTAGAGCTCGTCTGGCAAATTCAACCAAATGTTCAGGAGGAGGAACTCCAAATCCGGATCCAAATCCAACAGATGATCAAGTACCATCTATCCCAGGAACGCTGTCGGTTACAGGGCAAACAGAAACAAGTGTTGATTTGGCATGGGGCGAATCAACGGATAATGTTGGTGTTGTTGGGTATGAAGTGTTCTCTGGAAATACGAAGTTGGTTGGAGTAGTAGAAACTCAAACTAGAATTACAGAGTTAACAGCTGGAGAAACGTATCTGTTTACTGTTCGTGCAATTGATGCTGCAGGGAATACTTCTGGTTTTTCGAATAGTGTAGAGGTGATAATAAGTGAGAGTAATGATATTTGTGAAGGTGTTGAGCCTTATAATCCTGCTATTTTTTATGATGTAGGTGATCTTGTAACATTTCAAGGCTTCTTGTATGAAAGAGAGTTTTTTAGATGGACGAATCTTGGAGCTTGTGGTAGTAATAGAGTTTCAGAAAGAGTAATAAGTGAAGCAGTAAGTCCACCTTTGAATCTAATTGCTGAAGTAAAAATGTTCCCTAATCCTGTGGTCAACGGAAAGTTGAATATCTCAGTTGATGGATCAAGAACTGGTGTCTATTATAGTGTAACGAATCTTCTTGGACAAGTAGTTCAAAATGGATCTATAAATAGTAGGGTAGAGGTGTTAGATCTTAGTACCATGAAAACAGGAATCTATATTGTTAAAGTAGTATTTAATGATCAGATTGTTTCTAAAGCTATTATGATAGAATAATCATTAGTGGAAGGATAGGAGTGTTCTCCTCGTTTTTTTAATCGTAGAGATTGAAGAAACAAAAAAAGGCTGTCTGAAAAGATAGCCTTTTTTTGTCTAGATCGCTGTGTAATAATTTCAATTTAGTTATAGGCGTTCCTATTAATGACACTGTTATTTCTTTATCTAAAAAAAACCGTGATGCTATTGCATAGCTTTAGCTATGCAATATATGAACAGGGTATTTATACGAAAAAAGAACAAGGCTATATGCGTACATTATATAGCTAATTTGGTATAATAGGGGTCAAAACATAAAACAGGATTTTCAAAACGAAAAAAGAAGGTAAATAAAAAGGTGTCTTGAGTAAATCAGACACCTTTTTGTAATTTTTATTGGTAAGAAATAATGTGTTTTGACTAAGATAATACGGTGTTAGATACAGGTCTATTAAGAATAAGATCCAAATATAGATTTACTTTTTTCTTTAATTCTGATCTAGGAACTATAAAGTCAAGAAAACCGTGTTCTTTTAAGAATTCTGCAGTTTGAAATCCCTCAGGGAGTTCTTTTCCGGTAGTATCTCTAACTACGCGGGGACCAGCAAACCCTATTAGTGCTCCAGGTTCACCGATAGTAATATCTCCTAACATAGCAAAAGAAGCAGTAGTACCTCCCGTTGTAGGATCTGTACATAGCGAGATGTAAGGAATTCCTGCATCTGCTAGTTGTGCTAATTTTGCAGAGGTTTTTGCTAATTGCATCAAGGATAATGCTGCTTCCATCATTCTGGCACCACCAGATTTGGAAATAATCATTAATGGGATATTGTGCTTGAGGGAGTAATCTGCTGCTCGAGCAATCTTTTCTCCAACGACACTACCCATAGAACCTCCTATAAAGGTAAAATCCATACATGCTACAACTAAGTCATTTCCGTTGGATTTTCCTACCGCAGTACGAACTGCATCTTTAAGTTTTGTTTTTTCGTTAGCCTGTTTCAGGCGATCTGTGTATTTTTTGGTATCAACAAATTTCAAAGGATCTTTGGAAACTAGATTTTTGTCCAACTCTTTGAATTTGTCATCAAATAAAATATCAAAATATTCTTTACTACCAATTCGTACATGATATCCATCTTCTGGACTGACAAAAAAGTTTTTTTCTAATTGTTCTGCATCGACAATTTTTCCTGTAGGGGATTTGTACCATAATCCTTTGGGTACATCTTTTTTGTCCTCAGTAGCAGTTTGTATTCCTTTTTGAGTTCTTTTAAACCAAGCCATATCAAGTCTTTTATACGCTATATTGGTTTTCTGAAAAAACTATTTTTTGAAACCGTTTTTTGTTTCTAGAGGTAGTTTTTTGAAAATCACAATAGTTATGGTGAATAGCAAAAGTATAACAAAAAAGACTAAAATTCTAATAGAGTTTTAGTCTTTTGGTTATAATATGTTTTCTTTAAAGTGTATCGATATTATTTAGATCTTCGAAAGCCTTTTTTAATCGACTTTTGAATGTAACTTCACCTTCTCGAAGCCATTTTCTTGGATCATAATATTTTTTGTTTGGCTCTTCAGATCCTTCTGGATTACCAATTTGGGTTTTTAGGAAGTCAATTTTTCCTGTCATGTAATCACGGATACCTTCGCAAAAAGCAAATTGCAAATCGGTATCAATGTTCATTTTGATAACTCCATATCCAATAGCTTCTCGGATTTCTTCTACCGTAGAACCACTACCACCATGGAATACAAAGTCTATGTGATTATGTTCTACGCCGTATTTTTCTGAAATGAATTCTTGCGAGTTTTTCAAAATTTTTGGGGTCAATTTTACATTACCTGGCTTATAGACTCCATGTACATTTCCAAAGGCAGCAGCAACCGTAAACTTATCACTTACTTTGCTTAATTCTTCATAGGCGTATGCTACTTCTTCAGGCTGTGTGTATAGTTTAGAATCATCAACATCACTGTTGTCAACACCATCTTCTTCTCCACCAGTAATTCCTAATTCTATTTCCAATGTCATACCCATTTTACTCATGCGTTCTAGGTATTTCTTGCAAATTTCTATGTTTTCTTCCAAAGGCTCTTCAGAAAGATCAATCATATGAGAACTATATAATGGCTTTCCGGTTTCTTTGAAAAAAGCTTCTCCAGCATCCAAAAGACCATCAATCCAAGGAAGTAATTTTTTTGCACAATGATCTGTGTGCAAAATAACAGGTACACCATAAGCTTCGGCCATTAGGTGAACGTGTTTTGCTCCAGCTGTAGCTCCAGCAATAGCAGCCTTTTGTCCTTCATTGGATAACCCTTTTCCAGCGTTGAATTGTGCTCCACCATTAGAGAACTGTATAATCACAGGAGAGTTCAGTGCGGCAGCAGTTTCCAAAACGGCATTGATCGTATTGGATCCGATGACGTTTACAGCAGGCATTGCATAGCCTTTTTCTTTAGCATGATTAAAAAGTTCTTGTACTTCGTCGCCTGTTGCGACACCAGGTTTTATATTGTAACTCATAGTTAGTTTTTGATAAATAAAGTCACAAAAATACTAAAATATTAAAGAAAATTTTGCACAACTTAGGACTTAAGTAAGAAGTGTGAATGTTCAAACGTTGTAGTGGTGCCTATAAGAACAAATTAGTGCTAATTTTTGGAGAAGATTATGCTCCATAGCTATATTTTGTGGCCAAAAAATGACTGATAACAGTATTATGTGGCTCTAGGTGATTCGTTTTTTGGGATGCTAGAAAACGGAGATGATACCAGGGGATAATAATTTATTATAATGATGTAAGACTAGATGACAAAAGATGTGTCGTACAAATAAATTGTTTTTTTATGGAGTATATGCATGGAGTATGTAATGTTTCTCAAAATGGATAGTTGATACCTATATTGTATACCACTTCAGAAAAATTGTATCCCTTGAACCAGCGATTGTCCGCATTACGCGCAGGGTCGTGTGTTTTGAACCCTAAGTCTAAACGAAAGATAAAAAAGCTAAAATCATAACGAAGGCCAAAACCACTTCCCACAGCCAACTCTCCCAGATCCGAAATACCGTCAAATGTTGCAGTTTTTTCCTCTTCATTATCAGAGATGTTCCAGATATTGCCAATATCAGCAAAAAAGGCTGCATAAAGCGATCCTGCAATATTAAAGCGATGTTCTATATTAAAAGCTAATTTTAGGTTTGCTTCATTAAACTCATTCAGACCACCACTACTTCCAGGACCTAGGTCATAGGCTTGCCAACCTCTATTGTCATTAGCACCACCACCAAAAAAACTTCGGGCAAATGGAATACTATTTGCATTGCCATAAGGTATGGCAACTCCACCAAAAGCTCGTACCGCAAAAACATTTCTATAGCCAAGATCAAAGTGTTTGATGTAGCCGATTTCGGTTTTTATATATTGAGAAAATTCAACACCAAAAAGATCATACCGGTTGTTAGAATTTCGTTCTATATTAGAAGCCTTGGCTATGGTAGAAAGAAGGTTACCAGCAAGCTCTAGTTTGACCCTTAATCGAGAATAGTTTTCATCATAGAGGTTTTTTTTGCTATTGCGTAAGTAAGTAAAATTAGTTGTGAATATTAGATTGTCTTCTGTCAGTCGTTCTTTACGTTCTTTGATGTTAGCAACTTGTTGTTTTTGATCGGAACTTAGAAAAGCATTCAAATTTCCATTTTCTATATCAGCAATAAAATTATCAGCATTTTGTGCAGTCAGAGGAGATGCTAATGTTCCATTTGGTAATGTGTTGGCGATGTTTTCTAGATTGGTTAATGATGTGCCATAGACATTAAAATAGTTTTCGGTATTAAGATTTCGAACATATTGGATATTGAAAAAATCTAACAGGTTCGTAGATCGACTACTAGATTTCCAGTTATAATTAAAGACGGCTGTAACATTTTGCTTATCCAAGCCTATGTTTTGTTGGGTGTTGAGGCCAATACTCATTGCGGTAAGTGGAGACATGGATTTGGGAATAACCCAGTCTGTATTAAGAGGGAACAAGATCCTTGGAACAGTTAGTTTTAGGTCAGCTCCAATTTCTGTAATATTAAAAAACCTAGTATCCTCCTGCATTGGATCTCTAGAGGATCCAATACTTCCTCTACCCGAAAGTTCCAAAATTTCTGCTCCTCTGAATACATTACGAGTAAGTAAAGAGCCTCCAAAACCAATTCCGAATTTTTGTATGGTAGATGTAGAAAGATCAAAATCAAAACTTACGCCATATTTTTTGAGAGGTGTCAATAGAATGTTCGCAATCAAATCTGTGCCATTCGGATCTTGGGGGTCTGTTTGATAGCGAATACTGGGATATTTGAACATCCGTAAGTTGTTCACCTGATTATAGGTGAGTGATCGATCCTTGTCACTATAAATTGTGTTTGGACGTATCGAAATTACGTCTGTAAGTGCCTTTGGGCGAAAACGTAATTGATCGTAACTGAAGAGTTTGTAGCCTTCGAAGTATGCACTGTCTCTGAATTTTTTTTGATCGTTTTTGTGGTTTCCGTCAGTGATCACATTGACTTTGCTTATTTTGTGAACTTTGTAGGGTATACGAACTGTAGAGTCTCCATTGGTAACTGGACGATTGACAATTTGAAAATCAATATGAACTTTGTGGTTCGTATTTACGGTATCAGCTTCAAATTTGATAAAATCTTGGTCAAAATGATAGAGGCCAGAATTTCTAAAAATTTTGGAAATCCGACTACGTTCATTCTCAAAATCGATAGTCTGGTAGCGCTTACCCGAAACGATTTGAGATTTATCGCTATGGAGTTGATATATAGAATCTGCTACTTTTGACGCTATAGTAGTTTTGATGCTATCGACAGTGTAGTGTAGTCCTTTTTTGATGTAATAGTTCAGTTTTGCCCTTTTTTTTCCACTATGAATTGTTTTGTAATCTCCAGATACATTGAACCAGCCATTATTCCAATAATAAGATTCTAAACGTTTGATAGATCGTTCTGTTTTGAGTGAATCAATAATGGTAGGAGCCTCTCCTGTGGTTTTGAGCCAGTTATTAAAATTGATAACAGATTCTCGCATACGATCTACTTGTTTTTTAGAAAGCAATGTTATTAATCGCTTTTCGCGATTTGGTTGTTTGTACAGCCATTGATCAAAAAGACTGTCTCGATTTTTGCGGGCTAAGTTGTAGATGTTTAAGCGTAAGGGTATTCCAATAAGATTCGTATTAGGCTTTTGGTACAATTGTTCCTCTAGCAAGCTCTTGTTTGTTTTGATACTGTCAAGGTAAATTTCATTTTTAGTGAGCAGATATTTATCATCACTAACATTTTTAACAGTATTACAAGATGCTATCAGGAGGAAAATTCCTAGAATAAATGATATTTTTGCTAAAAGCTGTTTCAATAAGAAGTTTTTCACGGTTACACCGGGTTCAAAAATACACTATTTGTATGGTTAGCAAAAGCCAAAAAAAATTAATACAGAGTTTACATCAAAAAAAGTACCGAAAGCAGCACGGCTTATTCGTTGCTGAGGGCAAAAAAACGATATCTGAGCTTTTAGATGCAGGAATGATATTACATACACTGTACACGACAGAAGAGGTATTTGATATAAATGAAGCCCAAAAAATGATTTTGGTCTCTAATCAAGAGTTAAAGCAATTGAGTTTTTTGAATACCCCACAGCTTGCTTTAGCAGTGTTCAAAATGCCCAAAGAGCAAAAGCCTCAAATTGATGGTTTATTAGTAGCATTGGATGATGTTAGGGATCCAGGAAATTTGGGAACCATTATTAGACTCTGTGATTGGTTCGGGGTCACGGATTTGATTTGTTCCAAAGCTACAGTAGACTGCTATAATCCCAAAGTAGTGCAGGCTACAATGGGATCAATTACGAGAGTTCGATTACATTATGTTGATTTAGTATCATTTTTGGAAACTCAGCAAGAGCAGGTTCTTGTTTATGGAACCTTTATGGATGGAGCTTCGATTTATCAACAAAAATTGCCTGATCAAGGAATTATTGTAATGGGAAATGAAGCAAATGGTATTTCTCCGGCGATTGAACATTTGATCCAAAAACGAATTACAATTCCGCAATTTGATGGTAAGAAAGAAACCGAAAGCCTTAATGTGGCTACGGCTACTGCTATTGTGTTGAATGAGTTCCGAAGAGAGTGAGTTCTTATATCTAAAAAATAGAATGATAGTTCTAGATCAACAAGAATAATTTTTTTGTTTGATTTTATAGCTCTTTTTCCGTTTTTTTAAGAAAATTTAGTTCCTGTGTTTTTTTGTGTTGTCAAAACGCTTCTTAAACATAAAAACAGCAATATCCAATAAGTAGTTGAATATTTTTTCAGACCTTTGGGAAGCTTTTTGTATTAGAATTTTGTGTAAAAACTTGTTATGTAGTGTGTAAGGTTTTTTTTGGTGAAATAGCATAATGTTATTTTATTGTTAAAAATAAAGTAGAAGATAACAGGATAGTGCTAATTAGTAATAGCATGAAATTTTCTAATACGTGAAATAAGGATAAACTCATTAATTTGAAACAAAAATGCCAATAATATCAAGAAAAGGAAGTAGAATGCCAGAATCACCCATACGGAAATTAGTTCCCTATGCAGAGAAGGCTATGCGCGAAGGAAAACATATTTATCAACTTAATATCGGACAACCAGATATTAAAACACCTGAAATAGCGCTAGATGCTGTTCGCAATCATAATTTGGAAGTTGTGGCTTACAGTCACTCTGCCGGTAATGAGAGTTTGCGAGATAAGTTGGCGTTGTACTATCAAAAGAATCATATCAAAGTACAACGAGAAGATATTTTGGTAACTACAGGAGGGAGTGAAGCCTTAGCTTTTACGCTTAATAGTATTACAGATCCTGGTGATGAGATTATCGTACCAGAGCCTTTTTATGCGAATTATTATAGCTTTTCTACACAATCAACAGTAACTGTGGTTCCAGTGATTTCTACAATAGAAAGTGGATTTGCCTTGCCCCCAATAGCAGATTTTGAAAAGCTTATATCCTATAAAACCAAAGCTATTTTGATTTGTAATCCTGGGAATCCAACAGGATATTTGTATAGTAAGGAAGAGGTACAACAGCTAGCAGATATTGCTTTGAAATATGATTTGTTCTTGATTTCTGATGAGGTTTACCGAGAGTATGTATACGATGATAATACGGAGCATTATTCTGTTTTGCAGGAGGAACGCCTCAAGGATCATGCAATTATGGTTGACTCTGTATCAAAACGCTACAGTATGTGTGGAGCGCGTATCGGATGTATGGTGAGTAGAAATGAGGATGTAATAAAAACAGCCATGAAGTTTGCGCAAGCACGTCTTAGTCCGCCTAGTTTTGCTCAAATAGCTGCAGAAGCAGCATTGGATGTTCCTGATAGTTTCTATAAAGACATAGTAGCAGAATTCAAATCTCGAAGAGATGTATTGATTGCGGGGCTAAAAGAAATTTCGGGAATCAAAGTGGCGAGCCCTAGAGGAGCTTTTTATTGTATTGTAGAGTTGCCAGTAGCAGATGCTGATCACTTTGCCAAATGGTTGTTAGCTGAGTTTGATGTGGCTGGAGAAACAGTAATGGTAGCACCTGCTACTGGGTTTTATTCGAGTCTCAACGAAGGGCGTAATCAGGTGCGTATCGCATATGTGCTGAATGAGAGGGACCTAAAAAAAGCAATAGATATTCTCAAAGCAGGCATTGAGGCTTATCCCGAAACTATTGATGGAGAGAAAAGCCTTTCTATGGTCAATTAATTTGTGATTATCTAAATAGATTACCCAAAGTAATAATTTTGAATTTACTTATTTTAGTTTGTACTAGGAGTATTAGTGAAATCTGGAATGTTTCTTGAGAAAAAAATAAAGTGTAGTGGTGCTATACTTTGTGTTCTTTTGAAAAAGTGATGAAAGAATGATATTTTGGTGATAAATTCAAAATCTAACTGGTATAAATTTTCAATTCTGTGCTCAAAATTCAACAAAACGTTTCACTAAAACCGTATAATACATTCGCAATCGATGTCAAGGCATCTTTTTTTGTAGTTGTAACTACAGAAGAGGAGTTGAGAGAGGTGTTGTTATATAACAAAATAACCAAACCGTTTTTTATTCTTAGTGGTGGGAGTAATATGTTGTTAACAAAGGATATAGATGCCTTGGTGATTCATATAGCAATCAAGGGTATTTTTGTCCAAGAAACAACAGAGGATAGTGTAATTGTTAAGGTAAACGGAGGAGAGAACTGGCACGAATTTGTGCACTATTGTATACGTAATGGTTATGGAGGAGTAGAGAATTTGTCACTCATCCCTGGCTGTGTTGGTAGTGCGCCAATCCAAAATATAGGAGCCTACGGAGTAGAGCTCAAAGATACTTTTTTGAGATGCGAGGCGCTAGATATCAAAACAGGAGAAAAAAAAATATTTTCTAAGGAGGCGTGTAATTTTGGATATCGAAATTCTATTTTCAAAACAACAGCCAAAGGGGAGTATGTTATTACCTGTGTATATTTTCAGTTAACAACAAAAGACCATCAATTTCAAACAGGGTATGGGGCAATAGAAAAAGAGCTGCAAGAAAGAGGAATTGATACACCGACACTCAAAGAAATTTCAGAAAGTATCATTGCTATACGACAAAGTAAATTGCCGGACCCAAAAGTGTTAGGGAATAGTGGTAGTTTTTTTAAGAATCCAGTAGTTTCTTCTGAGGTTTTTGTGAAATTGCAACAAGTATATCCTAAGGTTCCACATTATGTGTTGGATCAAGGCTTGGTTAAAGTGCCAGCAGGTTGGTTGGTTGAGGAGGCTGGTTTTAAAGGGAAACGTTATGGAGATGCAGGTGTACATGATAAACAGGCTTTGGTGCTAGTGAATCATGGTAATGCAACTGGCAAGGAAATATTAGCGCTGTCACAAAGAATTCAAATTACAGTTTTAGAAAAATTCGGCATATCGCTAGAGGCAGAAGTTAATGTGATCTGAATGTTTGAAAAATAAATATATGTAGATGATAACTTAGGTTATTTCATTTTATAAATATGAATAAACAAAAAAATAGCAGTACTCACTGCTATTTTTTTGTTTATTCATATTTCGTGAGAGAGGCCTTTTTTTGATTAAAAACCAGTGATTCCTTGATTTCCACCAGCAAGGTTTAGATCTGTGTCTCTGTCAATCTCTTCAAGACTTCCGTCTAGTGAGGTTTTTAAGGAAACAATACTACCCGCTCCTGAGAACAATTGATAGACATATTGTTTGATTGCTACAACATCTGTAAGTCCAGATTCTAAGAAAAAGCCTTCTTCAACAAAAGCTTGAGGGTTAATTAGACGAGCTTGCCCCTTGCCATTAATTTTTAAAGTTGAAATATCGCTAGTGACTGTGTTGATAGAAAAAGCTTGATTTAATTTATTTTGTACCACCCAGCAAGAAGCTAAGCCACCTTGAGAATCGTCATTATCATTGTCTACTCTAACATCAAGAGAGATAGTTGCAAGTCTTCCGTTTGGTTTTATTTTAAAGGTTGATATAGAAGAGGTTTGTGGTGCTAGAGCTCCATCGTTATTAAAAATTCGAGCCTCAGAAACTGTAAGAAATTGCGATCCTTGACTAGAAAATGTGTAAATACCAAATGGATTAGCTACGTTTCTACCTTGTGGAGTTTTGTATTCAAAGGTGACAGGTTTTGCTGATAAAGAATTGTTTGCTTTTGTTTGGAAGACCTGTAAACGTTGCGTGTCTAGTTCTGTAGAGATTAAAAATTTTCCGTTAGGAGAAAATTTTAGGGCAGTAGAACGTCCAGTTAACCTTCTTTTGGAATTTGGGATTCTTTGGAGTCTTCCTTTGTTGTCATAAGTATAGCCAATTATGGTGCTAATTCCTGAGTTGACATTAACAACATATACCGAATTTTGATTGACAGCTATGCTCACGGGACCAACACCTCCAGAGCTGACTTTTGAAATCCGTTTTAGTTTAAAGTCTTTTTTGACAATAAATGATGAAACCTCATTTGAACCTGCATTTACAGCAAATAAAAACTTATTGTCTGGAGATAGTATAAGAGAGTAGTTAGAAGATAAAGGATCTACGACATCAGCCCCTGAACCTGCTAGAATATTTACAGGACCGGTTCCAAGGCCTCCTGTGCTAATACTGTCAATTAGGGTTAATGAACCATTCTTTTTACGACCATATGAGTAAATTAAATTATTGGTTTCTGAATTGTTCATGGCGTAAACAGCTCCGGCAAAAAAAGCTTTCTTTGAAGCAACCTCACTTGTGTCTAAATCCGTATTTGCATTTGTATTCAGGATATTTGGTTCGTCTTTTTCACAAGAGAAAAGAGCGCTTAAAACTACTCCAACGAGTGCAATTTTTCTAATTTTTTTCATAGCTAATAATTTGATGTTTTTTATTATTTCGACGTCGTGTTTAGAAGTAGCTTACTCTTTTTTGTTTAAAAAAAAATATAATTATTTAAACAAATTGGTTTACTGTGCTTTACGAAAATGATCAGGTAGGTTTACTTTTTTAGTAAAGTCTGAGTGTTCATAGGTGATAAATACAGGTCGAAATAAGTGTAGTGTGTTTTTTTTGTGTATGTTAGTTTTTTTTATTTAAACGCGTGTCAAAAATGATGGTTTTCTTCGTAACATTTTCTGTCTTTTTTATACTTGTTAATAGAATCTTAAAACTAAACAGATGCAAAACATTCAATTTCCAGTAAATTTTGAATTCAAAATAGGTACGTTTGCCAATGATTTTACAGCTACAGACAGTGGTGGTAATGTAATTGCCTATGTAAAACAGAAAATGTTCAAGCTCAAAGAGGATATTTTGATCTACAACGATGATTCTAAAACAAAAATAAACTATCGGATAAAAGCAGATAAATGGCTGGATTTTTCGACAGCGTATGCGTTTTTTGATACAAAAGATAAAGAGTTTGGTAAAATTGTTCGTAAGGGGTGGAGGTCTATATGGAAAGCCAGCTACGAGATTGTAGACGAATCACAAAATATACAATATCATGTCAGTGAAAAAAATGCTTGGGTCAAAGTGTTTGATTCCTTGTTAGGGCAGATACCCATCTTAAGTGTATTCACAGGATACTTATTTAATCCATCTTATGTAGTTGTGGATATTCAGAGGAATGAAATAGTAGAATTGAAGAAAAAAGCCTCATTTTTTGGAAGGCGTTTTGAGGTGGCAAAAATCGGTAAAATGGATTCGAATGATGATGATAGAATAATGTTGGGGTTGATGATGATGATTCTGTTAGAAAGAAGGAGGGGGTAAGTAGGTGGAATAAGGATTAAGAGTGTGTCCATACTATTAAATGAGTTATACTTTTTTTTAATATTTTGTTTTGCGATGTGTTGTTTTTTTATCGAAAAGCAATGTTTGTTTATTGTTTTTCGATAAATAATGATATATTTGAAGTATGTAGGAGGCTCTTTTGAAACAAGAATTTAAATATGTTATTATGACAAAAAACATACTTCTCAATCTCGGAATTATTATTTGCAAAATTTTGTACTTCAGTTATGCCGTAATTTTTGCAGCATTTTTGGTGTTTTTTGTACATCATCAGGTAAAACCATCAGCATATGCGAATATTGATGTAGCTATTGTAACAGGTACTAGCCAGATGTTTTTTGCGAGAACAAAGACGTATAAGGATCAAATAGGAGACAAGGTGTTGGAGGACTCTGAGGTTTTTGTTTTAAATAAGTTAAAGAAAAGTTCTTTGTATTTTAATTTCGTAAAATTTTCACTTCTTGTGTTTTTGATGTTTTTAGTAGTTAGGGAGTTTCAAAAAATTATAGAATCGGTTAAAGAAGTTAGGACTTTTCAGAAAAGGAATATTAAGTCATTTCGAAAAATAGGGAGATATTTATTGGGGATTTTTGCGTTGGTAAGCTATTCATCCTATATCTTTGAGGAGGGAGGTACGAGTAGTTTTTGTATTTCACTAGAACTGTTGATATTTGTGCTGATAGCTTTTATTATGTCTGAAATTTTTGAAGAAGGAAGTAAATTATGGGAAAATAGTAAATTAACTATTTGAGATGGCAATCATAGTGAATTTAGACGTAATGATGGCAAAGCGAAAGATGTCTTTGTCAGAACTTTCTAACGAAGTAGGGATTACGATGGCCAACTTATCCATCTTAAAGAATAATAAGGCCAAGGCTGTTCGTTTCTCTACCTTGGATGCGATTTGTAGAGTGTTGGATTGTCAGCCTAGTGATCTATTGGAGTTTGAGAAATAAGTAGATTGGTGTTTTGATTTAAAGATTGTCAACCTCTCCTTTTCCCAACCGTAATACTTCTGGCTCGTGACCCGTAAGGTCCACAACGGTAGAAGGTATATTGTCTCCATATCCTCCGTCTATTACGAGATCCACAAGACGTCCCCATTTCTCTAGGATAAGTTCTGGATCTGTAGTGTATTCGATAATTTCATCGTCATCATGTATGGATGTAGAGATAATTGGATTTCCTAATTTAGAAACTATAGTTTTGCAAATAGTATTGTCAGGTACACGAATCCCTACGGTTTTCTTTTTCTTAAAAACGGTAGGTAGATTGTTGTTGCCCGGAAGTATAAAGGTATAGGGGCCTGGGAGATTTCGTTTTAGTAGTTTAAAGGTGCTATTGTCAATTTGCTTTACATAATCAGAAAGCGCACTTAAGTCTTCGCAGATAAAAGAAAAGTTTGCTTTGGCTAATTTGATGCCTTTTATTTTGGCAATGCGCTCTAGAGCTCTATTGTTGGTGATGTCACATCCTAGACCATAAACAGTATCGGTAGGATAGATAATCAATCCTCCTTTTTGCAAGACATCTACGACACGTTGTACGTCTCGTGGGTTGGGATTCTCTTCGTACAGCTTGATTAGTTTAGACATTTTGAGTGTATTAAAAACAACAGTTATTTCGGTACATGGTTTAGAAAAAAAACAAAGATAGTTTATATGAAGTATAATAGTTTGGTTTGTGCTACATTCTTAGTATTCTGATGGGTTTTATTCTTGTTTGATGTCGTTCTGAGAGAGTAGGTGGGTCATATCATTAGAGCCATGCACTGTGATAGATTGCCTTGTTTTTCTGTCTCATACCAAATTAGCTATATAGTGTCGCATATCGATTGGTTTTTTTTGTCTAAATGCCTTGTTCGTATATTCTAGAGCCATGGCTAAGCTGAAAATATTATAGTTCAAACTAGCAAAAAATAGTTTAATTATTTTGAATTACAAGTACATTTTAACTGATATAACAAGTTGAGATATAAAGCTGATCTGATTTTTTTTCTATCAAAAACGGGCTAGATTTAAAGCAGAGGAAAGTTAAGGCGAACTCCTTCTAGGGGTAGAAGACTAAAAGGCAAATGAATTTAGGTCTTTTTTAGGAAATAGAAAAGACGACATGGAGTCAGAGGATGGTAAGGAGTGTGTGATGTTGTAATAAATAAGGAGAATTACAAACTGCAATTCTCCTTAGTATTATTTTACGTAACGTCGAAGTGATGTACGTGTGTTTTTTATGGATTAGGAATGATTAATTCTTGACCTGGCATGATGACATCAGGATTTTTAAGAACATCCGAATTTGCAGCAAAGATGTCTTTGTATTTCATTGCGTCTCCGTAATAGTGTTTCGCAATTTTGCCCAAGGTTTCTCCTCCAACAACAGTATGGTGGTGGTATACACTAGTGTTTTCTACAGAGATATCTGCTTGTATGTCAGAAGCAGATTCTCCACCTACTTCTTTTATTTTATCCCATAGTAGGTTTTTTTCATATGGGGTTTTAGCAACGCCTTTTACTTTAAGTACACCATTTTCTTCAGTAACATCTCCATCCTTGATTGCTAGAGACTCACCTAATTCTAAAACTGCTTGGTATTTTGCTTGTAACATGGTCTGTAATATTTAAATGTGTATCTCAAAGATAGTATTTTTATCATATGATTAGAATATTTTTTTTGAACAATCTTGGAGGTGTTTGGTTAATGGCTACAGGCGGTGACTCGTATCAATTGTATTTTTTAATGATGTTTGGAGGTAAGATATACTTTAGGATGTGACGTAGTTTTTTGTTGTATGTTTTTGAAGAATAAGGTTTGTGGAATTAAAAAACGATTGGTTTTTTGCGAATTTAGGAGATGCACGTTTTTTGAAAAGTGTGGAAACAATTTTTATCTTTTGTTTTGTCACTATTCAGGGATTTTTTGATTTTTTTATTGGAGTAAAAAGAATGTAAATTGTTTGTTTTTAAGGTGTTTTATGGTATTTGGGTGTATTTTTTTGTAAAGCAGAAAAATAATTGTATTTTTGCACCCCTTTTAAGGCAGTTCATAGAGGAAAGAAAGGGATAAAAGAAGAAAAATAATATCTTCTGTACAAAATTGCATAAATTCTCTTGAGTGTACAGAATACAAATTTTACATCAGCAATGGCTGAAGAAACAAACAATCCAGAAGTTCAGGAAGTGGAGACTCCACAAGCTGAAACAGTTAAAAAAGAGGCTGTAGCAGTTTCTCCACAACAAGAAAATCCAGAACAATTTTTAAAAGATTTTAACTGGCATAATTACGAAGAAGGTATTGATCCTATCTCTGATTCTAAATTAGAAGAATTTGAGGAATTGGTTGCTGCTAACTTTGTAGATACACTTGATGATGAAGTTGTAGATGGTACTGTAATTAATATTACAGACAGAGATGCAATCATTGATATCAACGCTAAGAGTGAAGGGGTGATTTCGTTAAACGAATTCCGTTACAATCCAGATCTTAAGGTAGGAGATAAGGTAGAGGTATTAATTGATGTGCGTGAAGATGCAACTGGTCAGTTAGTATTGTCTCACCGTAAGGCTAGAGTGATCAAAGCTTGGGATCGTGTGAATAATGCGCATGAGACCGGTGAAATCGTGAATGGTTTTGTGAAGTGCAGAACTAAGGGAGGTATGATCGTAGATGTGTTTGGAATTGAGGCGTTCTTGCCAGGTTCTCAGATCGATGTGAAGCCTATCCGTGATTACGATGCTTATGTGAATAAGACAATGGAATTCAAAGTGGTGAAAATCAATCACGAATTCAAAAATGTTGTAGTTTCTCACAAAGCGCTTATCGAAGCAGATATCGAAGAGCAGAAAAAAGAAATTATCGGTCAGCTTGAAAAAGGTCAAGTTCTTGAAGGAACTGTTAAAAACATTACTTCTTATGGAGTATTTGTTGATCTTGGAGGAGTTGATGGATTGGTGCATATTACAGATCTTTCTTGGTCAAGAATCAACCACCCGAACGAGTTGGTAGAGCTAGATCAGAAATTGAACGTAGTAATCTTAGACTTTGATGAGGCTAAGACACGTATCCAATTAGGTCTTAAACAACTGAAACCACATCCGTGGGAAGCGTTGAGTCAAGAGCTTAAAATTGGAGATAAAGTAAAAGGTAAAGTTGTTGTAATCGCTGATTACGGTGCATTTATCGAAGTATCAGAAGGTGTAGAAGGATTGATTCATGTAAGTGAAATGTCATGGTCTACTCACTTAAGATCTGCACAGGATTTTGTAAAAGTAGGAGATGAGGTAGATGCTGTAATCCTTACTTTGGATAGAGAAGAGCGCAAAATGTCTCTTGGTATCAAGCAAATGACTCCAGATCCATGGACTGATATTACTAAGAAGTATCCTGTAGGTTCACGTCACAAAGGTATTGTACGTAACTTTACAAACTTCGGAGTTTTTGTCGAGCTAGAAGAAGGTATAGATGGATTGATTTATATCTCTGATCTTTCTTGGACTAAGAAAATTAAGCATCCATCAGACTTTACAAATGTAGGTGATACATTAGAAGTAGTGGTGTTAGAATTAGATGTTGATGGACGTAAGTTGAGCTTGGGTCATAAACAAACTGAGGAGAATCCTTGGGATAAATACGAAGCAGAGTTTGCAGTTGGTACAAAACATACTGTTGCTATTACTGATATCGTAGACAAAGGTGCTACTATCGATTTTAACGAAGACGTAGTTGCGTTTATTCCTTCTCGTCATTTGGAAAAAGAAGATGGTTCTAAATTGAAGAAAGGCGATACTGCTGAATTCCAGATTATAGAATTTAATAAGGAATTTAAAAGAGTCGTTGCTTCTCACACTGCTTTGTTTAGAGCAGAGGAAGCTAAGATTGTAAAACAAGCAATCAAATCAGCAAATACTTCATCATCAGAGAAAACCACATTAGGGGATCTTGATGCACTTGCAGAATTGAAAGCTAAAATGGAAAAAGGAAACAACTAAGTTTGATTTTTCTTAATAATTCAAAAGCCCTATGCAGTAATGCATGGGGCTTTTTTAGTTATTTTGTCTTTATGTCAAATCTAGTTGGCTTGGGAGAAAAGATGGTTATTCGTTGGGGGTTATGATCGCTCTTCTTTATAAAGCTAAAACATACTGAGGGTTTTGCGAGTTCGGATCCTGTGCGTATTTATTCGTGAATAATTTTGACTTCTGAACACGTTTTTTATAAATGAGATTCAGACTAAATTCCCTACCTTTGTGACTACAAACTCACATCGGGAGTAACATTATGAGTCAAAAGATATTACTTAATGCCAAAGAAGTCGATATTATCTTACATCGATTAGCCTGTCAAATACTAGAGAGTCATACCCATTTTAATGATACAGTTCTTGTTGGTTTGCAGCCTAGAGGAGTCTATCTTGCGGATCGTATTAAAAAAATATTAGAAGAAGAATACAAAGTGCCTAATGTTAAGTTAGGGTATTTGGATATAACATTCTATCGTGATGATTTTCGTAGAGGAGATAGAATTCTAGAGGCTAATAAGACGCAGATAGATTTTATTGTAGAAGACAAGCGTGTAGTTTTTATAGATGATGTATTGTATACAGGACGTAGTATACGAGCAGCATTAACAGCTTTGCAGTCTTTTGGAAGACCCAAAGAGGTAGAGTTATTGGCACTTATAGATCGTAGATTCAGCAGACATTTACCCATACAACCTAATTATCGAGGAAGGCAGGTAGATGTGATTAATGAAGAGAAAGTGATCGTCAATTGGGTAGAGAATGAAGGAGAAGATGTTGTGTATTTGGTAAATAAATAATATATAATTAAAAAAACGTTGTTTTTGGAATTATACATTAATAAGTAAGAAACAGAAATTCAAAGAAGCATGAGTGAATTAAGTGTCAATCACTTACTAGGGATTAAATATTTAAATGAAAATGATATGAATCTCATTTTCGAAACTGCAGATCATTTTAAAGAAGTGATCAATCGTTCCATTAAAAAAGTTCCTTCACTTCGTGATATTACTATTGCTAATTTGTTTTTTGAGAATAGTACAAGGACACGATTATCTTTTGAACTGGCAGAAAAACGACTGTCTGCTGATGTGATTAATTTTTCTGCAGCTTCTTCTTCTGTCAAAAAAGGAGAAACTCTAATTGATACAGTTAATAATATACTTTCCATGAAAGTGGATATGGTTGTTATGCGTCATCCAAATCCAGGAGCTGGTGTTTTTCTTTCCAAAAATGTCAAGGCTAGTATAGTGAATGCAGGGGATGGAGCGCATGAGCATCCAACACAAGCTTTATTAGATACGTATTCCATACGAGAAAAATTTGGAGATGTTGCTGGTAAAAATGTAGTGATTGTAGGTGATATTTTGCATTCAAGAGTGGCATTGTCAAATATTTTTGCTTTAAAATTATTAGGGGCTAATGTAAAAGTTTGTGGTCCTAAGACTCTTATTCCTAAATTTATAGAGTCACTCGGAGTTCAGGTGGAGACTAATCTACGTACCGCATTACAATGGTGCGATGTTGCAAATATGTTACGTGTGCAAAATGAACGAATGGCTATTAATTATTTTCCATCTACGAGAGAGTATACACAACAATTTGGGGTGAATAAAATGTTATTGGATAGTTTGGATAAAGAGATTGTGATCATGCATCCTGGGCCTATTAATAGAGGTGTAGAGATAACAAGTGATGTAGCAGACTCTAAACAATCTATAATTTTGGATCAGGTAGAAAACGGTGTAGCTATCAGAATGGCAGTGATCTATCTGTTGGCTTCAAAAATAAAATAAGTTTATGATTATCGAAAAAAGTGGTACCACAACTATCATTACACAGGAAAAAGCAACAATTATAGAGTTGGTTGCTGCATTGAATGCACAGTATGAATCATTGAAAAATGATAATATTATTGTGAACCTCTTTTCTTTAAAGAAGATTACAAGTGCTGATATTGCTGAGTTTCTATTGCTTTCGCAAAAGCATAGAAAAGCAAAACATTCCTTTGTTATAGTGACTCAGGTTGTAGCTTATGATGCTGCGGCTGATGAAATCATTATAGTTCCTACTTTGCAAGAAGCTCATGATATAATCGAAATGGAAGAAATTGAACGTGATTTAGGTATTTGATACCCAATTAGGCATGTAACATAACAGATTTTTTTTCTTTTGTTGTTTAGTATATCATATACTTTTATTTAAACATTGTGTAGCTTATGCGATATCATAGGATCGCAGTGTTTTTGTGTAAAAAAGGAGCATGGACAAGATAGGCCATGATACACCAAGTAGGTATAAGTTAGGCTACAATTTTATTGCTTATGTGCTATATATTTTGCTAATGAAACTTACTATACTAGGATGTTATTCCGCAACACCACGTACCTTTACGAATCCAACCTCACAGGTGTTAGAACTCAAGAATCATATTTTTTTAATTGATTGCGGAGAGGGGACGCAGGTACAACTCCGAAAGAATAAGGTGAAATTTTCGAGGATTAAGCATATTTTTATCTCTCATTTGCATGGAGATCATTGTTATGGTCTTATTGGTTTAGTGACTACTTTTCGTATGCTGAATAGAGATACTCCTTTACATATTCATGGACCCAAAGGGATCAAAGAGATGATTACGGTGCAACTCAAATTATCTAATTCATGGACCGATTACCCGCTGCATTTTCATGAGCTTACGAGCAAAGAACCCGAGGTTGTTTTTGAGGATGAAAAAGTAATTGTGACCACTATTCCTTTGCAACATCGTATATACTGTAATGGATTTCATTTTCAGGAGAAGCCGGGTGATCGAACGCTTGTACTTAGTGCTGCTGTCAATCATGGTATTGACAAGGTGTATTATAAATCTATAAAAAAAGGAAAAGATATAACCTTGGATGATGGGAGGGTTATTCCCAACAAGGAGTTGACCAAGGATCCTGCACCAACAAAGAGTTACGCATTTTGTAGTGATACACGTTATGATGAAGCAAAATTACCTCAATTGAATGCGGTAACAGCTTTGTATCACGAGGCTACTTTTTTAGAAAGTCATAAACATCTCTGTGATCAAACAGGACATAGTTCGGCAATAGAAGCGGCGACTATAGCAAAAAAAGCAAATGTAGGTATGTTAATTTTGGGACATTACTCTACACGCTATGGAGATTTATCTTTGTTCAAAGAAGAGGCAGAGACTATTTTTTCTAGAGTTGTTGTGGCAGATGATGGCAAAGTTTTTGAATTCTAACTTTTGTCAACTAGATTCGGATTTTTTAGACGAAACCTGTACCTTGCAATAAAGCTTAGTAATGGACAAAAAGTTACATGACTACAGGAAATCTTATGATAAGAATGTGTTGATCGAAACACAAATTCCCGAAGACCCTTATGCCTTGTTTGAGCAGTGGTTCAAAGAGGTAGAGGACTATGGGGGAGTAGAGGAGCCTAATGCAATGAATCTTATGACAATAGGAGTGGATGGCTATCCCAAATCTAGAATAGTATTATTAAAATCCTATAATACAAAGGGGTTTGTGTGTTTTACGAATTATAACTCCGAAAAAGGGATCGCAATTTCTCATAATAATAAGGTGGGGCTTTCTTTTTTTTGGCCGAACCTAGAGCGACAAGTGATCATAAAAGGAATTGCAGAAAAGGTGTCTGAACAAGATAGTATGGCTTATTATCAATCACGTCCTCGTGGAAGTCAGCTTGGTGCTTGGGCATCAGATCAAAGTAGTGTTATAGCCTCTAGATCAACACTAGAAGAGAGATTACAACAATTAGAAACAAAGTATGAAGGAAAAGAGATTCCCAAACCACCTCATTGGGGAGGGTACTGCGTTGCGCCTGTATCCATAGAGTTTTGGCAAGGGCGTCCTAATCGTTTGCATGATAGGATTTTGTATGAATCAATAGCGGGTGCGTGGAATCGTAGTCGATTAGCACCTTAATAAAAGTAGAAACCATTTTTGAATAAAAGAATTGATAGAAGTCAAGAATAATTAAAATATACTCGATTGTAATAAAAAGAATCGATGAAATACGATTATGTAATTCTCGTAAATTGAAAATAATAAAAAAATACCGATGAAAACACTATACCTAGTACGACATGCAAAATCTTCGTGGGAGTTTAATATAGATGATCATCAACGTCCTTTGAATGAAAGAGGATATAAAGATTCTGAAAAAGTGGGATTACATTTAGCAACCTTAAAGCTTCCCATAGATCAGGTATGGAGTAGTGATGCTAATCGTGCCAAAACTACAGCAACGATTGTAACAACACTGATGGGGATAGAGGATGAATTGATAACAATGGATTCTAAACTCTATGATTTTACAGGAAACAACGTAGTCGATGCGATCAAAAATTGTGATAATACAATTCAACATTTGATGGTCTTTGGACATAATCACGCATTTACAACGATTGCAAATCAGCTAGGAAGCCTAGAAATAGATAATGTACCAGCAGCAGGTGTTGTAGCGATTCAATTTGATGTAGAGCAGTGGAAAGATATAAGTAAGGGAGAGACAATGTTTACGGTAGTTCCAAAAGGATTAAAGTGATGATAAAAACACCAAGAAACGAATATATTAATAGAGAATTGAGCTGGTTGCAATTTAATGCAAGAGTATTACAAGAAGCCGCAGATGAGAATGTACCACTCTTGGAGCGATTACGTTTTGTAGGGATTTTTTCTAATAATTTGGATGAATTTTTTAAAGTACGATATGCGACTATCAAAAGAATTGATCAAGCAGGCAAAAGAGGAAAGCGTGAATTAGGCGGATGGAAAGCCAGTGAACTTTTGGAGCAAATCACAAAAAATGTAATTAAACAACAATCAGAGAGTCTCAAGATTATTGATACAATCAAAGAACGGTTAGAAGATCATGATATTTTTGTTATAAAAGAAGATGAAGTAACTCCAGATCAAGATAGTTATATCCGTAATTATTTTGTCTCAAAAGTGAGTCCTGCACTGATGACCTTCATGCTTAATGACCTTGATGCATTTCCACATCTCAAAGATAGTGCTGCGTATTTGGCAGTTAAATTATTGCTAAAAAAAGAAAAACCTAGTTCGGATACTGTTTCGGCAATTTTGGAATCAAAAACTCCCGAAAAAGTTTATGCGCTTATCGAAATTCCGAGAAATATTGATCGATTTGTTGTATTACCAAGAAAAGAAGGTAAGGATTTTGTAATTCTCCTAGATGACCTTATTCGATATTGTATGGAAATTATTTTCAATATTTTTGACTATAAGAGCGTCACGGCACATATGATTAAGATTACTAGAGATTCTCAATTGGATATCGATAGTGATTTGAGTAAGAGTTTTATCGAAAAAATATCAAGTAGTGTACAATCTAGACGTGACGGAGAGCCTGTACGGTTTGTTTATGACAAAGAAATAGATAAAGATACCCTACAATTTCTCATGGATAAGATGGGAATCGATAATACCGATAGTATTATACCAGGAGGGCGGTATCATAACAGAAGGGATTATATGAATTTCCCAATGCTAAAAGATGGAATTCTGACGAACAAGCCTTTGAAACCATTGGCTATTCATGGTCTTAGTTTGCATAAAAGTCTATTAGAGACTATAGCCCAAAAAGATTTTTTACAATATACACCCTATCATACATTTTCGTACACAGTTAAATTCTTGAGAGAATCTGCCTTGGATCCCAAGGTCAAAACAATCAAAATTACTATTTATAGACTCGCTTCAATTTCTCATATAGCTAGTTCATTGATCAATGCTGTCAAAAATGGAAAAAAAGTAACAGTTTCTATAGAATTGCAAGCCAGATTTGATGAAAAAGCAAATATCCGATATGCAGAACTTATGCAGCGAGAAGGTGTACAATTGATTTTTGGTGTGCCAGGGCTCAAAGTGCATTGTAAGGCCTGTGTTATAGAAAGAGAAGAGGCAGGTAGGTTAAAACGCTACGGATTTATTAGTACAGGAAATTTTAACGAATCTACAGCAAAAGTATATACAGATTACACCTTGTTTACCGCTAATGAGTCTTTGTTAAAAGAAGTGAATAAGGTATTTAAGTTTTTTGAGATAAATTATAAGGTGAGTAGGTATAAACACTTATTAGTATCTCCTCATTATACACGTTTGTCTCTTATTAGATTAGTAGATAAGGAAATCCAAAACTCCAAAAATGGATTGCCAGCAGAGATTCGTCTCAAATTAAACAGTCTTACCGATAGAGAAATGATCGATAAGTTGTATGAGGCAAGTACAGCAGGAGTAAAAATTCAGTTAATAATTCGTGGAATTTGCTGTTTGGTTCCAGGAGTACCGGGGATGAGTGAGAATATAGAAGCAAAAAGTATTGTGGATAAATTTTTGGAACACCCAAGACTTTATATTTTTCATAATAATGGAGATGCCAAGGTATATATATCTTCTGCAGATTGGATGACACGTAACCTAGACAGAAGAGTAGAGATCTCATGCCCTATTTATGACAAGGATATCAAACAGGAACTTATCGACACGTATAATATATGTTGGGCGGATAATGTCAAGGCAAGAAAATTATCAGAGAAACAAGATAATGTATATATTCGTAACGATGCACCCAAAGTAAGATCGCAGGTTAAAACTTATGAATACTATTTACAAAAACTAAAAAACTAGATTTTGTTGAAAATTGAAAAATATGGAGCTATAGATATTGGCTCAAATGCAGTACGCTTATTAATTAGCAGTGTAATTCAGGAACAAGGAAAAGAAGCTCGTTTCAAGAAAACAAGCTTAGTTAGGGTTCCGATTCGTTTGGGAGCCGATGTGTTTGTAAACAAACGGGTTTCCGAAGAGAATATAGAGCGAATGTTGGATACAATGAAAGCATTTCAGTTGTTGATGAAATCGCACAAGGTGAGTGTATACAAAGCCTGTGCAACTTCTGCAATGCGTAATGCAGAGAATGGTGCAGAATTAGTTGGATTGATTCGAGAAAAAACAGGAATAGCAATTAATGTTATCGATGGAGAGGATGAAGCTGCAATTATCGCCATGACAGATCTCAAAGAATTAATTAATACAGAAGGTACCTATCTTTATGTAGATGTTGGAGGAGGAAGTACGGAATTTACCCTTTATCATAGAGGTAAAACGATTGCTTCAGAATCTTTTAGGTTGGGTACAGTCCGTTTACTTAATAATTTAGTTCTGGATGATTATTGGATCAAAGTACAGAAATGGGTAGAGCAAGTGACAAAACCTTACACTCGTATCGCTTTGATCGGTTCTGGGGGTAATATCAATAATATTTTCAAGAATAGTGGGAAGAGTGTCGGAAAACCATTGTCATTCTTCTATTTAAGTTCTTATTATCAATTGTTGAGTTCACTTACATATGAAGAACGTATTTGGCAGCTAAATCTCAATCAGGATAGAGCAGATGTTATTGTTCATGCTGCGAGAATATATCTGTCTGCAATGAAATGGAGTGGTGCTAGGAAAATATACGTACCAAAAATAGGATTGTCCGATGGAATTATAAAGTCCCTCTACAATGAACAACGAGAAGCACGGTAAGAAAATCGCTTAGATGTCAGTTCCATTGCACTTTAACAGAATAGCAGGATTTTTGTCGATTTTACGGTTTTTGTGCATAAATTTAAAGGTTTTTGTATTTTGAATTTTGGTTACTTTGTGGTAACCTTGTTATATCAAACATAAATTTTATGAAAAATAATTTATTATCAACTTTACTTTTACTTTTTTTAACAATAATAACAATTAATGCCCAAAGTATAGAACCGCGTTATGGTTTTAGATTTGGAGTTAATTATAGTAATATATTGAGTGATAATTTTGATATTCTAGCTATTGGTTTAGGGATCTCAGAAACAGAAGCTGAGGAAAGTCGATTTGGAGCTGCAGTCGGTTTTTTTGCAGAATATGGAGTGTCAGACCTTATCAGTATTCAACCAGAATTACAGTATTCTACACAAGGGAATTTGAATAAGGAATTTCGATTAAACTACCTTCAACTTCCTGTACTATTGAAATTAAACATTACAGAAATGTTTAATATACATCTAGGTCCGCAATTAGGGCTCAAAGCATGGGAGTGGGAGCGTAATGAGGTATACAATACGTTTGATTTTTCTGCTTTGGGAGGTTTAGGGATTAACGTCACAGATAATTTCTTTGCAGATCTGAGATATTCTTATGGTTTTACAAATATTTTTGAAGAAGTAAAAGAAGATTCTGCGATTCAATTAGAAGGAAACAATGCCTACATGCAATTTACAATAGGATATAGATTGTAAAAAAATGTACGTTCCATTTTCTTTATCCTGAGAATTTGTTGAGATAATTTTTTTCTCCTCAGCTCTGGTATAAAAATAAACCGTAACCAAGGTTATACTTGATGTTGCTGCTGAAGCTGAAACAAAAAAATCTTAATTTTTCTTACCGGTAAATTCAAACAACTGAATGGTATTACTTGTTATATAGCTAGTATGGTATAATTACTGTAAATTCCTGAAAACATGAATTACAACAATACAAATACAGCTACTCTAATAGCAGAACGCTATTTTTGAACGCCCAAAATAGCATCTCAAAATCATTTTCCCCCTTATGCAAGCGGCGGATCAGTCAACAGGATCTATAGCGTTTGCCTATCGGTACGCCATATGCCTAGTTATTAGCTTTAGTTTTTATTTTTTTCGATTTAGTGTAAAATCAATTAGATTAGATTCTGTACAATTTAAGGGGACTGCTTTTCCACGTATTAGATTTCCACTTTTATCTTTAAATTCTCCGAATAAATTCCAGCCACATTCATATGAATCTTTAGGAGCTATATTTTTTGTTTTTTCAGAATTCCAGTTGATATTTTTAATTTTAGATGGGGTGAAATTTCCTGATATAAATTTCCCGTTGCCGTTAATTCTGATGATTCCAGATATTATTTCGGTGTTATTTTTTTTTATTAAAATTATTCCATCACTATATCCATTTTGAGATTGATATAGAAATAGTTCTATTGTTCCTTTAGTATTTTTTATATCATTAAACTCTCCAAAGTATTCTCCCGAAAAGTTCATTTCATTTTTCGGTTTATCTTTTTGAGAAAAAGTCGAAATGGACGATGTTATAATTAAAAATAAGATTATGTTTTTCATTGTATTCTGTTATATTATTGTCCATATAGAGCTGTATAGTGTGTTTGTATCCCACAGGGTGTACACAGGTATTATACAAATTGCGTATGCCCAGCAGGGGCATCTTTTATTACCGAAAGGTAACTAATTAATCTAGAGGGTACAAGTCCCATGTGAGCAAGAGTAACTTCTTGAGGCATTAGTTCCTCGAAAGCTGGTTTATCGTCGTATATACAGTGAAGAAAGCGATACTACAATACTTAAACACAAACAGTCTATGGTATTATGCTTATGCTGAAATAATTAGCAATAAATAGCATAATATTAGTAGTTTAACTACTATAAATTCCTAAGAATATAGTTTTTAATACCACAAGCAATGCTACAATAATAGTAGAACGCTATTTCTAACCCCCAAAATAGCATCTCCAAAATCGTTTACCCCCTTATGCAAGTAGCGGATCAGTCAACAGGACCTATAGCGTTTGCCTATCGGTACGCCATATGCCTAGTTATTACAAAACGTTATTTTTTTAAGACTCTGTGAATAAAGAAACCTATTCCTCCTCCTATTAAAGCTCCTATAAGTCCCATTAATATTATATTAATTATATCTGATGAAGTTGTGTTTTTCCAAAAATTAACAGGGCAATCTTGACAAGCTCCACGAATTTCGGATAATTCCCAAAGAATACTGAACACAGGTAGAAATAATCCTATTAACAGGCCTATAATACCTAACGTTATTATTGATACTTTCATAATTATTCTTTTATAACAATTGTAGGATAATAATTTAAAGATTCATCTCGATAGTCTAAAAGAATTAGCATTTTTTTATTCTTACGCCATAATTTTATTATTTTATCTGCCATATTTTTCCAATCCTTGTTTGTCGTTTCATCGTCATAATCATCATCGTCTGATGCTTTGATTGCTAATTCAGGTGTAGCATATATATCTTGTTTTTGAATATAACCAAAACAACCATAAGAGCCACCTAAAGTCTCCCATCATACGGCTCTTGTTATACAAATCTAAATTAGCGTTTTCAATTGGTATATCCCATACTCCAATGGTAGAATAACTTAGGGAATTGTTCCTTAATTCTATTAAACCACTTATAAGCACGTTTTATACTCGTCTTGTATCGCTTATACCTTTTTCTTGCCCATTTCACTAAACGATTATTCAATAGTTTGAAGACACCATGGAGCATAGATTTCCTAAATTTCCCGTAGTAATTGATCCATCCTCTAATCATTGGATTAAGAATTTTTGCAATCCCTACGATACTGTTCGCAGTCATCCTATGCACTTTGAGTTCTCTTAGCTTATCGGGAATCTGTTTTCTTGAACTTATGCTGATGCTACAATCGAACCCTAGAAATAATCCACTTCGCTTTTTGGATTTGGAAGTCCTAGGCTGAAAGAATAGCCCAGAAAATCAAATTTTAGGTTGTAGTAGTTAAGTTTTCTTCGATAGTCCTTACAATACACTATTTTGGTCTTCTGTGGATGTAACTCCAGACCAATTTGATGCATTCTGTTTTGGATAGCATTGAGTGTTTGTTCTGCGTGCTTTTGATTTTTACAATTCACAATCACATCGTCGGCATAACGTGTGTAGGTTACTGTTTTGTCGTTCTTTTCTAACCATTTATCAAAACCATAATGTAGTTGTTATTCTTGTTTGTTAGGATTCTTTAAATTTCTATCGGTTTCTCTGAAAAAGCCTATAAAGTCAATTGTATTGTTTAATTTCTTTTTTACACTTTCGGGCATATTTGTCAATTCCGTTTTAGAAGCATAAGTAAAAAGTCTTTTTATACTTTGTGCAGTATTACGAAAAGAAACGTCATTATGGTCTCCTTTTATTGGTCTAAATACGTGCTCATAGTTTTCTCCATTTTTATATGGAACCTTATACATACATATTTTTTGGTCGTAGATAAGTTCGTTGATTAGAGTATCACTAACTTTTTCAATTGCTAATTCATCCAATAAACAACCAGCGTATTCGATATTATCCGATTTTATATAAGCATCAACAAGTCCTTTTCCTATTAATGAATAATTATAAAAATCTATTCCATTATCATTTTTTATAGTACTTGGATTAAAGTCAATTTCCCCATATGTTAAGCATCCTCTTAAAGGGAATGTTGCCTGTAAACTTCTCCAGTAGAACGAATAGCATACTTCAACTAAATCTTTAAAATCTTCTTCGGTGTGGTTATTTGTCCAAAAAATTATACTGTCAGAAACGTGTAAGCAATTTACTTTTTGATTTTTCAAGTCAGGAACAACCATTCCAGAATTTAACTTTATATATTTTTCTCCACTTATTGCTGTTTGAGAATCTCTTAATAGATGATTGAAAAGTCTTTTTGCTTCATCTAGTTCATTATTATATATAAACTCTTTAAATCCAAGAACATCAAAAAATGCTATAAATGTTTTCATTCGTGTTGATTTTTTCTAATAACTGCTAACGCCTGCTGTATAATTTCGTAGCTATCCCGATAGGGTAGCTATGAATTATAAAACCTGTTACAAAACGTTTTCTTTTACCAATCAGGTGTTCCAGTTAATCCTTCTATTTTTATTCTTTTATAACCAGCAATACTATCTCCAACTATTCCGTTTTTAGCCTTATAATAGTCTCCACAATTTTGGGGAGTTACTAAGAAATATTCATATAAAATTTTATTGTTCTTTATTTTGTAATAACCTATAATTCCTGACTTTAAATTATTATAATCTTTTAATGTTAAGTCCGAATCCTTTTCACCTGTTCCTTGAATATATTGTCCTGTCTTAAAATATCTTTCATATGACTTGGTAATTGATAATTCAACTACTCCAGTTTTTGGGTTTTTTCCATAAACGGAGTCAATTTTAACATACACAGAGTTTTCATCAATGAATTTTTGTCCTAATTTACCCTGTGTTTTGAAAAGTTTAAATTTATTCTTTTTTGGTCTATTACTTCCGTATTCTGTCGTGTAATATTTTTTTTGTAGAAATGGAATACAGCAACTATTTAAAGAAATTATAGTTAAAACTAAAATCACCATTTTTTTCCACCCCATACTTCTATATTTTTATGATTATATTCAAATTTGAAATCTTTGATAGCTTTATGGATAGCATTTTGTAGCCAAGCATCTCCTATTAAATCTATTGTAGCATTATACCCATTATTGTTAATTCGAATGTAAGTTGAGGCTTTGTTTAGATTTTTTTGATAAGCTGTTTGTCTATGAAAACGCTCTGTAAATGGGTTGCTATTTTCTTTACTTCTCATTAAATCCCTATCAATATCATCATTTGTTTCTCTAGATTTACCTGATCTAAAATAATCCCCTGAAAAATCTTGAAACCCAACTTCAAAAAAAGGAGTGGCTGCTGATATTCCACCTGTCCATCCCATATCTGTTCCACCTCCGAGATAAAACCTTCTTGTATCATTATTGGTGCTTACATTGACATTTCCTAATCGAAACCCAATCATTCCTTCTCGTTGGATTCTATCTAAAGAAAATTGATTCTCATTAATCCCAGAGTTCCACGTTAGTAACTGTCCATAACTCAAAGAGTTTTGAAAATCATTGAGGGTTGGTATTGGTGAATTGTAATTTAAGGAATAAGATTGTAAAGGTGTTCCTTGTCCACCTCCAACTGTCAGATTTACAGCAGCGGTCAAATCTACTACTAAATTACTTTTATGAACACCAGTACCAACTCCACCATTATATGCGGCGAAGTGAAGTGATGATGTTGCTCCAAAATTACCCCATCGATTTCCATAACCAATATTAGCATTTCCTCTCAATCTAATTTTATAACCAACCAAGATTTGAAGTCCAAAAGTTATTCTAAATCCGTTTCCTGGAGGATCAATTCCAAATCTACTTCCACCAAAAGAGCTATGTTTATTACGTATCTTTCTAGCTGCACTCTCAATGTTTCTTTGTAAGCTTGTCATTGCCCAGAAATCTACACTACTATGAGGTTTTCCAAAATCGAACAAAGCAAGATTCATAGCTGACCTAAGTTCGCTATCAACAGATTGCAGATTAAATAGAGAATTTGACACCATACTTTTAGGTTTTTAGTGAGTTTTTATGTTTTGTAACGTAGGAATATAGTTACCATAGTAACTATATTTCCATTATATAATTCACAAATCTAACAGATTTCAATAAAAAACAAAGTCTTGTATGTTCTTTAAATGATATTTAATCAGATTTTTATAGAGATATAGAGCATGTCGTGAGATGAACTATCAGACTCTGGATACATCCATGATTATAGATTAGTCAAAATCATTTGTAAATGTTTGTAAACGCTTATAAACGACTACAGGTACAATAATACCTCAATGGAGACCTACTAATTGATGGGTTTTGCATCATTGTATAGTAGCCGTAAAATCCTACGACCAGAAATACAGAAAACCAAAGGTCTCCCAAAAGACCAAAAAACAGCTCCTATTGCCCATACAGGATCGCTATGGACTCAACTGAAATAATTAGCAATAAATAGCATCATATTTGGGGTTTAACCACTAAAAATCCCTAAGGATATAGTTTTTAACACCAAAAACACTGCTACTCCAATAGCAGGACGCTATTTTTAACCCCCAAAATAGCATCTCCAAAATCGTTTTCCCCCTTATGCAAGTGGCGGATCAGTCAACTGGACCTATAGCGTTTGCCTATCGGCACGCCATATGCCTAGTTATAGTGCCACGTTTTTTAATACCTCACATTTATGTTAAATCCAACTCCCATACTACTGTGCTTTTTAAATTTGGCTTGGCTTGATTTTTTGTAAAGCGTTCCACTATTAAAAACTCCAAGTGAGAAAAAAATAGCCTCGCCCTTATTGTTCTTTCCTTTACTCTCAACCCATTCCAGCGTAACAATTACATCATCTGTCAAAACAATGTCATAAGGTTTTAAGTCAATAGTTACATTGCCTTTTTGTTTTGGTTCAATAGTAAACAGAATATTGTCTTTAAGTAAATTAACACCTGGTTTCCTTTTGTTTATACTGTAAAAGTTAAGTCTAAAAACGGATTTTGCACTCAATCTGTTGTAAGGAATATTAAAATTAAATGCATCTACAATTGTTGGATTTTTACGAATATTAATTTTAACACCCATTTCCGCACCAAGTTGGTCATAACTAAATCCTGTGCTTACGAATTTCGATTCTGTTTTATTTCCAAGCGTTCTTTTTTTGAAGCTTTTTGCAGTAATGACAACTTCATTTAGCTCGCTTATATCTTCTTCTAATTTGTATATAGTTGGTTCTGTTTTTTGGATTATGTTCCTTATTAATATTTCGACTGGCTTAAAGCTTATTGAGGAAATTCTTATCGTGTCGTTTTTGAATTCTTCTTTTAGTTCTAATGAGAATTTACCATTTGAATTGGAAACCGTACCTATTTCTCTGTTAAGAATACCAATATTTACATAGGGCAGTGGCTGATTCGTTTTTTTATCAAGAATTAAACCCGAAAACTCTGTGGACAATCCAGGTGTTTTTTTAATGTCAAAAGGTTGGCTAGTTGTGTAATTTAAAGATGAAATTTCTTTCCAGTTTGTATCAAACATATTTTGTTGTTTCAGTGATTTGTCTATGTAGGACAATGTCAAAGATTGAATGTCATTGTGGATTTTAACCGTATTTTGATTGGATTCAAGTATTGATGGAACACAAGTAAAATCTGCGTGCTGACTATTTGTGAAACGTAAATAATGTTTTGGGGCTTCTGTTTGTTTATAATAATGAAATTCTTTGTTGGTCGTAAATTCATCGAGTTTATCTCCACTCTCCAAGTAGAGATAATCCAAATTTTGTTCGGTCGGTAGTAAAAGATTATTATCGTGAATTTCTTGAATGAAACCATCATCTTCTTCGTTTTCACCAAAAAAATGTGTTTCAGTACCATCGAGAGAAACAAATGCCTTTATTTTAGGATTTCTTTTAGCAAGAACTGCTGAACTCATTCCGCCCCAACTACATCCAATCAAGGCTACATTGTTAAAGTCAGCATTTACTAATTTATTATTAGTCAAATATTTTATGGCAAACTCTGCATCATAAACTTGTTCCATCATATCTGCCATTTGGTTAGTCATATTTCCAGGATAGCGTCCAACACTCCAAACCGAAATTACCAAATATCCATTTTGAGCTAACGTTTCAAGGATTTTGTAATTCTCAAACCCCATTCCATTGAAACCAGCCATATAAATAACTACAGGGTGTTTGGTTTCAATCGTTTTAAGACTGGAATATGTATCAGTTTTGATATTCAACAATCTTTTTCCGTCTGTTCCTACCCCAAGTTCTGCAACATAAAATTGAGCCAATTCCTCGGTCATCCCAGAAAAATCATCGTTGTCTTGATAGGCAACTGCGCGTTGTTCGAATAGACTGAACAAATCCCTGAAAAGCATAGGTTTTCCTTTTTTTTCTTTTGAGGGATACCAAATATCTAAATCAACAGGTCTATAGTGTAAGCTGTCTGTTTTTTTTGTTTTGGGTTTGTAAGTTCGCGTGTTATCTTCTAGCCTTAAGGTTTTAAATCCTGCGTAAAGTTCTTGTCCATAGTTCGTATTGATATATATCACGATTACGGCTAAAATCAGGTATGTTTTTTTCATTAATTCGGTTATCTATTTACATAGACGTGATAAAGTCTAAAATGGTTGCCTGCTGTTTGTCTTAAATGTGGCACAACCTTCCGTGTATGGTGCCGTAGCATCCCGCAGGGTGCATATGCATTATACAAATTGTATGTGCCTTGAATGGTAAATATAGTTCATTAGTATGAACGTCCCAAGGGGTTTAAGTTCCTAATGCGCGGAGTCGTGTCCGTAAGCAAAGTAAGTGGCAAGGTGGTTTGGAGTGATCCATGCACTGAAAGAGCGGCATCCGTAGACCTGTAAATTTTGAGTTATTAAGACATGGATTTGTGCCAATCTACAACAAAGATACAAAAGGACAATATCAACTTGTTGTAGCTAAGGGGAGTTGGGCAAAGTTTAAACGTAATCTAAAAAGTATTACCAAGAAAACCAAACCAATGTCATTCTCAGAAAGACTCGAAAAGTTGAATCAAATTTGTAGGGGCTGGATGAATAATTATCGATTAACAAAGATCTACGCCAAAATTAAAAAGTTGGATGAATGGCTGCGTAATCGGTTGCGATATTGTATTTGGCATGATTGGAAAAAGCTTGAAAGGAAACGTAAAAACCTAATTCGACTAGGAATAGAAAGCGGACAAGCCTACGCTTGGAGTCGTACAAGAATGGGAGGCTGGGTAGTAGTCCAAAGCCCTATTCTTAAAACAACGATCACGCTTTCTAGGCTTAAACGAAAAGGATACAAACCTATGCTAGATTACATAAATACGCTACAGACTTCAATCTGGTGAACCGCCGTATACGAGACCCGTACGTACGGTGGTGTGAGAGCCTCAACGTGGTAAATTTTACTGCGTCGGGCTACTCGATTACAAAACGTTTTCTTTTACCAGTTTGGCGTTCCTGTTAATCCTTTTACTGTCATTTTTTTATAACCTTTTATATTATCATCTCCCAATATTTGAAGTTCATATGTTCGATACTTTCCACAGTCTTGAGGAGTAACAATAAATTGTTCAAAAATTATTTTGTTATTTTCAATTTTATAATAGCCAGCAATACCCGATTCTAAATTATTAAAGTCTTTTAACCCGTTTTTAATATCATTAGTAGTACCCTCTATAAACTGACCATCAGAAAAGAGTCTTTTAAAGGTGTTAATGACTTTTAATTCTTTTTTCTTGCTTCTAACCTTTGTAATATATATGGAGTCAATTCTGAAATAGATATTTTTTATAAAACTCTCTTTTGATGTATACATTACACTATCCTTTGTTATTTTAAATTTACTTTTTATAGGTCTATAACTGCCATATTGAGTTGTATAGAATTTTTTTTGTACGAATGGAACGCAACAGCTGTTTGTCATAGTAAAAACTAAAATAAGGATTACCAATTTTTTCCACCCCATATCTCTATGTTTTTATGATTATACTCAAACTTAAAGTCTTTAATAGCTTTATGGATAGCATTTTGTAGCCAAGCATCTCCTATTAAATCTATTGTAGCATTATACCCATTATTGTTAATTCGAATGTAAGTTGAAGCTTTGTTTAGGTTTTTCTGATAGGCTGTTTGTCTATGGTATTCTAAGGAAGAATCAATATTATTATTTCTGTTATACTCTCTTAATTTGTCATCATTAGTAACTTTTGTTTCTCCTTTTCTAAAATAATCTCCCGAAAAATCTTGAAACCCAACTTCAAAAAAAGGAGTGGCTGCTGATATTCCACCTGTCCACCCCATATCTGTTCCACCTCCGAGATAAAACCTTCTTGTATCATTATTGGTGCTTACATTGACATCTCCTAATCGAAACCCAATCATTCCTTCTCGTTGGATTCTATCTAAAGAAAATTGATTCTCATTAATCCCAGAGTTCCACGTTAGTAACTGTCCATAACTCAAAGAGTTTTGAAAATCATTGAGGGTTGGTATTGGTGAATTGTAATTTAAGGAATAAGATTGTAAAGGTGTTCCTTGTCCACCTCCAACTGTCAGATTTACAGCAGCGGTCAAATCTACTACTAAATTACTTTTATGAACACCAGTACCAACTCCACCATTATATGCGGCGAAGTGAAGTGATGATGTTGCCCCGAAATTACCCCATCGATTTCCATAACCAATATTAGCATTTCCTCTCAATCTAATTTTATAGCCAACCAAGATTTGAAGTCCAAAAGTTATTCTAAATCTGTTTCCTGGAGGATCAATTCCAAATCCACTTCCACCAAAAGAGCTATGTTTATTACGTATCTTTCTAGCTGCACTCTCAATGTTTCTTTGTAAGCTTGTCATTGCCCAGAAATCTACACTACTATGAGGTTTTCCAAAATCGAACAAAGCAAGATTCATAGCTGACCTAAGTTCGCTATCAACAGATTGCAGATTAAATAGAGAATTTGACACCATACTTTTAGGTTTTTAGTGAGTTTTTATGTTTTGTAACGTAGGAATATAGTTACCATGGTAACTATATTTCCATTATATAATTCACAAATCTATCAGATTTCAATCAAAAACAAAGTCTTGTATGTTCTTTAAATGATATTTAATCAGATTTTTATAGATATATAGAGCATGTCGCGAGATGAACTATCAGACTCTGGATACACCCATAATTATGGATTACCCAAAATCATTTGTAAATGTTTGTAAACACTTATAAACGACTACAGGTACAATAATACCTTAATGGAGATCTGCTAATTGATGGGTTTTGTGTCATTGTATAGTAGCCGTGACACCCTACGACCAGAAATACAAAAAACCAAAGGTCTCCTAAAAGACCAAAAACAGCTCCTATTGCCCATACAGGATCACTATGGGCTCAACTGAAATAATTAGCAATAAATGGCATAATATTAGGGGTTTAATCACTATAAATCCCTAAGAATATAGTTTTTAACACCAAAAACACTGCTACTCCAATAGCAGGACGCTATTTTTAACCCCCAAAATAGCATCGCCAAAATCGTTTTCCCCCTTATGCAAGTGGCGGATCAGTCAACAGGCATATAGCGTTTGCCTATCGGCACGCCATATGCCTAGTTATTGCCCACAGTTTTTATTCCGCTACGTTATTTTCATCTACATTTTCAGCTTCTAATTCAACTGCGTCCTTTGCTTTACTTTCATAAAATTGTTGTGTCAGTTGAGATGTTAAATACGCATCGTCTAACATTTTAATAAATAGCTCTTTTGATAATTTAGTTTCAAGTATTATTTGTGTTCCATCTTCGTTATATTTCATTTTCCTAATTAAGGCAGGATGAGTTCTTGTAAACTCAATAATAACATTGTTTGGAACATTGTTTCTAATTACTGGTGAATTCCTTATTTTCAATACTTTTCGGGCAAAACTAACATTTGACAATAATGCTGTTAATCCGTCAGTAGTATCTAATAAGTTTAAATCAGCTATCAATTGAATACTGGTAGTTGCTTCTCTAACAATTACTTCGTGGAATCCGTGATTTCTTTCTAATATTTTTAAGTCTGTAAAAACGAAAGTGTCATCAACTTTTACAGCATTAAATTTTGGTGTAAATCTTAGAACTTTGTCCTCAAATTTTTCTAATCTTTGGTTTGCTTTCCAAAGCATATAGCCACCTCTACCAAAAACCTCTACTGGTGAAAGCTGTTTTAAAATTGTTAATTGATGTTCTTCCGTTCCAATTTCGATAAGCAACGTTTCTATATTTGCCAAATCGTCATCTTGAAATGAAAATGTTGGAAGCGCATCGTTTAGTTGTGTGTTTAAATAGTCAAGACTATCTGGCAAGTCCAAATCATACTCAAATACTGTGTTGGCTCTATCGTCTGCTTCCGAAACTGATACTATAGTCTGTCCTTCAACGTTTATTATAGATGAATTTATACTATTCAAAAACATTGTTTGAATATGCTCAATCTCTGTATTTACAATATTCAACAATTTAATCTCTCCAGTATCTTTTAATACCGCGTAAACAACGGTTGATAAATCATCTCCTTGGTCAATAACTAAATTTAGACCATCAATCAATTCTTGTCTTGTCATATGCTTTTTGGTTTGGCGTAGTAGATACGATTATCAAGTTTTATATAATCCACTCGTTGGTTTACTTCTAATGTATTACGACTTATTAAAACGATATTTTCTCTAATACCATCCTTAAATTCTCCATCAACTCGATAAATTCTATAGTTTAAAAGTGCAAGTGTCGGATTTGCGTAGAATAAATCTGTTCTAATATAGATTACACCAATGACAACTAATAATATTATAAGAACCAACTGATATCTTGTATCAACAAAATTGAAACAAACTAATGGGACAATATAAGTTGTTAAAAATGTAAGATGTTCATAATCTATATTTTCAATTTTACTTATTTTGAATGGAATTTGTGTTGCATCTTTTAATTTGAAAGAGAAATCAAAATATGAGTAAGTACCAATTAAAAGGCAAAAAACACATATTAAAGGAATGACATTATTTGACAAAAGGGTTCCAAACCCAATAAATTCACATTGCTTGGAAAAGCATATTGGAACATCGGCTGTGATAATGATTGTCAATATAAAGAACAACCAAAGTGATAAAAAGAATAAGCCGATTTTTCTATACATTTCTAATTTTTAATTTTTTATCGATGTTTTTTTAAATTGTGGGCAACGGACTTGTGTATGAAACGTAGCGTGTAAAAAAACACTAACTTTTCGGATTAACACAGAGCCGAATTTTTATATTTTGGTTTTAATTTTTCTCATTTTAAAAGCCAAATTAAAAACTTGGCGGACTTTCTAAATATACACAAACCTTTCGATTTAGCACATATTAGCTATGTTTTATACACCGTGTTAGGCATAGTTTTAATTCTCTCGGATTATGAAAATATCTCCAGAATCATATCCTGAACCCAAATTGAGATTTTTATTATTAGTAACATTGTCAATTTCCATTATTGAGTTAGCAATTACTAAATTCATAAATCCGTTTATAATTAATTGTTCAATGTCAGAGATATTTCCTTTATATTTTTTCAATTCTTTGTTTATAATTTTAAATTCAGATAACTCTAAATATAGTTTAGGGAAATACTCTTGAGTCGTAGCCCAATCAACGTCATCTTTTGGATTTAGATTACTACCTGAAACATAGCATAAAATATTATCAGAATCCGATTCGAATAGTCCGAAATTCAGTGATTTAATTTTATCTCCAATCGGTTTTTTCAAAACTACATTGGTCAAATAATTGTTAAATTCGGTTTTGATATTGTTTAGGTCAATTTTTGAAAGAAAATCTGAATTAAAATTGGAATAATTATTGTTTATAAAATCAGTAATATTTTGTTTTCCAGTTATTAAATCAGTATCAAAATCAGATATTATTTTTTCTAATTCATCCCATTCTACATCTTCCGTAATTTCAATCCTTTTGTCCTGAATTGATTCGATATTTTTTTTATTTCGATTGAAATAGATTACTAAGCCTATAACAACTAAACTTAATAGTATTACTAATATTTTCATTTGAGTCTAAATTATTATGCCTAACGTAGGAATATAGTTACCATGGTAACTATATTTCCATTATATAATTCACAAATCTAACAGATTTCAATCAAAAACAAAGCCTTGTATGTTCTTTAAATGATATTTAATCAGATTTTTATAGATATATAGAGCATGTCATGAGATGAATTATCAGACTCTGGATACACCCATAATTATAGATTAGTCAAAATCATTTGTAAATGTTTGTAAACGCTTATAAACGACTACAGGTACAATAATACCTCAATGGAGATCTGCTAATTGATGGGTTTTGGATCATTGTGTAGTAGCCGTGACACCCTACGACCAGAAATACAAAAAACCAAAGGCCTCCCAAAAGACCAAAAAACAGCTCCTATTGCCCATACAGGATCACTATGGGCTCAACTGAAATAATTAGCAATAAATGGCATAATATTAGGGGTTTAACCACTATAAATCCCTAAGAATATAGTTTTTAACACCAAAAACACTGCTAACCCAATAGCAGGACGCTATTTTTAACCCCAAAAAAATCATCGCCAAAATCGTTTTCCCCCTTATGCAAGTGGCGGATCAGTCAACAGGCATATAGCGTTGGCCTATCGGCACGCCATATGCCTAGTTATTACCTGCTGGCTTTATTTTATACCATAAATATCCTGTCTTTGAAGGAAAGCTCTTTTACCACCTTCTAATATTTCACAACAAATATCTCTAGTTTCTAATCGGTCTATTGAGCCAGAGTTTAAAACGTGCGATTTAATACTTGTACTCTTTAATGGAATTATTAATTCAGCATCTCCTAACACAGCAATATTTGCATTATGTGTGACTATGATTACCTGTCGTTGTTCTTTTATTTTTCTTAAATTTTTAACGATAGTTTTATAAATAAATTCACTATCAAGATTGTCTTCTGGTTGGTCAATTATTAAAGGTTTATTGCTGTCTGAAAGCATTAAAATACCAAGGAGGACAGAATGTTGTTGACCTAAAGATAATTGAGAGATAGGTTTGCTATAGTACTTAATATCTCCATTTTCTTCTTTTACAGACTTTGTAACAGTTATTGAAGGGAAATCATCATAAGATAGGGATTCATAATCTTCAAAATTATTATCCTCTAAGGTCTTGGCAATAATATTTTTAGCTTCAGGTTCAAAAATAATTTGATTATTATCATTATCTCGAATATTGGTAAACACGCTCGTATTATTGTTTTTACAAGCATTTACGAATTCAAAAGGAGATAAGTTTTCAGATATTAATTTAGACTTTTTCAAATTTCTCCAATCCATTTTAGACCTAATTAAGGTTTCAAAGCTTGGAGAAAATTTACCTTTTTTATATTTAATAGAAATAAAAAAACCGTCTATTGTATTTTTTAAATCAGAATTTGCTTTTTTGGCAAATTTATTTCTTTCTGCATAAATATCATTTTTTATAGACTCACGTTTTGTTAAAAGTTCACCTCTTTCAGTAGCTAGCTCTTTTAATTTCTTTTTGTCTAAATTTAGTTTAGCTATTAATTTTTGATAATCTACAATATCTTTAGAAATCTGATTGATTTTACCTAAATCAAAAGGAATACCTTGTTTTTCTAGTTCAATTTTTTTAACATCTATTTTATCTTGGATTGATTTTTCCTTTTCTTTCCAGTTATTAAGTTGCTCTTTGAGTTCTGTTATTTTATTTGATAGTTCACTATTTAATTCATCAGATTTTAACTTTACTACTTTAGAAAAATCGGATACAATTTCTTTGACTTTTTTAAAATAGTCTTTTCCTACGAGTATTTCATTGTCCTCTAATGCTTCAAAGTTTGTAAATGTATCATCATCACTTAAAATTTCTTGATAATTTTTTATCAGAACCCCCAAATTTTTTATTAGCTCGCTTCTTATTCCGCGTTCTTTTATTAAAGCATTTTGAAATTTAACTAAATCACCTGCTTTTTCTTTTTGTAAATTTTCTAATTTTTTTTGTTCGTTTTTTAAAGCTTTCTCAGTTTCTTTAAAACCTAATAATCCAATTCTTAATTTTTTTGACTCACTTTGATTTTCTAGTAACAAGGAAATTATCTCTTTATCTTCAATATTTTTAGTTCCAAGTTTCAAAAAACCATCTAAAAAATCGATTAGAACTTTTGGGTTTTCGTCACTATGCTGAATAGTTTCTGCCGTTTCACCTTGTCCGTAAGTTTCGATATCGACTTTTGATATTCCATTTATAGGGTCAGTAATATTCTGTAGCTCACTATTTTTTTCTCTTGTAAAATCTATTATTTGGTTTGCCTCATCAATATATTTTAATTTTATTTTTTGAGGCCAAACATCAGAATCAACAACTGTCGATTTAGATTTATTTCCTGACGTTTCTCTGATTGTTTCTAATAATGTTGATTTTCCAGCTCCTCGACTACCAATAATACAAGTTAGATTGTTACTTAATTTTATGTTCACATTGTCTAAAAGACCACCTTCGATGGAAATGCTTTGAATTATTGGGCGCATTTCTGGGACTTGGTTTTCTAACCTTACTCTGGATTCGTGTGTCAGTAATGCAATTTTTATTGAATGAAAATTTAAATCGTCTACTTTAAATCTTGTTAATTTAGTTTCTCCCTCCGCATTTGTTCCTAATCTAGTTAAAGAATGTGAATCAGAAGACATTAATTTTGGGAGATTATAATTGTCATCAAAACCTAAATATTCTCTTCTTAGTTTTAATAATCTTTTTCTATCTGAACTTTCATCTAATGGAGTGTAGAAGTTTACACTTGCTTTTGAACTGATTTCAAGCCCCAATAAATTTTCTTGTTTAAAGATTTCTTCAATAGGAGGTCCAAATCTACCTATTGTTTGTTCAAAACCTGAGGATAATTCTATATGAGCTAGAACTCCAAATCCTCCATAAGTTTTAGCGAAATTTAAACATTCTACAATACCTTGATTACAAATTGTCTTTTCAGGGTTTATAGTAAGATTACCAAAAAAATCTCTTAAATTTTTATAAGTCTCGAAGTATACTAATAAATGTCCTTGTGTAGTGCTTATTTCAACTCCAGGTAAAACAAGAATATCTTTCCCTTTTGCATATTCAATTGCTGTATGTGAATTTTGAATTTCATTGTGGTCAGTAATACTAATAATACTTAATTTCTTTTCAATTGCTGTGTCAACAATTGCTATAGGAGTCATTGTTGTATCACTTACATCAAACGAACCAAATTCACCGAATGAATGTATATGTAAATCTGCTCTCAAAAATTTAGCTCCTATATTTTCCATTTCTTGTATTTGATTATTAATTAAAGCAGAGTTTTTAGCTTGCAGGTAACGTCTCGGCTATGGTTAGTACGGGAATTAAAAGTAATGAATTTCCGATTAATCACTTAGCCAAATTTTTTTATTTTGTTTTATCTTTTCTTTATTAAAGCCAAATCAAAAGATTTGGCGGACTTAGTAAATATACCAAAACTTTGGGTTAAGCATCAAAACCCGTATTAATTATAGCCCTTGTTGAACTAATCCTCGTCCCTCGGAAGCTTTTAGTTACTGTTTAAAAATAGCTTAATTTTAGGGATATACTCATAAACGCTATAAATTATGTATCAAAAAAAAAAGTAAGACGATTTTAGAAACGGCATTAGAAGCTGTTCCAGCATTCCGTGTATTAGTAGACAAACTGACTAAGAGTTTTTCTATAAATGGTAAATCAAAAAGTACGCTTACCAATTACTTACGATGTTTATCACATTTGGCTCTTCATTATAAAGTGAGTCCTGAGGTTCTGGAAATAGCCGCTATAAACGATTATTTATTCCACTGTCAACACTTACACAAAACGCCATCAGAAAGTTTTTTTAAGCACACCATTTTTGGGCTTCGTGCTGCTTATAAGGTGATGGAAATGCCACAAAAGCGTGTTTCACTTCCTCAAATACAAAGACAAAAGGATCTTCCCATTGTACTTAATGCCCAAGAAACTCGAGAATTATTAAATGCTCCAAAGTACCTGAGACATCGCTTGATGTTAGCCATGTTGTATGGTTGTGGGCTTCGCAGTTATGAACTCTGTAATTTGTTGCAATCTGATGTGGATTTTGAACGTAAAACCGTATTTGTAAAAAAGCAAAAAGGCAAAACAGACCGTTATGTGCCTTTGAGTGTCCATTTAATTAGAGGTCTAAAATCGTATCTAGAAACAGAACATCCGATACATTACTTGTTTAATAGTCAGGTGACCAAAGAGGGGATTCCGCAACCCATTACGGTGCGTACCATACAATGGCTTATCAAAGAAAGTAGGTCCAAGGTAGCTACAAAAAAGAAGTTTAC